>NZ_CP063812.1:1327650-2655300 GCF_015277855.1 Microbacterium cremeum
GACTGGGCGCTGAGCTGGGAGTTCCCGGCGGGGAGCGCGCTCGCCGGCGAAACCAGTGGGAACGCCGCCGTCCGCGAGCTTCGCGAGGAGACCGGGCTCGTCGCGCTCCCTGAGTCACTGGAGCTGGTCGGACGCGTCACCGAGGCCACGGCTCTGCTCGACCTCTACGTGGCCCACGGTGTGCGAAGGTCCACGTTGACGCTGGATCCGAAAGAGGTGCGCGACGCGGCGTGGGTCCCACTCGCGGAGGTGCGCGCGCGGTGCGAGGACGGCCAGATGGCCGGGCCGTGGGTCGAGCGACTCGCGGTCTTGTGGGACGCGCTCGTACGTGCTTCGAAGGTCGCACGGCCATATCCGCAATGACGTGAGTGCGATGTGCCCGCCCACGCCGTTCGCCTCGCGGCAGCGAGCGGAAGTGCGTCCGAGTTGCGTCGTGTCGTCGTCCCGATGTCGGCGCGTGGCGTGACGATATCGGAACGACGTCGCACGGTGATCAATGCAACGCTCCGGGCCACGGGGCTCGTGCTGTCGCCCGCTAGGCGGCGGGCAGGAACCGTCTGGGTGGAGGGTCGATACCTGCCCAGGCGTAGCGGAGCGTGAGTCGTGGCGCGAGGGTGAGGGGATCTCCGCGACCGGGTGGCGGGTGCAGGACGAAGTCGCCGAGTCCGTCGCGGGTGATCCTCCAGCCGCCGTGGTGCAGCTGCATGTGGTGATACCGGCAGAGCAGGATGCCGCGGTCGACGTCGGTGCGGCCGTGGTCGGCGACGAAATGATCGATGTGGTGCGCCTCGCAGTAGGAAGGAGGCCGGTCGCAGCCTCGCCACCGGCATCCGCCGTCGCGGAGCGCGAGGGTGAGGCGCTGCTTCGCGGTGTAGAGGCGGTGCTCACGGCCGAGGCGGAGCGGGTTGCCGTCACGATCGATCGTGCATTCGACGCCGCCGGTGTCGCAGGCGTGCTGAGCGGCGAGGGAGGCCGGAACGGAGGTCTGGCTCTCTTCGAGCAGACCGATCGCCGGGCGTCCGTCGGCGTGGGCTTCGCGGTCGTCGGCCGTGATCAGCACGCGGATCCCGGCTTGACGGGTGCCGAAGACGGTCTTCTCTTCGGCGAGGGCGCCGGCGCGCAGCACGTCGAGAACCAGATCGTAGGCGAGCTGCTCGTTGGTGCGCGGATCGGCCACGAGCTGCTCCGCACGTTCCTTCTCGGCCGGGTCGATGAATCGCGGGCCGCCACGTCGTGGGCGCAGCGCGCTGTCGAGGATGGCGTCCATCCACGCGCCGCCGACATCGTCGAACGCGATGGAGGCCCGCCGGATGCCGTCGCTGTCGGTCCCGAGGCGGAACGATCGCCGCTCGAAGCGCTCATCGAAGCGACGCCCGGCGCCTTCCGGGTCGAGTCGGTCGCGCACGGTCCGGGCGGCCTTGGCGAGTTCTTCCACCGTGCGCTCGCCAGCCTCGGCGGCGAGCTGCTCGGCGGCCAGCGACCACACGTCGGCGATGTGCCTCGAGGCGTCGGGGTCGTCGACCGTGGGAGGTTCTCCCAGGCCGCGGAGGATCACGTCGTGCTGCGCAGAGCTGATCGTGCCGGCGAGCAGGGCGCGCCCCAGCGGCGCGTGCCACGGTTCGGCCGCGACCTCGGCGTCGAGTGAACCGGCGGGTGCGGCATCCGTCGACTCTCCGGCGCCATCGTCCAGCGCGGCACCCATGCCGGCCAGCAGCGATTCGCCGAGGCGGACGTGCTTGACGGCGTCGGCCCGGGTGGCGCCGGTGAGATCTTGGATCAGTGCCGCGAGGGAGTTGTGGCCGCGCTTCTGGGCGAGCCCGCCATGCCCGTGCTCACGGGTCGATCGCGCCGCCGCGACACCCGACGCGACGATCCGCACCTTCTCGGCCGCTCTGATCAGGTTCGACGCGCCGCTGATGATCTCGACGATCGCGTCGTCGTCGAGGGCTGCCATGATGCCGGGCAGGGCGTCTGCCGCGATGTCTGCTCCGAGCAGCCCGCGCAACACCGCGACGTGCTCGCCGAGATCGGAGAAGAAAGCCATAGTTCATCATCCAACACCCCTCCGACATTCGAAGCTATGATCGATACCTCACGACCCCACGGCGGTAACGACGACGTAACGATCGACCGACGAGGCCGGCTGGCAGGGGTCGCGACGCCCGGCTAGCCTGACGGGATGCACGCGGACGCACTCGCGCTTCCCACCGCGATTGCGGCACGCCTCGTGCATGACCAGTTCGCGCCGGGCGTCGAGGTCGAGGACGTGGAATCCGCGGCCACGACCAACTACGTGTTCCGGGTCGGTGCCCGCCATTCGGCTCGATTCCCGATACGGCCGGCCGACGCGGAGGCGCATCGCGACGCTCTGGTCGCGGAGGGGCGGGCCATGGCCGAGTTCGCCGCGGCGAGTCCCTTCCCCTCGCCCCGGCTCGTGTTCATCGGTCGTCCCGGCTTCGGCTACCCGATGCCGTGGTCGGTGCAGTCCTGGATTCGAGGCGATGTGGCGACCGAGGATTCGGTCGCCTCCTCATCGGTGTTCGCTCGAGACCTGGCGCAGCTCATCGTCGCACTTCGGACGGTGGATGTCGGCGGCCGCGTGTTCTCGGGGTCGGGACGGGGTGGTGCCCTGACCGATCACGACGATTGGGTCGCGCACTGCCCGACGAGGAGCGCGGGCGTGCTCCCCGTCGCGCGGCTGCGCCGGGCGTGGGGCGACCTGAGGTCGACTCCGCCCGCCGCGCGACAGGTGATGTCGCACAAGGACCTGACACCGTTCAACCTCGTGATCGACGACGGGCGACTGGCGGGCGTGCTCGACGCCGGGGGATTCGGTCCCGCCGACCCCGCCCTCGACCTGGTTGCGGCATGGCATCTGCTCGACAGAGACCGCCGGGCGGGGTTCCGCGATGACATCGGTGCGGACGACGACGATTGGCGGCGCGGTGCCGCGTGGGCGCTGCAGCAGGCCCTCGGCCTCGTCTGGTACTACGCGACGACGAACCCATCGATGAGTCGACTCGGGCGCAGCACCATCGACCGGATCCTCGCCGCACCCGAGCTGAATCTGTAGCGATCCGGCACGCGCCCGCGAGCAGCACCCGCCCTGCGCGCCCGCGAGCAGCACCCGCCCTGCGCGCCCGCGATCCGTGGGCCGTGCACGGCCGCCGCGGTCAGCCTCCGATGCGGATCCCGACGCCCGCCGGGATCGAGAGCAGCACCTCCGCCAGTTCGCTCCAGAACCTGTGGCCCCGCGCCTTGGGCTGCAGCCGGGCGTCCATTGCCGCCCCGGTCGTGTCGTCGTGCGATGCGTCGTCGTGCATGTGCTCGGCCTTTCGTCGACGGGGCGGATCGGGTGATCCCCCCCGACATGACTACGATCGGCGACGGCGGGTTTCGACGGATGCCGCGGATTCCGTCCGGCTTTCCGGTCGATTCCGCGATCGGTGTCGAAAACGCGGCACGCCGTTCGTTGCTGTGATGAGGTCGCCGCATCGGCGACCCGGCCAGAGAAGGGTGATTCCGATGACGTCCGACGCCGACGCGGAGATCACCCGCCTGCACCGCGACGAGTGGACCCGGGTGGTGGCCGGTCTCGCCCGCCGCTTCGGCGACCTCGACATCGCCGAGGAGTCGGCGGCCGAGGCGTTCGCGGTCGCGATCGAGCGGTGGCCGGCCGACGGCGTCCCCCCGAACCCGGGCGCGTGGCTCACGACGACCGCGCACCGCAAGGCGATCGACCGGCTGCGGCGCGAGGCGCGGCGGGACCAGTTGCAGCAGGAGGCGTTCATGCTGAGCGAGGAACCGCCGGCCGAGCCGGTCGGCGCGATCGAGGACGATCAGCTGCGGCTGGTCTTCACGTGCTGCCATCCCGCGTTGTCGATCCAGGCGCGCGTGGCTCTCACGCTGCGCATCGTCGGCGGCCTCACCGTGGCCGAGATCGCCCACGCGTTCCTCGTGCAGGAGACCACGATGGGCCAGCGGATCAGCCGTGCGAAGGCGAAGATCCGGGCGGCACGCATCCCGTACCGCGTTCCCGAGCGCGACGACCTGCCCGCGCGCGTCGACGGCGCGCTCGCGGTGCTGTACCTGATCTTCAACGAGGGATACCTGGCCTCGGGTCCCGACTCGGATCCGGTCCGGCGCGATCTCACCGGCGAGGCCATCCGGCTGACGCGCCTCGTGCGCGACCTGCTGGCGCCGCGATCCGGCGAGCACGACGAGGCCACGGGGCTGCTGGCGCTCATGCTGCTGACCGAGGCGCGCGCCGGGACGCGGGTCTCGAGCGACGGCGAGCTGGTGCGACTCGACGAGCAGGATCGCGCGAGGTGGGACCGCGCGCTCCTCGACGAGGGCCTCGCGCTGGTGGCCGAGGGGGAGGATGCTCTCGATACGCCTCGTTCCTCGGCGCTCGATCCGGCGGCCGTCGCCCACGGCACCGCCAGCATCGGCCGCTACGGCATCCTGGCCCGGATCAACGCGGTCCATGCGCGCGCCACTCGTGCGCGGGACACCGACTGGTCGCACATCGTGGCGCTGTACGGGCTGCTCGAGCACATCGATCCGAGCCCGATCGTGACCCTCAACAAGGCCATCGCGATGTCGGAGTTCGACTCGCCCGAGGTGGGCCTCGCCGTCGTCGAACGACTCGGCGCCGCCCTCGACGGCCACCACGCCTTCCATGCGACGCGGGCCGAGCTGCTGCAGCGCGTGGGCCGCCGAGCCGAGGCTCGCGCGGCGTACGAGCGGGCGATCGACCTGGCGGGCAACACCGCCGAGGTCGCCCACCTGGCTCGCCGCCGAGACCGGCTCGCGGCCCCCGGCTCGAGCGCCGAGGGACGAGGCGCATCGAGTTCATCCGTCCCGAACCATCACCCACAAGGAGGAACATCGTGACCCAGCAGTACCTCGTGATCCACATGACCGACTCGTCCGGCTCGCCGCTGGCGCAGGAGGAAGACCGGCGGATGCTGGAGTCCTGGGCGAAGGAGGGCGAGGAGTCCGGCCGGCTCGGCACCGGCGCACCGGTCGCGGGCGCCGAGCACGCGAAGTCCGTCGTCGTCCGCGACGGCAGCACGCTGATCACGGACGGACCCTTCCCCGAGTTCAAGGAATGGTTCGCCGGCTACGACCTCGTCGAGGCGGACTCGATCGACGAGGCCGCAGCCTACATGGCGAAGCACCCGACCGCGGTGCTCGGCCGGGTGCTGATCCTGCCGCTCGTCAGCCTCCCGTGGGAGCAGGACGCCTGATCGCCCGGCTCGAGTGCGGCACTCGCTCGAGCCCGTCGCCCCGAGCCGCGCGATGCGAAGGAATACCCACGCCGCGGCACGCGGATTGCGCCGTTCTGCCGATGCTATGCCTTCGCTGCGCTCGTAGCGTCGACCTCGCGATCGACGAAGGAGCGGCATCATGGACGAGCACATCGAGACGGTCATCGTGGGCGGCGGTCAGGCCGGGCTCTCGACGGCGTACTTCCTCGCGCAGCAGGGCCGGGAGTACACCGTCTTCGAAGCGGCCGAGCGCATCGGAGATCAATGGCGGCGCCAGTACGAGTCGCTGAAGCTCTACAGCCCGCGCAAGTACAACGGGCTGCCGGGACTGGAGTTCCCCGGCGACCCCTGGACGTTCCCCACGCGCGACGAGGTGGCCGGCTATCTCGAGGCGTACGCCGTCACCCACGGCCTCCGGGTCCGCACCCATACGCCCGTGCGGCGGGTCAGCAGGAGCGGGGACGGCTTCCTCGTGGTGGTGGACGGCGGCCGGATCACCTGCGACAACGTCGTCGCCGCGACCGGGCTCGCCGGTCGCCCTGCGGTGCCACGCGAGGCCGCGGAACTCCGCCCCGACATCGTGCAGCTGCACTCGAGCGAGTACCGACGGCCCGACCAACTGCCTCCCGGGCGGGTGCTCGTCGTAGGAGCGGCGCACTCGGGCACCGACATCGCGTACGAGCTCGCCGAGAGCCATGACGTGACCCTGTGCGGTCGCGATCCCGGGCAGCTGCCGTTCCGGCCGGAGGAGCGGAAGGCGCGCGTCCTGCTGCCATTCGTCGTCTTCGCCTGGCGCCATATCCTCACACGGCGCACGCCGGTGGGCCGGAAGATGATGAAGGAGATCCGGCACGGCGGCGGACCGATGATCCGCATCCACCGCGAAGATCTCGCCGCCCGCGGCGTCAGCCGCAACGTGAGTCGTTTCGTGGGGGCGCGCGAGGGACTGCCGCGGCTCTCCGACGGCACCGTCATCGACGCCCGCGGCGTCGTCTGGGCGACCGGGTACGATCTCGCACATCGATGGCTCGACATCCCGATCGTCGGCGACGACGGCTACCCGCGCGAGTACCGCGGAGTCGCCGAGGATGTTCCGGGGCTGTTCTTCTGCGGGCTGCCCTTCCAATTCGGGTTCGGGAGCATGGTCTTTCCCGGAGTCGGCCGGGACGCCGAGTTCGTGGCGCGCAGGATCACCGCGCGGATCACGGAGCGTGCGAAGGTCGCCTCGATCGCGGCGTGACACGGACGGTGCGGGCGTATCGTCGAAATCACAATGGACGTCGTCCAAGCCCTGCAACGCGCCCGCGACGCGTACGAGCGTCGCGAATGGCTCAGCGCATACCAGGAGCTGTCGCAGCTCGGCGGCGCACTCTCCGCCGCGGATCTCGCCGACCTCGCCACCGCGGCGCAGCTGGCCGGACGCCACGAGGACTTCATGCACGCGATGGCGCGCGCATGTCGACTGTACGAACAGCACGGCGAGCTCGGGCGGGCCGTGCGGTGCGCCGCGTTCCTGGTCGAGGTGCTGGTCCTCCATGGCGAGGCCGCCGTCGCGAACGGATGGCTCGGTCGCGGTGAGCGGCTCGCGTCGGCCTTGCCGTCGACGGATGCCGCGATCGGGCATCTGCTCTTCAGCGGCATCGTTCCCGACCTCATGGCGAGACGACTCGACTCGGCTCTCGATCGCGCGGAGCGTGCGCTCGAGATCGCCGAGCAGTCGGGCGACGTCGAGCTCCGGGCGAAGGCGCTCATGGGGCTCGGACGCTGTCGAATCGATGGCGGCGACGTCGCGGCCGGCGTGGCTCTCCTGGACGAGGCCATGGTCGACGTGCTCGCCGGGACTCTTTCGCCCGTCGAAGCCGGTCGGGTCTACTGCTCGTGCATCGAGGCCTGCCAGCAGATCGGCGACCTGCAGCGCATGGCGGAGTGGACGTTCGCCCTGGGCGTGTGGTGCGATCGGCAGCCCGAGCTCGTGGCATTCACCGGCCAGTGCGCATTGCATCGCGGTCAGATTCTGCGCGCCCGCGGCGCGCTCGAGAACGCCATCGACGAACTGGAACGTGCCGTGGTCCGGTACGAATCCGACGGCGTGCCGCAGGCCGCCGGGGCAGCGCTGGCCGAGCTCGCTGAGGTGCAGCGCCGCCGTGGCGACCTGCTCGGAGCCGCGAGTGCCCTCGAGCGGGCGCGACGCAGCGGATACGTGCCTCGGATCGAGGAGATGCGGCTGCTGCTCGTGACGGGCGAGCATGAGGCCGCGGCATCCACAGCACGGCGCCTGCTCACCTCCCCAGCCCCGATGCCACGGCGCGCCCGTTCACTGCCCGCGGTCGCCGAGGTGCTCGCGGTGGCAGGCACCGAGGCCGAAGCCGAGCAGGCCGTCGTCGCGCTGGAGGAGGCTGCCGCCGTCGTCGGCACTGAGACCGTGAAGGCGGAGGCGATGCTCGCCCGTGGGCGTCTGGCGGCACGTGTCGGCAGCGAGGCCGCCGAAGCCGGACTCCGCGCGGCGGCGGCCGCGTTTCGGCGGCTCGGGTGCCCGTGGGAGGCGGCGCAGGCGCATCTGGCGTTGGCCGCACTGCTCGACGACGACGGTGAGCGGGCAGCGGCGCAGGCGCTGCTGCGCCCCGAGCGGGTCGCAGCCGACAACCCGCTCTCCGCCCGAGAGATGGATGTGCTCAGACTCGTCGCGGCAGGGGAGTCCAACCGTGGGATCGCCCAGGCGCTCCATCTGAGCGAGAAGACGGTCGCCCGTCACCTGTCGAACATCTTCGCCAAACTCGGCGTGCCGTCGCGGACGGCGGCCGCAGCATGGGCGTTCCAGCACGGCGGGACGCAGCACGGCCGGATCGTCTAGCGTGCACGTGCTCACGTATCGGCGAGCCGGGGCGGCTGTCAGTCGATCAGCGGCAGGCCGCCGGCTCCCGGCTCGTCCTCGCGGCTGGCCTGCTCCGCTTCGTCTGCGTCGAGCACCGGCTTGGCGGCGGCGATGTTCGAGATCGGTCGCCACACCAGCGCGAGGGTGATCGCCGAGCCCGCGAAGGCGAACCACCACGGTGCGGTCAGTCCCCACGTCTGGGCGATGATGCCGCCGAGAAGCTGGCCGATGACGAGGCCGCCGAAGACCCCGACCATATTGACCGACGCGATCCGGCCCTGGAGCTCCATCGGCACGAGGCGCTGCCGCACGGTCGTCGAGATCGTGCCCCACACGAACGCGTACGCGCCGAAGCCGAACATGATGACGAACGCCACGATGCCGGACGTCGTCAGCGCGAAGGCGACGTGCATGACCACCTCGAGCGAGAGGCACACGCGCATGAGCGTCGCGAACGACACGTGCTTCTCGAGCCAGCCGAAGCTCGTGATGGCGATGATGCCGCCGAGGGCCGACGCGGTGGTGAGGGCACCGTAGCCGACCGCACCCATGCCGAGATGCTCGGTTGCGTACAGGACGAGGACGCTCCACGGCGCCGCCCACGTGACGTTGAACACGAGGATGATGATGACGAGCGTCCGCACCGGCGGGTTGCGGCGCAGCCAGCCCAGGCCCTCGCGGATCGCGCGGCTCTTGCTGCGGGGCGACTCGGCGTCGTGCGGCGGCACCGGCGTGCGAGCGATCCGCGAGATGAGCAGCACCGCGAGCGACACGCACAGCACCTGCAGCAGGAACGGCCAGAACGACCCGAGGGCGAACAGGAACGCGCCGAGCGGAGGGCCGGCGAGCTGATTGCCCACCAGGTACCCCGCCTGCATGCGGGCGTTGCCGATCCCGAGGTCGGCGGGGCGCACGAGCATCGGCAGCAGCGTGCTGCCCGCCGAGTCGGCGAACACCTCGGCGGTGCCGTAGAGGAACGCCGTGGCCAGCACGATCCACACGTTCGCGGTCCCCGTCACCAGGAACGCGACGAGGCCCAGCACGATGACCGCGCGGATGCCGTTCGCGAGCATGACGAGACGCCGCCGGTCGTGGTGGTCGGCGACGGCCCCCGCGAGCAGTCCGAACAGCAGCCACGGCAGGAACTGCATCATGGCGCCGGCTGCCACCAGGAGGGGCGACGACGTCATCGAGGCGATGAGCAGCGGCGCCGCCGAGAGGGCGATGCCGTCGCCGAGGTTGCTGGTCCACGACGAGGCGAGCAGCCACCGGAAGTCTCTTCCGAGTCGGCGGGGTGCGATCAGTTCGCCGAGCGAGGGCATCCCGCCATCCTATGAGCAGGCGGCGCCGCCGGTCGCCCGCGCTCAGGTCACCGGCGTAGCGGCCTTGCGCGTGAACAGCGTCTCGGTCTGCTCGATGTCCATGCCCTTTGTCTCGGGCACCCGCCAGGCGACGTAGACGAACGACAGCGCGGCGAACACGGCGTACATGCCGTATGTGAGGGGCAGCGACCAGGCCGACATCGCGGGGAACGAGATCGTGACGAGGAAATTCGCGATCCACTGGGCACCGGCGGCGACGCCGAGCGCCTTGCCGCGGATGCGGCTGGGGAAGATCTCGCCGAGCAGCACCCACACCAGCGGTCCCCACGACGCGCCGAAGCCGACGACGAACACGTTGGCGGCCACGAGCGCGAGCGGGCCCCACGGCGCACCGAGCGAGACCTCGCCCTCGGCATCCGTCGTCGCGAACACGAACGACAGCGCCATCAGCGCGAGCGACAGCGTCATCAGTACCGAGCCGGTGAGGAGGATCGGCTTGCGGCCGATGCGGTCGACCAGGAAGATCGCGACGAGCGTCACCAGCACGTTCGTGACGGAGGTCAGCACGCTGATCGTGAACGAGTTGCTCTCGTCGAAACCGACCGACTGCCACAGGCTCGTCGAGTAGTAGAAGATCACGTTGATGCCGACGAACTGCTGGAAGACCGACAGGATGACACCGACCCACACGATCCGCTGAAGGCCTAGCACCGGTCCCCGGATCGAGACGCCGGCGTTCTTGCGGTCCGTCTCGATCGTGGTCTGCAGGTCGCGGATCGTGTGGTCCAGATCCGCGGGCGGCACCAGGCGCGCGAAGATCTCGCGGGCCTCGTCCATGCGGCCCTTGGCGATGAGGTACCGCGGCGACTCCGGGACGGTGAACGACAGGATGCCGTAGACCGCGGCCGGCACGACGCCGACGATGAACATCCAGCGCCACGCCTCGAGCCCGAGCCACAGCACGCTGTCGGCGCCGCCGGCGGTGTTCGCCAGCAGCGCGTCGGACAGCAGGGCCGTGAAGATGCCGAGCGTGATCGCGAGCTGCTGCAGCGACGCCAGCCCGCCGCGGATCTGGCGCGGCGCGACCTCGGCGATGTACGCCGGAGCCACGACCGACGCGATGCCGATGCCGAGGCCACCGATCACGCGCCACAGCGCGAGATCCCAGACGGCGAAGGCGAGGCCGGCGCCCAGCGAGCTCGCGAAGAAGAGGACGGCGCCGAGGAACATGACACGCAGGCGACCCCAGCGGTCGGACAGGTTGCCCGCGATGACGGCGCCTGCGGCGCACCCGAGCAGCGCGACCGCCACCACGAAGCCGGTGATCACGTCGTTGAGCGCGAAGTCCTGCGAGATCGAGTCGACCGCGCCGTTGATCACCGACGAGTCGAAGCCGAAGAGGAAGCCGCCGACGGCGGCCGCGACCGAGAGGCCGATCGCGCGTCGCCCGTACTGACTGCGCAGCGAGAAGGCGTCGGCGGGGATCGACCCTGTCGTGTTCATGACGGTCACGCTAGTGGTCGTGCGGCGCGCGGGCGAGGCTCGGCCGCCGCGCGTCGGTACAGTGAACGCATGCCCGTGACACTCCTCGGCGCCGCCGAGATCCGCGCGCTCGCCGCCGACCTCGACGTCACGCCGACGAAGAAGCTGGGCCAGAACTTCGTCGTCGACGCGAACACCGTGCGCAAGATCGTCCACGTCGCGGAGGTGTCCGCGGGCGACCGCGTCGTCGAGGTCGGGCCGGGTCTCGGGTCCCTCACCCTCGCGATCCTGGAGGCCGGAGCATCCGTCACCGCCGTCGAGATCGACCACCGGCTCGCCGAGCGCCTGCCGGCGACGGCGACCGCGCACGGCGTCGCCGACGGGGCGCTGACCGTGGTCGACGCCGACGCGCTGAGGATCACGGAGCTGCCGGGCGACCCCGCCGTGCTCGTCGCGAACCTGCCCTACAACGTGAGCGTGCCGGTGCTGCTGCACTTCCTCGAGACCTTCCCATCGCTGGAACGCGGCGTCGTCATGGTGCAGGCCGAGGTGGGGGAGCGGCTGGCCGCTCCGCCGGGGTCGAAGGTGTACGGCGCTCCGAGTGTGAAAGCCGCGTGGTACGGCCCGTGGCGGCTGGCCGGCACCGTGTCGCGGCAGGTGTTCTGGCCGGTCCCGAACGTCGACAGCGTGCTGGTGGGCTTCCGCCGCGACGCCGAGCCGCGCGGCGACGAGACGCTGCGCCGGCGCACGTTCCAGATCGTGGATGCCGCGTTCCAGCAGCGGCGCAAGATGCTCCGGCAGGCGCTGGCCGCGGTGCTCGGCGGCACGGCTGCCGAGGCATCCGCGACTCTCGAACGCGCCGGCGTCGCCCCGACCGCCCGCGGCGAGGAGCTGTCGATCGAGGATTTCGTGCGGATCGCGCTCGCGGTCTGAGCGCGCTCATTCACGCAACGTTCACCGTGTTGCCAGGGCTCGCTTCGATCGCGGGGGTAGCCTGCGGGCATTCCCGGTGGTCGAGGCGAGGATGACGAGACGATGCGCACCGCAGAGTACGCCGCACCCGAGCGGATCCTCCTGCATGTGAGTGACACGCACCTGCGAGCAGGCGGGTCGCGCCTGTTCGACGCGATCGACGGCGCGCAACGGCTCGCCCGTGCGCTGGAGGCGGTCGAATCCAGCGGCCTGCGTCCCGATGCCCTGATCTTCACGGGCGACCTCGCCGACCTCGGCGAGGCGGACGCGTACCGGCACCTTCGCGAACTCGTCGAGCCGCTCGCCGAACGGCTGGAGGCGCAGGTGCTGTGGGTCATGGGCAACCATGACGAGCGCGCGGCGTTCCGCACCGAGCTTCTCGGCGAGCTTCCCGGCACCGGCACGATCGACCGGGTGGACGAGCTGGACGGACTGCGCGTGATCACGCTCGACTCCACCGTGCCGGGGCATCACCACGGCGAGCTCACCGACGGCCAGCTCGCCTGGCTCGCCGATGCGCTGGCGACGCCCGCGCCGCTGGGCACGATCCTCGCGATGCACCATCCGCCGGTGCCGAGCGTGCTGCCGCTCGCCGCGAGCGTCGAGCTGCTCGACCAGTCGAGCCTCGCCGACGTGCTGCGCGGCACCGACGTGCGCGCGATCATCGCCGGCCACCTGCACTACTCGACCTTCGCGACGTTCGCCGGCATCCCGGTGTCGGTCGCCTCGTCCACGTGCTACGCGCAGGACCTCACCGTGCCCACCGGGGGCACGCGGCCGCAGGACGGTGCGCAGGCGTTCAACCTCGTGCACGTCTACGACGACACGATCGTGCATTCCGTGGTGCCGGTCGACGTGCCGCACATCCTCGAGCACATCGACGCGGCTCAGGCGCGGGACCGGCTCCTGGCGGCGGGGGTCCTCCCTCTCAGCGATGCGCCCGCGGACGACGCGACCGCCCCGCGGGATGCGCCGACCGAGCCGATCGCTCTGATCCGCTGACCAGGCCGGCGTGGGTCGCCGGGACGGTCTCGGCCGCTTCCGCACGCTCCCACGGCGCGCGCACCGGGAACATCCGCTCCAGCGCGGTGCGCATCGCCTCGATCCGGATCGCCTCGGGCACTTCGACCTCGCCGCCGTCGTTGAGGCAGAACATGTCGATGTCGGTGCGCGCCGCGAGCCGCTCCAGGCGCCGCAGCGACGCCGTCAGCGTCGTCTGCACGTAGCGCACGCGAGGCCGGTGCGTGGCGACGGCGCGGCCGGTCATCAGCGCGTAGTAGTGATACAGGCTGTTGGTGACCGAGATGTCGCTCGCGGAGCGGAAACGGGATGCCGCGGTGCGGGCGAAGTCGTCCGGGAACGCGTTCTCCAGCTCGGCCATCACACTCTTGCGCAGCGGCGCCGCGCAGTGCTCGAGGTCGCGCACGATGGTGCGTCCGAAGCGCTCCCGCAGCAGTGCGCGGTTGACCCGCAGGCCGTTGTCGTGACCGCTGCGATGCGGGGCCGGCGCTCCGACGCCGATCCGCACCTCGCACTCGACGAACTTCGTCAGCCCGCCGGGGGTGAAGAAGAGCTCCGGCTCGACCAGCCGCCCGAAGAACATGTCGTCGTTCGAGTAGAGGAAGTGCTCGGCCAGGCCGGGGATGCGGTGCAGCTGGGCCTCGACGGCGTGCGAGTTGTGCGTGGGCAGCACGGACGGGTCGGCGAAGAACTCCTCGCTGCGCACGATCGTCACCTGCGGGTGATCGGCGAGCCACGCGGGTGCCGGTGAATCCGTCGCGATGAAGATGCGCCGCACCCAGGGGGCGTACATGTGGACGCTGCGCAGCGCGTACTTGAGCTCGTCGACGTGCCGGTACCGTGCGGGCCCGTCGTCGCCTTCGCCCACGACGTACTCCGCCATGCGCGCTGCGCGCTGACGCTGGAACTCGGTCGATGAGCCGTCGACCCACGAGAAGACGATGTCGACGTCTTCGGTGAACTCGTGCGGCTGCGGGTCGAACATCCCCGAGAAGGTGCGCCAGCTGCGCCCGTAGCGCTGCACTGTCGTGACGCTCAGCTCGGCGCGCGGGACGAGCCGGCGCGTGAGCGCGTTGTCGTGGGGCGCCTCGAAGAGGTCCTCCTGCTGCCGCCAGAACTCCACGCGCGCTCCCAGCGCGGCCCCGTAGCGCAGTGTGCCGTTCGTGCTCACGCGCGGCCGGTACACCCGCACCGCCGAAGGCTCGGCGCCGGGCCGCGTCGCGGCGCGGGCCAGCTCGGGAGGCCGTCGCTTGGCCTTGACGTACAGCGGCTCGCGCTCGCAGAGCGCGCCGAGCGCGGTGAAGGCCGCGTCTCGCGCGGCGACGTCGACGACGAGGGCCGGGACGGCGCGGTCGTGACGGATCAGCGTCACCTCGATCCCGGCGCGTTCGAGCGCCTCGGCGACCAGCAGCAGATCCTCGATGCGGGCCTGCTCGGGCGTGACCGTGTCATGGACGAGGTGGAGGATGCCGCGATCGAGCACGACATCACGACGATCGAGCAGTTCGGACCAGGGATCCGGCTGCGTGGGGACCACTGACAGAGCGGGCATCGAAACCTCCTTCGCGACGAGGGGAAACGCCGACGACGTCCAGACATCTGGCGAGGGATGCAGCCATCCGGTGGAACTCACGGAGGGCCGCGGCGGTGCAGGGGACTGCGCTGGGTCCCACACTAGGCGCTGTATGTGTCGTCGATGTTTCTTCGCAGGCACTTCCCTGCCGCGGGCGTGCGAGACCGGCGGCGACCTGCGTTCCGCGCGCGACGTCGCTAGCCTGGACCGGTGACCGACCCGCAGCGCTACCGTTCCCGCGGTGGAGACCTCCACCGGCCCTACACCGCCTCCGACGACCGCTACGCGGCGGCGGGTTCCGCACCCGGCGGGTCGTTCCGCCGCGTCGGAGCGTCCGGACTCACGCTTCCGCCGATCTCGCTCGGGCTGTGGTGGAACTTCGGCGACAACATCCCGTTCGACAACCAGCGCGCGCTGCTGCGCCACGCCTTCGACCGGGGCATCACGCACTTCGATCTCGCCAACAACTACGGACCGCCCTACGGCAGCGCCGAGACGAACTTCGGGCGCATGATGCGCGAGGACTTCGCGCCCTACCGCGACGAGCTCATCATCTCGTCGAAGGCGGGCTACGACATGTGGGAGGGCCCGTACGGCAACGGCGGGTCGCGCAAGTACCTCATCGCCAGCGCCGAGCAGTCGCTGCGGCGCATGAGCGTCGACTACGTCGACATCTTCTACTCGCACCGCGTCGATCCCGAGGTCCCGATCGAGGAGACCGTGGGCGCCCTGGACACCCTGGTGCGCCAGGGCAAGGCGCTCTACGTCGGCATCTCGTCGTACAGCGCCGAGCGCACCGCGGTCGCGGCATCCGTCGCCCGCTCGCTCGGCACGCCCCTGGTCATCCACCAGCCGGCGTACTCGATCCTCAATCGCTGGGTCGAGGACGGCTTGACCGGCGTGCTGAAGCAGGAGGGCATGGGCGCGATCGCGTTCACGCCGCTCGCCCAGGGCCTCCTGACCGACAAGTACCTCGGCGGCGGACCCGCGCAGCGCGCACAGCAGCGCGGCTCGCTGCCGAGCGGCACGCTGTCGGAGAAGGGCCTCGCGACCCTGCGCGGCCTCGACGTCATCGCCACCGAGCGCGGCCAGAGCCTGGCCCAGATGGCCATCCAGTGGGTGCTGCGCGACCCGGTGGTCGCCTCGGCGCTCATCGGCGCGTCGCGGACGGAGCAGCTCGACGAGAACCTGCGCGCGCTCGACGGCCCGGCGTTCTCGGCCGAGGAACTCGAGCGCATCGACGCGCTGTCGGACGGCATCGACGTCGATCTCTGGGCGGAATCGGCGAACCGGTGAGCCAGGCCCTCGCCGCCGAGACGGTCCGTGTGCGCTCTCCCGGCAAGCTCAACCTCTTCTTCGAGGTCGGCGGCGTGCAGCAGGACGGCTACCACGACGTCGCGTCGGCGTACCAGGCGGTCTCGCTCTACGAGGACCTCTGGGCGACGCCCTCCGACGAGTTCACCGTGACGATCTCGGGCACGGTCGACGTCTCGGGGGTGCCCGCCGACGACCGCAACCTCGCGGTGCGGGCGGCGAGGCTGCTCGCACAGCGCATCGGGTACGACAGCGGCGTGCACCTCGACATCGTCAAGCACGTCCCGGTCGCCGGCGGCATGGGGGGCGGATCCGCGGATGCCGCGGCCGCGCTCGTCGCGTGCGACGCGCTGTGGGGTGCCGAGCTCGGCACCGCCGAGCTGCACAAGCTCGCCGCGCGACTCGGCGCCGACGTGCCCTTCGCCCTGATGGGCGGCACGGCGGTCGGCACGGGCCGCGGCGACCAGCTCAGCCCGGCGCTGGCGAAGGGGCGCTTCGACTGGGTCGTCGTGCCGTCGGGCACCGGACTGTCGACCCCCGAGGTCTACGCGCACCTCGACGCGCTCCGCGCGCGACCCGACATCGGGGCGATCCCCGGCATGCCCGACGTCGACCCGGCCGTGCTGCACGCCCTGCGGGCCGGCGATCCGGTGGCGCTCGCCGAGCACACCCGCAACGACCTGCAGATCGCGGCGCTCTCGCTGCGGCCCGAGCTGCGCGAGATCCTCGAGCTCGGTGAGAGCGCGGGGGCACTCGCGGGCATGGTGTCGGGGTCTGGGCCTACGCTGGCATTCCTGACCGCCGACCCCGAGTCGGCGCTCGAACTGCAGATCACACTGTCGGCCGCCGGCTACGAGGCGCTTCACGTGCACGGACCGGTCGCCGGCGCGCGCGTGGTGCCCGCCTGACCGGTCGCCGCCGCCGAGCCTGCACCGAACTGCACGCACGAAGGAGAACAACGCCATGAGCATGCCCGACCAGACCGTCCTGTCATCGGCGGGCGAGGCGGAGCGCGCCGCGTTCCGCGCCGGACCGGTCGACGAGCAGTCGCGGGAGCGCCTCGCCTCCGGCGGTCTGGACTACCGCCGCCTCGACGTCGACGGCGACGCGTTCGGCGCGTGGCTGCAGGTCGTCGCACGCGGCTTCCAGGACGGCGAGCGCAGCGCCGAGCAGATCGCCGCCTCGCAGGAGCGCAGCGGCTATCGCCGCGTGACCGGCGTCTACGACCCGGTCGCGCCGGTGCCCGAGGCCCCCGTCGCGACGATCGCGTCGTGGCTCGGCGAGCTCACCGTGCCCGGCGGCGCGGCGATCCCGTCGTGCGCGATCTCGGCGGTCACGGTGTCGCCGACGCACCGGCGGCGCGGCATCGCCCGCGCCATGCTCGAGGGCGAGCTGCGCGCCGCGAACGCGGCGGGCGTGCCGATGGCGATGCTCACCGTGAGCGAGTCGACGCTGTACGGCCGGTACGGATTCGCCCCGGCCGCCCCGGCGGCGTCGTGGCGCATCGAGACCAAGCGCGCGCAGTGGATCGGCCCGCGCCCCGACGGCCGCGTCGACTTCGTCCCGCGCGAGAAGCTGCGCGAGCTGCTGCCGGTCGTGCACGAGCGCGCGCGGCTGCGTGTGCCGGGCGAGATCGACGTGCCGGCAGGGCACTGGGACAACATCGCGGGCACGCGGCCCGACGCCGAGAAGGCCGGCGACAAGCGTGCCGTGCAGTACGCCGATGCGTCGGGCCAGGTGCGCGGCCTCGCGGTGTACGCGGTGCGCGAGAACCACGACGACTTCACCAAGGC
Source organism: Microbacterium cremeum (assembly GCF_015277855.1). Classification (NCBI taxonomy): domain Bacteria; kingdom Bacillati; phylum Actinomycetota; class Actinomycetes; order Micrococcales; family Microbacteriaceae; genus Microbacterium; species Microbacterium cremeum. Next base: position 1,345,272 of record NZ_CP063812.1, read on the forward strand.
GACCGTCACGGTGCACTACCTCGTCGCCGAGGACGACGAGGCCTACGCGGGGCTGTGGCGGTTCCTGCTCGAGCTCGATCTGGTCGCCGAGGTGCACGCGAACGAGCTGTCGACGGACGAGCCGCTGCTGTGGATGATCGCCGACCAGCGCGCGGCGACGGTGACCGTCCGCGACCACCAGTACGTGCGGATCCTCGACGTGCCGGCGGCGCTCGAGGCGCGCCGGTACGAGACGGCCGGACGCCTCGTGCTCGATGTGGCCGACCCGCTGGGCATCGCCGAGGGCCGCTACCTGCTCGAGGTCGGCGCCGACGGCGCGGGGCGCGTGACCCGGCTCGCGGGCGACGCGGTCGAGGATGCGGTCGAGGTCGCCCTCGGCGTCACCGAGCTGTCGGCGGTGTACCTGGGCGGCGTGTCGCTCGCGACTCTCGCCGCCGCAGGGCGCGCGACGTCGACGGCGGCCGCCACCGCCGCCCGCATCCTCTCGTGGCACGTCACGCCGCGGCTGAGCATCTGGTACTGACCGCCGCCCGGTACCGCCCGCACCTGGACGAGGGTGAGGGCGACGCCCGCGACTCGCCTAGCCTTGAGGGGACATGGCACATCTGCTCGGGGCTGAAGCCCTGCACCTGGAGTTCCCGACGAAGGTCGTCTTCGACCGCGTCTCGCTCGGCGTCGACGAGGGCGACCGCATCGGCGTGGTCGGCCGCAACGGCGACGGCAAGTCGAGCCTGCTCGCGATGCTGGCGGGCCGGCTCGAGCCGGACTCCGGCCGCGTCACGGTGCGTGGCGGCGTGCGCGTCGGCGTGCTCGACCAGGCCGACACCCTCGACGACCGTCTGACCATCGCCGAGGCCGTGGTCGGCGATCAGCCGGCGCACGAGTGGGCCGGCGACCCCCGCACGCGCGACGTGATCGCAGGTCTTCTCGGCGACCTGGACTGGGACGGTCCGGTCACGGGCCTCTCGGGCGGGCAGCGCCGCCGCGTGGCGCTGGCCGCGCTGCTCGTCGGCGACCACGACGTGATCTTCCTCGACGAGCCGACCAACCACCTCGACGTCGAGGCCATCGCGTGGCTCGCCGACCACCTCAAGCGGCGCTGGCCGGCGAACCAGGGCGGACTCCTGGTCGTGACGCACGACCGCTGGTTCCTCGACGAGGTGTGCACGGCCACGTGGGAGGTGCACGACCGCATCGTCGAGCCGTTCGAGGGCGGGTACGCCGCGTACATCCTGCAGCGCGTCGAGCGCGACCGGCAGGCGGCGGCGATCGAAGCCCGCCGCCAGAACCTCGCGCGCAAGGAGCTCGCGTGGCTGCGCCGCGGCGCGCCGGCGCGCACCTCGAAGCCCAAGTTCCGCATCGACGCCGCGAACGCGCTCATCTCGGACGTACCCGAGATCCGCGACAAGACCGAGCTGCAGTCGCTCGCCGTCTCGCGCCTGGGCAAGGACGTCGTCGACCTCCTCGACGCGTCGGTGGCCTACGACGGCCGTGAGGTGCTGCACCCCGTCGAGTGGCGCATCGCGCCGGGGGAGCGCACCGGCATCCTCGGGGTCAACGGCGCGGGCAAGTCCACGCTGCTCGGGCTCGTCTCGGGCGACGTCGAGCCCACCTCGGGCCGCGTCAAGCGCGGCAAGACCGTCAAGGTCGCGACGCTGTCGCAGCGCCTCGACGAGCTCGAGGACCACCTCGAAGACCCGGTGCGCATCGTCATCTCGCGCCTGCGCACGACCTACACGTTCGGGGCGGGATCCAAGGCTCAGGAGCTCACTCCGGGCCAGTTGCTGGAGCGCATGGGCTTCCAGAGCGCGCAGCTGTCGACCCCGGTCAAGGACCTCTCGGGCGGCCAGAAGCGTCGGCTGCAGCTGCTGTTGATCCTTCTCGAGCAGCCCAACGTGCTGATCCTCGACGAGCCCACGAACGACCTCGACACCGACATGCTCGCCGCGATCGAGGACCTCCTCGACTCGTGGCCGGGCACGCTGCTCGTGGTCTCGCACGACCGCTACTTCATCGAGCGCGTCACCGACCAGCAGTACGCGATCCTCAGCGGTCACCTGCGCCATCTCCCCGGCGGCGTCGACGAGTACCTGCGCCTGCGCGAGCGGGAGCGTTCCGCGCACGACGTCGCGAAGGCGGCGGATGCCGCATCCGCCGCGGCCTCCGCCCCTCCGGCGTCGTCGCTGAACGGCGCCGAGCTGCGCGCCGCGCGGAAGGAGGTCACGGCGCTCGAGCGGCGCCTCGAGAAGCTCGAGGCCCAGATCTCGGCCGCCCGCACGGCGCTCGCCGACCACGACCAGTCCGATTACGTCGGCCTCGGCGCCGAGATGGCGAAGATCACCGAGCTCGAGAAGGAGCGCGACGGCGTCGAGGAGCGCTGGTTCGAGCTGACCGAGCAGCTCGGCTGATCGCGCCGCGGCTCACGCGGTGGTGTCGAAGCCGAGGCTGAGCTTGCGCAGCAGGCCCGCGAGGCGTTCGCGATCGGCGCGCGACAGCGCGTCCAGCAGCAGGGCCTCGGCGTCGACCAGGCGCGTGATCGCGGCATCCACCCGGATCCTCCCCTCGTCGGTGAGGGTGACCAGGATGCTGCGGCCGTCGCCGGGGTCGGCCTCGCGGCGCACGAGCCGGCGGCCGACGAGCCGGTCGATGCGGTTGGTCATGGTGCCGCTCGAGACCAGGGTCTGCTGCAGCAGCTGCTTGGGGCTCAGCTGGAACGGCTCGCCCGCGCGGCGCAGCGCCGAGAGCACATCCCACTCCCACGGCTCGAGCTCGCTGCGGCGGAAGGCGTCGCGCCGGGCGCGGTCGAGGTGGCGCGAGAGCCGGTCGACCCGCGAGAGCACGCCCAGCGGCGAGAAGTCGAGGTCGGGGCGCTGCGTCGTCCAGGCCTCGACGATGCGATCCACCTCGTCGCTCTGCGCCGTCATGTCCCCATTATCGTGGCGCGCGCCGCTTCGACCCGCTCAGCGACCTCTCGGGGCTCAGTGACCCATGGACGGTCTGGCAGACTTGACGGGCGGCCACCGGGGCTCCGGAGGGCCGCGGTCCGCCGTGGTGTAATGGCAGCACGACAGCCTTTGGAGCTGTGAGGTCTAGGTTCGAGTCCTGGCGGCGGAGCATGACCGAGACCCTCTCCTCCCGTCTGGCCGTCGTCGTCCTCGCAGCGGGCCAGGGCACGCGCATGAAGTCGCGCCTGCCCAAGGTGCTGCATCCGATCGGCGGCCGCCCGCTGGTCGGCCACGTGCTCGAGACGGCACTGGCCCTCGAGCCCGAACGGGTCGTCGTCGTGGTGCGCCACGAGCGCGACCTCGTCGCCGGCGCCGTGACGGATGCCGCTCCCGGCGTGGTCGTCGTCGACCAGGACGACGTGCCGGGCACCGGCCGGGCGGTCGAGGTCGCCCTGGACGCGCTCGACGCCGACTTCCCGGGCGATGTGCTCGTGCTCAGCGGCGACGTCCCGCTGCTGGAGGCCGATACGCTCGCGTCGCTGCTGCGCACCCACCGCGACTCCGCCGTCGCGGCGACCGTGCTCAGCGCGACGCTCGACGACGCCACCGGCTACGGGCGCGTCATCCGCGATGCCGACGGCACCGTGTCGCGCATCGTCGAGCAGAAGGACGCCACCGAGGCCGAGGCATCCGTCACCGAGATCAACGCCGGGGTGTACGTCTTCCGGGCTCCCGCATTGCGCGCGCACCTGTCGCTCGTGGGCACCGCGAACGCGCAGGGTGAGAAGTACCTCACCGACGTGGTGGCGCTGCTGCGCGCCTCGCGTCTGGCCGTGGCCGCCTCGCCGGCACCCGATGCCGCGGCCGCCCTCGGCGTCAACGACCGCGTGCAGCTGGCCGAGGCGGCGCGCCTGCTGAACGCGCGCACGGTCCGCCGCTGGCAGCTCGAGGGCGTGAGCATCCAGGATCCCGCCACGACGTGGATCGACGTGCGGGCGACGCTCGCGCCGGACGTGACGGTGCTGCCCAACACGCACATCCTCGGGGCGACCACGATCGCGGAGGGCGCGACCGTGGGTCCGGATACGAGCCTGATCGACTGCGAGATCGGAGCCGGTGCCACCGTGCGTCGCGTCGAGGCGAACCTCGCCGTCGTCGGCGACGGCGTGAGCGTCGGACCCTACACGCACCTGCGTCCGGGCACGGTGCTCGGCGAGGGGGTGAAGGTGGGCTCGTTCGTCGAGACCAAGAACGTCCGGGTCGGCACCGGCACCAAGGTGCCGCACTTCATCTACCTCGGCGACGCCGAGGTCGGCAGCCACGCGAACCTCGGCGCCGGCACCATCACCGCCAACTACGACGACGTGGACAAGCACCGCACCCTGATCGGCGACGAGGTGCACACCGGCTCGCACACCGTGCTCGTCGCGCCCGTTAGGCTGGGTGACGGCGCGAAGACGGGGGCGGGGGCGGTCATCCGAAAGGATGTGCCGGCCGGTGCACTCGCCTTGAGCGTGGCCCCTCAGCGCAACGTCGAGGGGTGGGTCGAGAAGAACAGACCGGGTACGGGCGCTGCGGACGTCGCGGCGAAGGCTCGGTCCGCACAGAAGGCGGACGATGGGGCGCAAGAAGAAGACCGTTGAGCTCGACCGGGCGAACGACATCGCCCCCGGGCTCGTCGCCAAGACGAAGAAGCGCCTCGTCATCGCGCGGGGGAGTTCGCATCCCGAACTCGCCACGGAGGTCGCCGAGCACCTGAGCACCGAGCTCGTGCCGACCGAGTACCGCACGTTCGCCTCGGGTGAGATCCTCACCCGGTTCGAAGTGTCGATCCGCGGCTGCGACCTCTTCCTCATCCAGAGCTTCGGCCCGCCGGTCAACGAGTGGATGATGGAGACCCTCATCATGCTCGACGCGGCCAAGCGCGCGTCGGCCAAGCGCATCACGGTCGTCGCGCCGTACTTCCCCTACTCGCGGCAGGACAAGAAGGGCCGGGGGCGCGAGCCGATCAGCGGCCGCCTGGTCGCGGATCTGTTCAAGACCGCCGGCGCCGACCGCGTCATGAGCGTCGACCTGCACGCGGCGCAGATCCAGGGCTTCTTCGACGGGCCCGTCGACCACCTGTTCGCCAAGCCCGTGCTGCTGGAGTACTTCGAGCGCACGCTGGGCGCGCAGGACCGCGAGCTTCTCACGGTGGTCTCGCCCGACACCGGGCGCGTGCGTGTCGCCGACACGTGGTCCGACAGTCTGGGCGCACCGCTCGCGATCATTCACAAGCGTCGCGACCCGAACGTCGCGAACCAGGTCACGGTGAACGAGATCGTCGGTGAGGTCGACGGCCGGGTGTGCCTTCTCGTGGACGACATGATCGACACCGGCGGCACGATCGTCAAGGCCGCCGAGGCGCTCAAGGCGAACGGCGCGGTCAAGGTCATCGTCGCCGCGACGCACGCGATCTTCAGCGACCCCGCGGCGCAGCGCCTGCAGAGCGAGGCGATCGACGAGGTCGTCGTGACCGACACGATCCCGATCCCCGACGCCAAACGGTTCCCGAGCCTGACGATCCTGCCGATCGCTCCGCTGCTCGCCCGCGCCATCCACGAGGTCTTCGAGGACGGCTCGGTCACGAGCATGTTCGACGGGGCGGCCTGACGCCGGGCGCGACCGGGGCCCTCGTGGCCCGATCACCCCTCGCCGCGCTCAAAGGCTCCTCATAGGAGCGGTTGCGAGGATGCCCCACGACGCGCTGCGTCGACCCCCACGAGCCAGGAGGACCTTCATGATCCGCACCGCACTCGCTTCCCGTCCCGCCCGCGCCGGCGCCGTGCTCACCGCGGCCGCCGGCATCGCGCTGCTCGCCGGCTGCGCGCCCGGCGACTCCAGCGCCGCGGACGACGCCCCGGCCGACTCGGGCTCCGGCTCCGGTGCCGGTTCCGGCTCCGGTTCCACGGACTCCGGCGCCGGCACCTACGCCGACGGCACCTACACGGCCGACGGCTCGTACGCGACGCCTGAGTCCGTCGAGAAGATCACCGTCACGGTCACCCTCGAAGACGACGTCATCACGTCGGTCGAGGTCACCGGAGACCCTCAGAAGAGCGAATCCGAGCAGTACCAGGGCCAGTTCATCGGCGGCATCGCAGAGGTCGTCGAGGGGCAGCACATCGACGACATCCAGGTCAGCCGCGTCGCCGGCTCGTCGCTCACCAGCGGCGGATTCAACGACGCGATCGAGACGATCAAGGCCGAAGCGGCGGGCTGACCGTGGCGGGCGATCCGGCGTCGTGGCGTTTCGACGCGATCGGCACGACGTGGGAGATCGTCACCGCTGCACCGCTGGACGAGGCTGCGCGCGCCGAAGTCGGCGCGGTGATCGAAGCGTTCGACCGCACCTGGTCGAGGTTCCGAGCCGACTCGTCCGTGCGCGCCCTCGCACGCGCCGCGGGCGCGGTGCCCGCCCCTCCCGACGCCGGGCCCCTGCTCGACGCGTACGCCGCGCTCTCGGACGCCACGGACGGCGCCGTGAACCCTCTCGTCGGCGCGTCGCTCGAACGGCTCGGCTACGACGCCGACTACTCCCTGCACGACCGGCTCGCCGCGCACGGCCCGCGCGCGGCTCCTGAGCGCTGGCGCGACCTCGTGCGGTGGCACGGGGGAGTCCTCGAGGTGCGCGAACCGGCGCTCGTCGACGTCGGCGCACTCGGCAAGGGCCGCCTCGTCGACCTCGTGCTCGGGGTCGTGCGGCGCGCGGTGCCCGGCGACGCGATCGTCGACGCCGGCGGCGACCTGGCTGTGCGCGGGCGTGCGCAGCGCATCGGACTGGAGCATCCGTTCGACCCACGTCGCGCGATCGGGGTGTGGGAGGTGACGGATGCCGCGCTGTGCGCGTCGGCGACCAATCGGCGCGCGTGGCCGTCGGCGACGGGGACGCCGCTGCACCACGTGCTCGACGCGCGCACGGGCCTTCCGGTGCGCACGATCGCGGCGACGTGGGCGACCGCTCCCGACGCGATGAGGGCGGATGCCGTCGCCACTGCGCTGTTCTTCGACGGCGGCCCGCGCCTCGCGCGAGAGTGGGGCGTGGAGTGGGTGCGCATGACGACCGACGGCCGGGTCGAGTGGTCGCCCGGGTGCGTTGCCGAGCTGTTCGTGCGCGGGGAACGGGCGGCCCCGGACCGCGCCGGCTTCGCGAGCGAATAGCCTGGAACGGTGACCGACTCTGCCGCAGGACGCGTGGTCGCGGTGGCCCGCGATGACGAGCATCGATTCAGCAAACCGACCCGGGAGAGCATCACGCTCGTCGCGGGCATCGGCGTCGAGGGCGTCATGTCGATCGTCCTGCGGGGCGGCGACGTGCGCCCGGGCGACGGCATCCGCGTCATCCCGCCCGCCGGCGCCGACGAGCCCCTCCAGGCGGTGTGACGTGCTGAGCACCCTCACCGCGGCGTGGAACCGCGTCTTCGCCGTGCTCGGCCGCGTCTCGATGTACCGCCTGGTGTATCTCGCGCTCGCCGCACTCGCCGTGATCTCGCTGCTGCTGTCGTTCTTCGGCCTGGTCGGGCCCGATCCGCTGCAGCTGGTCGTGACGCTCATCGTGCTCGTGGCGGTGTGCGCCGGGGTGGATGCCGCGGCCCAGCGCGTGCTGAACCTGCCGTGGCGCATCGAGTCGTCGCTCATCACGGCGCACATCCTGCTGTTCGTGCTGCGGCCGACGCTCGAGCTCACCGGTCTCGCAGGCATCGCGATCGCCGGAGCCGTCGCGTCGCTGTCGAAGTACCTCCTCGCGTGGCGCGGCCGCCACATCTTCAACCCGGCGGCGGTCGGTGCGACCGTGCTGACGCTGCTGAGCGTCGCGTGGCCGGCGCTCGGCGCGTCGTCGTGGTGGGTGGGCACGCCCGCGCTCGCCGGGCCCGTGATCGTACTGGGCGTGGCGGTGCTGGTACGCACCGAGAAGCTGCGGGTGGTCGCCGGCTTCGTCGTGATCGCGGTGGCCGTCGCGGTCGTCCGCACCTCGATCCAGTACCAGGATGCGGGTCTCGACGTCGAGCTGTTCGAGATCCTGTGGCCGGTGCTGTGGTCGTCGCCGTTCCTGTTCCTCGGCGCGTTCATGCTCTCGGAGCCCCTCACGCTGCCCCCGCGTCGCTGGCAGCAGTTCACCGTCGCGGCGGTGGTCGGTGTGCTGGCGGGGTGGCCGATCCCGGTCGGCGACATCTCACTCGGTCAGGAGCGGGCGCTGCTCATCGGCAACCTCGTCGCCTTCGCGTTCGCGGTGCGCACCGCGGTGCGGCTGACGCTCGTCTCGCGCGCGCAGCCGACCCCCACCGTCCGCGAGCTGACGTTCCGCGTGCAGGACCGGCTGTCGTTCCGCCCCGGGCAGTACCTCGAGCTCGAGGTGCCGCACCGGCACCCCGATGCCCGCGGCACGCGGCGCGAGTTCAGCATCGCGTCGGCGCCCGAAGACCTTCCGATCCTCAAGGTCGCCTTCAAGGAGGGCGGCGGCTCTCAGCCGCAGAGCTCGTTCAAGAAGGCGCTCGCGGCGGTGGGGGAGGGCGACCGGCTCGCGATCACCGGTGTGTGGGGCGACTTCCTGCTGCCCACGCGCGACACCGCGCCGATCCTCATGGTGGCGGCCGGCATCGGCGTGACCCCGTTCGTCTCGCAGCTGCGTCACGCCCGCCTCGCCGGGCGTGACCGCGACATCGTGCTCGTCTACGTCGCGTCCGACGGCGCGGACCTGGCATACCGCGACGAGATCGAGGCATCCGGTGCCCGCGTGATCGTGTTCACGCGCACGCGTCCCGACGACCTCCCCGCCCACTGGCAGTGGGCGCAGGGCGTGCGCCTGGACGCGGACGGTCTGCTGCGGGTCGTGCCCGACATCGGCGCCCGGCACGCGTACATCTCGGGTCCTGCGGGGCTCATCGCCGACCTCGCGCCCGCGCTCGAGCGCGCGCGGTCGATCACGACCGACGCGTTCAGCGGCTACTGATCCGAGCGCGCGGGTGGGACGTTTCGTCTCGCTCCGCTCGCTCAACGACCGGGATTCGCCGATTGCGCGCGGGTGGGGACGTTTCGTCTCGCTCCGCTCGCTCAACGACCGGACCCGCTGAACGGGCGCGGGTTCCGGTCGTTGAGCGAGCGAGGGACGAGCGAGACGAAACGCGCGGTGCCTGCCGGCACTCAGTCCGTCGGCGCCGGATCGGCCGGACGCGCGGGCAGGCGCACCTCGAACGTGGTGTCGCCCGGGTCGCTCGCGACCGAGATCGAACCGCCGTGCGCCTCGACGATCGCGCGGGCGATCGACAGCCCCAGACCCGTGCCGCCGGTCTGCCGCGCACGCGAGCGGTCGCCGCGGGCGAAGCGTTCGAACAGCTCGTCCCTCACCGCGGGGTCGACTCCGGGTCCGTCGTCGTGCACGCGCAGCACCGCGGTGTCGCCTTCGCGGGCGACGCCGACGGTCACGGTGGTGCCCTCGGGCGTGTGCGTGCGCGCGTTGGCGAGGAGGTTCGCCGCCACCTGGTGGAGGCGGCCGCTGTCGCCGGCGATCAGCACGGGCTCGTCTCCGACCTCGAGCACCCACGTGTGGCCCGGGCCGGTGGCGCGCACATCGCCCACCGCGTCGATCGCGAGCCGCGTGAGGTCGACGGTCCCGAAGACGAGCTCCTGGCCCTCGTCCAGCCGCGCGAGCAGCAGCAGATCCTCGACGAGCGAGGTCATCCGCAGCGACTGCGCCTGGATGCGTTCGAGCGACTCCTCGGTGTTCTCGACGGTGGCGCTGTCGGTGCCGGCGCGTTCGCGGGCGGGACGCCCCGTCCGCTGCGCCTGTCGGAGCGCGCGCAGCGACAGCTCGGAGTAGCCGCGGATCGAGGCCAGCGGCGTGCGCAGCTCGTGGCTGGCGTCGGCGACGAACGAGCGCATGCGCTCCTCGTTGCGCTGACGCACCGCGAGCGACTCGTCGACGTGGTCGAGGAGGGTGTTCAGCGCCTCGCCGACCTGACCAACCTCGGTGCGGGGATCGGCCTGGGCGGCGGGAACCCGCTCGGCGATCGACACCGCGCCCTGGTCGAGCGGCTGCCGCGACACGCGGGCGGCGGTGTCGGCCACCGCGCGCAGGGGCGCGAGACCGGCGCGGATCGTCCAGGCGGTGGCCGCGGCGAGCAGGACCAGTCCGCCCGCCGTGAGCAGTCCGATCGTGGTGAGCATCTGGCCGATCGTCGCCGCGACCTTGTCGCGCGCGACGCCGACCACGACCACCGACTGGTCGGCGGGGCCGGTGCGCTCGCCGTCGACGCGGAACGTCCCGATGTCGTCGATCGTGACGACGAGCGGGCCTTCTTCGGGGATGCTCGTGATGAGCTGCGCGATCTGGTCCTCGGAGAGGGGGATGACCGACCCGTCGTCGTCGGTGTAGGCCGCGGTCGGCAGCCCGGGGACGGTCTGCACCGCGAACAGCGTGCCGGGGGCGACCGGCTGCTGCGCCAGGATCTCCTCCGCCGTCATGCCCGCCAGCAGGAACGGCCGCGCCGCGGCGGCCATGCGCTGCGCCTGCGCGCGGAGGTCGCTGGTGAGTCCCGCCTCGAGCACGTTGCCGAGGATCGCGCTGGTGGTGACGCCCACGAGCACCAGGATCAGCGAGGTGATCGAGACCACCGTCGCGATCAGCTTGCGCTGCAGCGTCCACGGAGTGCGCCGGGGGAGTGCGTCGCCGTCGTGCGCGCCCGCGGCGGGTGCGGCATCCGTCGCCTTCCGGCCCGCCGGTGCGGGCGCGGGCTCGCCCGTCATTGCGGGGCCTTGATCATGTAGCCGACCCCGCGCACGGTGTGGATGAGCGGCTCACGGCCCGCGTCGATCTTCTTGCGCAGGTACGAGATGTACAGCTCGACGACGCTGGACCGGCCGCCGAAGTCGTAGTTCCACACGCGGTCGAGGATCTGCGCCTTCGACACCACGCGACGCTGGTTGCGCATGAGGTAGCGCAGCAGCTCGAACTCGGTGGCGGTCAGTTCGATCTCGTCGCCGCTGCGCTCGACCTCGTGGCTGTCCTCGTTGAGCGTCAGATCGCCCACGCGCAGGATCGGCTCGGCGCCGGCGGCGTGCGCGGTGCCGGCCCGGCGCATCAGTCCCCGCAGCCGCGCGACGACCTCCTCGAGGCTGAACGGCTTCGTGACGTAGTCGTCGCCGCCGGCGGTGAGTCCGGCGACGCGGTCGCTCACGGCGTCCTTCGCGGTGAGGAACAGCACGGGCACGTCGTCGCCGGACTGCCGCAGCCGCTGCAGCACGGCCATGCCGTCGAGGTCGGGCATCATGACGTCGAGCACCATCGCGTCCGGGCCGAACTCGCGTGCCGCCTGCAGGGCCTCGAAGCCCGAGCCTGCGGTCCGCACCTCCCAGCCCTCCATGCGCAGCGCCATCGACAGCAGGTCGGTGAGCATCTGCTCGTCATCGACCACCAGCACGCGCAGCGCAGAGCCGTCGGGGCGGAGGAGGGCAGGGGCGGGCGTGGTCATGCGTCCCATTGTGGCCGCCTACCTATGGACTTCCTATGGAGGCCGCTATGCACTCGCTGGGAGAATCCGGTGCCCGCCCCCGGGGGGCGAGGTCCCGATGACGACGGATGCTTCCTCATAACGTCTTCATAGCCCTCCCTGGTGCTGCGCATGAGAGCGATCCGTAGCTTCCTGCCGACGGCCGGCAACGTGCCCGCCGGGAGGAGACCCATGTACATGACCTATCTGCGGCGGGAGCTGGCCGGCCGCAAGAAGCAGACGATCATCGTGGCCGCCGGCCTCGCGATCGCGATCGCCCTCGTGATGATCGTGAACTCGCTGGCCGCCGGTGTGCGCGATGCGCAGGCTGATGCGCTGGAGTCGGTCTACGGCGTCGGCACCGATCTCACCGTCTCGGGCGCGATGGCCGAGCCGGGTCAGGGCGGCGCCCGATTCGACTTCGCCGAGGACGGCGGCGAGACCGCCGAGGACGGCACCACCGAACTCAGCCAGTCGCGTCTGGTGAGCGAGCCGATGCGCAGCACCCTCGACGCCTCGACGCTCGACACCGTCGCCGGCGTCGACGGGGTGGGGGAGGCATCCGCCGCCCTCAGCCTCACCAACATGACGTTCTCGGGCGAGCTGCCCCCTCGCCCCGAGGACGGCGGCGGCGACGTCATGGTCGCCCCGCAGGAGCAGAGCAACGGTGAGGGCGGCGCGACCTTCGGCGGCGGCGCGTTCGACATCGAGTCGTTCTCGGTGCTGGGCATCGACCCGTCGGCCGCGGCGGTCGGCCCGCTGTCGGCGGTCGAGGTGACCGACGGACGCGGGCTCGAGACCTCCGACGCCGGCGAGGACGTCGCCGTCCTCGACGCCGCCTACGCCTCGACCGAGGAGCTCGCCGTGGGCGACACGATCGACATCGGCGGCGCGGACTTCGAGGTCGTCGGCATCGTCGGGTCCACATCGGACGAGGCCGACACGGCGTCGAACGCGTACATCCCGCTCGACGTCGCGCAAGAGCTGTCGGGACTCGGCGACGTCGTCTCGACCGTGTACGTGCAGGCCGAGTCGTCCGACGCGATCTCGTCGGTGCAGGCGGCGCTCGAGGACGAGCTGCCCGACGCGACCGTCAGCTCGCAGGCCGACCTCGCCTCGACCGTATCGGGCTCGCTGTCGAGCGCCTCGGCCCTCATCACCAACCTCGGCACGTGGCTGTCGCTCATCGTGCTGGCCGTCGCCCTCGTGCTCGCGGTGCTGTTCACGATCTCGGGCGTCTCGCGGCGCACGCGCGAGTTCGGCACGCTCAAGGCGATCGGGTGGTCCAACGGCCGCGTCGTCGGCCAGGTCGCGGGGGAGTCGCTCGTGCAGGGGCTCATCGGCGGGGCGGCGGGCCTCGTCATCGGGTTCGCGGGCATCGTGGCGATCAACCTCGTCGCACCGACCATCTCGACCGCGCCGGCGGATGCGTTGAGCCGGCCCGGTGGCGAAGGCGGGCCGATGGTCAGCGGTCCCCTGGTGAGCACGTTCGCTCCCGGTGGCATGCAGACCGCGGCCGACATCGTCCTGCAGGCGCCCGTCACGCTGTGGGTCGTCGTCGCGGCGGTCGGCATCGCGGTGCTCGGCGGCCTGGTCGCCGGCGCGTTCGGCGGCTGGCGCGCGGCCCGGCTCAGCCCGGCCGAAGCGCTGCGATCGGTGGGGTGAGGCATCCGTGTCCGAGAGCTTCACCGCCCCCACCGCCACAGCATCCACCTCCACCACGACGGGAGAGCACGACATGACCATGATCGACACCACGGCCGGAGCGGTTCCGGATGCCGCGCCCCCGGTGCTGTACCGGCTCGAAGGCGTCACGCGCACCTACACCCAGAAGGGCCGCATCGTGAAAGCGCTCGCCGGCGTCGACCTCACGATCGCGGCGGGCGACTTCGTCGCGATCCAGGGTCCGACCGGAGGCGGCAAGTCCACCCTGCTGCAGCTGCTCGGCGCCCTCGACCGGCCGTCGACCGGCTCGCTGCACCTGGGCGAGCTCGACATCGCGACGGCGAGCAACCGGGAGCTCGGACGCATCCGGGCCCACGAGATCGGCTTCGTGTTCCAGGGGTTCAACCTCATCCCGACGCTCACGGCGCACGAGAACGTCGACATGGCGCTCGAGCCGCTGGGCCTGTCCTCGGCCGAGCGCGCCCACCGGGTCGCCGAGGCCCTCGCGCACGTCGGCCTCGCCGAGCGCGCCGACCATCGTCCGGGCGAGCTGTCGGGCGGGCAGCAGCAGCGCGTCGCGATCGCGCGGGCGATCGTGAAGCGCCCGCGGGTGCTGCTGGCCGACGAGCCGACGGGCAACCTCGACGAGAGCATGCGCGACGAGATCCTCGACGTGCTGCAGGCGCTCCACAGCGAGGGGCTCACGCTCATCGTCGTGACCCACGACTCCGCGGTCGCACGCCGTGCGAGGCGACGGCTGCGCCTGGACCGTGGTGCGGTGCACGACCTCGTGCGCTGACGCTACCCGGCGGCGCGGGCGTGGGCCGCGATGCGATCGAACACCGCATCGAGGTCCGCGTCCGCGCGCTGTGCGTCCGGATGACCGTCGTAGTACGCGAGGATGCGGCGGGCGCCCTCGTCGAACGTGATGGTGGTGCGGAACTCGGGCACGAGGGTCGTCACCTTGGCGTTGTCGAACACCATCGAGTGGGCCTTGTCGCCGAGCAGCCCGGGCCCGAGCCCGGGCTCGAACGCCGCGATCGTCTCGGAGGCGACGTGCACGAGATCGGGCGATGCGACCCCGGCCGCGTCCGCCAGCCAGCCGTAGATCTGGTTCCACGTCGGCGCGTGCGACCCGGTGATGGTGAACGCCTCACCGATCGCGGCCGGGTTGCCGAGCAGCCCGGTGAACGCCACGGCGAAGTCGTCGGAGTGCGTGATCGTCCACAGGCTCGTACCGTCGCCGTGGACGATCACCGGCCGGCCGTCTCGCATGCGCGCGATATCCGTCCAGCCGCCGAGGGTCGGCAGCAGGCGTTCGTCGTAGGTGTGCGAAGGCCGCACGATCGTCACCGGCAGACCGCGCTCGCGGTGTGCGGCGACGAGGACGTCCTCGCACGCGATCTTGTCGCGCGAGTACTGCCAGAACGGGTTGCGCAGGGGTGTCGACTCGGTCACCGGCAGCCGGCGCGGCGGCTTCTCGTATGCGGATGCCGAGCTGACGAAGACGTACTGCCCGGTGCGGCCCTCGAACAGCTCCAGGTCGGCGCCGACATGCTCGGGCGTGAAGGCCAGGAACTCCGCGACGACGTCGAACCTCTCGCCGGCCAGCGCCGCGCGGACCCCCGCGGGGTCGCGGATGTCGGCCTGGATGAGCCGCACCTGCGGCGGCAGCGGCCGGCGAGCGCCGCCGCGGTTGAGCACCGCGACCTCGTGGCCCCGGGCGAGGGAGCGGCGGACGCACGCCGCGCTGATGGTCCCGGTTCCGCCGATGTAGAGGATGCTCGCCATGGCGACGAGCCTACGGCGAGACCCGCTCGCAGGACGACGGTATTCCGCGCCTCGCTGACGGCGAACACCGTGTCGCGGTGTCGCCGGGTGGTCCTACTCTGACGGTTATGACTCTCGACGAGCTCACCGCCGCCATCGGCGGGACCATCATCCGTCCGGGCGATTCCGAGTGGGAGGCCGCCCGCAGATTCCATTCCGGCATCGGCGAACCCGCCGTCGTGATCCGCGCCTCGAGCGTCGACGACGTGCGCGGCGCCCTCCGCTACGCCGCCGCGGAGCGGCTCGACGTCATGGTCCGCAGCGGTGGCCACAGCGCCTGGGGGCAGGTGCCGGGCGGGGTCACCATCGACATCTCGGCTCTCGACGACGTCTCGATCGACGGCACCCGCGTGAGCGTGGGCGGTGGCGCGCAGTGGGGCGCGATCGCGCGGACCCTCGGCGCCCACGGTCTCGGACTCAGCTCCGGCGACACCGCGTCGGTCGGTGTCGGCGGACTCACCCTCGGCGGGGGCATCGGCTGGATGGTGCGGGCGTGGGGCCTGGCGTCCGATCAGCTGGTCGGCGCCCAGCTCGTGACGGCTCGCGGCGACGTCGTCGAGGTGTCGGCTTCGTCGCACCCCGACCTGTTCTGGGCGCTGCGCGGCGGCGGCGGCAACTTCGGCGTCGTGACCCGGTTCGACTTCGAGGCGCACCCGCTCGACGGCGTCGTGCATGCCGTCTTCGGGATCGACGGCGACGCGGCGCCCGCGCTGCGCGTGCTGGCCGATCTCATGAAGACCGCGCCGCGCGAGCTCACCGTGACCTACATGGACGTGCCGCCGATGGATCCGAACGCTCCCGCGGGGGCGATGATCTCGGCCGTCTGGATCGGCACCGACGAAGAGGCCGCACGACGCGCACTGGCTCCGCTGCGGGACGCGCCGGGGATCATCGAACGCGAGATCGGGGTTCAGCAGTACCCCGACATCCTGCTCCAGACGCCCGAGTTCGATCCCGAGCACCCGATGCCCGGATTCGTCGGCGGCAACACGCTGCTGCGCGAGCTCGGCGACGACCCCATCGATCGGCTGGTGGCCTTCCGTGCGCAGAATCCGGCCTCGGTCGTGCTCCTGCGCTCGCTCGGCGGCGCGTACGGCGACGTCGCGCAAGACGACTCGCCCTTCCCGGCACGCGACGCGACGTGGTTCGCGATGGCCGGCGCCTTCGACATCCCCGGCATGCTCGACGACGCAGGGCGCGCCGCGGCCACGGCCGCGTGGGATGCCATCGAGGCTCTCGGCGCCGGCGTCTACGGCAACTTCACGACCTCGACCGATCCGTCGATGGCCGAGCGCATGTACCCGCCTGCGACGATGGCCCGCCTGTCGGCGATCAAGCGGGAATGGGATCCGGGCAACGTCTTCTGCCGCAACCACAACGTGCGACCCGTCTGACGACGCGACGACGGGCTCGGCGGACGCACGTGCGCCCGCCGAGCCCGTCGGTCGTGTCAGTGGGTGTCTTCGGCTTCGATCTCGGTGCGGTCGCCCGACCACAGGGTGTGGAAGGTGCCTTCCTTGTCGATGCGCTTGTAGGTGTGGGCGCCGAAGAAGTCGCGCTGGCCCTGGATGAGCGCGGCGGGGAGGCGCTCGGCGCGCAGGCCGTCGTAGTACGCCAGCGACGACGAGAACGCGGGGGCGGGGATGCCGACGTTCGCGGACGTCGACACGATGCGCCGCCACGCGGCCTGGGCGCGGGTGAGCGCGTCGACGAAGTACGGCGCGGCGAGCAGCACCGGCAGGTCGGGAGCCTCGGCGTACGCGTCGGTGATGCGGTTGAGGAACTGGGCGCGGATGATGCAGCCGCCGCGCCAGATCTTCGCGATCGCGCCGAGGTCGATGTTCCAGTCGTACTCGGCGGCGCCCGCGCGGATCTCGTCGAAGCCCTGGCTGTAGGCGACGATCTTCGACGCGTACAGGGCCAGGCGCACGTCCTCGATGAACGCGTCGGCGTCGTCCGCGAAACCCGGTTCCTGAGCCTGCGGAAGGCCGGCGGGACCGGGGAGCTCGCGCGACACCTCGCGCTGCTCGGGATGCGAAGACAGCGATCGGGCGAACGTGGCCTCCGCGATGCCCGACACCGGGACGCCCAGCGACAGCGCGGTCTGCACCGTCCACGCGCCGGTGCCCTTGGCTCCGGCCTGATCGACGATGACGTCCACCAGCGGCTGTCCGGTGGCGGCGTCGACCTGACGCAGCACCTCGGCGGTGATCTCGATGAGGTACGACTCCAGCTCGCCGCGGTTCCACTCGGCGAACACCTCCGCGATCTCGGCCGGCGTCTTGCCGGTGCCGCGGCGGATCAGGTCGTACGCCTCGGCGATCAGCTGCATGTCGGCGTACTCGATGCCGTTGTGCACCATCTTCACGAAGTGCCCGGCGCCGTCGTGGCCGACGTGCGTCACGCACGGCTCGCCCTCGGCGACCGCGGCGATCGAGCGGAGGATCGGTCCGAGGGTGATCCAGGACTCGTCGGAGCCGCCGGGCATCAGCGACGGGCCGAGCAGCGCGCCCTCCTCGCCGCCCGAGACGCCCATTCCGACGAAGTTGATGCCGGTGTCGCGCACCGCCTTCTCACGGCGGATGGTGTCGGTGAACAGTGCGTTTCCGCCGTCGACGATGATGTCGCCGGGCTCGAACACCTCCACGAGCGCGTCGATGACGGCATCCGTCCCCGCGCCCGCCTTGACCATGATGACCGCGGTGCGCGGCCTCACCAGCGACGCCGCGAACTCCTCGTACGAGAACGCCGGCACGAAGCCCGCCTCGGGGTGGGTCGCGACCAGCTCATCGGTCTTGGACCGCGATCGGTTGAACACCGCGACGGTGTTGCCTTCGCGCGATGCGAGGTTGCGGGCGAGGTTCGAGCCCATCACGGCCAGGCCCACCACGCCGATGTTCGCGGTCGCGGCGACGACACCTTCCGGACCCTCCGCCTCGGGCGTCGGACGGGCGACGTCCTCGGGTGCCGGAGCCGCCTCGTGCGCGGTCGTCGCCTCGTCGGGCGCCTGGTCCTGGTCGGTCGAGATGTTCGTCTGGGCCTGCTCGCCGGCCGGCGAGGAGTCGTTCGAAGACACGCATGCTCCTGAGATCGTGGGACACATCCAGCCTAGAGTCTGACCCATGCGTGTTACGTCGCGTGGCGGGGTGCTCACGGCCTCGCGCGCGGGATTGTGAGGGTAGCGTGGCTGCCGTGGCTGAGGCATCCCGGATCGTCGTGATGGGTCCGAGCGGATCGGGCAAGTCCGTCGTCGGTGCCGTGCTGGCGACGCGGCTCGGCCTCCCGTTCGTCGATGCCGACGACCTGCACCCCGACGCGAACATCGACAAGATGGCGGCGGGGACGCCCCTCACCGACGACGACCGCGGGCCCTGGCTCGACATCGTGGCCCGCACGCTGCGCGACGCCGCGCCGGGAGCGGTGGTCGCGTGCTCGGCGCTCGCCCGCCGCTATCGCGATCGGATCCGGGCGGGAGCGTCCGACGTGGTCTTCGTCGAGCTGACGGTGTCGGCAGACGAGCTCGCGCGGCGCATGACCTCTCGCGAGCACTTCATGCCGTCGTCGCTGCTGGCCTCGCAACTGGCCGCTCTCGAGCCGCTCGCCGACGACGAGGACGGCGTCGCGGTCGTCAACGATCGGCCGCCGATCGAGGTCGCCGACGAGGCGATCGCGCGACTGCGGGCCGCGCGCGGGGCCTGACCGACCCCGGCTCCCGGCGGCCCGTTCAGTCCTTGCGGTAGGCCTGCCGGCCCAGGCCCCAGAACGCCAGCACGGTCCCGAGGGCGCCGAGCGCCGCCATCGCGCCGATGAGCCACAGCAGTGCGTGGGTCAAGAAGCCGTATTCCATGGGATCCTCCGTCGGCGGGTTCGTAGACGTGCGTTCCTCAGCGTACCGGCGGCGCTGGTAGACTCGTGTCGAACTTCGGCGAGGGATGCCTCGCGCCCGCGGGTCGCTGCGGGCTCAGGCATCCGTGATCGACGCGGTGAAGCAGGCCCCGTTGGCTTCCTCACGCGTGCGCGTTCGAGTCGAGACAAACCCACATACCCCGGGCCCGCCACCGCGCAGCCCCATGATGAACGGGCACCCGTGCCCGGAGGAGAACCCCATGTCGACTGAACCCGACACCAAGGTCCACGCCGAGCTTCGCGAGAACTTCGGCAAGGGCTTCGCGCGCCGCCTGCGCGCCGCCGGCAAGATCCCCGCCGTCATCTACGGTCACGGCACCGACCCGGTCCACGTCGCGCTGCCCGGCCACCAGACCGCGCTGCTCATCCGCCGTGCGAACGCGGTGCTCGAGCTCGACGTGAACGGCACCCACCAGCTGACGCTGGTCAAGGACGTCCAGAAGGACCCCGTGCACCAGATCATCGAGCACATCGACCTCCTCGTGGTCAAGAAGGGCGAGAAGGTCCAGGTCGAGGTGCCGATCGTCGTCGTGGGCGAGCCGTTCGCCGGCACCATCGCGAACCTCGACGCGCAGACCATCGCGCTCGAGGTCGAGGCGACTCACATCCCCCAGAACATCGAGGTCGACGTCGAGGGCCTCGAGGACGGCACGCACATCACCGCGGCCGACCTGAAGCTGCCCAAGGGCGCCGCCCTGGCCGCCGACCCCGAGGTCCTGGTCGTCGCGATCTCGGTTCCGGCCGCCACGCTCGCCGCCGAGGACGAGATCGCCGAGGCCGACGCCGAGGTCGCCGCCGAGCAGGCCGAGGCTTCGGAGACCGCCGAGATCTCCGACGAGGCTGCGGCCGAGTAAGCCTTCCGAACGCTGGGACGAGGGGGTGCGGATGCCGCGCCCCCTCGTCTCGTCTCTGCGAGGGCCCGTCGGGCAGGATGGATGACATGGCACAGGCGTGGCTGATCGTCGGGCTGGGCAATCCCGGACCGCGATACGAACTCACCCGTCACAACGTCGGGCAGCTGGTCGTCGACGAGCTGGCCGCGCGCCGCGGCGAGTCCTTCCGGGCGCACAAGGCGAACGCCCGCGTCGTCGAGACGTGGCTGCGCCCGGGCGGGGCGAAGCTCGTGCTGGCCAAGCCCAACACCTTCATGAACGTCTCGGGAGGCCCGGTCGCGGGGCTCGCGAAGTTCTACGGCGTGCCGCCGGAGCACGTCGTCGTGATCCACGACGAACTCGACATCCCGTTCGACACGATCAAGCTCAAGGCCGGGGGCGGCCACGGCGGGCACAACGGCGTACGCGACGTCGCGAAGGCCCTCGACTCGAACGCCTTCTCGCGCGTTCGCGTGGGCATCGGTCGTCCGCCCGGCCGCCAGGATCCCGCCGACTGGGTGCTCGATCCGTTCGGGGCGACGGAGCGCAAGAACCTGCCGATCCTCCTGGGCGATGCCGCCGATGCCGTCGAGCAGCTCGTGGACGAGGGACTTCTCGCCGCGCAGCAGAAGCACCACGCGCCGCGCGTCTGAGGGCGGGTGTCGGCGGGATCAGCCGCCGATACCGCTGCCGGAGGCGAATCCTGCCGTGAGGAAGCCCTGCACCACGACGCCGAACACGATGGGGCCGAGTGCGGCGATGACGACGGCGCCGATGCCGGCGCCCCGTCCTCGTCGCGTGACGATGGCGACGATTCCGAGCACGAGCGCCGTGATGCCGAGGATCGTGCCGGCCCAGAACGAGACCTCGCCCAGCAGCACCCAGTCGCGCACCGGTGCGAGGACCGACCAGTCGAAGTCGACGTCGAGCGCGCGCATCGCGATCTCGCGGCCGGTGCCGAGGCCGATGTTGAAGCTCGCGAGGGCCGCCGTGACGCCGGCGCCGACGACGGCCAGGAGCGCGAGGACCAGTGCCGCGACTCCCAGGCCTGCCCGCTGGGGCGGTGCCGCCGCAAATGCGGGGCCGGCCGGCGGATACGCGGATGCCGGGGCGTGCGCTCCGGGGCCGGCCGGGCCTGCCGCGTATCCGGGCCGCGGCGCGTATCCCGGCGGCGGGGCGTACACGGGGTGTGCGCCCGGTGCGCGTCCGTACGGAGCAGGAGCCGCGGGTCCGGTGGTTCCCGGGTCCGGCGCGGGGACGCCGAACGGCGCGGCGCCGGGCGGAGCCCACGCGCCGGCAGTCCCTCCGGCCGGAGCCGTGGGGCGCGCGGGCCCAGCCGCGGGAGGCGGCGGCGGCTCGGTCGCGGAAGGGTCGGCGTGCTCGGGGTCGGTCACGGCATCATCCTAGGAGCCCGCGGGCCGCATGTCGGCGTCGCGACATAGACTCGTGCGGTGACAGTTCCCGGGATAGTGCGCGCCCTCGAACAGGCTGAACCCTTCCGGGATGCGGTGGACGCGGCATCGGTCGATGCCGACTTCTCGCTCGTCGAGGGTCTCGACGCGCCCCTGCTCGCGGCGCTGATCGAGCGCCGGCGCGCGGCGGGCAGGCCGCCGGTGATCCTGCTCGTCGCGCCGACGGGGCGCCGGGCCGAGTCGCTCGGGCCTGCCGTCGGCGCCCTGCTGCCCGGCGCGGAGGTGCTCCACTTCCCGGCCTGGGAGACGCTGCCCCACGAGCGGCTCAGCCCGAGCGCCGAGACTGTCGGCGCCCGGCTGGCCATCCTTTCGCGGATCGCCCGCTGGGACGCCCAGACCCCCCTCGTGATCACGGCGTCGGTGCGCGGGGCGATTCAGCCGCTGGCGGCGGGCCTCACCGACGTCCCGCCGGTCGAGCTCGCGGTGGGCGAGCGGGGGCACGACCTCGGCGAGGTGTCGGCGCGGCTGGTCGAGCTGGCCTACCACCGGGTCGACATGGTGTCGCGGCGCGGCGAGTTCGCGCTGCGCGGCGGCATCCTCGACGTCTTCCCTCCCACCGCACCGCACCCCTACCGCATCGAGTTCTTCGGCGACGAGGTCGATCAGATCCGCGCGTTCTCGGTGGCCGACCAGCGCTCCCTGCCCGACGACGTGCCGGGCGTGACGCTGCTGCCGAGTCGCGAACTGCTGCTGACCGCCGCGGTGCGCGGGCGCGCGCGGCAGCTGCGCGACGAGTTCCCCGGCCTCACCGGGATGCTCGAGAAGATGGCCGAGGGCATCCCGGTCGAGGGCATGGAGTCGCTCCTGCCCGCGGTCGTGGACCGCCTGGTGACGCTCGTGGACTACCTGCCCGAGGCTGCCGCCGTCGCCCTGGTCGAGCCCGAGCGAGCGGTGACGCGGGCGCTCACCCTCGGTGAGACGAACCGCGAGTTCCTGGATGCCGCGTGGAGCGCCGCGACCGCGGGCGCGAAGACCCCGGTCGACCTCGGCGCGGGTGACTTCCTCACGCTTCCGGCGCTGCGCGCGGCGACCCACGACCGCAGCGGCGTCTGGTGGACGTTCAGCCCGTTCGACTCCGGACACGCCGCCGACGCCGCCGCACTTCGACAGGCGCGGGAGGCGGGGGAGTCCGCCGCGGACGACATCGACGTCGCGCTCGAGGCGGCCGCGGCGATCCGGCTGCCGGGGAGCGCCGTGCCGTCGTTCCACGGCAACGTCGAGGGGGCGACAGAGCACGTGGGCGCGCTCCTGGCCGACGGCTGGCGCGTGGTGGTGGCGGCATCGGGAGCCGGACTCGTCGAGCGTGCGCGCGACGTGCTCGCCGAGCGCGGGATCGCGGCCCGCAAGGTGGGTGAGGTGCTGCACGCCCCCGAGCCCGGCATCGCGCACGTCGTGCTGTGCGAGCTCGAGCGCGGCTTCGAGGTGCCCGACGCCAAGCTCGCCGTGCTGACCGAGTCCGAGTTCTACGGCCGCACCATCGGCGGCGACCAGCGGGTCGTGAAGAAGCTCGCGTCGCGCCGCAAGGCGGTCGTGGACCCCCTGCAGCTGAAGGCCGGCGACTACGTGGTGCATGCGACCCACGGCATCGGCAAGTTCGTCGAGCTGACCCAGCGCGAGGTCTCGACCGGCGGCCGCAACGCGATCAAGAGCGTGCGCGAGTACCTGGTGCTCGAATATGCGCCATCCAAGCGCGGCTACCCGGGCGACAAGCTCTTCGTGCCGACCGACCAGCTCG
Organism: Microbacterium cremeum; assembly: GCF_015277855.1. NCBI lineage: Bacteria > Bacillati > Actinomycetota > Actinomycetes > Micrococcales > Microbacteriaceae > Microbacterium > Microbacterium cremeum. Next base: position 1,368,222 of record NZ_CP063812.1, read on the forward strand.
ACCTGCTGTCGCGCTACGTGGGCGGCGAGGCGCCCGCGCTGTCGAAGATGGGCGGCAGCGACTGGGCGCAGGCCAAGAGCAAGGCGCGCAGGGCCGTGCGCGACATCGCGGTCGAGCTGGTCAAGCTGTATTCGGCCCGCATGGCCGCGAAGGGCCACGCGTTCGGACCCGATTCGCCGTGGCAGCGCGAGCTCGAAGAGGCGTTCCCGTTCGCCGAGACGCCCGACCAGCTGCAGACGATCGACGAGATCAAGGCCGACATGGAGAAGCCGGTCCCGATGGACCGGCTGCTGTCGGGCGACGTCGGATTCGGCAAGACCGAGGTGGCGGTGCGCGCGGCGTTCAAGGCGATCCAGGACGGCAAGCAGGTCGCGATGCTCGTGCCCACGACGCTTCTGGTCAAGCAGCATCTCGAGACGTTCACCGAGCGCTTCGCCGGGTTCCCGGTGAAGGTCAAGGCGCTCTCGCGCTTCCAGACCGACAAACAGGCGCGCGAGGTCGTGGCGGGGCTCGCCGACGGCACGATCGACATGGTGATCGGCACGCACCGCATCCTCACCGAGAAGATCCACTTCAAGGACCTCGGGCTCATGATCATCGACGAGGAGCAGCGCTTCGGCGTCGAGCACAAGGACCAGCTGAAGAAGCTCAAGACCAACGTCGACATCCTCGCGATGAGCGCCACCCCGATCCCGCGCACGCTCGAGATGGCGGTCACCGGCATCCGCGAGATGTCGACGCTGCAGACGCCCCCCGAAGACCGGCATCCGATCCTCACGTACGTCGGAGCCCGCAACGACAAGCAGATCGCGGCCGCGATCCGGCGCGAGCTGCTGCGCGAGGGCCAGGTGTTCTTCGTGCACAACCGGGTGTCGTCGATCCAGCGCGTCGCCGCGCAGCTGGCCGAGCTGGTGCCCGAGGCGCGCATCGCCGTGGCGCACGGCCAGATGGGCGAGCATGCCCTCGAAGAGGTCGTCGACGCGTTCTGGGAGCGCCGCTTCGACGTGCTGGTGTGCACCACGATCGTCGAGACGGGCCTGGACATCTCCAATGCCAACACGATCATCATCGACCGTGCCGACAAGTACGGCCTGTCGCAGCTGCACCAGCTCCGCGGCCGGGTCGGGCGCGCCCGCGAGCGCGCGTACGCGTACTTCCTGTACGACGAGCAGAAGCCGCTGAGCGAGACCGCCGCCGACCGCCTCGAGACGATCGCGGTGAACAACGACCTCGGATCCGGCATGCAGGTGGCCCTCAAGGACCTCGAGATCCGCGGCGCCGGGAATCTCCTCGGCGCCGAGCAGGCGGGTCACATCGCGGGCGTCGGCTTCGATCTGTACCTGCGGATGATCGGCGAGGCCGTCGCGACCTTCCGGGGCGAGCAGACCGAAGGGCCGACCGAGCTGCGGCTCGAGCTGCCGGTGCAGGCCCGCATCCCCGAGTCGTACATCGACAGCGAGCGTCTGCGCCTGGAGGCGTACCAGAAGCTCTCGGCGGCGGCATCCGTCACCGCCAAGCCCGACGCGATCGACCTCGTCGTCGAGGAGCTCGCCGACCGCTACGGCGAGCCGCCCGCAGCGGTCGAAGGCCTGCTCGCGGTCGCACGGCTGCGTCGCCGGGCCGGACAGGCGGGGCTCGCAGACGTCGTCGCCATGGGTCCGAACCTGCGCCTGGCGCCCGCGAACCTGCCCGACTCCATGCGGGTGCGCCTGCAGCGGCTCTACCCGAAGGCGAAGCTCGTCTCCGGCGGAGAGGCCATGGTGGTGCCGCTGCCGACCGCGGGCGGCGAGCCCGTGGCCGACGCCGACCTCATCGCCTGGGTCGCCCGGCTGCTCGATCAGCTCTGGCCCGATGCGAGCGAGGCAGGACCCGCGGCCAGGGGCTGACCGCCGAGCGCCGGCGCACGCGCTACGCTGGCGCGCACGAGGAGGACCGATGCGATTCGAGCACCTCGGGGCCCAGCCCCGCATCCACCCCGACGCGGTCGTCGCCGCCACCGCGGTGATCAGCGGCGACGTCGAGATCGGCGCGAACTGCCAGATCCTCCACGGTGCCGTCATCACGGCGGAGGGCGGGGCCATCACGCTCGGCGAGGACGTGATCGTGATGGAGAACGCGCTCATCCGCGCGACCGCGACGAACCCGGTGCACATCGCCGACCACGTCCTGGTCGGGCCGATGGCGAGCGTGTCGGGTGCGACCGTCGAGACGGAGGTCTTCCTCGCCACGGGCACCCGCGTGTTCAACGGCGCGCGCATCGGGGCGCGCAGCGAGGTGCGCATCAACGGCGTCGTGCATCTGCGCACGACGCTGCCCGCCGAGTCCACGGTGCCGATCGGGTGGGTGGCGGTCGGCGATCCGGTGCAGATCCTCTCGCCCGACCGGCACGAAGAGATCTGGGCGGCTCAGCGCGAGCTCGATTTCCCCGGCTACGTCTTCGGCCTCGACCGCGACACCCCCGACCTCATGGTGCAGCTCACGGAGCGCTACGGGCGCAGCCTCGCGCGCCACGCCGAGGACCGGCGCGTCGACTGAACGGTCCCCACGGCCCCTCCACGCGCCGCTGACGCGTGGCGCGGAGCCTCGGGCCGCCCGGCCGCGGGCCGCGGCATCCGTCATTCCACCGTCAGTCCCAGTGCAGGCCGCAGTCGGGGCAGGCGAACTCGAGGCGTTCGACCCAGCCCCCGTCGAGCTCGGCGCGACGGTCGAGGTCCACGGCGAACCAGCGGGGTTCGACCGCCCGCACTTCGAGGGAGCCGCACGCGGGACATGCTTCGGCGACGATCATCCGTGCCATGCCGCCACGGTAGCCCCGCGCCGCGCCTTCGGGCGCAGCGACGCGCGTCAGCCGGTGTTCTGGAGTCCGGCCGCGACGCCCGAGACCGACAGCAGCAGCAGCCGCTGCTGCTCGGGGTCGACGGGTGCGCCCTCGGGGGTGTCGCGCAGCGCGCGCAGCGCGCGCAGCTGCAGCAGCGACAGCGCGTCGACGTAGGGGCTGCGCATCTTGACGGCCCGCTGCAGCACGGGCTTGTTGGCCAGCAGCTCGGTGCCGCCGGTCACCCGGATCACCCAATCGCGGGTGAGCTGCATCTCCTCGCGCACGAGCGTCGCGAGGTCGTCGCGGTCGCCGAGCTCGAGGTAATGACGGGCGATGCGGTCATCGGCCTTGGCGAGGCTCATGCCGACGTTGTCGATGAGAGTCCGCAAGAGCGGCCACTCGGTGTACGCGCGCTGCAGCAGCGCGGCGTCGCCGACGGCTTCGAGAGCGGAGCCGAGCCCGAACCAGCCCGCGAGGTTGATGCGGGCCTGCGTCCACGCGAAGACCCACGGGATCGCGCGGAGGTCCTCCAGCGACTCCACCGACAGTCCGCGCCGGGCAGGGCGCGACCCCAGGGCGAGGAGGCCGATCTCTTCCATGGGCGTCACCCGCGCGAACCACGGCGCGAAGCCCGGCGCCTTCACGAGCGAGAAGAACCGCTCGCGGGAGGCGGCATCCATCGTCCTGGCGACCTCGGCGTACTCCTCGGCGGCCGCGCGGTTGCGTTCCTCGTTCGAGGGGGCCGAGGCCAGCAGGATCGCCGCCGCGACCTGATCGATGTGCCGCATCGCGATGGCGGGGTCGCCGTAGCGGGCGAAGATGACCTCGCCCTGCTCGGTCAGCTTGAAGCGCCCGTCGACCGAGTGCGGCGGCTGGGCCACGATGGCCGAGTTGGCAGGCCCGCCGCCGCGGCCGAGCGCGCCGCCGCGGCCGTGGAACAGCGTCAGCTCGATCCCCTCGCGCTGCGCCCACGCCGCGATCTCGGCCTGCGCCTCGTAGAGGGCGAGGTTGGCGGCCACGGGACCGACGTCCTTCGACGAGTCCGAGTACCCGAGCATCACCTCGAGGCGTCGGCCGGTGGCGTCCAGCCGCGCGGCGAACTCGGGGTGCTCGACGATCTCGGCGAGGATGCGCGGGGCCGCCTGGAGGTCGGCGAACGTCTCGAACAGCGGGATGACGTCGAGCACCGGCGGCGTGCCGGCCGGCCCGACGGCGTGACGGGCGAGACGGTGGACGGCGGCGAGGTCGTCGGCGGACCGCGTGAACGAGACGATGTAGCGGCCCGCGGCGCGCGGACCGTAACGCTCCTGCAGGAAGGCGATCGTCCGGATCGTCTCGAGCACCTCTTCGGCGAGCTCGCTGTGCGCAGCGCCGGGGCCGGCGGACTCCAGCTCGGCGAGCACCTTGGCGTGCACGGCGGAGTGCTGGCGGACCTCGAGCTCGGTCAGGTGGAATCCGTAGGTCTCGACCTGCCACAGCAGCTGCTGCAGATGCCCGTACGCGTGTCGCGGTGCGCCCGCCTGCACGAGCGAGTCCTGCACCACCCGCAGATCGGCGAGCAGCTGCTCGGGGTCGGTGTAGGCGAGGTCGGCGTCGCGGCGACGCGCGGCCTCGATCCGGCGCGCGATGAGCAGCAGGATCCGCCGGTGCGGCTCGTCGGGCGACCGCTGGGCGATCTCGCTCGCGGCGTCCTCGTCGGCGGCCTTGAGCCGCTGCCACAGCGCGACCAGCGCGGCGCTGGGCGGCGTGGTCGCGGCGTCGAGCGTGAGGGTGCGTCCGACGCGGCTGGCGGTGCGTTCCAGACCCAGCAGCACGTGCTCGCTCGCGATCGCCGCCGCCTTGCGGGTGACGGATGCCGTCACGAACGGGTTGCCGTCGCGGTCGCCGCCGACCCACGAGCCGATGCGCACGAACGGGCGCACCACGGGAGCCCGGCTGCCGGCCGCGGGGCCCTGCAGCGCGTCGTCGACGCGTCGGTACACGTGCGGCACGGCGGTGTAGAGCGTCTCGTCGAACACCGCCATCACCGCGCGCACCTCGTCGACGGGGGAGGGCTTCTCGGGGCGCAGGGGCGCGGTGCGCCACAGCGTGTCGACCTCCTCGAGCATGCGGCGCTCGGCACGTCGCTCGTCCGCGCCGTTGCGCAGTGACGCGTCGTGCTCTTCGAGGAGCACCGCGAGGCGACGGATGCTGGACGACACCGCCCGCCGGCGCGCCTCGGTGGGGTGCGCCGTGAAGACCGGGTGGAAGCGCATCGCCTGGAGTCGCGACAGCGCGGTGTCGTCGCCGACCTCGGCGGCCAGGCGCATGAACGCGGCGGCGACGGAGTCGGTGGCCTGCTCGCGGTCGGGGCGCCCGTCGCGCTCGCGGAGGATGCGGACGCGCTGGTGCTCCTCGGCCAGGTTCACGAGGTGGAAGTAGACCGTGAAGGCCCGGGCGACCTCGTCGGCGCGCTCGACCGTGAACGCGTCGGCGATCGCCGCGGCGCGCGCGAAAGCCTCCGGCGTCTCGTCGGTGTAGGCCTGGATCGTCGCGATGCGCAGGCGCTCGACATCCTCGTACAGTCCGGGGGAGCCGCTCTCGCGCAGCACGCGGCCCAGGAGCGCCCCCAGCATGCTCACATCGGCACGCATGCGCTCGGGGATCTTCTGCTCGGCCTCGAAGCGGCCCACGAGGTCGATGGCTTCGGTGTGGGTCGGTTCACGCATCGCTCCAGGCTAGCCGCGCCGCGTTCGGCCCATGTCACGCGGGACGCTGTATGACGACGCGTCCCGGAGCGGCCCCGAGGCAGCCGGTAGACTGTCGCGCGGAGAGCCGGGAAGTCTGGTCGGCACTGTTCTTCGCCGACCCCCGCGCCGTCTCCCACGGAAGGCTCTCTATGTCCCTGCTCCGTTCCGCCCGCTTCCCTGCGATCGTCCTGCTGGCGTCCGCCGTGCTGGCCCTCATCGTGGCGAACTCGCCGATCGGTCCCTCCGTCGATGACGTGATGCACGCCTACATCGGGATCCCCGGGGTGTTCGAGCTCTCGCTCGGCCACTGGGTGCAGGACGGGCTCCTCGCGATCTTCTTCTTCGTGGTCGCGGTCGAGCTCCAGTACGAGCTGACGAACGGCGAGCTGAACTCCGCGCGCAAGGCGCTTCAGCCGGCCATCGCCGCCGCGGGCGGGGTCATCGTCCCGATCGCGGTGTTCCTGATGTTCGCGAGCGGCTCGGACGCCGTGGACGGATGGCCGATCCCCACCGCGACCGACATCGCGTTCGCCCTGGGTGTCCTCGCCCTGTTCGGCAAGGGGCTGCCTTCCGGCATCCGCATCTTCCTCCTGGCGCTCGCGATCCTCGACGACATCGTCGGCATCGTCTTCATCGCGGTGCTGTTCACCACCGACGTCAACCTCGGGCTCCTCGCGATCGCCGCCGTCGTCGTCATCGTCTTCGGCGCGCTGAGCCGCGCCCTCGACACGCGGGCGAGGGGCGTGGTGGCGGCTCTGCTCGTGCTCCTCGCGATCGCGGCGTGGGTGCTGGTGTACCTCTCGGGGGTGCACGCCACGATCGCCGGTGTCGCGCTCGGGCTCGCCATGGCCCAGCGCCCCGCGCTGCGGGTCCGGCACGAGCTCGAGCCGTGGGTCAACGGCGTCGTGCTGCCGCTGTTCGCGTTCTCGGCCGCGCTCGTGGTGATCCCGGCGGTGTCGCCGACGCAGCTGTCTCCCGCGTTCTGGGGCATCCTCGTCGCCCTCCCGGTGGGCAAGATCGTCGGCATCGCCGGGGCGGGGTGGATCTCGCTGCGCGTCGCGAACCGCGGCTCGGCGCCCGACCTCAAGCTGCTCGATCTCCTCGCCGCGGGCGCGCTGGGAGGCATCGGCTTCACCGTGTCGCTGCTGCTGTCGGAGCTCGCGTTCGCCGGAGCGCCGCTGGTGCGGGACGAAGCCACGCTCGGCGTCCTGGGCGGTTCCGCCGTGTCGATCGTCGTCGCCGCGCTGCTGGTCGCCCAGCGGGCCCACCACTACCGCCGCGTCGCGGCGGCCCCGAGCGACGAGGCCCCTCCGGCGGGTGACCGGGACGAGCAGATGGCATGAGCGTGGACGGCGAGGACGCGTCGCGCGATCCGCTGCGGGAGGCGGCGGAGGTCATGCACGCGGTGCGCGATCGCTGCGTCTGGACGCAGCAGATCGACCACCGTGCGCTCGTGCCCTATCTCGTCGAAGAGAGCGCCGAGCTCATCGACGCCGTCGAGGACGGAACGCGCGCCGAGCTGCGTGAGGAGCTCGGCGACCTGCTGTGGCAGGTGCTGTTCCACGCCGAGATCGCCTCGCGCGACCCCGACGACCCGTTCGACATCGACGACGTCGCCCGTGGGCTGACCGACAAGATGGTGCGACGGCATCCGCATGTCTTCGCCGACGCGGTCGCGACCACGCCCGAAGAGGTGCTCGTGCACTGGAACGCCGCGAAGGCCGCCGAGAAGAGCACCCGCACGAGCGTGCTCGACGGGGTGAGCGAGCGGATGCCGAGCCTCGCGCTCGCGCAGAAGCTGCTGTCGAAGGCGGCCCAGGTCGGCGTCGTCCCTCCCGCGAGAGTGCAGCGGGCGGACGAGAGCGCGGGTGGTTCCCTCACCCTCGGCGACCAGGTGCACTCTCGCGGGATCGAGGCCGGGGAACCGGCGACCGAGGACGAGCTCGGCGACGCGCTCCTCGCGCTCGTGGCCACGGCGCGGGCGAACGGGTGGGACGCCGAGCGGGCGCTGCGCGAGCGGCTGCGCGGGCTCGAGCGCGAGGTCCGGGCCGCCGAAGCGTGAGCCGACTTGCGCAAGGATAGCTTCGTGGCATCCGTCAATCCGCCGCGCGGCATGCGCGACTTCCTCCCCGCCGACAAGGTCCGCCGCGAGCGCGTGCTCGCCGTCATCCGCGAGCGCTATCGCGCGCACGGGTTCGACGAGATCGAGACGCCCGTGATGGAGGAGTACGGGCGCCTGCACGCGGGCATCGGCGGCGACAACGAGAAGCTCGCGTACAACGTGCTCAAGCGGGGCCTCGACGCCGACGCGATCCGCGCGGCGGCCGACGACGCGGCGGCGCTGACCGACCTCGGACTGCGCTACGACCTGACCGTCCCGCTCGCGCGCTTCTACGCCACCAACCGCGGTCAGTTGCCCGGGGTGTTCCGCTCGATCCAGATCGCGCCGGTGTGGCGCGCCGAGCGCCCGCAGAAGGGGCGCTACCGCCAGTTCATGCAGTGCGACATCGACGTCATCGGCGACGCGTCCGCGCGCGCCGAGGCGGAGCTCGTCGTGGCGACGCTCGACACCCTCGACGCGCTGGGCCTCGAGGGCGGTACGGTGCGCATCAACGACCGGCGGGTCCTCGACTTCATGCTCGACACCTTCGGTTTCGCGGTCGACGAGCGACCGGGCGTGCTCATCACGATCGACAAGCTCGACAAGATCGGGCCTGACGGGATCATCGCGGAGCTGCGCGACCGGGGCGCGACCGCGCCGGCCGTCGACGCGTTCGAGACCTTCCTGCGGCGCCCGATGACGCTGGAGTACCACCCGTACGGCGAGCGCCAGATCCGCAAGGCGCTCCCCGAGGGCGCGCCCGACGACATCGTGGCTCACCTCGTCGGGATCGGCGAGGCCGTCGCGGCGGCGCGCGGCGGTGGCGACGTCCCGCTCGCGTTCGACCCGTTCCTCGTGCGCGGCATGGGGTACTACACCGGCACGATCTTCGAGCTCGCCCACCCGAGCGCGGACTACTCGCTCGGCGGCGGCGGGCGCTACGACGGCATGATCGGCCGCTTCCTCGGGCAGGACGTGCCGGCCGTGGGGTTCTCGATCGGCTTCGAGCGGATCGTCGACCTCGTGCCGGAACCGACGGATGCCGCAGCCCCGGCGGTCGTGCTCGTCCACGACCGCGACGTGCCGGCGGGCGAGCTGCTCGCGCTGAAGGCGGCGCTCGTGGGCGACGGGTCGCGGGTGCGCCTGGAGCAGCGGACGAAGAACCTCAAGGCGCTGCTGGAGCGCGCCGCTGCCGACGGCTACACCGCCTTCGCGACCGTGGCCGCCGGCACCCGGCGCGACGCGCTCGAGATCAAGCCGCTCGCGTGAGCCGCAGTCGCAGCGCGCGGTAGACGACGCCGACCGCGACGACGCCCACGCCCGCCACGACGGACGGCCAGGGCAGGGTGACCGCCAGGACGAGGCATCCGATCGCCCCCACCACCGGCAGCGCGCGCGGGTACCGGCGCGCGGGCCTGCCCTGCCGGAACGCCGCGACGTTCGCGACGAGGTAGTACAGCAGCACGCCGAACGACGAGAAGCCGATCGCTCCGCGGAGGTCGACGATGGCGACGAGCAGCAGGATGGCCGTCGCGACGACGAGCTCCGCCCGGTGCGGCACGTGCCACCGCGGATGGACCGTCGACAGCACGACCGGCAGGTCGCGCTCGCGGGCCATCGCGAACGTCGTGCGGCTCACACCGGCGATGAGCGCGAGGAGCGCTCCGAGCGACGCGGCCGCCGCGCCGACGCGGACCACCGGCTGCGCCCACGTCCAGCCCGACGCCGCCGCGGCATCCGCCACCGGCTCGGTCGACGCGGCGGTGCCCGCCGGCCCCAGCGTGCTGAGCACCGCGACCGCGACGATCGCGTAGACGACCAGGGCCACGACGAAGGCGAGGACGATCGCGCGCGGGATCACGCGCTGCGGGTCGCGCACCTCCTCGCCCATCGTGGCGATGCGCGCATACCCCGCGAATGCGAAGAACAGCAGACCCGCGGACTGCAGGATGCCGTAGCCGCCGCCCGCGGCCACCGTCGCGGCGTCGAACCAACCGTCGGCGCGGGGCGCGGCGGCGGTGGCGGCGACCGCCACCGCCAGGGCGAGGAGCACGATCACCACGATGAGGCGGGCCAGGCGTGCGGTGCGGGTGATGCCGAACCAGTTCACGGCGGTGAGGGCGACCACCGCGCCGAGGGCGATCGGGCGCTCCCACCCGGGGGGAGCGGTGTACGCGGCGAAGGTGAGCGCCATCGCGGCGCAGCTCGCGGTCTTGCCGATGACGAAGCCCCAACCCGCGACGAAGCCCCACCACGGGCCGAGCTCGGCGCGCCCGTAGGCGTACGTCCCTCCCGAGGTCGGGTGGGCGGCGGCCAGCTGCGCCGACGACGTCGCGTTGCTGAAGGCGACGACCGCCGCGATCGCGAGGCCGACGAGCAGGCCGGTGCCAGCGGCATCCGCCGCGGGCGCCCACACGGCGAAGACGCCGGCGCCGATCATCGCGCCGAGGCCGACGAAGACGGCGTCGCCGAGACCGAGGCGGCGCTGCAGCGAGGGAGTGGTCACGCGCGAACAATAGCGCGCGCGAACGGACGGCGGGTGCCGCGGGGTCGCCCGAGGGACGCTCGTCGCGCACGATCGACGTGCGACCCGGCCGGGAGGGCCGCGCGCGGACGATCGTCACCCGGGCGACGGCATCCGTTCACCCGCGCGCTGTGTCATGGGCGGCATGTCCCGTTCGCGTGACACGACGCCCCGCGTCGTCCTCGTCGGTGTGCTCGGGCTCGCGCTCGGCGCGTCGTTGGTGCTGCTCGGCGGCCGGGCGGTGCTGTCGAGGCAGGCGGCGATCGCCCGCCGGCGGATCGGCAAGCCGCTGGGGGAGCAGGCGCTCGACGCCGACCGGGTCTGGCGCCGGCGCTTCGAGGGCGAGCCGGTCGAGCTGGTCGTGCTCGGCGACTCCATCGCCGCGGGGCTCGGGGCGGAGCGACGCAAGGACACGCTCGGCGCGCGGCTCGCGAAGGGTCTCGCGCGGCGGCTGCGCCGCCCGGTGCGGCTGCGCACCGCCGCGATCGTGGGCGCGGAGTCGTCGGTCCTCGCCGCGCAGATCGACGGACTCCCGGCCGAGTACCGTCCCCACCTCGCCGTGATCGTCGTCGGCGGCAACGACGTCACGCACCGGGTTCCGGTCGCGACGTCGATCGGTCACCTCGAGGACGCGATCCGGGGCCTGCAGGGCCGCGGCGCGGCGGTGGTGGTCGGCACGTGCCCCGATCTCGGTGCGCTGCGCCCGGTGCCGCAGCCGCTGCGCGCACTAGGATCGCGGCTGTCGCGGCAGCTCGCCGACGCGCAGGCCGCGGCGGCGGAGCGCCTCGGCGCGCGGGCGGTGTCGCTGCGCCGCGCGGTGGGGCCCTTCTTCGTGACCCAGCCGGACGAGATGTTCAGCCTCGACCGGTTCCACCCCAGTGCCATGGGGTACCGCCGCACGGCCGAGGCGCTGCTGCCCGCGCTCCTCGGCGCCCTCGAGCCGGCGCGCGGAGCGGGCAGCGGCCTCAGTCCTGGCCGGCCGACGCCGCCCACTCCGCGACCCGCGCCGCACTCTCCTCCTCGGAGAGGTCCTCGACCCGCGTCATGATCGACCAGCGCACGCCGAACGGGTCGCGGATGCTCGCGAAGCGGTCGCCCGAGACGAAGGTCGACGGCTCTTCGCGCACGGTGGCTCCGGCCGCGACCGCACGCGCGGTCACAGCGTCCACATCAGGCACGTAGATGCCGATCGAGTAGCAGTCGTCCTCGCCCCCGGGCGCCGCGATCGTGCCGTACTGCGGGCTGGGCTCGCCGACCTGCAGCAGTCCGAGTCCGAAGTCGAGCCCGGCGTGCACGACGAGTCCGTCGAACTCGGTCACGTCGGTCACGCGCGCGCCGAAGACGTCGCGATAGAAGTCCAGGGCCGCCTTCGCGCCGCGGATCACCAGGAACGGGGTAAGGGTGGTCGCAGCATGCGGGCGACCGTCGGTCGTGTACCGGCCTGTCGCGCCGGTCGTGTCGGTCGTGTCCATACCGCCATGGTCGGGGCCGACGGATGCCGCAGGCTTGAAGATTCGCGACGACCTGCGCGTCGGATCCCACCGCTACCGTGGCGTGCGTGACCGAACCGGGGATCGACCGAGCCCGCGGCGTGCTGTACCCGCAGCGGCTGCCGCGCTTCACGCGGCTCGAGCCCTCGGGCGAGGCCTCCGCTCTCGTGAGGTGGTTCTGGATCCCGCAGTGGGACCTCCCGGCGGGCGCCGAGTCGCGCCAGCCCGTGCTCGCCTACCCGGCGGCGAACCTCGTCGTCGACGCCGATGCGGTGTCGCTGTGGGGAGCGACGACCCGGCTCAGCGAGCGGGTGCTGCGGGGGAGCGGGTGGGCGGTGGGCGCGCTGCTGCGTCCGGCGGCCCTCGCCCGGCTGCACGATGCGCCGAGCGATCTCGTGGACGGTCACCTCGCGCTCGAGGTGCCGGGACTGCGTGCCGCGGTCGCCGCCGCGATGCCCGACGCCGAGGCGGCATCGCATGTGCTCGCGGAGTGGATCGTGTCGCGCGTGGGTGCGCCGACGCCCGAGGGACGCCTCGCGAACGCGGTGTCCGACCTCCTCATGACCGACGCATCGATCCTGCGCGTGGACGACGCGGCCGAGCGCCTGCGCGTGTCGGTGCGCACGCTCCAGCGCCTCGCGCACCGCACCGTGGGCCTCTCGCCCGCCGCGATGATCCGGCGCCGGCGTCTGCAGGAGGCGGCGCAGCGTGTGCGGGACGAGCCGGACACCGCCCTCGCCGAGATCGCGGCCGAGCTCGGCTACGCCGACCAGGCGCACCTCGCGAACGACTTCCGCGCGGTGCTCGGGTTCACTGCGACGGAGTATCGCTCAGCTCACTGACGCCGGGACGCCGGTCATCCGCGGCCGTGCGTGACCCGCTTCTTCTCACGCACGTAGACCTCGCGCCGCACGCGCGCGACGACATCGCCCGCGGCGTCCGTGATCTCGGTCTCGAACCACTCGAGCACCTTGGCTCCGCCGCGCGCCCGCTCTCGCAGCTCCTGCGCCTTCTCGCGCGGCACCTCGAACTGCGCGGTGAGCACGCCGCGGCCGGGCTTGAGGAACTCGATCTCGCCGCGCGTGTCCCAGACGACGTAGTCGCGCCCGAGCTGGTGCATCACGAGCATGAAGTAGTACGGGTCGGTCATGGCCGACATCGAGCCGCCGAACGCCGTCTTGACGTAGTTGCGGGTGAAGACGTTGATGTGCAGCTCTACGGTGGCGCTGGTCCAGTCGTCGGCGAAGCGCCTCACGCGGATGCCGCTGAAGAGGTTGGGGATCCACAGGCTCATGCCGACGGCGAGGCGGCGGGGGGTCACGCGCATGCGCACCAGCATCGCGAAGGCCGCTGCGTCGGCACAATCGATTGGCGGGCATGCACAATTGTTCTAGTTGTACTAGAGTTAGCGCGTGTTGTTGCGCATCGATCCCGAGAGCGAGACGCCGCTGTTCGCGCAGATCGCCGATTCGGTGCGTGCGGACGCCGCCGCCGGCCGGCTGCGGCCCGGAGAGCGTCTTCCGGCCGCGCGCGAGATCGCTTCGGCGCTCGGCGTCAACGTGCACACGGTCCTGCACGCCTATCAGGATCTCCGCGACGCCGGACTCGTCGAGCTCCGCCGCGGGCGCGGTGCCGTCGTCACCTCCCAGGCCGGGGTGCTCGAGGAGCTCCGCAACGACATCCAGCACCTCGCCGCGCGCGCACGTGCGGCGGGAATCCCGCCCGACGCCCTCGCCGCCCTTGTGAAGGAGATCGCCCGTGACCGCTGATCGCTCCGAGACCGTCGCGTCCCCCGCGCCGGCCGCCCGCGTACCGTGGCCCGCGGTCGTCGCGTTCGCGCTGCTGGCCTGCGGACTCGCGTGGCTCGTCGCCCTGCCGTTGTGGCTCGGTGACGGGCTCGCGTCCCCGCTCGCGCCGCTGCTCCTGCCGCTCATGATGTTCACGCCCGCGGTGGCGGCCGTCCTCGTCACCTTCGTGTTCCGCGTCCCGCGCCGCGATCGCGCGCGCTTCCTCGGGCTGTGGCCGCTGCGCCCGGCCGGGCGACTCCTGCTCTTCCTCGCGCTCGCGCTGATCGTGCCGGTCGTGGTGGTGGCCGCGACGGCTCTGCTGAGCGGGGCGCTCGGTCTCGTGCGCCTCGACCTCGTGAGCTTCTCGGGCTTCGCCGAACAGGTCGCCGACGCGACTCCGGCGGGAGCGCCGACGCTCCCGATCGCCGTGCTGGTGGTGGCGCAGTTCGCCGCGATACCGGTCGGCGCCCTCATCAACAGCGTCCTCGCGTTCGGCGAGGAGCTGGGCTGGAGAGGGTGGCTGCAGACCGCGCTCCTGCCGTTGGGCACGTGGCCGGCGCTGCTCCTCACAGGCGCGCTGTGGGGACTGTGGCACGCGCCGGTCATCCTGCTCGGCTACAACTTCGGCCGCGCCGACGTCGTCGGCCTCCTCCTCATGGTCGGCGGCTGCGTCTTCTGGGGTCTGCTGCTGGGGTGGCTGCGCCTGCGCAGCGCCTCGCTGTGGCCGGCGGTGCTCGCGCACGGCTCGCTCAACGCCGTCGGGTCGCTCGTGCTCGTGCTCGCTGCGGCCGGCGAGACGCCCGACCTCGCGTGGGCCGGCGCTCTCGGCGTGGTCTCCTGGGTCGTCCTGGCCGTGGTGATCGCCGTGATCGTGCTGATGCGGCAGTTCCGCGCCGGCGCACCGGCGGCCTCCCGTCCTGCCGCCGCTCCTGCTGTTGGCACCTCGTCCGAAGGAGAAGTCCGATGACCCGCACCGATCCGGTCCTGCGACGGTTCGTCCTCGTCGCGATCCTGCTGCCGCTGGTCTTCGTCGCGATCGGCGCGGCGGTGCAGCTCGCCCTCCTTCCCTCGGCGCCCGCCACGATCGCGGTCCACTGGAACGCCTCGGGCCAGGCCGACCGCTTCGCGCCGGCGTGGACGCAGCCGATCGCGACGATCGCGTTCGGGTTCGGCATCCCCGTGCTGCTCGCACTGACGAGCCTGCCGGGACTCCGGCGCGGAGAGCGCGGCAGCACCTACCGGCTGGTCGGCGCGATGGCAGCCGCCACCTCGGCTCTCGTGACGGTCGCGTTCACGTGGACGTTCGCGATGCAGGCGGCGCTCTCGTCGCCGGCCGACGCTCCCGCGGTGTGGGGGAGCCTCGTCGGCTCGTTCCTCGCGGGGGCGCTTGCGGGCGTCGCCGCGTGGTGGCTGCAGCCGCGTCAAGACACGCCGGGGCAGACCGCGGCGCCGGCGGCGCCTCTGGATCTCGGACCCACCGAACGTGCACTGTGGGTGCGCACGGCGGCGATGTCCACGGCCGCGGCCACCGTGCTCCTGATCGCTGCGGCGGGCATCGCCGCCGCAGCGGTCGCAGCCTGGGTCACCGGGGCGGGCGGAGGCGCGGCCTGGATCCTGAGCGCCGTCGCCGTGCTCCTGCTCGCGCTGGTCGCGACCACCGTGGCGTTCCACGTCCGGGTGGACGACACGGGGCTGCATGTGGCGTCGCTCCTCGGCATCCCCCGCTTCGGCGTGCCGCTGGCCGACACCGCCTCGGCGGCCTGCGTCGTCGTGGACCCGATGGGGGAGTTCGGCGGCTGGGGCCTGCGGATCGCTCCGCACGGCCGGCGGTTCGGCGTCGTGTTGCGCCGCGGCGAGGCGATCGAAGTCACCCGTCGCGACGGCCGGCGGTTCGTGGTCACCGTGGACGACGCCCGCACCGGGGCGGCGCTGCTCGAAGCCCTCATCGTCCGGGGGCGCGCGCGGTCTTGACGCCCGGCGGGGCGCCCGATTGGCTGGAGCCATGACCGACCCCACTCCCGACCTCTGGCGTCGTGTCGACGCCTACCTCACCGACACCCTGGTAGGGCACGAGCCGGGACTGGAGCAGGCCGTCGCCGAGCAGAACCAGGCGGGCCTGCCAGCGATCGAGGTGGCGCCGGTGAACGGCAAGCTGCTGCATCTGATCGCGCGGATCTCGGGCGCGCGCCGCGTGCTGGAGGTCGGCACGCTGGGCGGGTACTCGACGATCTGGCTCGCGCGCGGCGTGCCCGACGACGGTCGCGTCGTGACGATCGAGGCGGAACCGCGCATCGCCGACATCGCGCGTGCCAACCTCGACCGCGCCGGCGTCGGCGACAAGGTCGACATCCGCCTCGGACGCGGCGCGGACGTGCTGCCCACGCTCACCTCGGAGGCCCCCTTCGATCTGGTGTTCATCGACGCCGACAAGGAGTCGAACACCATCTACCTCGACTGGGCGGCGCGACTGGGACGACCGGGCACCGTCGTGGTCGTCGACAACACCGTGCGCGGCGGCGAGGTCGCAAACCCCGCCACCGAGAACCCGCAGATCATCGGGGTCCAGCGCGGGCTCGAGATGCTCGGCCGTGACCCCCGCTTCGACGCGACGGCGCTGCAGACCCTCGACGCCAAGGGGTACGACGGCATCGCGATCGCCGTCGTCGTGTAACGGATGCTCCTCACGCCCCCACGCCCCCACGCCCCTCGACGCATCGCTTCGCACTGCGCGGAGCCTCTGACGAGCAGGCCCGCTGACCGCGGCATCCGCGGTCACTAGACTCGGGGGCGGACCGACGACGCTCCGACGAACCACCCTCCACAAGCAAGGAGTCACCCTGTGGCACAGATCGAGGCTGTAGGCGCGCGCGAGATCCTCGACTCGCGCGGAAACCCGACCGTCGAAGTGGAGGTGCTGCTCGACGACGGCATCGTCCAGCGTGCGGCCGTCCCCTCCGGCGCATCGACCGGCGCCTTCGAGGCATACGAGCTTCGGGACGGCGACAAGGGCCGCTACAACGGCAAGGGCGTCCTGAAGGCCGTCTCGGCCGTCATCGACGAGCTCGGCCCCGCGATCGAGGGCGTCGAGGCGAGCGAGCAGCGCGTCATCGATGAGATCCTCATCGCCACCGACGGCACCGAGAACAAGTCGCGCACGGGCGCCAACGCCATCCTCGGCGTCTCGCTCGCCGTCGCCAAGGCCGCGGCCGACTCGGCCGACCTGCCGCTGTTCCGCTACCTCGGCGGCCCGAACGCGCACGTGCTCCCGGTGCCGCTGTTCAACGTCATCAACGGCGGCGAGCACGCCGACAACGGCATCGACTTCCAGGAGTTCTTCATCGCTCCGATCGGCGCCGAGACGTACGCCGAGTCGCTGCGCTGGGGCACCGAGGTCTACCACGTGCTCAAGGGCGAGCTGAAGGCCGCGGGCTTCGCCACCGGCCTCGGCGACGAGGGCGGCTTCGCGCCCGACCTGCCGAGCAACCGCGAGGGTCTCGACTTCCTCATGAAGGCGATCGAGAAGGCCGGCTTCACGCCGGGCCAGGACATCGCCGTGGGCCTGGACGTCGCCGCGACCGAGTTCTTCAAGGACGGCGTGTACACCGTCGAGGGCAAGGCCTGGTCGGCCGAGGAGCTCACCGACTACTTCGCCGACCTCGTCGCGAACTACCCCGTCGTCACGATCGAGGACGCCCTCGCCGAGGACGACTGGGACGCGTGGAAGGCGCTCACCGACAAGATCGGCTCGAAGGTGCAGCTGGTCGGCGACGACCTGTTCGTCACCAACCCCGAGCGCCTGCAGCGGGGCATCGACCTCGGCGTCGGCAACGCGCTGCTGGTCAAGGTCAACCAGATCGGCACGCTGTCCGAGACGCTCGACGCCATCGCGCTGGCGACCCAGAACGGCTACCGGTCGATGCTCTCGCACCGTTCGGGCGAGACCGAGGACACCACGATCGCCGACCTCGCCGTGGCCGTCAACGCGGGTCAGATCAAGACCGGCGCGCCCGCCCGCAGCGAGCGCGTCGCGAAATACAATCAGCTTCTGCGCATCGAGGAGGAGCTCGGCGAGGCGGCGGTGTTCGCCGGCCGCGGAGCGTTCCCGCGCTTCAAGGGCTGATGCGCTGACAGCGTTCGACGTGTCCTGACAGCGTGTCCTGACAGAAGGGGGAGCCGTGGCCAAGACGACGGCTCCCCCTTCTCGTCCCCCGCGCGCGGACGCCGCGCCGCGCCGTCGCCCTCCGCGGCGACCGGTCGACGTGCGCGAGTGGCTGGGCGGCATCCGCCTCTCGGGCTTCATGGTCATCATGCTGGGCCTCGTGGTGCTCGCCGCGTTCGTGCTGGTGCCGACGATCGGCACGTATGTCGACCAGCGGCAGCGGATCGCCGCTCTCGAGGCGGCCGTGCAGCTCAGCCGCGAGGAGGTCGCCGAGCTCGAGTCGCAGCGCGAGCGCTGGCGCGACCCGGCGTACATCACGACGCAGGCGCGGGAGCGGCTGTACTACGTCCGTCCCGGCGAGGTCGTCTACCTCGTCGACAACGACCTGCCTCCCGAGCTCGCCCCTCAGGAGCAGGAGCCGGTGAGCGACGAGGTGCGGCAGACCCGCACCGACTGGATGTCGCAGCTGGTGAGGTCGGTGACCGAGTCCGGCCTCGCGCAGACGGTCGCCCCGGTGACGATCGGCGTCCCCGACCCCGACCCGACTCCCGACCCGACGCCCTGAGCGACGCGCCGGCGCGGCATCCGTCGCCCCTGCGTCACCCCCGGGGACGAGGGCGATCCAGCCTCGTCCCAGCAGCCACGGGTACCCTGGCGGCGTGACGACTCCGCCGTTCCCTGCCGTCCGTGAGACCGACCTCGCCGTCCTGCGCGAGCAGCTCGGCCGCCCCGCCCGTGGCGTGGTCGGAATCGCCGCACGATGCGTGTGCGGCAACCCCACGGTCGTGGCGACATCGCCCCGTCTTCCCGACGGCACGCCGTTCCCGACGTTCTACTACCTGACGCACCCGGCCGCGACGGCCGCCATGTCGATGCTCGAGGCCGACCACGTCATGCCGGAGCTGGCCGCGGAGCTCGCCGACGACGAGGTCGCGGCTGCGTACCAGCGCGCCCACGAGTCGTACCTGCGGGATCGCGCGTCGTACGGCATCGTCGAAGAGATCGACGGCATCTCCGCGGGCGGCATGCCGACGCGCGTCAAGTGCCTGCACGCGCTGGCCGGACACGCGCTCGCGGCAGGACCGGGGGTCAATCCGATCGGCGATCGTGCTCTCGCCCGGTCGACGTGGTCGCCCGACCGCTGCGCGTGCGCGCAGCCGGGATCGGCCGGATGACGCGCCGCGGGATCGCCGCCGTCGCGGCGGCCGCCGCATCCGTCGCCGCAGCCCTGACGCTCGTCGCTGCGGCGCCCGCGACCGCCGTTCCGACGGCGCCGACGCCGACCGCGCCCGCTGCCGAGGAGGACCCGGTCCGGGCCGCCGAGTACTGGCTCGCCGACTACGGCATCGAGACGGCATGGCAGACCACGCGCGGCGCCGGGGTGACGATCGCCGTCATCGACACCGGCATCGCCAAGGGGCCCGTGGAGTTCACCGGCGCCGTCGTCGGCGGCACCGACGTGTCGGGAGTCGGCTCGGGCGACGGCCGCACGCCGGTCGGCGCGATCGACGCCGATCACGGCAGCTGGGTGGCCTCGCTCGCGGCCGGCCGCGGCACCGGGCCCGATACCGGCATGATCGGCGTGGCGCCCGAGGCCGATCTGCTGTCGGTGTCGGTCGGTTTCGGGTCGGCGGCGACCCGATCGTTCACCGATCAGATCGCCGAGGCCATCCGGTGGTCGGTCGACCACGGCGCCGACGTCATCAACATGTCGCTCACGACGAATGTGCCCGACTGGCCCGAGAGCTGGGACGACGCGTTCCTGTACGCGTTCGAGAACGACGTGGTGATCGTCGTCGCGGCCGGCAACCGCGCCAGCGGCACGACGGGCGTCGGCGCGCCCGCCACGATCCCGGGCGTGCTGACCGTGGCGGGGGTGGACCCGCAGGGACGCGCGAGCGTGGATGCCTCGACGCAGGGCATCACGATCGGCGTCGCCGCGCCGAGCGAGAAGCTGATCGGCGTCTCGCGCGACGGGCGTCTGGTGGAGTGGGACGGCACCAGCGGCGCCGCCCCCATCGTCGCCGGCATCGTCGCGCTCGTGCGCAGCGCGCACCCCGACCTCGACGCGAACAACGTCATCAACCGGATCCTCGAGACGGCGCGCCCCGCCCCCGGCGCGACGACGGCTCCCGACCCGCTGCTGTACGGACAGGGACTCGTGGATGCCGCAGCCGCCGTGTCGGCCTCGGTCCCCGCGGTGACGGAGAATCCGATGGGGAGCCTCGCGGAGTGGGTGCGCGTGTACCGCCGCGCCGACAACCCGTCGCTGCCGCCCGAGCCGGCGCCGACCGTCGAGGTCCCGCCGCTGCCGCGCGCCGAGCCCGCGGCGCCGGCGGAGTCGCCGCTGCTGCCCGATCGCACTACGCTTCTCTACGGCACCCTGCCGCTCTCGGTGCTCACGGCGGCGGCTATACTGGTGGCGCTCGGCGTCACCGCAGCTGTCCGACGCATCCGATTGGCGTCCCGCGCGCCGAGCCGCTGACACAGGAGGAGTTCTCCACTCGTGACCAACACCGTGCCCAAGATCCTCATCGTCGGTGGCGGCTACGCAGGCTTCTACACTGCCTGGAAGCTCGAGAAGCAGCTGCGCCGCGGCGAGGCGGAGGTGTCGATCGTCGACCCGCTGCCGTATATGACGTATCAGCCGTTCCTTCCCGAGGTCGCGGCGGGCTCCATCGAGGCGCGTCACTCGGTGGTCGCGCTGCGCCGCCACCTCAAGCGCACCACCGTCATCGCGGCGAAGGTGACCGGCATCGACCACGCGAACAAGGTCGCGACGATCACGCCGATCGCGGGGGAGCCGTACGAGTTCGCCTACGACCAGATCGTCGTGACCGCCGGCGCCGTCTCGCGCACCTTCCCGATCCCCGGCATCGCCGACAACGCGATCGGCCTCAAGACGATCGAAGAGGCGGTCGCGATCCGCGACAAGCTGATGTCGAACTTCGACAAGGCGTCGGTCCTGCCTCCCGGTCCGGAGCGGGACCGGCTGCTGACCGTCGTCGTCGTCGGCGGCGGCTTCGCCGGCATCGAGGTGTTCGCCGAGCTGCGCTCGCTGGCCTCGTCGCTGGTCAAGAGCTACCCGCAGCTCACGTTCGACGACACGCACTTCCACCTCATCGAGGCGATGGGCCGCATCATGCCCGAGGTGTCGCTGAAGACGAGCGAGTGGGTGCTGAGGAATCTCGCCCACCGCGGTGCGTCCGTGCACCTCGACACGCAGGTCACCGGGGCCGTCGGCGGCAACGTCGAGTTGTCCTCGGGCGAGGTCATCCCGACCGACCTGATCATCTGGACCGCCGGCGTCATGGCGAACCCGACGGTGGTGCGCGGCAGCGACCTCCCCGTCGAGGAGCGCGGTCGCATCCGCACCCGGGCCGACCTGCGTGTGGGCACCGAGGACGAGATCGTCGAAGGCGCGTGGGCCGCGGGCGACGTGTCGGCCGTCCCCGACCTGTCGGGTGGCGGAGTCGGCGGCTACTGCGTGCCCAACGCGCAGCACGCCGTGCGCCAGGCCAAGCTCCTCGCCAAGAACCTCGTCGCGGTGCTCCGTGGCGAGCTGCCCCGCGACTACTTCCACAAGAACCTCGGCGCGGTCGCGGGCCTGGGCCTGTGGGTCGGTGTCTTCCAGTCGGGCAAGCTCGCGCTCACGGGCCCGATCGCGTGGCTCGCCCACCGCGGCTACCACGGCCTGGCCATGCCGTCGTGGGAGCGCAAGTGGCGCGTGCTGTGGGGCTGGTGGAACAACTTCTGGCTCGGCCGCGACCTCGTGAACCTGTCGACGGTGCAGAGCCCCCGCTACGTCTTCGAGGAGTTCGCGGCGCGCCCGCGTCCGGCCCAGCCGGTCGAGGCGGCCGAGCCCGTCAAGAAGCCGGCGCCGCGCAAGAAGGCCGCCGAGAAGGTGGCTGCGAGCAGCTGAGCGTCGAACGGATGCCGCGACCTGTCTGAGAGGATGGATCGCGGCATTCGCATTCCTGCGGGAGGCGATCGGCCCCCGTAGCCCAACCGGCAGAGGCAGGCGACTTAAACTCGCCACAGTGTGGGTTCGAATCCCACCGGGGGTACGCGACGCACCCCTGGCTTCGCCGGGCGCGACGGCACATCGCCTCTAGGCTGGTCCGCATGTGCGCGCACCCGGAACGGGCCGAATGAGTCTCGATCTGCTGTCCACGTCCCCGGCGACGACGCCGTGGAGCAACGCCGCGTCCTACTGGGGCGCCATGAGTGATGCCGTCACGGCGATCAGCGGCCCCGTCGCCGCGATCGACGTCGACGCCCTGCGCTACAACGCGCTGGATCTGGTCGTGCGCGCGGGTGGGGTGCCGATCCGCGTCGCGAGCAAGTCCGTGCGCGTGCGGGAGGTGCTCGACGCGGTGCTGGCGCTCCCGGGCTATCGCGGCATCCTCGCGTTCACGCTGCCCGAGGCGCTCTGGCTCGCCGGGACGCACGACGACATCGTCCTGGGCTATCCCACCGCCGACCGGGCTGCGATCGCCGCCCTCGCCGCCGACGAGCTCGCCGCGTCGCGGATCACGCTCATGATCGACGACGTCGCACAGCTCGACCTCGTCGACGCGGTCGTGCCCGCGGCGCACCGGCCCGTCCTGCGGGTCGCCATCGACGCCGACGCCTCCTGGCGCGCCCCGGGGCTCGGGCACATCGGGGTGCTCCGCTCGCCCGTGCATGAAGCCGCGGAGGTGGCTGCGCTCGCCCGGGCGGTCGCCGCCCGGCCCGGGTACCGCCTCGTCGGCCTCATGATGTACGAGGCGCAGATCGCGGGGCAGGGAGATGCCACCGGCTCCGGCGACGCCGTCATCCGGTGGATGCAGCGACGCTCGGCGGCCGAGCTGCGGGATCGCCGTGCGGCGATCGTCACGGCGCTCCGCGACATCGCGCCCCTCGAGTTCGTCAACGGCGGCGGGACGGGGTCGCTCGAGGTCACGGCATCCGATCAGGCCGTCACCGAGCTCACCGCCGGAAGCGGGCTGCTCGCCGGTCACCTGTTCGACGGCTACCGCGCGTTCGATCCGGCGCCTGCTGCGGCGTTCGCCCTCGAGGTCGTGCGCAAGCCCGCGCCGGACGTGGCGACCGTGCTCGGCGGCGGCTGGATCGCGTCGGGGCCCGCCCTCGAGTCGCGGCAGCCGCGGCCGGTGTGGCCGCAGCGCCTCCGCATGGCCTCCAGGGAGGGTGCCGGCGAGGTGCAGACACCGCTGCGCGGCGACGCGGCCCGGGACCTCCGCGTCGGCGACCGGGTGTGGTTCCGCCATGCCAAGAGCGGGGAGCTTGCCGAGCGCGTCGATCGCTACCACGTGGTGGACGCGGGAGCCGTCGTCGGCACCGTGGACACCTACCGCGGCGAGGGGAAGGCGTTCCTGTGACGCGACCCGGCGGCAGGTGGCAGAACTGGGGCCGCTCCGAGTCGGTGCGCCCGCAGCGGGTGGAGTTCCCGCGCACGGTCGAAGCCGTCCAGCGCGCGGTGCAGGCGGCGGCGACGCAGCGGATGCCGGTCAAGGCGGTCGGCGCCGGGCACAGCTTCACCGGCATCGCCGTCGCACCGGGCGTCCTGCTCGAGCTGCCTGACCTCAGCGGGCTCGTGTCGGTCGACGTCGAGCGATCGCAGGTGACCCTCCTCGCGGGCACGCGGCTGCACCGAATCCCGGCGCTGCTCGCCCCCTACGGCCTCGCGATGGAGAACCTCGGCGACATCGACCGGCAGTCGATCGCCGGCGCGATCTCGACCGGAACGCACGGCACGGGCGCCCGATTCGGCGGCATCGCGACGCAGGTCGTGGGCGCGACCCTCGTCACTGCGACGGGCGAGTTGCTGCGCATCGACAAGGACCACGAGCCCGAACTGCTCCCCGCCGTCGCCCTCGGCCTCGGCGCGCTGGGCATCCTCGTCGAGGTGACGCTGCGCTGCGTCCCCGCGTTCGTGCTGCACGCGGAGGAGCGGCCCGAGCCGCTCGACGAGGTGCTGGCCGCGCTCGAGGACCGCGTCGCGGGGGTCGATCACTTCGAGTTCTACTGGTTCCCGCACACCGACCGGGCGATGACGAAGACGAACACGCGGCTTCCCGAGAGCGCGCCCCGGCATCGGCTCCCACCCGTCGGCAAATGGGTCGACGACGTCCTCGTCGGCAACGGCCTGCATCAGGTGGCGTGCTCCCTCGGCCGGGCGATCCCGCCGCTCGTGCCGCCGATCAACCGCCTCGCGGCCAAGGTGTGGGGCGACCGTGAATTCACGGATGCCTCGAACCGCGTGTTCGCGACGTCACGCTCGGTGCGCTTCCGCGAGATGGAGTACGCGCTGCCCGCCGAGAACGTCCGTCCCGCGTTCGACGCGCTGCGGGCGCTGATCGACGAACGGGGGTGGCGCATCGGGTTCCCCGTCGAAGTGCGCTTCGCCGCGGCGGACGACCTCTGGCTGTCGACCGCCCACGGGCGCGCGTCGGCGTACATCGCCGTGCACCGATACTGGCGCGAAGACCCCACCGAGTACTTCCAGGCGGTGGAGCAGATCATGCTCTCGTTCGGAGGGCGTCCGCACTGGGGCAAGATGCACACCCTGGACGCGTCCGGGCTGCGGGAGCGGTATCCGCGCTTCGGCGACTTCGTGGCGCTGCGCGACCGACTCGATCCCGAGCGCCTGTTCCGCAACGCCTACCTCGACCGGGTGCTCGGTGGGTAACGCCTGAGAGTAGCGTCCGGAACAGGGGCCTCGAAGCCGCCGTGGCTAGGATGAGGGGCAAACCTCGAACGGAGACTCGGCTATGGAATGGCTGATCGCAGTCATCATCGTGGTGGCGCTCATCGTCATCGCCGGTATCTACCTGTGGGCGACGTACAACTCGCTCGTACAGCTGAACGTGCGGGTGGACGAGGCGTGGAGCGACATCACCGTGCAGCTGAAGCGTCGCGCCGATCTGCTGCCGAACCTCATCGAGGCGGTCAAGGGATACGCCGCGCACGAGAAGGCCGTGTTCGAGAACGTCACCCGCGCGCGGGCCGAGACGCTGACGGCGGCGGGGCCCGCCGATGCGGGCGTCGCCGAAGGGCACATGCAGCAGGCGCTGAAGTCGCTGTTCGCGGTCGCGGAGGCCTATCCGCAGCTGCAGGCGAGCCAGAACTTCCTGCAGCTGCAGCAGGCGGTGGTCGACACCGAAGACAAGATCCAGGCGTCGCGTCGCTTCTACAACGGCGGCGTGCGGGAGCTGAACACCAAGATCAAGGTCTTCCCGAACAACCTGTTCGCCCGCAACCTCGGATTCCACGAGCGCGAGTTCTTCGAGGTCATCGACGGCGCCGCGATCTCGGAGCCGCCCCGGGTGCAGTTCTGACGCGGATCGCTCCGCGCGGCCGATCCTGCTCGAGATTCTCAGTGGACGCTGAGCACGACGCGGTCGCCTTCGAGCGCCACCGTGCCGCGTAGCGCCCAGTCGTCGGCGCGGTAGGTGAAGGATGCCGCGGCGCCGTCGCGCGTCGTCCCCTGCGCCGTGGCGACGAGCACGCCGCCGGTCGCGTCGAACGATCGGGCGTCGGCGGCGAGCGTGACGGCGGGATACTGCTCGATGCGGAACGAGATCCGCTCGAGCGACGCGAGGTCGGCAGCCCACGGCACGACGATCCCGCAGTGGGAGGGCGCCGACGTGGCCGGCTGCGCGCACGCGTCCGCGTAGGCGTCGACCTGTTCCTGCGCGCGGTCCGAGGCGCCGGGGGCGAGCGCTGCGGTGAGCGAGATGCTGACCGGCGTGCCCGTGCCGATGGCGACGTCGGCGGAGCCCTCGAGGAAGTCCACGGGAGCGGCGGCGACGACGTACTCGGCCGGGAGGAGAGCGACGGGTGTCGTCGCCGGCACGACCGCGCCGCCGACCGTCACCCATCCGAGGGCGGCGCCGTCGGCCGTCGCCACGTCGACGCTCAGGGTGCCGGTGTCGTCGCCGGAGAGGATCCAGCCGGAGCCGTCCGCCTCGATGCCGAAGCGGAGATCCCGGCGTTCGCCGGCGAGTTCGGCCGAGGCCCGCACGTCGACGACGCCGTCGGGCTGCTCGTCCAGTCCCTCGACGCGCGGGTCCGCGAGATAGGCCGATGCGCCGAGGAACGCCTCCTCGAGGATCTCCTGCTGCCGCTCCGGCAGCGGCGCGCGCATCGCCGTGATCGTGGCGAGGTCGCCGTCGGCGAGCGCGGCGAGGTAGGAGTTCGCAGCGTCCTCTGCGGATTGACCGCGTGACAGGGCCCACCACGCCAGGCCGCCCCCGACGACGACGATCGCGCCCGCGATCGCGATGCCGATGACCGCTGCGCGCTTCATCCCCCCACGCTAGCCGCCTGCTCCTCGTCGGCGAACTCGTCCGGCTCGTCGTCGGCGAGCGCGTCCGGCACCGCCGGTCCGGCGTCATGACGCGCGGCGCCCGGCATCACGGCGGCGAGATCGTCCGCCGCGTCGCCCCAGCGCGAGACCGACACGGACTCGAGTCCCTGCCACCGCGCGGCGAGCTCGAGCTGCTCGGCGAGGCGGGCCGCGGCATCCGCCGGTCTGCCGTGCTCCCACCAGGCGGACTGCACGAGCAGCCTCGACGCGCCGCGATCGGCCTTCAGATCGACGCGACCGACGAGGTCGTCGTCGATGAGCACGGGGAGCGAGTAGTACCCGTAACGGCGCTTCGGAGCGGGGGTGTAGATCTCGATGCGGTACTCGAAGTCGAACAGGCGCTCGGCACGATCGCGGAACCACACGACCGGATCGAACGGCGTGAGGATCGCGGCCGCCCGCACGCGTCGCGGCACGACCGCATCGCGGTGCAGCCACGCCGGCGCGGGACGGCCCGCCGTCGTCCAGCCGGCCACCGTCACCGGCTCGAGCTCGCCCGCGTCGGTCAGCTCGCCGATCGCGGCCAGCACGGCCTTGCGGTCGCGGATGCGCCAGTAGTCGGCGAGGTCGGCCGCGGTCGCGACGCCGTAGGCGCGCGCGGCGCGCCGGACGAGCTCGCGCACGGCATCGCTGCGCGGCACCGGCGCTGCCAGCACTTCCTCCGGGATGACGTGCTCGGCGAGCGCGTACCGCCGCTCGAACCCGCGGCGGCCGGCGATCGCGACCTCGCCGAACATCCACAGGTACTCGAGCGCGTGCTTGACGACGTCCCAGTCCCACCACGGACCGCGAGCGCCCTTCTTGGCGTCGTGCTCGATCTGTGCGGGACGCAGCGGGCCGCGTCCGGCGAGCTCGGAGCGGACCCAGTCCACGATCTCGCGGTGGGTGTCGAACCATCCGCCGGGCTGCGACCCGTACTTCGCGCGCATGTCGTCCATACGGAAGCGGAACAGACCCCAGTCGGTCGCGGGGATGAACGCCGCCACGTGCGCCCAGTACTCGACGTAGGGAGGACGACGCGAGAACAGCAGCCGGTCGAGGGCCGCGGTGTCGTACGCGCCCACGCGCGAGAACAGCGGCATGTAGTGCGAGCGCGCGAAGACGTTGACGGAGTCGATCTGCAGCGTCGCCATGCGCGTGAGCGCGGCGTTCAGCTGTCGCGTGCCGGCCGAGGCCGGGCGTGGCTTGGCGAACCCCTGGGCCGCGAGGGCGATCCGGCGGGCTTCGGCGGCGCTGAGTGACGATCTCACGGCGTCAGCCTAACGAGCGGCCCCGACATCCCCGCCGGATCCCGCCGGCATCCCCGTTGGACGTCTTCCGGGCCTCGCCGGCGGTCGGCGACGCATGACCGAGGCGGCATGCGACGCGCCTAGACTGGCGGGATGAGCGGCCCCGAAGACAAGCCCCGCGGCTCGCTGTTCGACGCCCTCCGCGACCGCAGCCGCGTCGTCTCGACGGAGCTCTCGGGCTCGATCCCGCAGGGCCTGCGCATCGCGACGGCGTACTCGTGGCGGTTCCTCATCGTCGCCGCCGCGATCGGCGTCGCGATCTGGCTCGTGATCCAGCTGAAGCTGCTGGTCATCCCGCTCCTCATCGGCATCCTCGTCACGGCGCTGCTGTGGCCGGCGTTCGCGTTCATGCTGCGCCATCGGGTGCCCAAATGGCTCGCGATCGTGATCGCGCTCGTCGGCACCCTGGCGATCGTGACCGGCCTGCTGTGGCTGGTCGGGTGGCAGATCGCTCGCCAGTGGACGTCGGTGCAGGGGCGGACGGTCGAGGCCGTGGAACAGTTCCGGCAGTACCTCATCGACGGTCCGCTGCACCTGACCGCGGAGCAGATCGACGGGCTGCTCGATCAGGGCTGGACCCTCCTGCAGGAACAGGCCGAACTGCTGTGGTCGGGGGCTCTCGCCCTCGGCACGACGCTCGGCCACGTCGCCACCGGCGCGCTCCTGGCGCTCTTCATCCTGCTGTGCCTGCTGGCCGACGGCGCCGGGATCTGGCGCTGGACGCTCCGGCTGTTCCCGAAGAAGGCACGTCCGGCCGCAGACGGCGCGGGCCGTGCCGGCTGGGTCACCGTCGTGAACTACGCGCGCACGCAGCTCCTCGTGGCCACGATCGACGCCGTCGGCATCGGCCTGGGGGCCTTCCTGCTCGGCGTCCCGCTCGCGATCCCGATCGCCGTGCTCGTCTTCCTCGGCGCCTTCATCCCGATCGTCGGAGCCGTCCTCACCGGCGCGGTCGCGGTGTTCCTCGCGCTCGTCTACAACGGGCCCTGGATCGCGCTGTGGATGCTCGTCGTGGTCCTGGGCGTGCAGCAGCTCGAGGGTCACGTGCTCCAGCCGCTCCTCATGGGCTCGGCCGTCAAGGTGCATCCGCTCGCGGTCGTCCTCGTCGTCGCGGGCGGCGCGATGATCGCCGGCATCCCGGGCGCCCTCTTCGCGGTGCCGATCGCCGCCTTCATCAACGTCGTCGCGGTGTACCTGGCACAGAAGTCCTGGAAGACGGGCGAGGAACCGCACGGCGACCTCATCTGGAGCACCGTGCCGCGCACGAGAAGGGTCCGCGCATGACCACGGCAGCCTCCCGCACCCGCACCGGCACGTCGGCCGCCCCTTCCCTCGAGGACTTCCGGGATGCCGCGGCCGCACTGGCGGGCGTCATCTCGCACACGCCTCTCGACGCGTCGCAGCATCTGTCGGACGTCCTCGGCGTGCCCGTGCACCTCAAGCTCGAGAACCTGCAGCGCACCGGATCCTTCAAGATCCGCGGTGCGACGTACCGCCTGTCGCGTCTGACGTCCGAGGAGCGCGCGCGCGGCGTGGTCGCGGCGTCGGCCGGCAACCACGCCCAGGGCGTCGCGCTCGCGGCGAAGGCCCTCGGCATCCCCGCCACGATCTTCATGCCGCTCGGCGTGCCGGTGCCCAAGCTCCTGGCGACCCGCGGATACGGGGCGGATGTCGTGCTCGAGGGCGCGACCGTCGAGACGCCGCTGCGCCTGGCCGCGGAGTTCGCCGAGCGCACCGGCGCGGTGTTCATCCACCCCTTCGATCACCCCGATGTGATCGCCGGTCAGGGCACCCTGGGACTCGAGCTGATGGACGACCTGCCCGATCTCGGCACGGTGGTGCTCGGCATCGGCGGCGGGGGCCTCATCGCGGGGGTCGCCGCGGCCGTGAAGGCTCGCGCCGCCGCCGAGGGACGCACCGTGCGCGTCGTGGGCGTGCAGGCCGAGAACTCCGCCGCCTACCCGCCGTCGCTGAAGGCGGGGCACCCGCTCGAAGTGGCGACCCTGCCGACGATCGCCGACGGCATCGCGGTCGCCCGCCCCGGCGACCTGCCGTTCGAGATCATCCGCGACCTCGTCGACGAGGTCGTCACGGTGTCGGAGGACGACATCGCGCGGGCGCTGCTGGTGCTGCTCGAACGGGCCAAGCAGGTCGTGGAGCCGGCAGGCGCCGTCGGCGTCGCGGCGATCCTCGCCGGCAAGGTGGCCGCGAGCGGACCCACCGTGAGCGTGCTGTCCGGCGGCAACATCGATCCGCTGCTGCTGCAGCGCGTCGTCGCGCACGGGCTCGCGGCATCCGGTCGCTACATGACGCTGCGGATCCCGCTGCCCGATCGTCCCGGACAGCTCGCGCGCGTCTCGGAGCTGCTCGCGATCGCCGGTGCCAACGTGATCGAGGTGCTGCACACCCGCCACGGGCAGGGGCTCCAGATCAGCGAGGTGTTCCTTCAGCTGAGCGTCGAGACGCGGGGCGAGGAGCACCGGGCGCACGTCATCGCGGTGCTCGAGGAGGCCGGCTACACGCCGACCGTCGTGCCCGACTAGAAGGGACTCCGCGCGAACCCGTCGTGCGGGCGCCGGTCACTGGCCGTTGTAGGTCTCGACCTTCACGATCTCGACGGCGATCTCGCGGCCGTTGGGCGCGGTGTACGACGTCTTCTCGCCCTCCTTGCGGCCGAGGATGGCCTCGCCCAGCGGCGACGCCTCGCTGTAGACGTCGAGCTCGGAGCCCGCGGCGATCTCGCGGTTGCCCAGCAGGAACACCTCTTCACCGCCGGCGATGACCGCCGTGACGACGGTGCCGGGCTCCACCACTCCGGTGCTCTCGGGCGCCTCGCCCACCTTGGCGGTCTTCAGCAGCTGCTGGAGCGTGCGGATGCGCGCCTCCTGCTTGCCCTGCTCGTCCTTCGCGGCGTGGTAGCCGCCGTTCTCTTTGAGGTCGCCCTCCTCGCGGGCGGCTTCGATGCGCTTGGCGATCTCTTCGCGGCCCGTCGTCGAGAGGTGCTCGAGCTCGGCGGCGAGGCGGTCGTAGGCGTCCTGGGTCAGGAAGGTCACGGGGGCGTCGTTCGACACGGCTGACTCCTTCGGTCGGCGGGGACGGTCGATAAACCGAACGCCCCGGCTCACGGCCAGGGCGTGTATCGACTGCAGTCCCGACAGACTACGTCACCCCGCCGACTCGGGCAAAACCTGTCGCGACGGCGAGAACACCTGCCGCTACGGCGCGACGACCCAGCAGGAGTTCACGAAACCCGTCGTGGCGAGTGCCGTCGTGGGGATCACTTCGCGCAGGGCCCGCGCGTGCAGCTCGGAGGCCGGGATCTCGACCACGCGCCAGCCGACGACGCCGTGCTCCTCGTCCTGGGCCTCGATGGCGCAGGCCACGTCCCGCCCGGGGGGAGAGGTGATCTGGAAGCCGAGCGAGACCGAGTGCTCGTCGACGACCTCGAACGACGTCGTGTCGGCGTCGACCGCGTCGAGCGTGCCCTGCACGACCGACCAGCCGACGTATCCGACCGCCGCGACGGCGACCAGGGCCCCGAGGGCGAGGAACCAGCGACGGGCGGGGGAGCGGCGGCGACCGTACCGGTCGTCGAGCATGTCCTGCGTCGTCATGCCTCTCCTGAGTCTCGGGGGATGTGCCGGAAGATTAGGCTGGTATCCAGGCTATGCGCTCCTGTGCACGGCCCACGACACCCCGACCGCTCGCACGGCGAGCAGAGCGAGGACACCCATGCACCACGCGATCGCCGCACTGGCCCACGCCGCGGCGACCCCGTCGCCGACGCCGACCCAGCCGGATCCCGAACTCGTGACCCCGGGCGTGTGGGGGTTCGTCATCACCGCGCTGGTCGCCCTGGCGGTCGTGCTCCTCGTCTGGGACATGATGCGCCGCATCCGGCGCGGACGCGTGCGCGCCGACATCCAGGAAGAGCTGGATGCCGAGGAGCAGGCCGCGCGTGCGGTCGAGGCGACCGACATCGACGACCAGCGCATCGACCCGGACGACGACGAGCCTCCTGCGAGGCGCTGAGCCGCGGCATCCGTCGCCGGCCGACCGACCGCGCGGCCGCGCGGCGCCGGCTCAGCCGGGGAGTCCGAGCGAGGGCGACAGCGGGTCCAGCGCGATGAGCAGGCACGCCGTCCAGTGGCAGAGGAAGGCCAGGACGGTGCACACGTGGAAGATCTCGTGGAAGCCGAAGTGGCCGGGCCACGGATTGGGCCGCTTGAGCGCGTACACGACCGCGCCGCCGGTGTAGAGCAGACCCCCGACGATCACGAGGATCATCATCGCCGCGTTCGCCCGGAACAGGTCGGGAAGGTACATGACCGCCGCCCACCCCAGAACGAGGTAGAGCGCGACGTAGAGCCAGCGTGGCGCGTGGATCCAGAAGACCCGGAACAGGATGCCGAGCAGGGCGCCGCTCCACACCAGCACCAGCAGCAGCAGGCCGTTCTCGGGCGGCAGCGCGAGCGTCGCGATCGGCGTGTACGTGCCGGCGATCAGCAGCAGGATGTTCGCGTGGTCGATCCGCTTCAGGATCGACTTCGTCTTCGGCTTCCAGTTGAAGCGGTGGTACATCGCCGAGTTGCCGAACAGCAGCAGCGAGGTCGCCATGAAGACCGCCGACGCCCACTTCGCGGGCGCGCCCTGGGCGAGCACGATGAGCACGACCCCTGCGGCGATCGCCACCGGGAACGTCGCGGCGTGGATCCAGCCGCGCCACGTCGGCTTGAGGTCGGGCGTCGCCGCGTCGACCGCGGCGGCGTCCATGAGCGGCAGCACGGGGACTTCGGGGGCCGAGGGAAGACGGCGACGGCGGCTCATGTGCCCAGCGTAGGCGGCGACGCATGCCGTGAGCGGAACATGAGGTCCCACGGGTGCTGGAACCCGGTGTCAGGCTAGGGACCCCGGCCGCCCGGGGGTAGCGTAGGCATGTGGCGCGTGGTTCGGCGAACGAGGGCAGAGGGCCCCTTTATCGCCTCTACATCAACCGGCTGCGTCGACGCCTCGATCCGGCGACGGTCCCGCGCCACGTGGCGATGATGATCGACGGCAACCGTCGCTGGGCGCGCCAGCTCGGCTACACCTCGGCCGCGCACGGCCACCGGGCCGGAGCCGCGAAGATGCGCGAGTTCCTGCGCTGGTGCGACGACGTCGGCATCCGCGTGGTGTCGCTCTATCTCCTCTCCAACGACAACCTGCGCAAGCGCGACTCCCGCGAGCTGTCGGACCTCATCGAGATCATCGCCGAGCTCGCCGACGAGGTCTCGCACGAGCGGGACTGGCGTGTGAAGCACGTGGGGCGCGCCGACGCGCTGCCCGCCGATCTCGCGCGCGTGCTCGCCGAGGCGGAGCGCCGGACCGCTTCCCACCGCGGCCTGCACGTGAACCTCGCCGTCGGCTACGGCGGCCGCGGCGAGATCGTCGACGCGGTGCGCAGCATCATCGCGCAGCATCAGGTCGAGGGCGGGTCGCTCGACGAGCTCGCGGCGAGCCTGACCCCCGAGCAGATCGGCGAGCACCTCTACACCGGCGGGCAGCCCGATCCCGACCTCGTCATCCGCACCTCGGGCGAGCAGCGCCTGAGCGACTTCCTGCTGTGGCAGTCCGCGCACAGCGAGTTCTACTTCGTCGAGGCGCTCGGCCCGGATCTGCGCGAGGTGGACTTCCTCCGCGCGATCCGCGACTTCGCCTCGCGGGATCGCCGGTTCGGCGGATAGATCCGCGCGAACGCCGGACCGGACGTTCTGCCAGAATGATCCGCGTGACGGATCTGGACTCGTATCAGGCGTCGTTCGATGGGGAACCGGGGTATCTCGACTGGGCCGCGTTCGGACCGCTCTCACCCGCTGTGCGCGTCGAGGCGCAGGCCGACACCGAGCTGCTCGGCTCCGGCCGCCGGACGAGCATCGACCTCGTGGCCGATCACGTGCGCGAGGCGCGTGAGCTGGTCGCCGAGCTGATGGGGGCCGATGCCGCCCAGGTGGTGCTGCAGCCGTCGACGACGTACGGTCTCATGCACGCCCTCTATGGCCTGTCGGGCGGACTCCTGCTGGGCCGAGGCGAGTTCCCCAGCCTCACCGTCGCGGCCACTCGCGCGTCGGAGGCGCTCGGCGCGATCCGCCTCCAGTGGCTGGAACCCGCCGACGGGCTCATCACCCCCGACGTGGTGCGCGAGTCGCTCACCGACGACACCAGCGCACTCGCGGTGAGCCTCGTCGACTTCCGCACCGGATACCGGGTCGACCTCCCCGCGCTGCGCGAGGTGATCGGCGACCGGCTGCTCATCGTGGACGCGATCCAGGGGTTCGGCGTGGTGGATGCCGACTACTCCGTCGCGGACGTGGTGTGCGGCCACGGCTACAAATGGCTGCGCGCCGGCCGGGGCACCGGCTTCTCGTGGTTCGGCGAGCGCGCGCTGGAGCGGATCGCGCCCGTCCTGTCCGGATTCCGCGGCGTCGACGGCGATCTGCCGCTGGACGCCGTCCCGGCGCCCTCCGCGTCCGCGCAGGCCTTCTCGGTCGCCGGCCCCGACACGCTCGCCGCGGCGCGCCTCGCTTCGGCACTGCGCGATGTCGCGGACGTCGGCGTGCCCACGATCGAGGCCGAGCTGCTCGCCCGCACCGCCGACGTCATCTTCTTCGCGGACCGCTACGAGGTGCCGGTCATCACGCCCCGCGAGCCCGAGCGCCGGGCGGGCATCGTCACGCTCGAGCCGGCCGCTCAGGACGCCGCCCCGCTCGCGGCCTCGCTCGCCAACCACGGGCTCACCGTGACCGCGCGGGCCGGCCGCATCCGCGTCTCTCCGCACGTGGGCACGGGCGCCGACACGCTGCGGCTGTTCGGCGACGCGCTGGCGGCCTTCTCCTCCGCACGCGTCTGGTGAGCTCCGGATGCCGCAGGTCGCGGCATCCGGAAATTCACCAGCGCGTCACCTCGGCGTGCGTGTCGTGCGCACGCGATGTCGGCAGGTCGACGTACGTTCATCACATCGGGCAGAGCGCCCGGTCGAGTCGGCCTTCCGGATCGCGACTCGTGGCCCATGGTCGACTCGTGACTGCCGGGTTCTCCACCCGGGGCGGGAGTGGGTTGTGACCACACGAGCACCACACAAGCAGCGCAGTCAGGATCTCGAGCGGGTTGCGGAGCAGGATCAACAACTCCGCACCTATGTGATCGACACGTCGGTGCTGCTGAGCGATCCGCGGGCGTTCTTCCGCTTCGCCGAGCACAATGTCGTGATCCCGGTCGTGGTGGTCACCGAGCTCGAGGGCAAGCGGCACGACCCCGAGATCGGGTACTTCGCGAGGCAGGCGCTGCGGCATCTCGACGAGCTGCGCGTCGAGCACGGTCGGCTGGACTTCCCCGTCCCCGTGGGCGAGGGCGGCACGCTGCGGGTGGAGCTGAACAACACCGACGCGACCGTGCTGCCGTCGGGGATGCGCCTCGGAGACAACGACAGCCGCATCCTCGCGGTCGCGATGCACCTCGCCCAGGACGGGCAGGAGGTCACCGTCGTCTCGAAGGACCTGCCGATGCGCGTCAAGGCCGCCTCGCTCGGCATCACCGCCGAGGAGTACCTGGCCGAGCAGGCGATCGACTCCGGCTGGACCGGGATCGCCGAGCTCGACGTGTCGGGCGACGACGTCAGCGACCTGTACGAGAGTGAGATCGCGGTCAGCGAGGACGTCCGCGGTCTGCCCGTGAACACCGGCCTCATCATCCACTCCGAACGCGGGTCGGCGCTCGGCCGCGTCGTCGGCGACGGCGAGTACCGGCTGGTGCGCGGCGACCGAGAGGTGTTCGGCCTGCACGGGCGCTCGGCCGAGCAGCGGATCGCGATCGACCTGTTGCTCGACCCCGAGGTCGGCATCGTGTCGCTCGGCGGCCGGGCCGGAACGGGCAAGTCCGCGCTCGCACTGTGCGCGGCCCTCGAGGCCGTGCTCGAGCGGCAGCAGCAGCGCAAGATCATCGTGTTCCGGCCGCTGTTCGCCGTCGGCGGGCAGGAGCTCGGATACCTGCCGGGCGACCAGCAGGAGAAGATGAACCCGTGGGGGCAGGCGGTCTTCGACACGCTCGGCTCCGTCGTGTCGGGCAACGTGCTCGACGAGGTCATCGAACGGGGCCTGCTCGAGGTGCTGCCGCTCACGCACATCCGCGGCCGCTCGCTGCACGACGCGTTCGTGATCGTGGACGAGGCGCAGTCGCTCGAGCGCAATGTGCTGCTGACGGTGCTCAGCCGCATCGGGCAGAACTCCCGCGTCGTGCTCACGCATGACGTGGGCCAGCGCGACAACCTCCGCGTCGGACGCCACGACGGCGTCGCCTCGGTGATCGAGACGCTCAAGGGCCACGGCCTGTTCGGTCACGTGACGCTCGTCCGGTCGGAACGGTCGGCGATCGCGGCGCTCGTGACCGACCTGCTGGAGGCCGGCGAGCTCGCCTGATCCCCGCTTCGCTCGAGCGGGCGAGAGGGGCCGGGATGCCGCATCCCCGCCCCTCTCGCGCCGTCTCGCCCCCTCGTGCCCGGCCGGCTGCCGGTCGGCATGAAAGAAGTCTCATCCCCTCGCGGTGCGTTGAGCCTCGCGCGTCTGTCACCATGGTGGGGGAGCGATTTCCGGAGGGGGAGAACGTGGACGCACGCACGGGGCTCGTGATCGGTGGCATGGCCACCGTCGCGGCGAGCGTCGCCGTCGTCTGCGTCGTCGCCCTGACGACGCCGGCCGCTCTGGCCGACTCGCCCGGATCGAACGTGGCGTCGGCGCGCGTGCTCGTTCCAGCCGGCGCGTCGACGTCGCCCGAGGTCGCGGCTCCGGTGGCCGAGGCCGCTCCGGAGGCCGTGGTCGTGGAGGCGCCCGAGCCCGCGGTCGTCGAACCCGCCTCCAGCGACGACGCCGCCCGCGTGACGCCCCCGCCGGTGAGCTCGGTGACCCCGGCCGAGCCCGCGACGCCCCCGAACGCGAAGGCGGCCGTCGAGGCCTCGGTGAAGGCCGGCTCGTGGGACGCCGTCATCGCGTGGGCCCTCGCCCACGGCTGGTCGCAGGAGCGCATCGACGAGTGGATCGACCGTCTCGAGACGGAGCGCACCGCAGCCTCCGAAGGCGGTCGGCCGGGCGAGGAGCAGCAGGCGCCGCCCGCTCCGCCCGCCCCGGGTCTGGTCGCACCCGACCCCACCCCAGAACGTCCCGCCAATGCGGGTTCGACCGCTGACCGCACCGAGTCCTCGGACTCGTCCCGCGGCGGCGCGAAGAAGGATCGATCGCGCGATTCCCCAGACAGACGCGATCGGTAAATCGGCCGGATCCCCCAGTCCGGCCTTTCCCAGCCCCCGGTGTCCCCCAACACCGGGGGCTTCTTCGTGCGGTCGCGCGGCGGCTACTCCCAGCGGTAGCCGGCGCCGCGCACGGTGACGATGTGGTCTGCGCCGAGCTTGCCGCGCAGATACCGCACGTACACGTCGACGACGTTCGAGCCCGGGTCGAAGTCGAGTCCCCACACGCTGCTGAGGAGCTGCTCGCGGCTGAGCACCCGGCCGGGATTGCGCAGGAACTGCTCGGCGAGCGAGAACTCGCGCGCCGACAGGTCGATCTCCCTGCCGCCGACCGAGGCGCGACGGGCGAGGATGTCGAGGGTGACGTCGCCGTGCGAGATCGCCACGCCCTGCTGCGGCACGTTCTCGCGCAGCCGCGAACGCACTCGCGCGAGGAGCTCCTCGAAGGTGAAGGGCTTGGACACGTAGTCGTTCGCGCCCGAGTCCAGGCCCTCGACGGTGTCGCGCGTACTCGAACGGGCGGTGAGCATGATCACCGGGACGCCGGAGCCCCGCGAGCGCAGCTCGCGCAGCACCTCGAAGCCGTCCATCGTCGGCAGGCCCACATCCAGCAGCACGAGGTCGCCATCTCCGCGGAGGGCGGCCTCGAGGGCCTCCGCTCCGTCCTCGATGACGATCGTCTCGTATCCGGCGGATTCGAGCCCGCGGCTGACGAACGCGGCGATGCGCGGCTCGTCCTCCACGATGAGGATCCTGGTCATCCTGATGCCTCTCGTTGCAGCACGACGTCGCCGGCCCTGATAGGCGCGGGCAGCTCCACCTCCGCGGGAGGCAGGTGAATGGTGAACGTGGCTCCGCCGCCCGGGGTGTCGGTGACGTCGCAGTGGCCGCTGTGGCCCTTGGTGATCGCGTCGACGATCGCAAGGCCGAGCCCCGAGCCGCCCACGGTCCGCTTGCCGTGCGCGCGGTCGAACCGGCGGAAGATGCGCACGCGTGCGCCCGGTGGGATGCCGGGGCCGTGGTCGCGCACCCACAGGTGCGTGCCTTCGGCATCGATCGCGCTGCCGATCTCGATCGGGGAGCCGGCGGGCGTGTACTTCGCGGCGTTGTCGGCCAGTTGCAGCCATGCCTGCAGCAGCCGGTCGGTATCGCCGGAGGTGATGCCGTCGGCGTGCGCCTCGACCGTCCACGCGTGACCCGGGATGACTGCCACGAGTTCGCCGACTCGCGCCGTGAGCGCGGCCACGTCGACTTCGGCCATGGTGTAGGCGTCCGCCTCGGCGGCCGCGAGCTGATCGATGTCCTCCACCAGGCGCGCGAGCCGGTCGAGCTCGGCGATGCCGATGTCGCGCGCGGACGCCACGTCTGCCGCGTCGCGGGGGTCCATCAGCTCGAGGTGCCCGCGCACGATCGTGATGGGCGTCTTCAGTTCGTGGCGCACGTCGTCGAGCAGCTGCCGCTGCACGTCGACCGAGCCCTCGAGCCGGTCGAGCATCGAGTTGACGGTGCGCGACAGGTCGGCGATGTCGTCGTTGCCGTGGGGTGAGAGACGCCGCGAGAGGTCGTCGATCGAGATCGCGTCCGCCGTCTCGCGCAGGTGCCGGATCGGGGAGAGCAGTCGGCCGGTGACGAACCAGCCGACGACGCCGATCGCCGCGAGCACCGCGATGGCCGCGACCACGTACGTCGTCATCGCGAGGGTGACCGGCTGCAGTTCGCCGCCGAGGTCGATCGCACGGATGTACAGTCCCTGCCGCGGATCGCCGGGCATCGAGACCGGGATGGCGATGTAGCGCAGCGTGCCCTGCTCGGTCACCGCGGTGCCGCTCTTGGCCGTCCCGTCGGCGGTCTCGGCGATCACGCGGTCGATCAGCTCGTCGTTGCGCGAGATGTCGAACCCCGACAGCGTCTGCGGCACCCAGCGGGGCGATCCGTCGAGCAGGGCCAGCGACGCCTCGCCGCGCGCCGGCACGAGCCGTGCGACCACCGCCCGGAGGTACTCGTCGATCGAGGCGAAGTCGTTGACGTCGAGCTCCTCGGTCGCCTGATTGGCGCCCTCGCCCGCTTCTTCGACCTGCGGGTCGTCGGCGAAGTCCTGCAGCCGCTGGACCTGGGCCGCGAGGCGGTCGTTGACCGCCTTGATCGCCTGCTCACGCTGCACGAGGAACGTCACGCTTCCCACGATCGCCAGGCCCACGCACGCGACCGCCAGGATCGCGGCGAGGATCCTGACGCGGGCGGGTATCGGGCGGGGCGTGTGGGCCACACCCTGATTATCCCGCCGCGACGGATCTTCCGGCACTCCAGACCTGATCAGCCCGGGTGCGTCATCGAGAGGAGGTCGAGCTTCTCGTCGAGCTGCTCGAGCGTCAGGTCGCCGCGCTCCACGTGGCCGAGGTCGATCACGGCCTCGCGCACGGTGATCCCCTTGGCCACCGCGTGCTTCGCGATCTTCGCCGCCGCCTCGTAGCCGATGAGCTTGTTGAGGGGCGTGACGATCGAGGGCGACATGCCGGCGAACGCGGCGGCACGCTCGACGTTCGCCTCGAGACCGTCGATGGTCTTGTCGGCGAGGAGCCGCGACGCGTTGGCGAGCAGCTCGATGGACTCGAGCACGGCGGTTCCCATGACCGGGATCGCGACGTTCAGCTCGAACGAGCCGGACGCCCCGGCCCACGCGATCGTCGCGTCGTTGCCGATCACGCGCGCGCACACCATGAGCGTGGCCTCCGGCACGACGGGGTTGACCTTGCCGGGCATGATGGACGAGCCCGGCTGCAGGTCGGGGATGTGCAGCTCGCCGAGTCCGGTGTTGGGCCCCGAGCCCATCCAGCGCAGGTCGTTGTTGATCTTGGTCAGCGACACCGCGATGGTGCGCAGCGCGCCGGATGCCTCGACGAGGGCGTCGCGGTTGGCCTGCGCCTCGAAGTGGTCCTTGGCCTCGGTGATCGGCAGCTCGGTGTCGGCGACGATGAGCTCGATGACCCGCTGCGGGAAGCCGAGCGGCGTGTTGATGCCGGTGCCCACGGCGGTGCCGCCGAGGGGCACCTCGGCGACGCGGGGGAGGACCGCCTGCACGCGCTCGATGCCGAGGCGGATCTGGCGGGCATAGCCGCCGAACTCCTGGCCCAGTGTGACCGGGGTGGCGTCCATCAGGTGGGTGCGGCCGGACTTGACGACCTCCTTCCACGCTTCGGCCTTCGCCTCGAGTGCGACGGCGAGGTGGTCGAGTGCCGGGATCAGGTCGTCGATGAGCTCCTGGGTCACTGCGATGTGCACCGAGGTCGGGAACACGTCGTTCGAGGACTGCGAGGCGTTGACGTGGTCGTTGGGGTGCACGGGGGCGCCGAGCGCCTGCGTGGCGAGCGTGGCCAGCACCTCGTTCATGTTCATGTTCGACGACGTGCCGCTGCCGGTCTGGTAGACGTCGATCGGGAACTGGTCGCCGAACTCGCCCGCGATGATGCGGTCGGCGGCACCGGCGATCGCGTCGGCGATGCGGGCGTCGAGCGTGCCCAGCTCCTTGTTGGCGATCGCCGCCGCCTTCTTGATGCGGGCGAGGGCCACGATCTGGGCGGGCTCGAGCGGGTCGCCCGAGATCGGGAAGTTCTCGACGGCGCGCTGGGTCTGCGCGGCGTAGAGGGCGTTCTTGGGCACGCGCACCTCGCCCATGGTGTCGTGCTCGATGCGGTACTCGGTGTCGGTCACGTCGTTGTTCCTCACGTGTCGGTACAGGGTCGGGGGTCAGGCGGGCTCGGCGATCCCGACGATGACGTCGGGGACGGCGGCGCCCTCGGCGAGCCGGTAGTTCGCACCCACGATGGCCAGGCGGCCGGCCGCCACGGCATCGCTGATCAGCTCGGACGAGTGCAGCAGCTCGGCCACGGTGTCGCGCAGGTGCTCGCGGCCGACCTCCTCGGCGTCGATCTCCTGCGCGGCCACGCCGTCGACGGTCGCGGCGCGCTGCACGCGACGGACCGCGGGGACGATGGGCGAGATCAGTCGCCAGATGTGCGGGGGCAGGGGAGCCGCTTCGGGGTCGGTGCTGTCGATCGCCGCCCGCACGGCGCCGCACTCGTCGTGGCCCAGCACGACGATCAGCGGCACTTCGAGGACGGCCACGGCGTACTCGAGGCTGCCGACGACGGAGTCCGAGATCACCTGTCCGGCGTTGCGGACGACGAAGAGGTCGCCCAGGCCCTTGTCGAAGATGATCTCGGCCGCCAGTCGCGAGTCGGAGCATCCGAACAGCGCGGCGCGCGGGCGCTGGCCGCCGGCGAGCTCGTGGCGACGGTCGACGTCCTGGCGCGGGTGGCGGGGTTCCCCGGCGATGAAGCGCGCGTTGCCGCGCTGCATCTCGCGCCACACCTTCGCGGGCGCCGCCTCCGGGCGGATCATCGGGTCGGTCACTCGGCCTCCTCGCGTAGCGCGGTCACATCGTCGGACACCGAGGCGGCGACCTCTTCGAGCACGTCGTCCTCGGCAGCACCGTAGATCAGGATCGTGTCGGGGCCCGCCGTCGTGGCGAGGGCGACCGAGATGTTGGCGGTGCGGGCGGGATCGAGCTCGTAGCGGTCCCACTCGACTCCGTCGATCGTGACGACGCTCTCGGGCGCGGCGCCCGACAGCACGCGTGCGGGCCAGGCTCCGTCGGCGTCGAACCCCTGGGCGACGCGGAGGAATCCGCGCTCATTCTCGTCGTCGGGCGCGTACACGATCGTCCACGTCCGCACCGAGCCGTCGCTCACGAGGCGCGCGCTGTTGACCATCCACTCGTCCGACATCGCGGGGGCGATGACGCGTCGCCCCTCGGCGTCGCCGATGCGCTCGGCGACCGCCGCGACGTCGATCGGCTCCCGTTCGGGCGGCGTTCCGCGGGGAACGGCGAAGATGATGACGGCGACGACGGCGAGCGTCACCAGGAGCGCGGCGACGAGATTGCGCGTGTTCTGGCTCGAGCGGTAGACCCGTGAGGACTCGGCCTTGCGCGCGGCGGTCTCGTCGGGCGTCTCGGGACGACCGAGCTCGGCGACGACGCGGGGTCCCCGTGCCATCACGCCTCCGTGCTCCCGCCGGTCCCCGCCGACGCGCGGGCCGCTTCGAGCCGGCGCTTCGCGCCGAGGAGCCACTCCTCGCACCGGGCCGCGAGCGCTTCGCCGCGCTCCCAGAGGGCGAGCGAGTGCTCGAGCGTCGGCGCGCCCTGTTCGAGCTCGGCGACGACGCGCACGAGCTCGTCGCGGGCCTGCTCGAACGAGAGAGCCGCGACGTCGGTGGCGGCGCCGCTGGACTCGGTCATACGGAATATCTTAGTTCGGGTTCCCGGCCGGCCCGCCCGGTGCCGTGTCCGGGCTCCCGGCCGCTCCGGTCTCGGCGACCTCGCCCTCGGAGCGCGCCGCGAACGAGCCGCGTCCGACGGTGACGACGACGGCGGTGGATGCCGGAGCCTGGGCCGCGTCGCGCACGATGACGCCGTCCTCGAGGTGCGCGATCGCGTACCCGCGGGCCAGCGTGGAGGCCGGCGACAGCGCGCGCAGCGTGGCGCGGAGCTCGGCGGTGCGCCGTGAGCCGGCCTCGAGCGTGCGCTCGATCCGGTCGCGTCCGCGCGCGGCGAGCAGCTCGACCTCGTGCGATCGCGTCGTGAGGAGCGTCTCGGGCGTGCGCAGCACCGGCCGCGAGCGCAGCTGCTCGAGCTGGGCGATGTCGTGGGTCACGCGCTGCGTCAGTCGCATGGTCAGACGCGAGCGCAGCTGCGCCACGATGGCGCGCTGCTCCGCGACATCCGGAACCACCCGCTTGGCCGCGTCGGTCGGCGTCGACGCGCGCAGGTCGGCGACGTCGTCGAGCAGGGGGTGGTCGTTCTCGTGTCCGATCGCGCTGACGACGGGGGTGGAGGCGGCGGCCACGGCGCGCAGCAGACGCTCGTCGCTGAACCCGAGGAGGCTCTGGGGGTCGCCGCCGCCGCGCGCGATGATGATGACATCGACGTCGGGTGCGGCGTCCAGAGCCTTGAGGGCCGCGAGGGTCTCGGGCACGCACCGGTCGCCCTGCACGGCGGCGTGCTTGGTGCGGAATCTCACCTGCGGCCAGCGCAGCTCTGCGTTGCGGTGCACGTCCTTCTCGGCGTCCGAGTCGGCTCCGGTGATGAGGCCGATGACGTGCGGCAGGAACGGGAGGGGCTTCTTGCGGGCGGCGTCGAAGAGGCCCTCCGCGCGCAATTGCGCCCGCAGGCGCTCGAGGCGCTCGAGCTGATCGCCGAGCCCGACGTGCCGCATCGCCGACACGGCGAAGGTGAAGTCGCCGGTCTTGACGAAGAAGTCGGCCTTGACGCACGCGATGACGTGGTCGCCGACCTTGAGGTCGGCCGGAAGCCGGTCCCGCGTCGACGACCAGATGCGGAAGGCGATGGTCGCGTCGGTCGAGAGGTCCTTGAGGCGGCCGAACACGTTGCCGCCGCGCAGGTTCCAGCTGGTGATCTCGCCCTCGACCCACACCGAGCCCCACGTCTGGATGAAGCCGCGGATCGTGTCGCCCAGTCTGGCGACGGACGTCGGCGCCTGCGAGGTGGAGTCGCGCGGCGCCACCGAGTCGGGCGGCGGCGGCTCGCCGGGGATCGCGGCAGGCTGGAAGGTCGTCATGCGGTCCTCTCGTGCCGGGCGGCTGCGGGCCGGCACCGGGCCGGCACCGGGCCGGCGTCCAGGGGCCGCCCGTAGAATCGACGGGTGAGCACCAGCACCCTGGGGACGACCCCCGTGAGCATGCCCGTCCCGCGCATCCCACGGCGGCGTCAACCGCTCCAGGATAACGCCGTGCCCGGACGCAAGAAGGTGCTGCTGGCCTCCCCGCGCGGATACTGCGCCGGCGTGGACCGCGCCGTCATCGCGGTCGAGAAGGCGCTCGAGCGCTTCGGGGCCCCGGTGTACGTGCGCAAGCAGATCGTGCACAACATCCACGTCGTCACCGAGCTCGAGGGCAAGGGCGCCGTCTTCGTCGACGAGGTCGACGAGGTGCCCGAGGGCGCGCACGTCGTGTTCAGCGCCCACGGGGTGTCACCGGCGGTCGTGGACGCGGCATCCGATCGCGGCCTGCGCGCCATCGACGCGACGTGCCCGCTCGTGACGAAGGTGCACCGCGAGGCCGTGAGGTTCGCGCGCGACGACTACGAGATCCTGCTCATCGGCCACGTCGGTCACGAGGAGGTCGAAGGCACCGCCGGCGAGGCGCCGGATCACGTCACGATCGTCGGCTCGCCCGACGAGGCCGACACGATCGAGGTGCGCGACCCCTCGAAGGTCGTGTGGCTGTCGCAGACGACGCTCTCGGTCGACGAGACCATGGAGACCGTGCGGCGCCTGCGCACCCGCTTCCCGCAGCTGCAGGATCCGCCCTCCGACGACATCTGCTACGCGACGCAGAACCGGCAGGTCGCGATCAAGAAGGTGGCCAAGGACGCCGAACTCGTGATCGTCGTCGGCTCGGCGAACTCGTCGAACAGCGTGCGCCTGGTCGAGGTCGCCTTGGAGCACGGCGCGAAGGCGGCGTACCGGGTCGACTACGCCGACGAGGTCGAGCAGGCCTGGCTCGAGGGCGTCGAGACCGTCGGGGTCACCAGCGGCGCCTCGGTGCCGGAGGTGCTCGTGCAGCAGGTGCTCGCCGACCTCGCCGCCGCCGGCTACCGCGATGTCGAAGAGG
The DNA here is from genome assembly GCF_015277855.1 of Microbacterium cremeum. Classification (NCBI taxonomy): domain Bacteria; kingdom Bacillati; phylum Actinomycetota; class Actinomycetes; order Micrococcales; family Microbacteriaceae; genus Microbacterium; species Microbacterium cremeum. Next base: position 1,412,453 of record NZ_CP063812.1, read on the forward strand.
TGCGCACCGCCGAGGAGGACCTCATGTTCTCGCTCCCGAAGGAGCTGCGACAGGATGCCGCGGGCAAGCGCGACGGCCGGGCGCTGGGCGGGCGGAGCCGCTCGTGAACGACGCCGCGCACGATCCGGGCGCCCGTCCGCCCGGCGGCGAGGAGCCGCGTCCCCGGCCGCAGTACGGGGAGTACGCGACGCCCGAGGAGCAGCGCGCCCGCATCCGCCAGCCCGACGCGACGTACGCGCTGGAGACCGGACGCCGGTGATGCCGGCCGCCGAGCCGGCCCCCGCACCTGCGGGACCGGCTGCCGGGGCGCCGCCCCGCCCGCGGACGGTCGACCGCATCGTGACCGTCGCGCTCCTGGCGTACGGCCTGTTCAACGTGCTGTCGTCGTTCACGGCGTTCCTCGACTACGGCGCCTACGCCGAGACGATGTTCGCGGTCCTGGGCGTCGACGCCGAGCTCGCCGACCCGTCGGCCGGACGCCCGTGGGGGATCGCGGCCGCGGTCGTGCTCGCCGTGGGATGGGTCGCCACCGCGCTGGTGTCCTCGTGGAGCCTGCGTCGCGGCCGCCTCACGTGGTGGATCCCGCTCGTCGCGGGCATCGTCTTCACGTTCGCGGCGGGCATCATGATGGTCGTACCGCTCATGAACGATCCCGCGGTGTGGGACGCCCTCGTCGGCAGTCTCCGCTGACCGGCCCCGCCTGTGCCCCGCGCGCAGACGGTCCATACTCGGATGACGGGACGGGCGCGGTGCGGGTGAACCCCACGGCACCGGGTCTCGTGTCTCCTGCGGGAGGTGACGGATGCCGCGTCAAGCGCACGATCGCGACGACACCGCTGCTGCGCGCACCAGCCCGCGCGACGCGGCCCGTCTCGCCGAGCTGTTCGACGCGCACGCGGCGCCGATCTGGCGCTACGCGGTGCACCTGACGGGCGATCGCGCCGGGGCCGACGACATCGTGCAGGAGACGCTGCTGCGGGCGTGGCGGACGCCGCGGATCCTGGAGCAGGACCCGGCTTCGACGCGATCCTGGATGTTCACCGTCGCCCGTCACCTGGTGATCGATGACGCCCGCAGCGCGCGGAGGCGGCGCGAGGTCGGAGTGGCGGACGTGCCGGAGCGGGCGACGACGGATGCCACCGACGCGCTCTTCGAGGCGCTCCTGGTCGAGGAGGCCCTCGCGGCCCTGTCGGCGGACCATCGCGCCGTCGTGGTGTGCGCGTACTACCGGGGCCTGTCGGTCGCCGAGATGGCGGCGGAGCTGGAGATCCCCGAGGGAACGGTGAAGTCCCGGCTGCACTACGGGCTTCGAGCCCTGCGCCTGGCGCTGCAGGAGAGGGGAGTGACGCGATGAACCCGGGTCACGCCCGGTTCGCGGACTGGGAGGCGGCGTACCTCGTGGGGGCGCTGAGCCCCTCCGATCGCCGGCTGTTCGAAGAGCACCTCGACGAGTGCGCGGCATGCCGCGACGCACTCGCCGAGCTGGCTCCGACGCTCGGGCTGCTCTCGCGCGTCTCGCCCGACCGTGCCGAGTCGCTGCTGCAGCGGCCGGAGGGCGCGGGCGATGTGGCAGCCGGCCCCGCGCCCGGCGCGCGCTCGGAGTTCGTCGCACGCGCGGCGGCGAGGCGCGCGAGGCCAGGACGGCGCGGCGACGGCGTGCGATGGAGTGGGGAGGCCTCCTTGCCGCGGCAGCGGCGGCCGTGATCGCGATCGCGCTCACGGCGACCTCGGCGTTCGTGCCGGCGACGCGGTCGGAGCACGTCGTCGCGCTCGAGCCGGTCGCCGACGTGTCGCTGACTGCGACCGTCGCCCTCAGCGAGGCGGCGTGGGGGACGAGGCTCGAGATGGTGTGCCGGTACCCCGACGACGCCGCCTCGGAGGCGCCGCCGGAGGGCTGGTCATATGTCCTGGTCGTCACCGCCGACGACGGCACCACGAGCGAGCTGTCGACATGGCGGGCGCGACCCGGCAGCACCACGCGCCTCGACGCCGGAACGGCCCTGGACGCCGGCGACATCGCCGCCATCGAGGTGCGCAGCATCGAGGGCAGCCGCGTGCTGCTGCGGGGCGAGCCGGCGCCGGGAGGATGAAGGGCCGAGGGGCGGCGGCGTGCGTAGGATGACGGGATGCCTCGCCTCGTCGCCGTCTGCGCCGTCCGGCAGCTGCGCCCCGACGCCGGTGCCGTCGGCGTCACGGCGATCGACAAGGGACCCGTCGAGGGGGCGGTCCGAATCGGCGCGTACGGCGTCTACGCCGACGTGCAGGCCGATCGCAAGCACCACGGCGGTCTCGACAAGGCGCTGTACGCCTACGCCGCCGAAGACGCCGCGTACTGGGAGGGGCAACTGGCGCGTGCGCTGCCTCCCGGCTTCTTCGGCGAGAACCTGCGCACCGAGGGGCTCGACGTCAACGCCGCGCGCATCGGCGAGCGCTGGCGGATCGGGGACCGCGTCGAGGTCGAGGTCACGATGCCTCGGACGCCGTGCCAGACCTTCGCCCGCTGGGTCGGCGGCGACGACGAGCGCGGCTGGGTCCGCCGCTTCTCCGACGAGCGCCGGCTGGGCCCGTACCTGCGTGTGGTCACGACGGGCCGCGTGAGGGCGGGCGACGAGATCGTCGTCGTGCATCGCCCGGATGACGCTCCGACGATCCTGGACGTCTACCGCGGGCCGTGAGACCCGCCCGGCCGTGCCGGGCCGGCAAAGACGGATGCCTCGGCCGAGGGCCGAGGCATCCGTCTGCGAATCGGGTCAGGCGGCGAGGCTCCGGCCCTGCGAGCCGAGCTGCTTCGTCGCCTCGACGACGCGGGCGGCCATCGCGGACTCGGCGATCTTGCCCCACGCGCGCGGGTCGTAGGCCTTCTTGTTGCCCACCTCGCCGTCGACCTTCAGCACGCCGTCGTAGTTCGAGAACATGAAGCCCGCGATCGAGCGCGTGAAGGCGTACTGGGTGTCGGTGTCGATGTTCATCTTGACGACGCCGTTGGCGACCGCGAGCGCGATCTCTTCGTCGGTCGAGCCGCTGCCGCCGTGGAAGACGAGGTCGAGCGGCTTCGGGCCGGTGCCGAAGCGCGAGGCGATGCCCTCCTGGATCTCGCCGAGGAGCTCGGGGCGCAGCTTCACGTTGCCGGGCTTGTACACGCCGTGCACGTTGCCGAAGGTGAGCGCGGAGATGTAGCGGCCGTTCTCGCCGAGGCCCAGCGTCTCGACGGCCTTGGTGACGTCGGCCACCGTCGTGTACAGGGCTTCGTTCGAGCCCTCGTGCTTGACGCCGTCCTCTTCGCCGCCGACGACGCCGATCTCGACCTCGAGGATCGCGTTGATGTTCTTCATACGCGGGAGGAGGTCGTTGGCGATCTGGATGTTCTCGTCCAGCGGCACGGCCGAGCCGTCCCACATGTGGGACTGGAAGATCGGGTTGCGGCCCGCCTTGACCTCTTCCTCCGACGCCTCGATGAGGGGGAGGACGAAGCCGGGCAGTGCGTCCTTGGGGCAGTGGTCGGTGTGGAGGGCCACCGTGATGGGGTAGTTCTTGGCGACCTCGGTGGCGAACTTCGCGAACGCGAGAGCGCCGGCGGCGCGAGCCTTGACGGTGTGGCCGGCGAAGTAGTCGGCGCCGCCCGTGGTCACCTGGAGGATGCCGTCGGAACCGGCCTCCGTCAGGCCCTGCAGCACGGCGTTGATCGTCTGCGAGCTCGAGACGTTGATGGCGGGATACGCGAAGCCACCGGCCTTCGCGCGGTCCAGCATGTCGGCGTACTGCTCCGGGGTGGCGACGGGCATGGGGTACTCCCTGTTTCTGGTGTGGGCTCGACGCGGAGGTCGTAGCGCGCGTCACGAGAACTCTACCGAAGCGGTCCCGCGGCCATCGGCCGGCGCTGGCAGGGATCACGCGGGGAAACCCGAGTCCCTGTTCGATCGGAAAGAATCGAGATTCCTTCGCCGCAGAACGCGTGAAATTCGGCAGGAGTGGACGGGAGCGTGGGTAGGCTGACCGCATGGTGAGCCTGACCGCGGACATGAGTCCCCTCCATCCCGACCGCAACCTCGCCCTGGAACTGGTGCGCGCGACCGAGGCCGCCGCCATCCGAGCCGTGCCGTACATCGGCCGGGGCGACAAGGAGGCCGCCGACGGCGCCGCCGTCGACGCCATGCGGGCGTTCTTCACCACCGTGAACTTCGACGGCACCATCGTGATCGGCGAGGGCGAGAAGGACGACGCCCCGATGCTGTACAACGGCGAGCGGGTCGGCAACGGCCGCGGACCGCAGGCCGACGTCGCCGTCGACCCCATCGACGGCACGTCCCTCACGGCAGCCGGGCGCAACAACGCCCTGTCGGTCATCGCGGTGTCGGATCACGGCACGATGCTCGACGCGTCGAGCATCTTCTACATGGACAAGCTCGTCACCGGGCCGGCGGGCGTGGGCGTCGTCGACATCCGCCTGCCCATCGGCGAGAACATCCGCCGCCTCGCGAAGGCCCTCGGCAAGCCGGTCGACGAGATCGTCGTGTCGGTCCTGCACCGTCCGCGCCACGAGCGCCTCATCGAGGAGATCCGCGAAGCGGGCGCCGGCACGCGCCTCATGAGCGACGGCGATGTCGCCGGCGGCATCAACGCCGCCCGTCACAACGCGCGCACCGACATGTGCGTCGGCATCGGCGGGAGCCCCGAGGGCATCGTGACGGCGTGCGCGATCAAGGCGCTGGGAGGCCACATCCAGGGGCGGCTGTGGCCCCGGGACGACGATGAGACGCAGCGGGGCATCGACGCGGGCCTGAAGCTCGACGGCTTCGTCTACGAGGCCGACGACCTCGTGAAGGGCAGCAACACGATCTTCGTCGCGACCGGTGTGACCGACGGCGCGCTCGTGGCCGGAGTGCGCCGCGAGGGCGGGTATGTCTACACCGAGAGCGTCGTGCTGCGGGGGGCTTCGGGGACGCTGCGCCGCATCTCGTCGGAGCACCTCGTCTCGAAGTGGCTGTGATTCCCTGTCTGCCACGCTCGTGAGGCGGGTGGGGCGGATGTTGCCGTCGTGACGGTGTCGTGACCTCGAGCGGGCCCGCCTCTGGCAGAATCGACTCGCGTGTCGATTCAGATGCGAGAGTCGTACCCACGCGAGGAGTTGACGATGCCCACCCAGCAGTCTGGCGATTCGCCGTCGCCTCAGACGGGCGCCCACGCGGTGGTCGCCAACGCGATCGACCCGGCGCGCCGCCCCGACGTGCTGCTGCGCGTGCGACGGGACGAAGGCCACGAGATCAGCGCGTGGTGGATGATCGGCGCCTTCGTCGTCGTCTCCGCCGCGGTGATCCTCCTGCTGGGCTTCGTGCCCGGCGGCGCCTGATCCGCCGCGCGATCGTCCCGGCGGCGCGTCAGTCGTCGAGCCCTCCCAGGCGCGCCCGCACCTCGCCGAGCTCCGCTCTGGCAGCGGGCACGTCCAGCGTCGCGTCGAGCAGCTCCGGCGCGGTGAGGCGCCGCGGGCTCTTCTCGATCGGCGCCGGCTCGGTGACCGCATCGAGCTTGGTGGCATCGATGCCCGGGAACTTGCGCGCGCTCACGAGCACCCGCGTCTCGAGCGAGCCGGCGAAGCGGTTGTAGCTGTCGACGGTGCGCTCGATCGCACGCCGCAGGTCGTCCGCGTGCGATGCCAGCGAGCCGAGCCGCTCGTAGAGCTGGTTGCCGAGGTCGAACAGCGCGCGCGCCTCCTGCGAGACGTCCTGCTGGGTCCACGTGTAGGCGACGGTCTTGAGGACCGCCCACAGGTTGACCGGCGACGCGAGCGCGACGCGCTTGCCGAAGGCGTAGTCGAGCAGCGACGGGTCCTCTTCCAGCGCGGCAGCCAGCAGCGACTCGCTCGGCACGAAGCACACCACGAACTCGGGGCTCGATGACAGTCCGGCCCAGTACCGCTTGCGGGCGAGCGCGTCGACGTGCGCGCGCACGGCCTTGACGTGCCGGTCGAGCAGCCCGCGCCGCCGCGCCCCCTCGGCCCCCTGCGCGGTGAGCGGGATCGCGCTCGCCTCGAGGAACGCGTCGAGCGGCACCTTGGCGTCGACGGCGATCGCCTTGTCGCCGGGAAGGCGGATCACCATGTCGGGGCGGCCGGCGCCGGCATCCGTCGTGATCGAAGCCTGCACATCGAAGTCCACGTGGTGCGTGAGGCCCGCAGCCTCGACCACCCGGCGCAGCTGCGTCTCGCCCCACACGCCCCGCGTGCTGCCCGAGCGGAGGGCGCTCGCGAGCGACTCGGTGGTGGCGCGCAGGGCCTCGTCGGACTCGTGCGCGCGCCGCAGCTGCTCGGCGAGGGTGCCGAACTGGGTGTGGCGGTCGCGCTCGAGCTCGTCGACCTTCGAGTGCATCGCGGCCAGCGTCTCTTGCACGGGGGCCAGCGCGCGCAGCACGGACTGCTCGCGCCGCTCGCGCTCCTCCCGCGCCGCCTGGTCGTGGCGCGCCTGCGAGGCCAGCTCTCGGTACAGCAGGAGCTGGTGGTCGAGCTGAGCCTGGATGCCGTGGCGGGCCGCGTCGGCGGCGGCGAGCCGCGTGCGCAGGTCGGCGTTCTCACGCGCCGCGCGGGAGGCTCCGCGTGCGAGCCCCGCGGCCCAGCCCGCGAGCGCGCCGAGGGCGAGCGTCGCGATCGCGATGGCCGAGAGCAGGAGTGCGTCCATGTCGACAGGATGCCCTCGACCTCCGACATCACCCGTGCACGACACCGAGCGCATGCCGGCATCGCCTCCGCGGGCGGACCTCCGCGCCGCGACCGGGATGCGCCGGCGTCGGCGACCCCGGCGATCAGGCGACGGCGAACGAGACGGCGGGAGCCGCCGCGACCTCGATCTGCGACACGCGGACGCCGACGAGCGCGGCGAGACCGTCGATGTCGTCGGCGCCGACCCGCCGCGCCGCATCGATCATGACGTGAGCGCACGCCAGCGCGTCGGCCGTCGCGTTGTGGTGGGGGAAGTCGGCGAAGCCCGCCTCGGCGGCGACGAAGGGGAGTCGGTACGACTCGAGCTGGTAGACCTTCCGCGCGACCTGGAGGCTGCACGCGTAGCGGTAGGACGGGCACTCGTCGCCGGTGGCGTCGCAGGCGCGCTTGATGACCGCCATGTCGAATCCGGCGTTGTGCGCGACCAGGATGTCGTCGCCGGCGAACGCCGCGAGATCGGCCAGCTGGCGGGTCCACGTCGGCGCGCCGATCACGTCTTCGGCGCGGATCCCGTGGATGCGCGTGTTCAGCTCGAAGAACGCGTCGTGGCCCGCCGGCGGGCGGATCAGCCAGCCCGTCTTGTCGACCACCTCGCCGCCGCGCACACGGACGAGCCCGACGGCGCAGGCCGACGCATTGCTGGAGTTCGCCGTCTCGAAGTCGATCGCGGTGAAGTCCAGGGGCACACGCTCAGACTCACCCCGACCGGCGCGACGCCGGCGGAGGCGCGCCGCGTTCAGCCGGTGCGAGGCGCCGCCCGGGCTCGACAGCCCCGGGCCGGGTCGGCATAGGCTCGACGCATGGCCAGTCGCGAGGAGATGTCGCTGTCGTTCGGCTCCGCCGCCCGCGCCTACGAGTCGGGCCGGCCGGACTACCCGCGCGAGGCCGTGGACTGGATGCTCGCCCCGGTGCGGCAGCCCGACCGGGCGCTGCGCGTCGCGGACGTCGGCGCCGGAACCGGCAAGCTCACGCGCACGGTCGTCGAGACCGGGGCCGAGGTCGTCGCGATCGACCCGGACCCCGGCATGCTCGGCGCGCTGCGCGAGCACGTGCACGGCGTGCCGACGTTCGTGGGGACGGCCGAGCGGATGCCGCTGCCCGACGCGTCGCTGGACGCGGTGCTGCTCGGACAGGCGTGGCACTGGGTCGATGTCGCCGGCGCCGCGGCCGAGACCGCCCGCGTGCTGCGCAGCGGCGGCGTCCTCGGCCTGGTGTGGAACATCCGCGACGAGTCCGACCCGTGGGTCGCGCGGCTGACCGCCGCGATGCACGGCAGCCATGCCGAGGAGATGCTCACCGGCGACGGTCCCCGCGTCGCCGCCCCGTTCGACGGGCTGGAGGAGCGGATGTGGGCGTGGACGCGATCGCTCACGCGCTCCGCGGTGCTGGACATGGTCGCGTCGCGGAGCTACGTCATCACCGCCTCCGACGACGACCGCGCCGCGATCCTCGCCGCCGTCGGCCGGCTGTTCGACGAACGCCGCGTCACCGAGGCATCCGGTGTCGAGGTCGTCGACCTGCCGTACGTCACGCGGGCGTATCGCAGCATCCGCCCCTGACGGACGGGCCCGACCCGTTCGTGGCGTCAGGCGCGCACGGCCCCGATCACGTGCCACGGCCCGCTTCTGTCGCGATAGCGCGGTTCGAGGCCCTCGCTGCGCAGGACGGCGACCATGTCGTCCGGTGCGTGGACGAACGAGCGGTAGGTGCTCCCGGTGAGAGCGCACCAGGCGTTGACCAGGTGCGACCCGAGCCGCGTGACCCACGTACTCCTCGGGTGGCTGAAGACGACCGCCCGGCGCGCGCGTGCTCCCGCCGCCCCGAGCAGCCGGCCGTAGTCGGGGTAGCAGCACACGACGCGGTGCAGCACGACGATGTCGGCGGGCTCCACCGCCTCGGGAGTTCGCGCGACGTCGACCCCCAGCATCCGTGTCGCCCGATCGCGAAGGCCGGCCTCGTCGAGCAGGCGCGTCGCCTCGGGTTCGTACGCAGACGACAGCTCGACGTTGGTGGTGCGGGCGGCCCCGCGCTTCAGCGCCTCGAGCTGGATGTCGCCGATGCCGCCGCCGATCTCGAGCAGCGACGCGTCGTCGAGGCCCACCGACGCGGCGATGTCGAGGACGAGCCGGGCCGACGGGGTGAGCCCCGTTCGGCGGTAGTCGCGCGCGAGACGGCGGGCGAAGCGCGCGTCGAACTCGCGCTCGTACCCGTCCGCACCCTGCGGGGCGCAGCAGTCGTCCACGGGATCAGTATCGTCCTCCCGGGCCGTCGCCGACAGCGACCGCGCTCGCATCGACCCGGTGCAGGTCTCGATACGGCTCGTTCCTCGCCTACTCGACCTTGACCCGCACCGCATCAACGCTCGCTAGCGCTCGCATTGACCCGGTGCCGGTGCAGGTCTCGATACGGCTCGTTCCTCGCCTACTCGACCTTGACCCGCACCGCATCAACGCTCGCTAGCGCTCGCATTGACCCGGTGCGCGTCAACGTAGACTGGATGCCCGTGGCTCTCACCATTGGCATCGTCGGACTCCCGAACGTCGGCAAGTCGACCCTCTTCAACGCCCTGACCAAGAATCAGGTGCTCGCGGCGAACTACCCGTTCGCGACGATCGAGCCGAACATCGGGGTGGTCAACCTTCCCGATCCCCGGCTCGGGACGCTCGCCGAGATCTTCCACTCGGAGCGCATCCTGCCGGCGGCGGTGTCGTTCGTCGACATCGCCGGCATCGTCCGCGGCGCCTCGGAGGGCGAGGGGCTCGGCAACCAGTTCCTCGCGAACATCCGCGAGGCGGATGCCATCGCCCAGGTCGTGCGCGGGTTCAGCGACGACGACGTCGTGCACGTCGACGGCGCGGTGAACCCGCAGAGCGACATGGAGACGATCAACGCCGAGCTGCAGCTGGCCGACCTCCAGACCCTCGAGAAGGCGATCGCCCGGTACGAGAAGGAGGTCCGCGGCAAGAAGGCCGAGCCGATCGTGCTCGAGACCGCGCTCGCCGCGAAGGATGCGCTCGAGCGAGGCGTGCTGCTGTCGGCGTCGGGCATCGATCTGACCCCCGTCAAGGAGCTGGGCCTGCTGACCGCGAAGCCCTTCATCTTCGTCTTCAACGTCGATGAGGCGGTGCTGACGGATGCCTCGAAGAAGGCGGCGCTGGAGGCCCTGGTGGCGCCCGCCAAGGCGGTGTTCCTCGATGCGAAGATCGAGTCCGAGCTCATCGACCTCGACCCCGAGGACGCCGCGGAGCTGCTCGCGTCGACCGGTCAGGAGGAGTCTGGCCTCGACCAGCTCGCACGCATCGGGTTCGACACGCTCGGACTGCAGACCTACCTGACGGCGGGTCCCAAGGAGGCCCGCGCGTGGACGATCGGCAAGGGCTGGAAGGCTCCGCAGGCCGCGGGCGTCATCCACACCGACTTCGAGAAGGGCTTCATCAAGGCCGAGGTCATCTCGTTCGACGACCTCGTCGAGACGGGGTCCGTCATCGAGGCCCGCGCGAAGGGCAAGGCGCGCCTGGAGGGCAAGGACTACGTCATGCAGGACGGCGACGTCGTCGAGTTCCGCTTCAACGTCTGAGTGAGAGGACCCCACACCGTGACCGAGACCCAGATCTTCGAGCCCGACGGCCGCGCGATCCCGTATGCCGACGAGGGGACCACCGGTCCCGCCGTGGTGCTGATCCCCGGCCGCGGCCTGAACATCAGCTACCTCGGCCCGCTCGCCCACGCGCTTGTGGAGGAGGACTTCCGCGTCGTCCGCATCGGCCCGCGCCACCCCGCGACGGCCGCCGATGCGACGGTGTCGATGCACGACCTCGCTCAGGACGTCGTCGACGTGATGGACAGCATCGGGCTCGGCAGCGCGTGGATCGGCGGTCACGCGTTCGGCGGCTCGGTGGCGCGCACGGTGTCGCTCGACCACCCGGGACGCGTCGGCGGCGTGCTGCTGCTCGGCGTCGAGGGCGCCGAGCAGACCGATGAGCTGGGCGCCGGGGGGTCCGGGATCCCCGAGGGCGCGCGCGATGTCGAGGTGGATGCGATGCAGCGGGCCGCGCAGGACGCGTCGCCCGACATCGAGTGGTCCACGCTCGCCCCGGCCGTGCCGGTCCTCGTCGTCCAGGGTGCCGAGGACCGCCTCACGCCTCCGGCGAACGGCGAGCGGCTCCGGGAGTCCGCGCCCGACCGCGTGAGCGTGGTGGGCGTGGAAGGCGCCGGGCACCTCTTCCCCGTGACGCACGTCGGCGCGACCGCGTGGCCGATCGAGGACTACCTCGACTGGGACTGAGCCGAAACCGGCGAGCGATTCCCCGCGCCGGCCGCGCCGCCGCCGCGTGGTGCCCGATCTCCGGCGTCGCCGCGCGGCGACCTGACCCGTCCGGCACCCGGCGCACCTGGCCAACGATGTCAGGATCGGCCGCCATCGGGCATTTCTCTATGAGAGCCGGGTTGTGGGCACCCGCGGGGAGAGAGCCGCTGTGGACGGTCGTGAGGGGGCGTCGCGAAGGCATGAGAGCATTGCCTGGACGATTTCGGGTTCAGGACGGGTATGCGAGACGGGTTCGAGGCGCTGTACCGCGCGCACTACGAAGCGGTGCACCGGTTCGTGAACCGGCGGCTCGCGGGCAGCGCCGACGACATCGTCGCGTCGACGTTCGAGCTCGCCTACCGCAAGCTCCGGAACGACCACCCGCACCCCGTCGGCTGGCTGATCCGCACCGCCGCGAACCTGGTGAAGACCGAACTGCGCAGGCAGGAGCGGGAACGGCGCGCTCTGCGCGACGCCGACCTGGTGCTGTCCGCGCCGGGCGAGGGCGGTGACCTCGACACGCTCTCGAGCCTGCTCGAGCGGATGCCGCGTGCCCACCGCCAGGTGCTCCAGCTGACCTATTGGGACGAGCTGAGCGCGGCGGAGGCGGGCGTCGTGCTCGGCTGCTCCGAGCAGGCGGTGTGGAAGCGGCTCAGCCGGGCCAAGGCGGCGCTCAGGGCCGCATGGCCGACCGAGACCGACCTCGACGGCGACAGAGAGGGGGCGGAGACGTATGCGTAGGCGCGACATCGGCGACGACGAGCTCGCGCGCCTGCTCCGCGCCCTCGACCCGGTCGCACGCGAGCCGGACGCAGAGGCGAGAGCCCGCAAGGAGCGGATCTGGGCCCGGATCTCGGAGCGCATCGACGGCGAGTCCGCGCCGGCGGGATCGTCGCGGCGCGCACGGATGTGGTGGAGCATCTCGCTGCCGGCGCTGGCCGCCGTCGTGGCGCTCATCGTCGTGCTGGTGGCGAACCCGTTCGCCACCCCGGCCCCCGCCGCCGCGCAGGGGCTGCCGCCGCTGGTCTACGAGGCCTCCGAGCTGTCCCTCGACGAGCACCTCGCCCGCGCGCGCGAGCAGCTCGCCGCGTCGCCCGGTCCGGCGGAGCCGATCCGCGAGGCGACCGTCGTCGCGTGGTACTCGCACACCGTGATGGACGGGGAGGAGCGCGGCACGGTCATCTCGCCGGAGGTGATGACCACGTCGTGGGACGAGACGTTCGCGATGCGCATCCGCGTGACGGCCGGACACCCCTATGTCGCGGGCGGCACCGGCGAGCAGCCCCCGACGCGACCCGATCTGCCGGCCGAAGGCACCGTCGTGCGCGACGACACCATCGAACCCGAGATGAACCTGATCGAGGGCGAGCCGCTGCCCGCCCTCGTCCCGGGCAGCGGCGTCGACTTCTACCGGAGCTACGTGCAGGAGTGGGTCGGCGCATACGGCGGCGGCGCCGACCTGGCGCTGCGCGCGATCGAGGACCAGCTCAACTTCTGGACGCTCACCAACGCGCAGCAGGCCGACCTGCTCACCGTGCTCGGCGAGCAGGAGGGGCTCGAGCTGCTCGGGGTCACGCGCGATCGCGCCGGCCGCGAGGTGTTCGGGGTGTCGGCCATGTCCGACACCGGCATGCACGAGTCCGTGCTGCTGATCTCGACCGAGACCGGGCACATCCTCGGCAGCGAGACGATCTACCTCGGCGACGAACCGGAGTTCCCGATTCCGACGGGCACGGTCATGAGCTACCAGATGTGGGGTCTCGCGCCCGACGAGCGCTGAGATCTCCGACGGCGCGGCGAAGCGCCCGATAGCACCTCGACCACACCCCTGCAACAGCCTTCCCCGAACCGGGCGGTGGGCGCAGGGTGGAGGGCATGGTGTTCCTCGGGTATCACGCATCGCACGAGCAGCTGCCGCCGTCCGCCCTTCTCGCTTCGGTGCAGGACGCCGAACGCGCGGGGTTCGACGGCGCGATGTGCTCCGACCACCTCGCCCCGTGGGGCCTCGCGCAGGGCGAGTCGGGCTACACGTGGAGCTGGCTCGGTGCGGCACTGGCCACGACGAACCTCTCGTTCGGCACGGTGACCGCGCCCGGCCAGCGCTATCACCCGGTCATCACGGCGCAGGCGATCGCGACCCTGGCCGAGATGTTCCCCGGGAGGTTCTGGTGCGCGCTCGGCAGCGGCGAGGCGGTCAACGAGCATGTCACCGGCGACGCGTGGCCGCCCAAACCGGAACGGCAGGATCGACTCGCGCAGGCCGCGGATGTCATGCGGCGCCTCATCGCGGGGGAGCGCGTCGACCACGACGGCGCGTTCCGCGTGCACGACGCGCGGATCTGGTCGCGGCCCGACGCACCGCCCCCGTTCTTCGCGGCCGCGGCCTCCGAGCCCACGGCGGCCTGGGCCGCGGAGTGGGCCGAGGGCGTCATAACGGTCGGCCACGACCCCGAGGTCGTGGGCCGCATCCTCGCCGCGTACCGGGATGCCGGCGGCACCGGTCCGTGTGCCGTCCAGGTGCATGTGAGCCTCGGCGCGTCGCGCACCGAGGCGCTCCGGACGGCCGCCGACCAGTGGCGGCAGGCGACCGTCCCCGCGGACCTCATGTGGGATCTCATGCAGCCGGAGGACTTCGACCGTCTGGCGGATCCCTCCGACGTCGGGGCCGTCGAACGCGGTGTGCTCGTCGCCACCGACGATCAGGAGGTGGCCGAGCGCGTGGCTGCGATCGCCGCCGCCGGCGCCGATCGGCTCTACCTGCACGACGTCGCCCAGGATCAGCGGCCCTTCCTCGACCGCGCGCGAGACGGTCTCCTCGACGGGATCAGGGAGCTCTCGTGATCGCCGTCGCCGCGTTCGCACCGCCGGTGAGGGCGCGTGAGGAACGGACACCATGGACGCCCGCGGATGTCAAGCCCCTGGCGCTGCGGGGCCGACCAGGAGAGGGTGCAGAAGCAGGAGGATCGCCATGACCCCGAGGTTCGCCTTGACGCCGAGGTTCACTAAGAAGCAGGGGAGCCCGTCGCAACGGACGGACTCACGAACCGGACGCCAGGACACGGCGGCGACGGAGCATCCGCGCAACGACGAGCGGACCGCCGACCCGGGCCGCGGCACCGAGGAGGAGCGCGGCGCAGAGCGGGCCGCGCGCGAGCGCCTGTTCCAGCGTTCCCGCCCGATGCCGGCCGATCGGCACGAGTGAAGCACCACCAGGAGGAATCCATGCCACACGACGACGTGCACCAACTCGTGCTCACGCCGTTGTCCGAACGTTCGTGGCGGCTCTGCGACCGCAGCGTCGCGCGCAACGACGCCGCCAGCGTGGTCGCCTACGTCGAGCTGCTCGACACCGGCATGTACGAGGCGATCTGGGTCTCGGTCGGTTTCGGCTCGACGCGCTACCCGTCGATGGAGGGTCTCTTCCGTGCCGCCGTGCGGATGCTCGCGAGCACGCGAAGCTCGGGCGCCCTCAAGCCGCAGCCGATCCCGCATCGCCCGCCCGCGCACGTGTGACGGCGCTCGCAGGCGCGCACCGCGCGCGTGTCGGCCGCCGGTGGCAGGATGGGCGCATGCCTGAGTCCCCCGAAGTCGAGGCCCTCGCCCGGTTCCTCGACGTCGAGGCATCCGGTCGTGAGATCCGTGGTGTCGACGTGCTCGAGTTCCGCACGGTCAAGACGCGTGCCACGCCGCCGTCGACCCTCGTGGGCCGCACGATCGCGGGCGCGGCCCGTCGCGGCAAGCATGTCGAGCTGAGGCTCGACGAGGGCAGCCTCGTCGTGTCGCTCGGCCGTCACGGCTGGGTGCGCTGGCTCGTCGGCGGCGAGCCGGCGCCTGCCGCCGAGGCGCCTCCGGCTCTCGCCGCCCTCGAGCTCTCCGACGCGGCGGCGCTGCAGGTGACGGATGCCGGGACGTGGGTCTCGCTCGGGCTGTTCGTCGTGACGGATGCCGCCGAGGTTCCGGCGATCGCCAAGCTCGGTCCTGATCCGGCCGACGCACGCTTCACCCCGGCTGACTTCGATCGCGCGCTGGGCGGCCGGCGCAAGCAGGTCAAGGCGATCCTGCAGGAGCAGGAATCGCTGGCGGGAATCGGGAACGCCTACTCCGACGAGATCCTCCACCTCGCACGCCTCTCGCCCGTCGCCCACGCGGCCGCGCTCGACGAGGCCGAGCGTGAGCGGCTCTTCGATGCCACGGTCATCACGGTGCGAGAGGCCATCGACGCTCGTATCGGCATCCCCATCGATCAGCTCAAGGCTGCCAAGGTCGGCGCGATGCGGGTGCACGGTCGCACCGGCGAGACGTGTCCGGTGTGCGGCGACACGATCCGCGACTTCACGTTCTCGGGCACGTCGGCGCAGTACTGCCCGACCTGCCAGACCGGGGGCGTGCTCCTGTGACACGCGCCGGGGGCGCGCATCGCGGGTTAGCATGGACGCCATGACGACGTCGCCTCTCCCCGCCCCGAACACGCTCGCCCCCGTCTCCGACGAGAAGAACCTGCTCACCGTCGTGGAGTCCGCCGGCGCCTGCTGCGGCGGCGGCAGCTGCGGCACCGTCTGAGCCACTGACGGCTCGCGCGCGATGGCCGACGACCTCCGGATCACCCCGCGCGTCGCGCGGATCCTCACGTCCGAGGAATCCGTCTACGGACTCATCCTCGTCTCGGGCATGATCGTCGTCAGCGGCACCGTCGCCGGCACGTCGATCAACGCCCTCGTGACGGTGGCCGTCACGGTCATCGTCTTCTACCTGGCCCACGTGTACGCGGGTACGCTCGGTCGCCTCGCGGCCACCGACGGCAGCGCCGGGCTGGGCGCGAGCATCAGGGCGGCGGCCCGGCACTCGCGCGGCATGCTGGCCGCCTCGGTCGCGCCGCTGGCGATTCTGCTGCTCGGCACGACCGACCTCGTCGACGACACCGTCGCCATCTGGTCGGCGCTCATCGCCAACACGGTGCTGCTGGGCGTGCTGGGCTGGATCGTCGTGGCGCGGTGGAGCACGCGCTGGTGGCCCCGGCTTCTCAGCGCGGTGATCACGGCCGGGTTCGGCCTCGTGCTCATCGCGCTGAAGGCGATCATCCACCACTGAACCTCACCGCGTGCGACGGATGCCTCACCCGCGGTGAGGGTGAGGCATCCGTCCGGCGTGCCGGATCAGTGGGCGACCGGTGCGCCCATCGGCTGGTCGACCGGCTTGCGGACGAGGAACGCCCCCACCAGCAGCGGCAGCGACAGGATGGCCGCGACGAGGAACGCGGCGTGGGTGCCGGCTGCCTGAGCCGCCAGGTCGTCCGCCCCCGACTCGGCGGCGGACGCCGTGGCGGCCGCCATCACGCCGAACATGAGGGCGATGCCCGCGGCACCGGCGACCTGCTGCACCGTGCCGACGACGGCCGAGCCGTACGAGTAGAAGCGCGGCTGCAGCGAGGCCAGCGACGCGGTGAACAGCGGCGTGAACGACATCGCGAGACCGACCGACAGCACGGTCTGCGCGACCGCGATGACCAGCACCGGGGTCCCGGACGTGAACGTCGTGTAGAACCACAGCATGGCGCTGGTGATCACGGCGCCCGGCACCAGCAGCACGGTCGTGCCCCAGCGGTCGTAGATGCGACCGATGACCGGGCCGAGCAGACCCATCGCGAGCGCGCCGGGGAGCACGATGAGTCCGGTCCCGAGCGGGTCGACCTCGAGCACGTTCTGGACGTAGAGCGGCACCACCGTGATCGCGCCGAAGAACGCCATGGACATGACGGCCATCTGTGCGATCGACAGCGAGAAGTTGCCCGACCGGAACACCCTCAGATCCAGCAGCGCGTCGTCCTTGCGCTGCAGGAGCACCTGGCGCCAGCCGAAGAGGCCGAGGGCCACGACGCCGACGGACAGCGCGATGATCAGCGTCGTCGTCGACGTGGCCGTCGCCGCGGCAGCGGCAGCACCGCCGCCGTGCCCGCCGGCACCGAGCTGGCTGAGCCCGAACACGATGCCGCCGAAGCCGAACGCCGACAGGATCACCGACAGCACATCGATCGGGGCATGCGTGGTCTCGCCGAGGTTGTGGATCCACCGGGCGCCGACGACGAGCGCGACGAGCGCGATGGGCAGCACGATGCCGAAGATCCAGCGCCACTCGAAGGTGTTCAGGATCGCGCCGGCGAGCGTCGGGCCGATGGCGGGGGCCAGTGAGATCACGATGCTGACCCGGCCCATCATGCGTCCGCGGATCGCGGGCGGCACGACGGTCATCAGGGTCGTCATGAGCAGCGGCATCATGATGGCGGTGCCGGATGCCTGCACCACGCGCGCGACCAGCAGCACCGGGAACCCGGGGGCGAGGAACGCGATGAGCGTGCCCGCCGAGAACAGCCCCATCGCGGCCACGAACATCGTGCGGGTCGTGAATCGGCGCAGCAGGAAGCCGGTGATCGGGATGACGACGGCCATCGTCAGCATGAACGCGGTCGTCAGCCACTGGGCCGCCAGAGCGGTGATGCCGAGGTCGTCGATCAGGTGCGGGATCGCCACGCCCATCGTCGTCTCGTTGAGGATCGCGACGAACGCGGCTGCCAGGAGGAGCCAGATGACGCGGCTCTCCTCGGGGCGCAGCGCGGGCGCGGCCGCGGGGGAGACGGCGGGGATGCTGCCGGTTCCGGGTGTCGTTTCGATGGCGGCCATGGGTCGTCTCCTCGAGGCTCGGACAGGACAGCGAAGCGCCACCCCCCAGGATGGCAAGCCATCAGGATAACCACAGCCTCCGACATCCCATTCCCGATCCGGGGAACGGGCCGGGAATCCGGGCGGGCCGCGCCCTAGTCCTCCAGGGACTCCTCGTCGTCCGGGCGGTCCCACTTCTCCGAGCCGATCGCGTCGGTGGGGCGCGGCGTGGGCTCGCGCTCCTCGAGGTCGTGGGGGAGCGGGTTCACGATCTCCTCGTGCGGGATCGCCTTCAGCGCGTCGATCTCTGCACGGAGCTCGGCGAGGTCGCCGCCGTCGTGTTCGGGGGAGCCGCTGGTCGTGGTCATGGCCAAAGCCTAGCGTCGCAGGGCGTCGATAGGCTGACGAGGTGAGCATGCGCGGGGGCGGAGGGATGAGCCGCGGCGGCGGGGGTGGTCATCCCGGCTTCCGGCCCGTCGACACCGAGGCGCAGCGGCGCGAGAACGCCGAGGCTCCGCGCATCCCGAACCTCGGCCGGCGCGTCGTCGGGCTGTTCCGTCCGTACGCGGGGTCGATCGTGGTCACGGGCATCCTCGTGGTCGTGGGCGCCGCCATCGCGGTGATCCCGGCCCTCCTCGTGCAGCGGATCTTCGACGACGCGCTCTTCCCCGTCGACGGCTCCGGGCCCGACCTGTCGCTGCTGTGGACGCTCGTCGCGGCGATGATCGGCCTGTTCCTGCTGTCGGCGGTCGTCGGCGTCGCGCAGACATGGCTCACCTCGACCGTCGGCAACCGGGTCACCGGCGACCTGCGGGTGAAGCTGTTCGACCACCTGCAGGCGATGGAGCTCGCCTTCTTCACGCGGACCAAGACCGGCGTCATCCAGTCGCGCCTGCAGAACGACGTGGGCGGTGTCTCGGGCGTGCTCACCAACACGGTGACGAGCATCCTGGGCAATACGGTCACGGTGGTGGCGTCGCTGGTCGCGATGATCATCATCGACTGGCGCCTCACGATCATCGCGGTGATCCTCATGCCCGGGCTGGTGCTCGTCCAGCGCCGCGTGGGGCAGGTGCGGGCCCGCATCGCGGGGCAGACGCAGGAGTCCCTGTCGGAGCTCACCGCGATCACGCAGGAGACGCTCAGCGTGTCGGGCATCCTGTTGTCGAAGTCGTTCAACCGCCAGCGCGCGGAGTCCGCGCGGTACGCCGACGAGAACCGCAATCAGGTGCGTCTCCAGGTGCGCCGCGCGATGAGCGGTCAGGGCTTCTTCGCCGTCGTGCAGGTGCTCATGGCGAGCGTCCCCGCCATCATCTATCTCGTCGCCGGCTACTTCATCGTGGGCGGCAGCGACGCGATCACCGCCGGCACCATCGTCGCCTTCACCACGGTGCAGGCGCGCCTGCTCATGCCGCTCATGGGCCTCATGCGCGTCTCGCTCGACCTGCAGACCTCGGCGGCGCTGTTCGCCCGCATCTTCGAGTACCTCGATCTGACGCCGGCGATCCGCGACGCTGCGGACGCGGTCGACGTCGACGAGGCCCCCGGTCCGCTCGGCCGCATCGAGTTCCGCGACGTCGTGTTCCGCTACCCGGATGCCGCGCCCGACACGCGTCCCACGCTGCGCGGCGTGTCGTTCGTGGCCGAGCCCGGTCAGCACGTCGCGTTCGTCGGGCCCTCCGGCGCCGGCAAGACGACCGTGCTCTATCTCACACCGCGCCTGTACGAGGCATCCGACGGTGCCGTCCTGTTCGCCGGTGAGGACGTGCGGCGGCTGCGGCTCGAGTCGATCATCGACAACATCGGCATCGTGTCGCAGGAGACCTACCTGTTCCACGCGACGATCCGCGAGAACCTGCGCTACGCCAAGCCGGACGCGACGGATGCCGAACTCGAGGCGGCGTGCCGCGCGGCCAGCATCCACCACGTGATCGAGCGGTTCGAGGACGGGTACGACACCGTCGTGGGCGAACGCGGGTACCGTCTGTCCGGCGGGGAGAAGCAGCGCATCGCGATCGCCCGCGTGCTACTGAAGGACCCGCCCGTGCTGCTCCTGGACGAAGCGACGTCGGCGCTCGACACCGTGTCGGAGCGCGTCGTGCAAGAGGCTCTGGATGCCGCGGCGCGCGGCCGCACGACGCTGTCGATCGCGCACCGCCTCTCGACGGTGATCGCGGCCGACGTCATCCACGTGGTCGAGGCGGGGCGCATCGTCGAGTCGGGCACCCACGCCTCGCTCGTCGCCCGGGGCGGGCTCTACGCCGAGCTCGCCGCGGAGCAGCTCGCGTCGTCGCGCATCCTCGAGGCCGAGGAGTCCGAGCCGCCGCCCGACCACCCCGACCGTCGCGCGGATCGGCCGCCGCGCGACCCCGCGCCGCCCGGCGCCACCCCGCCCGGCGAGGCGTCGCCTCCGGCGTCGAGCGGGGAGGCCGCCGCGGGGGACTGGGCGACCGCGGAGCTGCCCGGTCCGTGAGTCACCACAGGCTCGCGGCGGCGAGCGCCGTCGCGGCCGGCTCTCCGAGCACGGCCCCGTCGGCGCGCGCGGCCAGCCTGCGTGCGAAACCGCCCAGATCGCGGCGGTAGGCGGGGTCGGGGTGCTGGTGGGCGAGCTCCACCAGCGGCGGCAGGTCCATCGCGAGGATGAGGCGTACCCGGGATGCCACCGCCCGCGGGTGGCCGGCGGCGTCGAGCACCTCGATCCCGCCGGCGAGGGCCTCGACGTAGTCGCGCATCACCGGGAGCTCGCCCTTGTGCTGCGTGATGGACGAGCCGTCGGCCCGCTCGCGCCACTCCACGACGACGTCGGGGACGACATCGAACGCACGGGCGCGCGTGTACATCTGCTGCGCGACGATCTGGTCCTCGTATGCCTTGCCGACCGGGAACCGCAGCCCCGCACGTCGCCAGAAGTCGGTGCGGCTCACCTTCGACCACGCCACGATGTTGCCCGACGCGTCGGGGTGGTGTTCGAGGGTCGTGCCCGTGCGCGCGGGGTCGGTGGCCGCGCTCACCCACGGCTGGACGTGGCCCGCCGTGTAGCCGCCCGCGGTGTCGGGGCGCAGCCGCACGTAGGCGCCGAGGGCGAAGTCGCTCCCGCTGCCGTCGAGCGTCGTGACGAGCCGCTCCAGGGCGGTCGGGGTCATGCGGTCGTCGGCGTCGAGGAACGCGACGAACGGCGTGCGCACCCGGTCCAGCCCGGTGTTGCGCGCGGCCCCGAGCCCTGCCTGCTCGGAGTGGTGCACCACCTCGAAGCGCGCATCCTCCGCCGCCGCCCGGTCGAAGATCGCGCCGGTCGCGTCGGTCGAGGCGTCATCGACCAGCACCGCGACCCAGTCGGTCAGCGTCTGGGCGCGCAGCGACTCGAGCGCATCGGCTGCCCACTCCGCCACGTTGTAGCCCGGCACGATGACGGTCACGACGGGGGGCACGTACAGATCCTAAGGCGCCCTCGTGCCGCCGGTGCCCGAGACGGCGATGACGGATGCCGCGACCGCGTCCGCGACGGCATCCAGCGGCTCGCTCAGCGAGTGCGGGAACGTGAAGCGCACCGCCGTGCGCGCGATCTCGGGGTCCACGCCCATCGCGACCAGCACATGCGAGGGCTCGTCGCTGCCCGCCGCGCACGCCGACCCGCTCGATGACACGACGCCGCGGCGTTCGAGTTCGAGCAGCACGGCCTCGCCGCTGGTGCCGGCGAACGTGAAGCTCGCGGTGCCGGGGAGCCGGTGCACGGGGTCGCCCGTGAGCGCGGCCGACGGCACGGCGCCGAGCACGCGGGCCACGAACCTGTCGCGGATCGCGGAGACGCGGGCCGCCGCCTGCGCGCGTTCGGTCTCGGCGAGCTCGAGTGCCGTGGCGAACCCGACGGCCCCGGCCACGTTCTCGGTGCCGCTGCGCCGCCCGCGCTCCTGGCCGCCGCCGTGCAGCACCGGCTCCAGCGGCACGCGCCCGCGCACCGCCAGCACCCCGGTGCCCTTGGGGGCGCCGATCTTGTGCCCGGCGAGCGAGATCGCGTCGTAGCCGAGTTCCGCGGCCGAGAGCGTCAGCCAGCCGGCGGCCTGCACCGCGTCGAGGTGCAGCGGCGCGCGCCGCTCGTGGGCGACCGCGGCGAGGGCCGCGGCATCCTGCACCGTCCCGACCTCGTTGTTGGCGTACCCGATGCTCACGACCGCGGTGCCGCCCTCGTCGCTCGGCGAGCGGAGCGCGGCGGCGAGGACGTCCGGCGAGACGCGACCGTGCTCGTCGACGTCGAGGAGGGTGATCGCGAAGCCGTGGAAGCGCTGCAGGAAGCGGGCGGACTCGAGCACCGCCTCATGCTCGATCGGCGTCGTGATCACGTGCCGCGCGCCGTGGTGCTCGAGCGCCGCGAGGGCGATGCCTTTGACCGCGAGGTTGTCGGCCTCGGTGCCGCCCGAGGTAAAGACGACATCGCCCGCGCGCATGCCCAGCACCCGTGCGACGCGTCGCCGGGCGTCGTCGAGCGCGTCGGCGGCGGCCTCGCCCACGGTGTGACGGCTCGACGGATTGCCGAACCAGCGCGTGAGGTACGGCGTCATGGCCTCGAGCACCTCCGGGCGCACCGGGGTCGTGGCCGCGTTGTCGAGGTAGAGCATGCTCATGGCGGGACCGCCGTCAGGAGGCGTCGATGCGCACGTCGAGACCCAGATCGAGCGCTCGCGCGGAGTGCGTGAGCGCGCCCACCGAGATCACGTCGACACCGGTCTCGGCGATCGCGCGCACGGTTTCGAGCGACACCCCTCCCGACGCCTCGACCACGGCGCGTCCGGCGACCTGGGCGACACCTGCCCGCAGCTCGTCGAGCGTGAAGTTGTCGAGCATTATCGTGCCGATCCCGGCCTCGAGCACGGGCTCGATCTGCTCGAGCCGGTCGACCTCGACCTCGAGGTGCGTCGTGTGCGGGAGCCGGTCCTTCGCCGCCCGCAGGGCCGCCGTGATCGCCGCGCCCCATGCGTCGCCGCGCGCGCCGCGCGCGAGGACGGCGAGGTGGTTGTCCTTGGCCATCACCGCGTCCGAGAGCGAGTGGCGGTGGTTGCGCCCGCCGCCGTCGCGCACGGCCTTGCGCTCGAAGGCGCGCAGGCCCGGTGTCGTCTTGCGCGTGTCGGCGATGCGGACGCCGGTGTGCGCCACTTCGGCCACGTATCGTCCGGTGAGCGTCGCGATGCCCGACATCCGCTGCGCGAAGTTCAGGCCGATGCGCTCGGCGGTGAGCACGCCGCGCGCCGGGCCGGTGACCACGGCGAGCACCGCGCCCGGCTCGAACCATTCGCCGTCTTCGACGACGAGCTGCACCTCGATGCGCGGATCCGTCAGCCGGAACGCCGCCTGGAACACCTCGCCTCCCGAGAAGACCCCGGGCTCGCGCGCGACGAGGTCGGCACGCGCGGCGGCGGTCTCGGGCAGCAGGTACTCGCTCGTGGCGTCGCCCCAGGGCGCGTCCTCCTCGAGCGCGGCGGCCACGACGCGGTCGATGTGGGCGCGGGTCAGCATGCGACCGCCGCCTCGGCGACGAGCGAGCCCGCGAGGGCGGTGTCGGAGCGATAGTGGGCGCCGACCGATTCGCGGCGCTCCCGCGCGGCGGCGACGAGGCGCTCGGCCACCAGCAGCAGGTTCTCGTCCTCGAGCTCGCGCTCGGTGCGCGGGGCGCGCGCCTGCGAGCGCCAGGCGGCGATGACGGATGCCGCGTGCCCGAGCCCCTGTTCGTCGCGCACGAGTCCCGCGTGATCCCACAGGAGCTCCTGCAGCGCTCGCCGCGAGAACGCCGGCACCGCCGCCGCCACTCCGGGTTCGTTCGTCGTGGAGGTGCGCGGTACAGCCGCTGCGGTGCGCGCATGCGACGAACCGACCGTGTGGGAGAGGCCCGGCCACGCCGGAGACGCGGCGTCCGCCGCGATCACGTCTCCCGCGCGGGCGCCGAACACGGCGCCCTCGAGGAGCGAGTTCGACGCGAGCCGGTTCGCGCCGTGCACGCCGGTGCGCGCGACCTCGCCCACCGCGTACAGACCCGGCAGCGACGTGCGTCCGTGCAGGTCGGTCGACACGCCGCCCATCAGGTAATGCGCGGCGGGCGTCACCGGGATCGGCTCCCGCGCCCAGTCGAGCCCGCGTTCGCGCACGGCGCGGTCGATGGTGGGGAACCGGCGGGCCAGGAACGCCGCGCGGGCCGAGGTCGCCCGATCGAGCGCCGCCGACGAAGCCGTGCCTGCGATCGCGTCCGGCGGCGTACCGAGGTCATCGGCCGGGTGCAGGTGCGTCGCGTCGAGGAGCACCGGGCGCCCGTCCTGCGCCTCCATCTGCCGTGCGATCGCGCGCGCGACGACGTCTCGCGGCGCGAGCTCGCCGTCGGGG
This sequence comes from Microbacterium cremeum, assembly GCF_015277855.1. Lineage (NCBI taxonomy): Bacteria > Bacillati > Actinomycetota > Actinomycetes > Micrococcales > Microbacteriaceae > Microbacterium > Microbacterium cremeum. The sequence goes on from NZ_CP063812.1 coordinate 1,436,487, forward strand.
TGCGCGTCGAACGCGAAGCGCCGGCCGTGCTCGTCGACCAGGGTCGCGCCCTCGCCGCGCACCGCCTCCGAGACCAGGAACGACTCGCCCACCGGGAGCACGGTCGGGTGGAACTGGAAGAACTCGAGGTCGGCGACGGCGGCACCGGCGCGCAGCGCGGCCGCGATGCCGTCACCGGTGGCCACCGGGGGATTGGTGGAATGCGCGTACAGCTCGCCGGCGCCGCCGGTGGCGAGCACGACCGCGTCGGCGGCGACGGTCCGGCGCGCGCCGGGCACGGCATCCGTCTCGCCGACCAGCAGGTCGACGCCGGTCACGGCGCCGGCCGTGACGACGAGGTCGACGAGGAAGGCGTGCTCGATGACCTCGACGGCGCTCGCGCGCAGGCGTGCGACGAGCGCCCTCTCGATCGCCGTGCCGGTGGCGTCGCCGCCGGCGTGCAGGATGCGGGGGTACGAATGGGCGGCCTCGAGGCCCTTGACGAAGTCGCCGTCGCGGTCGCGGTCGAACGCGACGCCGATGTCGATGAGCTCGCGGATGCGGGACGGCCCCTCCTCGACGAGGACGCGCACGGCGTCCGGGTCGCCGAGCCCCGCGCCGGCGGCGAGCGTGTCGCGGACGTGGTCCTCGGCACGGTCGTCGCCGAACATGACGCCCGCGATGCCGCCCTGCGCGAAACGCGTGTTGGCGTGCTCGAGCACATCCTTCGTGACGAGCGTCACGCGGCAGCCGCGGTCGACGGCGTGCAGCGCGGTGATGAGCCCCGCGATGCCGGAGCCCACCACGACGACCGCTGGGCCCTGCGGCCCCCGGGATGTCATGACGCGTTCTCCCAGTCGGCGGCGGGTGCTGCCGGCGGCTTGGCGGCGAGCATGCGCTCGAGCGCGACGCGTGCCGGCTCGGCGACATCGGACGGCACCACGATGCGGTTGCGCACCTCGCCGGTCACGAGTCCCTCCAGCACCCATGCGAGGTAGCCGGGGTGGATGCGGTACATCGTCGAGCAGGGGCACACGACGGGGTCGAGGCAGAAGATCTCGTGCTGCGGGTGCTGGGCGGCCAGGCGCTGCACGAGGTTCACCTCGGTGCCGATCGCGAAGGCGGTCGGCTCGGTCGCCGCCTCGATCGCCTTGCGGATGTAGTCGGTCGAGCCGGACTCGTCGGCGGCGTCGACGACGTCCATGGGGCATTCGGGGTGCACGATCACGCGCACGCCCGGGTGCTCGGCGCGCGCCTTGTCGATCTGGTCGACCGAGAAGCGGCGGTGCACCGAGCAGAAGCCGTGCCACAGGATGACGCGGGCGTCTTCGAGGGCCTCGGCGGATGCCCCGCCCAGGGGGCGCCGCGGGTTCCACATCGGCATCTGCTCGAGCGGCACGCCCATCGCCTTCGCGGTGTTGCGGCCCAGGTGCTGATCGGGGAAGAAGAGCACGCGGCGGCCGCGCTGGAACGCCCACTCCAGCACGGTGCGGGCGTTCGACGACGTGCAGACGATACCGCCGTGGCGCCCCACGAAGCCCTTGATGGCGGCCGAGGAGTTCATGTACGTGACGGGGATGACGGGCACGAGGCCGTCGGCATCCGGCTTGTCCATGTCGCCGTAGATCTCGGCGAGCTGCTCCCAGCAGTCCTCGACCTGGTCGATGTCGGCCATGTCGGCCATCGAGCAGCCGGCGGCGAGGTTCGGCAGGATCACGGCCTGCTCGGGACGCGAGAGCAGGTCGGCGGTCTCGGCCATGAAGTGGACGCCGCAGAACACGATCGCCTCGGCATCCGGGTGCTCCAGCGCGGCGTTGGCGAGCTGGAACGAGTCGCCCACGTAGTCGGCGTGCACGACGACCTCTTCGCGCTGATAGAAGTGGCCGAGCACGACGACGCGGTCGCCGAGCGTCGCCTTGGCGGCGCGGATCCGGTTGTCGAGCTCCGCCTCGGACGCCTCGCGGTACTCGCGGGGCAGCTCGCCCTGCCGGGGAGACCCCGTCGGGATGACGTCGCCCATCGACGAGCCCGGCCCGTACCCGGGACGGATGTCGAAGTCCCACGGGCCGGCGGCGAGGTCGGTGGTGCACGTCTGCGCGGTGGAGGCGCCCGACACGATCGCCTGGATCTCGTGATCCACCGAGGCGTCCATGCTGTTCCGCTGCGCGGGGTTTCCCCGCTCCGCGGGGCCGAGCCGGGGCTTGAGGGTGATGTCGACGGCGGGCATGTCGGGTGCTCCGTTCGGGTTCGTCAGTCGCGGGCGCCGAGGGGGCCGCGATCGGCCAGCTCGACGTCCTGGTTGTAGCGGTAGAGCCGCGCGGGACGGTGGCTTCCGGTGCGGAAGCCGTCGGTGGGGATGAGGGTGCCGGAGTTCTCGACCTGACGGCGGAAGTTCGCCGGGTCCAGTCGCCGGCCGAGGATCGCCTCGTACACCTCGCGCAGCTCCGCGAGGGTGAACTCGTCGGCGAGGAGGCCATGCGCGATGCGGCTGTAGCCGACCTTGTTGCGCAGCCGCCACAGCGCGTACTCGACGATCTCGTTGTGGTCGAAGGCGAGCTGGGGCAGTGCTGCGGCGTCGAACCAGCGGACGTTCTCGAACGCGTCGCCGCGATCGCCGAGCCCCGTCGAGACATCGGGACGGATGAGAGCCCAGTACACGATCGAGACGACGCGCGAGGGGGAGCGGTCGACGGCGCCGAACGCGTACAGCTGCTCGAGATAGCTCGGCGCGAGCCCGGTGGTCTCGGCGAGGGTGCGGGATGCCGCCGTCTCGAGGTCCTCGGCGACGTCGAGCCATCCGCCGGGAAGCGCCCACTGCCCTTCGTGCGGGTCGCGCGTACGGCGCACCAGCGGCAGCACGACGCCGGTCGCCTCGCTGCCGGGAAGGGTCCCGAGCGAGAAGATCACGGTCGACACCGCGACGCGCGTCGGCTCGGCGGCCGTCGCGGCGGGGCGGGATTCGGGGCGGAGGACTGTTCTGGTCATGGTGACTCTAACTCTCGTCACCGATCATAGTGTCAATGTGACCAGAAGCCAAACGCCCGCCGTCACACGACACGGGCGACCCGGACGCGCCGGGACGTAGGGTCCTCCCAGACTCCCTGCATAGCCTGGCCGGAGGATTCGGGAGGAGTGCGGATGATCGTCGTCGACGTGCTGGTCGTGCTCATCCTGGTCGGGGCGCTCGTCGCCGGTCTGCAGCGCGGGTTCTTCGCCAGCATCGGCACCCTCGTGGGGCTTGCCGCCGGGGCGTTCGCCGCGTACTGGCTGACCCCGCTGGTGAGTTCGTGGGTCGGCTCGCCCGCCTGGCGCGGCCCCGTCGTGCTCGCGACCGCGATCGGCCTGCTGGGCGTCGGCGCGGCCGCCGGTGCGGCGATCGGAGCGGCGCTGCGCTCGGGCGCCGACCGACTCAAGCTGCGCGGCATCGAACGATTCCTCGGCGGACTCGCGTCGCTCGTCGTGGCGACGCTCGCGCTCGCACTGGTCGCCCCGGCGATCGCGGTGGCCGGCATCCCGGTCGTGTCGTCGGCCGTCGCCTCCTCCACCGTGCTGCGCGGGATCGATGCGCTCACCCCCGACCCCGTCGACGCCGCGCTCGCCGAGCTGCGCGGAGCGGTGATCGACGACGGGCTGCCGCGCTTGGGCGAGCTCCTGGGTCCCGGCGTCGCGGATCCTGCGCCCCCGGTCGCCCTGGACGATCCCGAGCTGGAGCGGGCCGCGGCATCCGTCGCCCGGGTCTCAGGCACCGCCTACGCGTGCGGGCGGGGATCGACGGGGAGCGGATTCGTCATCGCGCCCGATCGCGTCGTGACCAACGCCCATGTCGTGGCGGGAGTCGACACGCCGCTCGTCGAGCTTCCGGGCGTGGCCGCGCGCGAGGGGCGCATCGTGTACTTCGATCCGATCGACGACCTCGCGGTGATCGCCGTCGACGATCTGGGCGCCGAGCCGCTGCCGTTCAGCGCCACTCTTCCCGCGGGCGCCGCCGCGGCGATCCAGGGCTACCCGCACGGAGGCCCGTTCACGATGGTGACGGCGGGGGTCCAGTCGGCGGGCACCGCCACGGTGCCCGACATCTACAGCGACTCGTGGAACCCGCGCGAGATCTACGCGCTCGAGGCCGAGGTGCGTCCAGGCAACTCCGGCGGTCCGCTGCTGACTGCGGACGGTGCCGTCGCCGGCGTCGTGTTCGCGCGCGCCGAGCATGACGCGATGCTCGGATACGCCATGACGATGGCCGAGCTCACCCCGGTCGCCGCGCAGGCGCCGTCGCTGCAGAACGAGGTGTCGACGGGTCGCTGCGTGGGTTGACGCGCCGACCGGTATGCTTGCTGCGCAAGTCAACACCGGCCAACGACCCGGGCGGGAGAGCCTCGGCAGCGATATCGCCGAGCACCGAAGGAGCAAGCCTCCCCGCCAATCTCTCAGGTACGCGTACCGTTCGGGTGTGGCCGACTCTGGAAAGTGATTCGAGCGAAGCGAGAATCGGTTGAGTACGGCGCGAGCGCCGCATCGAGACCACTCTCGCAAGCCGACCGCTACGCGTCTCCACGCGAACGCGACGAATCCGCCGACGGTGAAACCCGGGTGTCCGCACCCGGTGAAACTCTCAGGCCCATGACAGAGGGGGAGTTCACAGGCGCCGTCCGGCGTCTGCCCGCCCGCGACCGGGAGAACTCATGCCAGATCAGAACTTGTCGGAGCCCCGCACCACGGTGCTCCACGACCGCCACGAGGCGCTCGGCGCCTCCTTCACCGACTTCGGCGGCTGGCTCATGCCCGTCCGCTACAGCTCCGATCTCGCCGAGCACCACGCGGTGCGCACCGCTGCCGGACTCTTCGACATCTCGCACATGGCGGAGTTCCTCGTGACCGGCGCGGATGCCGCGGTCTTCCTCGACTACGCACTGGCCGGACGCCTGTCGGCGATGCGCGCGGGCAAGGCGAAGTACTCCCTGGTCCTCGCGGAGTCGGGCGGCATCGTCGACGACGTCATCGTGTACCGCCTCGCCGACGATCGCTTCCTGGTGATCGCGAACGCCGGAAACCGGGATGCCGTCGCCACGGCGCTCGCCGACCGCGTCTCGGCCTTCCCGGACCCGCAGTCGCTCGACGGGAAGCCGCGGGTCACGGTCGAGGATGTGACCGACCACTTCGCCCTGATCGCCGTGCAGGGACCGGTGGCCCGTACCGTCCTCGAGTCGACGCCGTCCATCACCGACGTCGAGCCGGCGCTCGCCGACCTCGGCTACTACGCCTGGGCGTCGGGGTCGTTCGACGGCGAGACGCTGCTCATCGCGCGCACCGGCTACACCGGTGAGGACGGCTTCGAGCTTCTGGTTCCCCACCGCGCCGCCGGCGCGCTGTGGGACGCGCTCCTCGCGGCGGGCGAGCCGCACGGACTCGTGCCCGCCGGGCTCGCCGCCCGCGACACGCTGCGCCTCGAGGCGGGCATGCCGCTGTACGGCCACGAGCTGTCGCTCGACATCGTGCCCGCCCAGGCCTGTCTCGGCCGCGTCGTGGCGGCCGACAAGGACGAGTTCGTGGGCCAGGCGGGGCTCGCCGCCGTGGTCGCCTCCGACGCCCCGGTGCTCGTGGGCCTGGTCGGCGAGGGCAAGCGGGCGGGGCGCGCCGGCTACGCCGTGTTCGCCGACGCGGATGCCGCCACCCCGATCGGCGAGATCACCAGCGGCGCGCTCAGCCCGACGCTGGGGCATCCCATCGCCATGGCCCTGGTGTCGCCCACCGCGACCGAGCCCGGCACCACCCTCTTCATCGACGTCCGGGGGACCCGCATCCCCGCCATTGTGACCGACCTGCCCTTCTACCGGAGGAACTCATGACCGACCTCACCAGCCTCAAGTACACCGCCGAGCACGAGTGGGTCGCCCTCGACGGCGACATCGCCACCGTCGGCATCACCGACTACGCCGCCGACAAGCTCGGCGATGTGGTCTTCGTCGAGCTCCCGGCCGCCGGTTCCGGCGTGACCGCGGCGACCGTGGTCGGCGAGATCGAGTCGACGAAGTCGGTCGGCGAGCTCTACGCCCCGCTGACCGGCGAGGTCGTCGAGATCAACGACGCCGTCGTCGACGACCCGTCGCTGGTCAACGCCGACCCGTTCGGGGCGGGCTGGCTCGTGAAGCTGCGGGTCGAGGCGTCGGCCGTGGCCGATCTGCTCGACCGCGACGCGTACGTCGCGCTCACCGGCGGCGCCTGATGACGGGCCGTTTCGCCGAGCGTCACATCGGGACGGATGCCGCCGCCCAGCGCACGATGCTCGACGCGCTGGGCTACGACTCCGTCGACGCGCTCGTGCGCGCCGCGGTTCCGGCACCCATCCAGTCCCCGCCCCGCTCGACCACCGACATCCCGCCCGCCGCCACCGAGGCCGAGGCGCTCGCCGAGCTGCGTCTGCTCGCGTCGCAGAACCGCACCGCGCGGCCCATGATCGGCCTCGGCTACCACGACACCCTGACGCCGTCGGTGATCGCCCGTAACGTGCTCGAGAACCCGTCGTGGTACACCGCGTATACGCCGTACCAGCCCGAGATCTCGCAGGGTCGCCTCGAGGCGCTCATCAACTTCCAGACGATGGTGACCGACCTCACGGGCCTCGCCACCGCGAACGCCTCGATGCTCGATGAGGCGACCGCGGTCGTGGAGGGCATGCTGGTCGCCCGCCGTGCCTCGAAGGCCGCGTCGAACGTGTTCGTCGTCGACGCCGACGCGCTGCCGCAGACCAAGGCGCTGCTCGCGCACCGCGCCGCCGCCGTCGGCATCGAGCTGGTGGAGCTCGACCTCGCGCACGGCACGGCGTTCCAGGACGCGGCCGGCGAACCGGTCGAGCCGTTCGGCGTCTTCCTCCAGTATCCGGGGGCGTCCGGACGCGTGTGGGACCCCTCCGGTGTCGTCGACGCCGCCCACCTCGCGGGCGGCCTCGTCGTGGTCGCCGCGGACCTGCTCGCCCTCACGCTGCTGCGCTCGCCCGGCTCGCTCGGCGCCGACGTCGCGGTGGGCACGACCCAGCGCTTCGGCGTGCCGCTCGGCTTCGGCGGTCCGCACGCCGGCTACATGGCGGTGCGCCAGGGTCTCGAGCGGCAGCTGCCGGGGCGCCTCGTCGGCGTGTCGCAGGATGCCGCCGGCCACCCCGCCTACCGGCTGGCGCTGCAGACCCGCGAACAGCACATCCGTCGCGAGAAGGCGACGTCCAACATCTGCACGTCGCAGGTGCTGCTGGCCGTCATGGCCGCGATGTACGCGGTGTACCACGGGCCCGACGGCCTCCGCGCGATCGCGACCGACGTCGCCAAGAAGGCGGAGGCGCTGGCCGCGCGGCTGCGCGAGTACGGCCTGTCGCTCGCCTCCGACTCGTTCTTCGACACCATCCGCGTCACCACCCCCGGGCCGTCCCGCCGCGTGATCGAGCGCGCGCGTTCGCGCGGCTATCAGCTGTTCCAGGTCGACGATGCGACCGTCGGCGTGTCGGTCGACGAGACCACGACCGCCGACGACCTCGCAGCGGTGGCGTGGGCGTTCGGTCTGCCCGAGGGGGAGTTCCTCGGCTCCGGCGAGCAGGGCGAGCGCGTCGTGGCGTTCACGGATGCCGAGCCCCTCGCGGGCGTTCCTTCGGCGCTCCTGCGAGTGGAGGAGTACCTGACGCACCCCGTCTTCAACACGCACCGGTCCGAGACGGCGATGATGCGCTATCTCAAGCAGCTCGCCGACCGGGACTACGCCCTGGACCGGGGCATGATCCCGCTCGGGTCCTGCACGATGAAGCTCAACGCGGCGACCGAGATGGCGGCGGTGTCGTGGCCGGAGTTCTCGCGCGTGCATCCCTTCGCCCCGGAGGACGACGTCCGCGGCTATCTCGCGATGATCGAGCAGCTCGAGGTGTGGCTGGCCGAGGTCACCGGGTACGACGCGGTGTCGCTGCAGCCCAACGCCGGCTCGCAGGGCGAGCTGGCGGGTCTCATGGCGATCCGCGGCTACCACCGCGCGAACGGCGACGAAGGACGCACGGTGTGCCTCATCCCGTCGTCCGCCCATGGCACGAACGCGGCCTCGGCGGTGCTCGCCGGCATGCGGGTCGTCGTCGTCGCATGCGACGATCGCGGGAACGTCGACCTCGACGACCTGCGCGCCAAGATCGAGGCGAACGCCGACGAGCTCGCCGCGCTCATGATCACCTACCCCTCGACGCACGGCGTCTACGAGCACGACGTGCTCGAGATCACCCAGGCCGTGCACGACGCGGGCGGCCAGGTGTACGTCGACGGCGCGAACCTCAACGCCCTCCTCGGCTACGCCCGCTTCGGCGACCTCGGCGGCGACGTGTCGCACCTCAACCTGCACAAGACGTTCGCGATCCCGCACGGCGGCGGCGGCCCGGGGGTGGGCCCCGTCGCGGCGAAGGCGCACCTCGCCCCTCACCTCCCGTCGCATCCGTTCTCGCAGCGGGCCGATCACGCCGGCGGAGTGTTCGACGGCGGGCCGATCTCGGCCGCGCCGCACGGTTCGGCCGGCATCCTGCCGATCTCGTGGGCGTACGTGCGCATGATGGGCGCCGCGGGCCTGCGCGACGCGACGGCGGCGGCGGTGCTGGCCGCGAACTACATCGCCTTCCGCCTCCGCGACCACTACCCGGTGCTGTACACGGGCGAGGACGGCCTGGTGGCGCACGAGTGCATCCTCGACCTGCGGCCGCTGCGCGAGGCCACCGGAGTCTCGGTCGACGACGTCGCCAAGCGCCTGATCGACTACGGCTTCCACGCCCCGACGATGTCGTTCCCGGTCGCCGGCACCCTCATGGTCGAGCCGACCGAGTCCGAGGACCTCGGTGAGATCGAGCGCTTCATCGAGGCGATGATCGCGATCAAGGCCGAGGCGCAGCGCGTGGCGGCGGGGGAGTGGCCCACCGGCGACAACCCGCTCGTGAACGCCCCGCACACCGCCGAGGCCGTCGTCGCGGGCGACTGGGCGCGTCCGTACTCGCGGGAGACCGCCGTCTACCCGGTGCACTCCCTCGTGCGCACGAAGTACTGGCCTCCCGTCCGTCGCATCGATCAGGCCTACGGCGACCGCAACCTCGTGTGCGCCTGCCCGCCGATCGAGGCCTTCGCCTGACCCACCCACCCCTCCCGCTCGACCCCCCGGGTCGGCCCTGGAGTCCACCCCTGACCGCGAGAGTGCAGCTGGTGGCCGAGAGATAGGTTGCTTCCCTACTCCTCGGCTGCCAGATGCTCTCTCGCGGACTCGGAGGGGGCGGTCAGGCGGTGCGGGGCGCGTGTGGAGAGCTCCCGTCTCATGGAGTAGAGCGGCGCCGACTGCTCCGGGGCGATCGGACGCAGCCCGGCGCCGAGGAGGATGTGCTGCAGGGGCGTGACCGACGTGGTGTCGCCCCACCCCCAGTGCACGACCGCGTTCACTTCGGCGTGGCTGCGCAGGCGGCGGTCGCGAAGATGCTGACGCCGGTGGATGGTCGCGGCGTCGCCGAACCGGCCGTCGTACTTCAGGTCGCCGTCTGCCTCACCGACGATCCCGAGCGAGCGCCAGAGCGTATCGCCGCGGTCCTCCGTACCCGACTCCGATCGGAACACGGCCTGCAGCTCGGGTGCGGGGAACCCGAGCCACTCGATGACGCAGAGGCTGACGGACTCGAGCGCCGTCTCTGCGAGAGCCGTGCTGCGGGTGAGGGCCCAGCGCGCGATGTTCCGGCCCCGACTGCTCGCTCGGGCCTCGTTGCCTGCGATCAGGAGGTCCCGGGTCAGCACGGGGTCGACGCGCAGCGCGGCGTCCGCGGCCGATCGACCGACCGACGGATGGCGATGGCGTGCCAGGTCGATCGCGGTGTCGGCAGGAGAGGTGAGCGCGAGTCCGTTCGATTCGATGATGGTCCTGTCGTGACCGGCCCGATGCGAGCGCACGCCGGCGACCAGGCGAGCGGTGCCCGATCTCTCGACGAGGATGTGGACGATGACCGGATCGCCGAAGATCGGCATGCCGAGGAGTGCCGCCGCCGACTCGCAGCAGAACACCGCTCCCGGCAGCACGAGTGCCACCGCGTGAACGCGCGCCAGGTATCGATCCCACGGTGCAAGCGCCTTCCACAGTCGTGCGGACGCGTAGACCCCGTGGCGAACCTTCACGAGCACGCCCGCCGCGACTCCCCGCTCGGGATGCGGTACATCCGTCCAACACAGGAGGGGAATCGGACTCGGCCTGACGATCGTGGACGCGGCGATGAGCGGCATCCGCCCACCCTTCCGGTCCACCACGCCGCCGGGTCGCCCATCCGCGCGATCTGTGGACAGCTCCTCCCCGCCGCCAGCTGTGGAGGAGTCCGCCCCCCACGCCGAGAGTGCACCTGGTGGACGAGGGGTAGGTCAGCTCCCTCACCCTCGTCCACCAGATGCACTCTCGCGGTTGGCATGAGCCGGGGCCGGGGCCGGAGCCGGGGACGGGGGAGCGGGGACGGGGAGCGGGGAGGGGGAGCGGGGCCGGGGGAGCGGGGACGGGGAGCGGGGCGGGCGGGGGCCCGGGCGCGGTGCGGACGCGTCAGCCCGCAGAGGAGGGAGTGGGCGTGGGCGTGGGCGTCGGAAGCGGGGCGAAGACCCCTGGCCACAGCGCGGCGGCGAGCGGATAACCGACGAACGCGACGACGTCCAGGAGCGTGTGCGCGATGACCAGCGGCATCACCCGGCCCCAGCGCTGGTAGCACCAGCCGAACACGACGCCCATCGCGAAGTTGCCGACGATCGCACCGAACCCCTGGTACGCGTGATACGCGCCGCGCAGCGCGGCGGTGGAGAGGATGATCGTCCACGTTCCCCAGCCGAGCCGGCGCAGGCGGTCGAACAGGTAGCCGATGAAGACGACCTCTTCGGTCAGCCCTGCCCTCAGCGCCGAGAGCACGAGCAGCGGCACCGTCCACCACGCGGTGTCGAGGGGCGAGGCGACGACGGTGACAGTGACGCCCAGGGCGCGACCGGCGGCATACAGCGCGAGGCCCGGCACGCCGATCACGGCGGCGAGCAGGATGCCGCGACCCAGGTCGCCGCCGAACCGCGAGAAGTCCAGCCCGATGCGGCGGAACGCGCTCATCCCCGGCTCCCACAACAGGTACAGGACGAGCGCCACCAGCGAGAGCGCGAAGAAGATCGAGAGCAGCTGGTAGACGATGTCCCACAGCGCCTGGGCGTCGCGCGACGGATTGACCTGCGTCTGCTGGGATCCGAGCGGCACTGGCGCCAGGAGCCGGCGCACGAGAGACAGCACCGAGTAGAGCGCCGACTGTCCGACCGAGACGGCCAGGACGATCCAGACCTCCCACGTCACCCGTCGCCTTCCGGCGCGGTCGAGCGGCGAGGCGATCGTGGGAACCCTCCGATCCGCGAGGGCGTCAGGCACCGTCATCTTGTCAGATTGTCACACTTCGCTTCCATTGAGTTAAGGCTCTGTAACGTTTTCTCGGATCGTTTTGACCATCTCACACCCGGTGCTTATGGTTTTCCCATCCGCGCCCCCGTTCGGCCTTGGCCTGACGTGTGCGCACAACCCTGCACAGGAGGAACAGTGAGAATGAAGCGCATCTCGGCCGCGGTGGCGCTCACCGCGGCTGGCGCACTGGTGATCTCGGGTTGCGCCGCCGGTGGCGGCGACGACAACGGCGACGACTCCGGTCTCGTCGAGGGCTCGTCGATCACCGCAGCGTGGAACCAGGCGTTCTACTCGATGAACGGCAACACGTCGTTCGGAAACGCCACAGCCAACAACAACATCAACTACTTGGTGCTGGACGGCTTCAACTACTACAACAACACGCCCGAGCTCGTGCAGAACGAGTCGTTCGGCTCCTACGAGCTGGTCAGCGAGGACCCGTTGACGGTGACCTACACCATCAACGAAGGCATCAAGTGGTCGGACGGCACCCCCGTGGACGCTGCCGACATGATGCTGTACTGGGCAGCCGAGTCGCGTGCACTGGACACCCCCGACTTCGACCCGGACGAGTTCATCGACCCCGACACCGGTGAGTTCACCGACGCCTTCCCGACCGATGTCGTCTACTTCGACTCGGGCGCCACGCCCACGTCGGGCCTCGGCCTCGTGACCGAGACGCCGGAGATCGGCGAGGACGGCCGTTCGGTCACCATCACCTACGACCAGCCGTTCGTCGACTGGGAGCTCAACTTCGCCACCATGGGCGAGATGCTCCCGGCGCACATCGTCGCGAAGAAGGCTCTCGACATCGAGGACAACGAGGAGGCCAAGCAGGCTCTTCTCGACGCCATCGAGAACGACGACGCCGCCGCTCTCGCGCCGATCTCGTCGTTCTGGAACTCGGGCTTCAACTTCACGTCGATGCCCGACGACCCCGACCTGGTGGTCGCGAGCGGTCCGTACATCATCAGCGACTACGAGGCCGACCAGTTCGTGACGCTCACGGCGAACCCCGAGTACGCCGGTGACAACACCGCGAACATCGAGGAGATCACGATCCGCTTCATCCCCGACCCGCTCGCTGCGGTTCAGGCGCTGGAGAACGGAGAGGTCGACATCATCCAGCCGCAGGCGACCGCCGACATCACGACGGCGCTCGAGAGCATCGACGGCATCACGGTGAACACCGGCGTCGGTGGCACGTACGAGCACGTCGACCTGCAGTTCGACCAGGGCAAGAACCCGGAGAACATCTTCTCGAACCCGCTCGTCCGCCAGGCGTTCATGAAGGTGATCCCGCGTCAGGAGATCGTCGACACGCTGATCAAGCCGATCATCGGCGACGACGCGATCCTCCGCTCCTCGCAGCTGTTCGTCCCGGGCGCCGAGGGCTACGACGAGGCGGTCGAGACCAACACGTCGGCCGACTACGCCGAGGTCGACATCGAGGGCGCCAAGGCGCTGCTGGCCGAGTCGGGCATCACCGACACCTCGGTCTGCATCCTCTACGCCTCGAACAACCCGCGTCGCGTCAACGAGTTCGCGCTGATCCAGGCGTCGGCTGCTGAGGCCGGCTTCAACGTCACCGACTGCGGCTCCGAGGAGTGGGGCGGCCTGCTCGGCACGCCCGGCGGCTACGACGCCTCGCTGTTCGGCTGGCAGTCGACGAGCCTCGGCGTGACGAACTCGCTGCCGACGTTCGAAAAGGGTGGGATCAACAACCTCAACTTCTACTCGAACGCTGAGGTCGACGAGATCATCTCGAAGCTGAACGTCGAGTTCGACGAGCAGGAGAAGATCGATCTGCAGATCGAGATGGACCGACTGCTGTGGGAGGACTTCTACGGCGTCACCATCTTCCAGTTCCCCGAGGTCACCGCCTTCAGCGACCGCGTGACGAACATCGACGCCTCGATCCTCGCTCCCACGATCTTCTGGAACGCGTGGGACTGGGAGGTCACGGACGCCGGTACCGAGGAGTAAAAACCGACACGGTTCACGCTGAGCTCGCGCTCGGCTCACACCGAGGTGGGGTGCAGGTCCCCGAGGGGGCCTGCACCTCACCGCGTTAGACTCCTCTCAGCGGTGGAGCACGGGGCCTGGCCGTCTCGCCGGCCCCGCCTCCTTCGCTGTTTCATCGATTGGCAGGCGGCCACAACATGGCTTCATTCATCATCCGGCGGTTGATCGCGTCGATCTTCGTGCTCTTCGCCGCGACATTCCTGATGTATCTGCTCGTGTCCTTCTCGGGAGACCCCCTGGAAGACCTGCGGCAGAGCAACGCTCCGAACAAAGCCGAGCTCATCGAAGCTCGCACCAAGCTCCTCGATCTCGACGTCCCGCCTCCGCTGCGCTACTTCCTGTGGCTCGGCGGCGTGTTCCGCGGCGACCTCGGCATCAGCATCCAGAACCAAGCGGTCAACGCGATGCTGGGGAACGCGATCACGTCGACGCTGACGCTGGTCACCACCGCCACGGTCGTGGCGATCGTCCTCGGCATCTCGGTCGGTATCGTCTCGGCACTGCGTCAGTACACCGGCTTCGACTACGGCGTGACGCTGCTGTCGTTCCTGTTCTTCTCGCTGCCCATCTTCTGGGTCGCCGTGCTGCTCAAGCAGTACGGCGCGATCCAGCTGAACAACTGGCTGGCGGACCCCACGATCTCGGTGCCGGTGATCATCGGCATGTCGATCGTGGCGGGCCTCATCTGGATGTCCCTCCTGGGCGGCCGCTGGCGACGCCGCCTCACCGTGTTCGGTATCGCCGCCGTCGCGACCGGGGCGGTGCTGACCTTCCTGTCGGTCACCGAGTGGTTCGCCGACCCCAGCATCGGGATCGTCGTGTACGCGTTCCTCGCCCTGGGCATCGCCGTCGGCGTGACCGCGGTCTCGACCGGTCTGCGCAACCGCAAGGCGCTGTACGCCTCGCTCATCGTGGCGGGGATCGGCATCGCGCTGTACTTCCCGATGGTGAACAACATCCTCAACGGGATGACGCTGTGGTTCTTCCTGCTGCTGGCGTTGCTGGCCGTCGTCGTCAGCGGTGCGATCGGCTGGTTCATGGGCGCGCCCGACCGCGGGCCGGTGGTGCGCACCACGGCGATCGTGGGCCTCCTGGTCGCGGCGTTCATCGCACTCGACAAGTACATGTCGTACTGGCAGGCGTATGCCAACTCCAGCCGTGTGCGCGGCCGGCCGATCGCGACCGTCGGCTCATCGACACCGGGCCTGGGCGGCAACTTCTGGGTGCAGGGCATCGACCTGTACACGCACCTGCTGCTGCCGACCATCGCGATCATCCTGATCTCGTTCGCGAGCTACACGCGCTACTCGCGCGCGAGCCTGCTCGAGGTCATGAACCAGGACTACATCCGCACCGCGCGCGCGAAGGGCCTGACCCAGCGCACGGTGGTCGTGCGTCACGCGTTCCGCAACGCACTCATCCCGATCACGACGATCATCGCCTTCGACGTGGGCGCCATCATCGGCGGCGCGGTCGTGACCGAGACCGTCTTCGGCTGGACCGGCATGGGGCGACTGTTCGTCACCGCCCTCGACGCCCATGACCCGAACCCCGTGATGGCGTTCTTCGTCGTCACGGGCACGCTCGCGGTCCTGTTCAACCTCATCGCGGACCTCATCTACGCGGCCCTCGACCCGAGAATCAAGGTGGGCTGACATGAACACCACAGTCGTCAACGAACCCGGCGAGCTCGAGACCCAGGCCACGGCCGAGATCTCGATCGAGCAGAAGGAGACCGAGGGCCTCAGCCAGGGCCAGATCGTCCGCCGGCGGTTCTTCCGCCACCGCGCCGCCCTCACCTCGATGATCGTCCTGGCGTTCATCGTCATCCTCGCGTTCACCTCGGTGGGCGTCGATCTGTGGGGTGTCCGCATCCCCGGATGGTGGCAGTATTCGTGGAACCAGATCCCCACCAAGGTCAACAACGGCGTCCCCACGATGAGCCTGTGGCCGCTGCAGTTCGGCGATCATCCGTTCGGGCAGGATGAGGTCGGTCGCGACATCTTCGCGGTCGTGATGCGCGGCACCCAGCAGTCGATCATGGTGATGGTGATCGCCGGCGTCGTCGCCACGATCATCGGCGTCGTGATCGGCGCCATCGCGGGCTACTACGGCAAGTGGACCGACTCGGTGCTCATGCGATTCACCGACGTCATCATCACCATCCCGCTCATCGTGATCGGCGCGGTGCTGGGCAACATGTTCGGCAGCCTCGGCGCCGCAGTGCTGGGCGTGGTCATCGGCCTGTTCGCGTGGACGACGATGGCTCGACTCGTGCGCGGCGAGTTCCTCACCCTGCGCGAGCGCGAGTTCGTCGATGCCGCACGGGTCTCGGGTGCGCGGGATCGCCGGATCATCTTCCGGCACATCCTTCCCAACGCCGTCGGCGTGATCGTCGTGAACGCGACGCTGCTCATGGCGGGTGCGATCCTGCTCGAGTCGTCGCTGAGCTTCCTCGGGTTCGGCGTGCAGTCGCCCGACACGTCGCTCGGAAAGATCATCTCCGAGAACCAGGCGGCGTTCTCGACGCGCCCGTGGCTGTTCTGGTGGCCGGGTATCTTCATCATCGCGATCGCGCTGTGCGTCAACTTCATCGGCGACGGTCTGCGCGATGCGTTCGACCCGCGCCAGAAGAAGATGCCGAGCGAGCGCGCCATGGCCCGAGCCGGCCGCGCAGGCGGCCCGGTGGCTCCGATCCTCGATACGACCGAGCCTGCCGAGGCTCCGGACGTGGTGGTCGGGATGCAGACGGCCTTCACCGGCGACGACATCGTCAACTTCAACGACCCGCGTCGTGAGGAGCCGGGCGACGCACAGCACAAGCCGCTCGACCCGGAGCGATGACGTGACGCTGCTAGACCAGCAGACCGATCGCGGTGGCCGCGGCGAGAGCCGCGACCACCGCGGCGGTGGCCCAGTGCCACGTCACGGTCGCCGCTTCCGGATCGATGCCGCTGGCGAAGGCTCCGGCATCCCGCAGCCGCTCCCAGTGGCCGCGGATCAGCTGCGCGAGATTGCCGCTCGGGGTCGTGAGCGCGTCGGCGGGGCGCAGTTCGCCCACGCCGCCGCGAGCCGACTCGCCGACGCCGTCGAAGTCCTTGGCGGCCAGGCCCAGAGTGCGGTGGCGGCCCGGCGCAGGCGCCGCCCACACCGTGACGCGGCCCTGTGCGGTCCGCAGCGTCAGCGAGTAGCGCGTGTCGATCGACACGATCGACGGCCACGGCACGAAGTGCGTGCGCAGCACGTTCTCGACCGTGATCCCGTGCTCGGCCACGGTGAGGCTCGGACGCCAGAACAGCGCCCAGGCCACCACCGCGACCAGCAGCACCGGCCACACGTAGCGCCACGCGGCAGCGGGCTCCGACCAGAACAGCGCGACGACGCCGAGCGCGCACACCACGACGGTCACGACAGCGAGCGTGCGGCCGAACACCGGCCGGTAACGGACCTCCTGGAACGACATGACCTCAAGCTTTGCAGATGGGACACCACGAATGACTGACACGACGGGCATGGACGCCGACATCGCGGCGTCGCGAGACGCCCTCCCGGAGACGATCCTCGAGGTCGACAACCTCGGGGTCGAATTCTGGGTCGAAGGCGAGTTCTACCCGGCCGCGATCGACATGAACTACGAAGTCCGCCGTGGCGAGGTCCTCGCCATCGTGGGCGAGTCGGGCTCGGGCAAGAGCACGAGCTCGATGGCGCTGCTGGGGCTCCTCCCCGAGAACTCGCGCGTGACCGGCTCGATCAAGCTGCTGGGGCGCGAGCTGCGCGGGGTCGACGATGCGACGCTGCGGTCGCTGCGCGGCAACGAGATCGCGGTGATCTTCCAGGAGCCGATGACGGCGCTGAACCCGGTGTACACGATCGGGTTCCAGATCATGGAGGCGCTGCGCTCGCACGACCGCGACCTCGCGCCGTCCGAGGCGAAGGACAAGGCGATCGAGCTGCTGCGCATGGTCGAGATGCCCAGCCCGGAGCAGTCCTTCCACAAGTACCCGCACCAGCTGTCGGGCGGCCAGCGCCAGCGCGCGATGATCGCCCAGTCGATCTCGTGCGACCCGCTCCTGCTCATCGCCGACGAGCCGACGACGGCGCTGGACGTGACGGTGCAGGCCGAGGTCCTCGATCTGCTGCGCAACCTGCACAAGCGCCTCGACTCGGCGATCATCCTCATCACCCATGACATGGGAGTCGTCGCCGACCTCGCCGATCGCATCATGGTGATGAAGAACGGCCTCGTGGTCGAGTCCGGCTCCGTGGAGAAGATCTTCCACGATCCTCAGCATCCGTACACGCAGCAGCTGCTCGCGTCGGTGCCGCACCTCGGCCTCGGTGTTCTCGAGGATGCGGAGCCCGGTCCCGAGGTCGTCGCGACCGAGACCTCGACCGTGCCGTCGGTGTCGTCGATCCGCGAGCGCGCGTCCGGAGCGGCGGGGGTCACGATCGAGACGCGTACCCCGGTGCTGCATTTCGAGGACGTCGCGATCGACTACCCCAAGCGGGGGCGCATCCCGGCGTTCCGTGCGGCCGAGCACATCGACCTCGCGATCTACCCGGGCGAGATCGTCGGGCTCGTGGGCGAGTCCGGCTCGGGCAAGACGACTCTCGGCCGCGCCGCGATCGGCCTGCTGCCGATCGC
Source organism: Microbacterium cremeum (assembly GCF_015277855.1). Taxonomy (NCBI): domain Bacteria; kingdom Bacillati; phylum Actinomycetota; class Actinomycetes; order Micrococcales; family Microbacteriaceae; genus Microbacterium; species Microbacterium cremeum. Next base: position 1,454,578 of record NZ_CP063812.1, read on the forward strand.
GGAGGGCAAGCTCACGGCCGTCGGCACCGACATCTCGCACGCGTCGCAGAAGGACCTCTTCGCGATCCGCCGCAAGACCGGCATCGTGTTCCAGGATCCGGCGTCGTCGCTGAACCCCCGCATGCCGATCGGCCAGTCGATCGGGGAGCCGATCCTCCTCGCCGAGGTCGCCAAGGGCAAGGACCTCGACCGCCGCGTCGAGGAGCTCCTCACCCAGGTCGAGCTGCCGAGGTCGTACCGCAACCGGTTCCCGCACGAGCTCTCGGGCGGACAGCGCCAGCGCGTCGGCATCGCACGTGCGCTCGCACTGGCACCCGAGCTGCTGGTCGCCGACGAGCCGACCTCCGCGCTGGACGTGTCGGTGCAGGCTCGATTCCTCGACCTGCTGCAGGAGCTTCAGCAGCAGCTCCAGTTCGCGTGCCTGTTCATCAGCCACGACCTGGCCGTCGTCGACATCCTGGCGCACCGCATCGCGGTGATGCACCACGGCAAGCTCGTCGAGACGGGTACGCGCGACGAGATCCTGCGCGGCGCGACCGACCCGTACACGCAGCGTTTGATCGCGGCCGTGCCGGTGCCCAATCCCGAGGAGCAGCGCGTGCGCCGCGAGGCCCGCGCCGCGCTCCTGCAACGCACCGGGTCGACCGTCAGCTGACCGGCACGCGACACGGCGTGAAGACACGTGCCGTCCGGGCCTCGTCCCGGGCGGCACGTGCCGTTCCGGGGAGTGCTCAGACTGTCCCGGTAGACTGACGGATGCCGGCATCCCGGCGCTTCCCCGTACTCCAAGGATTCCCTCATGGCGCGCGCCCTCCGTCCGGACCTCCGCAACGTCGCGATCGTCGCCCACGTCGACCACGGCAAGACGACCCTCGTGGACGCCATGCTCCGCCAGACCGGCTCCTTCGGCGAGCACGCTCACGTCGAGGAGCGCGCGATGGACTCGAACGACCTCGAGCGCGAGAAGGGCATCACGATCCTCGCCAAGAACACGGCGATCACCTACAACGGCGTGCACACCGACGCCCCGGTGACCATCAACGTCATCGACACCCCCGGCCACGCCGACTTCGGCGGCGAGGTCGAGCGCGGGCTGTCGATGGTGGACGGCGTCGTGCTGCTGGTCGACGCGAGCGAGGGCCCGCTGCCCCAGACCCGCTTCGTGCTGCGCAAGGCGCTCGAGGCGAAGCTGCCGGTGATCCTGCTGGTGAACAAGACCGATCGCCCCGACGCGCGCATCGCCGAGGTCGAGGAGGAGGCCCACGATCTGCTGCTCGGACTCGCGTCCGACCTGCATGAGGACGTGCCGGACCTCGACGTCGACGCTCTGCTGGACGTGCCGGTGGTCTACGCGAGCGGACGCGCGGGCGCGGCATCCCGAACCCGTCCCGCCAACGGCGACCTGCCCGACAACGGCGACCTCGAGCCGCTGTTCGAGGCGATCCTCGAGCACGTGCCCGCCCCGTCGTACGACGACGAGGCGCCGCTGCAGGCGTGGGTGACGAACCTCGACTCCAGCCCGTTCCTCGGGCGCCTGGCGCTGCTGCGCGTCTTCAACGGCACGCTGCGCAAGGGCCAGACGGTCGCCTGGGTGCGCCACGACGGCACGACGAGCAATGCCCGCATCACCGAGCTGCTGAAGACCCGCGCCCTGGAGCGGTACCCGGCCGACTCCGCCGGCCCCGGCGACATCGTCGCGATCGCGGGCTTCGACGACATCACGATCGGCGAGACGATCGCCGACCCCGAGGATGTCCGGCCGCTGCCGCAGATCCACGTCGACGACCCGGCGATCTCGATGACGATCGGCACCAACACCAGCCCGCTGGTGGGCAAGGTCAAGGGTCACAAGCTGACGGCGCGCATGGTGAAGGATCGCCTCGACCGCGAGCTCGTGGGCAACGTCTCGCTGAAGGTCGTCGACATCGGCCGCCCGGACGCGTGGGAGGTCCAGGGCCGCGGTGAGCTGGCGCTGGCCATCCTCGTCGAGAACATGCGCCGCGAGGGCTTCGAGCTGACCGTCGGAAAGCCCCAGGTCGTCACGCGCAAGGGCGAGGACGGCAAGGTCAAGGAGCCCTTCGAGCACCTCACGATCGACGCGCCCGAGGAGTACCTGGGCGCCATCACGCAGCTCATGGCGGCGCGCAAGGGCCGCATGGACAACATGACCAACCACGGCACCGGCTGGGTGCGCATGGAGTTCATCGTCCCCTCGCGAGGCCTCATCGGCTTCCGCACCGAGTTCCTCTCCACCACGCGCGGCACGGGAATCGCGAACGCCATCTCGCACGGATACGACGACTGGGCAGGTCACATCGTGACGCGTCAGAACGGCTCGATCGTCGCCGACCGCGCCGGTGTCGTCACGCCGTTCGCGATCATCGCCCTGCAGGAGCGCATGTCGTTCTTCGTGCAGCCGACGCAGGAGGTGTACGAGGGCATGGTCATCGGCGAGAACTCGCGCGCCGACGACATGGACGTGAACATCACCAAGGAGAAGAAGCTCACCAACATGCGCTCGTCGACCGCCGACTCGTTCGAGTCGATGACGCCGCCGCGTCAGCTCTCCCTCGAAGAGAGCCTGGAGTTCGCGCGCGACGACGAGTGCGTCGAGGTGACGCCCGAGATCGTGCGCATCCGCAAGGTGGTGCTGAACGCGACCGAGCGGGGCCGCGCGGCCGCCCGCATGAAGCGTCAGGACGCGAACGCGTCGTAGTCGAGCGGATGCCGCGACCCGGCCCGCTGCGGAAGCGGGCCACCTCTGGTCTCGTGGACCGGTTCCACCGTCGGAGGCTCTCGCTAGCATGACGGCGTGAGTTCCGTGCCCCACTTCGACGACGCGCACAGTGCCGGCGAGGCGAAGGCGGCGGTGCGCGAGGCGCTCGGGGTTGCACTCGCGACGAGCGCCTACGGCGTCTCGTTCGGCGCCCTGGCGGTCGCGTCGGGCCTCGACGTCTGGCAGACCTGCGTGCTGAGCCTCGTCATGTTCACCGGCGGCTCGCAGTTCGCCTTCGTCGGGATCGTCGGCGCCGGGGGACTGGCGGCCGTGCCCTCGGCCATCGCGTCGGCCGCGCTCCTCGGTGTGCGCAACGTCGCGTACGGCATCCGGATGTCGCCCGTTATCGGCGCAGGGTTCTGGCGGCGCGCCGCGGCGGCGCAGTTCACGATCGACGAGTCGACCGCCGTCTCTCTCGCGCAGACGAGTCCGCGCGCCCGCACCCTGGGCTTCTGGGTCACCGGGATCGGGATCTACGTCGGCTGGAACCTCTCGACGCTCGCCGGCGCGCTGCTGGGCGATGTCCTCGGCGATCCGCGTGCGTACGGCCTCGACGCCGCCGCCGCTGCGGCGTTCCTCGCGCTGCTGTGGCCGCGACTGCGCGCCCGGCAGCCCATCGTGGTGGGTGTCGCGGCGGCCGTCATCGCGACCGTCCTCACTCCGGTGCTGATGCCGGGGCTCCCGGTCATCATCGCCGCCGTCGTCGCGATCGCCGTCGGCTGGACGAACTGGCTCGGTTCGGCCACCGAGGACGACACTCGCGAGCCCTCCGACGTCGCCGAGCGCGGGGGACTCCCATGACGCTGTGGACGGCCGTGCTCGTGGCGGCCATCGTCTGCGTCGCGCTGAAGACGGTCGGCTATCTCATCCCGCCGAAGTGGGTCGAGGCGCCACGGCCGCTGCGCATCGCGGACCTGCTCACGGTGGCGCTGCTCGCGGCGCTCGTCGCGGTGCAGACCCTCGGCGACGGCCAGGCGATCGTCGTCGACGCGCGGGTGCCCGCCCTCCTCGTCGCCGCCGGGCTCCTGCTGCTGCGGGCACCCTTCCTGGTGGTGGTCGCCGCCGCGGCCGTGGTCGCGGCGCTGTTCCGGCTGTGGGGCTGGGCGGCCTGACGGCGCCTGGCCGCGCGCCGGGCGAGGCTCGGCGAGGTTGCAGAGGATGGGGGGATGCCTCGGCTCGAGGCATCCCCCCATCCTCCCGCCGATCAGCCGGTCGCGACGCAGGCGGCCGAGTAGTCGGTCTGATCGAACGACGGCCCTTCGTAGAAGGACTCGATCGTGCGCAGTCCGAGGTCGACCTCCGGGTCGGGTACTCCGATGTTGACCGCCTGGTTGGCGTTCGCCTGGGGGTCGCCACCGTAGGTGTGCGGCTGCACGAGGCCGTCGAAGTCGACGGTGAGACCGTCGATCACCGACGCGATGCCCTGAGGCGTGAGGTCGCCGGCCTCGGCCGCAGCCTCCAGCGCCGCCTTCAGCGGGTAGCCGATGGCCCAGCCGATGATGTAGCCGCCGTTCGGGGGCAGTTCACCGTCGAGCGACGCCTTGACGGCTTCGATGGCAGCGCTGGAGCCGTCCCAGTTCTCGTACGGCGTCATGTGGTTGTAGAGCGCCTGCAGCGCGGGAGCGGCCGCCGACCCGAGCAGCGCGGGGTTCCAGGTCGGAAGCGAACCCAGGAACCGTCCGGTGAAGCCGCTTGCCGCGAGCTTGCCGACGATCTCCGCCGTCTCGGCCGGACCGATGGCGAGCACCACGACGTCCGGCTGGCCGGCGAGCACCGCGGCGACCACGGCGTCCTGGTTCCCGACGACCTGGTTCGGGCCGGTGCCGATCGGATCCAGCGCGGTGGCGCCGTTGACCTCCGCCCACCGCGAGACGCCGACGGCGGAGTCGCCGCCGTAGTCACCGGGGTAGCCGACGGCCTGCACGGTCGACGGCGCGCCGTTGGCCTCGGCGAACCAGTCCAGTCCGGCCAGTGCCTCGGTGCAGTACGAGTATCCGGTCTCGAGGATGATGCCGCCGTCGTTAGCGTCGAAGGCGTACCCCGACCACCACGAGGTGGGCACGGTCACGAGGCTGCGTTCGATCATGTCGGGCAGCACCGACTCGGTGTTCACCGTGCCCAGCGACTGCGCGATGCCGGCGATGCTGCCGGCGATCTGCTGGTACTGCGCGGCGTGCTCCGCAGCCTGGTACTTGGTGTCGCGGGTGTAGGTGTCGATGTCGATGTCGTATCCGCCGATACCGCCCTCCTCGTTCACCTCCGCCCAGAACGCACGCTGCGCATCGGTGATGGGCACCGCGAGCGCTGCGAACGGGCCCTCGGTGAGGTCCGAGAGCACACCGAGGTAGATGCAGCCGTTGTCGTCGTTCACGGCATCCGGACAGGGCTCGGCGGTGACACCGGCGCCCGTGGCGATGTCGCCGTCGTCCCCGTCGCCGGTGGGACCGGCGTCGGGGGTGACCTGGGTGCAGGCGGAGAGGGTGAGAAGCCCCGCCGCGACGAGGGCGAGTGCCGCGCGGCTTCGTCGACGCATGGACATGCTGTGCTCCTTCTGTTGTGGGTGGTGTTCAGTTGTCGGTGCCCGGTCAGTAGGAGAACGGCCAGGCCTTGAAGTAGTTGCGCACCCGGACCCAGAGGCCGTAGAGGCCGCGGGGCTCCAGGGTGATGAAGAGGATGATCAGCACGCCGAAGATGATCGTCTGCAGCTGGAAGACGTTGATCAGCCCGCCGCCCGAGACGGTGATCCACGGGATGACGTGGGTGAGCTCTTCGAGCAGGCGCGGGACGAGCACCACGAAGCAGGCGCCGATGATCGTGCCCGAGATCGTCGCGATCCCGCCGATGACGATCACCGCGAGGAAGTCGATCGACAGGAACAGGTTCCACTGCTCCGGGGCGATGCGGCCGACGAGCATCGAGAACAGCGCGCCGGCGACGCCCGCGTACGCCGACGACAGCGTGAACGCGAGTGTCTTGGTGCGCAGCAGGTTCACGCCCATCATCTCGGCGGCGATGTCCCGATCGCGCACGGCGGCGAACGCCCTGCCGAACCGGCCGCGCATGAGGTTGCGGGCCGCGACGCCCAGTGCCAGCAGCAGCACCAGGCACACCAGGTACAGCGAGACCCACGGCGGGACGAGCACGGGACCGATCGCGTAGGTGGCACTCAGGTCCACGCCGAACAGGGTGCGCTGCGCGACGCCGCGGCCGACTCCCTGCCCGCCGGTGATCGGCACCATGACCTTGAACAGGTGCTCGCCGAGAATGAGCAGGCCGAGGGTCAGCACGGCGAGGTACAGACCGCGCACCCGCGTGGCGAGCGGCGCCACCATCAGTCCCAGCAGTCCCGGGACGATCGCTGCGGCCGGCAGCACGATCGCCAGGTCGAGCCCGAGCCCCCACGTGGTGGCGCCGGGGGTGCCGCCCAGGACCGCCGCCGTGTAGGCGCCGAGGCCCACGAAGAACGCATGGCCGAGCGAGACCTGCCCGGCGTATCCGGTCAGCAGGTTGAGCCCGATTCCGGCGATCGCGTAGATGACGGCGAGCGTGAGCAGATAGGTCAGGTCTGCGGCGACGAGGAAGGGGGCCGCCACCGCGATCGCGATGAGCACCACCGTCCAGAAGCGCTTCGCGGGCGTGTTCAGCAGCGCCTGGTCGGCGGCGTAGCTCGTGTACAGCGACGGACGGCCACGGCGGATGCCGCGTGCGACCGTGCCGCGGGACTGCTCGAAGTCCAGCCGTGCGGAGGAGCCGGTGAGGCGACGGGATGCCTCCGCCAGCGTCTCGGTCGGGGTCATACGCGCTGCACCTCCCGGGTGCCGAAGATGCCGTAGGGCCGGATGAGGAGCACCACGATCATGAGCAGGTAGGGCACGACGTTGTCGAAGTTCGTGCCGAGCCAGGGGGCGACCACGGGCTGATACGTCTTGGTGAGTGCCATGGCGACGCCCACGATGAGTCCGCCCGCGACAGCGCCCTTGAGGGAGTCCAGCCCACCGATGATGATCGCGGGAAGCGCCACGAGGGCGAACAGCGCATCGGTGGCCTGCACGACGGATCCGTTGGCGGCCAGGAGCGCTCCGGCCAGCGCGGCCAGGCCGCCGCCGATCGCCCACGAGATCGAGAACATGCGCCCCACCGAGATTCCCTGCGCGAGTGCGGTCTCCTGGTCGAGCGAGGTCGCGCGCATGGCGAGCCCGAGCTTGGACCGCGTGAGCCACCACCCCAGCAGGCCGATCACCGCCAGAGAGATGACGAATCGCGCGATCGCGCTCTCGTAGATCTGCACGCCGCCGGTGCACCCGGCCACCCCGAACGACTCGGTCGCCGTTCCGCCGAGGCAGATGGTCCGCAGCTGCCACGGATCGCCGACGGTGCGAGGCTTCGAGTCGAAGAGCCGGAACGCGACGACCAGCAGCACGATGAAGAGGCCGACCGTCACGATCGCCGCCGAGAACGCGGGCCGGCCCACCATCGGCCTGATCGCGACCCGCTCGATGCCGGCCGAGAGCAGCGCGATCACGAGCATCGCCGCCGGTACCGCCGCGAAGAAGGGGAGACCCAGCTGCGTCGCCAGAACGCTGGTGGCGAACGTGCCGAGGATGAGGAGTGCCGGCTGGGCGAAGTTCAGCACGCCGGTCGCGCGATAGATGATGACGAAGCCGACCGCGATGAGGGCATACACGGCACCTTGGCCGAGCCCGGTCGCCAGTGAGGACAGCAGGGTCGTCATCCGTTCCTCCCCAGGTCGTTCCCGGCGTACGCGGTGGTGCCGGCGTACATGTCGTCGATGAGGTGAGGCACGGTGGCGGCGAACGCCTGGCGCTTGAGCTTCTGGGTGGCGGTCAACTCGCCGTCCTCGTGATCGAGCTCCTTGGTGAGCATGCGGAACTTGCGGATCGACTCGACGCGCGCGAAGCGCGTGTTGACGTCCTTGACGATGCCCGACACGAGTACGACCACATCGGGCTTCTCCGACAGGTCCCGGTAGGTCGTGAAGTCGATCCGTCGACGCGCCGCCCAATCGGCGACGGTGTCGTACTCGATGCCGATCAGCGCCGTCAGATAGGGGCGGCGGTCGCCGATGACGACGGCCTCCTTGATGAAGGGCGAGGCCTTCAGCGCGTTCTCGATCTCGCTCGGGGCGACGTTCTTGCCGCCCGCGGTGATGATGATGTCCTTGATGCGGTCGACGATGCGCAGATGAGTGCCGTCCACCCACTCGCCGACATCGCCGGTGTGCAGCCATCCGTCGGCGTCGAGCGTCTGAGCGGTGGCGTCGGGGCGTCCCCAGTACCCGACGAACGTGCCGGGGTGCCGGGTCAGCACCTCGTTCGTCCCCTCGGCGAGCTTCACCTCGGCGAAGGGCTGCGCTTCGCCGACCGTGCCGACGATAGAGCGCCCCCGGCGATTCGTCGTCGCGATCGCGGCGTTCTCGGTCATGCCGTAGGCCTCGTAGAGCGGCACGCCGATGCCGAGGAAGAAGGCGAGCACGTCGGGGGCGATCGGGGCGGCTCCCGAGATCGCGTGCTTGACGTGCAGAAGCCCGAGGCGCTTTCGCAGCGGCCGGTACAGCGGCAGCCACCCCAGCGCGTACAGCACGCGGGCGCGCGCGGTGAACTCGCCGCCGTGGGCCATGCGGTCGTGGGCGATGGTCCGGCTCCACCTCATGCCGAGGGCGTACACCGCGCGCTTGAGCCGCGACGCGCCGGCCATCTTGATCGCGACCGCCGCCTGGATCTTCTCCCAGATCCGCGGGACCGCGAAGAGGATGGTGGGCTGCACCTCGGCCAGGTCCATGGTGACCGTGTCGATCGATTCGGCGAAGTGCACCACGGTGCGCGTCGCGAGGTTGGCCCAGAGCGAGATCCCGCGCTCCACGACGTGCGAGAGGGGCAGGTAGGACAGCAGTGCATCGCGCGGGCCGACTCCCCGGCCGAGGATCCCGTCATCGAGCGCCAGGACCATCGACGAGAAGGCGACGTTGCGCGCCGAGAGCATGACTCCCTTCGGCGGTCCTGTCGTGCCCGAGGTGTAGATCAGCGTGACGATGTCGTCGGGGGAGCGAACGGCGTCGACCTCCTCGAGCAGGTTCGGATGCGCTTCGCGGTGCCGGTCGCCGCGTTCGAGGAGCTCGTCGATCGAGAGCAGCTTGGGGTGGTCGTAGGACGCGAGCCCGCGGCCGTTCAGGAACACGATCCACTCCAGGTCGGGGCACTCCGGCTCGGCAGCGAGGGCCTTGTCGACCTGCTCCTGATCCTCGGCGATGAGCACGCGCGCGCCGGAGTCCTGCAGGAGGTACGCGACCTCGGCCACAGGGTTGGTCGGGTAGAGGCCCACGATCGCGGCCCGCAGCGACGAGGCGGCGACGTCGGCGAAGAGCCATTCCGGGCGGTTCTCGGACTGGATGGCCACGCGGTCGCCCGGGCCTACGCCGAGCGCGGCCAGCCCGAAGGCGATCTCGTCGACGAACCGCCGATAGTCCCCCCACGTGATGTCGCGCCACACTCCGGACTGCTTGACCCGCAGCGCGGTGTGGCCGGGGATCTCCGCCGCCGTCTCGCGCAGCATCCGGGGGAGGTATCGATGCTCGAAGTCGGGCGTCGCCGCCTCGTGGGCGGGGGTCGAGGTCGTGACGGCGTCGCTCATGCCGGGCGTCCCCTCTCCGCCGCTGCCGTGGAGGACTCGGGCGCGCCCAGGTCATCCATCACCTGCTCGGCGACGTCGCGCGTCGCACCACCGAGATACGCGGCGATGACGGCCGGGTCCCGCTGGACCTCCGCGGGGGTGCCGACGGCGATCCTGCGTCCGAAGTCGATGACCATGACGCGGTCGGCGAGGTCCATGACCAGTCGCATGTCGTGCTCCACCATGATCATCGAGGTGCCGAGCTCGCTGCGGATGTCGAGGATGAACCGCGCCATGTCCTCGGTCTCCTCCGAGTTCATCCCCGCCACCGGCTCGTCCAGCAGCAGGAGCCGCGGTTCCATGGCCAGGGCTCGCCCCAGCTCGATGCGCTTGCGGATGCCGTAGGGCAGGATGCCGACGGGCATATGCCGGAGGCGCGCCAGGTCGAGGAACTCGATGAGGTCCTCGATGCGCCGGCGCGCGGCGAGCTCGTGCCGCCGGGCGCGGCCGAGCCACAGCATCCCCTCCGGCCAGCTGTAGGTCGTCGTCTGGTGGCGTCCCAGCAGGAGGTTGTCCAGCACCGAGAGGTTGTCGAACAGCTCGACATTCTGGAAGCTGCGCGCGACGCCCCGGCGGGCGATCTCGTCCGGTGCGTGGCCGAGGAGGCTTTCTCCGCCGAGCTGGATCGAGCCCGCCTGAGGCCGGTACACCCCCGAGATGCAGTTGAACGTGGACGTCTTGCCCGCACCGTTCGGTCCGATGATGGCGAACAGCTCGCCCTCGTCGACATCGAACGAGACGGCGTCGAGCGTGGTCGCGCCGCCGAAACGCAGGGTCAGGTCCGAGACTTCGAGGAGCCGGCTCACGACAGCCACCGCTTGCGTCGCTTGTAGTGCTTGACATCGCGAAGAGTGCCGGCGCCGGTGCCGGTGCCGAGATAGAACTCCCGGATGTCGTCATCGTCGCGCAGGGCCTGCGCAGGGGCATCCATCACGATCTTCCCGTTCTCCATGACATATCCGTGGTCGGCGATCGACAGCGCCATCGCCGCGTTCTGCTCCACCAGGAGCACGCCGGTCCCGCTCCGGCGGATGTCGACGACGAGGTCGCGGATCCTCTCCACCACCTGCGGCGCCAGCCCGAGGCTCGGCTCGTCGAGCAGGATGTACTTGGGGTCTGCCATCAGCGCGCGCCCGATCGCGAGCATCTGCTGCTCGCCGCCGGAGAGGTAGCCGGCCCGTTGGCTGCGGCGCTCGCCGAGGACCGGGAACATCCCGTAGACCCGATCGAGCTTCTCGGCGATCTCGCCGCGGCCGCGGGTGTAGGCGCCGACGCGCAGGTTCTCATCGACGGTGAACTCGATGAACACCCGCCGGCCCTCCATCACCTGGCTGACGCCGCTGCGCACGACGTCGGCGGCGCGGCGCGTGTCGACGGGCGCCCCGTCGATCGACACATGGCCGCGTGTGATGCTGCCGCGGTGCACGTCCAGCAGGCCCGTCATCGCCCGCAGCAGGGTGGTCTTGCCGGCGCCGTTGGCGCCGAGCAGCGCAACGATCCCGTCGCGAGGAACCCGGATGCTCGCGCCTTTCACGACGAGCATCACGTCCTCATAGACAACCTCGATGTTGTGTACGGCCAGGGTCATGGCGTCCCTTCAGTCGCAGCGCTGCGATGCCTAGAAGCTAACAACGGAGTGCCGCGATTCCGGTGGTCGGTTACCGTTTCGTAATGGAACTCAGGTTCAGCAGGCCAGGAATTGAGTGTCAGGCATCGATTCGCGGCGGACGGACCCTCCGCGTGCGGCCGAGCAGGGCCGCCGCGTAGAGTCGTCGGGTGTCCGCATCCGTTCCCGCCCGCATCGCCACCTGGCTCGTCGCGCTGCTCGTCGGACTCGTGTACGGGGCCGCCGGCACGATCGCGCACGGCTACACCCTGGGCTGGTTCCCGCTCGGCCTGATCCTGGCGGCGATAGGGTGCGGCGCGCTCCTGCTCGCCGTGCGACTGCTGACCTCCGACCGCTGGTCGACGCTCGGCACGGGACTGGGCATGATCCTCGCCACGCTGATGTTCTCCGGCAGCGGCCCCGGCGGCTCGGTCGTGGTGCCGCAGACCGGCATGGCCGTCGCCTGGACGTTCGCCGTGCCGATCCTGGTCGCGCTGGCGGTCGCCTGGCCGGATCGCACCCGGCTCGACCGCTGACGGATGCCGCGCCCGTTCGGCGCTCGCGGCCGACGGGTCGTCCTGCCCGAACTAGACTGGCACCGTGACGTACGTGATCGCCCTTCCCTGCGTGGACGTCAAGGACCGCGCCTGCATCGACGAGTGCCCGGTGGACTGCATCTACGAGGGCGAGCGGTCGCTGTACATCCACCCGGACGAGTGCGTCGACTGCGGAGCGTGCGAGCCGGTCTGCCCCGTCGAGGCGATCTACTACGAGGACGACCTGCCCGACGAGTGGCAGGACTACTACAAGGCCAACGTCGACTTCTTCGACGACATCGGCTCGCCCGGCGGCGCCGCCAAGGTCGGCGTGATCCACAAGGACCACCCGATCATCGCCGCACTCCCGCCGCAGGAACACTGATCGTGGGGGTCGCCGACCTCGCCGACTACCCCTGGGACGCGGTGGCGCCGTACGCGGCCCGTGCCCGTTCGCACCCCGGCGGCATCGTCGACCTCTCGATCGGTTCCCCGGTCGATGCCACTCCCGATGTCGTGGCCGACGCGCTCCGGTCGGCGACCGACGCCCACGCCTACCCGCAGACCGTCGGCACCCCGGCGCTGCGTGCGGCGATCACGCAGTGGTATGCGCGGCGCCGAGGCGTGCCGGGCCTGGGCGTGGAGCACGTGCTGCCCACCGTCGGCTCGAAGGAGCTCGTCGCGCTGCTCCCGCTGCTGCTCGGACTCGGTCCCGGTGACATCGTCGTCCACCCTCGCGCCGCCTACCCCACCTACGAGGTCGGCGCCCGGCTGGTGGGCGCGACGCCCGTCGCCGAGGACGATCCGGCGCGGTGGCCAGCCGCCACGCGGCTCGCGTGGGTGAACTCGCCGGGCAACCCCGACGGGCGTGTCCTCGACGTCCCTGCGCTGCGAGCCGCGGTGGCGCGCAGCCGGGAGCTCGGCGCCGTCCTCGCGTCGGACGAGTGCTACGCCGAGCTCGGATGGGAGGCGCCCTGGGATGCCGAGCCCATCCCGTCGGCGCTCGACCCGCGGGTGACCGGAGGCGACGTGCGCGGCGTCCTGTCGGTCTACTCGCTCAGCAAGCAGTCGAACCTCGCGGGCTACCGGGCGGCGTTCCTCGCCGGCGATCCGGATGTCGTGGCGCGGCTGCTCACCGCCCGCAAGCACCTGGGCCTCATGCTGCCGCTGCCGGTGCAATCGGCGATGGCCGTGGCGCTCGCCGACGACGAGCACGTCGCCCGGCAGAAGGAGCGCTACCGGCGTCGTCGCGACGTGCTGCGCCCCGCCGTCGAGGCGGTGGGCTTCCGTGTCGACGGCAGCGAGGCGGGACTGTACCTCTGGGCGACCGAGGGGCGCGACGCCTGGGAGAGCCTGGGGCGCCTGGCGGATCTCGGCATCCTCGCCGGTCCCGGGCACTTCTACGGCGCCCATCACCCGCAGCACATCCGGCTGTCGCTGACCGCGACCGACGAACGCGTCGACACCGCCGCGGCGCGGCTGGCCGAGGCATCCGTCGTCCCTTCCTGAGGGTTTCTCCATCGGATGCGGCGTCCCTTTGGCCGTGTCCGCAGTAGGCGCAGCGGCCCACTAGGCTGTACAAGGCGGCGACGCGGCATCCCCCCGTCCCGCTCCTCGCTCCGAAGCGATCGCCGTCTCGGCGTCGCCGAGCGGGACGACACCCCCGGCACGACCAGAAATCGCGAGGAGGCGCCGTGAGCGACGCGGGCACCCAGCAGGAGAAGGCCACCCTCACGATCGGTGAGAAGACCGCCGAATTCCCGCTGCTGCGGGGAACCGATGGCGCGCCGAGCGTGGACATCTCGACGTTCACCCGCCAGACGGGGTACACCGCGCTCGACTACGGCTTCGTCAACACCGCCGCGACCAAGTCCGCGATCACCTACATCGACGGCGATCAGGGGATCCTCCGCTACCGGGGATACCCGATCGAGCAGCTGGCGACGAACAGCACGTACCTCGAGGTCGCGTGGCTGCTGATCTACGGCGAGCTGCCGAGCGCCGACGAGCTCGCCGCGTTCGACGAGCGCATCCGCCACCACACGCTCCTGCACGAGGACCTCAAGCGGTTCTTCTCGGCGCTGCCGCACACCGCGCACCCGATGTCGGTGCTGTCGTCGGCCGTGTCCGCGCTGTCGACGTACTACGAGCGGGAATCCGACCCGAACAACCCGGAGCACGTGGAGCTCAACACCATCCGCATGCTCGCGAAGCTGCCGGTGATCGCCGCCTACGCGCACAAGAAGAGCATCGGGCAGGCGTTCCTGTATCCCGACAACTCGCTCGGATTCGTCGACAACTTCCTGAAGCTCAACTTCGGGGTGCTGAGCGAGCAGTACGAGGTGAACCCCGTCATGTCGCGCGCACTGGAGCGCCTGCTGATTCTGCACGAGGACCACGAGCAGAACGCCTCGACCTCGACGGTGCGGCTGGTCGGCTCGACGGGCGCGAACCAGTTCTCGTCGATCTCGGCCGGCATCAACGCGCTGTACGGTCCGCTGCACGGCGGCGCCAACGAGGCGGTCCTCGACATGCTGGGGCGCATCCGCGAATCCGGAGAGAGCGTGGAGCGGTTCGTCGAGCGGGTCAAGAACAAGGAGGACGGTGTGAAGCTCATGGGCTTCGGGCACCGGGTCTACAAGAACTACGACCCGCGCGCGAAGCTCGTGAAGGAGTCCGCCGACGAGGTGCTCGAGGCCCTCGGCATCAGCGACCCGCTGCTCGACCTCGCCAAGCAGCTCGAAGAGATCGCTCTGAACGACGACTACTTCAGGGAGCGCCGCCTCTACCCGAACGTCGACTTCTACACCGGCGTCATCTACAAGGCGATGGGCTTCCCGACGCGCATGTTCACGGTCCTGTTCGCCATCGGACGCCTGCCGGGCTGGCTCGCGCAGTGGCGCGAGGCCGCCGGCGACGCGCAGACCAAGATCGGCCGCCCGCAGCAGCTGTACATCGGCGCCGGCGAGCGCAACTACCCGGGCGTGGGCTGACGCGAGAGCCGTGGTATCCGCGAGAAGGCCCGGATCGCACGCGATCCGGGCCTTCTCCGCGTGCCGGCGTCAGGCGTGGAGCGCCTCGTTCAGGGTGACTCCGACGCCTTCGCGCTTGACGGCCTCGACGGCGCCCGACAGCGAGTTGCGGCGGAACAGCAGACCGTCGCGCCCCGACAGCTCACCTGCCTTGACGGTCGGACGCGATCCGTCCGCCAGGGGAGGCTCGTCGGCGAGGACCACCTTCGATCCCGCGGTCACGTAGAGCCCCGCCTCCACGATGCAGTCGTCGCCGAGCGAGATGCCGATGCCCGCGTTCGCGCCCAGAAGCGTGCGGGCGCCGACCGACACCTTGTGTGCGCCGCCGCCGGAGAGGGTGCCCATGATCGAGGCGCCGCCGCCGACGTCGCTGCCGTCGCCGACCACGACGCCCTGCGAGATCCGGCCCTCGACCATGCTCTGGCCGAGGGTGCCGGCGTTGAAGTTCACGAACCCCTCGTGCATCACCGTGGTGCCGGGGGAGAGGTAGGCGCCCAGACGCACGCGCGAGGCATCCGCGATCCGTACCCCCGGCGGCGTGACGTAGTCGAGCAGGCGCGGGAACTTGTCGAGACCCTGCACCTGGATGCCGTCGTGGGCGAGGAACGGCCGCAGGCGCGTGAGCGCGTCCGGATGCATCGGGCCCGCGTTCGTCCACGCGACGGTGGGGAGGTGGCCGAAGACGCCGTCGAGATTGAGCTCGTTCGGGCGGACCAGCCGGTGCGACAACGCATGCAGACGCAGATAGGCGTCGATCGTCGACGCCGGCGGTGCGTCCAGATCGATCTCGAGCGCGACCACCTCCACGCGCACGGCCCGGCGCGGGTCGGCGACGGCGAGGCGGTCCAGCTCGTCGGGGGGCAGCTGCGGGTCGAAGCCGAGCGGGACCCGCCCTGCCTCCGGCGCGGGGAACCAGGAGTCCAGCACCGTTCCGTCGTCGGCGAGAGTCGCGAGTCCGACACCCCATACCCATCGTTCTTCGGTCATGACATCAACGCTAGCGCCGTCCGGCTGCCGCGTGTTTCCGCGGGTGGTGGGGTGCGACACGCCCGGGATGCGGGCTGGATTGGACCGATCGGCGGATCGCACGTAAAGTTTTACTTGTTCGCCCCAAAGGGGAGAGCGGAGAGGCTGAGGCCCCGCACCCCTCAAGTTGGAGAACGAACCCCGACCACTGATCCGGATGACGGATCTCCGCGCAAGTGGAACGTGTCGGAAACCCTCACCCGGTGAGGCCCCGTCGGTTTGACGGAGCGTCTGTGGGTGGGGTATGGTTGTGAAGTTGCCCTGCTGGGCTGGCTGCTGTGTTTTGGTGGTTGGTTGGTGGGTGCGTCCGATCCTTGAGAACTCAACAGCGTGCACTTGTCATATGCCAATTTTTGTCTCTGCTGACTGCTTTTGTGGTTGGTGGGGGTGGTTTTTGGATCAATTCGATGGGTCATCATTTTTTTGGTGGTCTGTCTTTTTTGGTCAGGTTGAACTCGCATGGCTTTCACTGTTTTCCCGGTGGGGTTGTGCATCATTTTTTTATGGAGAGTTTGATCCTGGCTCAGGATGAACGCTGGCGGCGTGCTTAACACATGCAAGTCGAACGGTGAAGCCCAGCTTGCTGGGTGGATCAGTGGCGAACGGGTGAGTAACACGTGAGCAACCTGCCCCTGACTCTGGGATAAGCGCTGGAAACGGTGTCTAATACTGGATACGAGACGTGGCCGCATGGTCAACGTTTGGAAAGATTTTTCGGTTGGGGATGGGCTCGCGGCCTATCAGCTTGTTGGTGAGGTAATGGCTCACCAAGGCGTCGACGGGTAGCCGGCCTGAGAGGGTGACCGGCCACACTGGGACTGAGACACGGCCCAGACTCCTACGGGAGGCAGCAGTGGGGAATATTGCACAATGGGCGAAAGCCTGATGCAGCAACGCCGCGTGAGGGATGACGGCCTTCGGGTTGTAAACCTCTTTTAGCAAGGAAGAAGCTTTCGGGTGACGGTACTTGCAGAAAAAGCGCCGGCTAACTACGTGCCAGCAGCCGCGGTAATACGTAGGGCGCAAGCGTTATCCGGAATTATTGGGCGTAAAGAGCTCGTAGGCGGTTTGTCGCGTCTGCTGTGAAATCCCGAGGCTCAACCTCGGGCCTGCAGTGGGTACGGGCAGACTAGAGTGCGGTAGGGGAGATTGGAATTCCTGGTGTAGCGGTGGAATGCGCAGATATCAGGAGGAACACCGATGGCGAAGGCAGATCTCTGGGCCGTAACTGACGCTGAGGAGCGAAAGGGTGGGGAGCAAACAGGCTTAGATACCCTGGTAGTCCACCCCGTAAACGTTGGGAACTAGTTGTGGGGTCCTTTCCACGGATTCCGTGACGCAGCTAACGCATTAAGTTCCCCGCCTGGGGAGTACGGCCGCAAGGCTAAAACTCAAAGGAATTGACGGGGACCCGCACAAGCGGCGGAGCATGCGGATTAATTCGATGCAACGCGAAGAACCTTACCAAGGCTTGACATACACCGGAACGCCCTAGAAATAGGGAACTCTTTGGACACTGGTGTACAGGTGGTGCATGGTTGTCGTCAGCTCGTGTCGTGAGATGTTGGGTTAAGTCCCGCAACGAGCGCAACCCTCGTTCTATGTTGCCAGCACGTAATGGTGGGAACTCATGGGATACTGCCGGGGTCAACTCGGAGGAAGGTGGGGATGACGTCAAATCATCATGCCCCTTATGTCTTGGGCTTCACGCATGCTACAATGGCCGGTACAAAGGGCTGCAATACCGTGAGGTGGAGCGAATCCCAAAAAGCCGGTCCCAGTTCGGATTGAGGTCTGCAACTCGACCTCATGAAGTCGGAGTCGCTAGTAATCGCAGATCAGCAACGCTGCGGTGAATACGTTCCCGGGTCTTGTACACACCGCCCGTCAAGTCATGAAAGTCGGTAACACCTGAAGCCGGTGGCCCAACCCTTGTGGAGGGAGCCGTCGAAGGTGGGATCGGTAATTAGGACTAAGTCGTAACAAGGTAGCCGTACCGGAAGGTGCGGCTGGATCACCTCCTTTCTAAGGAGCTTCTGGCACTCTTCGGGGTGTCCAGGCGCCGGATCGAGACGAATGTTCTCGCCGGTTGCTCATGGGTGGAACATATGATGAGGCCTCTTCTGGTGGTCTTTCTGCTGAGTACGTCGTCTTTCGGGGCGGCTGGAACGGTGGGGGGTTGCTGGTGGGGGCTTGCACGCTGTTGGGTCCTGAGGGACCGGGCTTTATGCCTTCGGGTTCTTCTGGGCTCATCCTGTCGCCGGTTTTGCTGGTGGGTGGGGTGGGTGCCGCCCGTACTTTGAGAACTACACAGTGGACGCGAGCATCTTAAAGAAGACGCTCTGCATGCTTTCGGGTGTGTGGGGTGTTGAATGTTCGATTCTTAATGGATCGGCTCATGTGATTTCAAGTCTTTAAGAGCAAACGGTGGATGCCTTGGCATCTGGAGCCGAAGAAGGACGTAGCAATCTGCGATAAGCCTCGGGGAACTGATAAGCAAGTTTTGATCCGAGGGTGTCCGAATGGGGAAACCCCGCCAGGGCGCGTGCGTGCCTGGTGACTCCCGCCTGAATATATAGGGCGGGTAGAGGGAACGTGGGGAAGTGAAACATCTCAGTACCCACAGGAAGAGAAAGCAACCGCGATTCCGTGAGTAGTGGCGAGCGAAACCGGAACAGGCTAAACCGAGTACGTGTGATATCCGGCAGGAGTTGCGTATTCGGGGTTGTGGGACTTTCCGTGCTGTTCTGCCGAGCAGTGAACGTGATGCGTCGATATAGGTGAACGGTCTTGAAAGGCCGGCCAGAGTGGGTGCCAGCCCCGTAACTGAAATGTCGGACGCAGCGTGGAGAGGATCCCAAGTAGCACGGGGCCCGAGAAATCCCGTGTGAATCTGTCAGGACCACCTGATAAGCCTAAATACTCCCAGATGACCGATAGCGGACAAGTACCGTGAGGGAAAGGTGAAAAGTACCCCGGGAGGGGAGTGAAATAGTACCTGAAACCGTTTGCTTACAAACCGTTGGAGCACCCCTGGTAGGTGTGACAGCGTGCCTTTTGAAGAATGAGCCTGCGAGTTAGCGATATGTGGCGAGGTTAACCCGGGTGGGGTAGCCGTAGCGAAAGCGAGTCTGAATAGGGCGATTCAGTCGCATGTCCTAGACCCGAAGCGAAGTGATCTATCCATGGCCAGGCTGAAGCGACGGTAAGACGTCGTGGAGGGCCGAACCCACTTAGGTTGAAAACTGAGGGGATGAGCTGTGGATAGGGGTGAAAGGCCAATCAAACTTCGTGATAGCTGGTTCTCTCCGAAATGCATTTAGGTGCAGCGTTGCGTGTTTCTTGCCGGAGGTAGAGCTACTGGATGGCCGATGGGCCCTACAAGGTTACTGACGTCAGCCAAACTCCGAATGCCGGTAAGTGAGAGCGCAGCAGTGAGACTGTGGGGGATAAGCTTCATAGTCGAGAGGGAAACAACCCAGACCACCATCTAAGGTCCCTAAGCGCGTGCTAAGTGGGAAAGGATGTGGAGTTGCTTAGACAACCAGGAGGTTGGCTTAGAAGCAGCCACCCTTGAAAGAGTGCGTAATAGCTCACTGGTCAAGTGATTCCGCGCCGACAATGTAACGGGGCTCAAGCACGCCACCGAAGTTGTGGCATTGACATTATTGGTAGGCCTTCGTGGTCCAGCCGTGTTGATGGGTAGGAGAGCGTCGTGTGGCGAGTGAAGCGGCGGGGTGACCCAGCCGTGGACGCCACACGAGTGAGAATGCAGGCATGAGTAGCGAAAGACGTGTGAGAAACACGTCCTCCGAAAGACCAAGGGTTCCAGGGTCAAGCTAATCTTCCCTGGGTAAGTCGGGACCTAAGGCGAGGCCGACAGGCGTAGTCGATGGACAACGGGTTGATATTCCCGTACCGGCGAAGAACCGCCCCAATCAATCCAGTGATGCTAAGTGTCCGAATCCCGGTGACGGATCCCTTCGGGGTGATGCGCCGGGCCTAGCACACGACCCTATGCTGGTGCGGTTAGCGTATTAACAGGTGTGACGCAGGAAGGTAGCCCATCCCGGGCGATGGTTGTCCCGGGGCAAGTGCGTAGGCCGAGAGATAGGCAAATCCGTCTCTCATGAAGGCTGAGACACGATGCGGATGAAAAGTGGGTGATCCTATGCTGCCGAGAAAAGCATCGACGCGAGGTTCTAGCCGCCCGTACCCCAAACCGACTCAGGTGGTCAGGTAGAGAATACCAAGGAGATCGAGAGAATCGTGGTTAAGGAACTCGGCAAAATGCCCCCGTAACTTCGGGAGAAGGGGGGCCATCGGCGTATTAGGACTTGCTCCGAAAGCGTTTGGTGGCCGCAGAGACTAGTGGGTAGCGACTGTTTACTAAAAACACAGGTCCGTGCCAAGTCGCAAGACGATGTATACGGACTGACGCCTGCCCGGTGCTGGAAGGTTAAAGGACGGTCAGCCGCAAGGCGAAGCTCAGAATTTAAGCCCCAGTAAACGGCGGTGGTAACTATAACCATCCTAAGGTAGCGAAATTCCTTGTCGGGTAAGTTCCGACCTGCACGAATGGCGTAACGACTTCCCAACTGTCTCAACCGCGAACTCGGCGAAATTGCATTACGAGTAAAGATGCTCGTTACGCGCAGCAGGACGGAAAGACCCCGTGACCTTTACTACAGCTTGGTATTGGTGTTCGGTGTGGCTTGTGTAGGATAGGTGGGAGACTGTGAAGCGGATACGCCAGTATTCGTGGAGTCGTTGTTGAAATACCACTCTGGTCACTCTGGATGTCTAACTTCGAACCGTAATCCGGTTCAGGGACAGTGCCTGGTGGGTAGTTTAACTGGGGCGGTTGCCTCCCAAAAAGTAACGGAGGCGCCCAAAGGTTCCCTCAACCTGGTTGGCAATCAGGTGGCGAGTGTAAGTGCACAAGGGAGCTTGACTGTGAGACTGACAGGTCGAGCAGGGACGAAAGTCGGGACTAGTGATCCGGCAGTGGCTTGTGGAAGCGCTGTCGCTCAACGGATAAAAGGTACCTCGGGGATAACAGGCTGATCTTGCCCAAGAGTCCATATCGACGGCATGGTTTGGCACCTCGATGTCGGCTCGTCGCATCCTGGGGCTGGAGTAGGTCCCAAGGGTTGGGCTGTTCGCCCATTAAAGCGGTACGCGAGCTGGGTTTAGAACGTCGTGAGACAGTTCGGTCCCTATCCGCTGCGCGCGTAGGAAGTTTGAGAGGATCTGACCCTAGTACGAGAGGACCGGGTTGGACGAACCTCTGGTGTGCCAGTTGTACTGCCAAGTGCACCGCTGGTTAGCTACGTTCGGGATGGATAACCGCTGAAAGCATCTAAGCGGGAAGCCGGCCTCAAGATGAGACTTCCATACCCTTCGGGGTGAGAGGCTCCCAGCCAGACTACTGGGTTGATAGGCCAGATGTGGAAGCACGGCAACGTGTGCAGCTGACTGGTACTAATAAGCCGATGACTTGATAACACCCAACACTTCTGCGAGTGTTCGCGTCCACTGAGTGGTTCCCGATGTACGGTCGGGACACCACACACAATCTTCACGATCATGTGTGTTTGACTGAAACATCAAGAGAGTTTCGGCGGCCATAGCGAGAGGGAAACGCCCGGTCCCATTCCGAACCCGGAAGCTAAGCCTCCCAGCGCCGATGGTACTGCAGGGGAGACCCTGTGGGAGAGTAGGACACCGCCGGACACCCATTAACGGAATGGCCACCCAACGCAGGGTGGCCATTCCGCGTTAACAGCCGTATTCTGCTCGATAGACTCGGGGGATGCCGGCGCTCGATCTCTCCGTATCCGCTGTCGACCTCACACGCACGATCTGCGACATTCCCAGCGTCTCGGACGACGAGAAGCCGCTTGCGGATGCGATCTTCGACGCGATCTCGCCCCTGCCGCACCTCGAGGTGTACCGGGACGGCGACACGATCGTCGCCCGTACTCGGCAGGCGCGTGCCCAACGGGTCGTGATCGCCGGGCACATCGACACGGTCCCCATCAACGGCAATGTGCCCACGCGCGACATCGAGATCGACGGTCAGCCGTTCATCTGGGGCCGCGGCACTGTCGACATGAAGGCGGGTGTCGCCGTTCAGCTCAAGCTCGCCGCCGAGCTGACCGCACCCCGGCTCGACATCACGTGGATGTGGTACGACCATGAAGAGGTCGATGCCGACCGGAACGGACTGACGCGTCTCGCCCTCACCCGGCCCGATCTGTTCGCGGGCGACTTCGCCATCCTCGGCGAGCCGTCCAACGGCGAGGTGGAGGGCGGTTGCAACGGCAACCTTCGCGCGATCGTGCGCACGGACGGCGTTCGCGCCCACAGCGCGCGGGCGTGGATCGGTGAGAACGCGATCCACAAGGCCGCGCCGGTGCTCGCGCGGCTCGCCGAGTACCGCCCCCGCGAGATCGCCGTCGACGGACTGCTGTACCGCGAGGGGCTCAACGCCGTGCGCATCCGCGGCGGTATCGCGGGCAACGTCATCCCCGACCTGTGCGAGGTGGAGGTCAACTACCGGTTCGCTCCGAGCCGCGACCTCGAAGAGGCCGAAGCGCATGTGCGCGACGTCTTCTCGGGTTTCGATGTGGAGGTGGTGGATGCCGCTGCCGGCGCTCGTCCGGGGCTGGACTCCGCGATCGCCCGGGAGTTCCTGACGGCCGTGCGGGCAGAGCCTCGGCCCAAGTACGGCTGGACGGACGTCGCCCGCTTCAGTGCGCTGGGCGTTCCCGCCGTCAACTACGGTCCCGGCGATCCGCATCTCGCGCACCATGACGAGGAGCGGGTCTCGGTGGCTCAGATCGAGGCAGTGGAACGGGGCCTGCGCGAGTGGCTGACGCGCAGCTGACCGCGACCGGCGAGCGCGCCGGCTGGGGACGGATCGCGTTGCGCGTCGGCGTGATCTACCTCGTCGCGCGCGTCGTCACGACGGCGTTCCTGCTTCTCGCCGCGGGGATGTCCGGTCCCGGCTCGCGCATGGGGGCGGGGGCGGACCTCGGCGACGTGGTCGTCGCCTGGGACGGCACGTGGTACTGGTTCATCGCCGTCACGGGGTACCCGGCAGAGCTCCCGCGGACCGATGACGGGCTGGTCGCCGAGAATGCGTGGGCCTTCATGCCCCTGTTCCCGTACCTGGCGCAGCTGGTGTCGTTGCCGTTCGGCTCGTGGGCGGCGGGTGCCAGCATCGTGTCGCTGCTGGCGGGGTACGCGGCATCCGTCGTCCTCTTCCACCTGCTGCGCACGCGACTCGACGATGCCGCAGCCACGTGGGCGATCGTGTTCTTCGCGTGCGGACCGCTGGCCGCACTCTTCCACGTCGGGTACGCGGAGACCCTGAACCTCGTGTGGCTGTTCTGCGCGCTGTGGTGCGTCGTCCGGCGGCGATACGCGTGGCTGTACGCGCTCATACCGCTGATGGCATTCACGCGGCCCGGTGTTCTCGCGTTCTCGCTGTTCCTGGCCCTGTACGGCATGTGGCGCTGGTTCCACCGGGATCGCGAGCCGCTGCGCACGCCCGAGATCGCGCACATCGTCGTGCTGGGACTGCTCGCCGCAGCTGCGGGGTTCGCCTGGCAGGTGATCGCCGGGATCGTGACGGGGGAGCCGAGTGCCTACCTCGCGACAGAACTGGCGTGGCGGCGCAACTGGATTCCGGGCGAGGCGACCTTCGCGCCGTTCGGGGGCTTCCTGAGCGGCGTATCGTTCTGGTTCGGGTCGATGTGGGGACTTCCGGTGGAGCTCGGGTACGCAGTGCTCGTCGTCGTCGTGGTGCTCGTCGCCGCGGCGCTGCTGCTCGTCCCGCAGGTGAAGCGGCTCGGTGTGGAGATCCGCCTGTGGAGCGCGAGCTATCTGGTGTATCTGCTGCTGGTGTTCTTCCCGCAGTCGAGCATCTTCCGGTTGCTGCTGCCGCTGTCGCCGCTGTGGGGTGCCTTCGCGGTCCCGCGCTCCCCGGTGTGGCGGTTGGGGGTCCTCGCGGCATGCCTGATCGGGCAATGGTGGTGGATCTACAACATGTACGCACTGGGGAACACCGCGTGGCAGATCCCGTGATCACCGCCGGCGGCAGCCGCTTTCCCCAGCATGCCCGCCGTCAGCCGCCCTCACGATAAACTTGATCCGCAGACCATCGATGAAAAGGAGCCGCAATGGCAGCCATGAAGCCGAGAACCGGAGACGGGCCGATGGAGGCCGTGAAGGAGGGTCGCCTCATCATCGTGCGAGTGCCGCTCGAGGGTGGGGGCCGACTCGTCGTCTCGGTCAACGACGCTGAGGCCAAGGAGCTCTACGACGTTCTGGGCGGCGTCGTCAACGCGGCGTAGTCGCATCATTGCGTGAACGGTCGGTCTTCGGACCGGCCGTTCACGTTTGTTCAGGACGCGGCGACGGTGGTCAGCTGCAGGAGACCCTCGCCGGTGATCGAGAGGGCTCCGATGACCGCGGGCGAGGCCTGCGTCTCCTGGATGAGCGAGCGGTACGCGGTCGTCACCGGGTCGCGGCGCACGGGGTCGGCGACGGCACCTCCGGCCAGCACGCGCGGCACGAGGACCGTGCCTCCCGAGCGGACGAGCCGCAGTCCATGCTCGACGTACTCGATGACGCCCTCCGGGTCGGCGTCCACGAGCACGATGTCGTAAGACGCCTCGTTCATACGGGGGAGCACATCGGCCGCGCGGCCGGTGATGAACCGCGCGCGCGCCGCGGGGATCCGAGCCTCGGCAAACGCCTGGCGGGCGGCACCCAGGTGTTCGGGCTCCTTGTCGATGGTGGTGAGCGTCGCACGCGGCGAACCGTGGAGGAGCCAGAGCCCGGACACGCCCGCGCCGGTGCCGATCTCGACGATGTTGAGGGCCTGCGAGGCCGCCGCGAGGACGGCGCACTGCGCGCCGATCGCCGCACTGATCGGCGTCGCTCCGAGCTCGAGGGCGTGGGCGCGAGCGCGCGCGATGTGCTCCGGCTCACTCGTCGCCTCGTCGACGAACCGCTGGCTCGCGTTCACCTCTCCCATCCTTCCTCCCCCTGCGCCAGCCTACGCGGCCGTGCGGCGCGGGCAGCACAGGCGCGGCGGTAACCTGATGTCATGATCTTCGGTCTCACGATCGAGAAGCTCCTGCTGATCGGTCTCGTCGCTGCGCTCATCGTGGGGCCCGAGCGCCTGCCGCGGTACGCCGAGTCGCTCGCCGGCTTCGCGCGCCGGGCACGCGACTGGCTGACGACGGCGAAGTCCCGTGTGCGCGACGAGATGGGCGAGGATTTCGACGACGTCGACTGGCGCACGCTCGATCCCCGTCAGTACGACCCGCGCCGGATCATCCGCGAGGCGCTGCTCGACGACGCGCCGGTGACGACCGTGCGGGCCGCGCAGGCGGGGGCGGCGGCGTCCACGGCGCTGACTCCGCCCGCCACGCCGGTCCGATCGCCGTTCCGCGGCCCCGCCGACGAGCCTCCGCCGTTCGACTCCGAAGCCACCTGAGCGACGGGGCCCCGGCGCGGATCACTGCGGCCGGAAGGGGAGCGATCGGCCAGACAACCCTCGGGGAGTCGCTGCGAGGGTCGCGGCGACCTCGGCGATCGCCTGGGACGCCGCGTCGTCCGGGTGCGCGAGGACGGCCGGGATGCCGGCATCCGCGTCCTTGCGCAGCGTCGGGCTGAGCGGGATGGAGGCCAGCAGCGGTACCTCGTGCCCCTCGCTCGACAGCGCCGCAGCGACCGCGGCGCCCCCGCCCGATCCGAAGAGGTCGAGGGTCGTGCCGTCGGGGAGTGCCATCGCGGCCATGTTCTCGACGACGCCGATGACGCGCTGACCGGTCTGACGGGCGACCAGCCCGCTGCGAACGGCGACGTCGGATGCCGCGGTCTGCGGTGTCGTGACGACGAGCACGTCCGCGTTGGGAAGCAGCTGACCGACCGAGATCGCGACGTCCCCGGTCCCGGGCGGCATGTCCAGCAGCAGCACGTCGAGGTCGCCGAAGTACACGTCGGTGAGGAACTGCTGCACCGTACGGTGGAGCATCGGGCCGCGCCACGCCACCGCGCCGAGCGGCGACCTGTCGCCGTCCGCACGCCGCAGGAACATGCCGATCGAGATGACCTTCACGCCGTGGGCGACCGGCGGCAGCATGAGGTCGTCGATGCGCGTGGGCTGAGGCGCCGCGCCGTCCGGGGCGACCAGACCGAGCTGCCCCGGGATCGAGAAGCCGTGGACGTCCGCGTCGACGAGGCCGACGGCCAGGCCCCGCGCCGCCAGCGCGACGGCGAGATTCGCCGTGACCGTCGACTTGCCGACGCCGCCCTTGCCGCTCGTGACGGCGATGACGCGCGTGAGGGTCCCCGGTCCGAAAGGCATCTCGCGCGCCTTGCCGCCGCGGAGCCGCTCCGTGAGCGCCTGGCGCTCCTGGGGCGTCATGACGCCCACCTCGAGTGCGACCTCGGCGACTCCGTCGACGGATGCCGCGGCCTGGCGCACGTCGGCGGCGATCCGGTCGGCGGCCGGGCAGCCCACGATGGTCAGGGCGATCGCGACGTGCGCGACGCCGTCGTCGACCGAGATGTCGCGCAGCATGTCGAGCTCGCCGATCGGCCGGCGCAGCTCGGGGTCCGCGACGGCGCCGACCGCGCGGCGCACCGCATCTGCGACGGTCATCGCGCGGAGCCCTCCTCGCGGGCCGGGTCGTTCTCGATCTTCTCGAGCAGGAGGCGCAGCTCGGCGCGCAGCACGTCGCGTGTGACGGTCTCGGCGGCGAAGTCGTTCACCGCCATGCGCAGCGCGACCACCTCGCGTGCCAGGTACTCGGTGTCGGCCAGGTTGCGCTCGGCACGCTGGCGGTCCTGCTCGATCTGCACGCGGTCGCGGTCGTCCTGGCGGTTCTGCGCCAGCAGGATGAGCGGCGCGGCATACGACGCCTGGAGCGAGAGGATCAGCGTCAGCAGGGTGAAGTTCGTCGCGGCGGGGTCGAACTGCAGCTGCGGCGGCGCCCAGATGTTCCAGCTCAGCCACATCAGCACGAAGACCGTCATGCCGACGAGGAAGCCCGACGTGCCCATGCCGCGCGCGAAGGCCTCCGAGAACCGGCCGAATCGGTCGCGCGACGGCTGCGGGGTGCGCTGCAGCATGCCCGACCGACCGCGAGGCGCGTCGAGCGACGGCTGGCGGTTCGTGCGGGCCATCAGCGCCTCCTCGGGATCGTCGATGTGTCGGTGGGGCCGGGGGAGGTCGGGCGTTCATCCTCGGCGTCGTGCGATCGCCAGTCCTCCGGCAGGAGGTAGTCGAGCACATCGTCGACGCTGATGGCGCCGACGAGGCGGTGCGCGGGATCGACCACCGGCAGCGACACGAGGTCGTACGAGGCGAGGAGCCGGGCCACCTCCGCCGCGGAGGCGGTGGCCGGCACCGGGTCGAGGGTGTCGTCGATGAGCGCGCCGAGCCGTTCGTGCGGCGGATAGCGCAGCATCCGCTGGAAGTGGACGGTGCCGAGCAGGCGGCCGGTGGGCGTCTCGTACGGCGGCAGTGTGACGAAGACCGCGGCAGCGAGCGCGGGGTGCAGCTCGTGCCGGCGGATGAGGGCGAGCGCCTCGGCGATCGTCGCGTCGGCGGAGAGCACGATGGGCTCGCTGGTCATGAGCCCGCCCGCGGTGTCGGGGCTGTACTTCAGCAGCGCACGGACGTCCTCGGCCTCTTCGGGCTCCATGAGATCCAGCAGCTCCTCGCGCTGGTCTTCGGGGAGCTGCGCGAGCACGTCGGCCGCGTCGTCGGGCTCCATCGCGTCGAGGATGTCGGCGGCGCGCTCGTCGTCGAGGGCCTCGAGGATGTGGACCTGATCGTCTTCGGGCATCTCTTCGAGCGCGTCGGCGAGGCGGTCGTCGGGAAGCTCTTCGACGACTTCCAGGAGTCGTTCCTCGGGTAGGTCGAGGAGGGTGTTCGCGAGGTCGGCGGGCCGCAGCTCGGAGTACGACGCGACGAGCTGCTCGGCCGACTGGGCCTCGCCGGGGATGTTCCGTTCGCGCACGTCCGCCCAGTTCGCGAACGTCGTCGGACCCTTCGCGAAGGGCGAGGCGCTCGTCTTGGGCTTGCGCAGGAAGAGCTGGCCGATGTCCCACTCGCCGAGGCGGTTGCGCTCGATCGCGACGTCCTCGATGACGCCCGTGCCCGAGCCATCCGAGAAGTACACCTTCCGCCCGAGCATCTCGGCCATGACACGCACCTCGCCGCCGCGCTGCTGGAAGCGGCGCACGTTGATGAGGCCGGTCGTGATGACCTGGCCCGGCGCGATCGAGGTGACGCGGCCGATCGAGACGAAGACGTTGCGGCGGCCGGGGATCTCGACCACCAGTCCGATGACGCGCGGGGGATCGTCCTTGCGGTAGATGACGACGACGTCGCGGACCTTGCCGAGACGGTCGCCGGCGGGGTCGAAGACCGAACACCCGGCCAGGCGCGCGACGAAAACCCTCTGCGTGCTCACACGTCTCAGCGTAGTCCGCGTGCCATGGGAGGATGGGGACATGACCATGATGGGAGGGCGTTTCCCCCAGGGCTCCGACGAGGTCGGCCAGACAGTGGCGAGCTTTCCCACGTACGAGGCCGCACAGAAGGCCGTGTCGTCGCTGATCGCCGCCGACATCCCGGCGCGCGAGATCGCCATCGTCGGGCAGGGGCTGCGCTCGATCGAACGGGTCACGGGTCGCCTCGGCTATGCGTCGGCCGCGCGCTCGGGTGCCATCAACGGCCTGCTGCTGGGCCTGCTGTTCTCGGCGATCCTGGTCATCGGGTCGCCTTCCGTGCCGATCCAGGCGTTCGTCGGCGTGCTGTTCGTGGGCATCGCCATCGGCATGCTGATGAGCCTCGTCACCTACTCGTTCGTGCGCCGTCGCCGTGACTACGCGTCGGTCATGCAGGTGGTCGCCGATCACTACGAGGTCACCGTCACCTCGGCCAGCGTCCACCGGGCGCGCCAGGTGCTGGGGCCGCAGTCGGCGACGCCGCCCGCGGAGGTCGTCCGTCCTGCCGAAGCGGCGACCGAACCGCCGAAGTACGGTGAGCGGGTGTCGTCCCCCGATTCGTCCTCGGCGCCGGCAGGGCCCGCACGGCCCGCAGCCGAGCCGGCTCCCGACCACGAGCCTGCGGGCACACAGGACGACGACGGCGGTTCCCGCGCGTCCGGCGGCCCCGTGTCATGACCGGCGCGGTCCGCGAGCTGCGCATTCCCGTGGCGCTGCCCAGCGCCCAGGTCGAGGTCTCGGCCGACGTCACGCAGCCCGGGGACTCGTGGGCGTGCGTCGCACTCGCACACGGCGCGGGGGCCGGGTACCGGCATCCGTTCCTCGTGGGATTCGCCCGGGGGCTGGCCGGCGAGGGAGTCGCGACGCTGCGGTTCAACTTCCCCTACGTCGAGGCGGGGCGACGGATGCCGGGACCCGCGGCTCACGCGGTCGCCACGTGGGCGGCGGTCCATGCCGCGGCGGGCGAGCGGGCCGGCGGAGTCCCGGTGTTCGCCGCGGGGAAGTCGTACGGAGGGCGCATGGCGTCCATGGCCGCCGCGGAGGGGGTCATCGCACCCGCGGGGCTCGTGTACCTCGGGTACCCGCTGCATCCGCCCGGAAACCCCGAGAAGGCGCGCACCGCGCACCTGCCCGACGTGCCGCAGCCGCAGCTGTTCGTCGAGGGCACGACGGATCCGTTCATTGATCCGCACGAGCAGCTGGAGCGGGCCGTGGCATCGTGCCGGCGGGCGCAGATCGCGTGGGTCGAAGGCGGCGGGCACTCCTTCGAGATCAAGGGGCGCAAGCGCCCCGCGGACGAGGTCGGGGCGGAGCTCGCCCCCCTCGTCGCGGCATGGATGCGCGGACTCGTCTAGGCGCGTCGGCCGCGGGCCATCGCGTCAGCGGCCTGCCGCGTAGCCCTGCATGCCGCGCGGGTTCGCCGCCGCCCACAACACGCCCGACGCGGCGTCGCGGCCGACCGCCGACACGCGACCGAGCGACCAGTCGCCGGCGCGCGTCACGACATGGCCCCGGCGCTCGAGGCCCTCGATGACGTCGTCGCCGAGGCGGTCCTCGACGACGGCGCCGGCCGGTGTCCAGGTGCGCGGCCAGAACGACTCGGGCATCGCCGTGGTGTGCAGGGCGGGGGCGTCGATCGCCTGCTGCGGCGCGTAGCCGCCCACGATGATCCGCAGCAGCGCGAGAAGCTGCCACTGATCCTGCTGGTCTCCTCCGGGCGACCCGATGGCGAACTCGGGTGCGCCGTCTCGCAGCACGAGCGTCGGGGTGAGCGTCGTGCGCGGACGGCGGCCCGGGACGAGGGATGACGGATGCCCCGGTTCGAGCCACGTCATCTGCAGCCGGGTGCCGAGGCAGAAGCCCAGGGCGGGGATCGCGGGGGACGACTGCAGCCAGCCGCCCGACGGCGTCGCCGACACGATGTTGCCCCAGCGATCGATCACGTCCAGGTGGCACGTGTCGCCGCGCGTCTCGCCGTTGCGCCCGATGCGGGCTTCGCCGCGCGCGACCGTGGGCTCGCCCGTACCTGCGACGCCCGGGCCGTACGTCGTGCGCAGCGGCGGCTGGAAGCCGCGGCGGCCGTCGACCGTGCCGGGGCGGAACTGCGCGGACGCGCGTTCGCCGATGAGGTCGCGCCGCGCCGCGAGGTAGTCGTCGGCGAGGAGCGCCTCGAGGTCGACCTCCGCGTCGCCGAACCACGCGTCGCGATCGGCGAGCGCGAGCTTCTGCGCCTCGAGGATCGTGTGGGCACCGGCCTCGTGGGAGGGATCGAGCAGGTCGTCGGCGAGCGGCTCGAGGAGGGCGAGTGTCTGCAGCAGCGCGGGTCCCTGCGTCCACGCGCCCGCCTTGGCGATGGTGCGGCCGCGGAAGTCGCGCGTCACCGCCGGCTCGTATCCGGCCTCGAACGCCGCGAAGTCCTCGAGGTCCATGACACCGCCGTGGACCGCGCCGTCGGAGTGGCGGTGGGGGGTCGCTCCGAACGCGGTGGCCTCGTGGGCAACGATGCCGGTGCGCCACTCCCGGCGCGCCGCCTCGATACGGGCCGCACGCCCCACCGGGCCGTCGTCGCGCACCGCGCACGACGCGTGGACGAGCCCGTCGAGCACGGCGGCGTACGCCGGGTTGCGCACGACGGTCCCCGTTGCGGGCGGCTCGCCATCGGGCATCCACAGTGCGGCGGAGGTCGGCCAATGGTCGCGGAACAGGTCGGCGACGCGCGCGATCGTCGCCGCGGCGCCCGCGACGAGCGGGTGCCCGTCGCGGGCGTAGCCGATCGCGTAATCCAGGACGTCGGCGAGCTCCCACGTGCCCTTGTCGCGCAGCAGCAGCAGCCACGCGTCGACCGCGCCCGGGACGGCCGCCGCGAGGGCTCCCGCGCCCGGGACGAGATCCAGGCCCTCGCTGCGGTAGTGCTCGATCGTGGCGCCGGCCGGCGCCGGCCCCTGACCCATCAGCACGGTCGGGGCCGCGGCATCCCGTTCCTGGAAGATCGCCACCAGGTCGCCGCCCGGCCCGTTCAGGTGCGGCTCCGCCACGTGCAGCACGAACGCGGCCGCCACGGCGGCATCGAACGCGTTGCCGCCGCGCTCGAGCACGGACTGCGCCGTTCCGGTCGCCAGCCAGTGCGTCGACGCCGACATGCCGAACGTGCCCGAGAGCGTGGGGCGCGTGGTGAACGCGGAGGGCGACGTGTAGGGCACGCGTCTGGTCCCGGTCCGCTCGCTCAACGACCGCCGCGGGCGATCCAGGCCTCCACCTCGTCGGCGGTGCGCGGAATGCCGGCCGACAGGTTCACCGCGCCCTCCTCCGTCATGAGGATGTCGTCCTCGATGCGCACGCCGATGCCGCGGTACTCCTCGGGCACGGTGAGGTCGTCGATCTGGAAGTACAGCCCCGGCTCGATCGTGAAGACCATGCCGGGCTCGAGGAGGCCGTCGTAGTACATGTCCCGGCGCGCCTGCGCGCAGTCGTGCACGTCGATGCCGAGGTGGTGGCTCGTGCCGTGCACCATGTACCGGCGGTGATGGCCGCCGCGGTCCGCGTCGAGCGCCTCGTCGGCGGTGACGGGCAGGAGCCCCCACTCGGCGACCCGGGTCGCGATGACGCGCATCGCCGCCTCGTGCACCGACCGGAACCGAACGCCGGGCTTCGCCGCGGCGAACGCCGCGTCGGCGGCCTCGCGCACCGTCTCGTAGATCTTGCGCTGGATATCGGTGAAGCGCCCGCTGACGGGAAGCGTCCGCGTGATGTCGGCGGTGTAGAGGCTGTCGACCTCGGCGCCTGCGTCGATGAGGATGAGGTCGCCCGGCATCACCGCACCGTCGTTGCGCGTCCAGTGCAGGTAGCAGGCGTGCGGCCCGGATGCGGCGATCGTGTCGTAGCCGACGGCGTTGCCGTCGCTGCGTGCCCGCTGGTGGAACACGCCCTCGACGACGCGCTCGCCGCGAGGATGCGCGGCGATGCCCGCCAGGTTGGCGACGATGTCGTCGAAGCCGTTCGCCGTCACCTCGACCGCGAGCCTCATCTGCTCGATCTCGTACGCGTCCTTGACCAGGCGCAGCTCCGACACGAAACGCGTGAGCTCGTCGTCCTCGTCGAGGACGACATCGCCGTCACGCGACTCGAAGTCGTCCACGTGCGCGGTGGCGAGCCCCAGGTCGGCGGCGACGCCGGCCAGCGCCGGCCGCGGGCCGATCCAGAACTCGCCGATCGAGGCATCCGAGTAGAACTCGCTCGTCGTGCGGTCGGCACGCTCACGGAAGTAGAGCGTGACGTCGTGGCCGCCCTCGGTGCTCGGTTCGAACACCAGCACCGCGCCGGGCTCGGAGTCGGAGGCCCACCCGGTGAGGTGAGAGAACGCGGAGTGCGCCCGGAACGGGTAGTCGGTGTCGTTGCTGCGCTGCTTGAGCTCACCGGCGGGGATGACGAGCCGTCGGCCGGGGAACGCCGCCGAGACCGCGTCGCGGCGTGCCGCCGCGAAGGCCGCCTGGGCGCGTGCGGGCGGCGTGGAGTCGGGGCGTTCCGCCCAGCCGGTCGAGATGGTGTCGAGGAATCCCTGCCCGTAGGGCTGACGCCGGTTGGTGGTGGTCGTGGGCTCGGTCGTGGAGGAGCCGGCTTCGGGTGCGGCGATCGTGTCGCCCGCGGTGCCCGTGGTCCGGTCGGCTGCGCTGCTCATACGACAAGTCTGGCACGCCGCGGAACCGGCGGGCAGGCGTCAGCCGGCCGGCTCGTACTGCACGATGAGGGGCCGATGGTCCGACCCCGATTCGTCGAGCGAGCGCAGCACGACC
This sequence comes from Microbacterium cremeum, assembly GCF_015277855.1. Taxonomy (NCBI): domain Bacteria; kingdom Bacillati; phylum Actinomycetota; class Actinomycetes; order Micrococcales; family Microbacteriaceae; genus Microbacterium; species Microbacterium cremeum. The sequence continues at coordinate 1,487,571 of NZ_CP063812.1, forward strand.
GAGCCGGACGGGCGCCAGTGCCGCGACGCCATCACGTGGTCGATCGGGGCGCCGAGGAGCGGGGGAAGGTCGACCGACCAGGTCCCGAGCGCTCCGTTGCCGGTGGCCAGCGCCCCGTCGGTGCAGTGCCCGAGCGTGGCGTCGCCGATGCCGAGGCCCGACATGTGGTCGACCGTCGCGTTGAAGTCGCCGGCCATGATGACGTTCGCGTCGCCGCACTGGTCGGCGAGCCAGCGCAGGTCGTCGCGCCAGCTCTCCATGTAGCTCGGCCGGGGAGCGACCGCATGGACGGCGACGACGATCGGCCCGTCGCCGGTGGTGGGCATCGCCACCGCGCTGGGGACGGTGGAGGTGTTGCTGCTGCCGTCGAGGGAGGACTCGATGACGGCGTAGTCGCCGAGCTCCGGCGAGATCAGCAGCGTCGTGGAGCCCGCATCCCACTCGGTGGAGGGGTCTTCGGCGTGATGCGCCCACATCCGGTGCCCGAGATCGCGCATCGCGACGGCGACCCGTTCCCCCGTCTCGATGGTGGTCTCGGGGAGCGCCACGATGTCGGCATCCATCGCCACCGCGATCTTGGCGATCGTGTCGGGAGAGGTGGCCGGGCCGGCGGTGTTCCACGTCATCACCCGCACGCTCGTCTCGGTCTTGACGGGGAGCGGTTCGGTGCCGGTGCTGCCCCGCAGCACGATGATGCCGCCGTTCGCGACCGCCGCGAGCCCGGCCACGAGGGCGAGCGCGAGGGCGAAGCCGCGCACGGGCCGCGCCAGGGCCAGCAGCAGCGCCAGCACGAGGGCGGCGGCGAAGAAGAGGACCACGACCCCGCGGAACGAGACGATCTGCGCGATCGGGAAGAGGCGCTCCACGCGGAAGAACCCGGGCCACGTGACGACCGCCGCCGCGATCGCGCAGAGCACGGTCACGAGGATCCCGAGCAGGCGAAGCACGTCGGCGAGCCTATGCGAGCAGGCTGGGAGATCGGTCAGCACGACCACGCGCGTCGCAGCGATACGCTCGGAGGATGCCGGGCACGCATCGCTTCGAAGGGCCGAGCGACCTGCACCTGCATTCGGCCTACTCCGACGGCACGCAGCCTCCCGCCGAGGTGATGGCCTCCGCGCACGCGCACGGGCTGCGCACGGTGGCGCTCACCGACCACGACACGACCTCGGGCTGGGCGGAGGCGGCCGAGGCGTCGGCATCCCTCGGCATGACCTTCCTGCCGGGGATGGAGCTGTCGGCGCGGCACGAATGGCGCAGCGTCCACGTGCTGGCGTACCTGCCGGACCCCGATGAGCCGGCGCTGCGCGCCGAGACCGCCCGCATCCGCTCGTCGAGGCTCGATCGCGCGCGACTCATGGCCGATCGCATCGCGCGCGACTACGACCTGGTGTGGGACGACATCCTCGCGCAGACCGGGGACGACGCGACGGTCGGCCGCCCCCACATCGCCGACGCGCTCGTCGCGCGGGGCCTCGTGCGCGACCGCGCCGAGGCGTTTGCGGGCATCCTCAGTCCCGCCGGCGACTACTACGTCGCGCTCTACGCGCCGGACCCCGTCACGGCCGTGGAGCTCGTGGTCGGCGCCGGGGGAGTGCCGGTGATCGCGCATCCCGCCGGCCGTGCGGGCCTGCTGCCCGCGAAGCTGCTGGAGCGGATGCTGGATGCCGGCCTCGCCGGGTTCGAGCTCGGTCACCGCGAGAACCGCGAACCGGGACTGCGCACGCTCCGCGAGATGGCCCGGACGCGGGATCTCATCGTGACGGGGTCGAGCGACTACCACGGACTCGGCAAGCCCAACCAGCCGGGCGAGAACACGACGGACGACGTCATGGTCGCCCGCATCATCGAGCGCGCGAGCGGCAACGCCCCCGTCTACCCGTGAGGGAGACGAGGGCGCTGCAGGTCACTCCGGCGTCAGCCGAGGGCCTTCGCCTTGAGAGCGTCGTACTCGGCCTGCGAGATGGTGCCCGCGTCGAGGAGCGACTTCGCCTTGGCGATCTCGTCGGCCGGGCTCGCGCCCGAGGCGCCGCCGGCGACCGACTTGATGTAGGCGTCCTGCGCCTGCTGGATCTGCTGCGCCTCCTTGGCGCTGCGCTCGGCCATCCCCCTGCCCCGGGAGATGAGGTAGACCAGCAGCGTCAGGAACGGCACGAAGATCAAGAAGATGATCCAGACCGCCTTGAGCCAGCCGTTCAGCTTGTGGTCGCGGAACAGGTCGCCGATGACGGCGAAGAGCGCGAACAGGTAGGCGACGAAGAAGAACGCCCACAGGAACCACCAGATGATGTCCCAGAACGAGCCCCAGAAGCCCTGGTACTGATACCCGGTGTTCATGACTTCGATGAACTGCACGATCGGCCTTTCTTGATGCGAGGTGACGGCGCGGATCCGCACCGCTTGCGCTCACGATAGCGCCGTCCTGCGCGCCCGTGGGGCGCAGATCGCGTGAAATCCGCCGCTCAGGCGCCGACCGCGGCGCCCCCGGCGGGAGCCGCACCGCCGCGACGGCGACGGCGCCGACGGGGCGCGGGCTTGCCGTCGTGGTGCTCCTTGCCTCCGCCGTCGTGGGTCCCGCGTCCGTCGGCCGGGCGCGCCGCGCTGTCGGCAGCCGGGTGCGAGCCGTCGGGAGAGACCGTCGCCGGGGCGCCCTCGGCGAACGTCGAGCCGACGCGGTCGCCCGAGCCCCCGGAGCCGCGGCGGCGCCGGCGGCTGCGACCCGGAGCGGCCGCAGCCGCCTCGGCCGCGGCATCCGACGCCTTCTCGGGCTGGACGCGCACCGCCTGCGTCTTGGGTGCCGTCGCGATGCGGCCCTTGGTCCCCGCGGGGATGTCGAGGTCGGTGAACAGGTGCGGGCTCGACGAGTACGTCTCGACCGGCTCCGGCTGGCCGAACTCGAGCGCGCGGTTGATGAGCGCCCACTTGTGCAGGTCGTCCCAGTCGACGAACGTCACCGCGATGCCGGTCTTGCCGGCGCGGCCGGTGCGGCCCGCTCGGTGCAGATACGCCTTCTCGTCGTCGGGGATGGTGTGGTTGATCACGTGGGTGACGTCGTCGACGTCGATGCCGCGGGCGGCGACGTCGGTGGCGATCAGGACGTCCTTCTTGCCCGCCTTGAACCCGGCCATCGAGCGCTCGCGCGCCTCCTGGCTCATGTCGCCGTGGACGGCGCCCGCGTTGAATCCGCGGTCGTTGAGCTCGTCGACGAGCTTCTGCGCGGCGCGCTTGGTGCGCGTGAAGATCACGGTCTTGCCGCGGCCGTCGGCCTGCAGGATGCGCGCGATGACCTCGTCCTTGTCGAGCGAGTGCGCGCGGTACACGAGGTGACGGATGTTCGCCTGCGTGAGGCCCTCGTCGGGGTCGTTGGCGCGGATGTGGATCGGGTTCGACATGAACCGGCGCGCGAGGGCGACGATCGGCCCCGGCATGGTGGCCGAGAAGAGCTGCGTGTGACGTGCCGTCGGCAGCTTCGAGAAGATCTTCTCGATGTCGGGCAGGAACCCGAGGTCGAGCATCTTGTCGGCCTCGTCGAGCACCACCTCGGTCGCATTCGACAGGTCCAGCAGGCGCTGGTTGTTGAGGTCGATGAGGCGGCCGGGGGTCCCCACGACGATCTGCGCGCCGGCCTTCAGCTGATCGATCTGGCCTTCGTACGCCTTGCCGCCGTAGATGGCCACGACGCTCGTCGAGCGGTTCGAGGTCAGCATGTCCATGTCTTCGTACACCTGCACGGCGAGCTCGCGGGTCGGCACCACGATGAGCGCCTTCACGCCGTGCGCCGGCGCCACGCCCAGGCGCTGCACGACGGGGATGCCGAAGCCGAACGTCTTGCCGGTTCCGGTCTTGGCCTGCCCGATGATGTCCTGGCCGGGAAGGCCGAGGGGGATGGTCTGCTCCTGGATGGGGAACGCGTCGATGATGCCCTTGGCGGAGAGCGCATCGATGATGTCCTGATCGACGCCGAGATCGGCGAAGGTCGTCACGATATAAGCCTGTCCGGCAGTGAGATGCTGCCTGGTCCGTGCCCTGGCGCGGTGACGAATGCCCCTGCGCGGGCGGAAGTGCGATCCACGCCCTTCTCTCAGCCACAGGCGCGGGCGCCCCGATCCGACGCCGGGGCCGGGTTCCACGATACCGGACGCCCTAGGCTGTCATGCGTGGTGAAGTGGTTCTGGCAGCGGCGTGAGCGGGGGCGCAAGCTCCAGCTCCGGTCACGCGACGAGCTGAACGGCGCGAACCGCGTCGACTTCGAAGAGCTCGCGCCCGACATCGGCACGTTCCTCGGCCAGGCCGCCTACCTCCAGCTCGGGTTCTTCGAGACGCTGAGCGAGCTCATCCAGACCACCCCCGAGCTCGCCGAGAAGGAGGCGGTCTCCCGTGCGGCAGGCGCGGCGCTCACCAAGCACGAGGCCCTCGTCGCGCTCATCCGCGAGCGGGGCGAAGACCCCACCGCGGTGATGGCGCCGTTCCGCGAGCCCCTCGACGCGTTCCGCACCGCGACGCACGGCGTCCGCTCGCAGGAGACGATGCTGTCGGTGCACATCACGGCCGGCATGCTCGACGACTTCTACCTCGCGCTGTCGGCCAGCTACGCCGAGACGGGGGACCGGGTCGCGCAGATCCTCCAGGCCGACGACGACCGCCAGGCCATCGTCGACCTCGTCGCCCACGCGATCTCGGGCGATCCCGAACTCAAGTCGCTCCTCGCCCTGTGGGGGCGCCGGCTCGTGGGCGACACGCTGCTCATCGCGCGCGCGGCGCTGCGTCCGGCGACGCGGGGCACGGCGCGCGAGAAGGTCGAGCCGGTGTTCACCGAGCTGATGGCCGCGCACTCGCGCCGCATGGACGCGATGGGCCTCGCCGCCTGAGACCGCGGCAGCCGTGCCGCAGGCGTCAGCCGATTCCGAGCCGCTCGCGCTCGCGGGCGTCGTGCGCCACGCGCACGCGCGAGGTGAGGAGGATCGCGGGGTACGTGACGACGATCGGGACCACGAGCGCCGCCAGCCACGGCCACGGCGTGTCGACGCCGATGCCCAGCCACGTGAGGATCGTCCACGCGAGCCCGGCCGACGCGGCGCCGATCATCGGCGCGAGGACCACGCCGCGCGTGAGGCGCTGGTGCAGCTGGAAGTGGATGCCGACGCCGATGACGGCGCCGATGATGAACGCGAGCAGGATCTGCATCTTCGGCTCAGGCCACGAAGCCCACGCGGCGGGACTCCTCGGTGCCCAGCTCGATGTAGGCCAGGCCCGCGGTGGGGACGATGTAGGAGTTGCCCTTCGCGTCTGCGAAGGTCACGTGCGTGGCGCCCGCGTCGAGTGCGGCGGCGATGGACTTCTTGACGTCGGCTGCCGGCTCGTTCGTCTCGAAGTTGAGCTCGCGGCCGGTGTTCGCGATGCCGATGCGGATCTCCACGTGACTGACCTCCTGCGCGGGGCGACGGTGTGTGTGCCGAAAGGCTGAGGGCTCCCCGGGCGCATGGCAACTCTACGACACGCCACCGGGCGCACCGCCCGTCCGGCGGCACCGCCCGGAACGCTCTGGGCGAACGCGCGACGGCGGCCCGCGGACGCCGATGTCGCCGCCGCGCGCTACCGTCGAATGCATGCTGGCTGACGCGGGACTTGCTCCGGAGCGAGCCTCGACGTACGCGCCGGATGCGGCGCAGCGGGCCGTCATCGGGCTCGGCGCCGAGGCATCCGGGGTCGTCGTCGGCTCGCCCGGTTCGGGGAAGACCGCGACGCTCGTCTCCCGCGTGGCCGCGCTGGTCGAGGCGGGCGTCGATGCCGACGCGATCCTGGTGCTGACGCCGTCGCGGCAGACGGCGACGGCGCTGCGCGACCGGCTCGGACTGGCGATCGACCGCGCGACGGCCGGACCGCTCGCCCGTTCGGTCGCGTCGTTCGCGTTCCAGCTGGTCCGTGCGCACGCCGTGGCAGCCGATGCCGACCCGCCGCAGCTGCTCACCGGCGGCGACGAGGATCAGATCATCCGCGACCTCCTCGGGGGCGATGCCGAAGACGAGGCGGCCGGTGCCGGGCGATGGCCGGACTGGCTCGGCCCCGGCATCCGCGCCACGACGGGCTTCCGCACCGAGGTGCGCACGTTCCTGGCCGAGTGCACCACGCTCGGCATCGAGCCGGCCCGGCTGCGCGAGCTGGGGGAGCGTGACGACATCCCGGTGTGGACCGCGCTGGCGTCCTTCTTCGCGGAGTACCTCCAGGTGCGTGCGGGAATGCGCGGCGCCCACCGGGATGCCGCGGGTCTGGTGCGCGAGGCGGTCGGTCTGGTGCGCAACGCTCCGGCCGGCATCCCCGCGCTCGATCGCGTGCGCGTCGTCGTGGTCGACGACGCGCAGGAACTGACGCTGGGCGGCGTCGAGCTGCTCGAGGCCGCGCATGCGCGCGGCGCGGCGGTGCTCGCGTTCGGCGACCCCGACGTCGGCTCGGGCGCCTTCCGCGGTGCGACCCCCGAGAACTTCGCGCGCCTGGCCGCGACGCTCGGTGCCGTGCACGTCCTGCCCGGCGTGCACCGCGGGACGCCGTGGCAGCGCGAGCTCGTGCGGGGGATCACGCAGCGCATCGGCGCGGTGGGCGTCGTCGCGCACCGGATGCCGCCGGCCGAGGTCGAGCCGGACGCCTCGGTGCGCGCGCTCACGCTGCGTTCCGCCGCCGAGGAGTACGACGCGATCGCCCGCCTGCTGCGTGAGCGGCACGTGCACGGCGGGGTGCCGTGGTCGGGCTGCGCGGTGATCGCGCACGATACGCGCCAGGTCGCGGCGCTGGAGGCCGAGCTGTCGGCGCGGGAGGTGCCGGCGCGATCGAGCGGGCCCGGGCGCGCGCTGGGAACGCTGCGGCCGGTCGCCGACATCCTGCGCCTCATCGACCTCGCCGCGCGCGACGAGTGGACGTTCGAGGAGGTGTCGGCCGCGCTGGTCGGGACGTTCGGCCGCCTCGATGCGATCGAGCTCCGGCGGCTGCGCTCCGCCCTCCGTCACGCCGAGCTGCGCGCGACGAACGAGAGCAGGGCGGACCACGAGCGCTCGGGCCGCGAGCTCATCGTGTCGGCCATGCGCGAGCCGCTCGAGTTCGACCTCGTCGACACCCGCGAGGCTCGCCGCGCGGCGAGCCTCGCCCACACCGTGGCGGCGTTGCGCGAGGGGCTCGACCGCGGCGCGACCGTCCATGAGTTGCTGTGGACGGCCTGGGATCGCAGCGGACTGCAGCGCACATGGACCGAGCTCGCCCACGGCACCGGACCGCTCGCCGACCAGGCGAATCGCGATCTCGACGCCCTCGTGGCGCTGTTCCAGGCGGCCAAGCGGTTCGTCGAGCGCTCGCTCGACGCCGACCCGCGGGTCTTCGTGCGGTCGATCCTCGACACCGGTGTCGCCGAGGACCGCCTCGATGCGCCGACGCGCGACGACAGCGTCCGCATCCTCACGCCGGCCGGCGCGCTGGGGCTCGAGTTCGACACCGTGATCGTCGCCGGGGTGCAGGAGGGGGTGTGGCCCAACACCCGGCTGCGAGGGAGCCTGCTCGACACGTGGCGGCTGCCGGATGCCGCGAGCCGGGCCGGCGGCGAGACCGCGGCCGCGTTCGACCGGCGGCGGGCGGCGATGCACGACGAGCTCAGGCTCCTGGCCCGTGCGCTCTCCCGCGCGACCGACCAGGTCGTGGTGACCGCGGTCAACGACGACGACACCGGTCCGAGCGTGTTCTTCGAGCTGCTGCCCGACCCCGAGCCCTTCCCGCTGGACCACCCGCTGTCGCTTCGCGGGCTGGTCGCCCGCCACCGCCGGACGCTCACCGAGCCTGCCGCGCCGCGTCCCGCGGTCGATCGGGCCGCCGGCCAGCTGGCGCTGCTGGCGGATGCCGGTGTCGCGGGTGCGGCGCCGCGGGACTGGTACGGCGTGCTGCCGCCGACGTCGGCAGGCCCGCTGCGCGACCTGTCGCGCGAGGACGTGCGGGTCTCGCCCTCACGTCTGCATGCGCTCGAGGAATGCGAGCTCAACTGGGTGATCGGCGACCTGGGCGGCGATCCCGGCAGCACGACCGCGGGGCTGGGCACGATCATCCACGCCGCGCTGGAGCACGCCCGGGACTCGGACGAGGCCTCGCTGTGGGCGGAGGTGGAGGCGCGCTGGGGCGAGCTCGTGTTCGAGGCCGCCTGGCGCGATCGTGCCGAGCAGACGCGCGCGCGCGACCTGGTGCGGCGCCTGCACCTGTACCTGCACCGCTTCGAGCAGGCCGGCGGGCGGCTGATCGGGGCCGAGCCGCACTTCGAGGTCGCGATCCCGCTGGAGGGCGCCGTGGTGGCAGCGGCGGTGGGAGCGACGGAAGCGCTCGACGATTCCGCCGACGAAGGCCCGCCGCACCGCGTGCTGCTGTCGGGCTACATCGATCGGGTCGAGCTCACCCCCGAGGGCACGGTCGTGATCATGGATCTGAAGACGGGCAAGCGCGAGCCGCAGACCGACCCCAAGGTGCTCGACAATCCGCAGCTCGCCGCGTATCAGCTGGCGTTCGAGGCCGGTGCGATCCCCGAGGCGGTCGGCCATGCTCCCGGTGGCGCCAAGCTGCTCGTCCTGCGGCCGACCGCGACCAAGTCCGATTACGCGACGCCGTGGCAGCCGCCGTTCGACGACGAGCGTCGCGAGGCGTTCCTCTCGCGTATCCGTGCCGCTGTGGCGGTCATGCGCGGAACGCGCTTCACCGCACCGTACGAGGAGCACTGCCGCGACGACCACTCGTACGGGCTCTGCCGCATCCACACGATCGGCGCGGTGAGCGCCTCATGACCGCCGTGCCTCTGCCCGCGCTGCCGGCGCGGGTGATCGCCGCGGCGCTCGGCCAGTTCCCGCCGACCGAAGAGCAGACCGCCGTCATCGAGGCGCCGCTGGAGCCGGCGCTCGTCGTCGCCGGGGCCGGCAGCGGAAAGACCGAGACGATGGCGTCACGGGTGGTGTGGCTCGTCGCGAACGGCCTCGTCCGCCGCGACGAGGTGCTGGGCCTCACTTTCACGCGCAAGGCGGCCGGAGAGCTGGCCGAGCGCATCCAGCGGCGTCTGGCGCGGCTCGCCGAGTTCGAGAAGCGCGGCCTGCTGCCCTGGCTGACGTCGCTGGCCGAGCAGGGACGCCTCGAGGTCTTCGGTGAGCTGGAGCGGGCAGGCGCCGAAGCCGACCGCGGGGGCGCGGCGCGGCACGAAGCGATGGACGCGCTCGCCCGCGCCGTCGGCGCCGTGCCGCAGCCGTCGGACGACGACGCGCTGCTGCATCGTCCGGCGGTCGCGACGTACAACAGCTTCGCCGACCAGATCGTCCGCGAGCACGCCGTGCGCATCGGGCGGGATGCCGAGGCCGCAGTGCTCTCGGAGTCCGCGGCGTGGCTGCTCATGAGGAGGGTCGTCTTCGCGTCCGACGATCCGCGGCTGGAGACGCGCGGCGAGGCGGTGCGCTCGATCATCGACGCGGCGCTGCGGATCGCACGCGACGGCGTCGACAACCTCGTGGACTTCGATGTGCTCGCGGCGTTCCCGGATCGCTTCCGCTCCGTGCTCGAGCTGCCCTCGACTCGGAAGGGCACGGTCGTCTACGCCGAGGTGACCGACGCGGTCGACAAGGTCGCGGCGCTCGCACTGCTGTCCGACCTCGCTCGCGAGTACGACGCCGAGAAGCGCCGGCTCGGCGTCATCGACTTCTCGGACCAGGTCGCCGGGGCCCTCGAGGTGGTCGCGAGCCACCGCTCCGTCGCCGAGGAGCTGCGCGACCGGTACCGCGTCGTGCTTCTCGACGAGTACCAGGACACCTCCGTCGTCCAGACCGACCTGCTGGCGGCGCTCTTCGCCGGCACCGGGGTGATGGCCGTCGGCGACCCTCATCAGGCGATCTACGGCTGGCGCGGCGCGAGCGCCGGCAACCTCGGCGGGTTCGCGGCCGCCTTCGCGCCCGGTGGCGCGTGCGCGCAGTACTCGCTCCTGACGAGCTGGCGCAACAGCGAGTCCGTGCTCACCGCCGCCAACGCGGTGCTCGCCCCGCTCGCGGCGTCGGCCGCCGTGCCGGTGCAGGAGCTGCGCCCGCGCCCCGGCGCGCCGGCGGGAGTCGTCGAGCTGGGGTTCGACGCAGACCTCGACACCGAAGCCGATCGCGTCGCCTCGTGGTTCGCCCGCGTCCGCTCCGAACGAGCGCGGCAGGGCCTCGCGACGACCGGCGCGATCCTGTTCCGCAGCAAGAAGCACATGGTGCGCTTCGGCGATGCGCTGGGCCGTCGCGGCATCCCTCACCGCATCCTCGGGCTCGGCGGGCTGCTGTCGACGCCGGAGGTCGTCGACGTGGTGTGCGCGCTGCGGGTGATCAGCGACCCGTCCGCCGGATCGTCGCTCATCCGGCTGCTGGCGGGGCCTCGATGGAGCATCGGGCTGCCGGACCTGCGCGAGCTCGCGGCCCTGGCGCGCCGGATCGCGCGGCACGACTCGTCGCTGCAGCCGCTCGCGCCCGAGGTGGTCGAGCGCATCCGCGGCAGCGCGGGCGACGACGACGGGTCGCTCGTCGACGCGCTCGATTTCGTGCTGCGGCACAGCCCCGACCACGGCTGGCTCGCCGCCTTCACTCCCGATGCGCGGGAGCGGCTGCGCGACGCGGCCGCCGTGTTCGCCGGTCTTCGTCAGGCGAGCGGGATGCCGATCCCCGATCTCGTGCGCCTGGTCGAGCTCGAGCTGCGGCTCGACGTCGAGCTGGCGGCCAACGAGGCCCGCGGGCCGGCGCGCGTCGCTTCGGCCCAGCTGCGCGCGTTCGTCGACGAGGTGCATGCCTTCCTCGCCGCCGACGAGACCGGATCCCTGTCGAGCCTGCTCGCATGGCTCGAGCACGCCGAGCAGCTCGACGAGTTCGCGCCGCGCACCGAGCCTCCGGAAGACGACGTCGTGCAGCTGCTCACCATCCACGGCTCGAAGGGCCTCGAGTGGGACGCGGTCGCGGTGGTGCGCCTGGTGAAGGACGAGCTGCCGAGCGCCCCGCGCGACACCCGCGCGTGGCTCGGGTTCGGCGTGCTCCCGTATGCGTTCCGCGGCGACTCGGCGTGGCTTCCTGCGCTGGCGTGGCACTCGGCCGAGACCCAGCAGGACCTCAAGGCCGCGATCGAGGCTTTCGTCGATGCGAACCGGCAGCGTCAGCTCGAGGAGGATCGACGGCTCGCCTACGTCGCGGTGACGCGGGCGAGAGAGCACCTCCTGCTCACCGGCTCGCACTGGTCGGGCACCAAGCGGCCGCGCCCGCGCAGCGTCTTCTTCGCCGAGATCGCCGACGCACTCGGGGTCGCGCTCGCCGACGACGAGCCGGGCGACGACCCGTATCAGGGGGAGCGCCGGGTGCTGCAGTGGCCCATCGACCCGCTCGGCGCGCGGCGGGAGCGGTCGAGCGGGCGGCCGCGACCGTCGACGGCGCCCTCGCCGCCCCACGGCCCGAGCTCGACCGGCAGGCGGCGCTGCTGTGCCGAGCGCGATGCCCGCCGCGCGCGTCCGGCCCGCACCGCGCCCACCCGCATCGCCGCGTCGCGCTACAAGGAGTACGTCGCCGACCTCGAGGGCACGCTCGCGCGGATCGCGCGGCCGCTCCCGGAGCGCCCGTTCCGGCAGACCCGTCTGGGCACGCTCTTCCACGCGTGGGTCGAGCAGCGTTCCGGCCGCCCGGGACTGGGCGGCTCGCTCGACGACGCGCTGTGGGAGCTCGACGACGACGCGCCCGGCACGGAGGCGTCGACCGAGGACGCCGCCGCCCTCGCTGCGCTGCGCGAGCGGTTCCTCGCTTCGGAGTGGGCGTCCCTGCAGCCGATCGAGGTCGAGACCGAGATCGACTTCACCACGGTGGGGCCGGACGGTCTGCCCCACATCGTGATCTGCAAGCTCGACGCGGTCTACCGCCGGGAAGACCGCGACGGGCGCATCGAGATCGTCGACTGGAAGACCGGCGCGGCGCCGCGCACGCCGGCCGAGGAGCAGGAGCGGATGCTGCAGCTCGAGCTGTATCGGCGGGCGTACCACGCCAAGCACGGCGTCCCGCTCGACGAGATCGACGTCGCGCTGTACTACGTCGGCGAAAACGTCATCCTGCGCGGCTGAGGACGTCAGTCGGCGAGCCAGCGCCGCAGCGCGGCCTCGGACGCCCGCTCCGCGTCGGCGGCGGCATCCGTGTCGGCCGCGCCGTGCGCGCCGAAGGCGGCGCGAGCGCCGTCGCGGGCCGCAGGACTGCGCGGCTCCGGGGCGGTGAGGGGCTCGATGGGTGCCGTCGACGTGTCGTCGAAGAGGGTGGCCCCGGCCGCCGGATCGACCTCATCCGGGTCGCTCTCCGCGGCGCCGGTCTCGGCATCCGTCGCCTCCGGCTCGTCGTCGAACCCGTCGGCCACCCACTGCGCGAGCTCCGCCGGGTCGTACGCGTCGGTCTGCATCGAGGTGTCGATCTCCGGCGGCGTGGCGCCGGGCACGCGGTCGAGGAGGGCGATCGCGTCGTCGACGTCGAGGGCGGCGTGGGGCACGAGCTCGTCGCCCGCGACGCCGGCCGCGAGCGACTCGAGCAACTCGACCGCGTCGGCGACGATGTCGTCGCGCGCGGAGTCGTGACCGTGCACCAGCCACTGCGCGAACTCGAGCTCGGCGTACAGCCGGGCGCGTTCGCGCGTGCGGGCGTCGGGCGCGCGTCCGCTGTCGGCCACGTACGCCGCGTACACGTCGTCGGCGGCGTCGGGCGCCGAGGCGAGCCACTGCAGGTCGGTCGCCGGATCGCCGATCGAGAGCCCGTGCCAGTCGAGGAGGCCGGTGACCGTGGGGACGCCCTCGATGTCCTCGAAGAGGAACGACGCGGTGCCCGCACCCCCGAGGACGACGGACGACTCGAAGCGCCACAGCTCATCGGCGTCGGCAGCGCGACGCCACCGCGTCTCGAGCGACGAGGGCAGGCGCCGCGTGGTGCTCGCCCGATCGATCAGGCGGACGACATCGGCGCGCACCTGCTGCGGCGTGCGCGCGGGGAGTCCCTCGGCGCGTACGACCGACTGGGGGAGCGCGTGCAGGGCGGCCAGGGCCGTGCCGAGCGAGGTCGCAGCCCCCCGTCCCGGCGGCAGGTGCGCCGCGTCGACCCGGTAGCCCGGAAGGAAGTCGACGACGACGGCGCGCGAGTCGCCGAGTCCCGCCTCGCCGAGCAGCTCGGGCGCCCGGAAGGGCAGCAGCCCCCGCACGCCCGGGGTCAGCGCGCGCAGCGCGCGCACCTCGGCGGCGAGCTCCGGCGCCGCGGTGGCGTCGGCCGGCACCCGTACGACGACGCGCCGGCCGTCGTCGAGTTCGGCGACGGCGGCGTCGTAGCGGCCGGTGGAGCCCTCGGTGAGCGCACCGACTCCGACGACCCCGACCCGCGGGAGAGCCGACGTGACCGACGCGGCTAGAGTGAGGGGTGAGCGTGCCATGTGCCCAGGGTAGGTCGGCAGTGCTCGTCCGTCCCCGCGCCACGCCCGGCCCCATCCACGAAGCGGAGCATCCTCGATGACGGCGCCCGACAGCACGCGTCTCCCTCCGCTCGCGCGTGCGGCGCTGGATCGCGCGGCCGCCGAGCGCAGCACGACGGGTCTCGTCGAGGCGGCGCGGGCGGATGCCGCCAGCCGCGTGCTCGTGCTCGCCGATGACGCCGCGCCGCTCGCCTCGCCCGCCGAGCTGTGGTGGGTCTCGCCTGCCGATGTGCCCGACGGTGCCGAATGGGCGTTCCTCGGGCGCGACGACGACGGCGCCGCGGCGCTGGCGGCGGTGCTCCCCGCGGGGTCGCAGGAGCCGTTCGGCGCGCCCGCGGGATGGGCAGGACTGCGCAAGGTCGGCGGCGTGCTGTCGGACTTCGACGCCGGCGCGTTCGTCGAGGCGCTCAGCCTCGGGCGGTGGCTGCTGGACGCCCCCTTCTGCCCGGCGTGCGGGGCGCGTACGGCGATCACCGACGCCGGGTGGTCCCGCGTGTGCCCATCGTGCTCGCGGCAGCACTTCCCCCGCACCGACCCGGCGGTCATCGTCGCGATCACGAGCGCGCACGACCCCGACCGGCTGCTGCTCGGGTCGAACGCGCTGTGGGGCGCGCACCGGTACTCGTGCTTCGCGGGATTCGTCGAGGCGGGCGAGTCGCTCGAGGCCTCGGTGCGCCGCGAAGTCGAGGAGGAGTCCGGCATCGCCGTGGGCGACGTGACCTACCGCGGGTCGCAGGCATGGCCCTACCCGCGGTCGCTCATGCTCGGCTTCCTCGCGTCGTCGCTGGACGACGCCGCGGCGCGCGCCGACGGCGAGGAGATCGCGGAGGTGCGCTGGTTCACCCGCGACGAGATCGGCAGCGCGCTCGCGGGCGAGGGCGATGTCGTGCTCCCCGGCCGCGCGTCGATCGCGCACCGCCTCATCGCGGACTGGCACGCGGAGGAGCCGTGAGCGGTCACGCCCTCGCCGGGCTCGACGACCGGCAGCTGGAGGCGGTGACCGCGCTGCGCGGCCCCGTGGCGGTGCTCGCGGGTGCCGGCACCGGCAAGACCCGCGTCATCACCCATCGCATCGCGCACGGCGTCGACACCGGTGCGTACTCGCCCGGTCGCGTCATGGCCGTGACGTTCACCGCCAAGGCGGCGGGCGAGATGCGCGGGCGCCTGCGGGCGCTGGGTGTCGAGGGTGTGGCCGCACGCACCTTCCACGCCGCCGCGCTGGCTCAGCTCAACTTCTTCTGGCCGACGCTCGCGGGCGACACGGCACCGAGCATCGTCGACAACAAGGTGCGTCTGCTGGCGCATGCCGCCGACGGCATCGGACTCGGCCCGGATGTCGCGACGCTGCGGGATGTCGCGTCTCAGATCGAATGGCGCAAGGTCTCGATGCTCGGCATCGACGAGTACGCTGCCGCGCGTCCGGGAGGCGTCGGACGCCTCGGCGTCGACCGCGTGGTGGCGCTGCAGCGCGCGTACGAGAAGCTGAAGGACGAACGCCGCCAGCTCGACTTCGAGGACGTCCTCCTCGCGTGCGCCGGCATGCTCGAGGCCGAGCCCCAAGTGGCGAAGGCCGTGCGGGAGCAGTACCGCCACTTCACCGTGGACGAATTCCAGGATGTGTCGCCTCTGCAGAACCGCCTGCTCGAACTGTGGCTCGGCGACCGGCGCGACCTGTGCGTGGTGGGTGACGCGAGTCAGACGATCTACTCCTTCGCCGGCGCCGATGCGCGCTTCCTGCTGGATTTCGACAAGAAGTACGAGGAGGCGCGGCTGGTGCGCCTCGAGACGAACTACCGTTCGGACTCCCCGATCCTGGCGGTCGCCAACGAGCTCATGCGGGGCCGGCCGGGCGCGCTGCACCTCTCCGCCGCCGGCAGCGCCGCTCCCGCCGACGGCGCCGACGCGGCGACGGCCGTGCCGACGGTGACGGCCTTCGACGACGACCGCGCCGAGGCCCGGGCGGTGGCCGCGCGCATCTCGGCGCAGATCGCGGACGGGATCGACCCGCGCGAGATCGCGGTGCTGTACCGATCCCACGCGCAGTCGGCCGAGTTGCTCTCGGCTCTCGCCGACGAGGGGATCGCGGCGACCGTCCTCGGGGGCAAGCGCTTCTTCGACCTGCCCGAGGTGCGCCAGGGGATCATGGCGCTGCGCGGTGCCTCGGTCGCGCCGATCGACGGCGGCCTCGTCGACACCGTTCGCGACGTGCTCCGCTCGCTCGGGCTGACCGACGACCCGCCGCAGGCCGGGGGAGCACTGCGCGACGCTTGGGAGGCTCGTGCGGCGCTGCTGCGCCTGGCTCAGGAGGCGCCGGAGGGCACGACCCTCCGTGCCTTCACGGACGACCTCGCCGCTCGGGCGAAGACCCACGACGAACCCGCGCGGCGCACCGTGACGCTCGCGACCCTCCACGCGGCGAAGGGGCTGGAGTGGGGGCACGTCCACCTCGTCGGCGTGGCCGAGGGCCTCCTGCCGATCTCGTACGCGACGACCTTCGAGCAGGTCGACGAGGAGCGCCGGCTCGCCTACGTGGGGATCACGCGGGCCGGGCGAACGCTGTCGCTGACGTGGTCGCGAGGGGGACGGGAGCGGTCGCCGTCGCGCTTTCTGCGAGAGATCGGCAGCGGCACTCTGCGTGCGGCCGGTGCACCCGCACGCTCCGGTGCAGCGAGCCGGCGCGCAGGGTCACCGAGCGGTTCCTCGGCTGGGAGGGGTTCCGCCCGCGCTCCTCGATGAGCCGTCCTGCGACGATCCCGGCCTCCCACGTGACCGCGTCGTGGGCGTCGACGGGGCGCCCGATCAGCTGAGCGGCGACGGCGGGCCACGCGGGGTCGGCGTCCCGGCGGTGCGCCGCGACGCACGACAGGCACGCCGTCACGCCCGGAGCGACGACAGGGCCGACCTCGGCTCCGGATCCGGTGAGCACGACGGGAACGTGCGGGACGTCCTCGGCCATGAGCGAGGCGACCGTGGCCGGCGGCGCCACCCGGTGTGCGACGAGCACCAGCGCGACGGATCCGGGATCGAGCGTGCCGAGCCGTTCGAACGGATGCCGCGTGTGCACGTCGTAGCCGGCCGCCTCGAGTCCCGTCGCGATCGACCTGGCGTGGGCGTCGGGCACGTCGGGCACCGCCTGGACCGTCAGCCGTCGCCGCTGCGGGCGGTCGGCGGCGAGCGCGCGCCGCAGGCGCGCGAGCAGCCGTGCGGCGTCTTCGGCGGACGGAGCGCCCAGCGCCTGCGCGAACGGCACGAACGCGCCGTCGGGGATGCCGCGCTCCAGCTCGCGCAGGACGCGCAGCTGCCACGGCTGCGGCTCGTCCAGGATCGCGACCGGCTCGGCGCCGAACTGGATCGCGGTCGGCGACCGCCATACCGGCGGATGGGAGGGATCGAGGCGCAGCATGGCTCGATCCTGCCGCCGCGACGACGTCGGAGTCGCGCTATCCACAGATCACGCCGTGCGGATGCCGGGCACGCGCCCCTGGGGAGGAGCCGGCGTCACACCGGGCGGTGATCGTCCGGCGCGCTGCCGTCCGTGCCGTCCTCCGTGCCGTCCTCCGTGCCGTCCTTCCCGCTGTTGCCGACGTCGTCGCCGGCCAGCAGCCGGGCGAGCGCATCGTCCATCTCGTCGCGGACCGGCTCCTCGCCCCGAGCGCGGGCCTGCAGCCGGGCGACGAGGGCCGCCGGATCGTCGATGTCGGAAGCCGACGGCATGAGGTCGGGGTAGTCCCACAGCGCGTCGCGTGCGGCCGGGCCCACGGCATCCGTCACGGCGCGCCACATCGCGGCGGCCTCGCGCATGCGGCGCGGCCGCAGCTCGAGGCCCACGAGCGACCCCAGCGCGCGCTCAGCCGGGCCGCCCACGGCGCGGCGGCGACGGACCGCCTCGGCGATCCGCACGGCGGACGGGAGCCGGGACGTGGCGTCCTCGGTCACGATCTCGACCCAGCCCTCGATCGTCGCCAGGAGGTGCTCGAGGCGCGAGAGCGCGGCGTTCTGCGCCTCGGAGCGGGCGGGCAGCAGCGCGCCGCTCTCGAGCGCGCGCCGCAGTTCGTCGGGCTGCGAGGGATCGAAGCGCGACGCGAGGTCGTCGAGCGCCTCGGTGTCGACGTGGACGCCGCGGGCGAAGTCGGTCACCTGCGAGATCACATGCAGACGCAGCCAGCGGGCGTGGCGGAACAGACGCGCGTGCGCGAGCTCGCGCGTCGCGGCGTACAGCGCGAGCTGGTCTTCGGGCACTTCCAGTCCCTGGCCGAAGTCCGCGAAGTTCTGGGGGAGGATCGCCGCCTGCCCGTCGGGCATGAGGGGGATGCCGACATCACCGCCGCTGATGACCTCCTTCGAGAGGTTGCCGACGACCTGGCCCAGCTGCGACGCGAACAGCGATCCGCCCACCGTGCGCATGAGGCGCCCGGCGCCCTGCACGAGCCCCTGCATGTCTTCGGGGGCCTGCTCGCTGAGCGCCGACGTCAGGGCATCGGCGATGCTCGTGGCGACGGGCTCGGCGAGCTCCTGCCACACCGGCAGGGTCGCCTCGACCCACGTGCCGCGCGTGATCACCTGGGGCGGCGCGGCCAGCTCCGAGATCGTGGTGGCCTCGCTCAGCCACAGCGCCGCGAGGGCGAACGCCTGATCGAGGTCGGTGCGCTGGCCGCTCGTCACGCCGAGGCCGTCCTGGTTGGCGATGTGCAGCGCCTGGCGCGTGGCCATCTCCCACGAGATGCCGCCTTCGTCACCGCCGGCGAACGCGCCCTGCAACTGGCGCATCACCGCCTGCATCATCGCGGGGTCGATGTTCATGCCCGACAGCCGCGAGAGCTGCTCCGCATCCAGATCGCCGCCGGTCCCGCCGCCGAAGAGCTGCCGGATCAGCTCCTGGAACTCCTCCTCGGGGCTGCGCCCGTCTCCGTACTCGTCGCCACCGGTCGCATCGTCTGGCACTTCAGCCGCCTTTCAGCAGGTCGGGACCCTCGCGCTCTACGCTAGTCGCAGCATCCGTCGCACTCCCCGGCCAGGACCCGAACGCCTTACGCCGGTCGCGAACGACCAGGCATACGAACGACAAGGCACGGAAGAGAGGTCCCGCGTGGCCCTGTTCGACGAGAACACCACGATCGAGCCCGCGCCCCGGCAGCGCATCTCGCGGCGCACCGCCGCCGGAGTGTGGGCGCTCGTCGTGGCGATGGTGGTGCTGCTCGTCATCACGTTCGTGCCGACGTCGTACGTGATCCAGCGACCGGGTCCGGTGTACAACACGCTCGGCAGTGCCGAGTCCGCCGACGGCGAGGAGGTTCCGCTGATCTCGATCGAGGGGGCCGAGACCTACCCGACCGACGGCGCGCTGGACCTGCTGACCGTGCAGGTGCAGGGCAACCGCGAGCGGACCCCCTCGTGGTTCGAACTGGCGACGGCGTGGTTCGACCCGAGCAAGGCGGTGCTGCCGATCGACGCGGTCTTCCCCGAGGGGCAGAGCACCGAGGAGCGCAACGAGGAGAGCGCCGCGATGATGGTCGACTCCCAGCAGGAGGCCACGGCTGCGGCCCTCACCGAGCTGGGGTACGACGTCGGGGCGCAGCTGTCGGTCCACTCCCTCCTCGACGGCTCCGCCGCGGAGGGCGTGCTCGAGGCGGGCGACATCATCCTGGAGGCCGACGGCGAGACCGCGACGGATGCCGCATCCCTGCGCGCGATCATCAACGAGGCCGACGGCGCACCCGTCGAACTGCTCATCGAGCGGGCGGGCGAGGAGCTGACGGTCGAGGTGACGCCGAAGGAGTCCACGATCGACGGCGAGTCGACGTGGCTGATCGGGGTGAACCTGATCACGGACTACGAGTTCCCGATCGACGTGACCATCCAGCTCAACAACGTGGGCGGCCCGAGCGCCGGCATGATGTTCGCCCTCGGCATCATCGACACCCTCACGCCGGGGGCCCTCAACGGCGGCGATCAGGTCGCCGGCACCGGCACGATCACCGCAGACGGCGACGTCGGCCCGATCGGCGGGATCCGTCAGAAGATGTGGGGAGCGCTGGATGCCGGGGCCGAGTGGTTCCTCGCGCCCGAGGCGAACTGCGACGAGGTCGTCGGCAACGTTCCCGGCGATCTGCGCGTGTTCGCCGTCGAAGACCTCGACGACGCGCTGGCGGTGCTGGACGCCGTCCGCGAGGACGGCGACCTCGACGCGCTGCCCACGTGCGCGGCGGGATGAGCCGCCGGCGCGGGGCCTCGGGGATTTCGCTCAGCGCGGACTAGGCGGTCGCCCAGCAGCCGCCGCCTAGGATGGGACCGTGACCACGACCTCGGCGCCGAATACGGCCACACCCTCCCGCTCCCGACGCGTCATCGCCATCACCCTCGCGGTCATCGCCGCCCTGGTGGTGGCGTTCTTCGTCTTCGCCAGCCTGTACGCGGACTGGCTCTGGTACGAGCAGCTCGGGTTCGAGTCGGTCCTGCTCACCCAATGGGTCGCGCGCGTCGTGATGTTCGTGATCGGCTTCCTCGGGATGGCCGTCCCGGTGTGGCTGTCGATCCAGCTCGCCTATCGCCTCCGTCCCGTGTACGCGCGGCTCAGCTCGCAGCTGGACCGCTATCAGGAGGTCGTCGAGCCGCTGCGGCGCCTCGCGATGTGGGGCATCCCCGTCTTCTTCGGCTTCTTCGCCGGGTTCGCGGCGTCGGCGCAGTGGGAGACCACGTGGCTGTGGCTCAACGGCGTCGCCACCGACACGACCGACCCCGAGTTCCACCTCGACACCGGCTTCTACCTCTTCGCCATGCCGTTCTGGGGCGCCCTGGTCGGCTTCGTGTCGGCGGTGCTCCTGGTCTGCCTGCTCGTGACGGCGCTGGTCTCGTACCTGTACGGCTCGGTGCGGATCGGTCAGCGCGAGCTGCGCATCTCGAAGTCCGCGCGCATCCAGCTCGCCGTGATCGCAGGCCTGTACCTGCTCGTCCAGGGCGTGAGCCTGTGGCTCGATCGCTACAAGACGCTGGTCGAGCCGGGCGCGGGCGGACGCATCACCGGCCCCGGCTACACCGAGGCGAACGCCATCATCCAGGGCCAGACGATCCTCGCGTTCGCCGCGGTCATCGTCGCGATCCTGTTCTTCGTCACCGCCGTCATCGGCCGCTGGCGCTATCCGCTCATCGCCACCGCGCTGCTGGTCGTCTCGGCGATCGTGCTCGGCGTCGGCTATCCGTGGGTGGTGAACACCTTCCAGGTGCAGCCCAACCAGGACGTGTACGAGCGGGAGTACTTCCAGCGCAACATCGACGGCACGAAGGCGGCCTACGGCATCGACGGTCTCGAGAAGACCGAGTTCACCGCCACGACGACCGCCGACGCCGGTCAGCTGCGCAGCGACGCGGCGACGACGACGCAGATCCGCATCATGGACCCCGCCGTGATCGGCCCCACCATCCGCCAGCTCGAGCAGTACCGCCCGTACTACCAGTTCGGCAATCCGCTCGACGTCGACCGCTACGAGATCGACGGTGCGATGCAGGACACCATCGTCTCGGTGCGCGAGCTGAACGTCGACCAGCTGGGAGCCGGTGCGTCGTGGGTCAACGAGACGCTCGTGTACACGCACGGCTACGGGATGGTCGCCGCCGCGGGCAATGAGCGCACTGTCGACGGCAACCCGGTGTTCCTCGAACGGGGCATCCCCGCGACCGGGTTCCTGTCGGAGAACCCGGACTTCCAGCCGCGCGTCTACTTCGGCGAGAAGTCGCCCGAGTACTCGATCGTCGGCGCGCCCGAGGGTACCCCCCCGATCGAGCTCGACTACCCGTCGGGTTCGGACGGCAGCGCGGGACCGCGCACGACGTTCGAGGGCGACGGCGGTCCGTCCGTCGGCAACGCCTTCAACCGTCTCATCTACGCGCTGAAGTTCCAGTCCGAGCAGATCCTGTTCGCCGACGGCGTGAACGAGGACTCGCAGATCCTCTACGACCGCGACCCGCTCTCGCGCGTGAGGAAGGTGGCCCCGTACCTCGAGCTCGACAGCGACCCGTACCCGACGGTCGTGGACGGCCGCATCAAGTGGGTCGTCGACGGGTACACGCTGAGCGCCAACTACCCGTACTCCAAGACGGTGCCGCTGTCGGCGGCGATCGCCGACTCGACCAACACGCAGCCGCGCTTCGCGCTGGATGACATCAACTACATCCGCAACTCGGTGAAGGCGACCGTCGACGCGTACGACGGCTCGGTCACGCTGTACGCGTGGGAGCCCGAGGACCCGCTGCTGCAGGCATGGCAGAACGTGTACCCGTCGACGCTCGAGCCGTTCAGCGAGATGTCGGCCGACCTGATGAGCCACGTGCGCTACCCGACCGACCTGTTCAAGGTCCAGCGCGCGATGCTGCAGGTGTACCACGTCGACGACGCGCAGTCGTTCTACGAGCGCGACAACGCGTGGGCGACGCCCGAAGACCCGCAGAACCCCAACGCGCTGCAGCCGCCGTACTACCTGACGATGCAGATGCCCGGTCAGGCGAGTCCGTCGTTCTCGATGTTCACGACGTTCATCCCGTCGTCGTCGACGGGAGCCGAGAGCCGCAACGTGCTGATGGGCTACCTCGCGGCCGACTCGAACGCGGGCGCCGAGGCCGGCATCAAGGGCGAGGACTACGGCAAGCTGCGGCTGCTCGAGATCGATGCCGAGACGACCGTCCCCGGTCCTGGCCAGGTGCAGAACCGGTTCGATTCCGATCCGGTCGTGTCACAGCAGATCAACGTGCTCACGATCGGCCAGTCCGAGGTGATCAACGGCAACCTGCTGACGCTCCCGGTCGGCGGCGGGCTGCTGTACGTGCAGCCGGTCTTCGTCCAGGCGGCGGAGGGCACCCAGCTGCCCCAGCTGCGCAAGGTGCTCGTGGCGTTCGGCGACCAGATCGCGTTCGAAGACACGCTGAGCGAAGCGCTCGACGTGCTGTTCGGCGGCGACTCGGGAGCCGAGGGCGGAGACGGCGAGGTCACTCCGACGCCGGGGGAGACACCCCAGCCCGAGCCGACCGAGCCTCCGGAGGAGGGCGGGACGCCTGACCCCGAAGTGCCGACGGACGAGTATCAGGCCGCGCTGGAAGAAGCCCAGGAGGCGATGATGGAGCGCCAGGAGGCGCTGCAGGCCGGCGACTGGGCCGCGTACGGCGAGGCCGATGAGCGCCTCACCGCCGCGGTCGAGAAGCTCATCGAGCTCGGCGCCCAGCAGTAACGCGAGCGTTCCACGACGAGCCCGGACCGCCCCGCGCGCCTCACGCGCGCGGGGCGGTCGCCGCTCGCCTGCGGATCTCCGACGGGGTCGCCCCGAACCAGCGACGGCATGCGCGCGTCAGCGCGCTCTGCTCACTGAGGCCCAGTACGCCCGCGAGCTGCCCGAGGGGCATGTCGGTGTCGCGCAGGTAGCGCACCGCCTCGTCTCGCCGCACGTCGTCGAGGAGCCGCGCGAACGTCGTGCCGTGCGCGGCGAGCTGTCGCTGCAGGCTGCGCCGGTGCTGCGCCAGGTGCGCGGCGACCAGGTCGAGGTCGAGAGCCCCGGTCGGCAGCATCCGTCGGATCAGCGCGACGACCGCGTCCGTCGTCGTCGACGCCGTCGGCACCGCGATCGTGTTCAAGTAGTCCTGCACCACCGCGTGCACGGCGCTGTCGGATCCCAGCGGCCGGCCCAGCAGCGCCGCGGGGAAGCGGAACCCGTACACCGGCGCCGAGAACTCGACGGGGGAGCCGAAGTAGCGCACGTAGTCGGATCGCTCGACGAGGGGCTCGTGGCGCAGCAGCACGGTCGACGGCAGGAAGTCGGGCCCCGCGAGCAGACGGAAGACGCGACAGGTCACCCCCAGCGCGAGCTCGGCCGCCTGCCGGTGCGACGGCGGGCGCTCGGCGAGGATCCGCCACTCGAACGTCGCGACCGTGGCAGCGGCACCCGGAACGACCCGCACCGCGAGGGCGGGGCTGTAGACGGTCATGTAGTGCTCGATCGCATGGAGCGCTTCGCCCACCGTCGGAGCGGTGCGCGCCGCGACGCCGAGCGGACCCAGGATCTCGATTCCCTGCCGTTCGCCCAGCCGCCGCCCGAAATCGCCCGCGCCCGTGGCGACCGACGCGGCCTCGAGCACCGCCACGACGCTGCGATAGTCGACGAACGTGTCGTGGTCGCCGAGGGCCCCGCACGTGAGGTGGGCGCGTGCGAGGAGCTCGTCGGCGTCCGCGCCGAGTTCCTCGACGAGCTCCGCGAACCCGAGCAAGGACGTGCCGCGGATCAAGGACATGTCACCCATGGTCAAGAACTTGTCGCATCAAGTCAAGACCGAGCCCCCTCTCGTGGGCGACAGTGGATCCGGCCCGCGTCTCGACCAGACGCGCACCCCACGAATCCTCGAAGAAGAGAGCAGGGCATGAGCCGCTTCGACATCACCCGCACCAACCTCGCCGTCCGGCGACTGATCGAGACCACCGAGAACCCGCGCCACCGCTGGCTGCTGCACGCGTACGATCGCCACCGCAACCTCGAGATGGCCGGTCGCTGGGAGGAGATCTTCGCGCCCGAGATGACGGTGGAGCACCCGGTGTACCACTTCAACGTCTTCGGCATCAACACGGTTCTCGACGGCGCCGACGCGGTCAAGTCCGTCTACAGCGAGTGGTCGCGCTCGGCGCAGTGCATCTTCTACACCGACGACGAGAAGCTCGCCGTCGGCGACAACATGATCGTCTCGACGGCCACCATCTACCAGCAGACCCCCGGCATCGTCCTGGCCGAGGCCGGCGCCCCGGTCGATCCGAACGCCCACTACCTGGTGGCCAACGTGGAGCACATGATCTGGCCGTACGACGACGAGGGCCGCCTGATCGGCGAGGACGTGTGGGAGATCGACGAGTCGAAGCGGCAGATCATCCCCCTCGCGCCCGAGGAAGTGCTCACCGTCGAGCAGTCGGCTCAGCTGCTGAACCCGCTCATCAAGCCCCTCCCCACCCGTCCCTTCTGAGACGGATCCTCCCCACCCCGCACCCTCTCGCCTCGGATCCCAGCCCGAGGCGAGAGGGTGCGCCCTTTCCTCCCGGTGCGGGGTGCGCGGTCTCAGGTGAGGGCCGCGTACCAGAGGAGCAGGAGCGTGACGAGAAAGCCCGAGAGCTGATTCAGCCAGAGGAAGCGGCGCCAGCCCGCGGTCGCCGAGGCCGCCTCGGAATCGCGGAGCGCCCGGTACGGCCACACCGTCGCGAGGTACGCCACGGCGACGACGGCGGCGAGAGGACCCGGCCACGCGGTGAGCAGCATCGTGATGCCGGCTCCCGCGTAGCACCAGAGCGAGAAGAGCACCGTCCTGCGGGCGCCCAGCACCGTCGCGATCGACGAGATCCCCGCCTCGCGGTCGGCCACGATGTCCTGCACCGCGCCGAACGCGTGCGACGCGATGCCCCACAGGGCGAACGCGCCGATCACGGCGATCAGCTGCCACGTCCACACGGCACCCGCGAGGACCAGCCCGTACACCGCCGGCGAGAAGAAGTGGATGCTGCTGGTGACCGAGTCAGCGAACGGCCGTTCCTTGAGGCGCAGCGGCGGGGCGCTGTAGAAGACCACGGCGAGCAGGCTGACGCCCAGGACGACCCACGAGGCGGGTGAACCGATCGACACGAGGAAGACGATGAACGGCGCGCACGCCAGCCCTGCGGCCCACAGGGTGAGCCGGTGCACACGAGGATCCAGCACCGCGCCGTGAGCGCCGCCCTTCCGCGGATTGCGGATGTCGGACTCGTAGTCGAAGACGTCGTTGATGCCGTACATCGCCAGGTTGTACGGGACCAGGAAGAACAGCGTCCCCACCACGAGCGCGGTGTCGACTTCGCGCGTCGCGAGGAGGTAGGCCGCCGCGAACGGAAAGGCGGTGTTCACCCAGCTCACCGGCCGGGAGGCGAGGAGCAGCTGACGCGCGACGACGCGCAGCCCGAGCGGGGGATCTGTCGTCACGTCCGCGTCCTGCGCTTGTCACGGGCGGTCAGCATCGTGAAGACCGCGGGAACGAAGAAGGCCGCGCAGACGGCGTACGCGAAGTCCTCGACCGGCGCGAGCCCGATCCTGAGCCCCGAGATGCGATCGGCGGGGTAGTCGAACAGGCCGGCCGCGATCATGACGTTGTCGAACACGGCGGTCAGCACCACGAGGGCGACCGCTGCCGTGGCTGACGCGGCCATCCGGGCGCCGAACCGCGGCTTCGCTCGTGTCAGCAGCACCGCGGCCACCGTGAGCACGGCGAACGGCAGGACGATGAGCGGGTAGGTCATCGGTCCTCCTCCCGAGGGGCCGGGTCGGCATCCGTCCGACGCCGATCGATCACCCGGCGCGCCCCCTGGAACGCGACCAGCGCGAGGTAGCACAGGAACGCCAGGAAGAACGGCTCCTCGATCGGCAGGTGCGGGGCGAGCACGACGCCCACGAGCAGCGGGCTCTCGCCGACGACGAACACGCCTGCGGCGATGCCGACGGCATCCCATGCCAGGAAGAACGCCGTGCCGATCGCGACCGCGCCCGCCGCTGCACGCGGCTCGCTCCAGAAGGCGAGCCGCCATCGCCGGTCGAGCAGCGCGATCCCTGCGGCGGAGACGAGGATGGCGGCGAGGTACGCTCCCGGCATCTCACGCCGTCCGCACCGGCTCGGGGAGCGGGCCGGGCGACCGGTCGCCGCGGAGGCGCTTGAGTACCAGCTCGGCCGAGATCAAGCACATCGGCAGCCCGATGCCCGGGAGCGTCGATGCGCCGACGTACGCGAGGCCCGCCACCTTGGCGGAGGCGTTGCGCGGCCGGAACAGCGCGCTCTGGCCGAGGGTATGGGCAAGACCCAGGGCGTTCCCCCGCCACGCGCCGAACTCGGCGGCGAAGTCGCCGGGGGCGATGGTGCGCCGCACCACGACGCGCTCGGCGAGATCCGGGATGCCGCACCACTGCGAGATCTGCGAGATCGCGCGGTCCGCAGCCCGCTCGACCGACTCGTCTCCGCCGCCGCCGACGCCGCCGCGGCCGAGTGCCGGATCGGCCGGGATCGGAACCAGCACGAAGAGATTCTCGTGCCCGGGCGGGGCGACGCCGGGATCGGTGGCACTGGGCCGGCACACGTACAGCGACGCGGGGTCGGGGATGCGCGGGCGAGGGCCGAAGATGTCGCGGAAGTTCGCGCGCCAGTCGTCGGCGAACAGCAGGGTGTGGTGAGCGAGCTGGGGGAGCCGGCCCCGCACTCCGAGCAGCACGAGCAGCGCACCCGGACTGGGCGTGCGGCGGTGCCATCGACGCTCCGGGTGACTCTGCAGGCGACGGGGGAGGAGGGCGGTCTCGGTGTGGTGGAGGTCGGCGCCCGAGACGACGAGATCGGCGGCGATGCGGCGCCCGTCTTCGAGCGCCACACCGGTGGCGCGTGCGTTCTCGGTCGTGATCGAGACCACGCGCGCAGCGGTCTCGATCACGGCTCCCGACGCCTCCGCGAGGCGGGTGACGGCCCGGACGACCTCGACGAATCCGCCCCGCGGGTAGAGCACCCCGTCGTCGAGGTCGAGGTGGCTCATGAGGTGGTACAGGCTCGGAACCCGGTAGGGCGAGCCTCCGAGGAAGACGGCGGGGTACTGGAGGATCCGTCGCAGCCGAGCGTCGCGGAACCGGCGATCGACGTGAGATGCGAGGCTGCGCGTCAGCAGCGGGGCGAGTTGCGGAAGCCGGCGCAGCACCTCGGGGTCGCGCAGACCCGCGGTCGACTCGTACGTGTCGTAGAGGAAGCGCGACACCGCCAGGTCGTACGCATCGCCGGCCGAGTCGAGGTATCCCTCCAGGCGCGCCCCCGCCCCAGGTTCGACGTCCTCGAAGAGGGCCATGGCCGCACCGCGCCCGGATCGCACGTCGAGCGGTGGCTCGGCGGTGCGAGGGTCTGAGTACACCCGGTACGCCGGATCCAGCCGAACGAGGTCGACCTCCTGCTCCGCGCTCGTGCCCAGCAGGCGGAAGAAGTGGTCGAAGACCTCGGGCATGAGGTACCAGCTCGGGCCGGTGTCGAACCGGAACCCGTCCCGATCCCAGGAGCCCGCGCGTCCGCCGAGCTCGTCGCGCGCCTCGAACAGCGAGACCGACCAGCCGTCGGCGCCGAGGAGGGCGGCGGTGGCGAGCCCGCCGATGCCGCCGCCGATCACCACCGCCCGGCCCGGTTTCTGCGGCGTCACCGTCGGCGCTCCCGCAGCGGCGAGAGGCCTGCCCACGCCCGGGCAGCGAGCCGGGCCTTCACGATGTCGGGAACGCGCACCCGCCCGCCCGCCGTGCCGCCGTCGCGCAGTCGCCTCGCCAGCTCCGCGAACAGGTCGTGAGCGGCCGTGACGGCGCGCCGGCAGTCCCGCGGCAGGTCCGGGATGACCGCGGCCGCGGCCGCGAGGTCGTCGTCGATGCGGTCCAGCACGTCGTCGCGGGAGAGGCCCCCGGGGGAGAGTCCGAGGTAGTCGCGGCCCAGCGCTCGCGTATCGTGCTCGACGTCGCGCAGGAAGTTGACCTCCTGGAAGGCGGCGCCGAGCCGGCGCGCGCCATCGGCGAGCGCGGGCGGCGGCTGCTCGATCCGTCGGGCACCGGCGTTGACGAACACCTGCAGGCACATCAGCCCCACCGCTTCGGCCGAGCCGTACACGTACGCGGAGTGGGAGTCCTCGTCGTGCCGGCGCACGGCGAGGTCGGTGCGCATGGAGGCGAAGAACGGCGTGATGAGCGACTCGCCGATTCCGCACTCGCGCGCGGTCCGCGCGAACGCGTGGACGACGAGGTTGGCGCTGAACCCGCGCTCGATCGCGGCGATCGTCTCGCGCTCCAGGTCGTCGAGCACCGCGCGCGTCGCGTCAGTCGAGAGGCCGGCCGAGGCGGCCGGGCCGTCCACGACCTCGTCGGCGACCCGGACGAGGGCGTAGACCGTGCGCACGTGGGGGCGAGGACGCGGACCCAGCAGCCGGCAGGCGATCGCGAACGACGTCGAGTAGCGCGCGATGACGGTCGCCGCGGCATCGCGCGCGGTGCGGTCGTAGAGCTCGAGCGCGTCCGCCGCCGGGGTTCTGCCGGTCACGGGATCCGCCGTTCCACCTGGTCGGCGAGTTCACGCAGCAGCGCGCCGGCGGGGCCGGGCAGCTGAGCGTCGCGCGACGCGGACCGCACGTCGCCGAGGGTCTCGTCGATCAGGGCGATCAGACGACGGCGGGCACCCGAGGATTCCAGCTCGCGCTGGGCGACGCGCACGGCGACCGGCCCCGTGCGCGCGCGCACGAGCACGTCGTCGACGCGAGTCCCGCCCATCGTCTCGCGGGCGATCGCCACAAGCGGCGTGCGCTTGCCCTCCCGCAGATCGACGCCGGCCTCTCGGCCCGCCTGATCGGATGAGCCGAAGGTGCCGATGAGATCGTCGACCAGTTGGAAGGCCAGTCCGAGCCACCCGCCGGCGTGCGCGAGCACCCGCTGGGAGTCTGCGGTGGCGCCGCCCAGGAGCGCGCCGGCCTGGAGAGGCGCGCTGAAGGAGTAGACGGCCGTCTTGCGGTACGCCGTGGCGAGGGCGTCTTCGCGCGTCGCAGCGCGGGCCGACACGCTCTGCTCCACATCGGAGAGCTCGCCCGCGGCGGAGACGAAGATCGCGTCGTCGAGCAGTGCGAGCAGGTGTTCCCGAGTGCCCGCGGCGACATCCGCCATGGCGATCAGGCGGAAGGCCTCGTGCAGCAGGAGATCCCCGGCGAGGATCGCGGCGGCGTCGCCCAGCAGCGCGGCCCCGTCGGGGTCGGCCCCCTGGTCGAGACCGCGGCTTCGGAACTCCCCTGAGACGTTGGGGACCCCGCGCCGCACGGTGTCGTGGTCGATCACGTCGTCATGCACGAGGAACGCGGCGTGGAGGAGCTCGAACGCCGCGCCCACCGACAACACGGCCGACGCGTGGGGCTCGCCGCCTCCGAATGCGCGGAACGATGCGAGGACGAGCGCCGGTCGCAGACGCTTGCCTCCCCGCGCCGCCCGCGAGATCGCGGCGCCGAGGGCGGCGAACCCGGGCCCGAGATCCACCGCGCGGTCGCGAATGCGGGCGAGCGACCCGTCGATCGCGATGTCGAGGGCCGGGTCCGGTGCCGTGACGTTCATGTCGTCGGCTGCCGCTCGCCGGCCACTTCGAACAGTCTGAGCTGCTCGGCCTGCAGGACCAGCCACGGGCTGAACGCCCAGGGGGTGGTCGCGATCGACGCGGCGAGGTCTTCGGGCGCGACCCAGCGCGAGTCGATGACCTCGAGGGGATTGAGCGTCGGCTCCTCATCCGTGTACGCCGTGTAGACCGGGCACAGTTCGTGCTCGACGATGCCGTTGGCATCGGTCGCGCGGTAGCGGAAGAGCGGCAGTGCCAGGTCGATGTCGGTCAGCGACAGTCCCAGTTCGAAGTCGGCGCGTCGCCTCACGGCACTCAGCACCGGCTCGGCCGGACGCGGATGCCCGCAGAACGAGTTCGTCCACACTCCCGGCCACGTCTTCTTGCCGAGCGCTCGCCGGGTGACGAGCACGTGACCGTCCCGGTTGCGCACATGACAGGAGAAGGCGAGGTGCAGGGCCGTGTCGGTGCCGTGCACGCTGCTCTTGGGTGCGGTCCCGATCGCGCGGCCGTCGTCGTCGAGCAGCACCACTTCGTCGATGTCGGTCATGACCCCGCCTTCGAATATCGCTAGCTTATCTAGCAATTTGTCTTGTGCGATGCTACAACGAGTCGGAAGGGTCGTACAACATGTCGCACCGGTGGATACCGCAGACGCCTAAGGAGCACGCGATCATGCGTGTCCTCAAGTCGATCCGCGCGCTCACCGACGCCATGGAGCGCATGCACAGCGGCATGAAGGGCGACATGGACATGAACGCCACCGACCTGGCGGCGCTGCGCCTGCTCATCATCCGCGAACAGCAGGACCGGACGGTCAGCCCTCGTGACATCGCGGACCACCTCCGCATCACCACCGCGTCGACCACGAAGCTGCTCGATCGCCTCTCGGCGTCGGGGCATGTCGAGCGCCGGCCCCACCCGCGGGATCGTCGCGCCCGTGTGGTCGTGCTCACCGAGGAATCGCGGCACGCGTTCTTCCGCGTGTTCGGCGAACGTCTTCAGGCGATGCGCACGGTGGCCGCCGACTACGACGAGCCCGAACTCGCCGTCATCGCCCGCTTCCTCGACGACCTGAGCGCCGCGATGGACCCGCCCGTCTGATCGACGACGAAGAAGAGGGCGCCCCTTCCGGGACGCCCTCTTCTTCGTTCTTCTGTTGCGGGGACAGGATTTGAACCTGCGACCTCTGGGTTATGAGCCCAGCGAGCTACCGAGCTGCTCCACCCCGCGGCACGAGAACTTAGCCTAGCACGCTTTCGGAGGGGTCTCGACCTGAGCCGCCCCCGCTTGCTCCGCTCGCGTGTCGGAGGGGAGGATGAGCGCATGTCTTCCGACCGCGAGCGCGAACCGCGGGACGATCGCGTCGAGGGTCGCGACGAGACTCCGCAGGAGCGCGCGGACCGGAACTGGAATGAGGTGCTCCAAGAGCTGCGAGTGCTCCAGACCGGCACGCAGATCCTCACCGGCTTCCTGCTCGCGCTCGCCTTCCAGCCCGCGTTCTCCGACCTGTCGACGGGGCAGCGGGTCGCGTACCTGACGCTGGTCGTGCTGGCGGCGTTGAGCTCGATCGTGGCGCTCGCCCCGGTCGCACTGCACCGCCGCCTGTTCCAGCAGGGTGCGAAGCCCGAGGTCGTGCGGTTCGGTCACGTCGCACTCGTCATCGCACTGCTGACCGTCTCGTTGCTGGTCGTTGGCGTCGTCGCCTTCGTTTTCGACGTCGTGGTGGGCGGCGCGACCGTCTGGTGGGTGCTGCTCGCGCTCGCGATGCTGATCGTCGTACTGTGGCTCATCGTGCCGGCGATCATCCGTGCACGCCTGCGAGCGAACGGGGGAGCACCGCGATGACCGAGACACTCGCGATCGGAGTCGCGCAGTTCGCGCCGACCGCCGACACCGCGGCGAACCTGGAGGCGATCGCCGAGCTCGTGGCGACGGCATCCTCCCGCGGCGCGCGCGTCATCGTCTTCCCCGAGTACTCGAGCTACTTCGTCGACCCCTTCGACGCGTCCCTCGCTCAGAACGCGCAACCCCTCGACGGGCCGTTCGTGCAGTCGCTCTCGCAGATCGCGAGGCGGCATGACGTCGTGGTGGTGGCGGGACTGCTCGAGAGCGGCGACGACCGGCGGATCCGCAACACCGTGGTGGCGGTGTCGGCCGACGGGCTGCTCGCGCACTATCGCAAGCTGCATCTGTACGACGCGTTCGGCCAGCGCGAGTCGGACTGGGTGCAGCCCGGCGAGCTCGCACCCCCGCAGACGTTCGAGCACGGCGGTCTGACGTTCGGGCTCATGACCTGCTACGACGTGCGGTTCCCCGAGGTCGGGCGCCTCCTCGTCGATGCCGGAGCCGACGTCTTCCTCGTGCCGGCCGAGTGGGTGCGCGGACCGCTGAAGGAGCACCACTGGCGAACGCTGCTGCACGCGCGCGCGATCGAGAACACCGTGTTCGTGGCGGCTGCGGATCACCCGCCTCCGCTGGGCGTGGGGCACTCGCTCGTGGTCGATCCGCAGGGCGTCGAGCTCGCGGCGGTCGGCACCGCGACCGACGTCGCGGTCGCCCACCTCGACATCGGCGCCCTCGAGCGTGTTCGGCGCGTGAACCCGTCACTGCGCCTTCGGCGTCTCGGCGTCGTCGTGCGCGAGTCCTGACGCGGCGTCAGGCGAGCGCGGCGAGGCGGGCCGCCGCCTCCTCGAGGACGTCTTCCCGCTTGCAGGCGGCGAATCGCACGAGCGTGGCGTACTCGGTGCGGCGCGCGTCGGTGGTGAACGCGGTGAGCGGGATCGCGACGACCCCCGCGCGCTCGGGGAGCTCGCGGCAGAAGGCCGCGGCATCCGTCGCCCCCAGCGCCGCGGCGTCGGCCACCGTGAAGTACGAGCCGGCGGGAGTCGACACGTCGAACCCTGCCGCGCGCAGGCCGGCGCCCAGCAGGTCGCGCTTGGCGCGCAGCGTGCCGGCGATGGTGTGGAAGAACTCGTCGCCCAGGCGCAGCCCCGTCGCGATCGCGGGCTGGAAAGGGCTGCCGTTGACGTACGTGAGGAACTGCTTGACCGCCAGCACCGCGTCCACGAGCGGCGCCGGGCCGGTGACCCACCCGATCTTCCACCCGGTGGTGGAGAAGGTCTTGCCCCCGGACGAGATCGTGAGCGTGCGCTCCCAGGCGCCGGGGAGCGTCGCGAGGGGAACGTGGCGCTCGGCGAACACGAGGTGCTCGTACACCTCGTCGGTGACCAGGACCGCGTCGTGACGCTCGGCGAGGCGTACCAACTCGTCGCGCACCTCGGCGCCGAAGACGGCACCGGTCGGGTTGTGCGGGTCGTTGACGAGGATGACGCGCGTGCGGTCCGTCACGGCGGCACGCAGCTCGTCGAGGTCGGGCTGGAAGTCCGGCCAGCGCAGCGGCACCGTGACCAGCCGCGCGCCGGCGAGCGCGGCGACGGCCGCGTACGCGTCGTAGTGCGGCTCGAACACCACGACCTCGTCGTCCGCCCCATCGAGGAGGGCCAGCAGCGTCGCCGCCAGCGCCTCGGTCGCGCCCGCGGTCACGAGAGCCTCGCGGGCCGGATCGATGCGGAGGCCGTAGAAGCGCTCCTGGTGCTCGGCGACGGCGAGAAGCAGATCCGGGATGCCGCGACCCGGCGGGTACTGATTGGCGCCGTTCGCGATCGCGGCGCGCGCGGCGTCGAGCACCTCGGCCGGACCGTCCTCATCGGGAAAACCCTGCCCGAGGTTGATCGCGCCGGTTCGCGCCGCGAGGGCCGACATCTCGGCGAAGATGGTGGGACGGATGGATCCGTCGGCACCGACGAGTCCGGCGCCGGCGGCGGTGCGGTGCCACGCTCCAGAGATCGGTCGCATAGCGCTTCACGGTACTCCGGCTCGTTCAGGTCCATTGCATAGGCGAGTCCCATTCACGACATAAGAAACGCACAGCATCGGTGGGCAATGTGGTGAGTGCTTGGCAGAAGGAGCAATCATGACCGACACCCAGGGCGAGCGCCCCGAAGACCAGACACCCGACGTACCGCCGGTTCCGCCGGTGCCGGCGACCCCCGCGACTCCTGCGGCGACCCCCGCGACTCCCGCGACTCCCGCGACTCCGGCGACTCCCGCGGCGACCCCCACGACTCCCGCGGCTCCCGCGGCGACGTTCCAGCCCCCCGCCGGATACCCCGCCGGATACCCTGCCGGTCCGCAGGCCTATGCCCGGCCGCAGGGGTACGCGGGTCAGCCCGCGAGCCACCCGAACTCCTACGCGGGCCAGACGCACGGCGTGCCGCCGCACCACGCGACCGCGCCGGGGGCTGCGTTCGGAGCTGCCGCCGCCGAGACTCAGCCCACGGCCCCGATCAGCGGTGCGCCGCAGGTCACGGCGCCCGCGCCGACGAACGCCCCGAAGAAGCCCTCGGGCGCCGGGAAGGTCGTGGGCCTCATGGTCGCCGCCGCCATCGTGGGCGGCGCCGCGGGGCTGGGCGGAACCTACGCGGGTCTGAACTGGTTCGCGTCCGAGAGCACCGCCCCGGCCGCGGGGCCGAACACGGTGACCGTCAACGACACCGACTCGGTCAACCAGACCACGGCGATCGCCGCCAAGGTGGTGCCGAGCGTCGTCACGATCGCGGCGACCAGCAATGCCGGCGGCGGCACCGGATCCGGTGTCGTGCTGACCGAGGACGGCTACGTCGTGACGAACACCCACGTCGTGACCCTCGACGGTGCGACCGGCGACGCCACGATCCGCGTCACCACGTCGGACGGCCGCGTCTACGACGCCGAGGTGGTCGGCCTCGACCCGATGTACGACCTCGCGGTCATCAAGCTGAAGGGCGCCGAGGGTCTGACCCCGATCGAGTTCGGCGACTCGGGCAAGCTGAACGTCGGCGACGAGACGATCGCGGTGGGGGCTCCGCTGGGCCTTGCCAACACCGTCACCACCGGCATCGTGAGCGCACTGAACCGCTCCATCCAGATCGCGTCGTCGGCCGTCCCCGACACCGGCGGCGAGGACCAGCAGCCGCAGGAGGAGGAGGGCGAGAACGGCGAGGGCGGTCCGTTCCGCTTCGACTTCGGCCAGGGCCCGCAGCAGCGGACGCCCACTGAGACCATCTCGATCGCCGTGATCCAGACCGATGCCGCGATCAACCCCGGCAACTCGGGCGGTGCGCTGGTCGACTCGGAGGGCAAGCTCATCGGCATCAACGTCGCGATCGCGACGGCCGGCGGCTCGAGCGACGGGTCCGGATCGATCGGCGTGGGCTTCTCGATCCCGTCCGAGGTCGTCGAACGCGTCACCGGCGAGATCATCGAGAACGGCGAGGCGACGCACGGTCTGCTCGGCGCGATGGTGATGCCTGCGGCGTCCGTCGAGGACGCCACGATCTCGGGCGCCTACCTCGACCAGGTCACCGAGGGTGGTCCGGCAGAGGCGGCGGGCCTGCGGGCCGGCGACATCGTGACCGCCTTCAACGGCGTGCCGATCACCGACGCGACCGACCTCACCGCACAGGTGCGCGCGGTCGCCGCGGGCAGCGAGGCCGAGGTCACCTACGTCCGGGACGGCAAGACCCGCACCCTCGAGGTGACCCTGGGGGCGCTCGAGCAGTAACCCGCCATCGCGCAGGACGCCACCCTGCGAGCACCTCCGCAACGCGGACGGTAGGCTCGCGGGGTGGCGTCCTTCTCGTTCGGCGCGGGAAATGCGAAGAAGCTCGCGACCATCCCGCTGTACGCACTGGGGCGTCTGCTGACGGCGATCGTGCCGCGGTCGTCCGACGAGTGGGTGTTCGGCTGCGCCGTCGGCATCGGCGACGGCGCACTGGCGCT
Organism: Microbacterium cremeum; assembly: GCF_015277855.1. Classification (NCBI taxonomy): domain Bacteria; kingdom Bacillati; phylum Actinomycetota; class Actinomycetes; order Micrococcales; family Microbacteriaceae; genus Microbacterium; species Microbacterium cremeum. The sequence goes on from NZ_CP063812.1 coordinate 1,523,013, forward strand.
GTGGCACGAGGCCGCCGCCGACGGACGCCCGGCGGTGTGGCTGACCGGCTCGGCGCGAGAGGCGAAGGATGCCGCCGCACGCGGCATCCCGACGGTTCCGAAGCGATCCGTGCGCGGGCTGTGGCGCACCGCGCGTGCGCGGGTGGTCGTCGTCACCCATGGCTTCGGAGACGTCAACCGCTACGCCGTGTCGGGCGCCTTCGTGGTGCAGCTGTGGCACGGGATCCCACTCAAGCGGATCGGGCTCGATTCGCCCGAGACGCTGCGCGTGCCTGCAGCGCTCGCGCGCACGCCGCTCGCGCGGCCGGTGCGCGCGCTCCTGCGCACCATGTTCCGCTCCGCGGCACGCCGGATCCGGCTGCTGCCGGCCGCGTCGCACCTCGTGCGCGGCCGCCTCGAGTCGGCGTTCGCGCTCGCCGATTCGCGCGTCCCGGTGACGGGCGAGCCGCGCGTGGACGTGCTGTCGTCGGGAACGGGTGCGGATCGTCGCTCCGCCGCGCGTTCGGCGCTGAGCGAGGCGGTGCCGCGCCTGGACCCGTCGAGCCGGATCGTGCTCTACGCGCCGACCTGGCGCGACGGAGCAGCCGACCCCGCCGTGCCGAGCGACGGCGAATGGCGAAGGATCCTCGAGGTGCTCACCCGGCACGGGGCGACGATGCTCGTGCGCTCGCATCCGCTCGGGGCCGGCGAGTACGTGCCCCCGCTCCCGACGGACCGCATCCAAGAGCTCGGCAGCGACGTCGCGCCCGACGTGACTCCGCTCCTGCCCGCGCTCGACGCGCTCGTGACCGACTTCTCCTCGCTCGCGTTCGACGCGGCGCTGGTACCCCTTCCCGTCGTCTTCCTCGCTCCCGACGTGACCGAGTACTCCCGGCGCCGCGGGTTCTACGGACGCTACGAAGACGTCGCCGGCGACGACTGGGCCGCCGACTGGGACGACGCGGCCGCGCAGCTGGACGCCCTCCTCGGCGACGCCGCCGTGCGCGAGCGCCGCGTGGCCCGCGCGCGAGCGCTGAGCGAGCGTGTCCACGCCTATCGCGACGGTCGCAACGCCGAGAGGGTGTACCGTGCGATCCTGGCCGGACTGCACGACCACGCGCCCGGGCCGCAAGGGGCCGCACGCCCGACGGAAGGAGACCGATGACCGAGGCGCGCTTGACGACCGACGGGGGAGCAGCGCTGGTACTCAGCGGCTCCGGCGAGCGTCCCGCTTCGGTCGAAGTCGTCGGTCCGCGTGCCCGCAGCACGGCGACGCTCACCGGCCGGGGCAAGACGTGGCGCGCCGTCGTGCCGCTGCGCGCCGCCCGCTGGGGCGGGCCGGACCTTCCGCTTCCCAGCGGGTCGTACGAGGTGCGCATCGCGGAGGCCGAGGCGCGTGGCATCCGTCCGCCCGACGCCATTCCGCTGACGCAGCTGGGCACACTGCGCGCACAGCTGGACGGCTGGACCCTGGTCATCGGTCCGCCGATGGACCCTGCGTACGACTCGGGGGAGGGCCAGGACGCGCTCGAGCGGCGATACGCGACGCGGCCGACGGGATTCGAGAACGCGGTGTTCTTCGAGAGCTTCTACGGCCGCAACGCCAGCTGCAACCCGCTTGCGATCGATCGGGAGCTGTCGCGGCGTCTCCCGGGAGTGACGCGCTACTGGAGCGTGGTCGACCTGTCGGTCGCGGTGCCCGAGGGTGCCGTCCCGGTGGTCGAGGGCAGCCCGGAGTGGTGGCGCGCCCGGGGGGCGGCCCGGCTGCTGGTCGTGAACGACTGGCTTCGGCGTCGATTCGTGCGGCGCCGCGGGCAGGTCGTGCTGCAGACGTGGCACGGCACGCCGCTCAAGCGCCTCGCGCTGCACCGGCCGGGTTTCGATCCGCGCCGCGCGGTCGCCGTCATCCGCGAGTCGCGCCGGTGGAACATCCTCCTCGCCCAGAACCCGTACGCCGCGACGATCCTCGGCAAGGCCTACGCGTTCCTCACCCGGCCGATCTGGGTCGAGGGGTATCCGCGCAACGACGTGCTCACGACCGGCGACGGCACGGCCACACGGCACGCGCTCGGCATCCGTCCGGGGGAGCGCGTGCTGCTGTACGCGCCGACGTGGCGCGACGACCGGGACCAGATCGTCGACTTCGTCGACCCGGTGCGGCTGGCGGCCGCGACCGACTCGGTCGTGCTCGTGCGCGGGCACTCGCGGACCCTGCTTCCGGGGAAGGACGCCGAGGGCCCCCGCGTCATCGACGTCACCGGCTTCCCCGACACGTCGCAGCTGCTGCTGGTCGCCGACGCCCTCATCACCGACTACTCGTCGGTCATGTTCGACTTCTCGGTGACCGGCAAGCCGATGTACTTCCTGGTGCCCGACATGGAGCATTTCCGCGGCGAGCTGCGCGGCTTCTACTTCGATCTGGCCGCGCACGCGCCGGGTCCGGTGGTGCGGTCGGAGCAGGAGCTGGTGCGCGCGATCGCCGAGCCCGATCCCGACGCCCACGCCGCGAAGTACGCGGCCTGGCGCGCGAGGTTCAACGCGCGCGACGACGGGCGCGCCGCCGAGCGCGTGGTCGCACGCCTCCTCGACCAGGGCTTCGTCGGCGCCGGCTGACCTGCGGGGCGGTGGTGCCCGGGCTACGGCAGCGGCGTGTTGCGGCTGCCGAGCCGCGAGGTGTCGACGGTGTCGTGCGCGCCGCGGACGACACCGACCAGGAACCCCCAGCCCCACGCGAGGTGCATCGTGGGCAGCACCGCGGCGGTCCACAGCTTGTCTCGCCATCCGTGGCCGCCGCCCCGCCCGATCGCGACCCCGATGACGAGCACCGCGTAGGCGAGCACCGGCACGTAGACGACGGATGCCGCGACCGCCCACCAGCCCTGCAGCACACCGGCCAGCTGCAGCACTCCGACGATGATCGACGCGGCGATGGCGAGCACGAGCGCGGGCGGCGCGAAGAAGCGCAGCGAGTTGCCGCGCCCGAACCGGCGCACGAGCTCGCCGCGCCACCGGCCGGTCGCCGAGAACTGCCGCACCAGGCGCGTCCAGCTCTCGCGCGGCCAGTAGGTGACATCGAGCGTCGGGTCGAACCACACGAGGTACCCGGCGCGACGGATGCGCAGGTTCAGCTCCCAGTCCTCGCCGCGGCGGATCGTCTCGTCGAACAATCCCACCTCGTCCAGGACCGCGCGGCGCATCACGCCGAGGTACGCCGACTCGGCCTCACCCTCCTGCGTGCCGCCGTGATAGGCGCCTCCTCCGAGGCCGATGGGGGAGTTGTAGGCGCGCGCGACCGCCCGCTGGAAGGGCGTGCGGCCCTCGGCGCGCATGACGCCGCCCACGTTGGCCGCGCGCACGCGATCGAGCGTCGCGAGGGCGCGGCGCGTGTACGAGGGGTCGAGCTCGGAGTGGGCGTCGACCCGCACGATGGTGGGGTGGCGCGCGGTCCGGATCGCCAGGTTGAGGCCGACCGGGATGTCGGCCGCCGGGTTGTCGACCAGGACGAGGCGCTCATCGGTGCGGGCGAGCTCTCGCGCCAGCTCGCTCGTGCCATCGGTCGAGGGTCCGAGTGCGAGGATGAGCTCGGTCGGTCCGTCGACGTCCTGCGCGAGAACCGTCTCGACGGCTCGGCGCAGGTAGCCGTGCTCGTTGAGGACAGGCATGACGAAGCTCACGCCGGCATCTGGGGGGACGGCTGGAGCGTCCTTGCGCCCGTGTTGCTCGACATGCACGCGTCGATCATGTCATGTACGCCCCCGAGAGCCCGCTGAGGACCCGGTTAGGCTGGACGGGTGGGTCTCGTCTCGGATGCCAAGAAGGCGGTCGCGCTCGTCCGCAGAGCCGTGCTCAACCGCTCGGCCGTCATCGAGGTGCGGCGCGCGCTCGCGCAGCGCCCGCCGCATCCGTCGTTCCACTACCGCGTCGCCGTGTACTTCGCCGACGGTGACGTCAACATGTACCAGATGCGGCAGTGGTACAAGCCGCTCGCCGAACTGTCCAAGACCTGGCCGGTCGTCGTTCTGAGCCGCGCCGCGACGGGTGCCCGCGCACTCCTCGCCGAGGAGGCGCCGCCGGTCGCGTTCGTGCCCACCGTGCGCGACCTCGAGCGCTTCATCGCGACGCAGGACATCCGTGTGGTGCTGTACGTGAACCAGAACACGCGGAACTTCCAGATGTTCCGCTACGGCCGCCGCTGGCACGTGTTCATCAACCACGGCGAGTCCGACAAGATGTACATGACCACGAACCAGTACAAGGCGTACGACTACGCCCTGGTCGCCGGGGACGCGGCGCGCGAGCGCCTTTCTCGGGTGCTGTGGGACTACGACATCGATCACCGGACGATCCCGATCGGGCGTCCGCAAGCGGACCACTACTCGGGAACGCTGCCCTACCCGCCCGACGATCGCACGGTCGTGCTGTACGCGCCCACCTGGGAGGGCGACCGCCCGTCCGCGCATTACGGCTCGGTGGCGTCGCACGGCGAGGCACTCGTGTCGGCGCTGCTCGCGACCGGCCGCCATCGCGTGATCTACCGGCCGCACCCGCGGTCGGGAGTGGTCGACGCGGAGTACGGCGCCGCCAACCGGCGCATCATCGCGGCGATCGCTGCGGCCAACGCCGCGGATCCGGCCGCGCGGCACGTGTACGATCACGCGCCGGACCTCGGCTGGCAGCTGTCGGCGGCGGATGTCGCGATCGTCGACATCTCGGCGATGGTCTACGACCGGCTCGCGGCCGACAGGCCGCTCCTGATCACGCGGCCGGCCGACCCGGCGGCGGCGATCGACACCCACGGGTACCTGTCGGCGTGCGAATGGCTCGACGCGTCGTCGGCCCCCGACATCGTCGCCGAGACCGACCGCGTGCTCGGCGACCCGGAAGCCGTCGCGCGTCTCGAACGCTGGGTGTCGCACTACTTCGGCGACACGTCGCCCGGAGCGGCGACGGCCCGTTTCCACGCCGCGATCGAGCGCCTCATGCGCGAATGGGACGAGTGGTATGCGCGCACGTCTCAGGGCGAGGCCGAGGAGGAGCCCGAAGAAGAGGCCGACCTCGACGACGAGTCGTGACGCTCGCGCCGCGCGCAGCTCAGGCGACCGCCGCGGGCCGCTCGACCAGGCGCGAGATGGCGGCGAGCGGGATCGACACCCAGGTGGGGCGGTTGCGGGACTCGTAGATCGCCTCGTACACGGCCTTGTCGAGTTCGAGGGCGGCCAGCAGCGGATGCCTCGGATCGAGGTCGCCGCCGGAGACGTCGGCGTATCCCTCGACGAACGCCTGGCGGGCGTCGCGTGCCCAGCTGCGAACCGCCCCGGGGGAGCGGTCGGGATCATCGAGGCGCAGCGAGCCCGTCACGTAGTCGAACGACCGCAGCATGCCGGCCACGTCGCGCAGGGCCAGGTCGGGCTGCGTCCGCTCGATCATGGGCCGCAGCGGTTCACCCTCGAAGTCGAGCAGCACCCAGCCGCGGCCGGGAGCCTGGATGACCTGGCCGAGGTGGTAGTCGCCGTGGATGCGCTGCAGCGGCGGCCACGAGACCTCCAGCGCGCGCCGGTACACCGCCTCGGCGGCGGCCCGCCGCTCCGAGATCTCGGGCACCTCGGCCATCGCGATCGCCAGGCGGCGAGCCCACGTCGACGCCGTGGCTTCACGGTCGTGCGTGGTGGCGGCGCGTGTGGGGAAGCACCCGGCCAGCGCCAGATGCACGTCGGCGGTGGCGCTTCCGAGCGCGCGAGCCTGGGCGCGGAAATCGTCGCCGCGCGCTGCGGCGAGGAGGGCGACACGCCACGCGTCCTCGACATCCGGGAGGAACTGCTGCGCGAACGCGAGCGAACCGCGGACTGAGCCGTGGGTGGTCTCGAGATCCGGCCAGATGCCCTCCACCCACCCCACCGGCTCCGGCACGCGCGACGAGCCCGCCTCAGCCAGGGCGAGCTGCAGCTCGATGTCAGGATTGAGTCCGGGATGCACCTGCCGATACACCTTGCAGATGACCGGCATTCCGCCGCCCTCGTAGATCAGCGAGGTGTTGGACTGCTCGCCCGTGACGACACGGGAGGTCGCCACGTCGCCCGGCGCTGCGCCGGCGGCCGGATGACCGGCGACCCGGGTCTGCGGCCCCTGCGCCGTGCCGCCGCCCGCGACCAGCCGCAGGAGCGCGCTCGCATAGGCGGGGTCGAACGGACCGTCGATGAACGTCGTTCCGGGCTCCGGGCTGCCGATGACATGGTCGGGGTCGGCGGTGACCGTCTCGGTCGCGCGCGCGACGACGGGGATCTGGTAGAGCACCGCCGGCAGGGAGCCTTCGTCGGCGACCAGGTAGGTGCGTATGCGCGCATCGGAATTCGCCGACGGGCCGGCAGCTTCGTCGGCCGCCGTGTCGGCGTCCGTCGGGGGCGGCAGCTCCCACCACGACACGAGGCGCAGGCTCGGTGGGCGCGCCTTCGCGGCGTACCACCGCTGCCGCGGCATCCACGCCGCCAGGCACGCCAGGGTGCTGTCCATACATGTGAGGTTATGCCCGTGGCTCGGCGCCTGTCGAGCATCGGACTGCAAGCGCTTGCATTGTGACGCGCCCTCGCACGGTGCCGCAGACTCGCCCCCTCAGAAGGGCGGGCTGGTGCCGGGAGGGTCTTCGGGGGCGAACAGCCACGGTTCCTTCATGACTCGGCGCCGATCGAGGATCTCGGGGTCGGTGAGGAATCGAACGACCGGATCGGGACGGTCGGTGTGCTTTCGGCCTGAGGTGCTCGTCCACACCAGGACACCGGGAGCGGTCTGCGCGACCGTCCACGCCTCGACGGTTTTGAGCACGTGGTGACGTCGGCAGAGGTGCGCGAGGTTCGCGTGGTGGGTGGGGCCGCCTTGGGCCGCACCGACAGTGTGATCCACGTCGCATCGCCAGACCGGCATCCGGCAGCCGGGGAACCGGCATCGCTCGTCGCGGGCGGCGAGGAACCGGTCGAGGGCGGGGCCCGGGCGGTAGCGGTCGACACAGAGGACCGCGCCGGTGACGGGGGAGGTCATGACGCGTTCCCACCCGGGTGCGCCCGCCGCGAGCGCCCGAGCGGTCTCGGTGTCGATGGGGCCGTAGCCGGCCAGGAGTGCGGGTTCGGTGGAGGCGCCGGTCATCGTGAGCACGGGCACCGTGACCTGCACGGTGGCGCGGATGGCGTCCAGTCCGGTGCCGGCGACGCAGTCGTCGGGACCGGCGGTCAGGAGCAGGTCGGTGGCGATGTCGGCGCGCAGCTGATCCATCGTCCGTTCGTCCACGGGCTCGGCGCCCTCTGTCTCGGCGCCCTCGGTCTCGCCGCTCGTGCCGAACTCGGTGGCGGTGTCGGCCTCGGTGTCGGTGCCTGTGTCTGCGTCGGCGTCTGTGCCGGTGCCGGGGACTCGCGCTGCGACGACCGAGTGGGCTTGCGCGGTGAGCCGGTCATGGATGCCGTGGATCAAGGCGGCCTCGTGGGTGAGCTCGAGGGTCGCGAGGCCGTCCGCCTGGTCGATCACACGGACGTCGCGACGCGCGACCGCGGCGGCGTGTCGCTCCTCGAGGGACCGCTCCACGAATCGCTCGGCGATCACCTTCAGTACCGGCGCGAGCCTTCCCGGCGTGAGCGTGGCCGCGCGGTCCACGGCGATCCTCACGAACCGGTCGCGGGCTTGATCGTCGTCGATCGGGTCTCCGATGTCGTGGATCACCGCGAGGTGCTGGCGCGAGAGGTCGCCGCGCTCCAATGCCTCGACCGCCGGCGCGAATCGCGCACACAGATCGGCCGACTCCGACAGCAGCCGGATGATCGTCCGCTCCGACACCCGGCTCGACGTCGCGAGGTCGGACACCAGCGCCCGCCGCGCCAGTTCGGACCGGCGCCGATGCTCGATACTCGCGTGGGCCGGCGTGGACACCGCGGCTGCGGCATCCGCCAGCAACCGGATCTCGGCAGCATCGGCCGCTGCACGGGCGCGCCGCCCCGTCTCGAACCCGTCCACCAGCCGGCCCGCAGCCGCGAAAGCGGACGTCGGGTCGAACGCAGGATCGGCAGGCATGAGACTCACAGACGAAGAGGGGACGCGGACTCGAGACTCCCCGCGAATCGCGGTCGCTTCCCACCCTCACGCTGCGGCCTTCCGCCGCGACAATCCTGCCCACCGACTCGTCCGGAACGGCCGAGCCTCACTCACTCATCGAATCTCTGATCCAGACTCTACAGCGAGCATCGGTGCGAACACAAGAGCAAATGTTCGAAGATTCGAGGCGTGCCCACGACGGCGCCAGACCGGGCCACTACTCGCCCGTGGGAGACTCCTGCGACTCCACGATCTCGACGACCGGAGCCACGGGGATGACGATCGACTCGACGGCGCCACCTCCGAGGTCGCCGCTCCCCAGCAGACCGAGATCGGCGGCCGCGGCATCCGCCAGACGCTCTGCCGCGGTCTCGGGGCGCGCCGGCTCGGACGGGATCCCTGCCCACTCGGCAGGCTCTTCAGGACGCTGGACGAACAGACCCATGGGTCCATTGTCGCCCCGCCGCGCGCGTCGTCACATCACGAAGCGCCACAAGTACTCGTTTCCGTCCTCGGGGTGAAACCACGCGAGCGTCACGACGGCGTCGTCCGGATCGGCATCGCACAAGCAGACCTCCGCGGTGTCGCCGGGCGTCATCTGACCCCAGTGCTCCGTCGTCGACGCACCGCCGCCGTCGACGAACACCCGCACGAAGTCGAGCGGCAGAGCGCTCGCATTCGTGATGAGCGGATGCCGGTCGTAGATGCGATCGACTCGCCACGGCACGCGATAGGCGAGGGGCGGGCGGGGTTCGTCGGGATCGAGCGCGCGGAGCATGCGCGAGACGCTAGGCGTGGTGTCGGACGCGCAGACCGCCCTCACGCGGGCATCGTGGCGGACCTGTGCGAACTCCGTCGCGGACGCCTCCTGGGGAGGAGACTCAGACCTCGGGCGGGGGCCCGGCCGCGGCAGGGACCTCGGGGGCCTCGTCCGGCACCGGCTCGATCTCACGGTTCTTGCGGCGGGCGACCCTGCCCACGGTCGCGGCGCCTCGCGTCACGCCGCCGACGAGCGCCTGGCCGGCGCGGCGGAGGCCGCGTCCGGCGAGCCGTTCCAGGCGTTCGGCGTCCGGCCGGGGCTCGAGCTCGGGCGGCAGCGACTCCGGCGTGGCTCCGAACGCACGCCGAGAGCCGACGAGCACGCGTCGGCCGAGGATGTTGTTCCCGGCACCGCCGATCGCGGCGCCGATTCCGAACGGAAGGGCCTTGCCGAGCCACGATGCGCCGCCGCGGGCCGCGAACTGACGGATGAACGCCGACTTGAGCCGGTCGACGAGGGGTCCGACGGCGGCGCGCGGAAGCGTCTTGGTGATGAGCTCGCCCCAATAGGTCGAACGCGCAGGACCTCGTCCTGCGGCCTGATCGGCCAGTTGCGCCACGAGATCGACGCCCTCCTTGCCGAGCATCAAGGTGAGGACGAGTGCGCGAGCGCGATCGGGATCGGCGACGGGGATGCCGTGCACTTCGGTGACCGACTGCGTGAACAGCGCGGTCGCCTCGAGGAATGCCACCGTCTCGACACCGCTCAGGGCGAGTGTGACGCCGGTCCCGATGCCCGGGACCACTGCCGTCGCCCCCACCGCCGCACCGCCCGTCGTGACGGCGGCGAGATAGCGGCGCTCGAGGATCCGCACGATTTCGGCGGGCGAGGCGTCCGGATGCCTCAGGCGGATGCTGCGCAGGTGCGCGATCACGACCGGACGCTGGATCGCGAGCACACGGTCGAGGGCCCGGATCGTGAACGGGTGCTCTTCGGAACCCGCAGGAGGAAGCCCGCCCTGCCAGGGCGCGCCCTCGGGCAGGGTGTGGATCCGGTGCACTTTGTCGGCCATCGCGCCGATCCTATGCGCCCGACCCTGAGGCCTCGCTCAGGGTTGACAGGAGGTGCGGATCAGGTCAGACGAACAGGTTGGCGCGCTCGAGATCCTCGGCGAAGTCGACCTCGACCGCGTAGAGGTCGGAGATGTCGAGGGGCTCCAGCAGCAGGCCGTCCTCGGCGATCGCGAGCTCGAGACCGCGCTCGAAGTAGTCCTGGTCGTCGACGCGCGTCAGCTGGCGCATGAACGCCTTCTTGTCGCGGCTCGAGATGTAGTTGATGCCCACAGCCTCGCCGATGCCGCCCTTGACGGTCTTCGAGAGCTCCTTGATGTGGCCCCCCGGCGTGACGGTGTACTTGACCTCTTCGTCGCTGACCTTCGAGGTGTTGACGGTCACGAAGGACTGGTCGCGCTCGATGAGCTCGATCGCACGGCCGAGCACGCGCGGGTCGAAGACGACGTCGCCGTTCATCCAGAGCACGCCGCCCTTGCCGGTGTTGGCCAGCGCGCGCAGGAGGCTCTTCGACGTGTTCGTCTGGTCGTAGCGGTCGTTGTAGACGTAACTGACGTCGGGGAAGGCCTCCACGATCGTCTCGGCGCGGTAGCCCACCACGGTGGTGATGCGGGCGTCGTCGCCGAACGCCGCACGGATGTTGTCGTGCTGCTGCTGCATGATGCTGCGGCCGTCGCTGAGCTCGGTCAAGGGCTTGGGGAGGCTACGGCCCAGCCGCGAGCCCATTCCGGCCGCGAGGATGACGGTCTGAAGGGTCAAAGTCTGCTCCTGAAGTGCGTGGTTCACCGGCAATTCACCGACGAGACACCCCTTCGTGCCGACCTCATGGTATCGATGACGGCTGAGAACGCGCAGGATATCGGGGCGGCGTTGCCGTTTCGTGACATAACGCGGATGCTGAGACTCAGCCGTACGGACGACGTCGCGTCGAGGGGCGCTTGGTACGTTGGTTTGGTGACAGCCTCCCTCCCGGTGCCGAACGAGATCGATCCGGAAGAGCCGGACGGTCACGCGAGCCCGCGCGTCGTGCCGATCTCTCCGGCCCCGTCGCCGAAGCCGAAGAAGCCCCGGCAGCCGCGCAAGTCGAAGGCCAAGCAGCCCGTCTCCGACCCGTCCGCTGCGCAGCGCGGCGAGGCGTCCGAGACGTCACCCGCATCGTCGGCCGATCCCGGGCCGCCGCCTCCGATTCCGAGCGATCTCGAGGTCGTGGCCAGCGTCGCCGCCGACATCGTCGTTCCGCCCAAGCCGCCGCTGCCGCGCACCGAGCCTGCGGCCGCTGAACCCGTCGCCGAGCCTGAGGCCCCGGCATCCGAGGCCCCCGCCGCCGAGCCTGAGGCCCCGGTCGCCGAGCCTGAGGCCCGGGTCGCCGAGCCTGAGGCCCCGGCATCCGAGGCCTCCGTCGCCGAGCCCGAGGCTCTGGTCACCGTGTTCCCCGTCGCCGAACCCGAGACGCCTGTCGCGGCGCCGGAGTCTCCCCGGGCGGCGGCGCCGCGCGCCGTGCGCGTGCCGGTGCCTGCGCCGTCACCGGGCACCGGGGGCGACGCGCTGGTGCTGCGCGGCGTGACCAAGCGGTTCGGCAGCACGCACGCGGTCGAAGGCATCGACCTCACGGTGCCCGCGGGCACGTTCTACGGCCTCGTCGGGCCCAACGGTGCCGGAAAGACGACGACGCTGTCGATGATCGCGGGCCTGCTGGACCCCGACCGCGGCACGATCCGCGTCGGCGGGGTCGACACGGCGGCGACGCCGCGCGCGGCCAAGAAGCTCATGGGCGTGCTGCCAGACCGGCTGCGGACGTTCGACCGGCTCACCGGCCGGCAGCTGCTGTACTACTACGGCGTGCTCCGCGGACTGCCGCCGGCGGTGGTCGAGAGCCGCACGGCCGACCTCGCGCGGGCTTTCGACCTCGAGGAGGCGCTCGGGCGGAGCGTCTCGGACTACTCGGCGGGCATGCTCAAGAAGGTCATGCTCGCGGGTGCTCTCATCCACTCCCCGCGGCTGCTGGTGCTGGACGAGCCGTTCGAAGCGGTCGACCCGGTGTCGAGCGCCGTCATCCTCGACATCCTCTCGACGTACGTGGCGCACGGGGGCACGGTGATCCTGTCCAGCCACGGCATGGAGCTCGTCGAGCGCGTCTGCTCGCGCGTCGCGGTGATCGTCGCCGGCCAGGTGCTCGCCGAAGGCACGGTCGACGAGGTCCGCGGCGAGCTGACCCTCGAGCAGCGCTTCGTGGAGCTGGCCGGCGGCCTCAGCGACGTGGAGGGGCTCGAGTGGCTGCACACGTTCTCCGACTGAGGCTTGCGCTGCTCTTCGGCGCGCTTCGCGGCGGCGTCCGTCATGTCGTGCGCGTCTCCGCCGCGCTCGTGGTGCTGGCGGCGGCCACCGTCGCCGCCTGCTGGGCGCTGCTGAGCATGCGGGATGCCGATCCCGACGCGGTCCTCGCCGTGACGGTGCTCGGCGGTTCCGCGGTGACCCTCGGCTTCGCCCTCGCGCCGCTCATCGCGGGTGCCGACGACCCCCTCGACCCGCGCCGGTTCGCGCTGTTCGGGCTGAGCCGGGGCCGCCTCGCGGGCGTCCTCGCGGGGGTCGGTCTGATCAGCGTCCCGATGATGGTGCTGAGCGCGGTCTCGGTGTGCGCCGCGATCGTCTGGGTGGATCACGGCGTGCCGCCGGCGGTCGCGGCGAGCGGCATCGTGCTCGGCATCCTGACATGCTCCCTGCTTGCGCGCGTGTGCATGGCGCTTGCGGCCCTCTTCCTGCGCGACCGCCGCTCGCGCGAGCTCTCGGGTGTGTTCGTGCTGGTGATGCTCGTCGTCGTGGTGCCGGTCGGCGTGTTCCTCGCCTCCCTCGAATGGCGGCGGGCGGTGCCGCCGCAGCTGCTCGAAGCCGTGTCGGCCCTGGCGGTCACGCCGCTCGGCGCGTCGTGGGCGCTGCCGGGCCGCGTGGCCGCCGGTGCCGACGCCGGGCTTCCCGCTGTCGTGGCCGTCGCGACCGTCGTGGTGCTCGCGCTGCTGTGGGCCTGGGCGGTCAAGCGGCTGCTCACCACGACCGAGCGTCCCGTGGCCGTCCGCGAGCGCGGCGGGCTCGGATGGTTCGCCGTGGCACCGGGGACGCCCGGCGGTGCGATCGCCGCGCGGAGCCTCATGTACTGGTTCGGCGATCGCCGTTATGTCGTGAACGCGCTGATCATCCCGGTCGCGGCGATCGTCACGGTGATCCCGCTCCTCGTCGCGGGTGTGCCGCTGGAGCTCGCGGCCCTCGTTCCGGTGCCGTTCGTGGCGCTGTTCCTCGGCTGGCTGCCGCACAACGACGTCGCGTACGACTCGACGGCGATCTGGATGCACATCGCCAGCGGCACGCGGGGCGTCTCCGACCGCGTGGGGCGGCTCGTGCCGGTGCTGCTCATCGGCGTTCCGCTGCTGGCTGTGGCGGCTCCTGTCGCGATCACGGTTCACGGGCGCTGGGCGATGCTGCCGGCCCTGGCCGGTGTCTGCGCGGCGCTCTTCCTCGCCGGTCTCGGCCTGTCGAGCATCTCGTCCGTGGTCGCCCCGTATGCGGTGTCGCGCCCGGGCGAGAGCCCGTTCCAGCAGCCGCAGCGCACCACCTCGCGCGGCGCCGCCTCGCAAGGCCTCGTGATGCTCGGCGTCCTCGTGGCTTCGTCACCCGTGGTGTGGTGGGCCTGGCAGGCGCTGCAGGGCGACGCGGACGCCGCGTCCACCGCACTGTGGGGCGGGCTCGCGATCGGCGGCGGCGTGCTGGTGGGGGGAGTCGTCGTGGGGGCGGTGCTGTTCGAGCGGCGCGGAGGCCGGCTCATGGAGTTCGCGGAGTCCACCTGATGCCCGCCGCAGCTGCCCGATAGGCCGGCCGCGCGACTACACTGGCTCTCCATGAGCACCCCTCTCGACAGCCCGGATCAGGGTGGCCTTGCGACCCTCGACCGTGAGCTCGAAGAGCTCATCCGCGAGGAGAACATCGAGCCGGGCGACCACGAGCGTTTCTCGCACTACGTGAAGAAGGACAAGATCCTCGAGTCGGCGATCACCGGCAAGCCGGTGCGCGCGCTGTGCGGAAAGAAGTGGACGCCGGGTCGCGACCCCGAGAAGTTCCCGGTCTGTCCCACCTGCAAAGAGATCTACGAGTCGCTGGGCGCCTGACCTCCGACGCGCAGACCCGCACCTGACTCCGCCGGCTCACTCCGCGTCGGCGTAGACGGTGGGGATCGCGGGATCCGAGCGGCTGAGCGCGAGTCCGCGCACCGGCAGTTCTTCGCGCACGCGTGCGTGATGGGCCCGAGCGGCCTCGACGCCCGCAGTGCCCTCGTACGCGGCATCCGGCTCGCCGTCGACGACGAGGGGCACCTGCAGCCCACGTGCCTCCGGATGCGAGGCCGCGGTGTCGAGCTCTTCGAAGCCGTCCGACACCACGATCAGCTCACTGGTCGCGGTCCCGTGGTCGAGCGTGCGGAACGCGGCCTTGCGGCCGCCCGTCGAGCCCTTGTCGGTGGAGGCCTTCGCGACGGCGACCCAGCCGCCGGCCGCATCCTGGCGTGCCACCAGCTTGTAGACCATGCCCGCGGTCGGGGCTCCCGAGCCCGTCACGACCGACGTGCCCACACCGTACGAATCGACGGGGGATGCCGCGAGCGCCGCGATCGCGTACTCGTCCAGGTCGCTCGTCACAGTAATGCGCGTACCGGTGGCGCCGAGCTCGTCGAGTCGCGCACGGACCTCGGCAGCCACCGTCGGAAGGTCGCCCGAGTCGATGCGGACGCCGCCGAGCTCGGTCCCGGCGACGCGGACGGCGGTGTCGACGCCCGTCCGGATGTCGTACGTGTCGATGAGCAGCGTGGTCCCGACGCCGAGGGCTACGACCTGGGCGCGAAAGGCCGACTCCTCGGAGTCGTGGAGCAGCGTCCAGGAGTGCGCGGCGGTCCCCATCGTGGGGATGCCCCAGCGCCTTCCCGCCTCGAGATTCGACGTCGCTCCGAAGCCGGCGATGTGCGCCGCACGCGCGGCCGCGACGGCCGAGGACTCGGCGGCCCGGCGGGAGCCCATCTCGGCGAGCGGCCGGTCGCCGGCGGCGATGCTCATGCGGGCCGCAGCGGTGGCCACCGCGGAGTCGTGGTTGAGGACGCTCAGCGCCAGCGTCTCGAGGATCACCGCCTCGGCGAACGTGCCCTCGACGGTGAGGATGGGGGAGCCCGGGAAGTACAGCTCGCCCTCGCGGTAGCCGGTGATCGAGCCGGTGAAGCGATAGCCCTCCAGGAAGTCGAGGGTCGCGGCATCCACCACGTGCTCGTCGCGGAGGAAGCGGAGCTCGTCGTCGCCGAAGCGGAAGTCGCGGATCAGCTCGAGAAGGCGGCCGGTGCCGGCGACGACGCCGAAGCGACGCCCGCCCGGGAGGCGGCGTCCGAACAGCTCGAAGACGCACCGGCGCTCGGCGGTGCCGTCCCGCAGCGCGGCGTCCACCATGGTGAGCTCGTAGCGGTCGGTGAGCAGAGCGGTGGACGAGCCGGCGCGCGCGCCCGCGGGGGCGCCGTCCTGAGCCTGTCGAAGGGCGCCGTCCTGAGCCTGTCGAAGGGCGCCGTCCTGAGCCTGTCGAAGGGCGCCGTCCTGAGCCTGTCGAAGGGTCATGCGGGTCAGCCTAGTGAGCGGCTGGCGTAGGCTGGGGCATCGTGACCCAGGGGCAGGCTCAATTCGGCGCCGACGCGCCGATCGGGATCTTCGACTCCGGTGTCGGCGGGCTCACCGTCGCACGCGCGATCTCGGCCCAGCTGCCGCGCGAGTCGATCCTCTACATCGGTGACACGGCGCGCTCGCCCTACGGGCCGAAGCCCATCGCGGACGTCCGGCGCTACTCGCTCGAGATCCTCGACACGCTCGTCGACCAGGGCGTGAAGATGCTCGTGATCGCGTGCAACACGGCGTCGTCGGCGATGCTGCGCGACGCGCGCGAGCGTTACAGCGTGCCCGTGGTCGAGGTGATCGGCCCCGCCGTCCGCACCGCGATGTCGACGACGCGCAACGGGCGCGTGGGCGTCATCGGCACCGCGGGGACGATCGGATCCGGTGCGTACCAGGACATGCTCGGCGTGAACGAGCGGCTCACCGTGTTCGCGCAGGCGTGCCCGAGGTTCGTCGAGTTCGTCGAGGACGGCGTCACCGACTCGCCCGAAGTGCTCGCGGTCGCCGAGGAGTACCTCGCACCCCTCCGCCACGCCGGCGTCGACACGGTCGTGCTCGGCTGCACCCACTACCCGTTCCTCGAGGGCGCCATCAGCTATGTCATGGGCCCCGACGTCAGCCTCGTCTCGAGTGACACCGAGACGGCGAAGGACGTCTACCGTCAGCTGGTCTCCCGCAACCTCCTCGCGGGTCCGGATGCCGAGGCCCGCCACGTCTACGAAGCCACCGGCGCGTCCGCCGACGAGTTCCTGAACCTGGCCCACCGACTCATGGGCCGCGAGGTGAGCTCGGTGCGGCTCGTGCAGACCGGAGCCATCGACCTTCCGTCCCGCCTCGGCTGAGGCATCCGTCCCCCCCGGAGGAGAACCGAATGACCGACATCGTCCGCGCCGACGGCCGCAGCGTCGACCAGCTGCGACCCATCACGATCGAGAGAGGATGGTCGAGTCAGGCCGAGGGCTCCGCCCTCATCTCGTACGGCGGCACCAAGGTGCTCTGCACGGCGTCGTTCACCAACGGCGTGCCGCGCTGGCTCGTCGGCAAGGGCAAGGGCTGGGTCACCGCGGAGTACGCGATGCTGCCGCGCGCGACGAATGAGCGCAACGACCGCGAGAGCGTCAAGGGCCGCATCGGCGGCCGCACCCACGAGATCTCGCGGCTCATCGGGCGCGCGCTGCGCGCGGTCGTCGACACCAAGGCGCTGGGCGAGAACACCATCGTCATCGACTGCGATGTGCTGCAGGCCGACGGGGGTACGCGCACGGCCGCGATCACCGGTGCGTACGTCGCGCTCGCCGACGCCATCGAATGGGGCCGGGGCAGGAAGTTCATCGGGCAGAAGGCGCAGGTGCTCTTCGACTCGGTCTCGGCGGTCTCGGTGGGCATCGTCGACGGCGAGCCGATGCTCGACCTGGCGTACGTCGAGGATGTGCGCGCCGAGACCGACATGAACGTCGTCGTCACCGGGCGCGGTCTGTTCGTCGAGGTGCAGGGCACCGCCGAAGGCGCACCGTTCGACAAGCGCGAGCTCGACGCGCTGGTGGAGCTCGGCGTGAACGGGTGCGCGCAGCTGCGCGACCACCAGGCCGCCGCGCTCGCCCCTGCCTCCGACTCCGCGGGTCAGTGACGGAGGGGAGCCGGTCTTGACGGAGCGTAGCGACTCGGCACGCCGCATCGTGCTCGCGACCCACAACCCCCACAAGGTCGAGGAGTTCCAGGCGATCGTCGCGGCGACGCGGCCAGACCTCGAGGTGATCGGGTACGACGGACCGGAGCCGGTCGAGGACGGTGTGACCTTCGCCGAGAACGCGCTGATCAAGGCCCGTGCGGCTGCGGCGCACACCGGCCTGCCCGCCCTCGCGGACGACTCGGGCATCTGCGTGGACGTGCTCGGCGGCGCCCCGGGGGTCTTCTCGGCATTCTGGGCCGGTCACGCGAAGGATGCCGCGGCGAACCTGAATCTGCTGCTCGATCAGCTCGCCGACATCCGTGATCCGCATCGCACCGCGCAGTTCGTCTCGACGATCGCGCTCGTCGTGCCGCCTGCGGCGGGCTCGCGCGCCGAGGAGCACGTCGTACAGGGCGTCTGGCCCGGTCGCCTGGCGACCGCCGCGTCGGGCGGCGGCGGGTTCGGCTACGACCCCGTCTTCATCCCGGACGGACAGCCCGAAGGCGCCGAACGCACGGTCGGAGAGTGGACCGCGGACGAGAAGAACGCGGCATCCCATCGGTCCCGCGCGTTCGCTGCGCTCGCGCCGCTCCTCGCGGTGCTCTGAGCGCCGGCGGCGTCAGCGCACCTCGCCGCGGATCGCCCGCGGCAGCTCCAGCACCTGCTGGTGACGGGGCCCGGAGTGCAGCGTGCACGTGACGCGGCGACTCGACCGGTAGAGCGCGGGGAAGGCGCCCCACAGCGGGTTCCGGGGCGAGAGCTGGCGGCCGGACACGTGCAGCCGCAGCTCGTCGCCGGCGCGGAAGAACGTCGCCGATGGCGCGAAGGCGACCTCGACGAGGCGCGGCTCCGCGTCGAGGGCGACCCGCTGGAAGCCTGTCGTGACGAAGTCGCGGCCGAAGCCGTACGAGCCCTCGAACGGCACGAAGCGGCCCGCGGTCCACTTCGACAGTCCTGCGAACAGCGACACCGGCCCCGCCGACGCGGCGCTCACCCACAGCTGTACCGTTGCGTCGCCGCTGATCTCGGTGTCTTCCTCGAAGGTCCACGAGTAGCGGGCGGCCCGGCGGCTGCGGAACGCCACCGCGCTCTCGCGGGTCGGTGAGGTCTCGTCGAGCCGGCCGTCCGCGTGCAGCTGCAGAGCCATCCGCCGGCCTGGGGGAGGCCACTGCTGCTCGTGCCGCACGCTCTCGATGCGGTCGCCGCGCTCGCGCACCTCGAGCCGCACGCGCGGCAGGTCGTGCGCTCGGCCCTTGAGATGCGTGTTGAGGAAGGCGAGCTGGGCGGCTTTCGCCTCCTCGCCGTAGAACGTCGCCCACTTGCCGCCGCGGTGCGTGAAGAGATGACGATCGGGTGAGGCGGCACGCGCGAACGCGCGGAAGCTGCCCCGCGTGTGCAGGTTGGCGTCGGAGAAGCTGCCGCACACGAGCAGGGGCGTCTCGATCCGCTCGAGATCGGGCGCCAGCGAGCGCCACCAGGCGTCGTCGTCGGGACGCGCCGCCGCTTCCGCTCCGAGGTCGGGCGACATGCGGGTCGAGCGGCGCACCAGCGTCGTCCACAGTCGTGAGAACCCGATCTCGCGCACCCCGCCTGGGTAGAAGAAGTCGCGGTACGCGTCGGTGAAGCCCTCCCACGGCACGATGGCGGCGAGGTGGGGAGGCCGCATCGCGGCCACCTTGTACTGCGAGATCGCGAGGTACGACACGCCGAGCATCCCGACGGCGCCGGTGCACCATTCCCGCTCGGCGAGCCACTCGATCGCGTCGTAGACGTCTTCGGCCTCGGCATCGCTCAGGAGCGAGCCGACGCCGTCGGAGCGGCCCGCGCCGCGGACGTCGAGGTTGACGACCGCGAATCCGCGCCGCACCCACCAGTCCGGATCGGGCGCCTCCCAGCCCGTCTCGTCCGAGATGCGGATGGGGGCCGTCTGCCGCAGGATCCGGAACTGGGGGTTGAGGCGGTAGCCGAAGCGGGTGCGGCGGGGGAGCGCGTCCTTGCCGTAAGGATGAGCGCACAGGATCGCCGGGACCCGAGCGCCGTCCGCCGGCAGGTACACGTTCGCGCGCAGGATCGTGCCATCGCGCATCGGGATCTCGACGTCGCGCTCGACGCGGATGTCCGCGCTCATGGGGTTCACCGTGACCGGGGGTCGCAGCATCCGTCGAACGCGCTCGATCGCGTACCCGACCGATCCGCTGCGCCGCCACGGGCGATCGGTCGCGCCGATGCGGAGGGGTGGCGCCGTCACGGCGCGACGCTATCATCCCGCCGCGGCGCGAGTGAGAATCAGAGTCATTCCCGAGTGTCGCAATCGGCGCCGCGACGGGGAATCGCGGGCTTAGCCTGGGCCCATGCACGATCACGCGCCATCCGGGATCCGCGCGGCCGGCAGCCGCCGGCTGCTCGCGATCTCTCTCGCGATCACGTCGGTCGTCATGGTGGTGCAGGTCGTCGGCGCGCTGCTGACGGGATCGCTCGCGCTTCTGGCGGATGCCGTGCACATGTTCACGGATGCCGCGGCTCTCGTGATCGCCCTCCTCGCGAGCATCGTCGCGGCCCGGCCCGCCAACGACCGGCGCACCTTCGGGTACCAGCGCGCCGAGGTCTTCGGGGCACTGGTGAACGGCGTGATCCTCATCGTGCTCTCGGTGTGGGTCGCGATCGAGGCGGTGATGCGGCTGATCGACCCCGGCGATGTCGAGGTCGCCGGCGGTCTCATGCTCATCGTCGCGATCGTCGGTCTCACCGCGAACGCCGTCGCGATGTGGCTGCTCAGTTCCGCGCAGCGCGACAGCATCAACGTGCGCGGCGCCTACCTGGAGGTGCTGGGCGACCTGATCGGCTCGGCGGCCGTCATCGTCGCCGCCATCGTGATCGTGGCGACCGGGTGGGCGCAGGCGGACGCGATCGCCTCGCTCTTCATCGCCGCGATGATCATCCCGCGTGCCATCGGACTGCTGCGCGAAGTGGTCTCGGTGCTCGCCGAGTCGGCGCCGAAGGGCACGCACGTGCAGGAGATCCGCGACCACATCCTCTCGACCACGGGCGTCGTCGACGTGCACGACGTGCACGTGTGGCAGCTGACCCGCGGTGCCCCGGTGTTCTCGGCGCACGTCGTCGTGGACGCCGACGCGCTCAGTGACGGCCGGGCGGCCGGCATCCTGAGCCAGCTGCAGAGCTGCCTCTCGCAGCATTTCGATGTGGAGCACTCGACGTTCCAGCTCGAACCGGCCGGACACGTCGAGCACGACGCGCACGCGTGATCTCGATACGCTCGTTCCTCGCTACTCGATCGGCGGGGAGGGGGGCGTTTCGTCTCGATCGGCGGCGCGGGGGCGTTTCGTCTCGCTTCGCTCGCTCAACGACCGGAGGGCGGTGGGGGCGGGGGAGGGGCGGGGCGTCAGTCCTCGCGGCGGACGTCGGCGGGGGTCTTATCAGGGCGGAGGCCGCGCCAGCGGGGATGGCGGAGGATGCCGCCGGGCGTGAACTCGCCGTACTCCACCTCGCCGACGAGCGCCGGCTCGACCCACAGCGCGTCGCGCGCGTCGAGGGGCGGAACGCCGACCAGCGGATTCACGTCGGTGCGCAGCGGCAGCAGCTTCTTCATGAGGGCGGCGAGGGTCGAGTCGCTGAAGCCGCTGCCCACGCGCCCGGCGTACTGCAGCCCATCGGGTGAGGGGATGCCCAGCAGCAGCGATCCCAACGTGCCGCTGCGCGCGCCCTTGCCGGGTCGAATGCCCGCGATGACGACCTCCTGCGTGCGCGTGAGCTTGACCTTGAGCCAGGACTCCGACCGCTCGCCCCGTCGATAGCGCGACGCCGGGTCCTTCACCACGATTCCCTCCAGCCGCAGCTGCGAGCTGGTCTCGAGCGCGGCATCCACGTCGTCGAAGACCGGCGGCACGCCGACGGCACCCACGCCCCCAGGCTCGGCGATCGCCTCGAGCACATCCCGGCGCTCGCGCAGCGGCAGGTCGGCGAGGTCGTCGCCGTCGTGCGAGAGCACGTCGAAGAGGTAGTAGCGCACGGGCGTGCGCCGCGCCTCGCGGGCGATGTCGCCGGCACGCTCGAGGTTCATCCGGGTCTGCAGCAGGGGGAAGCTCGGGCGCCCGTCCGGCTCGAGCGCGACGAGCTCGCCGTCGACGACTGCCGGCTCGTGCCCGAGGCCCGCGTCGACCGAGGTCAGCTCGGGGTAGCGATGGGTGACCTCGTTGCCGCTGCGGGCGAACAGCCGCAGCCGGCTGCCGTCCCACACGCCGACCGCGCGGATCCCGTCCCACTTCATCTCGACCCACGCCGGCTCGCCCCACCGCGCGGCCGCCGCCTTCGCGCCGGCGGGAGCGGCCGAGGTCGCCAGCATGGGGCGGAGCGAGTCGTGGTCCAGCACCGTGCGAGGGGGTGAGGCATCCGTCGCCCCGCTGTTGTCGAGATCAGGAGATCTGGCGGAGGCAGGACGATCGGCGCCGGATCGTCCTGCCTCCGCCAGATCACCTGTTTTCACAAAGGACGGAGAGCGGCCTGCGGCGCCGGAGCGGCCTGCGGCGCCGGAGCGGCCTGCGGCGCCGGAGCGGCCTGCGGCGCCGGAGCGGCGGGCGGCGGGACCCCGCGGCTCGTCGGCCTGGGGGCTGGGCTCGACGGGGATGCCGTCGGGCTGGGAGCGGCCCTCGGCATCCGTCTTCATGCGGTGCAGCAGCCAGCTCGACTTCTCGCCCTCGCCCTCGGTGCGGATGAGCGCGAGCCGCACGCGTCCGAGCGGGCCGCCGGGGCGACCCTCGAGCGTCGCGATGATCTCGTCGTCGCGCCACTTCTCGAGGTCGTAGCGCCCGTCGTCCCAGATCGTCACGGTGCCGCCGCCGTACTCGCCGGCGGGGATCGTGCCCTCGAACGTCGCGTACTCCATCGGGTGGTCCTCGGTCTGCACCGCGAGGTTGTTGCGCTTGTACGAGTGCGGCACTCCGCGCGGCACCGCCCAGCTCACCAGCACGCCGTCGTGCTCGAGCCGGAAGTCCCAGTGCAGCCGCGTCGCGTGATGCTCCTGGATGACGAACCGCGGCCTCTCGTCGCTCGGAGTGGCGCCGAGCGGGTTGGCGGGCACCGGCTCGGGGGTGCGGTCGGCGCTGCGCTTGGCGATGTATGCCGACAGCGGCCCGGACTCCGCCTCGCGGCCCCCGGCGTGGAAGCCCAGCGCCGCCATCGGGTCGCCGATGGTCTCGATCCGCTCGAGCACCTCGGTGAAGTCGAGGTGCCGCAGGCCGGGGTCGTCGAGCTCGTCCCACGTACGGGGTGCGGCCACCGTCGGGTGCAGGCGCCCGCGCATCGAATACGGCGCGATCGTGGTCTTCGAGCCGTTGTTCTGGCTCCAGTCGATGAGCACCTTGCCGCCGCGCTCGGCCTTCTTCATGCTGCTCACGACGAGGTCGGGGTGGTCCGCCTCGATCGCCCGCGCGAGCTCGTTCGCGAGCGCCGACGCCTGCTCGGTCGACTGCCCGGGAGGAAGAGCGGTGTACAGATGGATGCCTTTGCTACCGCTCGTGACCGGATACGGCTCGAGCCCCATGCCCTCCAGGATCGCGCGAGCCCACCCGGCGACGACGGCGCATTCGGCCAGCCCCGCACCGGGCCCCGGGTCGAGGTCGAGCACGAGCCGGTCGGCCGGTCCGCGCCCGCCGTCGGCGGCGAACCGCCACTGCGGGACGTGCAGCTCGAGACTCGCGACCTGGGCGAGGTAGACGAGCGTCGGCACGTCGCCGACCAGCGGATACTCCTTGGTGCCGGTCGAGTGGGGGATCGGCATCCGTCGCACCCACGAGGGCGCCCCGCGCTCGAGGTCCTTCGCGAAGAAGACCATGCCGGGGTCATCGGCGGTGCCGACGCCGTCGGGCCAGCGCTTGCGGGTGACCGGCCGGCCGATCACGTGGGGGATGAGTACCTCGGCGGCGCGCGTGTAGTAGTCGATCACCTCGCCCTTGGTCGTGCCGGTCTCGGGATACAGCACCTTGTCGAGGTTCGTGATGCGCAGACGCCGGCCGCCGATCCGCACCAGCTGCTCGTCGCGTGCCATGCGCCCAGAGTATTAGCCGCCACCGGGTAGCCGTGGGGCATGTGACAGGTGTGTACTGGTGTGGTGAGGGCGATCTGGAAGGGTGCACTGACGTTCGGGCTCGTGAACGTTCCGGTCAAGGTATACGCCGCGACCGAGGACCACGACGTGTCATTGCATCAGGTGCACAACAAGGACGGCGGACGCATCCGCTATCAGCGCAAGTGCGAGGTCTGCGGCGAGGTGGTCGCCTATCAAGACATCGACAAGGCGTACGACGACGGTGAGCGCACGGTCGTCCTCACCAAGGAGGACCTCGACTCGCTCCCCGCGGAGCGCAGCCGCGAGATCGATGTGGTCGAGTTCGTGCCGAGCGACCAGATCGACCTGCTGACGCTCGACCGCGCCTACTACCTCGAACCGGATTCCGCGTCGCCCAAGGCCTACGTCCTGCTGCGCAAGACGCTCGAGCAGACCGACCGCACCGCGATCGTGCGGTTCTCGCTGCGGCAGAAGACGCGCCTCGCCGCGCTGCGCGTGCGTGGCGATGTGCTCGTGCTCCAGACGCTGCTGTGGGCCGACGAGGTGCGCGAGGCGGCATTCCCCGCCCTCGACGAGAGCGTACGCATCTCGGCGAAGGAGCTGGAGCTGTCGGCATCCCTCGTCGAGAGCTTCGCGAGCGACTTCGACCCGGAGGAGTTCACCGACGAGTACCAGCAGGAGCTGCGCACCCTCATCGAGGCGAAGCTCGAGAAGGGCGACGCGGTCGACACGTCCGAGACGTTCGGCGAGCGCGAGGAGGAAGAGGCCGGCGGCGAGGTCATCGACCTCATGGCCGCGCTGCGCGCCAGCGTCGAGAAGTCCCGCGCGGCGCGCGAGGGCGGTGGCACGAGCGGCGCGACGAGCACCGCGAAGCAGAAGGATGCCGAGCCCGCCGAGAAGGCGACGGGCAAGGCATCCGCCAAGAAGCCGGCCGCCAAGAAGAAGAAGGCCTCCTGACGCAGGCTCCTCCGGCCGCCGCGACCGGGTCAGGCGTTGGGCGCGCCGCCCTCGTGGTGCTCGGGGCCGCGGTCGAAGACCTCGGGGTCGAGCACCAGGGCCTCGGCCTCGCTGTGGTCGGTGATGACGTCCTCACCGGCCGCGGCCGCCTTCTTGGCCTTGCTGCGCTCGCGGAAGTAGTGCCACAGCGTCACGATCGCGGTGCCGCCGACGGCGGTGAGGAGGATCAGGTCGATGTAGTTCTCGACGAAGTCGGCGACGGGCGGGATGAAGCCGATGGCGTAGCCGAACATGGTGAGGCCGAAGCCCCAGATGACCGCGCCGATGAAGTTGTAGAGGGTGTACTTCCACTTGTTCATGTGGCCGACGCCCGCAGCGACGGGGGCGAAGGTACGGACGATCGGCACGAAGCGCGCCAGGATGATCGTGAGGCCGCCGAACCGCTCGAAGAACGCGTTGGTGCGCTCGACGTTCTTGACGCTGAAGAGCCCGGACTCCTTGCGCTCGAAGACCGCCGGACCGCCCTTGTGCCCGATGTAGTAGCCGACCTCACCCCCGACGAACGCCGCCAGCCCGATGAGCAGCGCGACCCACCAGACGCTGAGTCCGAAGACCCCGTTGGGTGCGTAGTCCTGCGGGTGCGACAGCAGGCCCGCGATGACCAGGAGCGTGTCACCGGGAAGCAGGAACCCGACGAGCAGGCCGGTCTCGGCGAACACGATGAAGCACACCACGACGAGCGCCCAGGGGCCGGCCCACGCGATGATGGCGGCGGGGTCGAGCCAGGGGATCAGGGCGGAGGGGACTGCGTGCACGGTGGGATTCCCGTCGGTCGGTACGTCGGCGGTCGGCGGATGCGAGAACTCGCGTGCGGAAGGTGGGACTTGAACCCCACTACAGCCCGCGCAAATAGCCTACACTCGCGGAAAATCAAGGGTGTTGGATACGTATGGATACCCCTGAATCACGTGGGTTTGCGTGCGGATGTGTCCAAAATGTGTCCACGCCGACCATTGCCCAGCGTCGTGTGATCGGACGTCCGAGTTGGGGAGCTCCTTCCCGCTAGCATCGGGCACATGACGGAGATCAGCCCGAACGACCTACAGGGGCTCGCGGACAAGGTAAACCGCCAGGCGTACGGCAAGTATCTTCGCCGGGTTGTACTTCGGAAGGTGCGGCAGTTCGTCGACAAGGAGGTCCGTTTCGACTTCCCAGTGACTGCCATCATCGGACCGAACGGCGGTGGCAAGTCGACGGTCTTGGGGGCAGCGGCGCTCGCATACAAGGACGTGAAGCCTGAGCGATTCTTCGCCAAGAGCGGCCGCTACGACTCAAGCATGGTGAAGTGGTCGATCGAGCACGGAGTGATCGACAAGGATGTCGACACAGCGTCGGAGATTCGCCGAAGTGTGAACTTTCCAACGTCGAAGTGGAATCGCAAGCCCTTCGCGCGCGATGTGTTGGTCTTCGGCGTTACGCGCACCGTCCCGGCAACCGAGCGGTCCGATCTACGGCTAGCGCGCGGGAGCAGCTTCAAAGCAGTATCTGAGACCAATCTGCCTCCTGAGGTAATCGAAGCCACGCAATCCATCCTTGGTAAGGCGGTGAATGGGTACTCCGAGTTGGACGTAACCACTCGCGCGACTCTCTACGCGGCGCAGGACAGCGACACGGGAACGTCCTACACCGAGTTTCACTTCGGAGCCGGCCAGGCAAGCATCATCCGCATCGTGGCCGGGGTTGAAGCAGCCGAGGAGAACAGCCTGATTCTGATTGAGGAGATCGAGAACGGCCTGCATCCGGTAGCCATTCGGCGGCTTGTCGACTACCTCCTGAGCGTTGCTATCCGAAAGAAGTGCCAGGTGATCTTCACTACCCACTCCTCAGAGGCGCTTGAGGCTCTCCCGCCAGGCGCGGTCTGGGCGGCTTTCGACGGTGAGGTAGTGCAGGGCGCGCTCAACATCGAAGCCTTGCGAGCAATCACGGGGACCATCCCGGCGCGGATCGCGATCTTCGCCGAGGACAACTTCGCTGAGCTTGTAATCGCGACGAGCTTGCGTCACCGAGGGGTCGACCTCGCCGCAGTGGCGATCCACGGGCTTGGAGGAGCGGAGCAGGCGATCAAAGTTCAGCGAGCAAGACGGGGCGATCCCACCGCTCTCGTCCCCAGCGTCGTGTACTTGGACGGCGACAAGGCGGAGTCTGTTGACGCCGATTCGCTCATCTTCGTATTGCCGGGGGATAGCGACCCCGAAGCTCACATCTTCGATGTAGTTCTCGGTGATCTCGACAACCAGGCGGCAAAACTGACCGCGGCACTGAATCTCCCCATGGACCAACAGGACAGGGTCAAGCAAGTGGTTCGTGAAACGGGCCTGACGAACTTGGACCGGCACATCATCTACCGCCAGATCGGCGAGAAGCTTGATTTGACCGCCGAACTCGTGGTCGCGAACGCGTTCATCGGCCTTTGGGCCCAGCTGCGACCGAATGAAATCGAGTCATTCCTGGCACCCATTGCTAACCATCTCCCCGCGAAGAGTTGATCGCTCGAAGAGAGATGCCGTACAAGGTTCGCGGTAGCCGGCCGACCCGGCGGCAGGACGCCTGAGTGGGGCCCGCCCTTAGGGCTGCCAACTACGCGCTCGGGCATGTGGGAACAAATCCCACCTTCCCAGCGTCAGAAGATGTGTCCAAAATGTGGCCAGAAACGCGCGACCGTCGAAAAATATCCCTGATCAGGGAATGAAAATGACCTGTGCGGAAGGTGGGACTTGAACCCACACGCCCGAAGGCACAGGAACCTAAATCCTGCGTGTCTGCCAGTTTCACCACTCCCGCGAGTCCGTTCAGTCTACTGACGCGCCTGCGCGGGAGCTGTAGGGTGAGCCCCCGGAACGGGTGTCAGCGACGGATGCCGAACAGGAAGTAGCTGGCGGGTCCGAGCCAGTTGACGAGGATGACCGGGATCCACACAGGCTTGGGGCCGCGCACGCTCCGGGCGTCGCGATGCGCGAGGTCCCAGAACGCCAGGAACGCGAACGCCACCTGCACGATGCCGGCCAGGCCCAGCCCGGTCTTGGCCGCGGGGGAGAGGTCGGTCTTCGCCTTGGTCATCGTCGTCCCTTCGGTCGGTCCCTCCATCCTGCCGCGTACGGCCGGCCTGTGCATCTGTGGATAACTTCCGGATGCCGCAGCGCCGAGTTGCGAGGATGCTTCGGTGTCCCTTTCCGCCGCGCCCGTCGCCTCGATCGTCGCCGAGCGCGTACGGGAGCGGCTGCGGGCGGAGCGGTCGGACCCGTCGCGGGATCCCGAGTTCGCGGCGCAGGTCGCACGGACTGAGGTGCGGCGGCACAACGACTTCGCGCTCGCCCGAGGGCTGGCGCCGGTCGACGACGAGTCCGCGTGCGTGCGCGAGGTGCTCGCCTCGGTCGTCGGGTACGGGCCGCTGCAGGCCTACCTCGACGATCCGACGGTCGAGGAGCTGTGGATCAACGCGCCCGACCGCATCTTCGTGGCGCGCGACGGGGTGCCGGAGCAGACGCCGCTCGTGCTCACCGACACGGCCGTGCGCGACCTCGTCGAGCGGATGCTGCAGTCCACGGGGCGCCGGGTCGACCTCTCGCAGCCGTTCGTCGACGCGTCGCTCCCCGACGGGTCTCGTCTTCATGTCGTGATCCCCGACATCACACGCCGGCACTGGGCGGTGAACATCCGCAAGTTCCTGCCCGCGTATCGCGACCTCGGTCGGCTGGTCGCAGCTGGCTCGCTCGCGCCCGACGCGGCACGGCTGCTCCGCGACGCAATGGCTGCCGGCAGCTCGGTGCTGGTATCGGGCGCGACGCATGCCGGCAAGACCACCCTTCTCGGTGCGCTCATCGGCGCCTGCCCGCCCGAGCATCGCATCGTCACGGTCGAGGAGACCTTCGAGCTGGCGGTGGCCGCGCCGGATCTGGTCGCACTGCAGGGCCGCCAGCCGAGCCTGGAGGGCACGGGCGAGGTCACGCTGCGGCGGCTGGTGAAGGAGGCGCTGCGCATGCGCCCCGACCGCCTCGTCGTCGGTGAGGTGCGCGACGCCGAGGCCCTCGACCTGCTGCTCGCGCTCAACACCGGCGTGCCCGGCGCCGCCACCATCCACGCCAACTCGGCGCGCGAGGCGCTCGCCAAGCTCGCGGCGCTCCCTCTCCTGGCCGGACGCAACATCGACGCCGCCTTCGTGCTGCCGGCGGTCGCGTCATCGGTGTCACTCGTCGCACACTGCCAGCGCTCGCCCTCCGGCGCTCGCCGCGTCGTCGAGATCGTCGCGCCCACCGGCGTGGCGGACGGGGTCATCGAGGCGCGGACCATCTACCGGGCGGACGCCGCGTGATCGTCGTGTGGGGCGCGGTCCTCGCTGCGGGGCTGCTGCTGACGGCGTCGCCGTGGCTCTGGCCCGCCGGTGCGCGCCGCCTCCCCGAGCGCAGCACGGGGAGGGTTCATCGGCTCCTAGCCGAGGCCGGCTTCGGGCGCTCCTCGGTCACCTCGGTGACCGCGGTGGCCATCGGCTGCGGTGCGCTGGCCGCCGCGGTCGCGTGGCTCATCGCGCCGGTCGGTGCCCTGTGCCTTGTCGCGGCCGTCGCGGGCATCGCGGCGCCGTTCGCGTGGCTGCGAGCCCGCCGTTCACGGCTGCAGCGGACCCGCCGCGGGCTGTGGCCCGACGTGTGCGATCTGCTGATCGCGTCGGTGCGGGCGGGGATGTCGCTTCCCGACGCGGTGAGCAGCCTCGCCGACTCGGCTCCCGCCGAGCTTCGGCCCGCGTTCGCGGCGTTCGCCCGAGACATGACCGCGTCGGGCCACTTCGACTCGTCTGCGCTGCGCCTGAAGGCGACCCTGGCCGACCCGATCGCCGACCGCATCGTCGAGACTCTGCGGATGGCGCGACAGGTCGGCGGCACCGAGATCACCGTGGTCCTCCGTGCGCTCGCAGCGTCGGTGCGCGCGGATGCCGCACTGCGCGCCGAGGTCGAGTCGCGGCAGTCCTGGATCCGCGGGGCTGCCGTGCTGGGCGTGTCAGCCCCGTGGGTGATCCTCGCTCTCCTGGCGATGCGACCCGAGGGGGCGCGGGCGTACGCCAGCCCCGCGGGAATCGTGCTCATCCTGGCCGGCGCCGCAGTGTCGTTCGTCGCCTATCGCGTCATGATCAGGCTCGGCCGGCTGCCCGAACCGCGGCGGTGGTTCGGATGATCGCGATGGGCACGAGCGACGTCGCCTATGCCGTCGTCCTCGGCACGGCACTCGGGGCCGGACTCTGCCTGCTCTTCTCCCTCGCACCGCGATGGGGCGCTCCCAGTCTCGCCCGGCGCATCGCGC
The DNA here is from genome assembly GCF_015277855.1 of Microbacterium cremeum. Lineage (NCBI taxonomy): Bacteria > Bacillati > Actinomycetota > Actinomycetes > Micrococcales > Microbacteriaceae > Microbacterium > Microbacterium cremeum. The sequence goes on from NZ_CP063812.1 coordinate 1,552,633, forward strand.
CGTACATCCGCGACGTGACCGACGGCCGGGGGCTCGACGTCACCGTGGGCGGCCGGCGCGAGCTGCGGTCGACCTGGCACGCCGTCGCGCGACGGCTAGCAGGCATGGCCGGTGGCGACGACGCACTCACCCGACGCCTGCGCCGCGCCGCCTGGCCCATCGACACGGCGCAGTTCCGCGCGCGCCAGCTCGCCTGGGCGATCGGCGGTCTCGCCGCGGGCGGGGCGCTGGTCGTGATCCTCGTGCTCGCAGGCAATGCCACGCCCGCTCTCGGTCTCGTCCCGGTGCTCGCAGCCGTCGGCGCCGCGCTCGGATACGACGCATGGCTCACGCGTGCGGCTCGAGCGCGCAGCGCACGCATCGAGGACGAGCTCCCGACGGTCCTGGAGTTCCTCGCGCTCTGCCTGTCCGCCGGAGAGGGAATCCTGGACTCCCTCCGCCGCGTCAGCGAGATCGGCGCGGGCGATCTGACCGCGGAGCTCCGCGGCGTCGTCGTCGCCGTCGGCACCGGCTCGGCGCTGTCGGAGTCGTTGAGCGGCCTCTCCGCCCGGCTCGACGTCCCCGCGTTGTCTCGCGCGGTCGACCAGCTCGTCGCCGCCCTCGACCGCGGTGCCCCGCTCGCGCACGTGCTGCACGCCCAGGCACTCGATGCCCGTGAGGACGCCAAGCGAGGACTCATCGAGCGAGCCGGACGCAAAGAGATCTACATGCTCGTGCCACGCAAGAGTGGGTTCACACCTTTTCTGCTGGGGACTGCACATGGCCCGTGCGCCCACGCTCGGGGGCCTGCTCGCTGGCTCTGAGCGCCGTCTGAGCGGTCTAACTGCTCCCGGCTGCCCAGCAGTACCCGGCAGGCAACCCACCGCAGTAGGGGGGGCGCAGGGGCAACACGCCGGTGCGGGCTGCTAGAAATTGCTCCTCTGACCAGGGCATTAGTCCCAATCAGCCCATACTTGACGCGCGGATCTGGCAGGGGCTGACATAATAGTACCCATGGCCGCTACTGTCAACCTCGTGTGTCGAGTCGCAGGACACGGGCACGACGCGCGCCTTGTGTCGCGGTTTGACGACAGGCGCAACGGTGAGTGGAAGCCCGCCCCGGGATTCGCGCCCACCTACGGTGAGGACTATGCCATCGTCTGGGGTCCGTCAGACACGGACCCGAAGGGCGAGATGCACGGGCGCTACAAGTTCCCTTGCGGGGCGGAGATCACGCAGGCACGGCTACACTCGCTATTGGACGAGGCACGCGCTCTCGGCCGCACGGAGATCAGCCTCGCCTGACTCCCCGAATACTTGGCCCTCACGACCCGCTTGACGGGTAAGTCGGCTTCTAACTGAACAACCCCTAGGACCCTCAGCGGGGACCTTTCATCCGGCACGTTCTTGTGCCTTCCGCTGAAGGGTCCCGGCCAATGGCCAAATCACAACTACAGCGCCTCGCGATGGAGAAGGCGCAGGCGTTCGCACCACGTACTGCCCCCGATCCCGAGCGCCGCGCAGCGGTCAGCCGCAACCTGGCCGAAGCCAAGATCGCCGCCTACATCGAGCGCACGCTCGCAGCTGCGCCACCCCTGAACCCCCAGCAGATTCGCACGCTGACGGGGCTGCTGCGCGCAGGGGGCCAGCGATGACCCCCGAAGAGTGGACCCGCGTCCTCGAATCTGCCAACCGTGACCGGCGCGAAGCGGCCCTGTACGGGGTGATCGTCGGCGTGAGCGCTATGGCGATGGTTGCTCTGGTAGCGCTCGCTGCGCTGGGGGTGCTGAAGTGAGCCGCCGCACGGTCCGGGCCAACTACCCGAACAAGAAGCGCCTCAGCGAATCCGAGCAGACCGAGCTGCTGCGCTCCGGTCCTCATCCTGAGTGGTTCGAGGGTTGGGCAGAGCGCGGCGTCATGCTCGCGCGGATGACCAGCCACAGCTACGGATACTTCCACGTCTACAGCGACGGCAACGGGTCGTTCAACTACGACTTCGCCGCGTGGGACACCGAGGAGGGCCTCCGCTGGGGCCTCCAGGCCCTGCACAGTCACCACGTAGGGCAGGGGCCGCGCGACCTCACCTACCCGAAGTGCGAGGACTGCCGGGGCGTCATGTACTTCACGCCTGACCAGGCCCCGCGCCTGCACATGGTCATCGAGCAGGACGAGGATGACTCGGAGGCCGACGAATGACCACGGCCGGAAGCAACCTCGGCACCGCGCTCAGTCTGGCTCGTGCGGGCTTCTACGTGTTCCCGATGACCCCCAGCGGCAAGTTCCTGCGGGGATTCAGCTGGGACCGGGGCGCCTCGCGGGACCGGGAGCAGATTCGGGAATGGTGGGCCAGCGACCCGCGTCAGCGTATCGGTGTCCACTGTGGACGGTCGGGCATCGTCGCAGTGGACGTGGATCGTAAGCACGGCAAGGACGGCTTCAAGAGCCTGAAGGCTGCGGGCCTCGAACTGCCGCGGACGTTCAGCTACACGAGCCGCAGCGGCCAGGGCGAGCACCACATCTACCGCGCACCGGCAGGGGAACAGCTCACCATCGACCGCGACCTCAACGGTATGCCCGGTGTGGACGTCCGTTCGGGCATCGGGATGGTCGCATACAACGGGCCAAAGCTGACCAAGAAGCCCCGGCTGGCACCGGCTCCTGAGTGGGCGCTCGTCCACAAGAAGGACGGCTGGGACTACGACATGGCCGACCTGGAGGCGTGGCTCGACGCCGAGGGCAGCAGCAACGACCCGACGCAGGAGGCCCGCGCAGCCAAGGCGCGCCGTATGGCAACGATCTTCCCTGAGGGCGGTGTAGACAACGGCGACCTGCTGTACAGGATCACTCCGCTGGTGTCCGGGCTGACGTGGGGCGACGGTCGCCGCGAGGCGTACGAGGCGGCGCGGGCACGATACACGAACGACTACCCCGACTCGAAGTACCTGATCGCGTTCGACCGGGCTTGGGCCAAGGCGATCACGCGGGTTGAGGCCGACGGAAAGAAGACTACTGCGGGCAAGGTGTCGCACGAGGTCACGGCCAAATCTGCGACCCAGTCCGGCATGCGCACGCTTCAGCTCACCCCGGCATCGGCTATCAAGCCACGCCCGGTCAAGTGGCTGTGGGACGGCCGCATCGCTATCGGCACGTTGGCGCTGCTCGCGGGTCGGGAGGGCATCGGCAAGTCGACGCTCGCGTACTGGCTCGTCGCACAGATCACCCGCGGGAAGCTGCCGGGTGAGTCGTACGGCAAGCCCCGCGCGGTGCTCATCGCCGCCACGGAGGACTCGTGGGCGTACACCATCGTGCCGCGCCTGATCGCTGCCAGGGCCGACCTCGACATGGTGTTCCGGGTCGCGGTGCGCAGCGCCGATGAGGTCTACGTCGGCATGAACGTGATCAAGGATCTGAAGCTGCTGGAACAGGCTGCGGTGCAGGTCGAAGCGGGGCTGCTGCTGCTCGATCCGCTCATGAGCCGGCTCGGTGATCAGGACACGCACAAGGACTCCGAGGTTCGGGTCGCACTTGAGCCGATTGTTGACGTTGCCGACCGCGTGGGCATGTCGGTGCTCGGGCTCATCCATCACAACAAGTCGGGCAGCACCGATCCACTCCAACTGATCATGGGCTCCAAGGCGTTCACCGCAGTAGCGCGCAGTGTCCACACGGTGGTGAACGACCCGGACGACGAGGACGAAGAGCGCAAGCTGTTCGGCACCCCGAAGAACAACCTGGGGCGCACCAACCTGCCGACGCTGTCGTTCACCATCGCGGAGGCCATTGTGGACACCGACGAGGGTCCCGCCAATACCGGACGGCTCGTGTGGGGCGCGGAGATCAGCGAGTCCATCGGTGCCGTCATGGAGCGTTCGGGCGCCGAGAACACCGACCGCACGGCCATCAAGGAGGCCGCCGACTGGCTGCATGACTTCCTGTCGATGACGGGCGTGGTCGGGTCGGCACGCGTCAAGGAGGAAGGCCGCAAGGCGGGTCACTCGGAGTCGGCACTGAAGCGCGCCCGACGTCGTATCCAGGCCGAAACCCGTTCGGAGGGTTTCCCGCGGACGACGTTCTGGTACCTGCCCGGTGAGGAAGACGGTTCGAGTGGTGCCGCTGCTGGGCCAACCCCTGGGGAGAGTAAATGACTGGCCCAACTAACCCCACTGGCCTAACTGGCCCAACTGGCCCAACAGTCGCAATCAGTGCAGTCGGGCCAGTCGGTGCAGTCAGCCGGGTCCCCGCGCGCGCGAGCCAACTGGCTCCGGGTTGTGTGGACATTTCACGTGCTGCGGGGGAGGACACCGATGAGCGCCGATGACGCTTGGAATGACCTGAACGCAGCGTTGGAGCACTACGCCCCACCGTGCGCGGGCCACGCCACCTTCACCGCCGATTCTCGGACCGACGAGCAACGGGCCGAGTGCGCGTCAATCTGCGCGCGGTGCGCGGTCAGTGACCTCTGTAACCACTACGCCACCGCAGCCGCCGACTCGGGCTTCTGGGCAGGGGCCGAACGATCAGCGAAGCGCAGGCGCGCCAGGTCAACCACCGACGCCGGGGCGGTCACACCCGGCAACCATCAACAGAAGGAAGAACCATCATGAGCAAGTCAACCCCGCTGTCCGTACAGAACGCGTTCAACGACAAGCTGAAGAGCTCCCAGGAGCAGGCCGCAGCCGTCAGGGCGGCGCACGCCCAGGCTCGCCAGGCGATCAAGGACAACCCCCGGCTGTCCGCCGAGGCGAAGAAGGACGACCTCGCCGCCCTGTCCAAGGACACCCGCGCCAAGCTGGACGCCCTGAAGGACGAGCAAGAGTCGTTCGTGAAGGGACTGCGCGACAAGGTCGAGAAGGAGTTCCGGGGAAACCAGCCCGCCGACGCCGCCAGCATGGTGAGCCGGCGAGACGCCGCCGACCGCGCACGCAAGCTCGACGAGCGCGAGGCGATGGAAGTGCTGCAGGAGGCGATCGCGGGCAACGACCCGGACTTCGCCCACGCGATCGGCACCCGCTCCCGGAGCCACGGGTGGGTCGGCGTGGCTGAGGTCTACCAGGGAGCCTTCCCCGAGACTGCCGGTTCGGCGGAGGCGCTGGCCTACCTCGATGAGAACACGGGGGCCGGGTACAACCTGTTCAACAGTGCGACTTTCTCGGCACCGACCGACTGATCACAGACTGGGCGCGGGTTGGTGGACCTTTCACCGCGTCCTGCTGGGGTGCATCCCAGCGCCCGGAGGCCTCTCTCGCGCTGCGAGGGGGGTCTCCGGTGTATGTGGGCGGAAGCGCGGGGCTAGGCCGCGAGAAGGGCGCTCAGACGCGCTCGCCAGGACGGGCGCACCACGGCCACACGGCTAGCACGGACCATCGAACGCACTCAGCGTATTGCGCAGTACAGAGTGCAAGAAGTCAACAATTTGCTCACTAGGCCCCCAGTGAGCCATAGTTCACGGGTTAGAACATTTGTTCGATCTACCAAGGAGCCACCGTGAACGCCGCACTCCGCCGTCACATCGATGCCATACAGCAGCTCGCTCGCGACGAGTGGCCAGTCGACGAGTCCTCGGCCGAGAGCACCCCGGGGGACCGTCATGTGTCAGAAGCACCGGAGTCCATGCGATGACCACCATGATCGGGTACCTTCGGGTTTCTACCGAGGAGCAGGCGAGCAGCGGACTCGGTCTCGAAGCCCAGCGTGAGTCAATTCGGCGATATGCCGACGCGCATGGGTGGGACGTCATCTGGTACGAGGACGCGGGGCTCAGCGCCAAGTCGCTTGACCGCCCCCAGCTACAGGCCGCGCTCACAAGGCTCCACTCCAAGAAGCGTGATGCTGCCGGGATCGTGGTCGCCAAGCTCGACCGCCTGAGCCGCAGCGTCGTGGACTTCGCCTCGGTCCTTGAACTCGCCCGCGCGCAGGGGTGGGCGCTCGTCGCTATCGACCTCGGCGTGGACACATCAAGCCCGACCGGCGAGCTCGTCGCCAACCTCATGATGAGCGTGGCGCAGTGGGAGCGCCGGGTGATCGGGGAGCGCACATCCGCCGCCATGCAAGCAGCAAAGCGTCGAGGGCAGCGGTTTGGGTTTCCCTCCGCGCTACCGGAGACCACGGGGGAGCGTCTCCTGAAACTGCGCGCCACGCACACGCTCGCGTGCACGGCGACTCGGCTCAATGCCGAGGGGCTCACTACGGCAACCGGCGCATCTTGGACTGCGAACACCGTCGCGAAAGTGCAGAAGCGCATCAGCGCAGCGATGGAAGCGGTTGTCGAGGCATGACGCAACCACGACTTCACATCCGTACCATCAGCCTTCGGGATGCGAATGCTTTCATTGATCTAGTGCACCGTCACCACAAGCCGGTCGCAGGACACAAGTTCTCGCTTTCCGTCGTCGATGACGAGGGCCGAGTGCGGGGCGTTGCCACAGTCGGACGTCCGGTTGCGCGGCATCGGGATGACGGGGCCACAGTTGAGGTGACGCGAGTGGCCACGGATGGTTGCCCGAACGCGTGCTCGGCGCTTTACGGTGCTGCCTGGCGGGCGGCGAAGGCGCTCGGCTACGCGCGGCTTGGGACTTACACGCTCGTGTCCGAGCCGGGCATTAGCCTCCGTGCAGCTGGTTGGCAGCAAGTTCATGTCGTCCGTGGGCGCTCATGGTCCGCGCCCAGCCGACACCGCACGGACCAGCACCCGCTCGAAGACAAGATCCTCTGGGAGCCACGTCAGCCCTGATAGCGGTTTCCCTTCCGTCTATTACAGGAACGACAGAGCGTCTGTAGGTTCTCAAACGAGTCATCGCCGGTCCATGAGAACGGCACGATGTGATCTACCTCCAACTCGCACGGGCGGCATTCCTGGCCGCAGTGAGCGCACGTATATTCGTCGCGTCGGAAGACTGCGAGACGCTGGTGCAGATCAAACGTCGAACGCCGAGTAGTGACCATCAGGAATCTCGTCCACCTTGGGAGCGCGCGTCGCCATAGTCGGCGCCTTCGGCAACTTCGCGTCCTTGTCCGCCTGGAGCTTGAAGGCGACTCCGCGGGTGAGCGCCCACACCACCGCCGGTGTCACCAGGTCGCCTTGGTCAAACACGACGGCTAGTTGGTTCTTTCGCGACCCAGTGTCTTGCAAGAGTTCGCCCCGCGGGCCAACCAACGCCTCGGTAAGGCTGTCGAGTGCGCCGGCGACGCTGAACCCGAATAGGGCGGTCAGCTCCATGTCGGTCGTCTTGTAGACCTGTGCGCCCTGGTCCGCTTCCGGAACGCGCACAAGCCGAATCTCCGCGATGGACATGCCGCGATACCGTTCTGCCGGGTGAATTCCGACCCGCAGCCGTCCAACTAGTGCTTCGTACTCCGCGCCGGAGCCGTGACGGTCCCAGCCGCGGATCTCGCGCTCGCCGTTGGCCCACCGCACATCGGCAAAGGTGAGTTCGAGGCCGTCGCCTTCAAGCTTGTGGAAGATCGCCTCGCCCTCGTCCGCGACGCCGTTGGCCGTTCGACCGCGAATTCGCTCCTTCGACACGCCGATCGCGATCGAGTATGGCCCCATCGAGATTCGCCCGTGGCGTGCCGGGAGAGCGTGACCGCTGGTGACGAGAGGACGGGAAAGCTCTGCCGTCAGACGGTTGTCTAGGTGCGACCAGTCGGCAAAGTCGGGTCGTCGTTCAGCCCGGCCAACCGCCCACCGCTCCCGCCAGAAGGTACCGATGTCGGCTGCAGGGAGATCGAACGGCTCGTAGTCGTCCGTCTCGCCTCGCAGGTATTCATCCCAGCGGGATGCAGTTGGCGCAAGGAACACCTCACGGCGGATGTTGTGCTGCAGGCTCTCTTCCGGAATGTCGAGGGCCTTGAGCGCCGTGCGGATGACCCGGAACCGCCAGTTTGGACCGCTTCCGTACTTCGTTGACATGACCTTGGTGTCGGGGTCCTCGAAGCCGCCCAGCGCGAAGTCTCGCAGTTCGGCGAACAGCGCGTTGGAGAACTGGAAGTGTCCGTAACCGCGCGTGAATCCGACCGAGCGGAACATCGTCTGGCCTCGGTAGACGAGTCGGTTATAGATGGACGAGCGGCCTAGGGCTGAGGACGTCGTGATGAGCAGCGGTGTCGGATCCTTGACCTTGCCGCGAATCTCGGTGATGTTGCCCCGGTACTTCTGCGTGAGGAAGTCGCGCGTCTCGTTGGAGAGGCTGAGCAGGGCGACAAGCTTGCCCGCGATCAACTGTCGGTATGGCTCCACGGCACCGAGTACGAAGGCGTCGTAGACGCTGTATAGGCGCTCGTTACGCTGCTCCGTCGTCCAGCCGATCATCGCGTCGCGGGCTGACTGGGCAATCACTGGGTCGCCAAGGGCGAAGACAGCCATGAGCTTCCCGTTCTGGCGGTCGCGGACCAGAAAACGAGAGCGGCGGCCATACCCGGAAGACACTGGCACAGACCAGGTGAAGGTCGCGTACCTGAATAGGTCGGCGTCCTGCTGTGTGCGGACCGGAACCAGAACCGGGTCGATCGCGGCGGCATCGATGTCCTTGCCGTCGGCGAACTGGCGGAGCAGGCTCGCCTCGTGATCCCAGAGCCATGCGGCGTTGTCTTGCAGCATGGACAGGCGCTGGCCGCTGTGGGCTAGCCGCAACTGCTCCTTGGCAGCGACGGGGTCGAGTGCGCCGTTAGCGAGGTCCACACGTCCGCGGACGGTGGACAGTTCATCGAGCACCCGGTTGCGGAGTTCTCGGACATAGTGCGGGTCGTGGTCTGCAGACCAACGACCCGCCGGACGCTCATTGCTCTCGTCCGGCAGGTCGATGGTCACGTCAGTTGTCCTCGTCGGTCTCGTCGTAGCCGTTGTCGTGGTCGTACTCGTCGCGCGACTCCGCGCCCCCGCGGTTGAACATCGCCGGGTGCAGCTCGAACGCGTCCGCGAGCTTCCGCGACCATTCGCGACGCTCGGCCCGGTAGAAGCCCTTGGTGTCGGTAGGCGAGTCCAGTTCGCTCGTCGCGAGGATCCATAGCATCAGTTCGAGTCCGGCGCGCAGGTCGGCCTGGTCCGCAGCTGTCCGGCTGTACACCTCCCGATACCAGGGGTGTCCCGTGTTGATACGGAGGATGACCTGCGTACCTACCATGGTCGGAGTGTAGAAGGGGTCATCCGGCGTCTGCTCGATGAACTCGACCTTGTAAGGCTTCTCGCGGGCGACCTTCTCCTGCGCGGCGGCGACATCCTCCTCGGGCACACCTGTGTCCTTCGAGATATCCTCGACGCGCTTCTTGAAGTTCTTCTGCGCCTCCTCCTGCGTCTCCTTGCTGGCCTTGCGCGTACGGCGGTAATCGCGCTCCAGGGTCTTCGCGATGATCGACTCCGAAGGGCGCTCGCCGGCACCCTCCTCGGCCTTGGCGTCGTCCTCGACCTTGCGCCGCGTACGCTCGGCGGCGACATCGTCGACCAGCTTCTTGAATGCGCGAACCACACCGTGCTGCTCAAGCAGCTGGTTCATGCGCTCGGTGAAGATGATCGTCTGCTTGTCCGGCGTAACACCGAACAGGTCATCGAGTTCCGGCGGGAAGTCGATAGCGACTCCGACCTGGCGTGCGTACACACTCCAGTTGAGGATCGGCGGGCGGGCTAGCTCGATGAAGCGTCCGTGACGCGTCACGAAGAATCCGTTGAACTCCTTACGGATCTTCTGCCGCACCTTGGCCGGACGGCCTCGACCACCGCTCGACCACTCGGCGTTGTGGGCGTCCACTCCGATGTAGGAGAAGCGAACGGTGACGGTATGGCGGTTGCCGTCCTCGTCGGCCACCTCGAACTCGATAGGGCTCTGCGGCTCGGCCTTCGGATAGCCCTCGATTTCGTAGTAGCGGTGTCCCGGCGTCGTGAACAGGACGTCGACCGGTTCGACTTCCTCGCCGTTCACATACAGCTTGCAGACGTCGAGCCAGCCCGCATATGTGATACCCAGATGCTGACGGATGCCGTTCGTCGACTGCTGCTTGTTCGGCCAGGAGAGGCGGTCCAGCTTCGACCAGATGACGACGGTGCGCACCGTCTCAGCGCCACCGCGGAACGACTTGTTGATGTAGTCCGCGATCCACTTGGGGAGCGGCTCGTGGACAACCTCCGGCAGCTGCGCCGAGTTGCCCTGGAAGTTCAGGTTGTCCAGATCGACGGTGACGCGGGCGAACTCGGCGTCGTCCTCGGTGCGCGAGTAGACACTGAACTGGCGGCCGCGGTTGACGGACGCGCTCGGGAGTCCGAAGCCGAACCGGCCGAAGACGTTGCGCTGACCCTGATTGGATGACCCGCCCCACTTCGTGGCGTGGGGGAGGAACGACTCGTCGATGCCCGAAGCGTCGTCGATGAATGCGATTTCCGAGACCGCGTTACCCTCGGTCGCCTCGATGATGTGCACCTGGGACGCGCCAGCCTCGATGGCGTTGTCGATGATGTCGCCTGCGGCGTGTGCCTCGTCTTCGTAGCGAACCGAACGCATCGTCTGTGCGAGCATGCGCTCGTCAACGAGCCCCGACCCGGCGCCGTTCTTCGCGGCTTCGCGCTGACTGTCGAGCTGACGCTCCTTGACGTATGCACGCTGCCGCTTGAGGTGATCCTGGGCGGTGTTCTTGATGGTGGCCATGATGGCCCTCCTTACTTTTCGTTTGCACGGCGACGTTTGCGCCGTGTTTGGTCCGCAGGTGGCGGACCAAGCTTTAGAGGTTGCGCAGGGACTCCTGCAGGGAGGCGCGAGCGAGCGCGAGGTTGCGACGCACGGTGGACTCAGAGACGCCCAGCATCAGTGCTGCCTCCGGGTACGTCAGGTCGTACTCACCGCAGAGGGTGAAAGCCTGAGCCTGGGCGAACGGAAGACGACGGATGAGGTCGCGGATCTCCAGTTCGCCGATGGAAGGGCGCTCGTAGATACCGGACTGGTACAGCGTGTAGTTGTCCGAGTCCTCGGTCGTCATGCCTTCCGCGCGAGACTCGACACCGAAACGGAAGCTGGTCGCGTACGGCTCAGCGCCCTTGACCTTGTCGGCGATGTACCGCGGCCGACGGGTGTTGGCGATCGCCGCTGCGAAAATCGTGATTCCGTCACGCGGGGCGGTGCGCGAAGCAGCGAGCAGCACGTCTCCGGTGATTTCGTCGACGTCGTCGCGGGTGAGGTAGCGCGAAGTTGCGGTACGACGCACGGTGGCGTGGACGACACGCAGGTCGCGCTGTGAGAAGGGTTCGGTCATGGTCATGCTCCATCCTGAGATAAGGAGAGCTCCCCACGACCGTGAGGTCATGCGAACTGAGGCTGTAAGTACGGAGGGTATTTGGCAAGGCACATTTGGCCACACCAGGTCCGGAGCTCCCGTGTTCTTGAGTTAGTAAGTGAGAGCGTACATGCGGGGCCTGACTTCAGTCCAGCTTGACTCTCTACTTCCTCCCAGGCGACGGATCCGGCAGATCTGTTCACGCCTCGCCAAGAACTTCAACGCGGATGCCGAGCGCGCGCACAAGCGCCCGCCAGAGGGGAAGCAGGCTTCGCGCCCACTAGGGACCCTGTGAGCGCGCTCTCCGATGTCCATCGGGCGGTGCGGAAGCGCGACACCACAGCAGGCCGCGCAACAACACCGGCGCTTCCACGGATGAACGATCGGTGCCCCCGGAGGGATTCGAACCCCCGACCCTCTCCTTAGGACGGAGTGGCTCTTCCACTGAGCTACGGAGGCCAGCGGTCCCAATCCTACCTGTGGGTGTTCGCTTCGATGAATGCCACGAGGGACGCCCGCGAGATGTACTTGCCCGAGCCAACTTCGGTGTATTCGATGCCGCCGTCCTTCATCAGCGCGTGCAACGTCCCGTACGAGATGCCGAGTTCGGCTGCCGCATCTTTCAGCTTGAGCAACATCGGGCCGGAGGGGGCTACCGTCGCAGGTCCGGATCCGATGGACTCGGATTCTGACTCGATCACGTCGACCTCAGTGGCTTTCCGCTCCCAGTGCCCCGCATACGCCCACGTGGTCTTCAGCTCGTCCTTGACCTTCTGCGCGGCGGCTTCCTCGTCGGTGGCCCGCACCCATAGCTCGGCCACTTCGACTTTCGTCACCACGACCTTGAATCGCACGGTGCCTCCTGTGCCACCGCCCCGGCTAAACGGAAGTGGGCCCCGGGTTGCCCCCAGGGCCCGAGCAGCTCCGTCCTAACTGGATCGTACGCCGCGGGCCTCACGACCTCCACTCGATGCGGATCAGGTCGGGATCAAAGGGCTTGCCGCTGCCTGACGGGTCGATGATGACCTGCGCCAGCGCGTCGATGATGGCTCGCTGACTGTCAATGTGTAGCCCGGCCCACGTCTGCCGAGCCAGTGGCCCCACCGCGTCCACCGGCACCCGAGCAGGCATCGACTCAGCCACGGTGCGCTCATGCGCTGCACGGTCAGCCCGCAGCCGCTCAGTGATGCGGCGTAGCTGGTCGCCGGTGAGCACGCCGTCCGCGAACTGATCGGCTGCAGTCGCGAGGCGGGCATCAATCACGTCCATAGCGTCCCGCGCCTGCTGGGCAGCACCCGCGTCACCCCGGCTGAACAACTGCGCGGCGTCGGGCCGCTCAAGGCGGCTCAGGATGACCTCCGTCACGAGCTCGTCCACATCAGCTTGCTTGCGGCGCACGCGGTGACACTCGCTACACACGTAGCTCGCCGGCTGACGCTTGGCTCCGCCTGACTTGGTCGTCGTCATCCGGCCAGGGGCGCGGACCATCCTGCCGCCGCAGGGCACCAGCTCGCCAGCCTCATCCAGCGTGCCGTCACACCGGCCACACACGGCCAGCCCCGACAGCAGGTGAACCGGAGTGCGCCCGCCTGTGCCCTGCGCTCGGGTCGGGTCCGTGAGCAGCGCCTCAAGCCGTGTGTGCGTGTCCTCGTCGAGGATTGCCGGGTGTAGCTCGGGGTTGAACTTGCCGACCACGTTCCCTCGGTGCGTGCGGAGGCCAGCAAGCGACGGGCGGCGGATGAGCTGCCGCAGCGTGATGCCCTGCCAGGGTGCACCAGCAGGCGACGGCACACCGCGCGCGTTGAAGTCAGTGGCGATGCCCCGCAGCGACTCCCCAGCCAGCACCCGGCGCGCAGCCTCGCGGATGACGGCTGCCTCAGCCTCGACTACGACGTCGCACCTGTCCTCGCGGCGGTAGCCGTAACCGGGGCGCGTGGTGGGCAGCCCGTCCGCTGCACGTGCATCTGATGCGGCCCGCTGGCGACGCGCCTTGCGCTTGGACTCAATGCGGCCCATAGCCGCCCGGACGGTTGACATGAACTCGCCCGAGTCGGTGGCCGGATCCACGTACCCGTCACGCGCCGTGTCCCACACCACACCGGCTACCTCGCACGCGGCATGCAGCTCTAGCTTCTCCTCAACGTTGCGCGCCAGGCGTTCTTCCTCGGTGGCCACGATGACGGCGAACGCGCCCGTCTCAGCGTCGGCAAGCATGCGCTCAAAGTCCGGGCGCTCCTTGTGGCCCAGGGCGCTGATGCCGTCATCGGTGTAGCGCGCGACGATTGTGTAGCCGCGCGCTGCGGCGTGGCGTTCGTTCTGCACGTGCTGGTCGGCCACCTTGTCGCGGGTGGCGACCTTCTCGCTGATGCGTGCGTAGCTCGCTGCGGGGATGAGCTTCATAGGAAAAGGTTACTACCCAATCTTGTGTCCGCTGGTCTTCCTGATCCTGCCGCTGAGCGTCCTGTTCGCGGTCTTCCCGGGAATCTTCATGCTCCGCCTCGGGCTGGGCTGAACGTCGAAAGGAGAAACATGTCCACCATGCGCATCCGGAGCATCCTCCGCAGGCTCCGCGGCTCCGCCGCCGACCTCGCCGCCGACGAGCGCGGCGACGTCCCGGGGTGGGTGCTCATCACTCTCATGACCGCCGGGCTCGTCGTCGTGATCTGGGCGCTCGCCGGTCCGGCGCTCGCCAGCCTCTTCGAGCAGGCGATCCAGCGGGTCTCCGGTTTCTGACGACGTGCGCGGCATCCGGGCTCGTCTGAAGGCGGCGCTCCACGACGACGAAGGCTCGAGTCCTGTCGAGTTCGTGCTCGTCGGGACGCTGCTCACGCTGCTCACCCTCGGCGTGCTGCAGTTCGGGCTCGCGGTGTACGTGCGCAACGTGGTGCACGACGCCGCCGTCGAAGGCGCGTACCACGCGGCGCTCGCCGACACATCGCTCGAGGACGGCGCCCGCCGCACGCGCGACATCGTGTCGCGTACCGTCGGCTCGTCGTACGCCGCCGATGTCGCGGCGATCGAGACGACCGACCTGGGCCACGCCGCGGTCGAAGTGCGCGTGGTGGCGACGCTGCCGCTGGTGGGGCTCCTCGGCGCTCCCCGCACGATGGAGGTGACGGCGCATGCGCCGGTCGAGTCGTTCGACTGATCCCGGGGCGACGCGCGCAGCGCGTCCTGCCACGCCGAACCCCGGCAACGGCGCAGATGACGACGCCGATCACGACGCCGAGCGCGGCTCGGCGGCGCTCGAATTCATCCTCGTCGGCCTGTTGATGCTCGTGCCCCTGGTGTACCTCATCGTCTCCCTCGCGTTGATCCAGGAGCAGTCGCTCGGCGCCGAGGCGGCGGCGCGGCACGTCGCCCGGGCGATGTCGACGGCGACCGGAGCCGACGACGCGCGTCAGCGAGCCGACCGCGTGCTGGCGTCGGTCACCGAGCAGTACGGGCTCGACGACGTCGACATCGCCATCGAGTGCTCACCGTCCGGCGCCCGGTGCCCGGCTGCAGGCGCCACGCTCGCGGTGACCGTCGCCACCCGTGTCACGCTGCCCCTCGTTCCGCCCGTGCTCGGCCTCGACGAGCTCGCGGCGATCCCGGTCGAGGCCACCGCCGCGCACAAGGTGTCGAGATTCTGGGGGTCCCGGTGATCCGCTCTCCGAGTCCCCGCACACGTGGCGAAGCCGACGACGAGGGCAGCGTTCTCATCCTCACGCTCGGCTATGCCGTGCTGGCGCTGATGGCGGTGCTCATCTGCACCGCCGCGACGAGCCTCTACCTGACGCAGAAGCGTCTGGACGCCGTGGCGGACGCCGCCGCGCTCGCCGCGGCGGACGGCTTCGAGCTGACGATCGCGGACGGGGAGCCCGTCGCCTCGCTGCGCGATGCGGAGGTGCGCGCGCAGGCCGAGCTCATGGTCGCCCAGATCGGCGGGGGAGCGACCCTGGTCTCGGCCGAGACGCCCGACGGTGTCTCGGCGCGCGTCACCGTCGCCGGGGCGTGGCATCCGCCGGTCGTGACCTTCTTCGTGCCCGACGGGCTCGCTCTGGAGGCGACGGCGACCAGCCGCACGGCGTTGCGCTAGCTACACGGGTCACGCGCGGACGAGCCCGCCCGCGCGCAGGGCGAGCGCGACGGCCTCGACGCGCGAGTGCACGCCGAGCTTGCCGAGCAGGTTCTGCATGTGCGCGCCGACCGTCTTGATGCTGATGCCCAGGGCAGCCGCCACCTGCTTCTGCGAAAGTCCGTCCGTCGTCAGCGCCAGCACCTCGCGCTCGCGCTGCGTCAGGGCCGCGAGGCGGCGCAGATCGGCCGTGGCGCTGCGGGCCGGCATGGTGCGTTCCACCAGCCGACGCACGCGCGTGATCGCGCAGTGCCGCCGAGGCATCCGTCACCAGCTCCTGATCCCAGCGCGTGGCAGCGCCTCACGGCGGCCGTGGACGTTCGCGTCCGCGGCCGCCCCCATGCGCCGAGGGCGACGGATGCCGCTACCAGCCGTGCACGTTGAACCACTCGCCGCGGCGCCGGCGGATCAGACCCCGCCACCACCCTGCAACCCGTCGGGGTGGGACGCCCGTGCTGTCACGTGGACTGGCGGACGTGGATCGTCGGAGTGAGCTGGATCCGCTCCGCCGGAGCTTGCTCGCGCTGCTCGAGGCGCATGAGGCACGCCTCCAGAGCACGTCGACCCACGGCGAGCTTGGGCGGTGCGACCGCAGTCAGCGGGACAGTCGCGAAGGATGCGATCTCGTCGTCGTAGGCGACGAGGGCGAAGTCCTCCGGGACGCGCATCCCACGCCCCTCCACGATCCCCAGAAGGCCCACGGCGAGATCGTCGGGCAGCACCACCGCCGCGCGGACGCCTGACGCGACGCAGTCGTCGAGGAAGGCGCGCAGCACATCCGATGTCGAGCCGTCGCCCCAGGTCGGCGACGGTGCGGTGGCGACGGGCGCGTCGACCATGCCGTGTCGGCGACAGGCGCGGAGGTGTCCCTGAGCGACCCAGGGCGCGGTCGCCGTCTCGCGCATCAGAAGACCGACGCCCCGGTGCCCGCGCGCGGCGAGGTGATCCACCGCGAGCTCCGCGCCGAACGCGTGATCCGAGCGCACCGAGTCGACGCGCAGCGTGGTCGGGGCGCCGTCGGCGGAGCGCTCGACGAGAACCACCGGAGTGCGGATGCCGCCGATCGCCTGCCACGTGGCCTCATCGTCGAGCCCCGGTCGCGCCGTCACCAGCATGATGGCGTCCACGCCCCCGGCATCCAGCCGAGCCAGCTGGTGGTGTTCCTCTCGCGGGTCGTAGTTCGTCGTGCCGAGCACGATCCGGATGCCGACGCCCCGTGCCGCTTCGCCGACACCGCGGATCACGGGCGGGAAGTAGTAGGCGGCGTCCGGCACGATGAGCCCGATCGTGGCGACCGGCCGCGACGACGTCCCGATGCCGCGCGCCCCGGCGGCCGGAGCGTCCGCGGTCTCGGGCAGCACCGCACCGCCGTGCACGCGGCGGATCAGACCCCGTTCGGCGAGCACCGCGAGATCCCGCCGGATCGTCATGCCGCTGAGCTCGGTGCGGCGCGCGAAGTCGGCGACCTCGATCCGGCCGCGCAGCACGATCTCGCGCAAGATGCGCTCGCGGCGCTGCTCGGCGATCATCCGCTCACCCTAATGTCTCATTCTCACGGACCCCCCGGCCAGCACCCCCATGGGCGGCCCGGCGGCGGGGGCGGCGCACGCGCGCCGCCCCCCGCCGCCGACGCCTGGATCAGCGGCAGACGATCCCGGCGTACGGCACCGCAGAGGTGGTGCGCGCGCCGTCACCGGCGGTCGCGACCACCGTCACCTCCCCGTCCTCGAGCACGTCGACGACCTTGAAGGAGGATCGCGTGTCCTTACGAGGGTCGAGGTTGACCTTCACATCCTCGCCGAGCGCGGAGTCGACCGCGACGGCGATGCGGGCGTCGTGCTCGTTCGTCACGGTGACGTGCACCCAGGCGTTCGGTCCGCGGCACTCGGTGAGCACACCGACCCCGGTGGGCACCGCGCTTCCCGCCAGCTCGATCGCGAACAGGCTCAGTCCCTCGCCGGTGACCGGGCTGCCCTCGGGCAGGGTGACGCTCGCGACCGGCTTGCCCGACAGAGGGATCCGCTGCGCGAAGACCGACGCCGGCGCCGTCACGGTCGAGATCGTCCCGCCGAGATATGGCCGCGAGCGCTGCAGGTGCGATACCGCGCTGCCGATCAGCGCCGTGTCGGCGGCATCCGTCGACGCGTCGCCCCAGAGGGGAAGCGCGATGCGCACCTGCTGGCTCGTTCCGTCCTGGTAGTGCACCGTCGCGGTGCCCGATGTCGCGGTGCCCGCCGAGAAGCCGGCCACGATGAGCTCTTCGCCCTCACCCTCGAGAGCCACCTGCTGCCCGGCCACCTTGATCGCGTCGGGGGTGCCGACCGCAGTCGGATGCCAGTCGATCTCGGTGCCGAACGCCGTCGCCGTCTCTCCGACGGCGAGTCCGGCACTCGCCAGCGCTTCGGCGGAGAACACCCGGAAGTCGGACGTCACCGCACCGTTGCGCGGGTTCGCCGTCGAGGCGACCGCCGTCTGGTTCACCAGCGCGCCGAAGGGGAGCGGGCCGGCATCGACGCCACCGCCCTGGTAGGCGCCGATGTTGGGCGTCGTGGGAATCGGGTTGCCGAAGAAGTCGCGAGCACCGGCATCCGCGATCGGCGTGCCCGCGCCCAGCAGCGGCGAGCCGACGGCCAACCGGTACCCGGGAAGCGCCCGCGTGAGCTGCCCGCTCCCTGCGGCGATGAGCTTCGGGTCGCCGACGATGGCGCCGGTCTCGATCGTGGGTGGCTCAATGCCGCCGAAGTACGCATTGTTCGCGTACACCGCGTTCGTCGTCTTGAGCGTGCCGCCCGGCGCGATGATGATGTTGTTCTTCACCTCACGCGGTGCGGTCATGTCGTCTTCGAACGGGCGGTTCAGGCATGAGAACGTGTTGTTGTAGATCAGGTGCTTGCCAGGTCCGCCGCTGGCTCCGGCCAGACGGCAGTCGTCCTGCGAGACGTTGTAGCGCAGGATCGCGGTCGCCGTTGTCGAGGCCGTGCCGCAACCCGAGATGCAGTCCAGATAGAAACCGCCGGCGTTGCCGTACGAGTAGTTGTACTGGAAGGTGCAGCTGCCTTTGGTCTTCATGTCACAGTCCCACGCTGTCGAGTCGTAGGTCGAGGCGACGCTGTTGCCCACTACGTTGTACTGGAACAGCGGCTCCGCCGAGTTGTACGGCCACATCCCTGCGAAGTTCCCCTTGAGGAACGGATACGCGCCGTGTCCGAGGTCGATGGCCGAGTTGTACTCGATGACCGGCTGATCGGAGTTGTGGATGACGATGCCGTCGCCACCGACCGCGCGGATGTCGTTGCGCGCGACGTAGACGCGCTCGTTGTAGTGCCGTGTGGTGTCGGGTGCAGACAGCTTGATGCCGCCGCCCGCCGTGTCGTTCACGACGTTGTCGGTCACCGTGATGCCGTCGAACCAGCCGATGCCGTCGCCGAGGACCGAGATGCCGGCCGACCGCGAGAAGGCGTTGCCGAGCGAGGTCTTGTCTGACCATCCGGCGACGTGCTCGACATGGTTTCGCGTGAGCACGACGCCGCTGCGCTTGGTGCCGTCGTTGATCTCGTAAAGGATGCCGACACGGCGCTGGTCGGGTGTGCCCGGGTTGATGACGTGCATACCGTCGATGGTCCAGTTGCTCACATTGAGCAGACGGATGCCGGCGAGTGCGCCGCCGCCGTTGATCGTCGCGGGTGCGTCGCCCTCACCGTAGGGGGAGACCGTGATCGGGGCGGTGGCGAGACCCGATCCGGTGGGGGCGAACGTGCCCACGCACTCGGCTCCGCGCTTGAAGCGCACCGACTGTCCCGGCTGGAACGGCTGGACGGCCGCGAGCTGCCCGAGCGAGTCGAACGGCGACGCTGCGGATCCGTCGCCGGCGCCCGCCGCCGCGCAATCCACGAAGTAGACGGTGTCGGATACTGCCACGACGTGCGCGGCGAGCCGCCCTTCGGCGGTCGCACCGAAGAGCGACTCCGCCCGCGCGGTGATCAGGTGCTCCCCGGCTGCGGTATCCGCGGGGACGACGAACGACGCCCGTGCACGCCCGCTGTCGTCGGAGTTGACGACCACCTCCGTGCCGGCGAATCCGACCGTCACGGGCACCTGCGGACTGGCGCCTTCGATCGTGACATCGACAGGGGAGCCGACGGCCAGCAGCGACACGTCGACGTCGTTCGGGGTGATCGTCAGCGGCTGGGCGAGGTACTCGTCGGTGCAGTTGATGCGGAGGTCCGCCCAGTCCGCATGGTCGTTCCCGTTGCCCTCCGGACCCGCTTCGACGATGAGCTCGACGACGCCGGCGCCGCGCAGGTCGAGGTTGAGCCGGCCGGCGGGGTCGATGCCGGTGCGCGCCAGGCGGAACCTCTCTGCGCCGTCCACGTTGACCACGAAGTCGACGCGCCCCTTGCCGGCCTGACTGTCGTCGATGCCGACGTAGCCGAGCAGCTGCGTGCACTGCTGAGCGACGTCGTAGACGATTCGTGCGGGGGCGTGGGTACCGAGGCCCTTCGGGTACTCGACGCCGCGGATGGACTGGATCGTGCGGCTGGTGTCGGGTATCCCGCGGGCACCGTTGTTGTAGTCGCGCTCGACAGGCCCCCAGCCGTTCTCAGCCGAGACCCAGTCCAGATCGCTCGCGAAGTGGACCGAGCCGGCGAGGCCGTCCGTGGCCGTCGCGGCGGCGGGCATACCGGTCAGGCAGAGCGCGCCGACTGCCGCCGCGACGAGCACCTTCATCCGATTCCTGGGCAAAGGGATTCCTCCTCGAATCTCGTGTCCGCCACCTGGACGGTGCGGACCCACGTCATCGTTCCAGGCCTCGCGTGTTCGGTCGATCGAACTGAACACAAGTGAACATGCAGACCGGCTCGACGGATGCCGCTACCAGCCGTGCACGTTGAACCACTCGCCGCGGCGCCGGGCCTCGGCATCCGTCTCGGTCACATCCGTCGTATCGTGCTCGACGAGCGCGCCGGCATCGTCGAGGGGGATGAATCGCAGGCACACAGGGCAGAGCGCCCGGCCTCCGGGGTACCCGTCGGCGAGCGGCTCCGCCGGCGCACCGGGCTCGCCCGAACCGGCACACCGTGGGGCGTCGGCACCGGAATCCGTCCACATGATCGTGCGGTGCCGGTGCAGGCCGGGATGGCCGAGCGGCCGCGTGCAGCGGCGACCCGCGCTGCGGCTGCGGCTGCGGCAGAAGCGCACCACGCCCGAGCCCGCACCGTCCATGCCGACGAACCTAGCGCGCGTGCACGATCGAGGGGCGTGCCGCCCGCGCAGACGGCGGTGGGCCCACCCGCCGAAGCGGATGGGCCCACCGTTCACCATGCGACGTCAGCGACGCGCGCCCTTGGCGGGGGCGACCTCGAACGCCTTCTCGATCTCCTGCGAGAACGTGTTGCCCGCGGCGTCGGTGGCCGTCACCCGAAGGTCGACCCAGCCGCCCTGGTCGGACACCGGGATCTGCGCCGAGAAGCCGCTGACCCACGCCCGCGAGGTGGCGAAGATGCCGTCACGTCCGTCGACCGGGCCGGCCGGGGCATCCGTCGCCGCCGTCTCGAGCCCGATCGGCTGCCAGTCGCCGCCCGCGGTGCGGGCCTCGAGGGTCGCCGAGGTGATGGCGCCCGCCGGAGCGGTGCCGTTCACGTGGCCGAGCTCCAGGCCGAACGCGATCGCCGAGCCCTTGCGGCGGCCCTCACCCACGATGTTCTGCGCATTGACGTCGACGTCGTAGTACGCCGTGATCATCGGGAAGAACGAGTAGGTCCAGTCGCCGTCGTAGCCCTCGGAGCGGAACGTCCACTCGCTGACCGTCCGGGTCGAGCCCTTCAGGTGCGAGCCGTCGTGCGTCGCCGTGTTCACGACGCGCCACTCCTGCTCCCCGTCGGGAAGATCGGGCACGGTGGCACCCTGATGTTCGGAGTGCTTGAAGAGCTCACCGTCGATGTAGACGTCGGTCAACTGCTGGACCGTCGCCGGCTCCATCCAGGTGTCGAACGTTCCGGTGCGGTCGGCGTTACCGCCGTCGGCCCAGCTCGGGATGTTCACCTGGCTGTAGCCCGACGCGCGGTACGACGACCAGTAGCCGATGCCCAGGTTGGGCCGGACGATGCCGCCGAAGTACTCCGCCGTGGTCTTCTCGCCCGCTTCGAACGTCCGCATCCGGTCGCGCATCTCCCACCGCACGGACTGCACCATGAGGCTCTGGTTCCACCGGGTGTCGCCGGCGTCCACCCACTCGGTGCGGACGGATCCGCGCTGCGCGCGCAGCGGCAAGCCGATGCTGTAGTCCGAGCCCGGCACGAAGTCCGCGCGCCACTCGCCCATGAGCTCCTGCTGACCGTGGTAGGTCGTGTCGACCCGCGCGAGATCCTCAGGCCGGTACGTGAGGTCGGAGGGGATCTCGCCCTGAACGTGGAACGCGACGTCGTAGGTCGTGTCGGGGAACTCGGTGCCCGCGACCGCGAGCTTCACCTTCTTCTTCGACGCGATCTGCTCGAGCAGCGCACGACCCTCGACACCGCTGACGGCGGCGACCGGCAGCGGTGCGTCCGTCTCCCAGTCGTCCGAGCCCGCCCACTCGCTCAGCTCGCCGTCGGCGTCGTTGACGACCAGCAGCAGACGAGCGCCGGCCGCTGCCGCGTTGGCGGCACGCGTTCCGGGCGACACCTCGGCGGAGCGGGTGACGACCGCGACCGCACCCTGGGCGTCGATCCCCGCGAACTCCTCCGCGCTGCCGGTTCCGGCGTCGACCGCGACCGCGGTGAACGCGTCGTTCAGCATCGCCGAACCGACCTGCTGGATGATGTCGAGCGGCTGCTTGCCGTTCGAGACGCTCAGCATCGGCTCCCACAGGCGCCAGCGCGTGGTGAAGTCGGCGACGTCGTCCATGGGCTGCGCCCACAGCTCGTCGACGTTGACCCGCATCATCGCGCTCGTCGCGAAGTTCCCGACCTTCAGGTCCATGCGCCGGAACACCTCTTCGACGCCGTCGTCGCCGACATCCACCGTCACCTGCTTCGCGGTGCGGGCGTCGAGCGCGACGGTCAGATCCTGCGACAGACCGACCGCCGGGTCGCCGACGACGACGTTCGCGATCGTGTCGGGGGTGCGGTTGAGCTCCATGTAGGCCAGCACCGCGTAGTCGCCCTTCAGGAGGCGCAGCGTGGTCTCGCCTTCGACGTAGAGCGGCTCGGCGAACTGGTGCTCCTCGTTCCAGAGCATCGCGTAGGTGCTGGTCGGGTTGCCGGCGAAGTCGGTCGCGGTGATCGTCAGGTCGTACCGCTCGGCCTCGGCGATCGTGCCGAGCGCGGTGCGCGTGACCGGTTCGCCGGCGACCGTGCCCACGAGCACTCCCGACAGCTGCGTGCCCGCGGGCACCTTTGCCGGGTCGACCGTGAGCGTCACAGAGCGCGTCTCGCCCGCGGGGATGGTCAGCTCGGTCGCGTCCATCGTCAGCGCGTCGTACGCGATCTCGCCGGCCGAAAGGGGACCCGGTTCGCCGCCGCCCGCGGAGGGCGTGGTGTCGTCGAGCGTGGCCGTGAGCGCCACCGTGATCTCGGCATCCGTCCGGTTCGCGTACTCGACGACGCGCTCGACCGGCACGGGCTCCTCGCCCCACGACAGCATGCCGAAGTCACCCGATCCTGCGGCGACGACCGGCGACTCCAGCGCAGCGTCGACGTCGATCGTGCCGGTGCCGCCCTGATACGGCGTGTAGGGGCCGCCCACCGCGGTGCTGGCGAGCGCCGCCTTGAGCTGAGCGGTCGTGAAGCCGGGGTTCGCGCCGAGCAGGATCGCCGCCGCGCCGGCGACATGCGGCGTCGCCATCGACGTGCCGCTCATGCCGATGTAGGCACCTTCGCCGCCGCTGTCGGCCGAGCGCGCCGCCGTGACGTCGTTGCCCGGGCCCATGACATCGGGCTTGAGCGCGCCCGATCGGGCGAGGGGTCCCTGGCTGGTGAAGTACGACAGCTCGCCCGACGGGTCGTCCACCGATCCCACGGTGAACGCCTGCTCGGCGGAGCCGGGGGCGCCGATCGACTCGGCGGAGCCGGCGTTGCCGGCCGCGACGACGAAGAGGGACCCGGTCTCTTCCGAGATCCGGTTGAGGGCCTCGGCCATCACGTCCTTGCCGTCCGACGGCTGCGGCGACCCGAGGCTCATCGACACGATGGGGGCGTTGTGTCCGGCCCACTCCATGGCCTCGATGATCCAGGAGTCTTGGCCCCAGCCGGAGGCGTCGAGCACCTTGCCGACCAGCAGCTGAGCGCCGTCGGCCACACCGCGATGGGTGCCCTCGCTCGCGACGCCGGTGCCGGCGATCGTCGAGGCGACGTGCGTGCCGTGACCGTTGGGGTCCCAGGCGACCTCTTCGTCGGGCACGAAGCTCTTCGAGCCGTCGAGCACGCGGCCCTGCAGGTCGGGGTGGGTGTCGTCGTAGCCGGTGTCGAGCACGGCGACCGTGACGCCGGCGCCGGTGTGGCCGTCGGCCCACGCCTCGGGGGCGTCGATGAAGTCGACGCTGGAGTCCAGCGTCGCGCGGACCTTGCCGTCGAGGTGGATGGCCTCGATCCCACCCGCCAGAACCGGGCTCGCCGAGAAGCTGCGCGCACCGGGTGCCGACGCGGTGAGCGCGTCCCACGCGGCGGCGGACTCGGCGTGGCCGAGAGTCGCGGCCGCCCCGTCGATGCTCGGCAGCGCCGCCGTCACCTCGAGGCCGGGGAGGGGAGCGGAGAAGGTCTGCACCGACGCCGACTGCTCGACGATGAGCGGCGTGGCGTCGACCGAGGCGTCGTCATAGCCGTACTCGATGAGCATCGACACGTTGAACAGATCCGGGTCCAGCGCGCCGGAAGCCAGGTACGGCAGGGCCTGCTCGGGCAGCACGTGCAGCTCATCGCCCACCTGGTAGGTGCGGGCGCCGGCACCCGGGACCGCGGTTTCGATCTCGACTGCATGCGTGCCGTCGCTCATGTCGGTGACCGTGACGCGGTCGCCGGTGATGAGGGTGACCGAGTGGGAGCTGCCGGCGACCGCCTCCGAGGGGGTGGGGGGCGCCTGGGGTGCGCTGGTCGCGGTCGCCGGCAGGGCGGAGACGCCGATCCCTGCGATCCCGATCGCGAGGCCGCTGGTGGCGGCGACGATCGGACGCAGACGCCGGCGGAAGGGCTGGGGTCCTGGCATGCGTGAGCCTCTCTGGGTGTGGGGGTCCGTCCACGAACCTCTCACGGGCTCTCGCCTAGAGTGGTGGCGGAGAAACGACATGGCCACCATCCGCCAGCGGTCGCGGGCGATCATGGTCGGCATGGGGAAGGCGACCGTGCTCGAGGCACTGGGACTGGACGAGGCGCACACCGCCGTCTACCGGTGCGTCCTCCAGCAGTCCTCTGCGTCGAGCGCGGACATCGCCGGCATGCTCAGCATGTCGCTGCCGCGCGTGCGGCCCATCGTGGCCGAGCTCGAGCGGCTCGGGCTGCTCGCCCGGCAGGCGTCGAGCAGCGATCGGTTCGTGGCATCCCCGCCGTCGATGGCGCTGCGTCCGCTGCTGCTCGAGCGCGAGCGCGGCCTCACGCGCGCGCACGAGGCACTGGTCGAGCTGAGCGACCTGTACCGCCGGTCGGCCGAGCAGCGCAGCGTCGCGGACGTCGTGGATGTCGTGATCGGCGACGAGTCGGTGCGTCAGCGGGTCGCGCAGCTTCAGGCCGCGTCGACCGAGCAGGTGCGGGTGCTCGTCCTCAACGAGATCGCGCTGGTCAGCGGCGAGGAGAACATCGAGGAGGACCGCGCGCTCGCCCGAGGCGTGCGCTACCGGGTGATCGTCGAGAACGCCGTGCTCGAAAGGCCCGGCTTCCTCACCGCCGCACGCGAGATGGCCCTGATCGGCGAAGAGATCCGGGTGCTGCCGACGCTCCCGACGCGCATGTTCATCGCCGACGACCAGATGGCGCTGGTGCCGATGCACTCGCAGGGGGAGGACGGCGGCTTCGGGGCGCTGCTGATCCATCCGAGCGGCCTGCTCGACCTCGTGATCTCGATCTTCGAGGAGTACTGGCGATCGGCCGCCGAGTTCCTGCCGATCGCCGCGACGGGGTCGACCGACGACGACATCGACCGAGACCTGCTGCGCCTGCTCCTGCTGGGAGTGACGGATGCCGCAGCGGCGAGCCAGCTCGGAGTCTCGCTGCGGACGATCCAGCGGCGGATCGCCGAGCTCATGCAGCGTGCCGAGGTCACCACGCGCATCCAGCTGGGCGCGGAGGCCGTGCGGCGCGCGTGGGTGTGAGCGGTCAGAGCCGCGGCACGAACCTCGGGACCCACCGCACGAAGGCGAGAGCCCCCAGCAGCCCGATCGCGCCGACGACCCCGGTCGCGACCGAGAGGGTGGTGGCGGCGGCGATGGCCGAGACGAGCAGCGGCGAGACGGCGCCGCCCGCATCGGTGAGGGTCCGCCACGATCCGAGGAAGGGCGCTGGGTCGTCCTTGGGGGCGACGTCGGCGCCGAGAGTGAGCAGGATGCCGCTGGACAGGCCGTTGCCGACCCCGAGCACCGCCGCGAACATCGCGAACCACATCGACGACTGCGCGGAGTCGTGGGTGAAGGCGAGCGCGATGAACCCGGCCCCCATCAGCAGCATCGCCGGGAGAGCTGCCCACAGCCTGCCGAAGCGGTCCATGACCTGGCCGCTCGCGTAGAACAGGGCGAAGTCGATCGCACCCGAGATGCCGACGACCAGCGCGATGGTCTGTGCGTCGAGGCCGATCGACACGCCCCACAGCGGCAGTACGACCTGTCGTGCCGAGCGGACGGCCGACAGGGATGCCGCGGCGAGGCCCAGCCGCGAGAGCACGCCTCGGAAGCGCCACATCGTGCGGAACACGCCTTCGCGGCGGTCGCGGCGGAGAGGGATCGAACCGGTGACGGGCTCGCCGGTGTCTTCTGCGACGGACTCGTCGCCGTTGCCTTCGGTGACGAACCGCCGCTCGGGGTCGGGACCGAGCAGCACCAGCAGGACCGTGGCCACGAGGCATCCCGCGAAGAACCAGATGGTGGCGTGCTCGTCCTGGAACAGGGCGAGCAGCCCCGCGGCCACGAACGGGCCCACGAACATGCCGAGCCGGAACGTGCCGCCCAGCAGCGACAGCGCGCGGGCCCGGAACGACAGCGGCACCCTCGTGGTCATGAACGAGTGACGGGCGAGTCCGAACGCGGCCGCGCAGAACCCGATGAGGAACACCGCGAGCGCGAAGAGGCCCAGCGACGGCGCGAGCGCCAGCCCCACGACGCCGGCGAGCGCGATCGCGCCCCCAATGGCCATCGTCAGCCGTTCGCCGATGCGCGCGACGGCCCAGCCGGCGGGGAGATTGCCGCACAGCTGACCGACCACCAGCGCCGAGGCGACGAGCGCCGCCGTGGCGACATCGGCGCCCAGATCTGCAGCGATCACCGGGATCAGCGGGATGACGGCGCCCTCACCCAGCGCGAACAGCACGGTCGGGCCGTAGACCATCGGCCCGAAGCGCCGCAGCACGTCTTTCGCAGTGGGGGATCCGCGGCCATCGGTCACGTCTATCCACGTTAGTCTGGACTGTCATGCTCGACTTCGATCCGTCCGCCGATATCCAGGCTCTGCGTTCCACGTTCGCCGACATCAAATCCGTGGTGGACGTCGAGGCGCTCACTGCCGACATCGCACGCCTCAGCGAGGAGGCCGGCGCCCCCGATCTGTGGGACGACGTGGAGAAGGCGCAGAAGGTCACCAGCGCTCTCAGCCATCGCCAGACCGAGCTGAAGCGCATCACCGAGATCGAGCGTCGCCTGGACGACCTCGACGTGCTGGTCGAGCTCGCGAACGAGATGGACGACGAGGACGCGGCGGAAGAGGCTCGCCACGAGCTCGCCGAACTCGAAGACATCATGAGCCAGCTCGAGGTCCAGACCCTCCTCGACGGCGAGTACGACGAGCGGTCCGCCGTCGTGACGATCCGCTCGGGTGCGGGCGGCGACGACGCCACCGACTTCGCCGAGATGCTCATGCGCATGTACCTGCGCTGGGCGGAGCGCCACAAGTACCCCGTCAAGGTCATGGACACCTCGTACGCGGAGGGCGCGGGCATCAAGTCGGCCACGTTCGAGGTCGACGCTCCCTACGCCTACGGCACGCTGTC
The DNA here is from genome assembly GCF_015277855.1 of Microbacterium cremeum. Lineage (NCBI taxonomy): Bacteria > Bacillati > Actinomycetota > Actinomycetes > Micrococcales > Microbacteriaceae > Microbacterium > Microbacterium cremeum. The sequence goes on from NZ_CP063812.1 coordinate 1,580,147, forward strand.
GGTCGAGGCGGGCACGCACCGCCTCGCCCGGATCAGCCCGTTCGGCTCCGCCGACAAGCGCCAGACCTCGTTCGCGGCGGTCGAGGTCATCCCGGTGATGGAGGAGGCCGTCGAGGTCGACATCCCCGAGAACGACCTGCGGGTCGATGTCTTCCGCTCGTCCGGCCCCGGCGGGCAGTCGGTCAACACGACGGACTCCGCCGTGCGCCTTACGCACCTGCCGACCGGCATCGTCGTGTCGATGCAGAACGAGAAGTCGCAGATCCAGAACCGCGCTGCCGCGATGCGGGTGCTGCAGACACGCCTGCTCCTGCTCAAGCGCGAGGAAGAAGCCGCCAAGAAGAAGGAGCTCGCCGGCACCATCACGGCCAGCTGGGGCGACCAGATGCGGTCGTACTTCCTCTACGGTCAGCAGCTCGTGAAGGATCTGCGCACCGGCCACGAGGTCGGCAATCCCGCCACCGTGTTCGACGGTGACCTCGACGGCTTCATCGCCGCGGGCATCCGGTGGCGCAAGCGCAAGGACGACGACTGATCTCGATCCGCGTCGGCGGACCTCGTCGGGCGTCGCACTCGATCCGGCGGACGGATGCCGGTGCTCTCGCTTGCTGAACGGCGGGTGTCGCTGGACACGACGACGGAGCATCCGCATAGGCTCGTTAGGCCATGATCCGGTTCGAGAACGTCACGAAGCGCTTCCGCGGCACTTCGAAACCAGCCCTGAGCAACGTCGACTTCGAAGTGCTGCGCGGGGAGTTCGTCTTCCTGGTCGGCGCCTCGGGGTCGGGCAAGTCGTCGTGCCTGCGTCTGATCCTGCGCGAGGAGACGCCCAGTGAGGGCCGCGTCGTCGTCCTCGGCCGCGATCTGCGTACGCTGTCGAACCGCAAGGTGCCGTACTTCCGCCGGCACGTCGGCGCGGTGTTCCAGGACTTCCGCCTGCTGCCGACCAAGACCGTCTTCCAGAACGTGGCGTTCACGCTGCAGGTGATCGGCTCGTCCCGTGCCTTCATCCAGCAGGCCGTTCCCGAGGTGCTGGCGCTGGTCGGACTCGCCGGCAAGGAGAAGCGGTTCCCCCATGAGCTCTCCGGCGGTGAGCAGCAGCGCGTCGCGATCGCCCGCGCTCTGGCGAACCGCCCGCAGATCCTGCTCGCCGACGAGCCGACCGGAAACCTCGACCCGGCGACATCCGTCGACATCATGCAACTGCTGGCCCGCATCAACGCCGGCGGCACGACGGTCGTCATGGCCACGCATGAGGCCGGCTTCGTCGACCAGATGCAGCGGCGCGTGATCGAGCTGCGTCACGGCGAGATGGTGCGAGACGAGCGCCATGGCGGCTACGGCGACACGTCGGCGATCCCCAGCCTCGCGCCGGAGCCCGAGCGGGGGGCCGCGGCGGTGGCCGCGCTCACCGCCGTGCTCGAGCTGCACCGCGAGATCGTCGAGACAGGCTCCGTCGAGCCCGAGTCGGTGGACGCTGCGGTCGAGGCCGCGGCCAGCGCCGCTCCGCCCGAGGTCGTCGATTCAGTCATCCAGGAACAGATGTCGTCGGCGACGGATGCCGCACCCGCCGATGCGGGTCCCGCCCCGGCCGAGGCGCCACCGGCCGCACCGTCGCCCGAGCTGCCGCAGGAGCCGGCGGGGGAGAAGCCCACGCAGACCGAGGCCGCCCCGGCCCCATCCCAGACGAGCCCGATCCCCGTCGTGGATGCGCTCGAACTCGATGTGGCCGAGCTGGGCCTGGCCGACCGGCTCGGCCTCGGCGAAACCGATCCGGACGATGAAGTGGGGCCGACGTCATGAGGTTCGGACTCATCCTGTCGGAGGCGTTCACGGGCCTGCGTCGCAACATCTCGATGGTCGTGTCGGTCGTGCTCGTGACGTTCGTGTCGCTGACGTTCGTCGGCGCGGCGATGCTCATGCAGATGCAGATCGGCACCATGCGCGACTTCTGGGTCGAGCGGGCGCAGGTCGCGGTCTTCATGTGCACCTCGATCTCGACCGCCGCGACCTGCGCCAACGGCGAGGCGTCGCCGGAGCAGGTCGAGGAGGTGCGCGCCAAGCTCGGCGGCGAGGCGCTGGGACCCCACATCCGCGAGGTCGTGTTCCTCGACCACGAGGCGGCCTATCGCGAACTGCTCCAGCTGGCAGGGGAGGAGAACGCCAGCGTCATCACCCCCGATCAGCTGAACGAGACGTTCCGCATCACTCTCGTCGATCCCTCGCAGTCCGAAGTGATCATCGAGGCCTTCCGGGGTGCGGCAGGAGTCGAGGCCGTCGAAGACCAGATGCAATACCTCGAGCCGCTGTTCTCGGCGCTCACGATAGCCACCTACATCGCGGTCGGCATCGCGGTGCTCATGCTCATCGCGGCAGTGCTGCTGATCGCGACGACGATCCGGCTCTCGGCGTTCGCGCGACGGCGGGAACTGGGCATCATGCGCCTGGTGGGGGCATCCAATCGCTTCATCCAGACTCCGTTCATCCTCGAGGGCGTCTTCGCGGCGCTTTTGGGCTCGATCCTTGCCAGCGGGGCCGTGCTCGCGGGCGTCTTCTTCGGCGTCGACCGGTATCTGCGCAATCGCGTCGAGTTCGTGACGACGTGGGTCGACCTCGGCGACGCCTGGCTCGTCGTGCCGGTGCTGATCCTCGTCGGGGTGCTGCTGGCGGCGCTGTCGGCCGGTTTCGCCATCCGTCGCTGGCTGCGGGCGTGACGCCTCGGCGTGACGCCGATCGCGGGGTAGACTGACAGGCTGCCGTGCGCCCGCGCGGTGTGCTTCGACAAGCTTTCAGGACCCGGAACGGAGTGGCCATGCCCAGGGAACGCGGTGAGAAGGTCGTCGCGACCAATCGTCGCGCGCGCCACGAGTACGCCATCGAGAAGACGTACGAGGCGGGTCTCGTGCTCACCGGCACCGAGGTCAAGTCGCTGCGAGAAGGCCGCGCCAACCTCAGCGACGGCTACGCGTACATCGACGGCGGCGAGGCGTTCCTCGACGCGGTGCACATCCCCGAGTACTCGCAGGGGCACTGGACGAACCACTCCGCCAAGCGCACGCGCAAGCTGCTGTTGCACAAGGACGAGATCATCAAGCTCTCGCACGCTGTCTCGGCGGGCGGTTACACGCTCGTGCCGTTGAAGCTGTACTTCTCGGACGGCCGCGCGAAGGTCGAGATCGCCGTCGCGAAGGGCAAGCGCGAGTTCGAGAAGCGTCAGACGATCCGCGAACGCGAAGACAAGCGCGAGGCGGAGCGCGCGATGCGCAGCCGCAACCGCCTGGGCGAGTAGCCCCGTCAGAGAGCCCGCAGCGGCACTGCGCGGGCCGTGACGACGGCGACGGATGCCGCGCGCGGCGTCAGCGGGCCATGAAGCGGGCCTCGACCCCGGCCGAGACCACGATGTCTTCCGGCTGCAGCTGAACCGCCGGTGCCGAGCCGGCGGAATCGGCCGCGAACGCGGCGCGCGCCATCAGCGGCCGCGGACCCGCCTCGGGGTGGTCCCGGCGTGAGAGCAGGCCGACGTCGGCGATCTCGAGCGGTGTCACCTTCTCGAGCCCGAGCGCCGCCGCGTAGGCATCGGCGCGCGTGACCGCGACGCGCACGGCCTCGGTCGCGACCTCTCTCTCGACCCTGGTGCGCGTCTCGGGTGTGAGCTGCCAGTCGATCCACCCGAATTGCACGCCCTCGCGTTCGGCCACTTCGCCCGCCCACCACGACAGCACGGCGAAGTCGGTGAACGTGGCGCTCACGTCGACGCTTGCGTAGTGCACGAGGGCGAGGCGCTTGCCCTCCTGGTTCCACGGCCGCTCCGACCAGACCGCGACCCGCTGGCTCGACCACTCGGCGAGGGTCCCCGCGGTCTTGCGCGAGGTGAGATCGTCCCGCACCGGCTCGGCGAGCGCCGCCATGCGCTCGACCACGGCGCCGCGCTCGGGGCCCTCAGCGCGGATCGTGAGGTGCGCGACAGCGCGCTCCGGGGCGAGGCGGGTCTCGTGCTCCCCGCGGACGGTGATGACGACGTCGCTCATGACGCCGACTCTACGTGACGGGTTCGTGCGGTGCCTTGATGAAGGCGAGTTCGTCGCGGTAGAGCGCCCAGCGGACGTCGTCGCCCGTGAACAGGTACGCCTGTCCGTAGCCGTCATCGTCCAGCCACTGCGCCATACCGGGGTCGTCGGTGTCGCCCGGCATGGCGAGGTAGACCCCCTCACGCGCCTCAATGCGCTCATACCCGAGGCTGACGAGGTGCTCCTGCGTCGCCGCGGCGATGGCCGGGTCGAGCGGAGCCCATGCAAGTGTGATCACGTTGTCGGTGGCGAGATCGGGATCTGCGCCCCACGTGCAGGTCAGACTGCCGTTCGGGGCACCTTCGGGGAACTGGTCGAACATGGAGCCCATACCCACATCACTGCGCCACGACACCCACTCGCGCTCGGCCATCAGCGTCTGGAACGCATCGGTGGCCGTGTTGTCGCAGGTCGCCTCAACGTTGGCTGCCGAGGTCGGCGTCGGACTCGGGGTGGCCTTCGCCGGCTTGCTCGGTGACGGCGTCGGCGCCGACTCCTGCTCGGAGGCGGTACATCCAGTCGCAGCGAGGAGGATGAGCGCGCCGGCAGCGAGCGCAGCGGTGTGTCTGCGGGGCAAGGGGACTCCTAGGGGGCGATCGAAGTCCGATCAATCTACGGCAGGAGGGGGGCGATCGCGGGACGGGAAGGCGCTCTCGCCGCAACGACCTGATAACAGCTCGCGAGGCGTGATCATTGCAGCGAGAGCGCACGCGTCAACCTCGCCGGGAATGGCGTGGGCGACGCATCCGTTGTATTCTGATGTGCTCGGATGCTTCGGCGCGACGTTCCTGAAGATCTGAGTGTTGACAACTCCACAGTGTGACAGCGGCCCTTCGACAGAAGGAAACCCTCGAATGAGGACACGGGGATGATCGGTTTCGACATCGCCTGCGAATCTGCGTGAAGCGGGCCGAGGATGCAGGGTTATCTCGTAAACGCTCCTTGCAAACCAATAACTGCCGAAAAGAAGCAGTCCGCGTTCGCCCTCGCTGCCTGAGCAGCGAGCCCGACGCCGTCAATCCGTGACTGATCCCGTCACGGGTATTGGCGTCATTTAGGGATCTTGCTGCGTGACGACGCCTGAGCGTCACGCGGGACTCTTATCAGGCTGGGCTCGTCGACTTAGGTGCCTGTGACAAAGGTCGGAGCCGAGTAGAACGCCTACACAGACTGCGCCCGGAGAAACCGCAGTTACTCAGCGATGGACGGGGGTTCGATTCCCCCCATCTCCACAAACCGCTGTCACAGAAGAAGGCCCGAGAGCCGCGCAATCACGCGGATCTCGGGCCCTTTTCGTTGGTGTGGAGCATGGGCGCGCCGTCTCGCAGCTCGTCGGCCCTCGGTCGTTGAGCGAGCGGAGCGAGACGAAACGCAGCTCGCCGGCCCTCGGTCGTTGAGCGAGCGGAGCGAGACGAAACGCAGCTCGCCGGCTCTCGGTCGTTGAGCGGGCGGAGCGAGACGAAACGCAGCTCGCCGGCTCTCGGTCGTTGAGCGAGCGGAGCGAGACGAAACGCAGCTTCATGCGGACAAGGTCGTCCTCGAACAGGTCCGCGTACGTGTCGAGGGTCATCGCGGCGGACTTGTGGCCGAGCATCCGCTGCACCGCCTTGACGTTCGCGCCCGACGAGATCGCGAGGCTCGCGGCGGTGTGGCGAAGGTCGTGTGGTGTGAGTCGTTCGATACCCGACCGCTCGAGCGCGGCGTTGAACCATGACGTCGCGCCGACGCTGGTCTTCGCGCGTCGCAGGTGATTGCCGTCAGGGGCGGTGAACACGAGGTCATCCGGCTCCTTGCCGAGGCAGAGCTCACGGAGCGGCGTCTCCAGGAACGCTGGGAACGGGACGATCCGTCACTCCCAGTTCTTCGGCGCTCCGACGACGATGCGTCCTTCGACCTCGACGGCCGCGCGATTGACCTGGATCCGGTGGCGTTCGAAGTTGATGTCACGCACGTGCATGCCGATCGCTTAGCTCCATCGCAGGCCGAGTACGCGAGCACCAGGATCAACCTCCGGAAGGTCGGCGTCGACGCCGCTTCGGCGAGACGCACGACCTCGTCGTGCGTCAGATACCGTCGCGGCTTCTCGGACGCGGTAGCCGCGGCCCGCCGCTGCCTGATACGCCGCGATGCTTCCCATGCTGTCCCCGCAGTCAGAGTAGCTCAAGGCACGGATACGACTTGCTGGGATCGCGATGCGTCCGGGCTCACTCCGCTAGCGCGTTGGCGGATCCCCATTCGGGCGTCAAGTTGCCGAGAAGTGTGAGCGCGCCGGACCCTGACCGATGGTCGTCCCGAACGCCGCGCCGAGGTACATCCAGCCAACTGGAGATCAAGAGGCGGGCACCCACACGCGATGGGTGCCGACGGGCGCGAAACCCGCGGCGAGCGCCCGCGCGAGGTCGTTGTCGCGCTCGTATCCCACGACTGCGCGCCCCGGATGCAATCGGCCGACCGTGGCGAGCAATCCGAGCCAATCCGGGTCGGTGCCGGGGCGCTCCCAGACGTTGGAGAGTCCCACGACGTCCCCGTTCTCGGGCTGATGCGTCACGGCGCCGCCGATGAGATGCCCGCCCGCCGTCCGCGCGAGGACTCGGAAGCGGGGATGCACGAGCACCGTGTCGGGCAGGACCCCGACATAGTCGTGCAGGTCGTTCCACCGCCGCAGGTCGCGTGGACCGGCGAGTTCACTCCACCCGTCGGCAAAGCCCGGTTCCGGGGCTGCGCAGTGGATCCACCGTGCCTCGAACAGCTTCTCGAACCCGCGCCCGGCGAGGTCGAGATCGGCGAAGCAGTCCGCGATGCCGCCGCCCGGGAGTCCGCCTCGCTGGCGGGCTCTGATCGCCTCGGCCGCGGCGTCCGCGTCGACGGCAGGCCGGACTGTGAGCACGGTCGAGTGAAACGGCGGCACCCGGCCATCGGCGACCCAGAGTCCGTCGGTCACGGTGACGGGCACGCCGTGCATCGCCATCACATCGTCGTACCAACTCCGGCTCGCCGCGACGGCGGTGGCGAGCCGGGAATGAGGAGGCGTCATCCGCTAGCAGATCACGCACGCCTTCGCTCGGTGTCGATCGCGACATTCCTGCGAGCTCGCGCAATGCTGGCCCGTCCAAGCCCACGACGAGCGCGTTGACTGCTCCGTCGACGGCGAGCGAGACGAAGCGCTCACCAGACATGGCGGCCGCCGCTGCCACCGTGAGTTGCCAGATCGCACCGTCTTCACCCATTTCGCGCTCCACTCACTCGCGGGCGGCAAGTAGAACAGCGTACAGCCGCAAGGATGTCGGTCATCCGTCGACATGTCCCACCGCATATCGTCGACATGTGCTGATCTTGCCCGCGCTGTCAATCGTGCTTGGCATCGGGATCGCGGTGCTTGGCATCATCTTCGCCACGAAGGCGTCTTCGATCGCCGACATGATGTGGACGCGAAACGAGAGCGCTACCCGACACTCGCGATTGCTGGCAGCGCCGCGAAGCTACTATCTCTGGCTGTGCCGCATAGGAGGCATCGTTCTGTCGGCAGCCGGCGCTGGCCTCGCCCTCAGCGCTGTGGCCAGCCTTTGACCTAGCGGCGGCGCCGATAGTCGGTCCGCTTGGGAACCATGCGCATTTGAGACCTCTTGTGCACGCGCCAGCACGCTAGCGGTCGCTCGTCGTGCCAGTCCGTCGCAACTTCGCGCGCACGATTATCGACCTGCGGGCCAGACTCAACGGGCCGGGTAGCGACGCTCATGTGACAATCGCTGAGTGACTGCTCGGGACGCTCTGCGCGACGCCTTGAAGAAAGAATTCGGGCCGGCCGCTCGTTCCCGCGGGTATCGCGGGTCGGCGCCAACTTGGCGAAAGACCACCGAGCGCGGTGACGTGGCGATCGTGAACGTCCAGTCATCCGCCTACAGCACCTCCTCGCACGTAAGGTGCATCGTCAACATGGCAGTCGTCCCGGAACCTGCTCAGCGGTGGCTTGCATCCCGCCCGTACAGTAAGCCGCGCCAGGTGCACTACTCGGAAGGCATCTACCAAGATCGGCTTCGACCGACGGGGACTGATGATCTGGTGGAAGTCTGGTGGGACGTTTACGACACTGCGAGTGCCGGCGTCGCGATCGCGGACATGCTCTCTCAACTGCACGCCCACGCATGGGATCGACTTGACACGCTCTTGAGCCAGGACGCCCTACTGTCCGCCGCAATCGCCGGAGACCTCGGATTCCTCAAGCGCCGCAACGGCAACGAGTTCTCCTTCGCCAAGGCGCAAGCCTTGCTCCTTATGGACGCCGGTCCCAGTGACGCTCTCAACGCCGCGCTCGAATCCCTCCGTCGATCTGCGATACCCCCCAGCCGCGCGTACGCGGAGAGCTTCGAAGAATGGGTTCACCATCAAGCCGCCGCTGCAATCACCGGTAGGTGAATGCAGCTCCTGCGTACTTGGTGAACGCATGCCGGTCGCGTACCGAGCGTGGCGGGCACCCGCGCTGGCTGTGGGTGGGAGAGCCATGCAGCACCTCCGCGCGATCACGGGATGAGGAGGGGCTGCCTGCACCCGAGTGGGTGAATGATCCGAGTCGATACCTCGAGGTGCCGGCCACCCTTGAGATCGATCCGGCCGACCCGATGCCGCCTGCGTCGCAGGTGCCTGAGGAGTTCGCCGAGCGCGGTGTGCTCGTGTGGCGTGACACCTTCGCGAGCACTTTACCGTGACGTCTTCCCTCGGCCGGGACGACATCCTTCTCGGGCTCAGAGCACTCATCGTCGAGCTCCGCTCGTCGAAAGGTCTCCATCGGGCGAATCTATCTCGCGCTGCCGACCCATCGCGACGCAGGGTCAGCGACCTTGGTTCGCGCTCTGCCAGGCGGCGTCGAGCAATCCGAACTCGGCGGCGTAGCAGCGGCCCTCGACCCCGGAGTGAACCGATGCGCCACTGGTGACATACCGGATGACCGGCTGTGTGACGTCGATCACATCGACGGGGTAGCCGGCCTCCGCCATGCACGCCGAGTACCGCTCGAAGCCGTCGCGATACTCGGCCTCTGTCACGCTGCCGTCCGCCATCGCCGCGCTCTGCTCCTCGGACGGCTCCGGCAGGGCGACAGGGGCGGACCACGATGCCCACAGCATGTAGCTCCCCGAGCCCGAGACGCTCACGCTGTGAGGACCGTCGCCCGACACGCGTTCACCCCCGCCGAACCCGCCGTGGGATGCCTCGCAGTAGCTGGTACCGATTTCGCTACCGTCGATCTTGATCACCATGACCCCGGCCCCGAGGCATCGGAACGCGACGAAGAGTTCCGTCGCGCCCTCGGGCGCGACGCCGACGTCCAGCGTCGTCGGGCCTACGGCGCGCTCGATGAAGAAGTGGTCGCCGAACAACTGAGTGTCACCGGGCACTGTCGCGGCGAGCTGCGCGGCTGAAGGCGGGACACGGGTGACGTTAGCGCCGGCGCGAGATTCCGCGGTAAGTGCCACCGCTGCGGAAGTCGCTGCGCCGGCCAGGATCCCCGAGATGGCGAAGACCGTCAGCGCCAGTACGCCGCGCGGGCGCCGACGGCTGAGTGGTGCGGCATCGGCCAGAGCGACGAGCATCCGTCGCTGTGCTTCATCGCGATTCGTCGTGGACTCAGGCATTGGAGACTCCTTCCGAGGGAAAGCCCCGCGGGCGCAGGTGATGCGCCTCCTCCCGGAGGCGAGCGTGTGCGCGCGACAGCCGTGATCGTGCGGAAGAAGGCCGCACGCCCAGAACGCGGGCGGCATCCGCTGCCGAGAGATCCTCGAGCACGCACAGCGTGATGATCTCCTGGTCACGAAGCGACAAACGCCGCATTGCGCGGAACACCTCTCCGTCCGCGACGAGGTCCGCCGGGTCCGGTGCGGATTCGGCGGCGGGGAGTCGCGTGAGCGCTGCGCGATAGCGCCGCTCGGCGCGGGCGATGTTCAAGCAGGTGTAGGTAGCTGTGCGTAGGAGCCAGGGGAGCATGGACTGATCCACGAACCGGATGCTGTCGCGTTTGCGCCATGCCTCCAGAAACGTGATCGACACAACGTCCTCCGCCTCTCCTGGAGACGGTGCGAGCCCCGTGGCGTGCCGCCGGATACGGTCGCGATGGCGGTCGAACACGCGCCCGAAGGCTTCGCCCTCGCCCGCGATCGCCCTCGCCCAGTCATGCTCGTCAGAGTCGGTCACACTATGAAGTGTCCGCGACCGCCCGGAGCGTTGCAGGCATTCCTCGCGGATCGCTGAGGCGTGAACGATTCCTGCGCACTCCTGAGCGGTCCGTCGGTTCCGCACGGTGGTCGTTCAACGAACGTCCGTGCCTCCCTCCCACCCGTTGTTCCCAGCGGCCAACGATGTGCAGTATCAGGGAACAGCCGGATCACGCGGCGCTCGGATGGTACCTGCTCCATGGACAGAAGCTAGCCGGGCGGCAGGGTTGGCGGCACCGGCTGATGCGCGGAGCCGGTCGGCGGGTGTATCGTGCGGCTGTCCGCACCCCTCGATGCCATTGAGAAGGGTGTGTCGACGGGGGAATGGGGAGTACGACATGGCTACCAAACTGCCGGCGTCGGGAGCGCTGCCCGAAGGGCAGGATCCGGGATGCGACACCTCGGGCCTGCTCCTCGTGCATCGCATCTTCCGATGGCTCTACCGCGAGTTGCCGCTGCTGGTTCGCGAGGTCGCGGCCGGCGACGTCGAGCGTGCGGCGATCGTCGGACGCTACGCGCACCTCGACTTCTTCGCATTGCACATGCATCACGAGACCGAAGACATCGCACTGTGGGATCGCCTCACGTCGCGAGACCCCGCATGCGCGCTGCACGTCGATCAGATGCGGGCGCAGCACGCCGAGGTGAGCGCGCAGCTGGCTCGCATCGAGCCGCAACTGGCGCCGTGGGTCGCGAGCGCCGACCCCGGCCTCCGCGACAGATTCGCCTCCGACATCGAGATGCTGCGCGACACGCTGTCGGTGCATCTCGTGCAAGAAGAGGACGAGATCATGCCCGTCGCCGGCGCTGTCCTCTCGCAGCAGGAGTGGGACTGGATGGAAGAGCACACGCGCGCGACTCTGGCGGCGCACCGCAAGGAGCTGGGGAAGGACGTCATGGCGTTGCAGATCGGTCTGCTGATCGCGAGCGTCCCGGAAGACGAACGCGAAGAGTGGCAGCGGGCGAACATCCCCGCACCGATCCGACTGCTGTATGCGCTGCTGATGAAGAGGAAGTACGACCGGGCGATGCGCGAGCTCTACCCGGACCGCCCCGTTCCCGCGATGGTGTGACGATCATGTGGCGGCGCGTCTACCTCGACGTTCACGTCCCGTTTCCACCGGAGCGCGTGTTCCCGTACCTCGCCGATCCTGCACGATGGCCGGTGTTCGCGCCGGCCGTGGAGTTCCGTCAGCGGATCGGTGACGGGCCACCCGACGTCGGCAGTAGATGGAGCGCGGTCGACCGCATCATCGGCCCCTTCAGAGTGCGGTTCACCGACGTGCTCGAGAGCATCGAGCCGCCGCGTCGCGTCGTCTGGCACTCGACCTCGCCCTGGAACTCCCGTGTGGAGTACATCTGCGACGCGGACGGTGAGGGGACGCGAGTCCGCGCCGACTACGGAGGCGACGTCTCGGGCTGGCTCCGCGCCGTGGCGCTTCTTCCCACGTTCGTGCTCTCCCGCATCCTGATGCGGGACTTCCGCGGCCTGACTCGAGTGCTCGCCGCGGAAGACCGCAGCATGAGGTCGCCGATCGAGAGGTAGGCGGGCCTCAGCCGGCGGTCCAGACGCGCTCGATCGGAATCGCGCGCTGCAGGACGTTCGAGGCTGCCCGGTGTCCGGACAGCAGGGCCGCGGTGACCGTGGCGGGGTCATCCGTCCAGGTCGCCTCGCCGGCGAGGTGCAGGACACCGCCGATCGGCGCTGCGAGGTCGTCGTGGTCGGCCGTCGTCGATCCGACGGTCATGTAGGCGTACGAGCCGTGCGAGTACGGGTCGTCCTGCCAGTCCGTGACGTGCACGTGGCTCGGGCGTTCCACCCGGTCGCCGTAGAGCCGGCGCAGCTGCGTGAGCACCGACTCGACGATCTGCTCCTCGCTCCAGTCGCGCGTGCCCACCGCCGCCGGCCCGGCGGCGAACGTCAGCAGCGTCGGCACACCATGCACGCGGGTGAGGTCGTACCAGGAGTGCCACCAGCGACCCTCGTCGCCCTGCTGCCGGATGGCGTACACTCCGTCGTCCCAGAACCTCGTGGGGAAACGCAGGAACACCTTCTCGAACGCGTTCATGCGCAGGCGGCCGAGGGCGCCCGTGTGGGGAGCGGGCAGCGGGGGCTCGATCGTGAAGTCGTCGGACTGCAGCACCCCCACCGGCACGGTCAGGACGGCGTCGCCCGCGGTGAAGCGGCCCCGGTCGGTCGTCACGACCACGCCGTCGGCCGACCAGTGCACGTGCGAGACGACATGGGTGAGGCGCACGTCGAGTCCCTCGGCGAGGCGTCGGGGGAGGTGGTCGTACCCGTCGGGGAAGACCACCTCATCGCCGTCGATGGAGTCGTCGTCGAGACCGTGGGCGGCGAGATCCTCGATCCACGCGCCGTACTGCTCCTCGGACCGGTGCTCGAGGAACTCCCGCACCCGTTGAGCGCGCTCATCGGGCCACCCCTGTGCGGCCAGTGCCGTCTCGGTGACGTCACGGTACGAGGCATCCGGCGCGGAATCGGCGATCACGTCGACCAGGGTCTCGTCGACGGTGCGGATGTCGTCCGCGAAGCGCCGCGCCGCGGCATCCGTCAGCCGGCTTCCGTCAGGTCCGTAGTAGGCGATCGGCCGGCTGTCGGGCTGGTAGCCGCCCACGGTGAACTCGACGGAGCGCATGCCGAGGGCCGCTGCGGCGGCGGCGACGGGAGAATCCGCGATGCCATGGATCCAGGAGGCGCCGAGATCGGTGGCGAGCCCGAACCGGCGGTCGGTCACGACTCTGCCTCCGACGCGGTCGCGCGCCTCGAGCACGACCACGCGCGCACCTGCCTGCGCGAGGAGCCGGGCGGTGGTCAGCCCGGCCACCCCGGCGCCGACCACGATCGTGTCGAAGGAATCCACCCCTGCGTCCTGTTCTGCCGTCATGGCGGCGGTCTCACACGATCCCGCGGGCGTGGATGTCGGACTCCAGCGTCGCGCCGTCCACGTCGAGGTAGATGCGCCGCTCCGTGATCGACAGCGTCAGCGTGTTGCGGCGCTCGAGGCGGGCGACCGCCGCGTCGATGAACCCCGGGTCGAAGGTGTACACCACGATGTCTTCCGCGCGGTGGATCCGCTTGCCCGCCCAGGGAGCTGTGACCTTGGCCGGGTCGCGGTGGGTGTACACCACGGTGCGCTCGGCCAGCATGCTGCCGGTGTGAAGGCGCGCGGCATCCGGGGCTCCGACCTCGATCCACGCGGTGAGGCGGCCCGTGGCGTCCTTGACGAGGACGGCCGGCTCATCGGTCGCCGAGATGCCCTCGCTGAACGCGATGCCCTCGGTGTACTCGAGGCAGTACGCCAGCACGCGCGTGACCATGAAGGCGTCGGTCTCGGACGCGTGGCGGGCGACGCGCAGCGAGAGGTCCTCGTAGACGCCGCGGTCGACGTCGGCCAGCTGCACCGCGAAGGTGTGGATCGTCGCGCCGATCGCCATTGTCGAAGTCCGCCTCAGTCTCGCGTGCTCAGCTCTTGGGCCACTCGATGAGCAGGATCCCCTGCTTCGTGTCGGCGAACTTCACGGTGCCGCCGATGAAGAGGTAGGTCATGCCGTAGCCGTTCTCGTCGGCCGCGATCGCGGTCTCGGGGCTCTCGGTGATGTAGACGCCCTCGCCGGCCTCTTCGCGCAGCCAGCCCTGATCCACGAGCTCGGCCTGGGCCGCTGCGGCGTCCTCGTCGGAGATCTCGGCCCACCCGAACATCTGGCCGTGGTCGCCTGCAGGACTGTCGAAGTCGGCCCACACGCACCGCAGGCCGTCCGGCACCTCCAGGCTGCCGATGTAGAACGGCTCGGCACGCACCGTCCATCCGACGCTGTCGAAGTCGGCGACCACGGCCTCGCCGATGAGCGTCTCGCACGTCGGGTCCGCCGAGGACGCCGGCTCGGGCTCGGGAGTCGACGAGGGCTCGGTCGCCGGCGGCGCCGCCGTGGCGGTCGTCGTCGGCTCGGGGTCGGGGGAGTCGGATGCGGCGCACGCGCTCATGACGAGGGCGCTCAGCGCGAGGACGGCGGCGGCGCCGAGGATGCGGAGGGACGACATGGGGGAGGACTCCGGTGGGGGATGGGGAGTGGGGCGTTCAGTCGGTGTGGAGGAGACGGAGGTACGCGTCGTGGAGCACGCGGTTCGTGGCCAGCGACGACAGCTCCGACAGCGAGTCACGGCCCTCGAACGAGGTGAAGCGACCGCCCGCCTCGGTGACGATCGGGACGAGCGCGGCGATGTCGTACTCCTTGACGCCGAACTCGGCCACGAACTCGAGGCGTCCTTCGGCGAGCAGCATGTACGGCCACGCGTCGCCGTACCCGCGGTCGCGCCACACGGCGGACGTCAGGCGCTCGAGCGCGTCGAGCCGCCCGGCCTCGCGCCATTGCGCGATGCTCTGGAAGCTCACGCTCGAGTCGGAGATCGAGTCGACCGTCGACACCGCGAGCCGTGCGGGTTCGCCCGACGGAGTGTTCGTCCAGGCGCCGAGGCCGGTCGCGGCCCACCATCGGCGCCCGATCGCGGGCTGGCTCGCGACGCCGACCCGGGGGATCCCGTCGATCGCCAGCGCGATCAGCGTGGTCCACATCGGGATGCCCTTGAGATAGTTGGCGGTGCCGTCGATCGGGTCGATGATCCACTGCCGCGACGACTCGCCGCTGATGCCGTACTCCTCGCCGAAGACGCTGTCACCGGGTCGCTCGGTCTCGAGGACGGCCCGGATGGCGCGCTCCGTGGCCAGGTCGGCCTCGGTCACGTGGGTGGTGTCGGCCTTGGTGCGCACATCGAGATCGGCAGCATCGAAGCGTGACATGGATGCCGCGTCCGCCGCGTCGGCGAGACGCAGAGCCAGGTCGAGATCGGCCTCGAGATCCCCCTCGAACGGCGCATCGAACGTCGGATCGGGGGGTGCGGCGGTCACGTGACCAGGATAGTCGCGCCGCCTGCCATCTCGATTTCATGAGACGCGATCGTGATGGTAATGTTGATCCTCGGTTCGCCTCGTCGCGAACCACGCACCTCTAGCTCAATCGGCAGAGCAACTGACTCTTAATCAGTGGGTTCTGGGTTCGAGTCCCAGGGGGTGCACCACTGAAGAGGGCGGCCTGCGGGCCGCCCTCTTCTGCGTTCCGGCAACCCCGCCCGCTTCGTCGCGATTCGGTAACGACGCCGCCATGAGGCGCGTCTCGACTTGACCCGGGTGCGTACGTTTCCTACATTGCAAGAACCTGAATCACGTTTCAGGTTCATGCTCTCGAAGCATCAGATCCTTCCAATGGGGAAAGGCACGCACATGCGGGTTACGAAGAAGTTGCTCCTGGGGTCCGTGGTTGCCACGGCAGCGCTCGCCCTGGCGGCGTGCGCGCCGACGACGGCGCCGGGCGGGGAGTCCACCGAGGGCGACGGGCCCACGGAGGTCACCGTCGGCATCGTCACGAGCGAGTCGGGCCCGCTCGCGGGCTACGGCAAGCAGTACCTCGACGCGTTCGAGGCTGGCCTCGACTACGCCACCGACGGCACCGGTGAGATCGACGGCACGACGATCACCGTGGAGTACCGCGACGACGCCGGCGACCCCGACAAGGCGGTCACCGCCGTCAAGGAGCTCATCGGCGAGGGCGTCAACATCATCGCGGGCACGGCATCGTCGGGTGTCGCACTGGCCGTGGCCGAGCAGGCCGCGCAGAACCAGGTGCTCTACATCTCGGGTCCGGCTGCCGCCGACGCCATCACCGGCATCAACGAGTACACCTTCCGCTCCGGGCGCCAGAGTGCGCAGGACGTCGCGACCGCCGGTACGTTCCTCGACGACATCGAGGGCAAGACCGTCGCCGTCTTCGCACAGGACAACGCGTTCGGCCAGGGCAACGTGGCCGCCGTCGACGCGATCCTCGGCGGCAAGGGAGCGACTGTCACGCCGGTGCTGGTCGCGGAGGACGTGACCGAGTTCACCCCCTTCGCGCAGCAGGTGCTCGCCGCTTCTCCTGATCTCGTGTTCGTCGCGTGGGCCGGAGCGACCTCGGGTGCCATGTGGCAGGCGATGAGCCAGCAGGGCGTGCTCGACGAGATCCCCGTCGTCACCGGACTCGGCGACGCCGCGACGTTCGGCGCGTACGGCGAGGCCTCGGAGAAGATCGACTTCCTGAACCACTACTTCGCGGGAGCCCCCGACAACGACGTCAACTCGGCGATGGTCGAGGCGATCGAGGAGGCCGGCGGCACGCCCGACCTGTTCAGCCCCGACGGCTTCAACGCGGCCATCATGATCGTCCAGGCGATCAAGGAGGGCAAGGGCGACGTCGACGCGATGGTCGCAGCGCTCGAGGGCTTCGAGTTCGAGGGACCCAAGGGCGCCATGACCGTGCGCGAGAGCGACCACGCGCTCATCCAGGAGATGTACCAGGTGCGCCTCGTCGCCGACGGCGACAGCTTCGTGCCCGAGCTGGTCGACACGGTGGACGCCGACGAAGTCGCGCCCGCCGAAGCGGACTGATCGGGAGCGGCACCGCACGATGAGCACCCCACCCCCGTCCGCCCCGGACGCGCCCGCTGCGCGCCGCGGCTCACCGCTCAAGATCGACGGCCTCGGCCTGCAGATCGGCGGCGCGACGATTCTGAAGGATGTCGCACTCGACGTCGCCGCCGGCTCGCTGGTCGGCGTGATCGGGCCCAACGGCGCCGGCAAGACCACGCTGTTCAACGTGATCTCGGGGCTCATGAAGCCCACCGCCGGTCGCGTCGTCCTCGACGGCCGTGACATCACGACGGCGTCCGTGCCCGCCCGGGCGCGGGCGGGGCTGGGGCGCACGTTCCAGACCTCGAGCCTCTTCCCGAGGCTCACGGTGCTCGAGAACGTGCGCCTGGCGGCACAGGTGTCGCTCGGCGGCTCGACGTCGCTGCTCCGATTCCCGAGTCCGACGGATGCCGCGACCCGGCAGGCGCTCGACATGCTCGATGTGGTGGGGCTCACCCACATGCGCGACGCGTACGCGGGCGACATCTCGCACGGCGACAAGCGCAAGCTCGAGATCGCCGTGCTCCTCGCCACGGACGCGAGCATCGTGCTGCTGGACGAGCCCATGGCCGGTGTCGCTTCCGGCGACGTCCCGGGCCTCGTCCAGAACATCCGCGACATGCAGCGCGAGAAGGGGTGCACGCTCCTCATGGTCGAGCACCACATCGACGTGCTGATGGGACTCGTCGAGAAGGTCGCCGTAATGTACTTCGGCAGCATCATCGCCTACGACACGCCGCAGCGCGTCATGGACGACCCGATCGTGCAGAGCGCGTACCTCGGCACCGGCGCCGCGGGGACGGAGGCGGCATGAGCGCGGCCGATCCCATCCTCACCGTGTCGGGCCTGCGGTGCACGATCGCCGGCCAGCAGGTCGTCGAGGACGTGTCGCTCGAGGTGCCGGCGACCGGCATCACGGCCGTGCTGGGTCGCAACGGCGTGGGCAAGACGTCGACGCTCCGCGGCATCCTCGGTCTCATCCATCGCCGCGGCGAGGTGAGGCTGGCGGGCGAGCGCATCGACGGACTGCCGACGCAACGCATCGTGCAGCGCGGAGTCGGCTACGTCCCCGAGGACCGGGAGGTGTTCGGCAGGCTGACCGTCGCCGAGAACCTCGCGCTCGCCGAGCGGCAGCGCAATCCCCGCCGCGAGTTCGTCGCCGAGCTCTTCCCCGATCTCGTCGCACGGCGCGACCAGCAGGCCGGAACGCTCTCGGGCGGGCAGCAGCAGATGGTCTCGGTCGCGCGGGCGCTCCTCAACGACAACCGCCTGCTCCTGGTCGACGAGCCCACCAAGGGCCTCGCGCCCCGCATCGTCACGCAGGTCGCCGACGCGCTCGAGGAGGCGTCGAAGACCGTCCCGATCCTGCTCGTCGAGCAGAACCTCGAGGTGGTGCGCCGGCTCGCGCACGACGCGATCGTCATCGCGGGCGGGCGCGTGGTCCACGTCGGCACCGCGAACGGCATCCTCGACGACGAAGACCTCACCCGACGTCTTCTCGGCGTCCACACCGACCACGCCGCCGGCGACACCCTGAGCGAGAGGAGCGGATCCAAGTGAGCACCGTCATCCTCACCCTCATCACCGGCGTCGGTCTCGGCGCCCTCTACTTCCTCGTGGCGAGCGGCCTCAGCCTCATCTACGGGCTCATGCACGTGCTGAACTTCGCCCACGGCGCGTTCCTCACCCTGAGCGCATTCATGGGGTTCATGGTCGCGCAGGCCGTCGGCACCGAGTCGTGGGGCTCGTTCCTGCTCTCGATCCTCGTCGGCGCCGGCGTGGGCGCCGTGTTCGCGACGCTCACCGAGCTGGTGCTGATCCGTCCGCTGTACGAGCGGCACATCGAGCAGGTGCTCGTCACGGTCGGGCTGTCGTTCGCGGCGGTGGCGCTGTTCGAGGGCATCTGGGGCACCGATCCCATCCACATCGCCGGACCCCCGTGGCTGCGCCAGACCACCGACGTGCTGGGCGCCCGCATCCCGAACACGTACTGGGTGCTCATGATCGCCGCCGTGCTGGTGCTCGCCGCCCTGGTGCTGTTCCTGCAGAGGACGCGCTACGGCATGATCATCCGGGCCGGCGTCGAGAACCGGTCGATGGTGACGGCCCTCGGCATCGACGTGCGGCGCTCCTTCACGCTGGTCTTCGCGATCGGCGGCGCCGCGGCCGGCATCGGGGGAGTCCTCGCGATGCACTACTCGACGTTCGTCTCGGCCCACCTCGGCCAGACCCTGCTCATCTTCGCGTTCATCGTCACCGTCGTCGGCGGCCTCGGCTCGCTCACCGGAGCAGCCGTGGCGTCGGTGCTGGTGGCCGTGCTGCAGCAGTTCGCGAACTTCTACCTCGGCGGCACCGGCGACTTCATCGTCGTGATCCTGCTCGCCCTGGTGCTGCTGGTGCGCCCGGCCGGACTTCTGGGGAGGAAGGCATGACCCCGCAGGCAACAGGTGCCTCCGGCATCCGTCGATTCGTCCCGGTCATCGTCGGGGTCGCCCTGGTGATCCTCATGGCGGTGCTGCCGCTGCTGAACATCGCGATCCCGGGGATCCTCCCCACTCCCACCTACATGCCGGGCACGCTCGCGCTGCTGTCGCTGTGCATGGTGTTCGCCGCGCTCGCGCTGTCGTACAACCTGCTGCTCGGATCGAGCGGGATGCTGTCGTTCGGCCACGCCCTGTACTTCGGGGCCGGCGCGTACGGGCTCGGCATCGCCCTCGAGCACTTCGGGGTGCCGTTGTGGCCCGGGATCTTCGTCGCCCTGATCGGCGGCATGGTGATCGCCCTCGTCACCGGCGCGGTGTCGATGCGCGTGTCGGGGATCCCGTTCGCGATGGTGACGCTCGCGTTCGCCCAAGCCGGGTCGGTGCTGGTGCGCCGCAACTCGCAGGTGACCGGCGGCGAGGAGGGCCTGAGCGTGAACACCGCGCAGGTGCCCGACTTCCTCATCGGCGTCGTCAACACGCGCAACCTGTACTGGTTCACGCTCGTCGTGCTCGTGGTCGTGTACCTCGTGACACTGTGGGTCGACACCTCGCGCCTCGGCCACCTCGCGCGCGCGACGCGCGAGAACGAGCAGCGCGTGCGCGTGCTCGGACTGTCGCCGTACCGCGTGAAGCTGCTCGTGTTCGTCATCGCCGCGGTGCTCGCCAGCCTCGCCGGCGTCGCGTACATGCTGCTGCAGTCCGGCACGGTGCCCCGTTCGGTGTCGGCCGACCTGACGATCACGGTCCTCGTCATGGTCGTGCTGGGTGGCGTCGGATTCCGGTGGGGTGCCATCGTTGGCGGTGTGCTCTACACGCTGCTCGACCAGCGACTGACCGTGCTGGCCGGATCCGACGCCATCGCGGGTCTGCCCGACGTGCTGCGCGTGCCCCTCTCCGAGCCGCTGTTCCTGTTCGGGGTGCTGTTCATCCTCGTGGTGATGTTCCTCCCCGGCGGCATCGCCGGCACGATCGACGCCGCCGTGCGCCGTCGTCGTGGCGAGAAGGTGCGCGGGTCGTTCCAGGAGCTCGACGACGTGGGAGAACTGGCCGACACGCCGGCCGAGGTGCGCGCATGACCTGGGACGGCGACCTCGATCCCGACGTCGACGACGAACCGCACACGATCGGGCGGTGGATCCTCGACCGCGCCGCACGGTCGCCGCGCCGCATCGCGATCGACGACCGGGGCGTGACGACCGACTACGCGACCCTCGCGGGCCGTGCCGTCGCGCTCGCCGAGCGCCTGCGCCGGGCCGGATACGGCCCCGGCGACCGCATCGCGACGGTCTCGGGGAATTCCACCGACCATGTGGTGGCGTTCTTCGCGTGCGCGATCGCCGGCATCGCCTTCGTGCCCCTCTCGTGGCGCCTCACGCCGCGGGAGCTCGCCGGCGTCCTCGCACGGTCGGCGCCCGCCCTCGTGCTCATCGAGGACGAGCACGCGGCGCTCGCCAGCGAGGCGCTGCGCCCCGAGCGCGTCGACGAATCGCTCAGGGCCGGGGGATGGCCGCCGCCGGTCGGAGTGCTCGGCACCACGGGCGTGGAGGCGTCGGTGCCCCCGGCCCGGCAGACGCGCCGACCGCGACCGGTGCGCGATGACGACGCGCTGCTGATCATCTTCACGTCGGGCAGCGAGGCGGCGCCGAAGGGCGTCGTGCTGACGCACGCGAACTGCTTCTGGAACAACCTCGCGCTCGCGCAGGCGCTGCCGCTCACGCACGACGACGTCGTGCTCGCGATGCTGCCGCAGTTCCACGTGGCCGCGTGGAACTGCCAGCCCCTGCTCGCGTGGTGGACCGGTGCCACGGTCGTGCTCGAGCGCTCGTTCCAGCCGGCGCGGGTGCTGCAGCTGATCGCCGAGCGCGGCGTCACCGCCATGATGGGCGTGCCCACCCAGTACGCCATGCTGGCCGCCGACGGGGCGTGGGCCACGACCGACACGTCGTCGCTGCGGCTCGCTCTGGTCGGCGGTGCGACGATGCCCGCCCCGCTGCAGCAGACGTGGTCGGCCCGGGGCATCCCGCTCACGCAGGGCTACGGGCTCACCGAGGCCGCACCGAACGTACTGCACCTGCCGGCGTCCGAAGCGGCCGATGCGCCGGGCGCGGTGGGCAGGCCGTATCCGCACGTGTCGGTGCGCGTCGTCGATCCGGAGTCCGGCCTCGCGCTCGACGGAGAGGCGACCGGCGAGCTGTGGGTGCGCGGGCCGAGCGTGTTCGCGGGTTACCTCGACGACGACGCGGCGACCGCACGTGCGCTGAGCGGCGAGTGGCTGCGCACCGGCGACCTGGTCGCGCGCGACGCCGACGGCGTCTTCCGGCTCGTCGACCGGCTGAAGGACATCTTCATCTCGGGCGGTGAGAACGTCGCACCGGCCGAGGTCGAGCACGCCCTGACGCTGCACCGGCTCGTCGAGGAGGCCGCTGTCGTCGGCGTCCCCGACCCGGTGTGGGGCGAGCGCGGCGTCGCGTTCGTCGTGCCCGTCGCCGGGGCCGTGCTCTCGGCGGACGAGGTGCTCGCGCACGCGCGCCGCAACCTGGCGGCCTTCAAGGTGCCGGTGCGAGTCGAGTTCGTCGACGCGCTGCCGCGCTCGACGATCGAGAAGCTCGCCCGCTCGCGCCTGCGGGCACGAGCACGCATGCTGATGGCCGCGGATCGCGCGGGGGAGCGCGACCGCACGACGGAGGGGATGCCGCGATGAGTCTTTCCGAGGAGCTCACCGACGACGCCGAGAACCTGGTGTCGCCGGCGACCGGCCGGCCACTCACCAAGCGGGGTGAGGCCACCCGCCGGCGCCTGCTCGAGGCGGCGGAACTGGTGTTCGCCGAACAGGGCTACCACGAGGCATCCATCGTCAAGATCACCGAGCGCGCGGGCATCGGCCTCGGCACGTTCTATCTCTACTTCGACAGCAAGCAGTCGATCTTCGAGGCGCTCGTGCTCGACCTCAACCGGCGCGTGCGGCATTCGATGTCGGAGGCGATGACCGGCGCGCCGACGCGCCTCGAGGCCGAGCGGGCCGGCTTCTCGGGGTTCTTCCGCTTCACCGCCGAGCATCCCGCGCTGTACCGGGTGGTGCGCGAGGCCGAGTTCGTCTCGCCGGAGGTGCTGCGGCTGCACTACACGCGCATCGTCGAGGGGTACGAGGCGGGGCTTCGCGCCGCGCAGGAGACCGGCGACGTCGATCGTGCGCTCGACCCCGAGACGACGGCGTGGGCGCTCATGGGCATGGGCGAGCTGATCGGCATGCGGTTCCTGCTGTGGGAGCGCGATGCCGACGGCAAGCCGCCCGCGCAGCTGGACCCGGTGGTGTTCGCCGGGATGGCCCGGTTCATCGACAACGCGCTGGCACCGCGAGCGGCCGCCGGCGAGGGTGAGAAGGAAGACGCATGACCGACAACGACCTCGAGGGCAAGCGCGCCCTCGTCACGGGTGGCGCCAGCGGCATCGGGCTCGCGTGCGCGCACGAGTTCGCCCGGCGGGGCGCCCACGTCGTCATCGCCGACCTGAACGCCGATGCGGCGACGGATGCCGCTGCCGCCGTCGGCGGAGAGCCGTGGGTCGTCGACCTCTCCGACACCGCCGCGCTCGAGAACCTGACCCTCGATGTCGACATCCTCGTGAACAACGCCGGCATCCAGCGGGTCTCGCCGATCACCGAGTTCGACCCCGACGCGTTCCGGCTGCTGCTGCGGCTCATGCTCGAGTCGCCGTTCCTGCTCATCCGCGCGGCCCTGCCCGCGATGAACGAGCGCGGGTGGGGGCGCATCGTCAACATCTCGAGCGCGCACGGCCTGCGGGCGAGCGCGTTCAAGTCCGCGTACGTCTCGGCCAAGCACGGGCTCGAGGGCCTGTCGAAGGTCACCGCCCTCGAGGGAGCGCCGCACGGCGTCACCAGCAACTGCATCAACCCGGCGTACGTGCGCACGCCGCTCGTCGAGAAGCAGATCGCCGACCAGGCGAAGGTGCACGGCATCCCGGAGAGCGAGGTCGTCGAGAAGATCATGCTCACCGAGACGGCGGTCAAGCGCCTCGTCGAGGCCGACGAGGTCGCCTCGCTCGCCGGCTGGCTCGTGTCGGACAAGGCGGGCATGGTGACCGGGGCGTCGTACACGATGGACGGCGGATGGACGGCGCGATGACGACCGACGCGACACGGGTGGCGGAGACCCCGCGGGTGGGTCACCGCTACCGGACGATCGATGTGCCGGTCGAGGGCGGCGACCTGCGCGTGGGCGTGTGGGACCCGGATCCCGCCGTGCCGGACGCGCCCGACGTGCTGCTGATCCACGGGGTGACGTCGTCGCACCTCGCATGGCCGTTCGTCGTGGACCGGCTGCCGGGAGTCCGGGCGATCGCACCCGATCTGCGCGGACGCGGAGCGAGCAACGGCCTCGACGGGCCGGCCGGCATGGCCGCGCACGCCGCCGACCTCGCCGCCGCACTCGACGCGCTCGGGATCGAGCGGACAGTCGTGGTGGGCCACTCCATGGGCGCGTTCGTCGCGGTCGTGTTCGCGCACCTGCATCCCGAGCGCGTGTCGCGGCTCGTGCTGGTGGACGGCGGCCTTCCGCTCGATGTCCCGGCCGGACTCACCGCCGACGAGCTGGTCGCCGGCATCCTCGGGCCGACGGCCGCGCGGCTCTCGATGAGGTTCGCCGACACCGGGGACTACCTCCGGTTCTGGCGGCGGCATCCCGCGTTCCAGACGGACTGGACGCCAGAGTTCGAGCACTACCTCGCGTACGACCTCGTCGACGACGGCGCCGGCGCCCTCCGGCCCGCGACCAGCTATGCCACGACCGCCGAAGACACCGCCGATATGAACACCGGCACGTCGCTGCCCGAGGCACTGGCCGGGCTCGTCCACCCGGCGCGCATGCTGACGGTTCCGCGCGGACTGCAGGACGAGCCGCCCGGGCTGTACGCGCCCGAGCACCTCGAGCGGGTGCTCGAAGCCGCGCCGTCGATCGTCCACGAGCGTGTCGACGGCTTCAACCACTACACGATCGTGCTGTCGCCCGCCGGTGCGGAGGTCGTCGCCGCCGTGGTGCGTGAGGAACTCGCCGCCGTCGAAGGGTGACCGGCGGTCGTCGGCGCGGGTCAGCGGGCGGCGGCGATGCGCGTGGTCAGCTGGTGGGCGTGGGCGAGGAGGATGCGGCCGAGCTCGGGGAGCCGGTCGGGTCCGAACCGGAACTCGACGCCCGTCAGGCTGAGCGCCCACTGCGGGTGGCCCTCGCGCGTGAAGACCGCCGCGCCGACGCCGTACGAGCCCTCGACGATGAGCCCGGGGTTCACGGCGTAGCCGCGCTCCTGCGTGTCGCGCAGGCGTGCCCGCAGGCGCACCTCGCCGTGGGCCGCGCCCCAGTCCCGCGGCAGCTCCGGGTGACGCTCGAAGTACGCGTCCACATCGTGAGGCGGCAGGAACGACAGGATCGCGAGGCCCGCCGAGGCGACGCCGAGCGGGAACCGCACGCCCTCCGACAGCACGAACGACCGGATCGGGAAGCTGCCCTCCTCCCGGAGCAGGCACACGGTCTCGTCGCCGCGGCGCACCGAGAGGAACGCGCTCTCCTCGGTGCGGACGGCGAGCGAGCGCACGATGTCGCGCGCGATCGCCGTGATGTCGTAGCGGGATGCCGCAACAGTCCCCATCAGGTACAGCTCGGGTCCCGGCATCCACCGTCCCGTCCGCTCGTCCTGATCGACGAGGCCCTCATGGCGCAGCGCCGACAGCAGCCGATGGGTGGTCGGGCGGGTCAGGTCGGCGCGTCGCGAGAGCTCGGCGACCGCCATGCCGTCGGCCCCGCCCGACGTCACGAGCCGCAGCAGCTGCGCGGCACGCGCGATCGACTGTGCGCCGGGGATGCTGGCCTTGGCGGAGGTGTCCACGATATGGACGCTAGGCGCTGGAGTGGCCACATGGCAAGCGGGGGTGTGGTGTCTCGGCCCGGCGCGACGGACGATGTGTGTGCGTAGCTCAGGACGCGGTAGCTCAGGACACGAAGGAGTGGCACGTGATCGACAAGACCTGGGGCTCGGCGGCCGAAGCGGTCGCCGACATCCCCGACGGCGCGTCTCTCGCGGTGGGAGGATTCGGCTTGTCCGGCAACCCAATCGCGCTCATCGAGGCGCTGCTCGCGCAGGGGACCGGCGAGCTCAGCATCGTCAGCAACAACTGCGGAGTCGATGACTGGGGCCTCGGCATCCTGCTGAACGCGAAGCGCATCCGCAAGATGACCTCGTCGTACGTCGGCGAGAACAAGGAGTTCGAGCGCCAGTTCCTCTCGGGCGAGCTCGAGCTCGAGCTGACGCCGCAGGGGACGCTCGCCGAGAAGCTGCGCGCCGGCGGATCGGGGATCGCCGCGTTCTACACGCAGACCGGCGTCGGCACCCAGGTCGCCGAGGGAGGCCTGCCCCGCCGGTACGACGGGCAGGGAGGCGTCGCGGTGGCCTCTCCGCGGAAGGACGTGCGCACCTTCGACGTCTCCGGCGCCTCGGGCGAGTACGTGCTCGAGGAGGCGATCGTCACCGACTTCGCCCTCGTGCACGCGCTGCGGGGCGACCGGCACGGCAACCTCGTGTTCAACAAGGCCGCCCGCAACTTCAACCCGCTCGCCGCGATGGCCGGACGCGTGTGCATCGCACAGGTCGAAGAGCTCGTCGACCCGGGCGAGCTCGATCCCGACAGCATCCACCTGCCCGGAATCTACGTGCACCGCATCGTGGAGGTCGGGTCCGGCATCGAGAAGCGCATCGAACGGCGCACGGTCACGGAAGGAGCGGCGTGATGGCCCTGACCCGCAACGAGATGGCCGCCCGCGCCGCCCGCGAGCTCTCCGACGGCGCCTACGTCAACCTCGGCATCGGTCTGCCGACCCTGGTGCCGAACTTCGTGCCCGACGGCGTGACCGTCGTGCTGCAGTCCGAGAACGGCATCCTCGGCGTCGGGCCGTACCCGACGGAAGAGAACGTCGACCCCGACCTCATCAACGCCGGCAAAGAGACCGTGACCACGCTCCCGGGGGCGGCGTTCTTCGACTCGGCGACGAGCTTCGGCATGATCCGCGGCGGCAAGATCGACGCCGCCATCCTCGGCGCGATGCAGGTGTCGGCGTCCGGCGACCTGGCGAACTGGATGATCCCCGGCAAGATGGTGAAGGGCCCCGGTGGCGCGATGGACCTCGTGCACGGCGCGGGCCGGGTCATCGTGCTGATGGAGCACGTCGCCAAGGACGGCAGCGCCAAGATCGTCGACGAGTGCTCGCTGCCGCTCACCGGCAAGGGCGTCGTCGACCGCATCATCACCGACCTCGCGGTGATCGATGTCACCGAGAACGGGCTCGTGCTCGTCGAGCTCGCCCCGGGCGTCACGGTCGACGAGGTGCTCGCCGCGACCGAACCGCCCCTGACCGTCGCGATCGAGGAGAGAATCGAAGCATGAACCACGACGACGTCGTCATCGTCGCCGCTGCGCGCACGCCGCAGGGGCGACTGAAGGGCCAGCTCGCGGCACTGACCGCCGTGCAGCTGGGCAGCGCCGCGATCCGCGGTGCGCTCGAGAAGTCGGGCATCCCTGCGGATGCCGTCGACGCGGTGCTGGTCGGGCAGGTGCTGCCGGCCGGATCGGGGCAGAACCCCGCCCGCCAGGCGGCCGTGGGCGCCGGCATCCCGTGGGACGTGCACTCCGGGTCGGTGAACAAGGTGTGTCTGTCGGGCCTGACCGCGATCATCGACGGCGCCCGCATGATCGCCGTCGGCGACGCGAAGGTCGTCGTGGCCGCGGGCATGGAGTCGATGACGCGCGCGCCGCACCTGCTCATGGGCTCGCGCGACGGCTGGGCGTACGGATCGATCGAGGTGCTCGATCACATGGCCTACGACGGGCTGACCGACGCGTACGACCGCGAGAGCATGGGCGCATCGACGGAGCGTCACAACGGCCGGCTCGAGATCACCCGCGAGGCGCAGGATGCCGTCGCCGCGCGGTCGCATCAGCGCGCCGCGGCCGCGCACGCCGAGGGACTGTTCGAAGCCGAGATCGTGACGATCGAGATCCCGCAGCGCAAGGGCGACCCGCTCGTCGTGACCGCCGACGAGGGCGTGCGACCCGACACCACCGTCGAGACGCTCGCCCGCCTGCGTCCGGCGTTCGCCGAGGGCGGCTCGATCACCGCCGGCAACTCGTCGCAGATCTCGGACGGCGCATCGGCCGTCGTGCTCACCAGCCGATCCCACGCGGATGCGAGCGGCTGGCCGGTGCTGGCGGTCGTCGGCGCATCCGGTCAGGTCGCCGGTCCCGACAACTCGCTGCACTCGCAGCCCGCGCGGGCGATCGAGAAGGCGTGCCGGAAGCAGGGCGTCGAGGTGTCGGATCTCGACATCGTCGAGATCAACGAGGCGTTCGGTGCGGTGGTGGCACGGTCCCAGGCCGAGCTCGGGCTCTCGGACGACGTCGTGAACCCCCACGGCGGCGGGATCGCGATCGGACACCCGATCGGGGCATCCGGAAACCGTCTCGTCGTGCACGCCGTGCATGAGCTCGTCCGTCGCGGTGGGGGCACCGCGGCCGTGGCGCTGTGCGGTGGCGGCGGTCAGGGCGACGCGCTCATCCTCACGCGCTGAGGGATTCCGGCTGGGGCGCTCAGCGCTCCAGCCGCCGCCGCAGCAGCTTCTTCTCGCGGCCGTGCACGGGGGAGTCGTTCGCGATGAGGCGTCCGCGCGATGCGCGGCGCACGTCGACGATCGCGCCGATCGCGAGGGCCAGCGAGATCCCCCAGCTGAGCCATGCCAGAGCCGTCCGCCAGGTGAACGGCTCGTTCTCGCGCAGGGACCGCAGCAGCGTCATACCTCCGGTGAACGCCGTGATGATGCCGGTGCCGAAGAGGTACTTGCGCATGGGCCCACGTTAGCGCGGCACGCGCCGGGCTCGCTCCCCTTGACATGGGGTCGATCGCCCGTCAAGGGGCGCGGAAGCCGTCGGCCGCGCTGTTAGCCTGAGCGTGCCGAGTGCCCGCAACCGTCAGGAGCCCGCGTGACAGAGCCCGAACACCTGGCCGAACTCGTCGTCGTCGCCAACCGCCTTCCCGTCGACCGCGTCTTCGACGGTCAAGGAGAGCCGGGCTGGCGCCGCTCGCCGGGAGGTCTCGTGACGGCGCTCGAGCCGGTCATGCGCCGAGCCGACGGCGCCTGGGTCGGATGGCCGGGTCAGCCCGGCATCGACGTCGACCCGTTCGAGTTCGAGGGAACCTACCTCGTCCCCGTTGCGCTGAGCGCCGACGAGGTCGAGAAGTACTACGAGGGGATGTCGAACGACACCTTCTGGCCGCTGTACCACGACGTGATCGCCGAGCCCCGGTACCGCCGCGTGTGGTGGGACTCGTACGTCAAGGTGAACCGGCGCTTCGCCGAGGCCACCGCCGCGGTCGCCGCCCAGGGCGGCACCGTGTGGGTGCAGGACTATCAGCTGCAGCTCGTGCCGCAGATGCTGCGCGAGGCGCGGCCCGACCTCACCATCGGCTACTTCCACCACATTCCGTTCCCCGCATACGGGCTCTACTCGCAGCTGCCGTGGCGACGACAGGTGCTCGAGGGACTGCTCGGCGCGGACGTCATCGGGTTCCAGCGCGTGGCGGACGCCGGCAACTTCGCGCGTGCCGTGCGGCGCCAGATGCGCTACGAGACGAAGGCGTCCGGCATCACCGTCCCGAACCCCGACGGCACCAACCGTCGTGCGCTGGCCCGAGCGTTCCCCATCTCGATCGACGCCTCGTCGTACATCGAGCTCGCACGTCGCGAGGACGTCCAGGCGCGGGCCCGCGAGATCCGCGAGAGCCTCGGCAATCCCCGGAAGATCCTCCTCGGCGTCGACCGGCTGGACTACACCAAGGGCATCAGGCATCGCATGAAGGCGTTCGGCGAGCTGCTCCACGACGGCAAGATCTCGGTGGAGGACGTCACCCTGGTGCAGGTGGCCAGCCCCAGCCGGGAGCGCGTCGGCGCCTACATGCAGCTGCGCGACGAGATCGAGCTCACGGTCGGGCGCATCAACGGCGACTTCGACACGATGGACCACACCGCCATCCGCTACCTGCATCAGGCGTACCCGCGCGAAGAGATGGTCGCGCTGTTCCTCGCCGCCGACGTCATGCTCGTCACCGCGCTGCGCGACGGCATGAACCTCGTCGCGAAGGAGTACGTGGCCTCGCGCATCGACAACCGCGGCGTGCTCGTGCTGAGCGAGTTCGCGGGTGCCGCCGACGAGCTGCCCAGCGCCGTCCGCATCAACCCGCACGACATCGACGGCATGAAGGACGCCATCATGCGCGCGATCGAGATGCCCGCTGCCGAGCAGGGCAGGCGCATGCGTGCCCTGCGCAAGAAGGTCATCGAGAGCGACGTCGCACGGTGGTCGCAGTCCTTCCTCGATGCGCTCGAGGACGCGCGCCGCCTGCGCGGAGCCAGGAAGGCGCGCGCGTGACCGACACCATCGCCGACGACCTGCGCTCGGCCGTCGCCCGCATCGCGGGGACCGAGGTGCTCCTGGTCGCACTCGACTTCGACGGCACGCTGGCACCCCTCGCCGACGACCCGATGAGCGTGCGGATGCTGCCAGCCGCCCGTTTCGCGGTGACGGCGCTGCTGCAGGCACCCGCCACGGTCGTCGCGTTCGTCTCGGGCCGCAGCCTCGCCGACCTCCGCACCATCGGTGAGCACGACGACGCGTCGCGCGTGCTGCTGGCCGGCTCGCACGGCGCCGAGTACTGGATCCCCGGCGAAGGCCCGGTGAGCCACGGCGACGATCCGGCCGCCGCGGCGCTGCGCGATACGCTGCGTGCGCGGGCCGAGCGCGCCGTCGTGCACCTGCGCGGGGTGTGGGTCGAGCCGAAGACGTTCGGGTTCGCCGTGCACACGCGCCTCGCCGACGACGACGCGACCGCCCAGGCGCACCGGCTCGTGGATGCGATCGTCGAGGCCGATGCCCCGCACTGGCGGCGCCGCACCGGTCACAACGTCGTCGAGTTCGCGTTCCGGCACGAGGGGAAGGACTCCGCGATCGCCGAGCTGCGCGACCGCGTCGGCGCGACGGCCGTCCTGTTCGCCGGGGACGACGTCACCGACGAGGACGCGATCCGCAGTCTCGGCGACGCCGATCTCGGCGTGAGGGTCGGTGACGGAGACACCGCCGCCGCGGTGCGGGTGCCCGACATCCCGGCGCTGGCCGAGCTCCTGGCGCTGCTCGCGGCCGAGCGCACGAGCGCCCGGCGGTGACCGTCACGCGGGCCGAGGGGGCTGCTGGGCGGGAATAGACTCGGTGCCATGCCCCAGCCCGAGAACTCCATAGACATCAAGCCTCGCAGCCGGGTCGTCACGGACGGCATCGAAGCGACCACGTCCCGCGGCATGCTGCGCGCGGTCGGCATGGGCGACGAGGACTGGGACAAGCCCCAGATCGGCATCGCGTCCAGCTGGAACGAGATCACCCCCTGCAACCTGAGCCTCGACCGGCTCGCCCAGGGCGCCAAGGAGGGCGTGCACGCCGGCGGCGGCTACCCGCTGCAGTTCGGCACGATCTCGGTCTCGGACGGCATCTCGATGGGCCACGAGGGCATGCACTTCTCGCTCGTCTCGCGCGAGGTGATCGCGGACTCGGTCGAGACCGTGGTCATGGCCGAGCGCCTCGACGGCACGGTGCTCCTCGCCGGGTGCGACAAGTCGATCCCGGGCATGCTGATGGCGTCGGCCCGCCTGGACCTGTCGAGCGTCTTCCTCTACGCGGGATCGATCGCACCGGGCTGGGTGAAGCTCAGCGACGGCACCGAGAAGGACGTCACGATCATCGACTCGTTCGAGGCCGTGGGTGCGTGTCTGGCCGGCAAGATGAGCGAGGCGGACCTCAAGCGCATCGAATGCGCGATCGCCCCGGGCGAAGGCGCGTGCGGCGGCATGTACACCGCGAACACCATGGCGTCGGTGGCCGAGGCCCTGGGCCTCAGCCTGCCCGGATCGGCCGCGCCGCCGTCGGCCGACCGCCGCCGCGACTACTTCGCCCACCGTTCCGGCGAGGCCGTGGTGAACCTGCTCCGGCTGGGCATCACGACGCGCGACATCCTCACGAAGGAGGCGTTCGAGAACGCCATCGCCCTCGCGATGGCGCTCGGCGGCTCGACCAACGTCGTCCTGCACCTGCTCGCGATCGCCCGCGAGGCCGACATCGAGCTGAGCCTGCACGACTTCAACCGCATCGGCGACAAGGTGCCGCACGTGGCCGACATGAAGCCGTTCGGCAAGTACGTCATGAACGACGTCGACCGTCACGGCGGCATCCCGGTCATCATGAAGGCGATGCTCGACGAGGGGCTGCTGCACGGTGACGCGCTCACGGTGACCGGCAAGACGCTGGCCGAGAACCTCGCCGACCTCGATCCCGACCCGGTCGACGGTGACGTCATCCATCGCTTCGACGACCCGATCCATGCCACCGGCGGCATCACGATCCTGCACGGCTCTCTCGCGCCGGAGGGCGCGGTCGTGAAGACCGCCGGTTTCGACGCCGCCGTGTTCGAGGGACCCGCCCGCGTGTTCGAGCGCGAGCGTGCCGCGATGGACGCGCTCGAGGCGGGCGCGATCGACCCGGGCGACGTCATCGTGATCCGCTACGAAGGACCCAAGGGCGGTCCGGGAATGCGCGAGATGCTCGCGATCACCGCCGCCATCAAGGGCGCGGGGCTCGGAAAAGATGTACTACTCTTGACGGACGGACGATTCTCAGGCGGCACAACCGGCCTGTGCATCGGCCACATAGCACCCGAAGCGGTGGACGCAGGTCCTATCGCCTTCGTGCGCGATGGTGATCTGATACGGGTCGATATCGCGGCTCGCACTCTCGACCTACTCGTCGACGAGGCAGAGCTGAGCTCCCGCCGCTCTGGCTGGGAGCCCCTTCCTCCGCGCTATACCCGTGGCGTCCTTGCCAAGTACTCCCGACTCGTGCGCTCCGCTGCAGAGGGCGCGACGACCGGCTGAACTCGGCTTTCCGACATCCCTTCGACCGATTTCGAGGATCACAAATGTCCGCCGAAAGCATTGCCGCCGTTCCGCGGCCACCCGCTCGCACCGCCGCTGCGCCCGTGCTCACGGGCGCAGAGGCGGTCGTCCGCTCGCTCGAGCTGCTCGGCGTCACCGACGTCTTCGGGCTGCCGGGCGGCGCCATCCTCCCGGTGTACGACCCGCTCATGGACGCGAGCGAGCTGCGCCACATCCTGGTCCGCCACGAGCAGGGCGCCGGCCATGCGGCCGAAGGCTACGCCGCGGCATCCAACAAGGTCGGCGTCGCGATCGCGACGTCCGGCCCGGGCGCGACCAACCTCGTGACCGCCATCGCCGACGCCTACATGGACTCGGTGCCGATCGTGTGCATCACCGGCCAGGTCTTCTCGACCCTGATGGGGACGGATGCCTTCCAGGAGGCCGACATCGTGGGCATCACGATGCCGATCACCAAGCACTCGTTCCTCGTGAAGGACGCCTCCGAGATCCCCGGCGCGATCGCCGCCGCGTTCGAGATCGCGTCCACCGGCCGCCCCGGCCCCGTGCTCGTCGACATCACCAAGGATGCGCAGCAGGCCGAGGCGCCGTTCGTGTGGCCGCCGAAGATCGATCTGCCCGGGTATCGCCCCGTCACCAAGGCGCACGGCAAGCAGATCCAGGCGGCCGCGCAGCTGATCGCCGCAGCGAAGAAGCCGGTGCTGTACGTCGGCGGAGGCGTCGTGCGGGCGCAGGCCTCCCGCGAGCTGCGGACGCTGGCCGAGACGACCGGCGCACCCGTCGTGACGACGCTCATGGCCCGCGGCGCGTTCCCCGACTCGCACCATCAGCACCTGGGCATGCCCGGAATGCACGGCACCGTGCCCGCCGTCCTCGCGCTGCAGGAGGCCGACCTCATCGTCGCCCTCGGCTCGCGGTTCGACGACCGCGTGACGGGCAAGGCGGCGCTGTTCGCGCCGAACGCGCAGGTCGTGCACGTCGACATCGACCCCGCCGAGATCTCGAAGATCCGCACCGCCGACGTGCCGATCGTGGGCGACCTGAAAGACGTGCTCGTCGACCTCGACGTCGCCTACCGCGCCGTCAGCGGCGCGGGAAGGCCCGACATCACCGAATGGTGGTCGTTCCTCGAGGGGCTGCGCGACGAGTTCCCCCTCGGCTACACCCAGCCCTCGGACGGTCTGATGTCGCCGCAGTACGTGATCCAGCGCATCGGCGAGCTGACCGGACCCGAAGGCGTGTTCGCCGCCGGCGTCGGCCAGCACCAGATGTGGGCGGCGCAGTTCATCAAGTACGAGCGGCCCAACGCGTGGCTGAACTCGGGCGGCGCCGGCACCATGGGCTACGCGGTCCCCGCCGCCATGGGAGCCAAGGTCGCTCAGCCGGAACGCCACGTGTGGGCGATCGACGGCGACGGCTGCTTCCAGATGACCAACCAGGAGCTCGCCACCTGCGCGATCAACGACATCCCGATCAAGGTCGCGATCATCAACAACTCCTCGCTCGGCATGGTGCGCCAGTGGCAGACGCTGTTCTACGACGGCCGTTACTCGAACACCGACCTCAACACCGGTCACGACACCGTCCGCATCCCCGACTTCGTCAAGCTCGCCGAGGCGTACGGCTGCCTCGCGATCCGCGTCGAGAAGGAAGAGGACGTGGACGCCGCGATCCAGACCGCGCTCGAGACCAACGATCGTCCGGTCGTCATCGACTTCGTCGTGAGCGCCGACGCGATGGTGTGGCCGATGGTCCCGCAGGGCGTCAGCAACAGCTACGTCCAGTACGCGCGCGACCACGCGCCGGCGTTCGAGCAAGAAGACTGAGCGGGGAGGAAGAGAACATGTCGAGCCACGTGCTGAGTCTTCTCGTCGAGAACAAGCCCGGTCTGCTCACCCGTGTCGCGGGTCTTTTCGCCCGTCGCGGATTCAACATCGAGTCGCTGGCGGTGGGTGTCACCGAGGTCCCGGGCCTGTCGCGCATCACCGTCGTCGTCGATGTGGAGGAGCTTCCGCTGGAGCAGGTGACCAAGCAGCTGAACAAGCTCGTCAACGTCATCAAGATCGTCGAGCTCGATCCTGCGGCGTCCGTGCAGCGCGAGCACATGCTGGTCAAGGTCCGCGCCGACAACCAGACCCGCTCGAACGTGCTGGAGGTCGTGAACCTCTTCCGCGCGCAGATCGTCGACTACGCGCCCGATGCGGTCGTGGTGGAGGTCACCGGCGACAAGGGCAAGGTCGACGCCTTCCTGCGGGCACTCGAGCCGTTCGGCGTCAAGGAGCTCGCCCAGTCCGGCCTGCTCGCGATCGGCCGCGGCGGCAAGAGCATCACCGAACGAGTGCTGCGCGGCTGAGTCGCGGCATCCGTCCTTTCCGAACCACAACATCAAGGAGAAACACGAAGATGGCTGAGATCTTCTACGACGCCGATGCCGACCTGAGCATCATCCAGAACAAGAAGGTCGCGATCGTCGGCTACGGCTCGCAGGGGCACGCGCACGCGCAGAACCTGCGGGACTCGGGCGTCGAGGTCGTCATCGCGCTCAAGGACGGCTCGAAGTCGACCGAGAAGGCGCAGGACGAGGGCTTCGAGGTCAAGTCCGTCGCGGACGCCGCCGAGTGGGCGGACCTCATCATGATCCTCGCGCCCGACCAGCACCAGCGGTCGATCTTCAGCGAGAGCATCAAGGACAAGCTGACCCCGGGCAAGACGCTCGCGTTCGCGCACGGCTTCAACATCCGCTTCGGCTACATCCAGGCGCCCGAGGGGGTCGACGTCATCCTCGTCGCACCCAAGGCGCCCGGCCACACCGTGCGTCGCGAGTACGTCGCCGGCCGCGGCATCCCCGACATCATCGCGGTGGAGCAGGATGCCTCCGGCACGGCGTGGCAGACCGCGCTCTCGTACGCGAAGGCCATCGGCGGCACGCGCGCGGGCGTCATCAAGACGACCTTCACGGAAGAGACCGAGACCGACCTGTTCGGCGAGCAGGCCGTGCTGTGCGGCGGCGTCTCCCAGCTGGTGCAGTACGGGTTCGAGACGCTGACCGAGGCCGGCTACCAGCCGCAGATCGCGTACTTCGAGGTGCTGCACGAGCTGAAGCTCATCGTCGACCTGATGTGGGAGGGCGGCATCGCCAAGCAGCGCTGGTCGGTCTCCGACACGGCCGAGTACGGCGACTACGTGTCGGGCCCGCGCGTCATCGACCCGCACGTCAAGGAGAACATGCAGGCCGTGCTCGCCGACATCCAGTCCGGCGCGTTCGCGAAGCGCTTCATCGACGACCAGGACAACGGCGCGACGGAGTTCCTCGAGCTGCGCGAGAAGGCCGCCCAGCACCCGATCGAGGCCGTCGGCAAGGACCTGCGCGCGCTCTTCGCATGGAAGCAGCAGGACGAGGACTACGTGGAGGGCAACGCGGCGCGCTGACGCCCCGCCGACCCTCACGTATCGAAACCCGCGCGATCGCGCGAGGCGTGCGAAGCCCGGTCCCCACAAGGGGCCGGGCTTCCGTCATCCGTCATCCGTCTCACCCGGCGCGGACCGGCCCGGCAGCGGCCAGCTCGGCGAGCCGCTGCCGTCCGGCGCCGATGCACTCGCGCAGCCGCCGCACGGCGGCGATCACGGCCGGGTCGTCCGTGCGCTCCGGCGGGATCCGCGACGGGTTGAGGGTCGTGGCGTTCGCCCACTGGCGGATGTCGTCCTCGTTCGCCATCGCGAGCGACGCGTCGCCGCCGATCACCTGCATCGCCGTCCAGTCGGCCGGCGTGTCGGCGTACGGCGAGGGACGGCACACCGCGTTCTTCTCCTCATCGGTGTCGCGCGTCGCCTCGACGTAGCCGGTGAGCGCGGCGCCGAAGCACGGGAAGCCGACGCGGACCGGCTGCGGCGTGATCACGCCGGGCCTCCAGATCGGCACGAGCCCGGGGTACTTGAGCCCGGACGCCGCGCAGTGCACGATCACGGCGTCGCGGGGAATCCGGACGTCTCCCTCGGCGAAGCGCAGCCGGCCCGGTTCGACGCCGCGCAGGTGCCCTCGCCGCACGACGTCCTCGATGGAACGCAGCAGCTCGAGCTCCCACGTCGCGAGCGTCGGGGTCTTCGCCATCGTCGGGGTCGCCGTGCGATCGATGCGCAGCATGACGCCGGCGGCCTCCATGCGCAGGAAGAGATCGTCCGCCGACGACGCCTCGGCCGCCGCCGTCATGGTGTCGGCGGCCATGCCGAGGAAGATCGCGGGATCGGGCTGGACCACGGCGCGGTTGAGCAGCCACGGATCGCGCGGGCGCACCCACGTGATGGCGTCGGGGGCGACACCCTGGCGGAGGAGCCAGACGGCCGCATCCATCGCGGTCTTGCCCGCGCCGACGAGCACGAACCGTCCCGGCGCTGCGGCGATCTTCACGAGCCCGTTCACCGGGATGACGTGGGCGCCGTCCGATTCGAAGGGAGGAGGTGTGAGCGCGGGGATGTCGGGCGAGAGGTATCGCGCGTCGACCAGGCGAGCGCGGGGCGCGACGAACCGCGTGCCCGTCAGCCGCGACACGAACCGTCCCTCGCCGACGTACTCGCTGTTCCAGTGGAAGGTCACCTTCCCGCTCTGCGAGAGCCGCTCGGCGACGCGCGCGTAGTACTCGCAGACCTCGGCGGCCGACGCGCGCTCCTGCAGGCCCCGTTCGGGACCCTCCTGCTGCAGTCGTCCGCCGCCGAGGCGCGTGGACGCGACGCCGTAGAACGCCGACGCCTGGTGGAGCCGGACGAACGCGTAGTCGTCGAGCCAGTGCCCGCCCGCGCCGAATCGCCGATCGACGACCGCGACCGACACGTCGGCCCGGGCCGTGAGCGCGTCGGTGAACGCCATGCCCATGGCCCCTGCCCCCAGCACGAGGTAGTCGGCGTCGACTGCGACCTCCACGTGCTCATCCGACCACCGGCGCGGCACAGCGTCAAGGCGCCCCGCCACGCCGGATAGGCTTCCTCGCATGTCTGTGCGCCCCGTCGAGATCGCCGTCCAGGACCCCGCAGGCGCCCGTGATGCGGTCGCGGCGGGCGCCGTGCGGCTCGAGCTCTGCCAGGCGCTCGATGTCGGCGGGCTGACCCCGTCGCTCGCGATGCTCGAGGCGGTGCTCGGCGCGGTCGATCCGGCTGCGGTGAACGTACTCGTCCGCCCCCGCCCCGGCGGTTTCGTCTACACCCCCGACGAGGTCGCCCTCGTCGCGGCCGACATCCGCGCGTGCGTCGTGCGAGGCGCCGGCGGAGTCGTGATCGGGGCCCTCGACGGGGCCGGCGGGCTCGATCGCGAGGCCGTCCGTCGGTGGCGGGATGCCGCAGGCCCGGCGACGCTGGTGTTCCATCGCGCGATCGACGCCGCGCCGGATCCGTCCGCGGTGTTCGACGCGCTCCTCGCCGAGGGGGTCGACCGGGTCCTCACGTCGGGCGGCGCGGCGCGGTCGATCGACGGCGTCGGACGACTGGCCGAGTTCGCGGCCCGCTCCGGGCGCGTCGAGGTGATGGCGGGAGGCGGTGTGCGCGTCGTCGACATCCCGGTGCTGTTCGCCGCCGGTGTCGACGCGGTGCACCTCTCGGCGCGCGCCCGCGCGGGGCTCGACGCCCCCTCTGGTCCGGGCGGGGGATCCGACGGTCACGACGTGACCGACGCCGCGCTTGTGCGGGAGGCGGTCGCCGCCGCGCGGACGTGAACGCGGGCCCC
The DNA here is from genome assembly GCF_015277855.1 of Microbacterium cremeum. Classification (NCBI taxonomy): domain Bacteria; kingdom Bacillati; phylum Actinomycetota; class Actinomycetes; order Micrococcales; family Microbacteriaceae; genus Microbacterium; species Microbacterium cremeum. Next base: position 1,618,175 of record NZ_CP063812.1, read on the forward strand.
ACGGACGCACGTATCACGGCGCGCTGACCCTGCCTCCCCCTGGGGAGACCGAAACAGAGGAGCCGTCATGAACATCGAACCGTGGACCACCGTCGGGACCGGAGCAGAGGGTCCGGTCGTGTCCGGCATCCAGTACCTGCTGCGCGCCCAGGGGCACGCCGTCGTCGTCGACGGCGACTACGGTCCCGTGACCGCGGCGGCGGTCGCCGCGTTCCAGGCGGTGGAGGGGATCGCGGCGGACGGTGTCGTCGGACCTGTCACGTGGCCGCGACTGGTCGTGCCGAGCGGGCCGGGGGCGACGGGCGACGCCGTCCGCGCGGTGCAGCAGTTCGGGCTGCTCCGCTCTCCGGGGGAGGATCCGCTCCTCGTCGACGGCGTGTTCGGTCCGCTGACGAAGGAACGCGTCGAGTTCTTCCAGGAGTCCTGGGGGCTCACGCTCGACGGCGTCGCGGGCCGCGAGACGTGGTCGTTCCTCAGCACCGCCATGCCGGGACCGCGGCCCTGGGCTCTCGTGAAGCAGGGCTCGTCGCAGGCCACGAACTGGCGCGCGCTCGCGGCGCAGCACCTGCTGCGCCACCACGGCGCGGCCATCGCCGCGGACGGCGCGTTCGGTCCGGCCAGCGGCGCCGCGGTCCAGGCGTTCCAGCAGACGCTGCGCACCGACGAGATCTCGACGACGCTGGGGCAGCTCGACTGGCCGAGCCTCATCGTCACGGTGCGGCTCGGCGACACGGGAGAGGCGGTCCGGGCGCTGCAGACGCTGCTCGCGGACCTGGCCGTCGACGGTGCCTTCGGTCCGCTCACGGACGCGGCCGTCCGCGAGTTCCAGTCGATGTTCGCTCCGCCGGCCGACGGGATCGTCGGACCCGTCACGTGGCACGCGCTCACAGTGCGGCTCTTCGATTGAGCGCGGCACGGCATCCCCGCCGGCAGACGCGCCCCACTACGCTGAACTCGTGACGACCGGACGCGACGACGACGCCCTGACCTGGGACGGCGACGACGACCCCACCCTCGACGTCGGCGCGTCCGATGCGGGCGGTGAGGTGCCGGCGGCAGAGGCCGCGAGCCCCGAACCGACCGACACCGAACCGACCGACGCCGAACCGGACGCCGCCGCGGGGACCGCGGTGCTTCCCGAGGGGTTCACCGCGGTCGGCAGGGGGAGTGAGCGTGTCTCATCCGCCGACGCGGCGGCCGGGCCGGCCGGCGCGCCGGCGGACGCGGTCGCCGTGGACGGCGAGGCAACGGCCGCCAAGACCCCGATGGGGAACGCCGAGCTCATCGTGCTCGGCGTGCTCGGCGGCGTGTATGCGCTCTTCGCCGTCGGCTGGCTGATCGGCGGCCTGCGCCTGCAGGGCTGGCGTCCGTTCCTGGTGACCGACGCGATGTACCAGGGCAGCCTGTGGCTCGCGGTGCTCGCCCCGGTGCTGTGGTTCGCGACGGTGTTCCTGCTCACGCGCGCGTCGCGCTCGTGGGTGCGGTTCGCGTGGCTCGCCGCGGGTGTGGTGCTGCTGGTGCCGTGGCCTTTCGTCATGATCGGGGCGGTGGGGCAATGAGCGACACGACACCGGATGCCGCGGCATCCGTCCCCGCGAAGGGCAGGACGCCGACCTGGCTCGTCGCGACCATCTCGGGCCTCGTCGGCCTCTTCTACGCCTACGCGGTGTGGAACGCGATCGGCAACCTCATCGAGACGGTCGGGTTCTACGGCGAGGCGGGCATGTCGCTGACCCCGCTGGGCTGGCTGGTCTGGATCTTCGCGGCGGTCTTCCCGCTGCTCGTGTGGGGCGCGGCGTTCGCGCTGGCCCACCGGCGCGCGGCGCACGAGCTGCTCCTCGTGATGATCACCGGGCTCGCGCTCGTCGCGGTGTTCTGGCTCAATGTCGTCGCCTACACCACGCTCAACACGACGTCGCTGGTGTCGTGACGTTCGTCACACGGTCAGGGCGCCGCGACTCGCCACGATAGGCTGGGCAACGGCCCGCCCCCGCTGGCGTGCGGCGCGGCATCCGCTCTGCTCTGCGCCGTCGCGCACCGCCCCCGAAGGAATCACCCGTGACGAAGCCTGTCGTCCTCATCGCCGAAGAGCTCTCTCCCGCCACGATCGACGCACTGGGTCCAGACTTCGATGTGCGCTACGTCGACGGCACCGACCGGCCCGCCCTGCTGTCTGCGCTGGCCGACGCGAACGCGGTGCTGATCCGCTCGGCGACGAAGATCGACGCCGAGGCGATCGCCGCGGCCCCCGTGCTCAAGGTCGTCGCGCGTGCGGGCGTCGGGCTCGACAACGTCGACATCAAGACGGCGACCACGGCGGGCGTGATGGTGGTCAACGCGCCCACCTCCAACATCATCTCGGCGGCCGAGCTGACCGTCGGTCACATCCTGAGCCTGGCCCGCCGCATCCCCGCCGCGCACGCGTCGCTCGCCGCCGGCCAGTGGAAGCGCAGCGCGTACACCGGCACCGAGCTCTTCGAGAAGACGGTCGGAATCATCGGGCTGGGTCGCATCGGCGCGCTCATCGCAGCGCGACTGCAGGCGTTCGGTGTGGCGGTCGTGGCGTATGACCCCTATGTCACGCCCGCGCGCGCCCAGCAGCTCGGCGTGACCCTGCTCGAACTGGACGAGCTGCTCGCGACCAGCGACTTCGTCACCATCCACATGCCGAAGACCCCCGAGACGACGGGCATGATCGGCGCCGAGCAGTTCCGTCTGATGAAGCCGACGGCCTTCGTCGTCAACGTCGCGCGCGGCGGCCTCATCGACGAGGAGGCGCTGCACGCCGCGCTCACCAGCGGCGAGATCGCGGGTGCCGGCCTCGACGTGTTCACGAGCGAGCCGCCCGCGCCCGACGGCACGGCCTTCCCGCTCCTGGCTCTGCCCAACGTCGTCGTCACGCCGCACCTCGGCGCCTCGACCGACGAGGCGCAGGAGAAGGCGGGCGTCTCGGTCGCGAAGTCCGTGAAGCTCGCGCTCGAGGGCGACCTCGTGCCCGACGCCGTGAACGTGGCGGGCGGGGTCATCGACCCGTTCGTGCGTCCCGGGATCGCGCTCGTCGAGCAGCTCGGCCAGTTCTTCACGGGCCTCGCGCACAGCGCGCTCACCAGCCTCGACATCGAGGTGCGCGGTGAGCTGGCGGCCTACGACGTCAGCGTGTACCGCCTGGCCGCGCTCAAGGGCATCCTCGCGAACGTCGTCAGCGAGAACGTCTCGTACGTGAACGCGCCGCTGTTCGCCGAGCAGCGCGGCATCGAGACGCGGCTCATCGTCGAGGCCGAGAGCCCGCTGTACCGCAACATCACCATCCTGCGCGGCACACTCGCGGACGGCTCCGTCCTCACCGTGGCCGGCACGCTCGCCGGCACGCGCATGGTGCCCAAGGTGGTGGGCATCAACGGCTACGAGATCGAGGTGCCGATCGAACGCCACCACCTCGTGATGCGGTACGCCGACCGCCCGGGCATCGTGGCGATCTACGGCCAGAGGCTGGGCGACGCGGGCATCAACATCGCCGGTCTGCAGGTCGCGCAGGCCGACGCGAGCGGGCGTGCCCTGTCGGTGCTCACCGTGGACTCGCCGGTGCCCGAGGAGCTGCTCGAAGAGATGCGCGACTCCGTCGGCGCGGACCTGTTCCGCCGCATCGAGGTCACCGAGGACTGAATGATGGCGCCGGTCGAGGGTCTCGCATCCGCACCGGCGCCCTCGCCCGCCCGTGCCGGATCTCCGGCCTTCCGCAGTCTCGCGTTCGAAGGGCTCTCCCGGTTCGACTACGGCGACGTGATCCTGGCGTCGAAGCCGCCGCGCACGACCGGCGATCCGCGCGAGTGGGCCGAGACGCTGTTCGCCCCGAAGTCCTCGCCGCTGTGGGTCAAGGCGGCCATGGGGCTGCGCATCGCGCTCGCTCCGCTGCTGCGCCTCGAGGCGGCGCCTCGAGGCGTGTTCGATGTGCGACGCGTCGAGGGTGAGGAGGCGCTCATCGAGTACGCCGATGCGCATCTGACGTTCCGCTGCGGCGTGGGAGTGGATGCCGCTGCGTCTGTTGTGCGCGTGACGACGGTCGTCACGTTCAACGACTGGCGAGGGCGCGTCTACTTCACGCCGGTCTCGCTGCTGCACCCGCTCGTGGTGCACGCGATGCTCCGGCGCACGCGGCGCAGGCTCGCCGCCCGCCGCTGAGCCGGCCGGTCGGACGCCGCGGGGCGGCGATCAGAGCCGGATCGCCTCTTCCACGAGCGCGATGACGGCTTCGAGCGCCTCGCCGCGCGGCACCACCGTGAGTGGCGCATCCCCGCCGAGGGCGTTGTTGAAGTAGAGGCCGTCGCTGACCAGCATGACGAGGTCGAGGGCGGCCGTGCTGCGCGTATGCGGCCGCAGGGCGTCCTCCCAGCGCGCCCGCATCTCGTGCAGCGCGGCGATCGCCGGCGCGTTGCCGGACTGAGCCAGGCGGGAGGCGGCGATGATCGCGCGATCCAGCGGTGCGTTCTCCATGACCGACGAGCGCAGGAAGTACGCCACCGGTCCTTCCGCCGCGGACTCGATCGCGGCGACGTCCTCGTCGACGAGCTCGGCGAGCCGCACGATGAGTCCGGCCTCGAGGGCCTCCTTCGTGCCGAAGTGGTAGAGCAGGCCGCCCTTCGACACGCCCGCGGCGCGTGCCGTGGCGTCCATCGTCGCGGCGCGCTCGCCCTCATCGATGAGGATGCGCTCGAAGGCGTCGAGCACCTTCTCGCGTGCCAGGGGAGGGCGGCTCATGGCGTCGATCGTATCGACACGGGCAGCGGCATCCTGATACTATACCGGCTGGACGGTATAGAAATGATGACACTCACGCAAGAACTCTCCCTCGCCGAGGCGCAGTCCCGCCGCGTCGGCTGGCGCGGCTGGGCAGCGCTCGTCGTGCTCATGCTGCCGGTGCTGCTGGTCTCGGTCGACAACACGGTGCTGAGCTTCGCGCTGCCCGGGATCGCGCTGGACCTCGAGCCCACGAGCACGCAGCAGCTGTGGATCATCGACGCCTACCCGCTGGTGCTCGCCGGGCTGCTCGTCACGATGGGCACCCTCGGCGACCGTTTCGGCCGGCGACGGATGCTGCTGATCGGCGCGACCGGATTCGCCGCGGTGTCGGCGCTGGCCGCGTTCGCCCCGACGGCCGCCTGGCTCATCGCCGCACGCGCGGGCATGGGCGTCTTCGGCGCCATGCTCATGCCGTCGACGCTCTCGCTGCTGCGAAGCGTCTTCACCGACCGCGACCAGCGGCGACTCGCGATCGCGATCTGGGCCGCGATGTTCTCGGCCGGTTCCGCCCTGGGCCCGATCGTCGGCGGAGTGCTCCTCGAGCACTTCGCCTGGGGCTCGGTGTTCCTGCTCGCGGTGCCGGTGCTGGTGCCGCTTCTCGTGCTCGCGCCGATCCTCGTGCCCGAGAGCCGCGACCCGAGCCCGGGGCGGATCGATCCGGTGAGCATCCTGCTGTCGATGGCGACGATGATCCCCGTCGTGTACGGCATCAAAGAGCTCGCGGTGCACGGCTTCGGCCTCATGACGTGGCTGCCGATCCTCGCGGGCGCCGGCTTCGGCATCCTTTTCGTCCGTCGTCAGCTGCGCGCCCGCACCCCGATGCTCGACATGCGGCTGTTCCGCCAGGGCACCTTCAGCGGGGCGCTCGCGATCAACTTCCTCAGCGTCATCGCGCTCGTCGGCTTCCTGTTCTTCGTCGCGCAGCATCTGCAGCTGGTCGTCGGGCTGCCGCCGCTGCAGGCGGGACTCGCGCTGGTGCCGGGGCTGGTGACGATGATCGCAGCGGGGCTGCTGGTCGTGCCGATCTCGAAGAAGTGGCCTGCTCGCGTCGTCATCCCGGTCGCCCTCGTCTTCTCGGTGCTGGGCTACGTCACGGTCGCCTTCGCGACCGGCCCCGACAGCATCGGAGCACTCGTGGCCGCGTTCATCTCGCTCGGGATCGGCATCGGCTGCGCCGAGACCGTGTCGAACGAGCTGGTGCTGGCGAGCGCCCCTCCCGCCAAGGCCGGCGCCGCGAGCGCCGTGTCCGAGACCGCGTACGAGCTCGGCGCGGTGCTGGGCACCACCGTGCTCGGCGGCATCCTGACGGCGCTGTACCGCGCGAACCTCGTGATCCCGGACGGTGTTCCGGATGCCGCGGCCGCCGCCGCAGCCGAGACGCTCGCGGGCGCCGTGCACGCGGCCGACGAGATCGGCGGGACGACCGGCGACGCGCTGCACGCGGCGGCCGCTCACGCGTTCGACGCCGGCATCACCGTGACGGCCCTCATCGGGGCGGCGCTCGTCGTCACGGCGGGCGTCATCGCGGCCACTACCCTGGGAGGGTCCCGCCAGAAGTCGTAGGAGCACCATGTCGCGTGTCGTGAAGCTGGCCGTCATCCCAGGTGACGGCATCGGTCCCGAGGTCATCGCCGAGGCGGAGAAGGTGCTGGATGCCGCGACCGCGGGCAGCGGCATCCGTTTCGAGAAGACGCGATTCTCGCTGGGCGCCGCCCGCTTCCTCGAGACCGGGGACACGCTGACGGATGCCGACCTCGCGTCCATCGCCCAGCACGACGCCATCCTGCTCGGCGCCGTCGGGGGAGTACCGGGCGACACGCGTCTGAAGGACGCCAACATCGAGCGCGGACTGCTGCTGAGACTGCGGTTCGAGCTGGACCACTACGTCAACCTGCGTCCCTCGAGGCTCTCCCCGGGTGTGGCGAGCCCGCTCGCGAGCCCGGGCGACATCGACTTCGTCGTGGTCCGCGAGGGCACCGAAGGGCCGTACGTCGGCAACGGAGGGTCGATCCGCAAGGGCACGCCGCACGAGGTCGCCAACGAGACGTCCGTGAACACCGCGTACGGCGTGGAGCGGGTCGTGCGGTACGCGTTCGATCTCGCCGAGCGCCGCTCGAAGCGCGTGACGCTCGTGCACAAGACCAACGTGCTGGTGCACGCCGGCGGCATCTGGAAGCGCCTGGTCGACGAGATCTCGCTCGAGCACCCCGACGTCGCCGTAGACTATCTGCACGTCGACGCGGCCACCATCTTCCTGGTCACGAACCCCGGCCGGTTCGACGTCATCGTCACCGACAACCTCTTCGGCGACATCCTGACCGACCTGGCCGGCGCCGTCACCGGTGGCATCGGCCTCGCCGCTTCGGGCAACATCAACCCCGACGGCGCGTTCCCCTCGATGTTCGAGCCCGTCCACGGGTCGGCGCCCGACATCGCAGGACAGCAGAAGGCCGACCCCACGGCCGCGATCCTCTCGGTCGCGCTGCTGCTCGATCACCTCGGGCAGCGCGACGAAGCCCGGCGCGTCACCGCCGCCGTCGAGGAGGATCTCGCCGAGCGGGGCGACTCCGCCCGCACCACGGCGCAGATCGGCGACGCCATCGCCGCCCGGCTCCAGGCGTAACCTGGACCCAGAGCAAGCGCCGCCACCGACCCGCGGATCCCGTCCGCACGAAAGTACAGGCCCGTCATGACCCTCATCGACTCCGACCCCGACACCGGACTCGCCCCGCTCGAGTTCACGGTCCACCGCAACCTGCAGGCGCGCTCCGCCGAGCAGCGCGAAGAGGTCCTCGCGAATCCCGGCTTCGGCACGCACTTCACCGACCACATGGTCGACATCTGCTGGTCGGTCGGCGGCGGCTGGCACCGGCCGCGCGTGCAGCCGTACGGTCCGCTCTCGCTCGACCCGGCCGCCGCCGTGCTGCACTACGGCCAGGAGATCTTCGAGGGCATCAAGGCCTACCGGCACGCGGACGGCTCCGTCCACACCTTCCGCCCCGACCAGAACGGACGCCGCCTGCAGCGTTCTGCCCGCCGTCTCGCGCTGCCCGAGCTGCCGGTGCCGTACTTCATCCAGTCGCTGCGCGAGCTCGTCGCGGTCGACGGCGACTGGGTGCCCTCGGGTCAGGACCAGAGCCTGTACCTGCGGCCCTTCATGTTCGCCAAGGAGGCGTTCCTCGGCGTGCGCCCCGCGCACAAGGTCGCGTACTACGTCATCGCCTCGCCCGCGGGCGCGTACTTCAAGGGCGGCGTGAAGCCGGTGTCGATCTGGCTCAGCGAGGACTACGCCCGCGCCGGCAAGGGCGGGACGGGGGCCGCGAAGACCGGGGGCAACTACGCCGCGAGCCTCCTCCCGCAGTCCGAGGCGTACGAGAACGAGTGCGACCAGGTCGTCTTCCTCGACCAGGACCGCAACGTCGAAGAGCTCGGCGGCATGAACGTGGTGTTCGTGTACAAGGACGGCACGCTGGTCACGCCGCAGTCCGACTCGATCCTCGAGGGCATCACGCGGGACTCGATCCTGCAGCTCGCGGCGGATCGCGGCCACAAGGTGGAGGGTCGCGCCGTCTCGTTCGACGAGTGGCGACAGGGTGTCGCATCCGGCGACATCGTCGAGGTGTTCGCCTGCGGCACCGCCGCCGTCGTCACCCCGATCGGCCTGCTCAAGGGCAAGGACTTCGTCGACGAGCAGCCCACCGGCGAGCTCGCGCTGTCGCTGCGCGAAGAGCTCACCGACATCCAGTACGGCCGCCGCGAAGACAAGCACGGCTGGCTGCTGCGGCTCGACGCCTGAGCACCTCAGCGCCGCGTTTCGTCTCGCTTCGCTCGCTCGACGACCGAACCCGGTCGTCGAGCGAGCGAGACGAGACACAGCGTCCGAGCCGGTGGCTAGGCTGATCCGGTGAGGATCGCGCGCTTCAGCCACAATGACGCCATCAGGTTCGGGATCGTCGACGAGGGCGAGCTGGTCGTCCTCGCAGGCGATCCGATGTTCGCGGGGTACGACACGACGGGGGAGCGGGTGCCGCTGGCCGACGTCGCCCTGCTCGCGCCGGTCATCCCGCGTTCGAAAGTGGTCTGCGTCGGGCGGAATTACCGCGATCACGCGGCCGAGCTCGGCAACGACGTCCCCGCCGAGCCGATGCTGTTCTTCAAGCCGAACACGTCGGTGGTCGGTCCCGGCGACGCGATCGTGCTGCCGCCGCAGTCCGAGCGCGTCGACTTCGAGGGCGAGCTCGCGGCCGTCATCGGCCGCATCGGCAAGAACGTGCCGGCCGAGCGCGCCCTCGAGTACGTGTTCGGCTACACGATCGCCAACGACGTCACGGCGCGCGATCTGCAGAAGACCGACGGGCAGTGGGCCCGTGCGAAGGGCTTCGACACGTTCTGCCCGCTGGGCCCCGCCATCGAGACCGAGTTCGATCCCGCCGGCGACGCCGTCGTCACGACGCGGGTCAACGGCGAGGTGCGGCAGCAGGGACCGATCAGCGACATGATCTTCTCGCTGGCCGACGTCATCGCCTACGCATCGGCGGCGTTCACGCTCCTGCCGGGGGATGTCATCCTCACCGGCACGCCCGCCGGCGTGGGGCCCTTCGTCGCGGGCGACACCGTCGAGGTCGAGATCACCGGCCTCGGCATCCTGCGCAATCACGCCCGCAATGCCTGACACCGTCCTCGCCACCGCACCCGAAGAGGTCGCCCGCGTCCAGCGGCGCACCGTGTGGGTGCTCTCTCTCGGGCAGGTGCTGGGCGGTCTCGCGTTCGGTGCCACGCTGTCGCTCGGAGCGGTGCTCGCCGCCGAGCTCTCGGGAGACGAGGCGTTCTCCGGACTCGCGGCCGCCGCGGTCACGCTCGGCACCGCGGCGACGGCGGTTCCGCTCGCGATGGTGGCGCGCCGGCGCGGGCGGCGGCTGTCGCTGACGCTCGGCATGGCGGTGGCGCTCGTCGGCGTGGTGCTGGTGGTCGCCGCCGTCGCCCTCGGCGCCTTCCTGCTGCTGCTCGCAGCGTTCCTCATCATCGGCGCAGGGCAGGCGGCGAACCTCCAGTCGCGCTTCGCCGCGGCCGATCTCGCCACGGATGCCTCGCGCGGCCGTGACCTGTCGATCGTGGTGTGGGCGACCACCATCGGGGCCGTCCTCGGCCCGAACCTGACCGGGCCGGGCGAGGTGGTCGGTCGCGCGGTCGGCATGCCGCCGCTGACCGGGCCGTACCTGTTCACGATCGTCGCGCAGTTGCTCGCGATCGGCGTCTACCTCGCGGCGATGCGGCCCGACCCGCTGCTGCTCGCGCAGCGCGTGGTCGCGGCGGCCGCACCGGGATCGCGCCCGATCGCGCGGGCCGACAGCCCGGTGGCGGCCCGCTATGCGATCTTCGCCGTCGCTGCGGCGCACGGCACGATGGTGTCGGTGATGGCGATGACGCCCGTACATCTCGTGCATCTCACGCACGGCGCCTCCGAGGCGGCGACGCTGTCGGTCATCGGTCTCACCATCAGCCTCCACATCGCCGGGATGTATGCGCTGTCGCCGGTGTTCGGCATCCTCTCCGACCGGATCGGCCGTGTGCCCACGATCCTCGTGGGCCAGGCTCTCCTCGCCGCGGCCCTGCTGACGGCGTCGTTCGGGCAGCAGTCGACGCTCGCCGTGACGATCGCGCTCATCCTGCTCGGACTGGGGTGGAGCGCCTCGACGGTCGCGGGGTCGACTCTCCTCACCGAAGCGTCGTCCGAGGAGCGACGCACGCGCCGCCAGGGGTTCAGCGACTTCACGATGAGCATCGTCGGCGCCGCCGGCGCGATCGCCGCAGGCGGCCTGCTCGGCTGGATCGGCTATGGCGGGCTCGCCCTCGTCGTGATGGTTCTCGTGGCCGCCGCCACACTCCTCGCGCCGCTCGGGCTGCGGCTCGCGGGCAAGCCCTGACGGGAGGGCGGGCCCTGACGGGAGGGCTCAGCGCCCGAGCGCGGTGAGCGCGAGCTCGACATCCTCCGCGTCGTTGAAGACGTGGAAGGCGACCCGGGCCCGGCCGGCGCGCCCCGACGCGGTGATCCCGGCCGTGGTGAGGCGCGCCAGGTCGGTGCCGTCGGGGTCGTCCCACGTCACGATCGCAGATGGTCGTGCCGGACCGGCGAGTCCCAGGCCGTCGCGGAACGCCGCAGCCAGTCCCGTCGTGTGGGCGTACGCGTCGGCGGCGTCCAGCGACGCGAACAGCTCGAGCGCGGGCGCGGCGCCGACGAACGCCTGCCAGGCGGGGGAGAGGTCGAAACGGCGGGCGTCGGGGGCGAAGTCGATGTCGGGTCCATAGCACGACGACCACGGGTCATCGCCCGCGTACCAGCCCGCAGACGTCGGCGACATGCGCGCCATCAAGCGGTCCGACAGGGCGAGGAACGACACGCCCCGCGGCGCGCACAGCCACTTGTACGCGTGGCAGATGACGGCGTCGAAGGCGGAGGCGTCGACCGGCAGCCAGCCGACGGCCTGAGTGGCGTCGCACAGCGTCAGAGCCCCGCAGCGGGCGGCGGCGTCGCTGATCGCGACGGCATCCGCGACCTCGCCGGTGGCAGACTGCACGATCGAGAAGGCCACGAGGCTCGTCGCCGGCGTGACGTGCGCGGCCAGCTCGTCCAGGGGAGCGGTGCGCACCCGGATGCCGCGCCCGGCGTGCACGAAGGGCAGCACCAGCGACGAGAACTCGCCCTCGGGCACGAGCACCTCGGCTCCGTCCGCAAGGGCGGTGGCCACCGCACCCGTCGCCACCGACACCTGCGAGCCGATCGCGACGCGCTCGGCGCCGATCCCGACGAGCGCCGCGAAGAGAGCACGCGAACGCTCGACCGCGGCGCTGTAGGCGGCGAGGTCGGGGTGTCCGGCGGCGGAGGCGTCGAGGTCGGCGCGGAGCGCCCGCTGCGTCGCCACCGACGGCAGACCGACGGTGCACGCGGCAAGGTACCCGCGGCCGCCCGTGAAGGCGGCGCGCGCATCGATCGCAGAGGGTGAGGATGGGAGCGTGGCGACCATGAACCCAGGGTCTCGCCGCCGATGCCGCATGTCTACGGCAGGTGTTCGATGGTTTTCATCACGCGGGCTTATGATTCCCGCATGACCGACGATGCCGACGACGACCCGGGGTTCGGCGCGCGCGAGCTGCGCGTCGTGAAGGCGATCGCCGATGCGGGCTCGATCACCGGGGCCGCCGCGGCGCTCGGCTACAGCCAGCCCGCGGTCAGTCAGCAGCTCAAGCGGCTCGAGCAGCGCCTCGGGGTCGCGATCGTCGAGCGCGTGGGCCGCAGCGTACGGCTCACCGACGCCGGACGGGTGCTGGCTCGTCACGCGTCTGCCGTGACGACCGCGCTGGATGCCGCCGCCGGCGAGCTCGCCGAGCTGCGGGGCCTGCGCGCCGCCCGGGTGCGACTCACGGCGTTCCCTTCGGCTTCGCCCACGATCGTGCCACGACTTCTCGCGGAGCTCGCCGAGCGGCATCCGGGGATCTCCCTCACCTACGTCGAGGCCGAGCCGCCGGAAGCCGTCGACGCCGTGCGGGAGGACCGCACCGACATCGCGCTGACCTTCAGCTACCCCGGCGATCGCGACGACCCTCATGGGTCGAGCGCCCACGGGCTGTCGGTGCGATCGGTGGGCACCGACGAGCTGCTCGCCGTGCTGCCGGCGTCGCACCCGTCCGCCGGCGCCGGCCCGCTCGACGTCGCCGAACTCGCCGACGACGACTGGATCGCAGGATGCCCGCGCTGCCGCGGGCACCTGCTCGAGGTGTGCGGGCGCGCGGGATTCACGCCGCGGATCGCGTTCGAGACCGACAACTTCGTCGCGGTCGAGGGGTTCGTGGCGCGGGGAATCGGCGTCGCGACGCTGCCGCGCATGGCGGTGGAGTCGTTCCCGCAGCTTCCGGGCGTCGCGATCGTGCCGCTGCCGGCGGGCGAGCAGCGCACGATCCACACCGTGACCGCCCGCGGCGCCGATCGGGTGCCGGCCGTGAAGGCCACGCTGGCCGCGCTCACGCGACTCGTCGGCCCGGCGGGCGACTGACTGTGGCAGCGTCGCCACCGCGGTCGAATGACCGTCGGGGAGCGGGCGACCCCGGGCACGAGGCATCCCGCAACTAGACTTGCAGGCGATGCCTTCTTCGCCTGATCCCCGCACCACGACTGCGACCGGGGCCGACGTCCGCGTGCGGTTCTGCCCGTCGCCGACCGGCCTCCCGCACGTCGGACTGATCCGCACCGTGCTGTTCAACTGGGCCTACGCGCGCCACCACGGCGGCAAGCTCGTGTTCCGCATCGAAGACACCGACGCCGCGCGCGACAGCGAAGAGAGCTATCTGCAGCTGCTCGAGGCGCTGCGGTGGCTCGAGATCGACTGGGACGAGGGCGTCGAGGTCGGGGGCCCGCACGCGCCGTACCGGCAGTCGGAGCGGCACGGCATCTACCGCGAGGTGCTCGACAAGCTCATCGCGGCGGGCGCCGTCTATGAGAGCTACTCGACCGCCGAAGAGATCGATGCGCGCAACGAGGCCAACGGCCGGGCGAAGCAGCTCGGCTACGACAACTACGACCGCGATCTCACCGACGAGCAGAAGGCCGCGTTCCGCGCCGAGGGCCGCGAGCCCGCGTGGCGCCTGCGGGTGCCCGACGAAGACCTCACGTATGTCGACCTCATCCGCGGCGAGGTGACGTTCCCTGCCGGCTCGTTCCCCGACTTCGTGCTCGTGCGCGCCGGCGGCGTGCCGCTGTACCCGTTCGTGAACCCCGTCGACGACGCGCTGATGGGCATCACCCACGTCATCCGCGGCGAGGACCTCATGCCGTCGACGGCGCGGCAGCTCGCGCTGTACCGGGCGCTCGTCGACGCCGGCGTCACGACCTTCATCCCGCGCTTCGCCCACATGCCGCTGGTGCTCGGGGAGGAGGGCAACAAGAAGCTCTCGAAGCGCGACCCGAAGGCCGACCTCTTCCTGCAGCGCGAGAAGGGCTTCATCCACGAAGGACTGCTCAACTACCTCGCCCTGCTGGGCTGGTCGATCGCGCCCGACCGCGACGTGTTCTCGCTCGACGAGCTCGTCACAGCGTTCGACATCGTCGACGTCAACCCCAACCCGGCTCGCTTCGACCAGAAGAAGGCCGAGTCCATCAACGGCGATCACATCCGGATGCTGGATCCCGACGACTTCGCGGGGCGCCTGGTTCCCTATCTCGCCGGTGCCGGCGTGATCGCCGACCCGCCGACGCCGGTGGAAGGCGCCATGCTCGCGGCCGCCGCGCCTCTCGTGCAGGAGCGCATGCAGCTGCTCGGCGACGCGCCGGCGCTGCTCGGGTTCCTCTTCACCGACTCCGTGTCGTATCAGGAGGACGCTCTCGCCGCGCTGCCGGCGAACGCCGGCGAGGTGCTCGTGGCGTCGGTCGCCGCCCTCGAGCTGCTGCCCGAGCCGGAGTTCACGACGGCGGCCGTGCAGGAGGCCCTCGCGGGAGCCCTCGTCGCGCCGGCTGAGGACGGCGGGCTCGGGCTCAAGCCGCGGATCGCATACGGACCGCTGCGCGTCGCACTGAGCGGCCGCCGGGTATCGCCCCCGCTGTTCGAGTCGATGGAGCTGCTCGGCAAGGCCGAGACGATCCGCCGGCTCGCCGCCCTCGCCGACGCGCGCGGGTGACTGCTCGGTTTGGAGCACGTGCCGCGGTCGCGTAGACTTGATCCTCGGCACGGCTTCGGCTGACAGCCTTGGGGTATGGTGTAATTGGCAACACGGCTGATTCTGGTTCAGTTGTTCTTGGTTCGAGTCCAGGTACCCCAGCAAGACGAAAAGCCCCGGAAATCCGCAGCAAAGCGGACCACCGGGGCTCTTGCGTTCATGGGCGGATCAGGCGACCTCCCCGGAATCCCTCCGGCTCGGCTGAGCCGCGGTCGGGTGGCAAGCGGTCAGCTCGCCTGCCCGCCATCGAAGAGGCACCTGACAGGTTCGAGCTCTCGGGTGAGGACGTTGGCCTTGGGATGCACGGGAAGCGGCGAACCGCTCCTGAATGCGCTCGAGCGAGTGAAGGCTGAGCGTCGGTGTCAGCGGCCGAGATCGGCGACCGCGGCGAAGAGCCGGTGCGGGTCCTCGGCGATACGGTTGAGGACGTACAGCCACCATTCGCGGCCGAACAGCACGTACTCGCGCGTTCGGTAGCCTTCGGCGCTCAGCCGGTCGAGCAAGCGCGTGCCGAGGCCCATCAGCATCTCGAACTCCACGTGGTCGGCGCGAAGTGCGTCACCGTGGTGAGCGACCAGTCGTTGTACGAGCGACGCGTCGTGCGTCGCAAGCGACACCGCGTGGCGTGACGAGACCAGGCGGCCGGCGAGCGACAGGTACGCGTCGTACATCTCTTCGCTGTCGCGGCGGTAGGCGACATCGTCAGTCTCGAGGAAGGCGCCCTTCACGAGCCGGATGCGGCCGGGAAGGGCGAGCACGCGCTCCAGGTCGGCGGGAGTCCGGCGCAGCCGGGCCTGAAGCGTGATGCCGACGTGCGGGTGCTCGACGGCCAGGCGCTCGTAGAGGTCGAGCACGAGATCGGTGCGATCCGATCCCTCCGCCGAGATCATCAGCGCCCTGTCCAGCGGTGCCGTGGCGCGGGCGAGCTCGGCCGCGTTCGCGAAGCCCAGCTCGGGGTCGATGATCGAGCCGACGTGCGACAGGTCGAACGACACTGTCGCGGGAAGGCCCGCTGCGGCGATCGCGTGGGCGAGGCCGACGAACACGGCCGTCTCGGCCGCGGCGACATCGGCCGAGCGGATGCTCTCGCCGACGTACTCGATGCTGCCGAGGTGTCCTCGGGCGGCGGCGCTGCGCACCGCCGCGAGCGCGTCGTCCGGACTCTCGCCGGCAATGTACCGCTGCGAGAGGCGCCGGGCCACTGCCGCGATCCGCGGGTCGGCGAGCATTCGCTTCTTGAGGTCTTCGTCGAGCGCCCAACCCCGCAGCACGTCGGCCGTGCGCTCCCAGTCCGTCTGATCGATGTTCACGGATCTCACGGTACCGGCGCGGGCGATGCCCGAGCGGCCGCTGCCGGATCGCCTGCCCTCGTCAGCGGGCGGTGCCGAGGATCTCGGGGATCGCGTCGCGGGCGAGGGCCGCATAGTCCGGCGCGTCGTCGCTGTGGGTGAGCAGCATCACCACGACGGCGGCGGCCCAGGCGTGGGCGCGCTGCCACGTGTCGGCGTCGTACGCCTGGCTTGTCGACGCGCGGAACGCCTCCCTGCCGCGACCGTCGAAGGCGAGCCAGACCACCGCGAGGTCGTAGGCGGGATCGCCCGCGGTCACGTCGCCGAAGTCGATGATTCCGCGCAGCCGGCCGCTCTGGGCGACGAGGTTGCCGGGGTGGAGGTCGCCGTGGATCCACACCGGGCGACGACTCCAGGCCGGAGCCGTGACGCCCGCCTGCCAGATCCGTCGCAGGTCGTCCGCCGCGTGCTCGTCCAGCGTCGCGGCGCGGCGCAGGCCCTCGAGGCGCTCGTGGAACACCGCGTCGCGGGTTTCGAGCGGCCGCCCGCGAACCGGATTGACGGGATGATCGGCCGGGGCCTCGACGTGGAGGGCCTGCAGCGCACCGGCGAGGGTCGCCGCCCAGCCTGCGCGCGAACGCCGTGGCACGTCGAGTCCGCGCGTGCCGTCGATCCACGGCACGACCGACCACGCCCAGGGGTAGCCCGCAGTGGGGCGCCCCGCGACGATCGGATCCGGCACGCGCACCCCGGTCGCCGACAGCCGCTGCGCGATGCCGGGGAGCGCGCGCTGCTCGTGAAGCACCAGCGGCGCGGCGAGCGCGCGGCGGGGGAGACGCACGGCGGCGTGGTCGCCGAGTCGCCACACCTCGCTGTCCCAGCCTTCGGCCACCTTCTCGAGCGGCAGGGTCTCGGCGGCGGGGATGGCGTGGGACGCCTGCGACGCCACGAGCGAGCGGACGAGGGCGGCATCGATGGCGATCTCGGCGGCGGGCTTGTCGGGCACCGTTCGACCCTACCCAGGCGGGATCACGTGGTTTTGCTTGTGTATGTGTTGATATGTGTTGTATTGTGTGGGAATCCGACGAAGGGTGAGAACCGGTGTACGCAACGGAGCGCCACGAGCAGATCGAACGCCTGCTGATCGCAGACGGACGCGTGAGCGTCGTCTCGCTCGCCGAGCGCTTCGACGTCACCACCGAGACGATCCGCCGCGATCTCGACCACCTCGAATCGATCGGGGTTCTTCGCCGAGTGCACGGGGGCGCCGTCCCGACCGACCGGGCGAGCACGCGAGAGCCGTCGATCGCCGAGCGGCTGCAGCATCACGGCGCCGCCAAGGAAGCGATCGGCCGTCGCGCCCTCGACGCCCTCGGCGACGGCTTCCGCGGCTCGGTGTTCCTCGATGCCGGCACCACGACCGGGGCGGTCGCGGCCGCGCTCGCCCCGTCACTCGCGCAGTCGCATGTCGAGGTGGTGACGCACTCGCTCACGCTCGGGCACGCGCTCGCGGGCGTGCCGGGAGCGTCGCTCTCGTTCATCGGCGGCCGCGTGCGCGGTCTGACCGCCGCGGCCGTCGGCGCCGACACGGTTCGCACGATCCAGGGTCTCCGGCCCGATGTCGCCTTCGTCGGCACGAACGGGGTCTCGGCGGTCTTCGGGCTCAGCACCCCCGATCCCGACGAGGCCGCGGTCAAGCGGGCCATCGTCCAGGCGGCGCGACGGGTCGTCGTGGTCGCCGACGCCGAGAAGCTCGACGCCGAGCTCCTCGTCGGCTTCGCCGCGCTTTCCGACATCGACGTGCTGGTGACGGATGCCGCGCCCGGCGCCGAGCTTTCCGCCGCGCTGGACGAGGCCGGCGTGGAGGTGTGGCACGCATGATCGTCACGCTCACCGCCAACCCGTCGCTCGACCGCACGATGACCCTGCCCGCCGCCCTCCGACCGGGCGAGGTGCAGGCGGCGAGCTCGGCGCGAGAGGACGCCGGTGGCAAGGGCATCAACGTCGCCCGCGTCGTCTCGGTCGGGGGAGCGGAGTGCGCGGCGGTGCTGCCGCTCGCCCTCGACGACCCCTTCGAGTCCGCCCTGCGCGACGGCGGAGTGCGCACCGTGCGCGTCCCCGTGCGGGGTCACGTGCGTGCGAATCTCGCGATCACCGATCCCGCCGGCGTGACCACCAAGCTCAACCTGCCCGGCGCGAGCCTGTCGCCCGACGAGGCGTCCGCGCTCGTCGACGCCGTGGTCGCGGCATCCGCGGGCGCGCGATGGCTCGTGCTCGCCGGCTCGCTGCCGCCCGGCGTCGACGACGACTTCTACGTCCGGGTGATCCATGCGGTGCGCCGTGCGCACCACGCGCAGCCGATGATCGCCGTCGACGCATCGGGCGGGCCGCTCGCGGCCGCCGTCGCGCACGCCCGGCCCGACCTCATCAAGCCCAACGACGATGAGCTCGCCGAGCTGGCGGGCCTGCCGCTGGACGGTGCCGACGCCGTCTCGGCGGTGCTCGGGGTCGCTCGCTCCCTCGTGCCCGTCAAGGTCGGCGCCGCGCTGGTCACGCTCGGCGCCGCCGGCGCCGTGCTGGTCGAACCCGACGGAGCCTGGGCGGCGACTCCACCGCCGATCCGCGCGGCGAGCACCGTGGGCGCCGGTGACAGCTCGCTCGCCGGATACCTCTTGGCGCACACTTCGGGCGCCGGGCCCGAGGAGCGCCTGCGCCATGCCGTCCGCTACGGAGCGGCGGCGGCATCCCTTCCCGGAACCCAGCCGCCGGCGCCCGCCGATCTACCCGCGGGCGACGTGCCCGTCGTCCGCCTCGCCTGAACCGCCACCCCACACGACCGCAGGAGGTCACCGTGTCCGACACCATCACACCCGGCCTGGTCAGCCTCGACGCCCGTCTGGGCGACGACAAGTCCGCCGTCATCCGCGCTCTCGCCGAACGCGTCGTCGCTCAGGGGCGAGCGACCGATGCCGAGGCGCTCTACGCCGACGCGTGGGCGCGCGAAGAGAAGGACGAGACCGGCCTGCCCGGCGGCATCGCGATCCCGCACGCCAAGAGCGAGGCCGTCACGACGCCGTCCCTCGCATTCGCGCGCCTCGCACCGGGCGTCGACTTCGGCGCTCCCGACGGCGCGGCCGACCTCGTCTTCCTGATCGCGGCGCCCGCCGACGCCGCCGAGGCGCACCTCGCCGTGCTGTCCAAGCTTGCGCGCAGCCTCATGCAGGAGGACTTCACCGCCGCCCTGCGCGCTGCCGCCACCGACGAGGACGTGGTGTCGATCGTGCGCACCGCGATCGGCGAGGGGGATGCCGCGCCCGCCGCCCCCGCCGCGACCCCGGCCGCGACCCCGGCCGCGCCGCCGGTCATGGCAGCGGAGGGCGGGCTCACGGTCGGCGGACGCCCGGCTCGCATCGTCGCGGTCACCGCGTGCGCGACCGGCATCGCGCACACATTCATGGCCGCCGACGCGCTCACGGCGGCCGGCAGGAAGGCGGGTGTCGACGTCGTCGTCGAGCCGCAGGGCTCGAGCGGCTACCAGGCGCTCCCGAGCGATGTCATCCAGGCCGCCGACGCGGTGATCTTCGCCACCGACGTGGACGTCCGCGAGCCGCAGCGTTTCGCGGGCAAGCCGGTGATCCGCTCCGGCGTCAAGCGGGGCATCGAGCAGTCCGACCAGCTGGTGGCCGAGGCCGTCGCCGCAGCCAACGACCCGTCGGCCACGCGCGTCGGCGGCGACGCCGCCGCTGTCGCCGCGACCTCCACCGAGAAGCTGTCGTGGGGCGCGCGGATCCAGCGGATCCTCCTCACCGGCGTGAGCTACATGATCCCGTTCGTCGCGGGCGGCGGGCTGCTCATCGCGCTCGGCTTCCTGCTCGGCGGGTACGACGTCAACGAGAACGCCGGCACGGTCGTCATCGAGAACGCGCTGTGGAATCTCCCCGAGGGCGGCCTCGGGCAGTACCTCGGCTCGGTCGCGTTCATCATCGGCGCGACTTCGATGGGATTCCTGGTGTCGGCACTCGCCGGCTATATCGCGTTCGCGATCGCCGACCGCCCCGGGATCGCGCCCGGATTCGTCGCGGGCGCCGTCGCGGTGTTCATGAACGCCGGGTTCATCGGCGGCATCGTCGGCGGTCTGCTCGCGGGCACGGTCGCCTGGTGGATCGGCCGGTTCCAGGTGCCGCGATGGCTGCGCGGCCTCATGCCGGTCGCCATCATCCCGCTGCTCGCCTCGATCGTGGCATCCGGGCTCATGATCCTCTTCCTCGGGCGCCCCATCGCGACCCTCATGGAAGGCCTGAACGCCTGGCTCACCGAACTCGCCGGGACCGGTGCCATCGTCGTGGTGGGCATCATCCTCGGCCTCATGATGTGCTTCGACCTGGGCGGACCGGTCAACAAGGTCGCGTATGCGTTCGCCGTCGCGGGCCTCGCCGCCGGTTCCGCCGAGAACCCCACGCCATACCTCATCATGGCGGCGGTCATGGCGTCGGGCATGGTCCCGCCGCTGGCGATGGCGCTCGCCTCGACCGTGATGGCGCGCAACCTCTTCCCGCCGGTCGAACGCGAGAACGGCAAGGCGGCGTGGCTGCTGGGCGCGTCGTTCATCAGCGAGGGGGCGATCCCGTTCGCCGCCGCCGACCCGCTGCGCGTCATCCCCGCCTCGATGGCGGGCGGCGCGGTCACCGGTGCGCTCATCATGGTGTTCGGCGTGGAATCACTCGCTCCGCACGGCGGCATCTTCGTGCTCTTCGCGATCGATCCGATCTGGGGCTTCCTCGTGGCGCTCGCGGCCGGTACGGTCGTCTCGGCGCTCGCCGTCGTCGCCCTGAAGAAGTGGGTCGGCCGCAAAGAGCTCGAGCAGGCGGAGGCCGCCGTCGCCGTGGCGGCGTGAGAACGACCTCCGCAGAGTCTGCGACCCCGAGAAGGAGAGAGAAGAAGATGGCACAACGTCAGGCCACCATCGCCAGCAGCTCCGGGCTGCACGCGCGTCCCGCGAAGCTGTTCGTTCAGGCGGTCCAGTCGAAGCCCGTGCCCGTCACCATCGCGGTGGACGGCGGTCCCGACCTCAACGCCGGCAGCATCCTGTCGCTCATGGGATTGGGCGCCTCGCACGGCACCGTGGTGACCCTCAAGGCCGAGGGCGACGGCGCCGATCAGGCGCTCGACGAGCTGGTCGCGCTGCTCGAGACGGATCTCGACGCCGAATAGGACGAGAAGAGACGAGACGAGGATGCTGCGGATCGAAGCCGTCGCGGCATCCTCGTCTGCTCTTCCACGACGGCGCTCGCCTTACGTGTCGGCGGCGTCGCCCGGGTCGAGGGCGAGGAACTCGCCGCCGCCCTGCTCGGTGGCCCACCGCAGGCGCGCGCGGCCCATATCGCGTCCGACCACCGACAGCGTCATGTCGTGCGTGCCGAACGCCTGGCGTGGCGCGACGGCGAGCACGAAGTCCATCGCCTCGCCGATCTTGAGCCACGGCGCCCCCACCGGCGCCGCCAGCAGCGATATCTTGCGGCCCGCGGGCACGGCGTACGAGTCGCCGGGGTAGTACAGCTCGTCGTTGACGAGCACGCCGACGTTGTCGATGACGGGGATCGACTCGTGGATCACCGCGTGACGCCCGCCGAAGAACTCCAGGTGGAACGGGTCGACGTCGACGGTGTCACCGGGGCGGACCACGGTGATGTCGTAGCCTGCCGCAGCCCTCGCAACTCCCTCGGGGCCGAGGATCGGCGTGCCGGGGAACGCGCCGAGGAGGCGATCCAGGTGATCGGGCGTCCAGTGATCGGGGTGCTCATGGGTCAGCACGATCGCCACCACGTCGTCGAGGTCGCCGAGCGGTGCGGTGAACGATCCAGGATCGATCACGAGCGTCTTCCCGGAGTCGACGACGGTCAGCGTGGCGTGCTCGAACTTGGTGACTCGCATGTGTCGAGTCAAGCGTCCGCCGCGCGCGGCGGCAAGGCCGCGCACGAGGTGCGCCCGGGCGTGGCGCGGATTTGGAGCGACCCTCTGCCGCATGGCATAATCGAACGGTTGCCTGAACGGCCCCATCGTATAGCGGCCTAGTACGCCGCCCTCTCACGGCGGTAACGCGGGTTCGAATCCCGCTGGGGTCACCAGTCAGGCAACAGGCGCAGCATCACGCTGTGATCGCTGTACGGCCCCATCGTATAGCGGCCTAGTACGCCGCCCTCTCACGGCGGTAACGCGGGTTCGAATCCCGCTGGGGTCACCGAAGTCGAACGCCCGGTCCGCCAGGACCGGGCGTTCGTCGTCTTCACCGGCTACAGCGCGAACGGCAGCAGCACCAGGGCGGCCGAGAGCAGGCCGCACCCGACGACGAAGACCGTGAGCAGCAGCAGCAAGTCGGCGCCGGGCAGGCGGTCCGCGCGGTCGTCGAGGAGCGCGCGGTTGAGGCGCGCGTGGCGGGCCCGTGCCCGCACCCACAGCATCACGGCGAAGCCGACGCCGAGGATGCCCGGCACCAGCCAGGCCTGCCGTGCGTCGGGCGTGGGGGCGATCGCGGGGAGCACGCGCAGCGCGATGAGCGATCCGACGCCGATCGCGAGGGCCGTCCGGCGCCAGGCGAGCTCGGTGCGCTCGGGCTGCAGCCCCGGATCGAACAGGAGGCGTTCGCTCATCGCAGCACGACGCCGAGCAGCACGAGCGTCCCGACCAGCACGATGGTGGCGGCCAGCGCGATGCTCGCGGTGGAGCCCGGCAGCGGCGAGGCCGAGCGCAGGGCGCGCTCGGTGCGGCCCCATTCGAGCCACGCGAGCACCGGCACGACCAGACCCGCCGCGATGAGGACGAGGGATGCCGCGAGCCGCAGGCCCGGCTGGAGGTCGAGGCCGAGCGCCTCGAGCGCGACGCCGCCGGCGATGAGCGCCAGCGCGGTGCGGTTCCACGCGAGGAACGTGCGCTCGTTGGCGAGGCTGAACCGCGCGTCGGGCTCGTCGCCGATCCGGTAGACCGACTGCGGGAATCTCGTGCGCGTCACCGCTCCACAGTATCGGCGACGCGGCGTCGCGCCTCGTCACCGCTTCTCGTCGGTCGTCCCCGTGTCTTCTTCGGGTGCCGCCGGAGCGTCTCCCGTAGTCTCCGCCTGCGCGTGCCTCGCCCCGGCGCCCATCGCGGCATCCTCCCGCCGTACGCGGCGACGGCGCAGCACTCGCACGATGCCCCACACGATGAGTGCGGCGACACCGACGACCACGAGCCACGGCAGCAGGAAGCCGAGTGCGATGACGATTCCGTTGAGGGTCGCCACCAGACCGTTCCAGCCGGCCACGACTCCGTCCGCGAAGCCCGCGGGGTCCGCGTCCACGGTCTTGATGGCGGGGACGATCGTGACCGTCAGCGTCGACATCGCCACCTGGGTCTCGAGCATCTCGAGCTGCTGCTGGTACGACTCCAGGAGCGCCTGCCGCTCCGACAGGGCCGACTCCGCTGCGATGAGGTCCGCGACGCTCTCCGCCTGCGCCATCAGCTCGGTGAGCCGATCGACCGAGGCCTGCGCGGCGTCGATGCGCGCTTCGAGGTCGACCGTCTGCTCGGTGACGTCGTAGCGGTTGATCGAGGTCGCGGTGACCTCGCCGGTGTCGGCGAGCTCGTCCACGAGCGCCGGGAGCTCGTCGGCGGGCACCCGCACGGTCACCCACGCGCCGTCCGGCGTGTACGGCACGGGCATCGTGGAGTCCACCACCCCGCCGTCCATGGGGTCGACCGGGTACACCCTGCCGTCGGTGCCGATGCTCATCGACTCGACGTAGCCGCCGTGGGCGACCGCCGACTCGCCGACCGTGCGGGCCGCGGCCTCGACATCGTCCACCGACACGGTCGCCGAGGCGGTCGTGATGATGTCGCGGTCGGCCGCGGAGCCCGCGCCCATACTCTGGTCGGCCGCTTCCTGCTCGGCCAGACCCGGCATCGCCTCGCGCGAATCCAGCGCCACACCCGAGTCCATGCCGCCCCAGGCGTCATCGGCCGGCGCGACGGGCGCGATCGCCGAGCCGTCGCTCGTGCCGCCCGTCCCCGAGACGAGCGAGCCGACGCTCGGCGCGATGACCGCGGCGACGGCCACGATCGCGGCGGCGGCGCCGCCCGCGATCCAGAGTCGGCCGCGGCGGGTACGGCGCGCCGCCTGCCGCGAGCGGTCGCGGGCGATCTCGGAGAACAGCGCCTCTTCGATCTCGTCGACGCGATCGCGCGAGAGCTCCGGAAGGGTCACCGGCGTCGCCGGCTCCAGGTGCTGCATGCTCATGTGCTCTCCTTCACGACGGTCCGCAGTCGCGTGCGGATGCGGGAGAGACGATTGCGGACGACGCCCTGGGTGACGCCGAGCTCGTCGGCGGCCGCCTGATACGCGTAGCCATCGACGGCGCACAGCCGGAAGATGGCACGGTCCAGCTCGCCCAGTCCTTCGACCTCGCGCAGGATGGCCTCGGCGAGTGCGCCGTCGACCACCTGCTGCTCGACGTCGACGGTCGCGACCAGGTTCTCGTCCGCCGCGCCGGCGGTGTGCTCGCGATCGCGCTTCTGCTTGCGGATGCGGTTCGCCGCCTGGAAGCGGCACACCGTGGCGAGCCAGGGCAGCAGCGAGTCGCCCGCGAGGTCGAGGCCGGGCAGCTTGCGCCAGGCGACCAGGAAGGTCTCCTGCGTCACCTCCTCGGCGTCGGCCGGGTTGCCGACCAGACCGTGCGCGAGCCAGTAGACGGGCCGGACGTACGCGCGGTACAGCGTGCGGAACGCGTGTTCGCTCCCGCCGGCCGCGAGGGCCACGAGCGCAGCGTCGCCTGATGACTCGCCGCGCGGGTGGTCGTATGCCATGCCCATCCTCCGCTCGCTTCGAATTGTCTCTCACTCTGGGGGTGTCTGCAGCGCCCTCATCGTCTCAACATGGGCGGTTTCGGCATCCGTCCCTGTATTCTGAGGCGAGCGAGAGGGAGTATCCCCACTGCGCGCATCCGTCATCACGGGTCCCGACAGAGTGACCCCGGGTGTGCGACGCGGAACGACCGGACCCGTCCGGCCGCGGGGAGAGACTTTCGGCATCGACCGACCCTCGTTCCTCCGAAAGGCCCTGAATGGACCTCACGCTTCCCCTGTGGTTCGAAATCGGATCCCTCGTGATCCTCTCGCTCATCCTCCTGGGCGATCTCCTCCTCATCCTGAAGCGCCCCCACATCCCCTCGACCCGGGAGTCGACGCTGTGGGTGGTGTTCTACGTGACGCTCGCGCTGATCTTCGCGGGACTCATGTGGATCTTCGCCGGCGGCGAGTACGCCGGGCAGTTCGTCGCGGGCTGGCTCACCGAGTACAGCCTGTCGATCGACAACCTGTTCGTGTTCGTGCTGATCATGACGCAGTTCGCCGTGCCGCGCCGCTACCAGCAGGAGGTGCTGATGGTGGGGATCATCATCGCGCTCGTGCTGCGCGGCCTGTTCATCCTGGCCGGCGCCGCGATCATCGAGCAGTTCAGCTGGGTGTTCTACATCTTCGGCGCCTTCCTGGTGTGGACCGCGATCCGCCAGGCGTTCCCCGGCGGCGACCACGACGACGAGGTCAAGCAGGAGGCGTTCGTCGTGCGCGTGCTGCGCCGCACCATCGACATCAGCGACAGCTACGACGGCTCCAAGATCCGCACGGTCGTCGACGGCAAGAAGATGTGGACGCCGATGGTCATCGTGTTCGCGGCGATCGGCGTGACGGATCTGCTGTTCGCGATCGACTCGATCCCGGCGATCTTCGGCATCACGCAGAGCCCGTTCATCGTCTTCACCGCGAACCTCTTCGCCCTCATGGGCCTGCGGCAGCTGTACTTCCTGCTGGGCGACCTGCTGGACCGCCTGCGCTACCTCCACTACGGCATCGCGTTCATCCTGGCGTTCATCGGCGTGAAGCTCGTCTTCCATGCGATGCACGTGAACGAACTGTGGTTCATCAACGGCGGCGAGCACATTGAGTGGGCGCCCGAGATCTCGACCTGGATGTCGCTCGGCGTGATCATCGTCGCGATGACCGTTGCCACGGTCGCGAGCCTTCTCGCGTCGTCGCGCGACAAGCGCCGCGAGGCGACGGATGCCGCATCCGCCGCCGCCGCCGAACGACAGGACTGACCGGGCCGCGCCGTCGGCACGGCAGCGGGGGCGGGCACGGACCCGCCTCCGCTGCCCGCGTCGTCGCATGACCGCGCCCGGGCCGGCGTTCAGCGCGCCGGTGGTAACCTAACCTCGTGCGGATCGCTCGCCTCCTCCTTAGCGGCCGCGACGAGTCCTAGTTCCAGGCCTCCCTCGTCGCGGAGTTTCGTCGCGGGCCCGAATCACCGGTGGGCGAAGCCCCCATTCCGAGGAGAACGACAGAGCACATGAGCACGACCGACGCATCCCCGATCGCCGGAATCCCCGACCGTCCGCGCACTCTCGCCGAGAAGGTGTGGGACGACCACCTCGTGGTCAAGGGCGAGGACGGCCAGCCCGATCTCATCTACATCGACCTGCATCTGGTGCACGAGGTGACCAGCCCGCAGGCCTTCGACGGGCTGCGGGCGGAGGGCCGCCCGGTCCGCCGGCTCGACCTCACCATCGCCACCGAGGACCACAACACCCCGACGCTCGACATCGACAAGCCGATCGCCGACCTCACCAGCCGCACGCAGATCGAGACGCTGCGCCGCAACGCCGAGGAGTTCGGCGTTCGCCTGCACTCGCTCGGTGACAAGGAGCAGGGAATCGTCCATGTCGTGGGGCCGCAGCTCGGCCTCACGATGCCCGGCATCACGGTCGTGTGCGGCGACTCCCACACGTCGACCCACGGCGCCTTCGGCGCGATGGCGTTCGGCATCGGCACCAGCGAGGTCGAGCACGTCCTGGCCACGCAGACGCTGCCGCTGAAGCCGTTCAAGACGATGGCGATCACCGTCGAGGGCGAGCTCAAGCCCGGCGTCACCGCGAAGGACGTCATCCTCGCCATCATCGCGAAGATCGGCGCGAACGGGGGGCAGGGCTACGTGCTCGAGTTCCGCGGCAGCGCCATCCGCTCCCTCTCGATGGAGGGGCGCATGACGATGTGCAACATGTCCATCGAGGCCGGTGCACGTGCCGGGATGATCGCTCCCGACGACATCACGTTCGAGTACGTGAAGGGCCGTGATCACGCACCTCAGGGACGGGATTGGGAGGATGCCGTCGCCTACTGGCGGACGCTGCCCAGCGACGAGGGCGCCGTCTACGACGCCGAGGTGTTCCTCGACGCGAACGAGCTCGAGCCGTTCGTGACGTGGGGGACGAACCCCGGCCAGGGCGTGTCGCTGAGCGACGTCGTGCCGTCGCCGGAGGACTTCGCCGACCCGAACGAGCGCGCCGCCGCCGAGCGCGCGCTCGAGTACATGGACCTCTCGCCCGGCACGCCGCTCAAGGACGTCGCCGTCGACGCCGTCTTCATGGGCTCGTGCACCAACAGTCGCATCGAGGACCTGCGCGCCTTCGCCTCCGTGATCGAGGGCCGCAAGAAGGCCGACGGCGTGCGGGTGATGGTCGTTCCCGGCTCCGCGCGCGTGCGCCTGGAGGCCGAGGCCGAGGGCCTCGACAAGGTCTTCACCGAGTTCGGCGCCGAGTGGCGCTTCGCCGGCTGCTCGATGTGCCTGGGCATGAATCCCGACCAGCTGGCGCCGGGGGAGCGCTGCGCCTCCACGAGCAACCGCAACTTCGAGGGCCGCCAGGGCAAGGGCGGACGCACGCACCTCGTGTCGCCCCTCGTCGCGGCTGCGACGGCGGTGATGGGGCGCCTCGCGAGCCCCAGCGATCTGCCGGCACACGAATCGGCCGGAGTGGAGGCCTGACATGGACAAGTTCACGACCCACACCGGCATCGCGGCACCGCTGAAGCGCTCCGCCGTCGACACCGACCAGATCATCCCGGCCGTCTACCTGAAGCGCGTCACCAAGACCGGCTTCGAAGACGCCCTGTTCGCCAACTGGCGCCAGGATCCGGAGTTCGTCCTGAATCAGCCGGCGTACGCGGGTGCGAGCATCCTCGTCGCCGGTCCCGACTTCGGCACCGGCTCGAGCCGCGAGCACGCGGTGTGGGCGCTGCGCGACTTCGGCTTCAAGGTCGTGCTGAGCGCCAAGTTCGCCGACATCTTCCGCGGCAACGCCGGCAAGCAGGGACTCGTCACCGGCGTCGTCTCCGAGTCCGACGTCGAGGCGATCTGGGCCGCTCTCGAGGCCGAGCCCGGCGCCTCCATGACCGTCGACCTCCAGGCCCGCACGGCGAGCGTCGGCGCGCTCCAGGTCGCTTTCGACATCGACGATTACACTAGGTGGCGGCTTCTCGAAGGGCTCGACGACATCGGGCTGACGCTGCGCGAAGCAGACAAGATCTCGCAGTTCGAGGCGCGCCGCGAGGCGTGGCGGCCGCGGACGCTCCCTGTTCCGTGAGTCGGGTCGGGCGCCACACCATGGCGTCCGCCCCCCGCAAGCCCCTCGAAGAACCAAGTGAGGACAACCGGATGAAGTCGCTTCTGAACGTCGCCGCGGGTGAGACCGCGACCCCGAAGCCGGGAGAGAAGGAAGTGGCGGGAGAGATCCTCGCGATCCGGGGCGGACGCCCTCTGACCGGCCGCGTCGAGGTCAAGGGGGCGAAGAACCTCGTCACCAAGGCGATGGTCGCCGCCCTCCTCGGCGAGACGTCCAGCACGCTGCGCGACGTCCCCGACATCAGCGACGTCCAGGTCGTGCGATCGCTCCTCGAGGTCCACGGCGTGCGCGTCGAGGACGGCGAGGAAGAGGGCACTCTGCACCTCGACCCCAGCGGCGCGGTCACCGCGCACTTCGAGGAGATCGACGCGCATGCCGGGGCATCCCGCATCCCGATCCTGTTCTGCGGACCGCTCCTGCACCTTCTCGGCGAGGCGCTCATCCCCGACCTCGGCGGATGCCGCATCGGCGACCGCCCGATCAACTTCCACATGGACGCGCTGCGCGCGTTCGGCGCCGTCGTCGACAAGAGCTACGAGGGCATTCGCATCACCGCGCCCAACGGCCTGCACGGCGCGAACATCGAGCTGCCCTACCCGAGCGTCGGCGCCACCGAGCAGGTGCTCCTGACCGCGGTGCGGGCGAAGGGCACGACCGAGCTGCGCGGGGCCGCGATCGAGCCCGAGATCATGGACCTGATCGCGGTGCTGCAGAAGATGGGCGCGATCATCTCGTACGAGCCCAATCGCGTGATCCTGATCGAGGGCGTCGAGACGCTCCGCGGCTACGACCACCGCGCGATCTTCGATCGCAACGAGGCCGCGTCGTGGGCGTGCGCGGCGCTCGCGACCGACGGCGACATCTTCGTCGGCGGCGCGCGCCAGCAGGAGATGCTGACCTTCCTCAACGTCTTCCGCAAGGTGGGCGGCTGGTTCGACGTGCGCGAGGACGGCATCCAGTTCCGCCGCGGCGGTGCGCTCAAGCC
This sequence comes from Microbacterium cremeum, assembly GCF_015277855.1. Classification (NCBI taxonomy): domain Bacteria; kingdom Bacillati; phylum Actinomycetota; class Actinomycetes; order Micrococcales; family Microbacteriaceae; genus Microbacterium; species Microbacterium cremeum. The sequence continues at coordinate 1,647,433 of NZ_CP063812.1, forward strand.
GGTGATCGTCGAGACCGACGTGCACCCCGGGTTCATGACCGACTGGCAGCAGCCGCTCATCGTCGCGCTGACCCAGGCCGAGGGCCAGTCGGTGGTACACGAGACCGTGTACGAGAACCGTCTGGGCTTCACCCACGCCCTCAACCAGATGGGCGCCGACATCGTCGTGCACCCGCACGGCATCGACGCCCCCGACCGTCGCGTCGCCCGACGCGCGCTCGAGCAGGCCGCGGTCATCAACGGACCGACTCCGCTGCACGGCGCCGACGTCGTCGTGCCCGACCTCCGCGGCGGGTACAGCTATGTGATCGCCGCACTCGCGGCCGAGGGCGAGTCCGTCGTCCGCAACATCGGGATCATCCGCCGCGGGTACGAGAAGTTCCTCACCAAGCTCGAGACCCTCGGCGCCGATTTCGACGTCATCGGGTGATCCGGTGAGTCCCTCGTCGCCGATGCCGCGGGCTTCCCAGGAGAAGACCAGGCCGAGCGTGTTCTGGCCGCTCGCGGCCGTCGCCGCTCCGCTCATCGCGCTGCTGTTCAAGCTCGAGATCCACGGGGCCGAGAAGCTGCCGCGCGAAGGCGCGTACGTGCTCGCCCCGAACCACTACTCGGAGGCCGACCCGCTCGCCGTCGCGCTCGCGGTGTGGAAGGCCGGCCGTGCGCCGCGGTTCATGGCCAAGGAGAGCCTGTTCCGCGTGCCCGTGCTCGGGTGGATCCTGCGCAGCACGGGCATGGTCCCGGTGGCGCGGTCGTCCTCGGCGTCCTCCGCACGCCAGACGCTCGAGACCTCCGAGACGCTCGTACGGCTCGGTCGCGGGGTGATCGTCTACCCCGAGGGGACGCTCACGCGCGAGCCCGATCTGTGGCCCATGCGCGGCAAGACGGGCGCCGTCCGGCTGGCGCTGGCCGCCGGCATCCCGGTGATCCCGATGGCGCAGTGGGGCGTGCAACAGGTGATGCCGCGCTACGGCAAGCTGCGCCTGTGGCCGCTGCGCCGCCGCGTGACGGTGCTGTTCGGCGATCCGGTCGACCTGTCGGCGTTCCAGGCGGACGGGCAGACGGCGAGCCTCACCGGCGCGACCGACAAAGTGATGGCCGACATCGCCGGACTGCTGTCGCAGCTGCGCGGCGAGCCGGCGCCCGCCGAACGGTGGAACCCCGCCGACCACGGTCAGAAGGAGACGGGTCGCCTTGAGCCGTAGACACGACGCCGCCCGTCCGCGCGTCGCGGTGATCGGAGCCGGCAGCTGGGGCACGACCTTCGGCAAGATCCTCGCCGACGGCGGCGCTCACGTGACGATGTGGGCGCGCCGCCCGGAGCTCGCCAGCGAGATCCAGGAGGCCAAGCGCAACAGCGAGTACCTCCCCGGCATCAACCTGCCGCGCGGGATGCACGCCACGCACCACCTCTCGGAGGCCGTCGAGGGCGCCGAGCAGATCTACCTGTCGATCCCGAGCCAGGCGGTGCGCCAGAACCTCAAGGCGATCCGTCCGCTGATCTCGCGCACCGATGCGCCGATCGTGTCGCTGATGAAGGGGGTCGAACGACGCACGGGCCTGCGCATGAGCCAGGTCATCGAGCAGGAGCTGCACTGCGATCCGTCACGTATCGCCGTCGCCTCCGGGCCGAACCTCGCCCTCGAGATCGCCCGCGAGCAGCCGACGGCGGCGGTCATCTCGTCGACGAGCCAGGAGACCGCCGACGCCGTGGCGCGCCGGGCGCGCAACCGCTACTTCCGCACCTTCGTGAACACCGACGTCATCGGCACCGAGTTCGGCGGCGTGCTCAAGAACCTCATCGCCGTCGCGATCGGCATCGTCGACGGGGTCGGCTACGGCGAGAACACCAAGGCGTCGATCATCACGCGCGGGCTCGTCGAGATGACCGACTTCGCCGTCGCGTTCGGCGCGCAGCCCGAGACGCTGCAGGGCCTCGCCGGCCTCGGCGACCTCATCGCGACGTGCCAGTCGCCGCTGAGCCGCAACAACACGGCCGGGCGCCTGTTGGGGCAGGGGTACCGGTTCGACGACGTCGTGAAGCAGATGAACCAGACCGCCGAGGGCCTGGCGTCGGTCGCGCCGATCCTGCAGCTCGCGCGCGAGGTCGGCGTCGAGATGCCGATCGTCGAGCAGGTGAAGATGGTGCTCGACGGCACGATGAACCCGCGCGACATCGCGCCCCACTTGACGACAGACGATGACACCCCGAAGGGCGAGAGGACGCAGAATGGACAAGCCGGCGGTGGCGGTGCTCTTTGGCGGTCGATCCAGCGAGCACTCGATCAGTTCCGCAACGGCGGGCGGGGTGCTGCGGGCGATCGATCGTGACCGCTACCGGGTGATCCCGGTCGGGATCACCCGCGACGGCGTGTTCGTCCTTGAGGACGACGATCCCGGCAAGTTCGCGCTGGACGCCGAGCGTCTGCCCGAGGTGGTCGACAACGGCACGCGCGTGCTGTGGCCCGAGGGCGGCGCGGACCGCACGCTGCGCGCGCGGCGTGCCGACGGCTCGGTCCAGGACCTCGGCGAGCTCGACGTCGTGCTGCCGATCCTGCACGGCGTGCACGGCGAGGACGGCACGGTCCAGGGGTTCCTCGACACGCTCGGCATCCCGTACGCGGGCGGTGGCGTGCTCGACTCGGCGCTGTGCATGGACAAGCACTTCATGAAGATCGTGCTCGAGGCCGCCGGCGTGCCGGTGGCGCCGTGGGTCACCGTCACCCGCGCGCGGTGGGATCGCGACCCGGCCGGTGTGCGAGCGGATGCCGCGACCCTCGGCGAGCCCGTATTCGTCAAGCCTGCGCGCGCAGGGTCGAGCGTCGGCGTGTCGAAGGTCCACGACGCCTCCGAGCTCGACGAGGCGCTCGCGCTGGCCTTCGCGGAGGACGACAAGGTGCTCGTCGAGGCGGCGATCGTCGGGCGTGAGGTCGAGGTCGCGATCCTCGAGGGTCGCGACGGCGCCGGCGCACGGGCGTCGCTCCCGGGCGAGATCGTGCTGACGACCCGCGAGTTCTACGACTTCGAGGGCAAGTACCTCGGCGGCGACGGCGCCGAGGTGGTGTGCCCGGCCGACCTGGACGGCACCGAGATCGCCGCGATCCAGGAGCTCGGCATCCGCTCGTTCGACGCCGTGGACGGCCGAGGTCTCGCGCGCGTCGACTTCTTCCTCACCGACGACGGCCTCTACGTCAACGAGCTCAACACGATGCCCGGCTTCACGCCGATCTCGATGTTCCCGAAGTGCTGGATCGCGTCGGGAATGAGCTACGCCGAGCTCATCACCGAGCTCGTCGACACGGCGCTGGAGCGCGCGAAGGCCTGACCGGCGGTCAGCGCTCGGGCAGCAGCGTCTCGGTCAGCGTGCATGCGCCCTCGGCCGTGGTGGCGACGCCGACGACCCGTTCGCCCAGCTCGGTGAGCACATCGTTGGGCGAGACGATCTCGTTGTCGATGAAGACCTCGATCGCGGGGACGCGGCCGTACGTCGTGACGAGGTAGTTCGGCGCGCGGCTCTCGTCGACGATCCAGTCGACGCCGCCGAGGGTGATGCACTTCGCCTCGGTCGGTCCCGGGGCTGTGACGCCGCACCGCAGCAGCACCGCGGACGGGTCGCCCCACGCCCCGGACGCCTGCGCGTCGGTCCACCGACGCGGCTGGTCGGCGATGTGGTCGGGCAGCCGCACGGTCACCTCGGCGCACGCGGGGTCGTTCGCGCCGTCGGCCGGCTGCATGTCGACGGTCGACGTGCATCCGGCCAGCGCCGCCGCCGCGACGAGCAGGAGGGCGGCGGCAGCGGAGGGGAGGAGGCGCACCGTTCCAGGCTAACCCGGCACGACGGCCCGGCTGTGCGACGGTAGCGTGGACGCGTGGTGGACGAGCAGGCCGATCGGAGCGTCGGCGAGTTGAGCGAAGGCGAGATCCTCCGGCGCATCCTCGACCGGCTCGGGGACTCGGACGCGCTCGTGGGTCCGGGCGACGACGCCGCGGTGCTGGCGGCGGCCGACCGCCGCGTGGTCGCGACGGTCGACACGCTCGTGCACGGCCCGGACTTCCGGCTGGCGTGGTCGACCGGCTTCGACCTCGGCTACAAGGCGGCGGCGGTCAATCTCGCCGACATCGCGGCGATGGGAGCGACGCCCACGGCGCTGCTGGTCGCGCTCGCGATGCCCGACAGCACGCGCATGTCGTTCGTGACCGCTCTCGCCGACGGGCTGCGCGCCGCGTGCGACGAGCTGGCGCCGGGGTGTGCCGTGGAGGGCGGCGACCTCACCGTGTCGGACACGCTCACCGTCGCGGTGACGGCGCTGGGCGCGCTCGCCGGGCGTGCGCCCGTGCTGCGCTCGGGCGCCCGGGCGGGCGATGTCGTGGCCGTGGCCGGCTCCCTCGGACGCGCCGGTCGCGGACTGCGCGTGCTGTTCGAGCGGTTCACGGATGCCGAGGGCCGGCCGTCGCCCATCGACGAGCGCCTGCTCACCCCCGAGGAGCGCGACGACCTCGCCGCGCAGCTGCGTCCGGCCCCGCCCGTGGCGCTCGGCCCCGTGGCCGCCGACTCAGGCGCCACCGCGATGATGGACGTGTCGGACGGGCTCGTGCTGGACGCGTCGCGCCTCGCCGAGGCATCCGGGGTCACGCTCTCGATCGAGTCCGCGTCTCTCGGCGCCGACCCCGCGTCGGCGCTCACCGGCGGCGAGGACCATGCCCTCCTGGCGACCTTCCCCTCCGAGCAGGCGCTGCCGCAGGGATTCCGCCGCATCGGGTCGGTTCACAGGCGCGGCGAGCACGGCGTGCTCGTGGACGGACGCCCGCACGCGGGGCGTCCCGGCTGGGACCCCTACCGCGACTGGGACGAGCGCACCGGGTGATTCAGCGGGTCGCGGCTCCGGCCGCCGCCCACCACAGCGCCGTGTCGCCGTAGCGCTTGGACCTCGTCGGCGTGAGCCCGTCGGGCAGAGCCGGCTCGGGGGAGCGCGCCGCGCGCTCGATGACGACATCCGCGCCCTCGGCCAGACGCGGCACGAGCAGGGCGAGTGTCGCCGACAGCTCGGCCTCGCCGACGTCGTACGGCGGGTCGAGGAACACGAGGTCGTACGTCGCGGCGGACGACCTCAGGAACGCATCGGCCGTGCTGCGGTGCACGCGGATCGCGACGTCCGCGGCCAACGCCTTGGCGACCCGTCCGGCGTTGCGCTGCGCGACGGATGCCGCACGCGGCGACTTCTCGACGAGATCGGCCGATGCCGCTCCGCGGCTCACCGCCTCGAGGGCGAGCGCCCCCGACCCGGCGTAGAGGTCGAGCACGGCGGCGCCTCGCAGCGCGTCGGCCGCCTCGAGGGCGCCGAACAGCGACTCCCGTACGCGGTCGCTGGTGGGTCGCGTGCCGGCGTCGGGGACGTCGAGCACAAGGGAGCCGGCACGGCCCGCGATGATGCGCGTCACCCCCTCACGATAGCCCGTCGGCCCTTCGCGCTAACCTCGAAGCCATGGCGTCCTTCACCCTCGAGTCGCGGCTGGGCGGCGCGATCGGCGGCAAGACGGCGGCGGCGCTGGAGCGGGCGTTCGGCATGACGACCGTGGGCGAACTGCTCGCGCACTACCCGCGCCGGTACGCGCGTCGCGGCGAGCTCACCCCCATCTCGTCGCTGCCGGTCGGCGAGGCCGTGACGATCGTCGCGGAGGTGCGCCGGGTCAACGAGCGCCGCATGAAGAACCGCAGCGGTTCGATCCTGGAGGTCGTCATCAGCGACGGCCACGGGGATCTCTCCCTGACGTTCTTCAATCAGACCTGGCGGGTGAAGGACCTCAGGCCCGGGCGGCGCGGGATCTTCGCCGGCAAGGTGGGGGAGTATCGCGGGGCGAAGCAGCTCGCGCACCCGGACTACGAACTCTTCGCCGACGAAGAGACGGCGCGCATCACGGCGGAGGCGAACGCGAACCTCCCCATCCCGATCTACCCGGCCACGAGCACGGTGGCGAGCTGGCAGCTGCAGAAGATCGTCGACCTCGTGCTCGACGGCCTGGGCGAGGTGCCCGAGCCGCTGCCCGACGAACTGCGCGCGCGGCACGCGCTCCGTCCGGCGCGCGAGGCCATCGAGCGCATCCACCGGCCGGCGACCTTCGACGAGATCGAGCCTGCGCGCGCGACGCTGCGGATGCAGGAGGCGTTCGTGCTGCAGGCGGCGCTCCTGCAGCAGCGCGCTTTCGTGCGGGCGATGTCGGCCACGAAGCGACGGCCCGGCCCGCTCCTGGAGCGGTTCGATGCGACGCTGCCCTTCCCGCGCACGCCCGATCAGATCAGCGTCGGCGACGAGATCGAGCGCGACCTGCAGGGCGACTGGCCGATGAACCGCCTGGTGCAGGGCGAGGTCGGATCCGGCAAGACCCTCGTCGCCCTGCGGGCCATGCTCCAGGTCGCGCAGGACGGCGGCCAGTCGGCTCTCATCGCGCCCACCGAGGTGCTCGCCGCGCAGCATCTGCGATCGATCGCACGGATGCTGGGACCCCAGCTCGCGCCCGAGCTCATGCCCACCCTGCTGACCGGGCAGCTCTCGGCGGCCGAGCGGCGCAAGGCCGCGTTGCGCGTGGCGTCGGGCCAGGCGCGCATCGTCGTCGGCACGCACGCGCTGCTCAGCGAGAGCACGACCTTCGCCGACCTCGGGCTCGTCGTGGTCGACGAGCAGCATCGGTTCGGCGTCGACCAGCGCGAGTCGCTGCGTGCGAAGGGCTCGTCACCGCATGCCCTGGTGCTCACCGCGACGCCGATCCCGCGCACCGTCGCGATGACGGTCTTCGGCGATCTCGACGTGTCGACGATCCGCACGATGCCCGCCGGCCGGGCGGGGATCGAGACGTTCGTCGCCCCGCTGGGCGAACGACCCGGGTGGTTCGGGCGCGTCTGGGAGCGCATCGCCGAGGAGGTCGGCCAGGGCCGGCAGGCGTTCGTGGTGTGCGCGGCGATCGACGCCGAAGCGCTGACGAAGGACGACACCGCCGACGAGCCGGTCGCGGATGCCGCGGGCGAGGCGCCCCGCACCCGCTGGGGCGTCGTGCAGGTCGCCGACCTGCTGTCGAGGCATCCGTCGTTCGAGAGCATCCGAGTCGAGATCCTGCACGGCAAGATGCCCTCCGACGAGAAGGATGCCGTGATGCAGGCGTTCGCGCGCGGCGACGTCGACGTGCTCGTCGCGACGACGGTCGTCGAGGTGGGTGTCGATGTGCCCAACGCGTCGACGATGGCGATCCTCGAGGCGGATCGGTTCGGCGTGTCGCAGCTGCACCAGCTGCGCGGTCGCGTCGGGCGCGGCGGCGTGCCGGGGCTGTGCCTGCTCGTGACCGAGGCCGCCGCGGGCAGTCCCGCGCGGGCACGGGTAGAGGCGGTGGCGTCGACCCTCGACGGGTTCGCCCTCGCCGAGGTCGACCTCGAGCTGCGGGGCGAGGGCGATGTGCTCGGAGACGCGCAGTCCGGTGCGCGGTCCTCGCTGCGGCTGCTGCGGGTCGTGAAGGACGCCGACATCATCGCCGAGGCGCGCATCGCCGCCGAGCACGTCCTCGCCGACGATCCGGCGCTGGACCGCCATCCCGGGCTCGCCGCGGCGCTCGAGCGCAACGTCGGCATGGCCGAGCGCGCCGCCCTCGCCAAGAACTGACCGCGCCCGGGAACCCCTGGCCCGCCCAGTAGGCTGGTCGTATGAGCAGCCGGATCGCCGTCGTCCCGGGATCGTTCGATCCGCCGACCCTCGGTCATCTCGATGTCATCCGTCGCGCCGCGTCGCTGTACGACGAGCTCCACGTTCTCGTCGTGCACAACCCCGGCAAGGAGGCGATGCTGCCCATCGCGCAGCGCCAGGCGCTGCTGGAGCAGTCCATCGCCGAGAGCGACATCGACGGCGAGGTCGTCGTCGCCTCGTGGAGCATGGGCCTGCTCGTCGATTACGCCACGGATGTCGGGGCGAGCGTGCTCGTGAAGGGCATCCGCTCGCAGGTCGACGTCGCCTACGAGACCCCGATGGCGATCGTCAACCGCCATCTCGCCCACATCGAGACGGTGTTCCTGCTGCCCGACCCCGCCCACGCGCTCGTCTCGAGCTCGCTGGTGCGGCAGGTCGCGTCGCTGGGCGGAGACGTCTCGCCGTTCGTGCCTGCTGCGGTCGCGCGGTTCCTCGACACCGGAGCCCGCGGCATCTGATCCGACGCCGGCGCCGCGTCGACTCAGCGCGGCTACGATGGGGGATCGTGGTCAGAAAGCATGTGACGGGTCCGTTCGTCTTCCCCGTTCGAGATCTGGTGCACCATCCCGGCGAGATGCGCGAGCACTCGCTCGACGTGCCGGCACCCGCCAAGTGGGGCGAGGGCCTGGTGGCTGTCGACGAGGGCGAACCGATCGCGATCGACGTCCGCCTCGAGTCGGTCCACGAGGGGATCCTGGCCTCGGGCGAGGTCGGCACCGAGTACACCGGGGTGTGCAGCCGTTGCCTCACCGACATCGCCGAAGGGCTCGAAGTCGAGTTTCAGGAGCTTTTCGCGTATCCTGGGGACGAAGAAACTGACTTCGAGGTTCAAGACGACCACGTGGATCTTGAAACTCTGGTCAGGGAAGCCGTCGTCCTGGCGCTTCCGTTTCAACCGGTGTGTCAGCCGGATTGCCCCGGCCTCGATCCGGTCACGGGCGAGCGGCTGACCGAGAACGCCGGGTCAGAGCAGCGTGAACCCCTCGATCCACGATGGGCTGCGCTCCAGGACTTCACCACGAGCCACGACGACGAATCACCGCGCTCCCGCGGCTGAGCCGGCGTCGAGAACACAGAAGAGAGCAAGCAATGGCAGGCAACCCCCCGAAGCGGAAGGTCTCCCGTTCCAACACGCGCTCGCGCCGCGCGCAGTGGAAGGCCGAGGCCCCCACGCTCGTCAAGACCGTCGAGAACGGCAAGGTCGTCTACAGCCGTCCGCACCACGCGAAGGTCGTCACCGACTCGCAGGGCACGGAGCTGTTCCTCGAGTACAAGGGCCGCAAGGTCGCCGACGCCTGATCGTCGCGCACCTGACGTGACCGACGTTGCTGCCGAGCGCACCGCGCTCGCAGAGCTCACGCAGAAGCTCGGAGTCGAAATCGACCCCGAGCTTCTGTCGCTTGCGCTCACGCACCGGTCGTGGGCGTACGAGAACGGCCAGGGTCCGCACAACGAGCGTCTCGAGTTCCTGGGCGACTCGGTGCTCGGGCTCGCGGTGACCGTGCGCCTGTTCACAGGACACCCCGACCTCGACGAGGGGGCACTCGCCAAGCGCCGCGCAAGCGTCGTCTCGACCGTGGCACTCGCCGAGATCGCACGCGGCATCGGCCTGGGCGAGCACCTGCTGCTCGGTCGTGGCGAAGACCTCACCGGGGGCCGCGACAAGGACTCGATCCTCGCCGACACCATGGAGGCTGTCTTCGGTGCTGCGTATCTGTCGGTGGGACCGGATGCCGCGACCGGCCTCGTCCTGCGGCTCGTCGAGCCGCTGCTGGCCGATCCCGAGCGCTACGGCGCCGCGATGGATCCCAAGACGGCGCTGCAAGAGCTCGCGGCGCGCGGCGGCTTCGAGCCGCCGGCGTACTCGGTGACCTCGACCGGTCCCGACCACGACCGCAGATTCACCGCGACCGTGCTGATCGGCGATCTCGCCGCCGAGGGCGCCGGGACGAGCAAGAAGCACGCCGAGATGGCGGCCGCCCTCCGCGCCTGGCGCGAACTCAGCGGGCGTGCCTGAGCTCCCCGAGGTCGAGGTCGTCCGCGCCGGCCTCGCGCCGGCGGTCACCGGCGCGACGGTGCTGGGCGTCACGGTGCTCGACGAACGCGCGCTGACGCGCCACTCCGGCGACGGCGCGCACTTCGAAGCGGCGGTCACCGGGCGCGTCATCGGCGGGGCGGCACGACGCGGGAAGTTCCTGTGGCTGCCGCTCGAACCCGTCGCCGCCGCCGCGGCCCCGACCGAGGCTCTCGTCGGTCACCTCGGCATGAGCGGGCAGCTGTTGCTGCGCGCTCCGGGTGCGGCCCCCGAGCGCCACGAGCGGGTGCGCTTCGACATCGCGCACCCGCAGCACGGCGAGCTCGCGGTCGTCTTCGCGGATCAGCGGACGTTCGGATCGCTCGCACTGGACGAGCTCGTGCCCACCGGCGACGGGGCGCCCGGCGGATTCGGCGTCGACGCGGCACTGGCCCCGTCACAGGTCGCCCACATCGCCCGGGACCCTCTCGATCCCGCGTTCTCCGAGGCAGGATTCCGGCGCGCGCTCTCGCGCAAGGACTCGGCGATCAAGCGCGTGCTGCTCGATCAGACCGTGGTCAGCGGCATCGGCAACATCTACGCCGACGAATCCCTCTGGGCCGCCCGCATCCATCCCGAGACCCCGGCGCGGACGCTGTCGGCGCGCGCCGTCGGACGCGTGCTGGCAGAGGTGCGCCACGTGCTCGAGAAGGCGCTGGCCGAAGGCGGCACGAGCTTCGACGCGCAGTACGTGAACGTCAACGGTCAGGCCGGGTACTTCGCCCACTCGCTCAACGCGTACGGCCGCACCGGAGAGCCGTGCCCCCGGTGCGGCCGACCGATCGTGCGGGTGTCGTTCACGAACAGATCGAGCCACTTCTGCCCGCGCTGTCAGCGGTCCCCGCGGGCCTGAGCCCGCGGAGACCGCTGTCGCCTCACACGTCGAGGACCTTCTTCCACGCTCCCGCGTACGAGGCCGGGACGAACCCGATCGCCTCGTTGATGTCGAGCATGTGGCGGTTCTCCTCGGCGTTGAACGTCGACACCCGCGGCGATTCGGGCACGAGCTGCCGCCATCGCAGCAGGTTCGCGCACTTGACGATCGTGCCGAGACGGTGTCCGCGGTGCTCCTTCAGGACGAGCGTGCCGTACTGCTGCGTGGCGCCGCCGTGGTCCTCCGCGATGACGAGCTCGTTGTACGCCGCGATCGTCTGGGTCGGCTCGTGCAGCACCGCGGCCACCGACACCGTCAGCCCCTGGGACTGCTGCCGCGCGTCGCGCCGCCGCACGCGCGCAGCATCCCAGCGCTGCTCGTCGACGACCAGGCCGCCCTGCGGTGCATCCGTCGACATCCGCGAGAGCGCATAGGCGAAGCCGTCCTGGTGCTCGGGCGGCGTCGGCGCGGTCCACGCGATCTGACGGTAGTCGGGTCCGGCCGCAGTGACGGCGTCGGCGAGCATGCGTTCGACGAGCGCGAAGTCCCCGGTGAGGTCGAGAACGCTGTTGCGCTCGACCTGTTCCAGCGTGAACCCGTTCGACACGTGGAACACGGTCTGGCGGTCCTCGGCGGGGACCTCGCCCCAGCCGGTCGACGGGCTCAAGCGAGGGCCCGGCGTGCTGGGGCGGTGGAGCGTCCAGGTCTGGATCGTCGCGAGACCGCGCTCTCGCGCCTCGCGCTCGACCTCGGCGAGGAGCAGCTCCTCCACGCCGGCGCCCCAATGCGGAGGGTCGACCATGACATCGAACTCGAGCGCGCTGGCGCCCGGATCGTTCGAGACCATCAGCTTCGCCGCGCCCAGCACGACCTCGTCGCGCAGGACGGCATAGCCGAGCTGCGTCCAGTCCGACTGGTCCTGCCAGAAGCCGAGCATCTCCTCCGGCTCCTCGTGCAGGTAGTCGTGGCCGGCGTCGTGACGGCACACCGCGTTCGCGATGCGGACCATCTCGACGAAGATGCCGGCGTCGGGCGACGCCAGCGAGTCCGGCACGACGACACGCTGGACGGTGAGCACTCCGGCTCGTGCGAGATCAGTCATCGAGCACCTTCTTCCACGCGCCCTCATACGCGATGGGCGCGAATCCGATCGCCTCGTTGATGTCGAGCATCGGGCGATTCTCTTCTGCGTTGTACGTCATCACCCGCGGGGACTGCGGCGCGACATCCCGCCACGACAGGAGCGCCGCGCACTTGACGAGGGTGCCGAGCTTGTGGCCCCGGTGCTCCTTGAGCACGAGCGTGTCCTCCTGGTGCGTGACCTCGGTGCGGTCCTTGCCGACCACGAGCTCGTTGAAGGCGCACAGTTCGCCCGTCTCGATGTGCTGCGCGGCCGTGACCTGCCGCGTGCGGCCGGCGTCGGTGTACCGCGCATCGTGCACGGCGATGCGCGCGGCATCCCACGTCTCCTCGTCGAATTCGAGCGCGGCGGACGGGGCGTCCGTCGACATGCGCGACTTCATCCACGCATAGCCGTCGACGTACTCCGGGGGCGTCGGAACGAACCACTGCACCACGCGATAGCCGGTCGACGCCGCGCGGGCCTCGGCGAGCAGCCGTTCGACATCCTCGAACGAGCCGGTGAGGTCGAACGCGCTGTTGCGCTCGACCTGCTCGAGCGTGTACCCGTGGCGCAGGAAGAACCGGGCGATGTGATCGTGCGGGATCTCGCCGAACCCGGTCGGCGGTGCGAGCCGCGGCCCGGGAGCCGCCGGATGCTCGGCCCAGGCCTGCAGCACGGAGCGGCCGTTGTCGCGCGCGGTGCGCTCCACGAGGTCGTACGCGGACGAGCCGATGCCGCGTCCCCACGAATCACGCAGCAACTCGATGAGCCAGAACGCGACTTTCGAGCCCTTCTCGTTCGGCAGGTCGAGGCCGATGCGGCCCACGATGGCGCCGCCGTCGAGGATCACCCAGGCGAGGCGTCGCTCGTACGGGGTCTCGCGGTAGTGGGGGAGCGCCTCGTCGGCGCTGATGCGGTGGTCGTCGTGGCCCGAGATCTCGCGGTAGATGGCGTTGCGCACGCGGACCATCTCCACGAAGTCGGCGGCGTCGGGGGAGTCGATCGAGTCGGGCACGATGAGAGGGCGGAACTCGATCCCGGTGAGTGTCTTCATTGTGGTGCGTCTTTCGCAGTCGGTTTCGGAGGGGGACCCAGGGGGTCCGTCACCCGGTGCCGGGTGACGGACCCGTCTGCGATCACTGGCGAGGCGCGAGCAGGAGCGCCTCGCGCTGGAAGGCGCGTGCGCGCTGCGCAGTCGCCTCGTCGTGCCGGCTCGCGTGCGCGTGCCGGCGGCGGTCGTCCGCGAGTCGCGGGGTGCGGGTGCTCCACAGCAGCAGGCGAAGACCCACGCGGAGTGCGACGCGATCGAGGAGCGTGGTGCGCGTGTCGCGGCTCGAGAGTCGCAGCGTGTCCGACAGCAGGTCGTCACGTTGGTACGGCTCGTCGCGGCGCTGCGGCGCGAGAAGGGTGTTCATGGTTGTTCTCTTTCCGGATGGGTGGTGGGATGCCGCGGGCAGGCGCCCGAGGCGGAGATGCCGTGCCGCAGCACGACGGGCGGGAGGCAGGGGCGCGCGGTCGTCCGGATGGTCGAGGACGGCGTCGTCAGAGGGGACGGCGTCCGGGAACCGGAGCGGCGCGAAGCGAGGATGCCCGAAGAAGGGCAGAGTCCTCCCCTGCGCGGGTCAGATGGCGGCGGGGAAGCGGCCGCTCAGCGTGGCGCCGAAGGAGAGGGTCCCCAGTGCGCGCGAACGAATCGCTCCGCCTGCGATGGCGAATCCAGTGGTGTTCATGTGCATCATCGCGGGGACCTCCTTTCTCGACTTCAGACGCGAAAAGTGACAGTACCGCGAACCTGAGACCGGCGTCAAGCGTTCTCGCAGATTCGGGGGACGACGGGCGTGTCGCGGCATCCGCCCGCACCCCGGCCCGCCTTCGCGGGCGCACGGGCGTCCTCGGGTAGCGTAGGCGGGTAATCGACCGGGGTGGAGGGCGCATCCATGCACCTGAAGAGCGTGACGCTCAAAGGGTTCAAGTCGTTCGCCCAGCCGACGACCTTCGCGCTCGAACCCGGAGTGACCTGCATCGTCGGCCCCAACGGCTCGGGCAAGTCCAACGTCGTGGACGCCCTCGCCTGGGTGATGGGCGAGCAGGGGGCGAAGACGCTCCGCGGCGGCAAGATGGAGGACGTCATCTTCGCCGGCACGGCGACGCGCGGCCCGCTCGGCCGTGCCGAGGTGCAGCTGACGATCGACAACAGCGACGGCGCGCTCCCGATCGAGTACTCCGAGGTCACGATCAGCCGCACGCTGTTCCGCAACGGCACGAGCGAATACGCGATCAACGGCGAGACGTGCCGGCTGCTCGACGTGCAGGAGCTGCTGAGCGACTCGGGTCTCGGTCGAGAGATGCACGTCATCGTGGGTCAGGGCCGGCTCGACAGCGTCCTGCAGGCGACGCCCGAGGATCGCCGCGGCTTCATCGAGGAGGCCGCCGGCATCCTCAAGCACCGACGCCGCAAGGAGAAGACGCTCCGCAAGCTCGAGGCGATGGAGGCGAACCTCACGCGCTTGAGCGACCTCGCGGGGGAGCTGCGCCGTCAGCTGAAGCCGCTGGGCCGTCAGGCCGAGATCGCACGCGAGGCGGCCACGATCGCGGCGGTGGTGCGCGACGCGAAAGCCCGGCTCTTCGCGGACGAGATCGTCGCCCTTCGTGCGGAGCTCGCCTCGTACGCGCAGAGCGAGCAGGAGCGTCACGCCGAGCGGATGGTGCTGCAGGAACGGCTCGACAACGCCCGGGTGCGCATCGAGCAGCTCGAGAACGACCAGCGCTCCGAGACCGTCGACCGCGCGCGCCGCGTGGCACACGCGCTCGAGCGGGTGCAGGAGCGGCTGCGCAGCCTTTACGCGCTCGCGGGGCAGCGTCTGGCACTCCTGGGTGAGGCCGAGGACGAGGAGCGCATCGAGCTGACCACGGTGTCGCAGGCCATGATCGACGAGGCGCGCACCGAGATCGGCACGATCGGCGACGGCCTGGGAGAGGCGCAGGATGCCGCCGCCGAGGCCGCGCGGGACGTGATCCGCGCGCGGGCCGAGCTCGACGCCCTCGACGCCGACATCGCGGCGCAGAGCGCTCTCGTGTCGGAGCACGACATGCGCATCACCGCGCTGCGCGGCACCGCCGAGGCCGCGGCATCGGCCCTCGCCGCCGTCCGCACCGCCGTCGAACGCCAGCAGAAGGCGCTGGACGCGGCCGTCGGCCGGCGTACCGAGGCCGAGGAGATCCTCGCCGGGGTCGACCCGGGGCTCGTTCCCGACGCGTCGTCGGCAGATCACGCCGCCGCGTACGAGCGGGCGCAGCGCGACGCCGCTGATGCCGAGTCGACGGTCGCGTCCCTTCGCGAACGGCTCCACGCCGCCGAGCGGGAACGCGAGGCGCTCACGGCGCAGACCGCGGCGCTCGGGCGCGCCTTGGATGTCAAGAACGGTGCGTCGGCGCTGATCGCCGAGGGCCGCGCCGGGGTCCGGGGGCTGGTGGCCGATGCGGTGCAGGTGAAGGCCGGGTACGAGGCCGCGATCGCCGCCGTGCTCGGGCCGGTCGCCGAAGGCGTGCTCGTCGATGACCGCGCCGATGCGTTCGCTCTGGCCGAGGACCTCCGCGGCGGCGACGCGGGCGTCGTGGACATCGTCATCGCCGCGGGCGCCGCGACGCGCATGCAGCTGCCGCGCATCGCCGGACTGCTGCCGGCCCGCGATGTCGTGACGGCCCCCGAGGGGGTGCTCGGCGTGCTTTCGCACGTGCTCGTCGCCGACGACCTGGACGCCGTCCGCTCGGCGGGACCGGCACTCGCGGACGCCGAGCTCGGCGGCTCGGTCACGATCGTCACGCGCGGCGGCGAGGTCTACACCGCGCACTCGCTGCGCGCCGGGGCCGGCGCGTCGCGGTCGCGGCTCGAGCTCTCGGCCGAGCGGGATGCCGCAGCCGAGCGCCGCGACGAGATCGCGGTGGTGGCGGACTCGCTGCGAGAGGCGCTCACCGACGCCACGCGTGAGCTCGAGACCGCGCGACACCGTACGAAGGCTGCACTTGCGACGCTGCGCGAGCACGATGCGGCGCTGGCCGCCCACGCCGAGAAGGTGAACCGGGCGACGGTGCGGCACGAGGCCGCCGTCGCCGAATGCGAGCGGCTCGCCGCCGGTCTCGCGCAGGCCGAGGCGGCCGTCGTCGACGCCGAGGCCTCCGCGCGCGTGGCCGAGGAGCAGCTCACCGCGGCGCTCGAGGCGCCGAGGCCGATCCTGGACGCGTCGGCGCGCGACGAGATGCTCGCCGCGCTCGAACAGGCACGCGACGCCGAGATGCGCTCGCGACTGGAGGTCGAGACCCTCCGCGAGCGCATCCGCGCGGGCGAGGCACGCGTGGTGGCGCTCGAGCGCCAGCGGGAGCGCGAGCGCGAAGCCGCCGCCGAAGCGGCACGTCGCGCCGTGGTGCGCCGGGCGCAGCGCGAGATCGCGGCAGGCGTCGCCGCGCAGCTTCCTGCCGTGGTCGACTCGGTGGACCGTTCGCTCGCGCAGGCGCGCGCCGACCTCGCCGCCGCGGAGTCGGAGCGGACGGCTCTCACGGCCGAGCTCTCCGAGCTGCGCGTGCAGGAGGCGTCGGTGCGCGAACGGCTCGCCGGTCTCACCGAGAGCGTGCACACGCTGGAGCTGCAGATCCACGAGAAGCGGCTGCACGCCACCGGACTGCTCGAACGCGTGCAGTCGGAACTCGGGCTCGACGAGAACATTCTCGTATCGGAATATGGACCGGATCAGCCCGTTCCCGTCGAGTCGGCGCCGGCCGGATCCGACACGGACGACGACGCCGCGGATCCCCCGAGCGTGCCGTACGACCGGACGCAGCAGCGACGCCGCCTCCAGGAGGCCGAGCGCAAGCTGACGCAACTCGGCCGTGTGAATCCGCTCGCGCTCGAGGAGTTCGAGGCGCTCGAGCAGCGGCACAAGTTCATGACGGAGCAGCTGGCCGACCTCAGCCAGACGCGCAAGGACCTTCTCACGATCATCGAAGAGCTCGACGAGCGCATGCAGGAGATCTTCCTCGCGGCGTTCGAAGACACCAAGACGGCGTTCGGCGAGGTCTTCCCGATCCTCTTCCCGGGTGGCAGCGGATCGATCACACTCACCGACCCGGACTCGCCGCTCACCACGGGCATCGAGGTCAGCGTGCGGCCGGTCGGCAAGAAGATCGAGCGACTCTCGCTGCTGTCGGGCGGCGAGCGTTCCCTTGCCGCCGTGGCGCTGCTCACCGCGATCTTCAAGGCGAGGCCGAGCCCGTTCTACATCCTCGACGAGGTGGAGGCGGCGCTCGACGACGCGAACCTGGGCCGGCTGCTCGGGGTGTTCGAGCAGCTGCGGGAATCGAGCCAGCTGATCGTCATCACGCATCAGAAGCGCACGATGGAGATCGCCGACGCGCTCTACGGCGTCTCGATGCGCCAGGACGGCGTGTCGGCGGTCGTCGGGCAGCGCATCGTCGAACGCGTCGCCAGCTGAGCGGACCGTAGGCTGGGTGCCATGGCAGACAGCTCCTGGTCGCTCGGTCGCGCACTGCGCGGCATGTTCGTCAAGCCCACGATCGACGAGAGCACGTGGGAAGACCTCGAGACGGCGCTGCTGACAGCCGACTTCGGCCCCGACATCACCGAGCGCATCGTCGACGAGCTGCGCGAGAAGGTCGAGCGTTTCCGCACCACCGACCCGCGCGACCTCCAGCGCATGCTGAAGGAGACGCTCGAAGAGCACTTCGCGAAGTTCGACACGACGCTGCGGCTCACCGAGCGCCCCGCGGTCGTGCTCGTGGTGGGCGTCAACGGCGTGGGCAAGACCACGACGATCGGCAAGTTCGCGAAGTTCCTGCAGCGCTACGGCCGCTCTGTCGTCGTCGGTGCCGCCGACACCTTCCGCGCGGCCGCCGTCGACCAGCTCGCGACGTGGGCGGAGCGGGGCGGAGCCGCGATCGTGCGTCCCCAGCAGGAAGGGCAGGATCCGGCATCCGTCGCCTTCCAGACCATCGACTACGCCAAGCGCACCGGCACCGAGATCGTGCTCGTCGACACCGCCGGCCGTCTTCACACCAAGGGCGGCCTCATGGACGAGCTCGGCAAGATCCGCCGCGTCATCGAGAAGCAGGCGCCGATCAGCGAGGTGCTGCTGGTCCTCGACGCCACGACCGGTCAGAACGGCGTGATGCAGGCGCAGGCGTTCCTCGAGCACGCCGGCGTCACCGGCCTCGTGATCACGAAGCTCGACGGCTCGGCGAAGGGCGGATTCGTGCTCGCGGTGCAGGAGCGCACCGGCATCCCGGTGAAGCTGCTGGGCCAGGGCGAGGGCATCGGCGACCTCACCGGATTCACGCCGCACGTGTTCGCGGCATCCCTCGTCGACTGACGCCGGCGACCCGCCGCGGTGCCTTCCGCGAGCGCTCGCGCGGGCTGCCGCGCGACCCGCGACGACCCGGGTTCGGCGCCACGCCCGGTTCGGGCTATCGCGGATGGGCAGGTTGCGGTTTCATGGGGACATGGCGATCGAGCACGACTACTTCGGACTCCTCGAATCGGGGCCTGACGGATCGATCTTCTGGTCGGAGAACGTCGAACTCGGCGACCAGTCGGTCACGGTCGACCTCACCGCGCCCGATCAGGACGACGTGTCGGAGGCGGCGCTGGACGTCGCGGCCGCGCTGATCTCGTCGATCGAGGACATCGACCGCAGCGCCCGCAACGCCATGGTCAACGAGCTCAGTGACCGGACGAGCGAGGTGACGGAGTACATCCTGCAGCAGCAGGAGGCCATGGGGCACGAGCTCGAGCAGGTGCTCGTGGACATCTCGGGCGATGTGCACATCGACGTCATCCGCTCGCTGCAGCTGATGAGCATGACGATCCTCGCCGACGAGCACGGTGGGGCCGATCCGTTCGCCGTGCTCGAGTACGCGCTCGACCCCGACGCGACCGATGACGTGCTCCTGGTCAACCTCGACTCGGACGGCGCCGTGCTGTCGGTCACGAGCGCGGAGTAGCCCGCCGACGCACGGCCTGGGCGTGTCTCGACACGATCGCCGGCGCTCGCTCCTCGGCGACCGGCTCCGTGCAGCCCGTCAGACGGCCTGCGCGAACCCGCGCTCGGCGTGCACGGACTCGGCGATGTGCGCCAGGTGCGGCGGGATCTCGCGCCCCTTCGACATCATCGACTGGGCCCACAGGCGCCCCGCGCGGTACGACGATCGCACGAGCGGCCCGGCGAGCACGCCGAGGAAGCCGATGCGCTCCGCTTCGTCCTTGAACTCGACGAACTCCTGCGGCTTGACCCAGCGGGCCACCGGCAGATGGCGCGGCGACGGCCGCAGATACTGCGTGATCGTGATGATGTCGGTGCCGGCCTCGTGCAGGTCGCGCAGCGCCTGGACGACCTCCTCCGGCTCCTCGCCCATGCCGAGGATCAGGTTCGACTTCGTGATGAGGCCGGCCGCGCGCGCCTGCGTGAGCACGTCGAGCGAGCGTTCGTAGCGGAACGCCGGGCGGATGCGCTTGAAGATGCGCGGGACGGTCTCGACGTTGTGGGCGAAGACCTCGGGGCGGCTGTCGAACACCTCGCCCAGCAGGGCGGGGTCGCCGTTGAAGTCGGTCGCGAGGATCTCGACCCCCGTGCTGGGGTTCTGCGCGTGGATCTGCCGGACGGTCTCGGCGTGCAGCCACGCGCCCCCGTCGGGCAGGTCGTCCCGCGCGACGCCGGTGACGGTCGCGTAGCGCAGCTGCATGCGCGTGACGCTCTCGGCGACCCGGCGCGGCTCGTCGACGTCGTAGTCGGCCGGCTTGCCGGTGTCGATCTGGCAGAAGTCGCAGCGGCGCGTGCACTGCGAGCCGCCGATGAGGAAGGTGGCCTCGCGATCCTCCCAGCACTCGTAGATGTTGGGGCAGCCGGCCTCCTGGCAGACCGTGTGCAGCTCTTCGGTCTTCACCAGCGCGTGCAGCGCCTGGTACTCCGGCCCCATCTTCGCCTTGGTCTTGATCCACTCCGGCTTGCGCTCGATGGGCGTCTGGGCGTTGCGCACCTCGAGGCGCAGCAGCCGGCGTCCGTCGGGTCCGGTGGCGGGTGCCGCCGCAGAGCCGGTGCCGCACGCGCTCACGCCGCGACCCCCGCGTACTCGTCGGCGAAGACGCGCGACACCGACTCGAGGAGGTCGCGGGGCGCGATGTGAGCCCCCACGACCTCGCTGACGGTGGTGACTCCGGCATCCGTGATCCCGCAGGGGATGATCCCGCGGAAGCCGGCGAGCGTGTTGTCGCAGTTGATGGCGAAGCCGTGCATCGTCACGCCCTTCTCGACGCGCACGCCGATGGCCGCGACCTTGTCTTCGGAGAGCGGCCGGCGCACCCACACGCCGCTGCGGCCCTCGACCTGGTAGCCGTCGAGGCCGTGCTCGCGGAGCGCGGCGATGAGCAGCCGCTCGATGCGGCGCACGTGCGCGACGACGTCCACCGGCTCGGGGAGGCGAACGATCGGGTAGCCGACGAGCTGGCCCGGGCCGTGCCACGTGATCTTGCCGCCGCGGTCGACGTCGATCACCGGGGTGCCGTCGGTCGGTCGTTCGTGCGGCTCGGTGCGCTTGCCAGCGGTATAGACCGCCTCGTGCTCGAGCAGGAGAAGCGTGTCGGGGCGGTCGCCGGCGACCACGTCGGCGTGCACGCGGCGCTGGAGCTCCCAGCCGTCGAGGTAGGGGATCACGTCGGGGGAGAGGCCGACGGTCTGGATCTCGAGCATCGCGCTCCTTCGCTCGTGCAATTGCTGGATCGTGTCCAACAATACGCCTCAGACGTCATCCCGGGTGCCGCGGGCCGGGGTTGCCCGATAGCGTGTCGTCGTGAACAGCAGCGGCCGGGTGGGCAGACCGAAGGCGTCGTCGCGCGAGACCCTCGCCGAGGCGGCGTGCGAGCTCTTCCTCGAGAAGGGGTTCGAGGCGACATCGATCGCCGACATCACGACACGCGCGGGCGTGAGCCGTTCGAGCTTCTTCAACTACTTCTCGTCGAAGTCCGACATCCTGTGGGCAGGTCTCGATGAGCGCATCGCCGCGATCGAGGGCCGCCTCGCGAGCGACGACGCGACGGATGCCTCGGAGGCCGTGCGCACCCAGGTGCTCGCGATCGCAGACTCCTTCACCCCCGACAGCCTCGCCCTCGGCGTCGTGAACGCGCAGGCGATGGGCCTCGAGGACGAGCTCGACCGCGAGGCCGCGCTGCGGCGCTCGCGCATCGCGCGGGCCGTCGCCGCACGCCTCGTGCGCGGCGGGGCGGACCGCCTGCGCGCCGACGTCGCCGGTGCCGCGTGGGGCGGCGCCGTGCTCGCGGCGATCGAGGCCTGGGCTCATGACGGCGCGGGTCGCACGTCGCTGGCACGCTTCCTCGCGCGGGCCGCTGATGCCGCCCGGTCGGTGTCGACCGCGCGCGGGGGCGAGGTCCGGCAGCTGCGGCTCGTCGTGTCGGCGCCCGACTTCGAGGAGGCGCTGGAGTTCTACCGCGATGTCGTGGGGATGCCGCAGTCCGAGGCGTACGAGGCCGAGGGCGGGGCGCGCGTCGCGATCCTGGAGGCCGGCCGCGCGACGCTCGAGCTGTCGAACCCCGCGCAGGTCGCGTACATCGACCGCGTCGAGACCGACGGCGACGCGCCGAGCGAGCGACTGCGCGTCGCCCTCGAGGTCGACGACACGGCGGCGGCGGTGCCGCGGCTCGCGGCCGCCGGCGCCGAGGTCGAGGCATCCGCCCGTGAGACGCCCTGGCGCTCGCTCAACGCGCGCCTGCGCGGCCCGGCCGGTCTGCAGCTGACGCTCTTCCAGGAGCTCGATCCGACCCCCTGACTCTCCGCGTCCCCCGCGCCCCCGACCCACCGGTGCTCCGCAGTCACAAGATGCGCGCACCGGGGGGCCGAGGAGAGCAGAAAGTGACCGCGGAGCGGAACCGGGAAGGGGCCGGGCGGGAGGGGCGGACGGATCGCGGCCGGATGGACAGGTACGAGGTAGGAACCCTCGACACTGGAGGCATCATGACCCCGGACTCTCTCGACGCCCTGCTCGACCGCTCGTCACCGCCGACCCGGGCCGCGGACGGCGCCGACCTCGCCGCGATGAGCACGGCGGCCCGGCGGGAGGGGCGGCCGGCCCGCCGCCGGCGCCTGGCCATCACGGCGGGGGCGTTCGCCGTGGTGCTCCTCGGAGGCGCGGGCGTGGCCACCGCGAACTCCGACTGGGGGTGGGGGCAGGGGCTCGAGAACCCGCAGCGCAGCGTGAGCTACACCTCGCCGACGTGGGGCGAGTGCGAGCTGCGCGTGGGCAACTTCGTCGCCGCGAATCCGTTCGATCAGCTCGCCGTCGACAGGGTCATCGACGAGTGGTTCGCCACGACCGACATCGAGGCGGCGATGGCGCCGTTGATCCCCAAGTATCTCCGCGTCTTCGAAGAGAGTCGCGCGTCGGACCCGGAGCCGGACACGGATCCTCGGACACGCGATCTCGACTACTGGATGGCGGTGGATCAGTCCGTCGGCGAGCTGCTGCACGACGAGCTGGGCGAGCACGGCTTCAACGACGCGCCCGGCGGGGGTGTGGTCTCGGGATCGAGCCAGGTCCACTGCGAAGGCGAGCAGTGGCGATGATCGGCGATCGCGCACGCCTGACCACCGCACTCGAGTCCTCGGCACCGGATCTGCTCGCGTACCTCCAGCGGCGCGTCGGACTGGACGATGCGCCCGACCTCCTCGGCGAGACGATGGTGGTGGCGTGGCGACGGGTGCGAGAGCTCCCGCGCGACCCCGAGCGGGCGCGCATGTGGCTGTTCGGCATCGCACGGGGCACGCTGCTCAACCACGCGAGGGGAGAGCGCCGCCGGTGGGCGCTGGCCGACCGCATCCGCGGCGAAGCGATGACGGATGCCTCGCACCCGGCGGCCGACGAGGGAACCGAGGTGCGCGACGCCATCGCACGTCTGGCCCCCGATCTCGCCGAGCTCGTGCGACTGGTGCACTGGGACGGCTTCACGCTGGCGGAGGCGGCACAGGTGCTCGGCATTCCGGCGTCGACGGCGCGAGGACGCTACGCGAAGGCCAAGGAGGAGCTGCGCGCCGCTCTCGGCGTGGAAGCCGTCCCTCCGGCCCGGTGAGGCGGGACGAAAGACGTCTCTCGGAGAGTCGACGCGTTTCGTCTCGGTCGCTGCGCTCCCTCGCTCAACGACCGGGGTGGGTCCGACGCGTTTCGTCTCGGTCGCTGCGCTCCCTCGCTCAACGACCGGGGTGGGTCCGAGGCGTTTCGTCTCGGTCGCTGCGCTCCCTCGCTCAACGACCGGGGTGGTCTGGTCGCTCAACGACCGGGGTGGGTCCGGAAGCGGGATCCCCGGTCGTTGAGCGAGCGAAGCGAGACGAAACGCTTCGGCATGCCCGCTTCGGCGGATCCGGGCACGCAACCGGGGAGCGGCATCCGCTCGCGTAGAATCGGGGGATCATGGCGACTTTCGGCACCCTCTCCGACCGGCTCACCGAGACCTTCCGCAACCTCCGCAAGAAGGGGCAGCTCACACCTGCAGACGTCGACGGCACCGTCCGCGAGATCCGTCGTGCGCTGCTGGACGCGGACGTCGCGCTGCCGGTCGTCAAGGACTTCACCGCCAAGGTGCGCGAGCGCGCCCTCGGCGACGAGGTCAACCGCGCCCTCAACCCGGCGCAGCAGGTGGTGCAGATCGTCAACGAGGAGCTCGTCGCGATCCTGGGCGGCGAGCAGCGCCGGCTGCAGTTCGCCAAGAACCCGCCGACCGTCATCATGCTCGCCGGCCTCCAGGGCTCCGGCAAGACGACGTTCGCCGGCAAGCTCGCCCGCCAGCTCGAGAAGGACGGCCACACGCCCCTGCTCATCGCGGCCGACCTGCAGCGCCCCAACGCGGTGAACCAGCTCCAGGTGGTCGCCGAGCGGGCAGGCGCCGCGATCTACGCGCCCGAGCCGGGCAACGGCGTCGGCGACCCGGTGAAGGTCGCCCGCGACGGCGTCGAGCTCGCCCGCCGCCAGCAGCACGACGTCGTCATCATCGACACGGCCGGACGCCTCGGCGTCGACGCCGAGCTGATGAAGCAGGCCGCCGACATCCGCACCGCGACGGATCCCGACGAGGTGCTGTTCGTCATCGACGCGATGATCGGTCAGGATGCCGTCAATACGGCGAAGGCCTTCCAGGACGGGGTCGACTTCACCGGCGTCGTGCTCTCGAAGCTCGACGGCGACGCCCGCGGTGGCGCGGCGCTGTCGGTCGCCTCGGTGACCGGGCGGCCGATCATCTTCGCGTCGACCGGTGAGGGCCTCGACGACCTCGAGGCGTTCCACCCCGACCGCATGGCGTCGCGCATCCTCGACCTGGGCGACATCCTCACGCTGATCGAGCAGGCCCAGCAGGCGTTCGACGAGCAGGAGGCGCTGAAGGTCGCCGAGAAGCTGGCGAGCGAGACCTTCACGCTCGAGGACTTCCTCGAGCAGATGCAGCAGATGAAGAAGATGGGCTCGATGAAGAAGATGCTCGGGATGCTCCCGGGCATGGGGTCCATGAAGGATCAACTCGAGAACTTCGACGAGCGCGAGATCGACCGCACGGAGGCGATCATCCGCTCGATGACCCCGACCGAGCGGCGCAACCCGAAGGTGCTCAACGGCTCGCGCCGCCTTCGCATCGCGCGCGGCTCGGGCATGACCGTCACCGATGTGAACCAGCTCGTGCAGCGCTTCGAGCAGGCCGCGAAGATGATGAAGACCGTCGCCCGCGGTGGCGTGCCGAACATCCCCGGCATGGGCCCGATCCCCGGAGCCGGCCGCCCGGGCGCGTCGTCGAAGCGCGGCAAGCAGCAGAAGGCGAAGGGCTCGCGATCGGGAAACCCGGCCAAGCGCGCCGCCGAGAATGCCGGCATCGCTGCCCAGGCGCAGGCACCCACCGGCTCGGGCTTCGGCCTCGGCGCCGGCGCGGGCGCGCAGGGTCAGCCGAGCGAGGCCGACCTCGCCGAACTGCAGAAGCTCCTCGGCCGCGGCTGATCCGGACCGGGCCGCTGCGCTCGTGCGGAGGCCGCGGCATCCGTTCCCGATCCCGATCCCGCGTCAGGGGGCGGAGGCGAGGTGCTCGCGCAGCGTCGGGCCGGAGCGGAACTCGCCGACGAGGTGCCGGACGACCTCGCGCAGGTCGCCGTCGGCGGCGTCGGCCACCGCGAGCTGGCGAGCATAGCTCGCGCCCTGCGTCAGGATCGTGTCGATGCCCTCGAGCTCGCGTGCGCACTTGAGCTCGACGGCGATGTCGGCGACCTCGTCGAGGGTCTCGCGCAGATGCTCGGAGACCAGACGCTGGGTGCCCAGGTGGTCGACGATGATGCGGGCGTCGAGGCCGTAGCGTGCGGCGCGCCACTTGTTCTCACGCGTGAACCACGGCTGGATCGTCTCCAGCGGCAGGCCTTCGTCGAGGCGACGCGAGAGGTGCTCGACGAGCACCTGCACGAGCGCCCCCACCGCCGCGAGCTCGGGCAGCGTCGACATGCCGTCGCACGCCCGCACCTCGATCGTGCCCCAGCGCGGCGCCGGACGGATGTCCCACCGCACCTCGGTGGCGTCCTCCATGACCCCGGTCCCGACCATGTCGTCGAGGTACCCCTCGAACTGGGTCCAGTCCTCGAGGGGCCAGGGGAGCCCCGCGGTCGGCAGCTGCTGGAACACCAGGGCGCGATTGGACGCGTAGCCGGTGCGGTCGCCCGCCCAGAACGGACTCGAGGCCGACAGCGCCTGTAGGTGCGGGAGGTACACCGAGAGGGCGTTGATGATCGGGAAGACCTTGTTGACGTCTTCGACGCCGACGTGCACGTGGATGCCCCAGATCATCATGTTGCGGCCCCACCACTGCGTGCGCTCGATGAGCTTGTGATAGCGGGTCTTGTCGGTGACGCTCTGGTGATACCACTGCGCGAACGGGTGACTGCCGGCGCACAGCAGATCGATTCCGGCCGGATCGGTGAACGTCCGTACGGCCGCGATCGCGTCGGCGATGTCGTCGACGGCGGCGGCGACCGTGTCGCCCACGCCGCTGGTCACCTCGACGGTGTTCGTCAGCAGCTCGCCGGTCACGGTGTACCGCTCCAGCGTCGAGTCGTCCTCGAGCGCGGCCAGCACCTCGGGGGCGCGGGGGAGGAGGTCGCCGGACTCGCCGTCCGCGAGCATGATCTCCCACTCCAAGCCGACCGACGAGCGGGCGGACGTCGCGAAGGGCACCGTCATTCGCACAGTCTGACACGCGGATGCCGCGACGGAGGTGGTTCGCGGCATGCGTCGTCATCTGGCAGAATAAAGGGTCGGACCGGCCGCTCGACCCTCTATCCAGCGCCTCGGTCCTCCTCTGAGCTCCCGCCGGGTGTGCACCCCACGCTCCAGGCGACAGGTTCGTTCGCTTCCCACACATTCAGGAGAATCGTGGCTGTCAAGATCCGTCTCAAGCGCCTCGGCAAGATCCGTGCGCCCTACTACCGCATCGTCGTGGCCGACTCGCGCACCAAGCGCGACGGTCGTGTCATCGAGGAGATCGGCAAGTACCACCCCACCGAGGAGCCCTCGTTCATCGAGGTCGACTCCGAGCGTGCGCAGTACTGGCTGGGCGTCGGCGCGCAGCCGACCGAGCAGGTGCTCGCCCTCCTCAAGCTGACCGGCGACTGGGGCAAGTTCCAGGGCGACCCCAACGCGGTCTCGACCGTCCGGGTCAAGGAGGAGAAGGCCGCCTTCGAGATCGACTCCGCCAAGAAGTCCGTCGTCAAGCCCAAGGCCGAGAAGAAGGCCGAAGAGCCCGCCGAGGCTCCGGCCGACGAGACGACCGACGCGGCCGAGGCCGCCGAGTCCGCAGAGTAATCCGTTGCTCGCCGCCGCGCTCGAGCACGTCGTCAAGGGGATCGTGGATCACCCCGACGACGTCCGCATCGACTCGTCCACGTCGTCTCGCGGCGACGTGCTCGAGGTGCACGTCCACCCCGACGACCGGGGTCGCGTGATCGGGCGCGGCGGCCGCACGGCCAAAGCCCTGCGCACTCTCATCAGCGCACTCGCCGACGGACGCCGAGTCCGCGTCGACGTCGCGGACGACTGAGATGGCAGGCGAAGACAGGGCCGAGCAGCCGGAGGCTGCGGACCGGCCCCAGACGCCCGCGGTGCCCGCAGGCAAGGCCGGCAAGACGCAGCTGCGCGTCGGCCGCCTGGTGAAGGCGCACGGTCTGAAGGGCGCCCTCAAGCTCGAGCTGTACACCGACGACCCCGAGGGACGATTCGTCCCGGGTGCGACGTTCACCCTGCAGGTGCCGGAGTCCTCCCCGTGGCACGGCAAGCCCCTGACGGTGCGCGAGTTCCGGTGGATGAACAGCCACCCCGTCGCCTTCTTCGAAGGCGTCGACGACCGGACCGCCGCCGAGGCCCTCGTGCGCGCGATCCTCTGGATCGACGAAGACCCTCAGTCCACTCCGGCCGAGGACGACGCGTGGTTCGACCACCAGCTGGTCGGGCTCGACGTCGTCCGTGACGGCGACGTGGTCGGGCGCGTGGTGCGCGTCGATCACCTCCCCGCCCAGGACCTCCTCATCGTCAAGCCTGCGACCGGCGACGCCGACGAGGTGCTCGTGCCGTTCGTGAAGGCGATCGTGCCCGAAGTGGACGTCCCCGGCGGTCGAGTCGTCGTGACCCCGCCGCCCGGCCTGTTCGAAGAGCTTCCCGCCGACGATGACGCCGCCCCGGAAACGGCCGACGAGGGCGACGACACGCCCTGAGCCGGCGCTCTCACTTCCGCCGCGCCACCCGAGTGCAGCAGATGTGATCTGCGGGAAACACGGCGGGAAAGCCTCCGGAACCTCCGTGGGGGATCCTCGGAGGCATGGCCGAACTCGGGTCCGTGGTCCGCACGGTGTGCTCGTACTGCGGCGTGGGCTGCGGCATCGCCGTCACGACGTCGCGCGCCGAGGCGGGGCATCGGGTCGCCATCTCGAAGGTCGCCGGTGACGCGACGCACCCGACCAACGCGGGCCGACTGTGCACGAAGGGTGCGACGCACGCCGAACTGATGGCGGCGCCGGGTCGCATGACGTCCGCGCACGTGCGGCCGGCGCGCGGGGAGGCGGCAGTGCCGGTGCCGCTCACGCAGGCGGTGACGGATGCCGGACGTCGGCTCCGCGCGATCGTCGACGAGCACGGACCCGACGCCGTCGCCGTGTACGTGTCGGGGCAGATGAGCCTCGAGGCGCAGTACCTCGCGAACAAGCTCGTGAAGGGGTACGTGCGCGGCATCCACATCGAGTCGAACTCGCGACTGTGCATGGCATCGGCCGGCACCGGCTACAAGCAGTCGCTCGGCGCGGACGGCCCGCCCGGGTCGTACGAGGACTTCGATCGGGCGGACCTGTTCTTCGTCATCGGGTCGAACACCGCCGACTGCCACCCCATCCTCTTCCTGCGCATGGCGGACCGCCTGAAGCAGGGGGCGCGGCTGATCGTCGTGGACCCCCGCCGGACGGCGACGGCCGACCGCGCCGACCTGTTCCTGCAGATCGCGCCCGGCACCGACCTGGCCCTGCTGAACGGCCTGCTCCACGTGCTCGTCGAAGCGGGCGACATCGACGAGGACTTCATCGCCGCGCACACCGAGGGCTGGGACGCCATGCCGGCGTTCCTCGCGGAGTACCCGCCCGCCCGCGTGGCCGAGATCACGGGGCTTGCGGAGGACGACATCCGCACCGCGGCGCGATGGATCGGCGAGGCCGGCGAGTGGATGACGCTGTGGACGATGGGCCTCAACCAGTCGACGCACGGCACCTGGAGCACCAACGCGATCTGCAACCTGCACCTCGCGACCGGCGCGATCTGCCGTCCGGGCAGCGGGCCGTTCTCGCTCACGGGCCAGCCGAACGCGATGGGCGGGCGGGAGATGGGCTACATGGGTCCCGGCCTGCCCGGGCAGCGCGCCGTCTTCAGCCCCGCCGACCGGGCGTTCGTCGAGGAGGCCTGGGGCCTGGCGCCCGGCGCCATCCGCACCGACGCGGGCTCCGGAACGATCGACATGTACCGCCGGATGGCCGCGGGCGAGATCAAGGCCGCCTGGATCATCTGCTCCAACCCGGTCGCATCGGTCGCGAATCGCAGGACGGTCATCGAAGCGCTCGAGACCGCGGAGCTCGTGATCGCCCAGGACGTCTACACCGAGACCGCCACCAACGCGTACGCCGACATCCTGCTCCCCGCGACCCTGTGGGTCGAGTCGGACGGCGTCACGGTCAACAGCGACCGCACGCTCACCCTGGTGCAGCAGGTCGTCGAGGCGCCGGGGGACGCGCAGCCGGACTGGCTCACGATCTGCCAGGTCGCGCAGGCGATGGGGTATGCCGAAGGCTTCGACTTCGCCACGAGCGAGGAGGTCTTCGACGAGATCCGCCGCTTCTGGAACCCGCAGACCGGGTGGGACGTGCGCGGCATCACGTACGAGCGCCTGCGCCGGACGCCGGTGCAGTGGCCCGCACCCCCGGACGACGACGCGTCGCGGCATCCGATCCGCTACGTCAACGACGGGGTCAGCCAGTCGCTGCGCGTCGAGGCGGACGGCACCGCTCCGGCGCTCGCGTTCCCGACAGCGTCGCGGCGCGCGCAGTTCCTCGCGCGGCCGCACATGGATCCCGCCGAGCTTCCCGACGACGACTTCCCGTGGGTGCTCAACACCGGGCGCGTGCAGCACCAATGGCACACGATGACCAAGACCGGCAAGGTCGCCAAGCTCAACAGGCTCAACCCGGGCCCGTTCGTCGAGGTGAATCCGGTCGATGCCGAGGCCCACGGCATCGCCGCCGGCGACCAGATCGAGGTGTCGTCGCGCCGGGGGCGCTTCGTCGCTCCGGTGATCGTGACCGACCGGGTGCGGCCGGGAGACGTCTTCGCCCCGTTCCACTGGAACGACGAGCACGGCGAGTACGTCACCGTCAACGCCGTGACGAACGACGCGGTCGACGAGCACTCCGCGCAACCCGAGCTGAAGTTCGCGGCGGTCACGCTGCGGCGCGTGTCGCCCGCAGCCGCGCCCGCGGGCGTCGAGGCGTCTTCGGGCGACATCACCGCGGCCGAGGAGGCGCTCGCACGCGCGGGGGTCGGCCTCGGCATGGTCCCGACGCTCTCGGACCGCGAGAGCGCATATATCGCGGGGTTCCTCTCGACGGTGCGGTCGCGCCCTCCCGCACCGGGCGAGGTTCCCGTCCTTCCCGCGGAGTCCCCGCTCGGCGCGGTAGCGAAGGCGTGGTTCGACGGGATCCTCGCCGGCGCATACTCGCGTACCACGACAGGAGGCGGCGGCGCGGCGGTCGCGCCTCCGGACGAGGTCGTGGTGCTGTGGGGATCGCAGACCGGCAACGCCGAGGACTTCGCGACGAGTGCCGCAGGCGCGCTCGCGGAACGCGGCATCCCGGCGCGCACCCGCAGCATGTCGGACGTGAAGGCCGCCGAGCTCGCCGCGATGCGGCGCGTGCTCGTGATCACCTCGACCTTCGGCGACGGCGGCCCACCCGACAACGGCGCCGACCTCTGGCGCGAGCTGAGTGCCGACGGCGCGCCCGCGCTCTCCGGCCTGCAGTACGCGGTGCTCGCGATGGGCGACTCCAACTACGACGACTTCTGCGGACACGGCCGCCGCATCGACGACCGCCTCGGCGAGCTCGGCGCGACGGCGCTGCTGGAGCGCGTCGACCTGGAGCCGGACTTCGACCAGCCCGCCGCCGCCTGGCTCGCCCAGGTGGTCGAGCTGCTCTCGGAGGGGACGGATGCCGCGGCCGCCGCACCGGCGGCGGTCGCGGTGGCACCGATGCGCCGCCTGTTCACCCGGTCCAATCCCGTGCGCGCAGCCCTGGTGCGCGATGAGCTGCTGAGCGGACCGGGCTCGAAGAAGGAGGTGCGCCGCTTCGCGTTCGACCTCTCCGACTCCGGGGCGGCCTACGAGGCCGGCGACTCCCTCGGCGTGGTGTGCTCGAACAGTCCCGGCGTCGTGGCCGAGTGGCTCGAGGCCACCGGCATCCCGGCGGCGACGATCGTCGAGATCGACGGCGAGGAGCGCACGTTCGGCGAGGCTCTGCGCAGGCGCCTCGACATCACGAAGACCCCGACCGACCTCGTGCGCTTCATCGCCGAACGCAGCGACGACACCACCCTCGCCGCGCTCCTGCGACGCGAGAACAAGGGCCGGCTGGAGCAGTTCCTGTGGAGCCAGCAGGCCGTCGACCTCGTGCGCGACCACCCCGTGCAGGCCACCGCGGCCGAGTGGGTGCAGGTCCTCAAGCGGCTTCAGCCGCGGCAGTACTCCATCTCGTCGAGCCCCAAGACCGACCCCGACACGGTCGAGCTGACGGTGTCGGTGGTGCGCTTCGAGACCGAGACGGGCCGCGCGCGCGGCGGGGTCTGCTCGACGTTCCTCGCCGGCGGGCTGGGCGATGCCGCCCCGGTCTACCTGCAGCGCACACCAGGATTCCGGCCGCCCCCGTCGCCCGATGCGCCCATGATCATGATCGGCCCGGGAACCGGCGTCGCGCCCTTCCGCGGGTTCCTGCACGATCGTCGTGCCGACGGCCACACCGGCCGCAACTGGCTCTTCTTCGGCGAGCAGCACGAGGCGAGCGACTTCTACTACCGCGATGAGCTGCTCCAGATGCGGGAGGACGGGTTCCTCACGCGTCTCGATCTCGCGTTCTCCCGCGACCAGCGCCAGAAGATCTACGTGCAGGACCGCATGATCGAGCACGGCGCGCAGGTCTGGCGCTGGATCGAGGAGGGCGCTCACGTGTACGTGTGCGGCGACGCGGCGCGCATGGCCAGGGACGTCGACGCGACGCTCGTGACGATCGCACAGCAGCACGGCGGACTGTCGGAGGACGACGCCCTCGAGTACAAGCACCGGCTCGCCGCCGACGGGCGCTACGCGCGCGACGTGTACTGAGACCCCGACGCCCAGTCCCTTTCCAGGCCGGTGCCGACACGGCGCCCGCACGACCGCGCCGCACCTGTTCCCCCGCCCCACGGCGCACGAAGAAGCGGATGCCTCGAGACGAGGCATCCGCTTCTTCGTTTCGCGGGGTCAGATGCGCTGCTTCGCGAGCGAGGCGCGCGGGATGACGTACACCAGCACCGTCACCAGGAGGAGCGCGGCGTACCCGGCGACGAAGCCGTAGAACGCCGCGGTGTAACCGCCGGTGGCGAGCTGCGACGCGTTCAGCACCTGGGGGATGAGGAACCCGCCGTATGCCCCGATCGCCGAGATGATGCCGAGCGCCGCGGCCGCCTTGCGCTGCATCTTGACGGCGTCGGCGCTGCCCGGCTCGATGCCCCGGGCGAGGGCGCGCGCCGCGAAGATGCTGGGGATCATGCGGTAGGTGGAGCCGTTGCCCATGCCGGTCGCGGCGAAGAGCACGAGGAAGCACCCGAGGAACACCCAGAAGCTCTGCAGCGGCAGGGTCCAGATGAGTCCCAGCGCACCGAGAGCCATGACCGCGAACGCGCCGACGGTGACGATGGCGCCGCCGAAGCGATCGGCGAGCTTGCCGCCGTAGGGACGGGCGAGCGAGCCGATGAGCGCGCCGAGGAAGGCGAGCGAGACGGCGGTCTGACCCACCTGCAGCGTCGAGAAGGCCGGGAACTGGTCGGCGATGAGCTTGGGGAAGACGCTCGCGAAGCCGATGAACGAGCCGAAGGTGCCGATGTACAGCAGGGCCATGAGCCACAGGTGCGGTTCGCGAAGCGCCGCGGCCGATCCGGCGAAGTCCGCCTTCGCGGACGACAGGTTGTCCATGTAGCGCCATGCGCCCCACATCGCCACGAGGATGAGCGGGATCCACATCCAGCCGGCGAGCGAGATGTTCATGGTCGCGGCGGCGCCGAGGGTCACCACGATCGGCACGGCGAACTGGGCCACCGAGGTGCCGAGGTTGCCGCCGGCGGCGTTGAGCCCGAGCGCCCAGCCCTTCTCCTTCTGCGGGAAGAAGTACGTGATGTTGGCCATGGAGCTCGCGAAGTTGCCGCCGCCGACGCCGCCGAGTGCCGCGACCAGCAGAAGCACGCCGAACGGCGTCTCGGGGTTGGAGACGACGACGCCGAGGAGCACGGCGGGGATCAGCAGCAGCGCGGCCGAGACGATCGTCCAGTTGCGGCCGCCGAAGATCGCGACCATGAACGTGTACGGGAACCGCAGCGTCGCGCCGACGAGGCTCGGCAGCGAGATGAGCCAGAACGACTCCGAGCTCGTCAGCGCGAAGCCCGCGTCGGGCAGCATCACGACGACGATGCTCCACAGCTGCCAGATGATGAAGCCCAGGAACTCGGCGAAGATCGACCAGCCGAGGTTGCGGCGCGCGATGGCGCGGCCCTCGGTCGCCCAGAACGCGGTGTCCTCGGGGTTCCAGCCGTCGATCCAGCGGCCGGGCCGGCGGGTGAGGGTGACCGGCGCGGTGCCGGTCGTGGGGGGTGGAGCTGCGGCATCCGTCGTGGACGGAGTGACGGTCGTGGTCATGACGCCTCCAGGGGTGGGCCTGCACTGCGGGGGTGAGTGTGCCTCCACGCTAGGAAGCGGGTGTTTCCGCCCGCCGACCCGGGCTGTTACTTCTCGATCACTTCTGCATCACGGCCCGGCGCCGGGTGACGTTGGTGCCCCGTCACACGTCGGAAACACGACGGATGCCTAGACTCGAACGCATGCGCGTCGACATCGTCACGATCTTCCCGACGTTCTTCGACGTGCTCGGCGTCTCGCTGATCGGCAAGGCCCGCGACCGCGGCCTGCTCGACGTGCGGGTGCACGATCTGCGCGACTGGACCCACGACCGCCACCGCACCGTCGACGACACGCCGTACGGCGGCGGGGCCGGGATGGTCATGAAGCCGGAGCCGTGGGGCGAGGCGCTGGATGCCGTGCTCACCGACGACGCCGTGCTGCTGGTGCCCTCGCCCGCCGGCGAGCTGTTCTCGCAACCCATGGCGCGCGCGCTCGCCGAGGAGAGCCACCTCGTGTTCGCGTGCGGGCGGTACGAGGGCATCGACCAGCGCGTGGTCGACCACTACTCCGAACGGGGGCGCGTGCGCCTCGTCAGCCTCGGCGACTACGTGCTCAACGGCGGTGAGGTCGCGGCGATGGCCGTCATCGAGGCGGTCTCGCGTCTGATCCCGGGGGTCGTCGGCAACCCCGAGAGCCTCGTGGAGGAATCGCACGAGCTCGGTCTGCTCGAGTATCCGAGCTACACCAAGCCGGCGGTGTGGCGGGGGCGGGAGGTGCCACCCGTGCTCCTCAGCGGCAACCATGGCGCGATCGCGGCGTGGCGGCGTGAGCAGAGCCTCGAGCGCACGCGGGCGCACCGTCCTGATCTCCTCGACGGCGCGGAGGCCTGAGCCGGGCTCGCCGCGTCACGCGGACGCCTCCGCCGGGTCGAGCACGTTGAGGCGGTACCCGCGCTTGACGACCGTCTTGATGAGGTCCGGCACGCCGATCGCCTCGCGGAGCCGCGCGACCGCCATCTCGACGGCGTGGGTGTTCTCGCCCGAGCGGGGGAGCGCACCCTGCAGCCGCTGCCGCGAGACGACGCCGCCGCCCGCCGCGAAGAGGGCGGCGAGCAGGTCGGCGCCGGTGCGCGACAGCGGCACGTGGCGTCCGTCGAGGACGATCCCGTTGCTGCGCAGCTCGAGGCGCCCGGCGATCGTGGGGAGCGAGGCGGCGTGCCCGCCGCCGAAGTGCGTCACGACCGCGCGCACCAGCGAGCCGAGGCGGCCGCGTTCGGCGACGAGAGGGGCGATGCCGGCATCGCGCAGCGGCCCGGCCGTGATCGGACCGACGGCCGCGAGGAGCAGGCGTCCCTGCGCGGAGAGCTCCACGATCGCCTCCAGCACACCCTCGCGCTGGGCGGCGGCGATCCATTCCGCGGCGCCGGGCGCCGACGTGAACAGCACGGCATCCACCTCGCCCTGAGCGGTGGCGAGGACGGACCGCGAGACCGCGGCGGGATCCGGCGGCGGCCCCCAGCGGTAGACGGTGAGGCTCACGACGTCCGCGCCGGCCGCCTGGAACAGCTCGTCCAGCCCGTCGGCGCCGGAGCCGTGGTGCTGGACGGCGACGCGCCGGCCGTCCAGGCCCTCGGCGAGCAGGTACTCGCCGAGCTCGGCCGAGGTCTCGGACTCGGCCACCCAGTCGGCGGTGAGTCCGGCCTGCTGGATCGCCCCGCGCGCCTTGGGTCCGCGGGCGACGATCTGGGCGCGCGACAGCGCCGCGTGGAGCTCGTCGAGGAGCCCTGCCTCGTCGGCTGCCTCCATCCACCCGCGGAAGCCGACGCCCGTCGTGGCCACGACCACCTCGGGCGGGTGGGCGATGAGTTCGTGCGTCGCGGCGACGAGGGCGTCGTCATCGATGTGCGGCACGATCGTGAGCGCCGGGGCGTGGCGCACCTGCGCACCGTGGCGCTCGAGTGCCGCGGCCAGTTCGAGGGAGCGCCGGTCGACCGCGATCACGACCGTGCAGCCGTCGAGCGCCGCCGAGAGCTGCGCGCGAGGCGGATCCGCGGTGCGGGCGGGACGCGAGGGCTCGTTCACCGGAGCGCGCCGCCGATCGACGTGTCGGCCGAGAGCAGGTCGGGCATGAGCAGGCCCGCGCGGGCGACGTCGCCCACGACGATCACGGCGGGGTTGCGCACGCCGATACGGCCGGCCTCGAGCACGACGGCGCCGAGGGTCGTGCGCGTCGTGCGCTGATCGGGGTGGTGGCCGCGCTCGACGATCGCCACGGGGCGATCGGCCGGCACCCCCGCGTGGAGGGCATCCGAGACCAGGCGCGGCAGCGCCCCGACGCCCATGAGCACGACGGTCGTCACGTCGGGGTCGCCGAGGGCGGCCAGCGTGGCCGGCGTCAGTTCGGACTGTCCGTTGACGATGTGGACGGCCGACGCGACGGCGCGGTGGGTCACCGGGATGCCGGCAGCCTCCGGCACGGCGACGGCGCTGGTGACGCCCGGCACGACCTCGACGGGGACACCGGCTGCGACGCACGCGACGACCTCCTCGCCGCCGCGGCCGAACACGAACGGGTCGCCGCCCTTGAGCCGGACGACGCGCTTGCCGCTCCGCGCGCGATCGACCAGCAGCGCGTTGATCTCGTCCTGCGGCACCGGGTGGTGCCCCGGGAGCTTTCCGACATCGAGGACCTCGACATCGGGCGCCAGGTGAGGACGGATGTCGGGGCCGAGCCGGTCCATCACCACGACGTCCGCGCGCATGAGCAGGCGCCATGCGCGCAGCGTCATGAGGTCGACGGGCCCGGGCCCGCCGCCCACGAGGTCGACACGGCCGGTCACGGCGGCGCTCATGACCGGCCGTCCCATCGCACGAGCACTGCGCCGTCGTCCACCGTCACAGGCCACACGTGCAGCGACATCGGGTCCTTGCCCTGCGTGTCGAGGCACACGCCCGTGCGCAGGTCGAACACCTGCTTGTACATGGGCGACGCCACCGTCGGAGCGTCCAGCTTCGTCCCGACGATCCCTCGCGAGATGACGTTCGCGCGGCTGTACGGATCGAAGTTGGAGACCGCGTGGACGCGCCCCGTGTCGAGCAGGAAGAGCGCGATCTGCGTTCCGCCGAGCAGGGCGGCACGTCCGCGCTCGACCTCGAGGTCGTCGAGCGCGCACACGCGCACCCAGCCGTCGGGGGCGACGTACTCGGTCGTCTGCGGGTCGGCGATCGTCATCGGCGCACCTCCAGGGTGGTTCCGGCGATGAGCACGCCGGAATCGGCGCGCTCGGCCTCGGTGGCGGGTCGGGGCTGCCCGCGCTCGGCGGTGTACGCGAGCGAGGGGTCGGGGGTGCTCGGGGCGTTGACGAACGACGCGAAGCGGCGCAGCTTGTCGGGGTCCTCGAGGGTCGCCTTCCACTCGTCCTCGTACGAGTCCAGGTGCGCCGCCATCGCGGCGTCGAGGTCGGCGCAGATGCCGAGACCGTCGTCGAAGATCACCGCGCGGAGGCCGTCGATGCCGCCGTCGAGGTCCTCGAACCACGGGGCCGTGCGCTGCAGGCGGTCGGCCGTGAAGATGTAGTACATCAGAAAGCGGTCGATGGCCGTCAGAAGCTCGTCGTCGCTGAGTCCCTCGGCCAGCAGCACCGCATGCCGCGGCGTGAATCCGCCGTTGCCGCCGACGTACATGTTCCACCCCGCCTCGGTCGCGATGACGCCGACGTCCTTGCCGCGGGCCTCGGCGCATTCGCGCGCGCAGCCCGACACGCCGAGCTTCAGCTTGTGGGGCGACCGCAGTCCTCGATAGCGCAGTTCGAGGCGCACCGCCATGCCGACGGAATCCTGCACGCCGTAGCGGCACCACGTCGACCCCACGCACGACTTCACCGTGCGCAGCGACTTGCCGTAGGCGTGACCCGACTCGAAGCCGGCGTCCACCAGGCGCTTCCAGATGTCGGGCAGCTGCTCGAGGCGGGCGCCGAACATGTCGATGCGCTGGCCGCCGGTGATCTTGGTGTACAGGCCGAAGTCCTTGGCGACCTGGCCGATCACGAGCAACCCCTCGGGCGTGATCTCGCCGCCGGGGATGCGCGGCACGACGGAGTAGCTGCCGTCCTTCTGCAGGTTCGCCATCACGTGGTCGTTGGTGTCCTGCAGCGTGGCGTTCTCACCGTCGAGCACGTGGCCGCGCACCAGGGTCGAGAGGATGCTCGCGAGCGCGGGCTTGCAGATGTCGCAGCCGCGACCGGTGCCGAATCGCTCGATCACCGCGCTGAAGGTGGTGAGTCCCGACACGCGGACGGCGTCGAAGAGCTGCCGGCGCGACATCCCGAAGTGCTCGCACAGCGCGTCGCTGAGGGCAGTGCCGGACTTGGCGAGCTCGGTGCCCACGATCTTCTTGACCATCGTGACGCACGAGCCGCAGGCGGCGCCGGCCTTGGTGCATGCCTTGATGCCGGCGACATCGGTGCATCCCTCTTCGTGCACGGCGTGGCGGATCCTGCCGGCGGTGACGCTGTTGCACGAGCACACCAGCGCCTCATCGGGCAGGTCGCCGGTCGGCGCCGCCACGCCGCCCTCGGGCATGAGGTAGGCGGCCGGGTCGCCGCCGAGAGCTCCGCCGACGAGCGGGCGCAGCGAGCCGTATGCCGACGCGTCGCCGACGAGGATGCCGCCGAGGAGCGTCTTGGCGTCGTCGGAGAGGACGAGCTTCTTGTAGACGCCCGCGACCGGGTCGGCGTACGTGACGTCGAGGGCTCCCGGCGTCTCGGCGAACGCGTCGCCGAAGCTCGCGACGTCGACGCCCGAGAGCTTGAGCTTGGTCGACAGGTCGTAGCCGGGGAAGGATGCCTCGCCCCCGAGCAGCCGCGTCGCGGCGACCTCCGCCATCGCGTAGCCGGGCGCGACCAGACCCACGCACATCCCGTCGTAGTTGGCCACCTCGCCGATCGCGAGGATGCGCGGGTCGGAGGTCTGGCACCCCGAGTCGATCAGCACGCCGCCGCGCTCGTGCACGTCGAGCTCCGCGCTGCGGGCGAGCTCGTCGCGGGGCCGCACCCCGACGGTGAAGACCACCACGTCGGTGCGCTCGTAGCTGCCGTCACGGAACTCCAGCCCGGTCACCTGTCCGGTGCGGTCGGGATCGAGCCGCGTCGTGATGGTCTGGGTCTTGACCGCGATGCCGCGTGATTCGATGAGGCGACGCAGGGCGTTCCCCGCAGGGAGGTCCAGCTGCGCCGACATCAGCCGGTCCGACGACTGCACGACGGTGCAGTCCACGTCCAGCCCCTGCAGGGCGCCCGCGGCCTCCAGCCCGAGGAGCCCGCCGCCGATCACGGTGCCGGTGAGCGGGCGGCCGAGCTCCGCCTCGCGGCGGCGCACGAACTCCTGGAGCTTCTCGACGTCGTCGAGTGTGCGGTACACGAAGCAGCCCTCGAGCCCGAACCCGTCGACCGCGAGCCGGGCGGCGTACGATCCCGTCGCGAGGACGAGGCGGTCGTAGGGGACGCTGACGCCGCTGCGGGTCGTGACGCGCCGAGCCGACCGGTCGATGCGCGACACGGCATCGCCGCGCAGGAACCGCACGCGGTCGTCCGCCAGCACGCTCTGCTCGAGCGTCAGGTCGTCGGGGGAGGCCCCGCCGAAGAACCCGGTGAGACCGACCCGGTCGTACGGGTGCCGGTCCTCCTCGCCGATGAGCGTCACGCGCCACTGGTCGCCGGCACGGCTCAGCAGGCTCTCGACGAAGCGATGCGCCACCATTCCCGCGCCCACGACCACGACATGCGTGCCGAGGGCAGGGGTGGTGCTCATGCCGTCACCGTACGCGGGCGATGTTGCGGGGGCGTCAGCGCCATGTTTCGGGCTCTTGACACTGCTCTGTCGGCTTTCGCTGCTGTCGCGGTGCGTCATGGCTTCTCCTGATCGACGAGAGGTCTCTCGGTGCGTGCGACGCTACGAGCGCGGTGTTTCACCCCCGCATCGCGTCCGGTTACCTCGAGCGAACGTTTCGCTCACACCGGTCCGGCGGCATATGTGAGGGCGGATGCCGGAGCCGGCGGCATCCGTCCCGTTAGGGTGATGCCACAAGCACATGGGGGTCGGCGATGCACACGTGGCCGGGATCGGCTTATCCGCTCGGGGCGACGTTCGACGGGAGCGGCACGAACTTCGCGCTGTTCAGCGAGGGCGCCGAGCGCGTGGAGCTGTGCCTGTTCGGGGAGCGCGGAGCAGAGACGCGCGTCGAGGTGGCCGAGGTCGATGCGTACGTGTGGCACGTGTACGTGCCCGGCGTGCAGCCGGGGCAGCGCTACGGGTACCGCGTGCACGGACCGTACGACCCCGCGAGCGGACGGCGGTTCAACCCGGCGAAGCTGCTGCTGGACCCCTACGCCAAGGCGGTCGAAGGGGAGGTCCAGTGGGGCCAGCCGGTCTACGGCTACGACTTCGGCGACCCGGATTCCCGTAACGACGACGATTCGGCGGCGGCCATGATGAAGGGCGTCGTGGTCAACCCGTACTTCGACTGGGCGGGCGACCGCCGTCCCCGCACTCCGTACTCCGAGACGCTCATCTACGAAGCCCACGTGCGCGGGCTCACCGCGCGGCATCCCGCGATCCCCGCCGCGATGCGCGGCACCTACAGTGCGCTCGCACACCCCGCGATCATCGACCATCTCACGAAGCTGGGGGTGACCGCGATCGAGCTCATGCCGGTGCACCAGTTCGTCGACGACGCCGTCCTGCAGGAGAAGGGGCTGTCGAACTACTGGGGCTACAACACCGTGTCGTTCTTCGCCCCGCACAACCGTTACTCCGCCTCGGGCGACCGCGGCCAGCAGGTGCAGGAGTTCAAGGGCATGGTGCGGGCGCTGCACGCCGCCGGGATCGAGGTCATCCTCGATGTCGTCTACAACCACACCGCGGAGGGCAATCACCTGGGTCCCACGCTCTCGATGCGCGGGATCGACAATGCCGCGTACTACAAGCTCGAGGCCGACGACCTGCGGTACTACACCGACTACACGGGCACCGGCAACAGCCTCAACGTCAGCAATCCGCACGCCCTGCAGCTGATCATGGACTCGCTGCGCTACTGGGTGCTCGAGATGCATGTGGACGGCTTCCGGTTCGACCTCGCGGCCGCGCTGGCGCGCGAGTTCTACGACGTCGACCGCCTGTCGGCCTTCTTCGAGCTCGTCCAGCAGGATCCGGTGGTCTCGCAGGTCAAGCTCATCGCCGAGCCGTGGGACGTGGGTCCCGGGGGCTACCAGGTGGGCAACTTCCCGCCGCAGTGGACGGAGTGGAACGGGAAGTACCGCGACACCGTGCGCGACTTCTGGCGCGGCGAGCCGCAGGCCCTCGGCGAGTTCGCGTCCCGGCTCACCGGGTCGGCCGACCTCTACGAGCACTCCGGGCGCCGGCCCGTGGCATCCGTCAACTTCGTCACCGCCCACGACGGGTTCACGCTGCGCGACCTGGTGTCGTACAACGACAAGCACAACGAGGCCAACGGCGAGGACGGGCGCGACGGCGCCGACGACAACCGCTCCGACAACTTCGGCGTCGAAGGGCCGACCGATGACCGGGCGGTGCTGACGCTGCGGGCACGCCAGCAGCGCAACTTCCTCGCGACGCTGCTGCTGTCGCAGGGGGTGCCGATGCTGCTGCACGGCGACGAGCTCGGCCGCACCCAGCACGGCAACAACAACGGCTACGCGCAGGACAACGAGACGACCTGGATCGACTGGGATGCCGCCGACCTGCCGCTCCTGGAGTTCACGGCGGCTCTGGCGCGGCTGCGGCGGAGCCACCCGACGTTCCGCCGTCGGCGGTTCTTCGACGGACGGCCCGTCCGTCGCGACAGCGGCACGCCGCTGCCCGACATCGCGTGGCTGCGGCCGGACGGCACACTCATGCAGCCCGAGGACTGGGATTCCGGGTTCGGGCGTGCCATCGGGGTCTTCCTCAACGGCGCCGGCATCCGCGAGCGCGACCGCCGGGGCGACCAGATCGTCGACCGCCACTTCATCGTGCTGTTCAACGCCGGCGACGACATCATCGACTTCCACATCCCGGTCGTGGAATCGAGTCCGGACTGGGAGGTGGTCATCGACACGGCGGGGGAGCGCGCCGACACCGGACCGGTCAAGCCCGGCGACGTCGTCAGGCTCGCCGCGAAGTCCCTCTTCGTGCTGAGCGAGCATCCCCGCGTGCCGCAGGAGCTCGACCACTCGGTGGCGGCCTCGCTGACCGCGCTGTCGGCGGAACCCGCGCACGCGCCGCGCGCCGAGGCGCGCGGCTAGGACCGGCGGGTCAGTCGACGCCGAGCCACGAACGGTCGGTGAGCACGATCGGCCCCGACTCGGTGACGGCCACCGTGTGCTCGGAGTGGGCGCCCCGCGAGCCGTCGGCCGAACGCAGGGTCCAGCCGTCCGGGTCGGTCACGAGCTGGTCGGTCGTCTGCAGGAACCACGGCTCGAGTGCGACCACGAGTCCGGCACGCAGCGGATAGCCTCGCCCGGCCTTCCCGTCGTTGGGCACGTGCGGGTCGCCGTGCATGACGCGCCCCACGCCGTGCCCGCCGAAGTCGGTGTTGATGGAGTAGCCGCGGCCGTGCGCCACGCCGGCGATCGCGGCCGAGATGTCGCCGATGCGATTGCCGACCGTGGCGGCGGCGATCGCGGTATCGAGCGCGCGCTCGGTGGTCTCGATGAGCGCGAGGTCCTCGTCGCGAGGCGTGCCGACGACGAACGAGAGCGCGGAGTCCGCCACCCAGCCGTCGACCGAGACCGCGAAGTCGAGCGAGACGAGGTCGCCGTCGCGGAGCGCATAGTCGAAGGGCAGGCCGTGCAGCACCGCATCGTTGACCGACGTGCACAGCACCTTGCCGAACGGGCGCGCACCGAACGACGGGTGATAGTCGATGTAGCAGGACTCGGCACCGGCGCGGCGGATGAGATCGTGTGCGCGGCGGTCGATCGCGAGGAGGTTCGTGCCCACCTTGGTCTCGTCGCGCAGCGTCGCGAGCGTCTCGGCCACGAATCGCCCGGCAGGCCTCATCGCGTCGATCTCGGCAGGGGTGCGCAGCTCGATCATGTGAAGGAAATCCTCTCGTCCGGATCCATTCTGTCGGACCATCCGCCACGCGGCTGTGAACATGCTCCGCGCCGCACCTCGAACCGGTCCGCGCGCGGCCGGCACGGCGTAGCATCGGAGGCATGTGGCTGCGTCGCGCGTTCTTCGGCTGGCTCATCCCGGCCGCGTTCGTCCTGCCCCTGTGGCTCCTCGTCGGCTGGGCGGTCTTCAACGCCGGCGGCTGGGCGTTCCTGTGGGTGCTCTTCCTCGCGATCCCCGGGGTGTTCCTCTGGCAGTTGCTGCTGACCCTGCTGGTGCGCGCCCGCGGCACCGTGCGGGCGCACCGCGCGGTGTCGTGGTGGGACGTGCTGGGCTTCACGGTGTGGCACCTGCTGGTGATCTCGCTGGGCTTCTTCGCCGAGGCGTGGTGGGCGCCGGTCATGGTGCTCGCGATCCTCGCCGGCGTGGGCCTGTTCTGGCTCGCGCTGTGGCAGCTGTGGAGCGAGGCGCGTCCGTCCCGCTTCCTCCTGCAGTCCACCGACGGTTTCGCGTACATCCCGCCGCCGACCGAGCAGCGCCAGGCCGCCGACCCGGAGGTCATCGTGGTCACCGAGAAGCAGGTGCCGCCCGCGAGCTGACCCGTTTTGGCCGGGTGCGCCATCCATGGCAGAATGGACATTTGTGCCCTGACCGGTTCTGCCTCAGGGGAACCAGCTGTACGGCGTCACGCCGGAGGCCTTCGGCACACCATCCTTCAGAATCCATTCCCGCGGTCGACCTGTGGCGGCCGCAGAGAGAGACGATCATGCAGATCCTCGACGCCGTCGACGCGGCTTCGCTCCGCTCCGACATCCCCGACTTCGGTCCCGGTGACACCGTCAAGGTGCACGTCAACATCACCGAAGGAAACCGCTCGCGCATCCAGGTCTTCCAGGGCGTCGTCCTGGGCCGCTCCGGCGACGGTGTGCGCGAGACCTTCACGGTCCGCAAGATCAGCTTCCAGGTCGGCGTCGAGCGCACCTTCCCGGTGCACTCCCCGGTGATCGACCACATCGAGGTCGTCACGCGCGGTGACGTGCGCCGCGCCAAGCTCTACTACCTGCGCAACCTCCGTGGCAAGAAGGCCAAGATCAAGGAGAAGCGCGACAACTGACGCGCTCGCGCACGCCTGCACCACCGAAGCCCCGGACCCGATGGTCCGGGGCTTCGTCGTTCTCGTGGCGGCCCGGAATGTGCGACCCTTGAAGGCAGGCTCGCCGACCGCCGGAGGGCCTGTGAAGGATCCCGCATGACGACCGAGAAGTCGGCCCCCGCCGAGTCGGCGC
Organism: Microbacterium cremeum; assembly: GCF_015277855.1. Taxonomy (NCBI): domain Bacteria; kingdom Bacillati; phylum Actinomycetota; class Actinomycetes; order Micrococcales; family Microbacteriaceae; genus Microbacterium; species Microbacterium cremeum. Next base: position 1,691,159 of record NZ_CP063812.1, read on the forward strand.
CCACTCCCCGGTCCGGGGGCGCGGCCGCCATCCAGCCCCGCAAGCGGGGATGGGTCGTGTTCCTGCGCGACGTCGTCGTCATCATCCTCATCGCGGTGGTCGTGTCGTTCCTCGTCAAGACGTTCCTGGTGCGCTCGTTCTACATCCCGTCGGGCTCGATGGAGGACACGCTCCTCATCAACGACCGCATCCTCGTCGACGAGATCACGCCCCGCTTCGGAGGCTACGAGCGCGGCGACATCGTCGTGTTCCAGGACCCGGGCGGCTGGCTCCCGCCGAACCCCGCGCCCCCGCGCCCGCCCATCGTGGAAGCGGGGGAATGGGTGCTCTCGCTCGTGGGCCTGGCGGCCCCCGACAGCGACGACCACCTGGTCAAGAGGATCATCGGGCTGCCCGGCGACCACGTCGTCTGCTGCAACGCCGCCGGCCAGATCACCGTCAACGACGTTCCCGTCGACGAGAGCGACTACATCGAGGTCCCGTCGACGGATGCCGCGGCATCCGGCGACCCTTTCGACGTCGTCGTTCCCGACGGGAGCCTCTGGGTGCTCGGCGACAACCGCTACCGCTCGAAGGACTCGCGGTACAACACCGACCAGCCGGGCAAGGGATTCGTCCCGCTCGACAACGTCGTCGGCCGCGCGTTCCTCGTGACGTGGCCCCTCGACCGCTTCGGGATGCTCGACTTCCACCACGACGTCTTCGGCAGCGTCCCGTCGCCCGAGCCGCAGGACGCGTCGCGATGACCGTCGCGGAGCCGAAGCTCACGCTCGAGCGTCGACTCCTGCGCGAGCACGCGCTCGTCATCGCGTGCGACGAGGTGGGGCGAGGAGCCCTCGCCGGCCCGGTGGCCGTCGGCGCCGCCGTGATCGACGCGCCGCGATCGCGCAAGCGCGTCCCCGCGGGGCTGCGCGACTCCAAGCTCGTCCCCGAGCCCAAGCGCGCCGACGTCGCGTCACGCGCGGCCGCGTGGGTGGCCGCGAGCGCCGTCGGCTGGGCGAGCTCGGCCGAGATCGACGAGGTCGGCATCATCCGGGCGCTGGGCCTGGCGTCGCTGCGCGCGCTGGCCGATCTGCGAGCGCACGGCGTCGTGCCGGAGGACGCGATCGTCATCCTCGACGGCAACCACGACTACATCACTCCCGCCGGAGGGTGGGGCCTGCACGTGCGGCCGATCATCAAGGCCGATCGCGACTGCGCGTCGGCCTCGGCGGCATCCGTCATCGCGAAGGTCGCGCGCGACCGGCTGATGACCGAGCTCCACGACGAGCTGCCCGCCTACAACTGGGCACGCAACAAGGGGTACGCCAGCCCGGACCACCGCGAGGCGATCCGCGAGCACGGCATCAGCAGGCATCACCGCGCTTCGTGGTCGATCGCCGACGCTCCGACGCTGTTCTGAGGCGGCGCCGGGCCGGACCACGCCCTGGTCTCGGCATCCGCCCGCGCCCGTAGGATGGAACCACCATGGACGACGACGTGTTCGAAGACTACGACCGTGAGCTCGAGCTCGCTCTGTACCGCGAGTACCGAGACGTCGTCTCGCAGTTCCAGTACGTGATCGAGACCGAGCGCCGGTTCTACCTCGCCAACGAGGTGAACGTCGTGCGCCGCGACACCGAGCACGACTTTTACTTCGAGATCTCGATGTCCGACGTCTGGGTGTGGGACATCTACCGAGCCGACCGCTTCGTCAAGGCCGTGCGCGTGCTGACCTTCAAGGACGTCAACGTCGAAGAGCTCTCACGCCGCGATTTCCATCTCCCCGAAGAGCTCTCGCTCGACACCTGAGGCGCTCGGCGGTGCCGTCGGCACCGCGTCGGCGGGAGGCGGGCACGAGCCCCTCACGCCGGGGACCTCGTGAGTCTCCACTCTCCGTCGGCGCGTTCCACGGCGCCCTCCAGACGGAGCAGACCGAGGATCGCCTCGACCTCGTCGAGAGCCATGCCCGCGCGGCGTGCGACGTCGGCCGGAATCCGCCACGCGCGGGTGCTGAGGGCGTCCCGCACGCGTGTGGCATCGTCCGTCGCGGGCGCGTTGTCGGCCGACGCGCCCGAGGAGACCGTCACGCCGAGGAGTTCGCGCACATCCTGGGCGCTCGTGATGCACTCCGCGCCGCACTCGCGCAGGAGGCGATGGCTTCCGGCCGACGCGGCCGAGGTGACCGGACCGGGCACCGCCCCGAGCCCGCGCGAGAGCGCGGCGGCGTGGCCGGCGGTGTTGAGCGATCCGCTGCGCCATCCGGCTTCGACCACGACAGTGGCGTCGGTCATGGCCGCGATGAGCCGGTTGCGCTGGAGGAACCGCCACTTCGTGGGGGCCGACCCGCACGGCACCTCGCTCACGACGGCGCCGTGCTGCGCGATGTCGTCGATCAGCTGCGTGTGCCCGGCCGGGTAGGCACGATCGGCGCCGCCTGCCAGCAGCGCGACCGTCAGGCCGCCGACGGTCAGCGCCGCGCGATGGGCCGCGCCGTCGATGCCGTACGCACCGCCCGAGACGACCGGCGTGCCCCCTCCGGCCAGATCCGCGGCGAGTTCCATCGCGACGTGATCGCCGTAGCGGGTCGCCGCGCGGGCACCGACGATCGCCACCGACGGCCGCAGCTCCTGCAGCGCGGAGGGACGACCCCGCACCCAGAGGCACACCGGGGCATGGGGCCCGAGGTCGTCCACCTGTGCCGGCCAGGCGGGATCGGCGCGGGTGACGAGCGACACGCCCCGCGCGCGGGCGACACGCAGGGCGTCGCCGATCGCCTGGGCCGAGACGCGCGGCGTCCAGCGCTTGCGGGCGTCTGCGAACTCCTTGGGCGTGAGGTCGGCGGGCCGCCGGTCCTCCAGGAAGGCGCGGAGGCCCTCGGCGGCCCCGAGCGTGGCGATCATCCTCCCCGCGACGGAGTCCCCGGGCTCGATGAGGTGCGACCAGACGACCGTCGCGAACCGCTCCACGATCGCGTCATCTCCCGAGGGAGGCGCCAGTGGCCCGAGCCCGCTCCGGGCGGCTTTCGGCGACAGATCGATCGCGGTCACAGGGCGATTCCCTTCTTCAGGTACAGGGCGCGGCCGATGTGCTCGACGCCCAATTGGGTGCACCCCTCGAGGTCGGCCAGCGACCACGCCACCTATTGCATAGCTTTGGAACATACTTATGGAATGACCCGCGCAGCGCTCTACCTCCGCCAGTCGCTCGACCGCGACCACCGTCAGGAAGGCATCGATCGACAGCGGGCGCGATGCCGCGCCGAGGTCGAGCGGCGAGGATGGACGATCGTCGAGGAGTACGTCGACAACGACGTCAGCGCCTCCAAGCCGCGCGGGGTCGGCACGGCGTGGCATCGCATGATCGAGGACACGAAGGCCGGACGCGTCGATGTCGTCGTCGCCGTGGATCAAGACCGCATCCTCCGCGGCATCCGCGACCTCGTGACGCTCCTCGACGTCGGCGCACGGATCGCGACCGTCGACGGCGAGCTCGACCTCACGACCGCTGACGGCGAGTTCAGGGCGACCCTGGCCGCGGGGCTCGCTCGGTTCGAGGTTCAGCGCAAGAGCGAGCGGCAAAGGCGGGCGAACGCGCACCGACGCGAAGGCGGCTTGCCCGCGGGAGGCCGGCGCGCGTTCGGGTACACGCGACTCAAGGCGGGCGCGTCGGCGGACTGGCCGAAGCGGGTCGGGGCGGACGGCCGCGAATGGCCCGACTACGGCCACGAGCCGAAGGAGCCCGAGGCATCCGCCGTACGCCGCGGATACGCGATGCTTCTCGCCGGGGCGACTCTGCGGTCGATCGCGCGAGCATGGAACGCCGAAGGCCTGACGACGACCGTCGGGCACGAGTGGGAGGCGTACAGCGTGCGCGCCGTGCTCGCGAACCCGCGCAACGCGGGACTCGTCGCTCCCCCGCGATCCGCGACCGACGTCATGACGACGCACAATCTCGGCCTCGGCGACCTCCCCGTCGGCTCGTGGGAACCGCTGGTCGCGCCCGAGACATGGGCGGCGGCGCGCGACCTCCTCGCCGACCCCGTGCGACGCTCATCGCCCGGAGCCGCGCCGCGGTCGCTCCTGTCGGGCATCGCGACGTGCGGGATCTGCGGCGGCGCCATGAAAGCGGGCGTCATCCGCGACATTCGGTCGTATCGCTGTAGTGAGTCGGCGCACCTCAGCCGCAAACGCGACGACGCCGACCACTTCATCACGCACGTCGTGCTCGAACGCCTCTCACAACCGGACGCCGCCGCGCTCCTGCGCCGCGACGACGCGCCTGACGTCGGCAAGCTGCGCGCCGAGCTCCTCGAAGCGCAGCAAGCCGAAGAGAGCGTGCTCAGCCTCGTCGGGCGCGGGCTGACGACCGTCGACAAGGCAGCCGCGACACTGCGCGACGTACGGGAGCGGATCGGGGGGCTCGAGGCGGCGCTCAGCGACGCGGGGCGGGTCGACGTGTTCGGCGACCTCGTGGCCGAGGCAGAGGCGGCCGGCGACGCCTACGACGCGCGGTGGGCGGCGGTCGCCGAGGCGTGGGCCGCGCTCGACATCGACCGACAGCGCGCCATCGTGCGGAAGCTCCTCGCCGTCGAGATGCGGTCACCGGGTAAGGGCTCGCGAGCGCCTCGCGACGCGGCGGGACGGCTCGCGCACACCGAGGCGACTCTCGCGCTGACCTGGCTCTGAGCCTTAGTCTCGACGCGTGACGACTAACGATCTGGCGCGACTTCTGTTCGTGCTCGGGGCGCTCTTCGCCGTCGCTGGCCCATTCGTCGCCGTGATCCGCGCCTTCATGCGGTACAACCGCGAAAAGGGCGACGCCGGTACTTTCGACTGGTTCGACCGCAACAACGACGCCGATGAGGTGCGTCGCCGACTGCGCGGCGACGCGTGGTGGAGAGCGGGAGAGCTCGTCCTCATTGGGCTCGGCGTCGCGCTCGCGGCGATCGCGAGCCTTCTCCTCATCCCGTGAGCTATGCCTCGTGTCGAGCGCAGCGGCTCGCGTGCATTAGCGGGGCGTAACTCCGCTGATAAGACGCGGCGCGCTGCGCTGATCGTGGCCGGCGGCGGTGGCTGCGACAGTCGTATCGGCGGGCGGCTCTCTCTTTCCCCTCTCGCCCCGGCGCGCTGCGCCGTCATTGCTAAGTCGAGCCGCTCGGCGATCTAAGGCTCTAGATCTTCACCAGAAATGTCAGTACCCCCTACCCCCACGAAGAAGTGAACGCCGTAACGCCCTTAGCGAGCCTCGCGAGTCGAAATAGCGTCCCCGATCTTCACCAGAAATGTCAGTACCCCCCTACCCCCACGAAGAAGCGTCGAGCGGACCTTGCACCCCTTCTGACAAATCTGGTTAGCCTCTCTCGACCACTAGGTGAAAAGCGCAGATCAGCACCGGTTTAGTGCTTGCTAAATGCTAAGCCGCGTGCTAGATTGCCTCTCAAGGAGTACCGGGATGGCAACCCTCCCCTGATCCGACAGGCCGTAAGGAACCGTCGGGCGAAGGTGCCGGCAGAGCGTTAGAAGCGCGGCGGCCTCTCGAAGAAGCCGTGGTATCGAGCCAAATCGACCAAGACCTCTACTTGAGGACTTGCCGTCATGCTCGATACCCCGGCTTCTGCCGCACCCGTTCCGCCTCTCTCCGTCGATGAGCGCGTAGTCATCTCGCGCGTCGTCGATTCCGCTCCCCCGCTGCGCCCGGCGCTCGTCGCCGAGCTCGCCGCGATCTTCGGCGGTGCGTCGTGAGCGACCGCCAGCCGAACCGCTCCGCGTCCTCTCTCGGCGGTCTTCGCGCCGCCGCGGGCATGTCGCCAGAGGCGCGCAGCGCGCGCGGCCGTGCCGCTGCCGAGGAGCGCTGGCGCCGCGAGAATGAGCGCCGTGCCGCCGCAGGGCTCCCGCCGACGAAGAAGCACCTACCCGAGCCCTCCGCTGAGGAGCTCGAGCCGTGGTTGGAAGAGACCGATCGTCGCTTCCCCGATCGCGAGTGGCCGCACCGAGAAGCGCGCCGGCGCCAAGCGATCATCCTTTACCGCGCCGCGCTGGCCGAGACGATCGCCGACGCTATGCGTCGCACGAGCGGCGGCAGCGCATGAGCGCCCTCGATCACGCACTCGCCGCCGCGGATCTCGGCTGGCATGTCATCCCGTGCAGCGCCGATAAGCGTCCGCTCACGAAGCACGGCCTCAAGGATGCGACGACCGATCCCGCACAGATCCGCGCGTGGTGGAAGAAGCATCCCGCCGCGCTCGCCGCGGTGGTCGCCGGACCGTCGGGCCTCGCGATCGCAGACTTCGACGTGAAGGGCGACAAGGACGGCCTCGCGGCGCTCGACCGGCTCGGGTACTCGCTGCCGACGACTTGGCAACAGCGCACGCAGAACAACGGCACGCACGCGTTCTACGCCGCGCCCGCGGGCGTTGACATGCCGAACGGCGTAGCAGACCTCTTCGACAAGGGCAGCGGCATCGACCGCCGCACCGGCGAGTCGTACGCCGTTCTCTACGACCACCCGCCCGTATCCCTCGACGAGCTCGCACCCGCTCCCGACTGGCTCGTGTCGAGCGAGACGGCCCGGTCGCCACGCAGCGACCGAGCACCCGGCGCCGATGAGGGGACCTTCCGGTCTCGACTCAGCGACGGCAAGCCGCGGAAGAGCATCCGGCGCGAGATCCGCTCCGTGAAGTTCCCCGCCGGCGCCGCACACGAGCCGATGCTCGAGACGGTTACGAAGCTCGTCGGCTACGGCATCCGCGGCGAACGCGGTATCGGCCGCCTTCTCGACGAGACGCGCGAGCGCTACGTCGGCGACCACCCCGACCGTCCTCGCGACTGGGATCTCGCGCTCGCCGGCTCGATCCGGCGCCTCGGCCTTCCCCCGGTGACGTTCAAGCTCTCGAAAGCCGCCCGCCGCCGTATCCGCGAGCGCGCGGACCGGCGCAAGGCGTCTATCACGCCGATTAGCCTGACCGCCTGTCACGAGGCGTTCCGTGGGTGGCTCGGCGTCGACTACGACCTCGGCGCGCTGAACGCCGTTCTCGCCGCCGCCGTCATCGAGCGGATGGACGGCGATCCGGCGTGGCTCCTGCTCATCTCGGGCAGTGGCAACGCGAAGACGGAGACCGTGCAGTCGCTCGCCGGTGCCGGCGCTCGCGTCGTGTCGCAGATCGCATCGGCCGGCGCTCTCCTGTCCGGCACGTCGAAGGGCGAGCGCTCGGCCAACGCGACCGGCGGCCTTCTCCACGAGATCGGCACCCGCGGCGTCATGGTGCTCAAGGACGTGACGTCGGTCCTCTCGATGAGTCGCGAAGCTCGAACCGAGGTTCTCGCGGCGCTGCGTGAGGTGCATGACGGCTCGTGGACGCGCAGCGTCGGCACCGATGGAGGTCGCTCGATCGAATGGGCCGGGCGCCTCGTCATCATCGGCGCCGTAACGACCGCGTGGGACCGAGCGCACGCCGACACGATCTCGGCCTTCGGTGATCGATTCGTCGTCGTCCGCATGGACTCGACGACAGGGCGCATCGCCGCGGGCTGGAAGGCGATCGGAAACACCGGCAGCGAAGAGGCGATGCGGACCGAGCTCGCCGCCGCCGCGGCGGGCGTCCTCGCCGGCGCGAACCTGGCCGCCGACGGTCCGAACGGCGAGGAGACGGCGCGCATCCTTGCGGCGGCTGATCTCGTGACGCTCGCGCGAACGGCCGTCGACGTCGACTATCGCGGGAACGTCGTCGACTCCCACGCGCCCGAGATGCCGACTCGCTTCGCGAAGCAACTCGCGCAGGTCTTCCGCGGCGGTGTCGCTATCGGACTCTCCCGCGAAGCGGCGCTCGCCCTGGCGATCCGCGTCGCACGCGACTCCATGCCGCCGCTGCGTCTCGAAATTCTCGAAGACGTTGCCATGAATCCGTGGACACCGCTCCGCGATGTCGTCAAGCGCGTGCAGAAGCCGCGCAGCACTGTCGATCGGCAACTGCAGGCGCTCCACCTTCTCGGCCTCCTGACGGTCGACGAAGAGGTCGCCACGGTCGGCCTCGCGCTCAAAGAGACGACGACATGGCGCTACACGCTCGCCGACGGGATCGATGTCTCGTCGATCGCGGCACCCACCCCCACCACCATCACCAACACGAAGGAGACGAAGAAGTGATTACGAACGAACTGACATGGTCCGACGGCAACGGACACAACCGCGTGCACGTCATCGACCCGGAGACGACCGAGGTCAAGGCGATCGCCGCGGCAGGCCAGGAACTTATCGAAGCGCACGCCGAGTTCAAGGCGATCAACCGCGAGCGCACCGCCGCGCAGGACGACCCGCGGCGTCTCGCGCACGAAGCGAAGGTCGCTGCAAAGGAAGCGGGCCGCGCCGGGAAGACGGTCGACACGAAGAAGCTGCGCAAGAAGGTGAGGGAGGCCGAGGAGCATCTCGAAGAGCTCGACCTCGAGTGGGAGGCCGCGAACGGCAAGCTCCGCAGCCGCCGCCTGTCGTATCTCGCGGCCGTGGAGCACCACGTGCCGGCACTCGCCGCCGAGGCGAAGGGCGCCGCAGACGCGAGCATCCTTGCACTCGCCAGCGCGTCGCAGACGGCGAAGCGCGCAGAGACTCAGGTGACGAACTCCCTCGCGATCCTCGCCGCTCTCGCCGAGACGAAGGCAGGCGGCGAGTTCACGCCGAAGCCGCAGAAGGCGCGTCGCGAGATGGCCGATGACTTCGGCGAGGGTGGCGTGCCGGGCGTCTATGTCGCAATCGCCCGCACCAACCTCTCAAAAGCCATCGCATACGCGACACGGATCCTGGGCGACCTCAAGGCCGCCGAAGCCGAAGCGGCGAAGCGGGAGAAGTTCGATGCCGAGGTCGAAGCGTCACCGGACCTCGACGACGACGACGATGACACGGACGGCGGCGACGATGGGCGGTAAGAAGAAGGCCGCCGAGCTCGAACGGGCGACCGTCGCCGCCGAGGTCGAGGCCGACCGCGCGGTCGAGCGGGCGCTGCGCGCCGTCGTGATGCGTCGCGAGGGGCTGTCGTGGGGCGACATCGCGCATCGGCTCGGCGTCTCGCAGATCGAGGCCGAGGAGCTTGCGCGCGTCGCGTACGCGCGGCTCGGCGAGGCCGAAGCCGACCAACTCCGCGTCGAGGTCGAAGACCGGCTCGACGCGCTCGTGCGGAAGGCGCACGTCGACCTGGCGATGACCGAGTCGCAGGGCGAGCGGACCGGCTTGTATCGCTTCCTCGCGAGCGTCGAGGCGCAGCGGGCGCGGCTTCTAGGGCTGAACTTCAAAGGTGGCGACGATGCCTAGGGTCAGGCGACAGATCGACGACGGCCCGGTCTACGACCCGGTGCGCGAAGAACTCGACGAGATGCGGCGGCGGATGCCGCCGAAGACACCGGAGCAAGTCGCGGAGAGCGAGCGTCACCGCGAGAAGTTCCTGCGACGCCTGGCGAAGGCCGAGGCGGCGTGGCGCGTGATGCCGGTGCTCGAGCGGAAGGCGTGGGCAGACGCCTACCTCGCGGAGGAGCGCAGAGGCTACAACCCAAACGCGCAGATGCCGAAGCAGTCTGAGCTCCCGGGCCTCTACGCGGTCGTCACCGTCTGCGAGAAGGACAACGCGAAGCGGGCCAAGACGTGGAAGCGCGAGAGCGCGAAGCGAGCGGAAGCCGAGGCGCAGCGGGCCGCAGGGGCCGCCGCAGAACGTGCGACGCGCCGCGCCACGGCGCCCGTTCCCGCCCCGGAAGCGCCGGCGGCGCCCGACGAGCCGCCGAGGCGACGTAAGAGGCGCAGCGGGCCGCGGTACGGCGTTGTCGCCGTGCGAATGCCCGACGGCACGATGCGCGCACCCATCTACGACGACGACGAGAGATAGACGAAGAATGCCGCCGGCTCCGAGGGGCGAACCAGAAGAGCCGGCGGCGGAAAGGCACCGAAGTGACCACCAGCCAGTATGCCGAAGCCGTCCGACGTTGCGACGAGATCGACCGTCGCTGCGCGGAGATCGACCACAAGCTCGGCGAACTTGACCGCCGAATCGAAGAAGGGATGAAGCCATGAGCGAGAACCACCCTCGCCGCGATGACTTCGGGAGCGACGTCGAATGGTGGCGGGCTTGCGCGGAGCACCTCGACGCGCTGTGGCCGGCGCGGTCGGCCGTCCGCGAACGGGTCGCCGCCTGGCGACGCATCGAGCTCCTGAGCGACATGGGCGCCCTTCGCGCCCGCATCGTCGAGCTGATCGAGCTCGAGCGCGCCTGGACGCCGGACGAAGAGCGCGAAGTCGACGAGCTCATGGCCGCATACCGCGCCGAGAGGCAGCGCAAGGAGGCGACCCGATGAAGACGAACCCGTACGCGCACGCGCCCTTCCTCTGCGTCGTGTGCGAGAAGGAGATCGCCGCCCGTCGAACTCATGTCGTCTTGACGGCCATCTCAGCCCTCAAGCGCGCGAGCAGCGAGGAGCGCGCGGCGAAGACCGGGCCGATGGTGTGTGGTCGCTGCAGAGAGGGCGCCGCGAGCCATGACGCCGTCTATCCCGACTGTGACGTCGACGGATGCGACCTGTACGAGCACGGCTACATGCTCGGCGCCGACCGCGCCGCCGCCGCCGTGTGGCTCGTCGCCCACGGCAAGAAGCGACCGACCCCCGCGACAACCACCGAAGAAGGGAAATAGCCAACCATGAGTACACGAGATGAAGACCGCGCGGCCGAGATCGAGGCGGAGCTCGAACGGCGGTCGATGCGGTCGGACGCGTCGGCGCACTCGAGCCGACAGGCCGGATCAATCATCCGAGCGGACAAGCGACGCCGAGCGCGCGCTGCGGCAGACGAGGAGCGTGACGAGGCCGAAATGAGCGCGTCGGAGCGACAGGCCGCGTCCCTGGCGCGACGCACGAGCGGATGGCGCGAGGTGCGCGATGCGTAGCTCACGAGTCGGCGCCATCCCGAGCGAGATCGGCGAACTGATCGACGATCTCGACGACATCTTCCGTCGACTCCGCATTCTCGAGGCGCCTTCAGGCGAGAGCCTGGCGTCGACGGTCGCGAAACTGCAAGCGCTCGTCGCCAACGCGGTGAGCCCCGTCTCGATCTACCGGCTCGACACGGCACCCGCAATCACGTCAGTCGCGGGCGACTTCGCGACCGTTTCCGTCGTGGTGCCAGAGGGGTACACACGCGCGATCGTCGACGTCACAGCGTCAGCGACGCTGCGGTCCAATGATGCCGCCGGCGGCTGGGCGTTGATGAACGTCGCGGCGATCGTGACGCCCTCGGGCGGGGCGAGCTTCTATAACCAATGGGCAAGCATCGACGGGCAGAAGTACGGCGGCGCGTCCGCCCCCGGTGCTGTCGTGCTCGACGGGCTCACCGCGGGCTCGTCGATCAGCGTCGCCGCGCGCGTGAGCTTCCCCGGTACGTACACGCTTCCACGGGCCGCGGTCGCCGGATCGGTGCTCTTCCTGAGATGAGCGCAGCGAGACGCCGCCCTGTGGACAATCCGCGGGGCGGCGTCTCACGTTGTGGCACGCTCGAAGCGTGGAAGACGATGTGCTCGACGACGCGACGCCGAAATGCCCGCGCTGCCTCGTTTCGCTCGAGGTGGAAGGCCGCGGCCCGCACGCGCGCTGGTACTGCCCATCGTGCGACTACGTGCGGCTATGAGATACGTTCTAGCCCCCTCTTCTTGACGCGAAGCACCCGGTCGTAGCCGCGCAGCGTCAGCGCGCCACGGTGGAGCGCGGCATCGAGCGGTCGCCGCACCACCGGCGACGGTGCCGCCGGTCCCTCGCGCAGCCAGGTGCCCGGCACCTCGGCGTTCCGGGCCCACGGCGTGTCGTGGAGCCGCCTGGACGCGCGAGCGCGGGCTTCGGCCACGCGGTGGCGAGCCGCAGCGGTGGTGGTGGCGGGACCGGAGTCGCGCTGCGCCACCGAGACGCGCGACAGGGTGAGCTCGATGTCCATGCGATCCAGCAGCGGTCCCGACAGCCGACCCAGGTATCGGCGGATCGCCGCCGGCGGGCACGTGCACGTTCCGCCGCGGATGCCGTAGTCGCCGCACGGACACGGGTTGGTCGCGAGCACGAGCTGGAAGCGGGCCGGATACTCGGCTCTGGCGCCCGCCCGGTGGATCGTGATGGATCCCGTCTCGAGCGGCTGTCGCAGTGCGTCCAGCGCGCTCGCCGGGAACTCGCCGGCCTCGTCGAGGAACAGAACGCCCTCGCTCGCCCGCGCGATGGCGCCCGGGCGCAGTACGCGCGAGCCGCCGCCCACGAGGGCCGCGACGCTCGCGCTGTGATGCGGGGCCTCGAACGGCGGCGTGCGCGAGAGCTCGACGACGCGCGCGCCCGCAAGGCTGCGGATCGAGGCGCTCGCCAGCGCCGCCTGGTCGTCCAGCGCGGGGAGGATCCCGGGCAGCCGGCGGGCCAGCATCGTCTTCCCCGCTCCGGGCGGACCGCACATCATCAGGTGGTGGCCGCCTGCCGCGGCGACGATGAGCGCCTCGACGGCCTCCCGCTGTCCGATCACGTCCACGAGGTCCAGCGCCTCGGGAGGAGCCGCCTCCTCGTCCGCCAGCGCGACGGGTGCCTCGTCCGGCACTTCGACGACCCCGCCGTGCCAGGCGACCACCTGGGCGAGGTTCACCGCCGCCAGCACCTCCACGCCCTCGACGAGTGCCGCCTCGGGTCCGTTCGCGTGCGGGACGACGGTGCGGCGGTGACCGGCGCGCCGCGCCGCCACCACGGCGGGAAGCACCCCCGGAACCGGTCGCAGGCGGCCATCGAGCCCCAGTTCACCCAGGTGGACCGTCCGCGCGACGGAGGCGGCATCCATCCCCACCTCGGTGGCGAGCGACGCGATCGCGATGCCGACGTCGAAGCCGGAGCCCTGCTTCGGGAGGCTTGCCGGGGACAGGTTCACCGTGAGCCGCCGGCGGGGGAGCGGCGTGGAGCTGTTGGCGCACGCGTTGTGCACGCGCTGCACGGCCTCGGCGAGGGCCTTGTCGGGGAGCCCGATGATGCGGAACTCCGGCGTCTGGTTCGACAGGTCGGCCTCGATCTCGACGCATTCGCCCTCGGCTCCCACGAGCGCGACCGACCACGTGCGGGCGACGCTCACGGCACCTCCACGTCGACGAGGTGCTCGAGCCGGGCGGTGCCGGGATCTCGCCCGGTCAGGCCGATCGCGTCGATGCGCAGGCGCCGGCCCTGCACGCGGTCGCGGTGCTCGGCGGCCCATGCCACCGCCAACCGCCACAGTCGCGCGCGCTTGCGCGCGTCGATCGCCTCGAACGGATGCCCGAAACCCTCGTCGCGGCGCGTCTTGACCTCGACGACCACCACCGAGCGCGCGTCGGCGACGACCAGATCGATCTCGCCCGCGCGACAGCGCCAGTTGCGGTCGAGCACCGTGAACCCGAGGCGCTCGAGGTAGCGCGCCGCCCGTTCCTCGCCGGCGCGACCCAGTTCGTCCTTGTCTGCCATGACGGCATCGTCGGGCGGATGAGGCACGTCGCGGAGCGCCGGGGGCGGCATCCGTGCAAACTCCGATCGGGACGCGCAGGTTCCCGGGGCTGGGGAGGAGCCGGCACGACGTCCGCCCGCCCCGGAGCGTCGTGTGCTCGCCGCGCCCGTTCCGGCGCATGCTGGAGCGGTGAGGATCGACGACGCGGCGGGCGCGTACGCGCAGCACCTGGCCGAGGTCAGGCGCCTGTCGCCGGCGACGGTGCGGGCATACCGGTCCGACCTCGCGAGCCTCGCCCGGGCGTGCGAGGGGACCGGGCTCGCCGACGTCGACCTCGAGCACCTGCGCGATTGGCTGTGGCAGGCCGTGCAGCGCGGCGACAGCCGGGCGACGATCGCCCGCCGCACGGCGGCGGTGCGCGGCTTCTTCGCGTGGGCGCTCGAGAGCGGACGCGTCACGGCCGACCCGAGCCTGCGTCTGGTCGCGCCCAAGCGCGGACGCACGCTGCCGCAGGTGGCCACCGCCGACACGCTGGGCGCGGTGCTCGCGCGGCTCGAGCACGCCGCCGCCGACGGTGACCCGGTGGCGCTGCGCGACCACGCCATCCTCGAGCTGCTGTACGGCGCCGCGGTCCGCGTGTCGGAGCTGTGCGGCCTCGACCTCGACGATCTGGACCGCGACCGGCGCACCGCCCGGGTGGTCGGCAAGGGTGCGAAGGAGCGCGTGGTGCCCTTCGGCGGTCCCGCGCTGCGGTCCATCGACGCCTACCTGGTGCGCGGGCGTCCTGTGCTGGCCGCGCGGGGCGAGGGCCGGAGTCCGGGGCGCGCGGTGTTCCTGGGAGTGCGCGGGGCGCGCCTCGGCACCCGCGCCGTGTACGACCTGGTGGCACGCGAACTCGGCCCGGAGCTCGGCGGCGCGGCCGGGCCGCACGCGCTGCGGCACTCCGCCGCGACGCACCTCCTCGACGGCGGCGCCGACCTGCGCGCCGTGCAGGAGATCCTGGGCCACGCGAGCCTCGGCACGACGCAGATCTACACGCACGTGTCGAGCGAGCGGCTGGCGGCCGCCTACCGCCTGGCGCATCCCCGCGCGTGACGCGCGTCAGCAGCAGGGCAGCAGCACGGCCCGCGGCACCCCGCCCAGGAGCAGCATCGGGTTGATGTACCGGCCGTCCAGGCGCACCCCGAAGTGCAGCACGCCCGGCTCCGCATGCCCTCCGAGAGCAACCGACCCGACCGTGGCACCGCGGTCGACGGGCGTGCCGGCGACGAGCTCCGACGCGATCGGCTCGAGCGTGGTCACGAGCCCGCCGCCGTGATCGATCGTCAGGATGCCGCGCCCCGCGACCTGCCCCGCGAAGGCCACGACCCCCGACGCCGGGGCGCGCACCTCGGGCGAGGCGAGAGGACGGACGTCGATGCCGCGGTGCCCGGGCCCGTAGTCGTGCGCGGGCGCCACGAACGGGCGATCGATGCGGAACTCGCGCACCGGCCATATCCAGCCCGCGGCGGCGAGGTCCGGCGGCGCCGTGGAAGCCGTCGCCGCGCTCGCGTGCGCCGCGCCGGCGAGGAGGAGGACGGATGCCGCGAGCACCGCACCGAGGGCGACCGCCCGGGCTCGGCGACCTCGTCGTGCCGGACGAGCATGTGTCATCGTCCGAGCCTGCCGCGCCCCGGCGTCCCCGCGGCGGCGAGACGGTCGCATCGGTGGACAAGCGGGCGCCACATCGCGCGGGGGAGGAGGCGCGGCTGGTACACTGGAGCCTGCACTCCGCTCGTCGGGGTGACTCCGCGTGCCCAGAGCGCTGCAGTTGCAGCGCGGCATCCACTCCCATCGGTCCTCTCGTCCGTCACGAGCGAGGGGCGGGCGTGCGCCGGGCACCAGGCTCGCCGGCAACCCGCCGGCCGAACAACCGGAACAGGCGCGAACGCGCCGGAACAGGAGAACGGCCATGGCCGTCGTCACCATTCGCCAGCTGCTCGACAGCGGCGTCCACTTCGGACACCAGACCCGCCGGTGGAACCCGAAAGTCAAGCGCTTCATCCTCACCGAGCGCAGCGGCATCCACATCATCGACCTGCAGCAGTCGCTGACGTACATCGACAAGGCGTACGAGTTCGTCAAGGAGACGGTCGCCCACGGCGGCACCGTGCTCTTCGTCGGCACCAAGAAGCAGGCCCAGGAAGTCATCGCCGAGCAGGCGACGCGCGTGGGCCAGCCCTACGTCAACCAGCGCTGGCTCGGTGGCCTCCTCACCAACTTCCAGACGGTGTCCAAGCGCCTCGCGCGCATGAAGGAGCTCGAGGAGCTCAACTTCGACGACCCGGCGGCGAGCGGCTTCACCAAGAAGGAGCTCCTGCTGAAGAAGCGCGAGCTCGACAAGCTCCACAAGTCGCTCGGCGGCATCCGCAACCTCCAGAAGACGCCGTCGGCGATCTGGGTGGTCGACGCCAAGCGCGAGCACCTCGCGATCGACGAGGCCTCGAAGCTCGGCATCCCGGTGATCGGCATCCTCGACACCAACGCCGACCCCGACGAGTTCCAGTACCCGATCCCCGGCAACGACGACGCGATCCGCTCGGTGAGCCTGCTCACCCGCATCATCGCCGACGCCGCCGCCGAGGGCCTCATCCAGCGTCACCAGCCGACCGACGAGGCGGCCGACGCCGAGCCCCTGGCCGACTGGGAGCGCGAGCTGCTCGAGCAGGGCGCTGCCGTCACCGGTGACGCCGCCGTCTCCGAGGCCGCGACCGTGACCGAGGCCGACGCCGCCGGCGCCGCCGCTCACGACGAGGCCGTCGCCGACGCCGCCGGCACGACCGCCGAGGCCGTCGCCGAGGCCGAGGCCGAGGCTTCCGCCGTCGACGCCGAGGCCGTCGCCGACGCCGCCGAGGCGTCGGACGCCGACAAGTAACGGGTCTCCTCCACAGCAACGCCTCGGCGGGGTCGCGACGCGGCCCCGCCGAGGCATCCCGGAATTCATCACAATCAAGGAGCCGCCACCCATGGCAAACTTCACGATCGCCGACATCAAGGCGCTGCGCGAGCAGCTCGGCACGGGCATGGTCGACACCAAGAAGGCGCTCGAGGAGGCCGACGGCGACCTCGAGAAGGCCGTCGAGATCCTGCGCCTGAAGGGCGCGAAGGGCAACGCCAAGCGCGCCGACCGCTCCACGAGCGAGGGCCTGGTCGCCGCCAAGGAGCACAACGGCGCGGTCACGATCATCGAGCTGAACACCGAGACCGACTTCGTCGCCAAGAACGAGCGGTTCATCGCCCTCGCCGGCAAGGTGCTCGACGCCGCCGCTGCGGCGGGCGCCGACTCGGCGGAGGCCGCCCTGGCCGCCCCGTCGGGCGAGGCCGGGCAGACCGTCGCCGAGCTCATCTCGGACGAGGCCGCGATCATCGGCGAGAAGGTCGAGCTGCGTCGCGTGCGCACCCTCTCGGGCGACAAGTTCGAGATCTACCTGCACAAGACCAGCAAGGACCTGCCCCCGCAGGTCGGCGTGGTGCTGGCCTACACGGGTGACGACGCCGAGACCGCCCGCAGCCTCGCGCAGCACATCTCGTTCGCCAACCCGACGTACCTCTCCCGCGACGAGGTCCCCGAGGCCGAGGTCGACAAGGAGCGCGAGATCGTCACCGAGATCTCGCGCAACGAGGGCAAGCCGGAAGCCGCGCTCCCGAAGATCGTCGAGGGCCGCGTCAACGCGTTCTTCAAGCAGGTCGCGCTCCTGGACCAGGACTACGCGAAGGACAACAAGCTGTCGGTGGCCAAGGTCGCCGCGGACGCCGGTCTGACGCTGACGGGCTTCGCCCGCTTCAAGGTCGGCGCCTGACAGGCCGAGAAGGCCCGCACCGCTCATGGTGCGGGCCTTTTCTCATGCCCTTCGGTAGTTTGTCGTCAACGAGAGGATCGTCGTGATCAATGAGAACACCGGACGCCGCCGCGTCCTCCTGAAGCTGTCGGGCGAGGCGTTCGGCGGAGGACAGCTCGGGGTGAACCCCGACGTGGTCGGCCAGATCGCGCGCGAGATCGCGGCCGCGGTAGACCGGGTCGAGATCGCGGTGGTGGTCGGCGGCGGGAACTTCTTCCGCGGCGCCGAATTGAGCCAGCGCGGCATGGACCGCGGGCGCGCCGACTACATGGGCATGCTCGGCACGGTCATGAACGCCCTCGCGCTGCAGGACTTCCTCGAGCAGGCCGGCGCGGCCACGCGCGTGCAGTCCGCGATCTCGATGACCCAGGTCGCCGAGCCGTACATCCCGCGCCGCGCGGAGCGCCACATGGAGAAGGGCCGCGTCGTCATCTTCGGCGCGGGCGCGGGCCTGCCGTACTTCTCGACCGACACCGTCGCCGCCCAGCGGGCGCTCGAGATCGACGCGCAGGAGGTCCTGGTCGCCAAGAACGGCGTCGACGGCGTCTACACCGCGGATCCGAAGACGGATGCCTCGGCGACCCGTATCGACCGCATCACGTACCTCGACGCGCTGCAGCGCGGGCTGAAGGTCGTCGACTCGACCGCCTTCAGCCTCTGCATGGACAACAAGATGGACATGCGGGTGTTCGGCATGGAGCCGGCGGGCAATGTGACCAGGGCGCTCCTCGGCGAATCCATCGGCACGCTCGTCACGGCCTGAGGGCATCGCCCCCAGTAGACTTGCCACGCCCCATCTACGCGAAGGAGACACTGTGATCGCGGACGTCTTGGCCGATGCCGGAGCGCGCATGGACCGCGCCGTAGAGGCTGCGAAGGAGGACTTCGCGACCGTGCGCACCGGGCGCGCGAACCCGCAGCTGTTCCAGAAGATCCTCGTCGACTACTACGGCACGCCGACGCCGCTCGCGCAGCTCGCGTCGATCAACAACCCCGAGGCGCGCACCCTCATCGTCACGCCGTACGACAAGTCCGCGCTGAAGGCGATCGAGCAGGCGATCCGCGACCTCCCGAACCTCGGGGCGAACCCCACGAACGACGGGAGCATCGTCCGCGTGACGATGCCCGAGCTCACCGAGGAACGTCGCAAGGAGTACGTCAAGCTCGTGCGGTCCAAGGCCGAGGACTCGAAAGTGCACGTGCGCGGCATCCGTCGCAAGTCGAAGGACGACATCGACGCGCTCAAGGGCGAGGTCGGCGACGACGAGCTGTCGCGTGCCGAGAAGGAGCTGGATGCGCTCACGCGTGCACACGTCGATGCCATCGACGACGCACTCAAGCGCAAAGAGGCAGAGCTCCTCGAGGTCTGAGGTCGCGTGATGACCGACGACGCGTCCGGCGAACCGGGGCTCGACGGCGAGGGCAGCGACACCCCACCGTCGCGTCGCGGCGCCCACCGTCGCGACGCGGAGCCCGTCGACCCCTCGCCGGCGTTCCAGTCGCATCTGCGCGCCGCACGCAGCGAGTTCGAGAATCAGGTGGCGCAGGCGCGCGCCGAGTTCGATGAGGCGAACGAGCGCATCAAGGCGCGCACCGGACGCGACCTGATCCTCGCCACCGTGATCGGTCTCGCGATCGGTGCCGTGCTGGTGGGCTCCCTCATCTTCGTGAAGTGGGCGTTCCTGGTGTTCGCCCTCGCCGCCGTGCTCCTCGCGGTCTTCGAGTTCTCCCGCGCGCTCACGGCCGCCGGGCGCCGCGTCGACGTCGCGCCGCAGCTCGTCGCGGGCGCGGTCGTGCTGGTGTCGGCCTACTTCCTGGACGCGTGGATGCTGTGGGTCGTCCTCTTCGTGGCCCTGGCTCTCGTCGTGGTGTGGCGCCTGGTGGCGCAGATGGCGTCGGGCGACGGCCGCACCTACGGGCTCGTGCTCGGCGACGTGCTGATCTCCGCGTTCATCCAGCTCTACGTGGTGTTCCTCGCCAGCCTGTGCGTCGTGCTGCTCAGTCGCGACGGCGGCGAATGGTGGGTGCTCGCGTTCATCATCGTCGCGGTCGCGGTCGACACGGGGGCATACGTCGCGGGGATCAGCTTCGGTCGCCACCCGATGGCGCCTCGCATCAGCCCGAAGAAGACCTGGGAGGGCTTCGCCGGCGCCGCCGTCGCGGCGGTCGTCGCGGGTGTGCTCGTCGGCCTGTTCATGCTCGGGCTCGACTGGTGGATGGGTGCGGTCCTGGGGGCGGCGATCCTCGCCACGGCCACCGCCGGCGATCTGGGAGAATCGATGATCAAGCGCGACCTGGGAATCAAGGACATGAGCTCCTGGCTGCCCGGTCACGGCGGCGTGCTGGACCGGCTCGACTCGATCCTGCCCTCGGCGGTCGCCGCGCTGGCCCTCTACTACCTCTTCACCCCCCTGGTGGCATCATGACGGCATCCGAAGCCGCACCTCGCGCGTCCTTCCCCGAGACGCGCGGGCGTGAGCGGGGATACGACAAGGCTGCCGTCGACGACCTGCTCGCCCGCGCCAGGGCCGCGTTCGAGGACGGCGATCCGGCGATGACCTCGGCCGACATCCGCATGGCCGCGTTCCCCCTCGTCAAGCACGGGTACTCGATCGCTTCGGTCGATGCCGCGCTCGGTCGCATCGAGGACGCCTTCGCGGCGCGCGAGCGCACGTCCGCCGTGGCGCAGGCAGGCGTCCACGCGTGGGTCGGGCATACCCGCGAATCCGCGCAGGAGGTGCTCGACCGGCTCTCGCGGCCGCGCAAGCGGCGCTTCGACCGGGTGTCGCCGCTGCGGTACGGCTACCGGATCGACGAGGTGGACCTGGTGTCCGACAAGGTCTCGCGCTACCTCGAGACGGGCGATGCGCTGACCGTCGAGCAGGTGCGCGCGGTGGCGTTCCGCATGCAGCGCGGGGGCTACCACGAGATGCAGGTGGATGCCGTGCTCGATGCCGTCGTGGAGATCATGCTGGCCGTGAAGTGACGCGCGCCGGCGGCGCCCGGATGGCACCGGCACGAGGGCATGGCTAGAATCGGGACACTGTGACTTCCGGAACCGAACTGACCCCGACACGGCGTTCGCGCCGCCAGGCAGTGTCGACTCGACCGGCAGTTCCTGCCACCGCGTCGGTGCGCCCGGCGCCGCAGGCACCGCGCTGGTCGCGGCGTCGCAGCGTGATGGGCGTCTTCGCCGCCTTCGCGGCGGTGGGCTTCGCCGCGGCGTACATCGGCCCGGCGGGTCTCGCGATGACGCAGGCGAGCGCCGAGGAGCCGGTGGCGGTTTCGCTCTACGCCAGCTCGCTCGGCGATGTGCAGTCGATCACCGGCGACTCCGAGGCCGGCCCGGTCGAGGCCGACGATCTCGGCCGCGACAGCTACTCGGTCTATGTCAAGCCGAAGCCCACTCCGACGGCGGAGCCCAAGGCGGCGACGTCGACCGGCGGGGGCTGGCGGCCTCCGTTCGTCACGCCCGACCCCGGCACGGCGCAGGCGATCGCCTACGACATGGTGCTGGCGCGCGGTTGGGGCGACGATCAGTTCGCGTGCCTCGTCGCGCTGTGGAACAAGGAGTCCGGCTGGCGGGTGAACGCCTACAACGCCTCCAGCGGTGCGTACGGCATTCCGCAGGCGCTCCCGGGAACCAAGATGGCCACGGCGGGCGCCGACTGGGAGACCAACCCGGCGACGCAGATCTCGTGGGGCCTCGGCTACATCGGCGGTCGCTACGGCTCGCCGTGCGGGGCCTGGGACCACTCGCAGCGGGTCGGCTGGTATTGAGCGATGCCGCGGTCGAACCGCCGCCGCCCGGAACCGCGCGGTGACGACTCCTTCGAGCGCCTGCTGGCGGGCTGGAAGCGCACCGAGGTGCGCCGGGGCGTGGCCTGGACGGTGCAGCCGGTGTCGGCGGCGCAGGCGGTGAAGAGCTACATCTGTCCGGGCTGCGGCAACCCGATCGAGGTCGGGGTGGCGCACCTCGTCGCGTGGCGAGCGGACGGCGTACTCGGCGATGCCGCCGACCTGGCCGCTCGCCGGCATTGGCATTCTCATTGCTGGAAGGTGGCCTGACATGGAGATCCGCGGACCGATGCTGCTGCCGGCACGCCGGGAGGACGTCGAGCTGTCGACGCTCGACGGGCTGACCCTCGTGGGCGAATTGGCGATGCCCGAGACGGCAGACCCGGTGGCGACGCTGGTGACGCTGCATCCGCTTCCCACGGCGGGCGGCTTCATGGACTCGCACATCTTCCGCAAGGCGGCCGGACGCCTGCCGGCGCTGGCAGACCTGGCGGTGCTGCGGTTCAACACCCGTGGCACCTCCTCGCCGCGGGGCACGAGCGAGGGCACGTTCGACGGCGGTCGGGCGGAGGCGTTCGACGTCGCGGCCGCGATGGACCTCGTGCGCGAGCGCGGACTGCCGCGTCCGTGGCTCGTCGGCTGGTCGTTCGGCACCGAGCTGGCCCTGAAGTACGGGCGTGACCACGCGATCGAGGGCGCCGTGCTGCTGTCGCCGCCGCTTCACCGCGCCACGGACGCGGAGGTCGCGGCCTGGGCGGGGGATCCGCGCCGACTCGTGGTGATCGTGCCGGAGTTCGACGACTATCTGCGGCCGGACGCCGCCGTCGAGCGCTTCGCAAGCGTGCCGGAAGCCGTGCTCGTCCCGGTCGAGGGTGGCAAGCACCTGTGGGTGGGCGAGAACCAGACCCGCCGAGTGCTCACCGAGATCGTCGCGGCGGTCAACCCCGACGCGCTGCCGCTGGCGACAGAATGGGACGGGCCGGTCCCGGCGGAGGCGTGATCATCTCTCGTTCTGCCGCGGGATGACGACCTGCCGGTAGATGATCAGGATGCTCGCAGCCACCGGGATGGCCACCAGCGCCCCGAGCAGCCCCAGCAGCGAGCCGCCCGCGAGGGCCGCGATCACCACGACCGCACCGGGCACCGAGACCGCGCGCCCCATGATGCGCGGCGAGATGATGTACGCCTCGATCTGCATGTAGATCAGGTAGTAGATCGCCGCGATGAGCGCGGTGGTGGGGGAGCCGAGCCCCGGGATGAGGCAGGTCAGCACGATGATCGTCGAGCCGGTGAGCGTGCCCACGAGGGGGATGAGCGAGAAGAAGAACGCGATGACGGCGAGCACGGCGGGGAACGGCGCGTCGATGATCGAGAGGAAGATCGCGCTGAGCACGCCGTTGATGACGCCGAGGGTCACCTGCCCGATGACGTAGTAGCCGACGGAGTCGGTGATCTGCTCGCCGAGGTCCATGAACCGGGCGCGCTTGGAAGCGGGCACGAGCTGGTACACGGCCCGCTTGAGGCTCGGCGTCGAGGCGGTGAAGTAGATCGTCAGGATCAGCACGATGAAGGCGCCCGCGAATCCCGCGACGATCGCGCCGATGATCGCGATGATGCTGCCGCCGATCTCGCCGCCGATCTCACCCACGTCCAGCGTGTTGTACCAGTCCTCGATGTATGTCCATGCCTGGTCGATGTCGAGGGCGGGGAAGACCGAGTGCAGCCAGGACTGGATGTCGCCGACCGGGTCGTCGAACGTCCCGTCGTCGTAAAGCTCCTGGATGGCCGAGACGAGCTGCCCGATCTGCTGCACGATGATCGGCACGATCATCAGCACGATGCCGGCGAACGCCGCCAGCACGGCGAGGATCGTCACCAGCACCGCGGCCCAGCGAGGGAGCTTGCGGCGCTCGAGCCACGCCACGATCGGGTCCAGGCCCAGCGACAGGAAGAGCGCCGTGCCGACGTAGAGCAGGATCGTCTGCAGATTCTGGATGCTCCCGATCAGCAGCAGGCCCAGCCCGACCCCGAGGGTTGCCAGTAGAGCCGTCCGGAACGGATTGTGCAGCTTCACGGCATCCCTCTCCTGTCGGCCCACCGCCGACGTGTGCGTGCTCCGTCAGAATAGTGGTGGTCGGCGTTCAGCCCGGGGAATGGTGCCTCCCGGGCCCCTTTCAGGTCGTGTTCGCTAGTCTGAAATGTCGAATCGAAGGGTGCGCGCTGCCTGCGCGTCCCGGGAAAGGTGAACTTCGTGCGTTTCGTGTGGGCCGTGGCGGCATTCGTGCTCGCCACCGTGATGATCGGTGCGGGCCTGGCTCAGCGCACGGTCTTCCAGGGACCCAGGACCGAGACCACCGCGATCTCGGTCGAAGACGAGGCCCCGTTCCTCCTCATCGACGGCGCGGTGCTCAACCAGCTCCCCGGCACTCAGACCCTGCGCGCGCAGGGCGAGGGTGAGATCTTCGCGTCGTACGGCCGTACCGCCGACATGCAGGCCTGGCTCTCGGACTCCGAGTACAACCATGTCACCGTGGACGGCGAGGGCACGGTCGAGACGGACCTCGTCGAGCCCGAGGTCGTCGAGCCCGCCGACGACGCGGAGACGTCCGAGGCGAGTCCTGCCCCCGCCGAGGGATCGACGGATGCCGACCCCGAGGCCGGCGCCGAGCCCGGCCGCAGCCCCATGGGCTCCGACCTGTGGCTCGACGAGTACCGGCAGAGCGACATCCTCATCGCGCCGCTCCAGCTTCCCGACGAGATGAGCGTGCTGATCGCCGCTGACGGGACGGCCCCCGCGCCCGCCACGGTCAGCGTGACCTGGCCGCTGCAGACGTCGACACCGTGGGCCGGTCCGCTGGTCGTCGGCGGCGGCATCCTGATGGCCGTCGGCGTGCTCCTGTACATCCTCGGCATCCGACACGCCCGGCGCTCGCGCGGGCCGCGGCGCAAGGGTCTGCCGGTGCCCGTGACCGAGCCCATCGACATTGCGATCGACGACCCCGACAAGGGCGTCATCAGCTCCAGCCCGCCCACCCGCCGTTCGGTGACCGGTCGCCGGGCGTTCGCCGTGATCCCCGCCGTCGCCGTCTCCGCTCTGCTGTTCGCAGGCTGCTCGGCGGATGCCTGGCCGCAGCTCGCGCCCACGCCGACCCCGACGCCGACCGAGACGGTCATCGCACCCGAAGGCCAGCACGCGCCTGCGGTGACGAAGGCGCAGGCCGAGCGCATCCTCTCGCGCATCGCCGACACCGTCGCCGATGCGGACGCCGCCCTCGACGGCGATCTGGCCGAGACGCGCCTGGAGGGTGCCGCGCTGGCAGCCCGCGACACGAACTACAAGCTGCGTTCCGCGATCGCCGACTACCAGGTGCCGGCGCCCATCGTCGCCAAGCCGCTCGAGATCATCCTGCCCGAGGCGCGCGACGGCTGGCCCCGATCGGTCATCGCGGTCGCCGACGACGACGAGTCGAAGACCTCGAGCATCATGGTGATGACCCAGCAGGACGCCTGGTCGGACTACCGGCTGTCGTACATCGGGAGCCTCGAGGCGTCCACGTCGCTTCCGGCGCTCGCGCCCTGGTACATCGGGGCGCCTCAGGTCGAGCCGGACTCGCCGTTCCTCCTCTTGCCCCCCGACCAGGTCGCCGCGGCTTACGCGGACGTCATCAACAAGGGTGAGGACAGCGAGTTCCACAACCTGTTCGATGCCGAGAGCGACCAGCTGCGGGTGAGCATCATCGCCGACCGGCAGCGACGCCTCGACGACTTCAACACCACGGCCGCGTCGACCGGAAGCCTCGAGTTCTCGGCGACCCCCGGTGCGCAGTCGCCGTTCGCCCTGGCGACCGTCGAGAGTGGTGCGATCGTGGCCGTCAACATCCACGAGCTCGACACCGTCAAGCCGACGAACCCCGACGCCGTCATCAAGCTCGACAAGAGCCCGACCGTCAAGACGCTGTCCGGGGCGGAGCAGTCGGCCACCGGGTTCGTGACCACGTTCAGCGACCAGGTGTTCTTCTACGTGCCCGGCCCGGGATCGGATGAGAAGATCCGGCTCCTGGCGTACTCCTCCGACATCCTCGACGCGAAGGTGATCAAGTGAGCGATCCGACCCTCGGCGCCGCCCTGCGTGGCGCGGTGGATCTGTCCACGCTGCGCAACCGCCCGGCCGACCCGCCGGCGGGAACGGATGCCGCCGGTACCGGTTCCGGCGTCGCCGTGCCGTCCCTGGTGATGGACGTCACCGACGAGACGTTCGCGCAGGTGCTCGAGCTGTCGCGCACGGTTCCCGTGGTGATCGACCTGTGGGCCGAGTGGTGCGCCCCGTGCAAGCAGCTCAGCCCCGTGCTGGAGCGCGTGGTGACGGAACTGGGCGGACGCCTCGTGCTGGCGAAGGTGGATGTCGACGCCAACCCCCAGCTCTCGCAGGCGTTCCGCGCGCAGTCGATCCCGATGGTCGTCGCCCTCGTCGGCGGCCAGCCGGTGCCGCTGTTCACCGGCGCCGTCCCCGAGCAGCAGGTGCGCGAGGTGTTCGCGCAGCTGCTGCAGCTGGCGGCGCAGAACGGCGTGACCGGCTCGGCGACCGTCGACGGCGAGCCGGAGCCCGAAGAGGCGCCCGCCGAACCCCCGCTTCCTCCGCTTCATGCCGAGGCCTTCGAGGCGATCGAGTCCGGCGACTACCCGCGTGCGATCGCGGCGTACGAGAAGGCTCTCGCCGAGAACCCCCGCGACGCCGAGGCGCGCGCCGGCCTCGGCCAGGTGCGCCTGCTCGACCGCGTGCAGGGCCTCGACCTGCAGGCTGCTCGCGCCGCCGCCGCGGCGGCTCCCACCGACGTCGACGCGCAGTTCGCCGTGGCCGACCTGGATCTCGCCGGCGGTCACGTCGAAGACGCCTTCGGTCGCCTGCTCGACCTGTTCGCCCAGCTCCCCGCCGAGGAGCGCGCGCCGGTGCGCGAGCGCCTGCTCGACCTGTTCGCGCTCGTGGGCGACACCGACCCGCGCGTGATCGCGGCGCGAGGCCGCCTGGCGTCCCTGCTGTTCTGACGCGCGTCCGGGCGACGCGCATCGCGAGACCGACGCTGGGCGCCCCGCTCAGCCCCGCGTGGGCGACGGGATGTGGGCCTCCGGGTCGTGACGCAGCCACAGCACGCCCAGCGGCGGCAGGATCAGCGACGCGCGACCGCCGTCGCCGGCGTGGACGACGCCCATGTTGCCCACTCCCGATCCGCCGAACTCACGGGCGTCGGTGTTGAGGATCTCGTGCCACACGCCGCGTTCGGGCAGGTCCAGTTCGTAGGCGGTGATCGGCGATCCCGAGAAGTTGGCGGCCACGACGACGGAGTTGCCGTGCCAGTCCCGCCGGGCGAAGGCGACCACATTGGGGTTCCACCCCGGTGCGCCCAGGCGCGTGAAGGCGCCGCCGTCGCTGTCGCGCGCCCACAGCGCCGAGTGGTCGCGGTAGGCCCGGTTGAGCGATGCGACGAAGCCGTGGAGCTGCGCGTGGGCCGGCTGGTCGAGCAGCCACCACTCCAGCGAGCGGGCTTCGGACCACTCCGAGAGCTGGCCGAACTCCTGGCCCATGAACAGCAGCTGCTTGCCCGGGTGCCCCCACATGTACGCGAGGAACGCCCGCATGTTGGCGAGCTTCTGCCAGTGATCGCCCGGCATCCGTGAGAAGAGGCTGCCCTTGCCGTGCACGACCTCGTCGTGGCTGATCGGCAGCACGTAGTTCTCGCTGAAGGCGTAGACGAACGAGAACGACAGCTCGCCCTCGTGGTGGGAGCGGTACAGCGGGTCGCGCTTGATGTACTGCAGCGAGTCGTTCATCCACCCCATGTTCCACTTGAACCCGAAGCCGAGGCCCGCCTGGTTCGTGGGGGCGGTGACGCCGGGGAAGCTGGTGGACTCCTCGGCGATCATCGCGATGCCGGGGTAGCGCTTGTACGCGGTCGCGTTGACCTCCTGCAGGAAGTGGATGGCCTCGAGGTTCTCGCGTCCGCCATGGACGTTCGGCACCCACTCGCCGTCCTCGCGCGAGTAGTCGAGGTAGAGCATCGAGGCGACGGCGTCCACGCGCAGGCCGTCGACGTGGAACTCCTCGAACCAGTACAGCGCGTTGGCGACGAGGAAGTTGCGCACCTCGCGGCGACCGTAGTCGAAGATGTACGTCCCCCAGTCGCGGTGCTCGCCGCGCCGGGGATCCCCGTGCTCGTAGAGCGGCTCGCCGTCGAAGCGCGCGAGGGCGAAGGCGTCCTTGGGGAAGTGTCCCGGCACCCAGTCCATGATCACGCCGATGCCGGCCTGATGGAGGCGGTCGATGAGGTGGCGCAGATCGTCGGGGTGCCCGAAGCGGCTGGTGGGCGCGTAGTAGCCGGTGACCTGGTATCCCCACGAGCCGCCGAAGGGATGCTCGGCGAGCGGGAGGAACTCGACATGCGTGAAGCCCTGGGCGGTGACGTACTCGATGAGCGGATCCGCGACCTCGCGGTATCCGAGGCCTTGGCGCCACGACCCGAGGTGAAGCTCGTACACCGACATCGGACGCGAGACCGGGGTCGAGCGCGCCCGCTCGGCCATCCACGCCCTGTCCTGCCACGAGTAGGACGACTCGACGACGACGGATGCCGTGGCCGGCGGCACCTCGGCGAACCGTGCCATCGGGTCGGCCTTCAGCACCCAGTCGCCGCGTCGGCTCAGCAGCTCGAACTTGTACGTCGAGCCTGCGCCGACGCCGGGCACGAAGAGCTCCCAGACGCCGCTGCCGCCCATGGAGCGCATGGCGTGACCCTGACCGTCCCAGTCGTTGAAGTCGCCCACGACGCGCACCGCGCGTGCGTTCGGCGCCCACACCGCGAACGCCGTCCCCGCCGACCCGCCGTGCTCGCGCACGTGGGCGCCCAGCACGCGCCACAGCTCCTCGTGGCGCCCTTCGGCGATGAGGTGGAGGTCGAGCTCGCCCAGCGTGGGGGAGTGCCGGTACGGGTCGTCTGCGACGTGGTCGGGTCCTTGCGGGTACGTCGTGACCACCTGGTACGGACGCGGCGCGCCCGCGCGGGTACCCTCCCAGATCCCGGCGCGCACATGCTCGAGCGGAGCCCGGGTGCCGTCGTCGAACACTGCCGTCACGCTGTGCGCGAGCGGTCGCCGCGCGCGGATCGTCCACAACGAGCCGCCTTCCCCGTCGTCGCCGGGGTGGATGCCGAGCACGGCGTGCGGATCGTGGTGCGCGCCCGCCGCGACGGCGTCGAGGACCTGGTCGGTGGGCGTCACCGCTGCTCCTTCACGTGGAGGATGTGCACCGGCTCGGTGAACGCGTCGAGCATCACGTAGTTGTGATCGGACCACGTCCACTGCGCGCCGGTGACGAGGTCCTCGACCTCGTACGGCTCGCCGGGGGCGACGCCCCAGACGCGCGTGTCGAGGTGCACCATGGTCTGGCGCACCGAGTGCGGGTCGGTGTTGACCACGACGATCACGGTGTCGGCGCGCCCGTCCGGCGACACCGAGGCGTCGAGGTGCTTGGCGTACACGAGGATGGCGTCGTCGTCGCTCCAGTGGATCGAGAGGTTGCGCAGCTGGCGCAGCGCAGGGTGCGCGCGGCGGATCTCGTTGAGCTTCGTCAGGTACGGGGCGAGCGAATCGCCGTGCTCGACGGCGCCCGCCCAGTCGCGCAGCTTGTACTCGTACTTCTCGTTGTCGATGTTCTCTTCCGAGCCCGGGCGCGCGACGTTCTCGTAGAGCTCGTAGCCGGCGTACACGCCGTACGTGGGTGCCGCGGTCGCCGCGATCGCGGCGCGGATGCGGTACGCCGGACGCCCGCCGAACTGCAGGTACTCGGTGAGGATGTCGGGGGTGTTGACGAACAGATTCGGTCGCAGGAAGTCGGCCGTGTCGTGCGCGAGGCCCGAGAGGAACTCCTCGAGCTCGGCCTTGGTGTTGCGCCACGTGAAGTACGTGTAGCTCTGCT
Organism: Microbacterium cremeum; assembly: GCF_015277855.1. Classification (NCBI taxonomy): domain Bacteria; kingdom Bacillati; phylum Actinomycetota; class Actinomycetes; order Micrococcales; family Microbacteriaceae; genus Microbacterium; species Microbacterium cremeum. The sequence continues at coordinate 1,720,235 of NZ_CP063812.1, forward strand.
GGAACCCGGCCGCGGCGAGCGACTGCAGCGGAGCCGGCCGGGTGAACGCCTCGGCGAGGAACACGACGTCGGGGTCGGCGGCGTTGACCTCGCGGATCAGCCACTCCCAGAACTGGAGGGGCTTGGTGTGCGGGTTGTCGACGCGGAACACCTTCACGCCCTGGGCGATCCAGTGCCGTACGACGCGCAGCACTTCGGCGCGGATCCCCTCGGGATCGTCGTCGAAGTTGACCGGGTAGATGTCCTGGTACTTCTTGGGCGGATTCTCGGCGTAGGCGATCGAGCCGTCGGGGAGTGTCGTGAACCACTCCGGATGCGCGGTCACCCAGGGATGATCCGGGGCCGCCTGCAGGGCGAGGTCGAGCGCGACTTCGATGCCCTCGGCTCGGGCGGCGCGGACGAAGGCGCGGAAATCCGCCAGGGTGCCCAGATCCGGGTGCACGGTGTCGTGCCCGCCCGCGGCGGAACCGATCGCCCACGGCGAGCCGGGGTCGCCCGGCTGCGGGTCGAGCGTGTTGTTGCGCCCCTTGCGGTTCTCGGTGCCGATCGGGTGGATCGGCGGCAGGTACAGCACGTCGAAGCCCATCGCCGCGACGCCCGGCAGGCGCTTCATGGCCGTCCGGAACGTGCCGCTCTTGATGGTGCCGTCCCGCAGGCGCTTCGCACCCTCGGACCGCGGGAAGAACTCGTACCAGGCGCCGACGCCGGCGCGTTCCCGCTCGACCAGCAGGTCGAGGTCGTCGCCGAGCGTGACGAGCGACATGAGCGGCCGCTCGCGGAAGTACTCGGCGATCGCGGGGTCCTCGACGGTCGCGAGCGCCTCGACGTCGCCGAGGGCGGAGTCCCGCAGCCTTCGCGCCGCCTCGGCGAGGGTGCGACGCTGCGCGGCCGGCCGGGACTTCTCGGCACCGGCCCGATCGAACAGGATAGCCCCGAGCTCGCGCATGAGGGCGGCATCCACCCCCGCGGGGATCTTCAGGGAAGCCGCGTGCTCCCACGTGACGAAGTCGTCGGCGAACGACTCGAAGCGGAAGCGCCACACGCCCTGCTCGAGGAGGGCGACGCGGGCCTCCCACCGGTCGTAGCCGTCATCGAGCGGGGCGAGGCGGTGCAGCGACTCGTCGCCCGACGGTGAGAACAGCCGTACCTGCACGCCGATGCGATCGTGCCCCTCCCGGAAGGCCGTGACGCGGAAGGGCACGACCTCGCCCGCGAAGGCCTTGGGGCGGTAGCGGCCCCACGGGACGCTCGGCGCGGGCCTCGCGAGCGGCACGCGGGGCGCGGCCGTGTCGCGTTCGGGCTGCCAGGGTCGGGCCGCTCGGACAGGGATGGCTGAGGCGCTGCGCCAGGGGCGGGAGCGCGTCGAGCGCGTCGTCGTCACCACGTGTCGAACCTATCGCGGCGCCGCGCGGGGCGACAGCGACGTGACGGGCGGCGCCGACTCATTCGGCGCGGAACAGACGCATCGAGGTGCCGGCGAGCGGTACGACCTCGCCCGGGTGCAGGGCCGGGCCGTCGGTGTTCGGCGTCTCGTCCTCGCTCGACCACAGCGAGACGAACCGTGTGACGTCCTCCACCTCGGGCAGCGTGACCTCGGTGGGCCGCTCGTTGCCGTGGACCATGAGGAGGATGCGGTTGAAGTCCTCCACCTCCGGCGTCGACGCTGCGACGTACTGGAGCGTTCGATGCGCGGGATCCGTCCAGCGCTCGATCGACATGGTCTCGCCGTTCTCGTCGTACCACTCCATGACGGATGCCGAGGGCGTGTGCTCGCCCAGGCGTGCGAAGCGGATGGGGCGCAGCGCCGGGTTGTCGCGGCGCAGCCGCAGCAGGTGACGTACGTGCGCGTACAGATCGCGCTGCCACGGCGCGTGCTGCCACGACAGCCAGGTCAGCGGCGTGTCGTGGCAGTAGGCGTTGTTGTTGCCGCGCTGCGACCGCGCGAACTCGTCGCCGGCCGTGAGCATCGGGACGCCTGCCGACAGCAGGAGCGTGCCGAGGAGGTTGCGCATCGCCTTCCGGCGCGTCGCGAGGATGCCCGCGTCGTCGGTCGGACCCTCCGCACCGTGATTGAACGAGCGGTTGGTGTCGGCGCCGTCGCGGTTCTGCTCGCCGTTGCCGAGGTTGTGCTTGACGTCGTAGCTCACCAGGTCGCGCAGCGTGAACCCGTCGTGCGCGGTGACGAAGTTGACGCCGGCGAGCGGGCCGCGCTGCGCGCTGAAGGTGTTCGCCGATCCGGCGAGGCGCGTCGCGAAGCCGCCGATCCCCACCGGCGACGTCGAGGCGCGGCGCGCGTAGTCGACGTCGCTGAGCCAGAAATTGCGGACGCGGTCGCGGTAGCGGTCGTTCCACTCGGTCCAGCCTTCGCCGAAGTTGCCGGTCTGCCATCCGCCCATCCCGACGTCCCACGGCTCGGCGATCTTCTTCACGCCGGCCAGCGCCGGATCCTCGATGATCGCGCGCAGCAGCGGATGGTCGGGCGTGAAGTCGTGGTGCGCGTCGCGGCCGAGCGTGGCGGCGAGGTCGAAGCGGAAGCCGTCGATCTGCACCTCCTCGGCCCAGTAGCGCAGCGAGTCCAGCACGAGGCGGGCCGCGGCATCCGTCGCGGTGTTCACCGAGTTGCCGCAGCCGGTGACGTCGATGTAGGCGCCGTCGTCGTCCTGGCGGTAGTACGCGCGGTTGTCGAGGCCCCGCAGACTCGACCGCGGGCCGCCGATGCCCTCTTCGGAGGTGTGGTTGTACACCACGTCGAGGATCACCTCGAGCCCCGCCTCGTGCAGCAGCCGCACCATGCCCTTGAACTCGCGCAGCACCGCCTCCGGACCCTGGCGCTGCGCCGCCTCGGTCGCGTAGGCGGCGTGGGGCGTGAAGAAGTTGACGCTGTTGTAGCCCCAGTAGTTGGCGAGCCCGTGCTGCAGCAGTCGCGGCTCGGTCGTGAACGCGTGGATCGGCAGCAGTTCGATGCTCGTGATGCCGAGGTCGAGGAAGTGCTGCACCATCGCCGGATGGGCGAGCCCCGCGTACGTGCCGCGCAGAGCGCCGGGAACGTCGGGGTGCCGCTTGGACAGGCCCTTGAGGTGACCTTCGTAGAGCACCGTCCGATCCATCGGGACGGCGGGTTTGGCGACGCCGCCCCAGTCGAACGAGCCGTCGACGACGACAGACCGCCACCCGTCGTATCCGCTGCGCACGAGTCCGCGCGTGTACGGCTCCACGAGGAGCGTGCCGCGGTTGAACGTGTTGCCGGGACTGTGCGGCCCGTCGACGCGCACGGCGTACCGGGTGCCGGGTCGCAGCAGGGGCGTCTCGACCTCCCAGACCCCGCCGCCGACGTCCGACAGCGGCACCGTGTCGGTGATCCAATCCAGATCGGTGTCGTCGAACACCACGAGCTCCACCGAGTCCGCGGCGGAGGACCACACCCGCAGCGTGGCGCCGTGGGGTCCGAGTTCGACGCCGAGCCGGTCGAGTTCGGGGCTGAGCAGACCGAGGGCGGGGAGGGTCGCAGCGGCGGACTCCGGACGGGACATGCGGACTACCATAACCATGGCGTGAGTCGCAGGCGTTACGGGACCCGGTTCCCCGGACACCGGAACACGGAGGCACCCGCCGGGAGCGCGCGTGAGGGAGGTGGGGATGACGGTGTACCTCGATCACGCGGCGACCACGCCGCTGCGCCCCGAGGCGCGGGACGCGTGGCTGGAGGCCGCTCAGCGCGTCGGGAACGCGTCGTCGATCCACGGGCCGGGTCAGCAGGCGCGCCGCGTGCTCGAGGAAGCGCGCGAGCGCCTCGCCGCAACGCTGGACTGCGAACCCATCGAGGTCGTCCTCACCTCGGGCGGGACCGAGGCGGTCAACCTCGCCGTCAAGGGGCTGTGGTGGGGGCGGGCGGCGGATGCCGACACGGTGGTCCTGCCCGACGGCGAGCACCATGCGACCCTGGACGCCGTCGCCTGGCTCGCCGAGCACGGCGCGCACGTTCGCGCGGTCGGGCTCGACGATGCCGGCCGCATCGACGCGGAGGCCTTCGCCTCGTCGCTTCCGGGCGCCGCGCTGGCGACGGCGCTGGTCGCGAACAACGAGGTCGGCACGGTCAACGACGCGGGCGCGCTGGCGGCCGCGGCGACGGATGCCTCGGTGCCGCTGCACCTGGACGCCGTGGCCGCGTTCGGACATGTGCCGGTGTCGTTCCGCGACTGGCGAGGCGGCGCGCGCGGCCGTTCGGGACTGGTCGCCCTGAGCGTCTCGGCGCACAAGATCGGCGGGCCCGCGGGAGTGGGCGCACTGGTGGTGGCCCGCGAGGCCGAGCTGTCGGCGCTGCTCCACGGCGGCGGCCAGCAGCGGCGCCTGCGGGCCGGAACGCAGGACGTCGCCGGGGCCGCGGCTTTCGCTGTCGCGGCCGAGCTGGCGGCGGCCGAGCGTGAGACGGAGGCGGCCCGGCTCGCCGCACTGCGACAGCGCCTCGTACACGGCATCCTCGTGGCGATCCCGGATGCCGAGCTGCTCGGCGATCCGATCGAGCGCGTGCCGGGCAACGCGCACATGCTCTTCCCCGGCGCGTGGGGCGAGACGCTGCTGTTCCTGCTCGACCGCGAGGGCGCCGCGGTCTCGACGGGCTCGGCCTGCCAGGCGGGCGTGCCCGAGCCGTCCCATGTCGTGCTCGCGATGGGGCGGACGGATGCCGAAGCCCGCCAGGTGCTGCGCTTCACGCTGGGCCGCACCACCGATGAGGCCGACGTGGATGCGGTGCTCGTGGTGCTGCCCGGGGTCGTCGAGCGGGCGCGAGCCGCGTCCGGGGCCCGTACAGGCGCCGGTTCGTAGACTGGACCCATGAGGATCCTTGCGGCCATGAGCGGCGGCGTCGACTCGGCCGTGGCTGCGGCGCGGGCCGTCGAGGCCGGGCACGACGTCGTCGGCGTGCACCTCGCGCTCTCGCGCGCGGGCGGCACGCTGCGGACCGGCAGCCGCGGGTGCTGCACGATCGAGGACGCCATGGACGCGCGCCGAGCGGCCGACCGCCTCGGCATCCCGTTCTACGTGTGGGACTTCTCGGAGCGCTTCCGCGACGACGTGATCGACGACTTCGTCGCCGAGTACCGCGCCGGGCGCACGCCGAATCCGTGCATGCGCTGCAACGAGAAGATCAAGTTCGCCGCGCTCCTCGAGCGCGCGATCGAGCTGGGCTTCGACGCCGTGTGCACGGGCCACTACGCGACCCTGGTCGACGGCCCGGACGGACGGGAGCTCCACCGCGCGTCCGACGCCGCGAAGGACCAGTCGTACGTGCTGGGCGTGCTGAACGCCGAGCAGCTCGCGCACACGTACTTCCCGCTCGGCTCGACCCCGTCCAAGGCCGTGGTCCGCGCCGAGGCGGAGGCCCGCGGGCTCACCGTCGCGCACAAGCCCGACAGCCACGACATCTGCTTCATCCCCGACGGCGACACCCGCGGCTGGCTGGCCGAGCGGGTCGGTGCCGAGCGCGGCGAGATCGTCGACCGCACGGGCGCCGTCATCGGCTCGCACGAGGGAGCCCACGCCTTCACGGTCGGACAGCGCCGCGGCCTGCAGCTGGGGGTGCCCGCCTCCGACGGCAAGCCGCGATTCGTGCTCGAGGTGCGGCCGGTCTCGAACACCGTCGTGGTCGGCCCCAAGGAGGCACTCGCGACCGCCGAGATCGCGGGGGAGCGGTACTCGTGGGCGGGGCGCGCGCCGGAGTCGGCGGAGTTCGCGTGCGACGTGCAGATCCGCGCGCACGCCGATCCGGTGCCGGCTCGCGCGACGCTCGCGGACGGTCTGCTCACCGTCGTGCCCGCGACGCCGTTCGACGGCGTCGCGCCCGGGCAGACGGCGGTGCTCTACGACGGCACGCGGGTGGTCGGGCAGTTCACCATCGACCGCACCGTGTCGGCGGTGCCCGTCGGCGCCTCATCGCTCCCGCCGGCGTCGGAGGCCGCTCCTAGACTGGCGGGGTGACCGATGACGCAGACGTGGCCCTGCCAGACGATCCCGGCCTGGGGTCCGCGCGCACGGAGGCCGCGCAGCTGACCGAGCGCATCCTCGACGCCCGGGACGCCTACTACGGGCGCAACGCCGAGATCGTCGACGACGCGACGTACGACGCCTGGATGCACCGGCTCGAAGAGCTCGAGCGCCTGCACCCCGAGCTGCAGGGGCAGGACTCGCCCACGCAGACGGTGGGCGCGGCCGAGAGCTCGATGTTCGCGCCGGTGGAGCACGCCGAGCGCATGCTGAGCCTCGACAACGTGTTCAGCGCCGACGAGCTGCGGGACTGGTGCGTCAAGACGAAGGCCGCCGCCGGGCGCGACGTGCGCTGGCTCACCGAGCTCAAGATCGACGGCCTCGCGATCAGCCTGCGCTACGAGCGCGGCGTCCTCACCTCGGCGGCCACGCGCGGCGACGGCCGGGTCGGCGAAGACGTCACCATGAACGCGGTCCGCGTGCCCGGCATCCCTCAGCGCCTCACCGGCACCGGACACCCCGACCTCGTCGAGATCCGGGGCGAGGTCTTCATCCCGGTCAAGGCGTTCGAAGGGCTCAACGCGCTGCAGGCCGACATGCGCGAACGTGCGGTCGACGAGGCACGCGCCCGCAGCCGCGCGTTCGACGAGGCGAAGGCGCGCTTGAGCGCCGAACGGCGCTTCCCCGCGTTCGCGAACCCGCGCAACGCCGCGTCGGGCGGGCTGCGTCAGCAGCTCGACAAGAAGGACGGGCTCGAGCTGGAGGCCGGTCGCGCGCGGCTGGACTCGCTGCGGCTGTTCGTCCACGGGATCGGCGCGTGGAGTCGTCCGCCGGTGTCGTCGCAGAGCGAGATCTATGCGCTGCTGGCCGAGTGGGGTCTGCCGACGAGCCCGTACTTCCGCACCGCCGACGACATCGAGGGCGTGCTCGAGTTCGTGGAGCACTACCGCGAGCACCGTCACGCGGTCGAGCACGAGATCGACGGCGTCGTGGTCAAGGTCGACGAGCTCGATCTCCACGGCGAGCTCGGCGCCACCAGCCGTGCGCCGCGGTGGGCGATCGCGTACAAGTACCCGCCCGAGCAGGTCAACACGAAGCTCCTCGACATCGTCGTGTCGGTCGGGCGCACCGGGCGTGCGACGCCGTTCGCGGTGATGGCCCCGGCGCGCGTCGCGGGATCCGTCGTGAGGCAGGCGACCCTCCACAACCAGGACGTCGTCCGCGCAAAGGGCGTGCTGATCGGCGACACCGTCGTGCTCCGCAAGGCGGGCGACGTCATCCCCGAGATCCTCGGCCCCGTCGTCGAGCTGCGCGACGGCAGCGAGCGCGAGTTCGTGATGCCGTCCGAATGCCCCGAGTGCGGGTCCCCGCTGGCGCCCGCCAAGGAGGGCGACATCGATCTGCGCTGCCCCAACACGCGCGCCTGCCCGGCTCAGGTGCGGGGGCGCGTCGAGCACATCGGCTCGCGCGGCGCGCTCGACATCGAGGCGCTCGGCGAGGTGACGGCGGCCGCACTGACGCAGCCGTCGGTTCCCGAGACGCCGCCGCTCGAGACCGAGGCGGCACTGTTCGACCTCACGATCGAGCAGCTCGTGCCGATCGAGGTCGTCGTGCGGGATGCCGAGACCGGCGAACCGCGAGTCGACGAGAAGACCGGTGAGCCGGTGCGCCGCGCGCCGTTCCGCCGCCACCCGAGTGCCGCCGAGAAGAAGGCGGGACTGACGGCACCGCAGCCCTCGGCTCAGGCGCTCACACTGCTCGACCAGCTCGAGCGCGCCAAGACGAAGGAGCTGTGGCGGTTCCTGGTGGCCCTCAACATCCGCCACGTCGGCCCGGTGGCCGCGCGGGCTCTCGCCCAGTGGTTCGGATCCGTCGAGGCGATTCGGGCAGCGAGCCGCGACGAGCTCGCCGGCGTCGAGGGGGTGGGCGGGATCATCGCCGACTCGCTCGGCGACTGGTTCGAGGTCGACTGGCACCGCGACATCGTCGCGCGGTGGCAGACCGCGGGCGCCCAGCTGGCGACGCCCGGGCACCCCGGCCCCGGTGCCGCCGCCGCCGGCGGCGGTGTGCTCGACGGGCTCACCGTGGTCGCGACCGGCTCACTGGACGGCTATACGCGTGAGGGGGCGCAGGAGGCGATCATCAACGCGGGCGGCAAGGCCGCCTCGAGCGTGTCGAAGAAGACCGATTTCGTCGCCGCCGGACCGGGTGCCGGCTCGAAGCTCGCGAAGGCCGAGGACCTCGGCATCCGCATCCTGGACGCCGCGCAGTTCCACATCCTGGTCACGCAGGGACCCGAAGCCCTCGACGCACTCGTCCCGGACGAGGGGTGAGCGACCTATGAGCGAGTGGCTCTACCGCCTCGTGCCGACGCGACCCGAGATGGTGACCGCACCTACCGCGGCGGAACAGGATGTCGTCGCCGCGCATTTCGAGTATCTGGTCGGCCTGCGCGATCGCGGCATCCTGATCCTCGCCGGGCGCACGCAGGAGGAGGGCGGCACTTTCGGGATCACGATCTTCGAAGCCGACGACGAGCGCGCGGCGCGCGCGGTGATGGATGCCGATCCCGGCGTGTCGGGCGGAGTCTTCGCGGCGACACTGCACCCCTATGCGGTCGCGGTGGCTCGCGACGGGCTGGCGGGCTGAGCCGCGCTATCGTCCGGTCGTGAGCGTCAGCAGGCGCTCTCGCACCTGACGGCGCAGCACCTTGCCGATCAGCGACTTCGGCAGCTCGTCCACGACGAACACGCGCCGCGGCACTTTGTACGGCGTCAGGATGCCGCGCGCGAACTCGCGGACGGCCTCGACGTCGATCTCTTCGCCCGGTGAGGCGACGATGGCGGCGACGACCTCTTCGCCCGAGTGCTCGTCCGGCAGCCCCACGACGGCGGCGTCCTCGACCCGCGGGTGCTGCCGGAGCACGCTCTCGACCTCGGTCGGCGCGACGTTGAACCCGCCCGTGATGATGAGCTCCTTGATGCGGTCGACGATCCGCACGAAGCCGGCGTCGTCGATCGTGACGATGTCGCCGGTGCGGTACCAGCCGTCGACGAAGACCGCCTCGGTCTCTTCGGGCTTGCCGTAGTAGCCGCTGAACACCTGCGGCCCGCGCACCACCAGCTCGCCGCGTTCACCCGGCGGCACGTCGGTCGTGGGGTCGTCGGGGTCGACGACGCGGCATTCGGTGCCGGGAAGCGGCAACCCGACCGTCCCGGGCACGCGGTTGTCGGCGACGGGGTTCGCCATGAGCACGGGGGAGCACTCGCTCAGGCCGTAGCCCTCGACGAGGTAGCCGCCCGAGGCGGCCTCGAACGGCACCACGAGCTCGTGCGGAAGCGCCATCGCGCCCGAGATCGCGACCTGGGTTCCCGCCAGGGATACACCCTTCTCCTGCGCCACCTTCAGCAGCCGGTCCGCGATGGGCGGAACGAGCGGGAGGAACGTCGCGGGGTGCTTCTCGGTCACCTCGAGCACCATGTCGGGATCGAATCGCGGGAACAGCACGAGGCGGGCGCCCATCGACATCGCGAACGTCAGGCACAGCGTGAGTCCGTAGGCGTGGAACATCGGCAGCACCGCGTAGACGACGCATCCGTCGCCGCGCACGATCGACGGCACCCACGCCCGCGCCTGCGCGGCGTTGGAGAGCAGGTTGCGATGCGTCAGCGACGCGCCCTTGGGGGTGCCCGTGGTGCCGCTGGTGTACTGGATCAGCGCGAGGTCGTCGGTGGCCGGCGAGGGGTGCGTCGACGGAAGCGGCGCGGTGCCGACCACGTCCTCCCACGGCACGGTGCCGCTCACCCGTGCGTGCAGCGCGTCGCGCGCCTCGCGGGCCTTCGCGACCGGGAGCTTCAGCGCCAGGCGCGTGCCGAGCGGCATCGCCCGGGTGATGTCGACCGACACCAGTGCGGAGACGGCGAGGTCTGCGGGGAACTCCTGGATGGTCTTCACCACCTTGGTCCACACGATCGCGTGCTTCGCGCCGTGATCCTCGAACTGCTTGCGCAGCTCGCGCGGCGTGTAGAGGGGGTTGTGCTCGATCACCACCGCCCCGAGGCGCAGGATCGCGTAGAAGGCGACGATGTGCTGCGGGCAGTTCGGCAGCACGATCGCGACCGGGTCGCCCGCCTTGACACCCAGGTCGCGGAGCCCCGCAGCCGCGCGCTCGATCTGTTCGTGCAGCGAGCGGTACGACGTCGTGCGTCCGAAGAACTGCAGGGCCGGGGCATCCGGATAGTCGCGCGCGGATGCCGCCACGATGTCGACGAGAGAGCCGGTGACGGGTGCGAGGTCGCGCGGAACCCCTTCGGCGTAGCTGGCGATCCAGGGGCGCGGCGGGTCGTAGGTCGTCACGCGATCAGCCTACGCCGGGGTGGGCCGGGGCCAGTCGGGGCCGGCCCCGCTCCCAACCGGGCCGGGGCCAGTCGGGGCCGGCCCCGCTCCCAACCGGGCCGGGGCCAGTCGGGGCCGGCCCCGCTCCCAACCGGGCCGGGGCCAGTCGGGGCCGGCCCCGCTCCCAACTAGACTGTCCGGGTGTCTGAAATCACCCCCGATCTCGTGCGCCATCTCGGTGTGCTCGCCAGGATCCAGCTGAGCGACGAGGAGGTCGAGCGCCTCACGGGGCAGCTCGACGTGATCGTCGACAACATCGCGAAGGTGTCGGAGGTGGCTACGCCCGACGTGCCGGCCACGAGCCACCCCATCGCCCTGCAGAACGTGTACCGCTCGGACGTCGTGGGAGACCAGCTCACTCCGGCGCAGGTGCTTCAGAACGCACCGGATGCCGCCGACGGCCGTTTCCGCGTCACCGCCATCCTCGGCGAAGAGCAGTAAGGGACCGACGTGACCGATCTGACGAGGCTGAGCGCCGCCGCGCTCGCCGGCAAGCTCGCCGCCGGCGAGGTCTCGAGCGTGGAAGCCACCCAGGCCCACCTCGACCGCATCGAAGCCGTCGACGGCGACATCCACGCGTTCCTCCACGTGAGCGACCACGCCCTGGAGGTCGCGGCCGACATCGACCGCCGTCGCGCCGCAGGCGAGGAGCTGGGTCCGGTCGCCGGCGTGCCGCTCGCGATCAAGGACGTGCTCGTGACCACCGACATGCCGTCGACGAGCGGCTCGCGGATCCTCGAGGGCTACCTGTCGCCGTACGACGCGACCGTGGTCGCCCGCAGCCGCGCCGCCGGCCTCGTGCCGCTCGGCAAGACGAACATGGACGAGTTCGCGATGGGCTCGTCGACCGAGCACTCCGCGTTCGGCCCCACCCGCAACCCGTGGGATCTGGAGCGGATCCCCGGTGGCTCGGGAGGCGGTTCGGCCGCCGCCGTGGCGGCGTTCGAGGCGCCGCTCGCGCTCGGATCCGACACCGGCGGCTCGATCCGCCAGCCCGCGCACGTCACGGGGACCGTGGGGGTCAAGCCGACCTACGGCGGCGTGAGCCGCTACGGCGCGATCGCGCTCGCGTCGTCGCTGGACCAGGTGGGGCCGGTGACGCGCACGGTCCTCGACTCGGGCCTGCTGCACGACGTGATCGCGGGCCACGACCCGCACGACTCGACCTCGCTCGTGCACGAATGGCCGTCGTTCGCGGCGGCCGCCCGCGAGGGGGCCACCGGCGACGTGCTCAAGGGCCTCAAGGTGGGCGTCATCACCGAGCTGCCCGACAGCGGCTTCCAGCGCGGCGTGTCGGAGTCGTTCCGCGCGGCTCTCGCCGCGATGGAGGCGGCCGGTGCCGAGCTCGTCGAGATCAGTGCGCCGCACTTCGAGTACGGCGTCGCCGCGTACTACCTGATCCTCCCGGCCGAGGCATCCAGCAACCTGGCGAAGTTCGATTCGGTGCGCTTCGGGCTGCGCGTCGACGTGCCGGGCGGGACCGTCGAGGACGTCATGGCCGCCACCCGCGACGCCGGGTTCGGCGACGAGGTCAAGCGCCGCATCATCCTCGGCACGTATGCGCTGTCGGCCGGCTACTACGACGCCTACTACGGCTCCGCGCAGAAGGTGCGCACGCTCATCCAGCGCGACTTCGACGAGGCGTTCGCGCGGGTCGACGTCATCGCGACGCCGTCGGCGCCGACCACGGCGTTCAAGCTCGGCGAGAAGATCGACGACCCGCTTCAGATGTATCTGAACGACGTGACGACGATCCCCGCGAACCTCGCCGGCGTGCCCGGCATCTCGATCCCGTCAGGCATCGCGGCCGAGGACGGCCTTCCGGTCGGCATCCAGTTCCTGGCACCGGCGCGCGAAGACGTGCGCCTGTACCGCGTCGGTGCTGCCCTCGAGGCGATCCTCGTCGACTCGTGGGGCGCGCCGCTGCTCGACCGGGCGCCGCAGCTCACCCACTCGATGCTCGGCTCGAACGGAGGCGCCCGCTGATGGCGAAGGACAAGTTGATGGACTTCGACAAGGCGCTCGAGCTGTTCGAGCCGGTCCTCGGGTTCGAGGTGCACGTCGAGCTCAACACCGAGACCAAGATGTTCTCGGGCGCGGCGAATCCCGCGAACTCCGCGAACCACGGCGCCCTCCCGAACACGCTCGTCGCGCCGGTCGACATGGGCCTGCCGGGGTCGCTGCCCGTCGTCAACGAGACCGCCGTGCGCTCGTCGATCAGCCTGGGCCTTGCCCTCGGCTGCTCCATCGCGCCGTCGAGCCGGTTCGCCCGCAAGAACTACTTCTACCCGGACCTCGGCAAGAACTACCAGATCTCGCAGTACGACGAGCCCATCGCGTTCGAGGGCGAGGTCGAGGTGGAGCTCGCCGACGGCACCGTCGTGGTGGTGCCGATCGAGCGTGCGCACATGGAGGAGGATGCCGGAAAGCTGACGCACGTCGGCGGCTCGACCGGCCGCATCCAGGGCGCCGAGTACTCGCTCGTCGACTACAACCGCGCCGGCGTGCCGCTCGTCGAGATCGTCACCAAGCCGATCTTCGACACCGAGCATCGCGCACCCGAGGTGGCGAAGGCGTACGTGCAGACGATCCGTGACATCGTGCTCGCTCTCGGCATCTCGGATGCACGCATGGAGCGCGGCAACCTCCGCTGCGACGCGAACGTGTCGCTGCGTCCTCGCGCCGCGGCGGGTGAGCCCCCGGCGCCGCTCGGCACCCGCACCGAGACGAAGAACGTCAACTCGATGCGGTCGGTCGAGCGCGCGGTGCGCTACGAGATCCAGCGCCAGGCCGCGATCCTCGCGGCCGGCGGCACGATCACTCAGGAGACCCGTCACTGGCATGAGGACACCGGCACGACGTCGCCGGGTCGCCCCAAGTCGGACGCCGACGACTACCGGTACTTCCCCGAGCCCGACCTGCTGCCCGTCGTCCCGGCGCCCGAGCTGATCGAGCAGCTGCGTGCGGCGCTCCCGGAGCCGCCCGCGGCCCGGCGTCGCCGGCTGAAGGCGGACTGGGGCTTCACCGACCTGGAGTTCCAGGACGTCGCGAACGGCGGCGTGCTCGCCGAGGTCGAGGCGACGATCGCCGCGGGGGCGTCGCCGGCCGCCGCGCGCAAGTGGTGGACGGGCGAGATCGCCCGAGTCGCCAACGCCGAGGGCCGTGAGGCCTCCGACCTCGTCGCGCCTGCCCACGTCGCAGCGCTGCAGGCACTGGTGGATTCGGGCACCTTGACCGACAAGCTCGCGCGCCAGGTGCTGGAGGGGGTCATCGCCGGCGAGGGATCGCCGCAGGAGGTGGTCGATGCGCGCGGACTCGCCGTCGTCTCTGACGACGGTCCGCTCATCGCCGCCATCGACGACGCCCTCGCCTCGCAGCCGGACGTGCTCGAGAAGATCCGCGACGGCAAGGTCCAGGCCGCCGGCGCGATCATCGGCGCCGTCATGAAGGCGATGAAGGGGCAGGCCGACGCCGCGCGGGTGCGCGAGCTGATCCTGGAGCGCGCCGGGTCCTGACCGGAATCGAGCGCGTCCCGCCGTGTCGGCGGGTGGCGCGAGAATAGGACCATGGGACGCGGCGACGGAACGGGCCGGATCGTCTCACCCGAAGGTGCCGACGACAGCGGAGCCGGCATCCTCCATGTCGACATGGACGCGTTCTACGCGTCCGTGGAGCAGCTCGACGACCCGTCGCTGCGCGGCAAGCCGATCATCATCGGAGCGCCCGACGGTCGCTCGGTGGTCTCGAGCGCCTCGTACGAGGCACGGCGGTTCGGCGTCCGGTCTGCGATGCCGGTCGGTCAGGCACTGCGCCTGTGCCCTACGGCGATCGTGGTGCTGCCGCACTTCGACCGCTACCTCGAGGTGTCGACTCAGGTCATGCGGATCTTCCGCGACATCACCCCGCTGGTCGAGCCGCTCTCGATCGATGAGGCCTTCCTCGACGTACGGGGGGCGCGGCGGCTGTGGGGGAGCCCGGGCGTGATCGCACGGATGCTCCGCCAGCGGGTCCGCGACGAGACGGGCATCACGTGCAGCGTCGGCGCCGCGGCCACCAAGCACGTGGCGAAGATGGCCTCGACCATCAGCAAGCCCGACGGGATGCTGATCGTGCCCGAAGCCGACACGGCGGCCTTCCTCGCGCCGCGGCCGGTGCGCGCGCTGTGGGGCGTCGGGCCGAAGGCCGCCGAGGCGCTCGAGGCCTGCGGCATCCGCACCATCGCCGACGTGCTCGAGACGCCGCGCGGAGTCCTCGACCGCGCGCTCGGCAACGCCATGGGCGACCGCGTCTGGCATCTCGCCCGCGGCATCGACGCGCGCGAGGTCGACACGCGCCGGGTCGAGAAGAGCGTCGGGCACGAAGAGACCTTTCACCACGACATCGCCGACGAGGCGATCCTCCGCGCCGAGTTGCGGCGGCTCGCCGACCGCGTGGGGGCACGACTGCGCAGCGGCGGCTGGGAAGCCTCCACGATCGCGATCAAGGTGCGCTTCGCGGACTTCACGACGATCTCGCGCTCGCAGACGCTGCCGGAGCCGACCGCGGTGGGCCAGCGCATCGGCGATGCCGCGTACGAGCTCTTCTCGTCCCTGGAGCGGACGATGCCGGTGCGCCTGATCGGCGTGCGCGGCGAGCGGCTGCGCCCGGCCGGAGCCGCGATGCCGGCGCTGTGGGACGACGACGAGGAGTGGCGCCGCGTCGAGGACGCCCTCGACGGCGCCGCCGAGAAGTTCGGCCGCGGCGTCATCACACGGGCGACGCTCCTCGGCAGGACCCGTGGCGGCGCCGGATTGCCGTCCAGCCGGCCGGCGCCGCGTCTGGACTCGGAGTGACGGCACGGGTGTGCAGCCGAGCCTGCGCCCGCTACCGTTGACGCATGCCCAACATCGCACTGGAACTCGGCAAGCAATCGGCGGAGCTCGGCGTCAGGAGCGCGTACGGCGACCAGCAGGATGTCGACGGCATCCGTCTCATCCCCGTCGCGCTGACGTGGTCAGGATTCGGCGGCGGCTCGGACGAGGCCGGCAACGGCGGCGGGGGCGGGGGAGGCTACGCGATCCCGATCGGCGCGTACATCCGCCGCGGCGACGATCTGCGGTTCGAGCCGAACATCGTGGCGCTGCTCACCGTGGCCGTGCCGTTCGTATTCTTCGCCGGTCGCGCGCTCAGCCGTGTCATCCGCGCCCTCAAGAAGTAGCGCGGACCCGGTCGCGACGGCACTCGATGCCGCGGTGGGCCACCTGGTCCGCGCGGTGACGGCTGTCGCGGCATCCAACCCCGTCGTCCTCATCGACGGCCGCAGCGGTGCGGGCAAGTCATCCCTCGCACGTGCTCTCGTCGCACGGTGGCCGCTGGCGGGGCGCGTGCAGTCGGTCGCACTCGACTCCCTCTACCCGGGATGGGACGGTCTGGACGAGGGGGTGGGGCTTGCGCGGGAGCAGATCCTCGTGCCGCACGCCCGCGGGCTCATCGGGGTATGGCAGAGATGGGACTGGCAGGCGGGCGTTCCGGCCGAGGCTCATGCGGTGGATCCGGCACTGCCGCTGATCGTGGAGGGCGTCGGGATCCTGACCCCCGCGACGGCGGGTCTCGGCGACGTGCGGGTGTGGCTCGAATCGCCGACGGCATCCCGGCGACATCGCGCCCTCACCCGTGACGGCGAGGCGTACCGACCCCACTGGGAGCGATGGGCCCGGCAGGAGGAGCGCCACCTCCGGCGCGACGAGCCCACGCGGCTCGCCACGCACGTGTTCGCGGTGCCGTGACCGGCACGCGCCCATCCGCCTGCGGGCGCGGTCCGGGCGATTCAGTCGACGTCGACGGCGGCGACGAGACCGTCGAGCCGGTATCCGAGCCAGTCGTAGATGCCGAAGTGGGGATCGTCGGGGTCGTGATCCTCGGCGACCTCGATGCCGAGGCGGCTCGCGAGGACCAGGCGGATCGCGGCGAGCGTCCGCAGCCAGGCTTGCGCACTCAGCGGATCGAGCCGGATGTGCACCTGTTCCAGCAGCGCGGGGTCGTCGAGATCCTCGGGAAGGGACGCTGAGTCGCCGAGCGTTTCGAGCACGCGCTCGGCGTCGTCGCGCCGCCGGTCGAGGAGATCCGCCTCGGTGAGCCGTCGGAACTCGCGTGCCGCCTCCTCGTCGTCGTAGGCGGCGGGCACGAGCCGCGCGATGGCCGGATCGCCGTCGTCGCCGATCGAGTCCTGCAGGAGCTCGCCGAACTGGACGACGAGGCGCGCCAGGTGCGCGGCCTCGATGCGCGAGAGTTCGAGCACCACGATGCGCGCGCTCATCGGGGAGCCTGCCGAACCGTGGCCCACAAGCCGTAGTCGTGCATGGCCTGCGCGTGCATCTCCATCTTCTCGCGGGGTCCTTCGGCGACGACGGCGTGGCCCTCGTTGTGGACGGCGAGCATCAGGCGCTCCGCTTCGGCGCGGGGGAACCCGAAGTACTCGCGGAATACGTGCGTCACATAGCTCATGAGGTTCACCGGGTCGTCCCATACGACGGTCTGCCAGGGGCGCGCGGGGTCGGTCCTTCCGTCGAGATCGGTCCGCTCGTCGACGGCCGGGGTCGTGATCGGCGTCATCACGCCCACCCCAGCTCGTGAAGCCGGTCGTCGTCGATGCCGTAGAAGTGGGCGATCTCATGCACCAGCGTGGTGTGGACCTCGTCACGCAGCGCGTTCTCGTCGTCGCAGGCCGCCAGATGCGACTCGCGGTAGACGATGATGCGATCCGGCAGCTCGCCGATGCCGTACCGCTCCCGCTCGGTCAGGGCCCACCCGTCGTACAGCCCCAGCAGGTCGAGGCTGCCGTCCTCTGGGCGATCCTCGACCACGAAGACGACGTTGTCGAGCCCTCCGACCATGTCGTCGGGGAGGGCGTCGAGCTCGTCGATCACGAGCTGCTCGAAGGTCGCGGCATCCATCTCCATCATGATGCCTCGCGTGAATGCGATCGGGGCGCACGCCGTGCGCCCCGATCGTCGGAACTGGGGTGAGTAACGGGACTTGAACCCGCGGCCCCCTGGACCACAACCAGGTGCTCTACCAACTGAGCTATACCCACCATGTCTCCCGCCTGCGCGGGCAACCAGAAGATTCTCTCACATCTCGGGGGCGAACGACGACACGATGGAGGCCGCGACCGCCCGCGCACCATCGCTGGTCGGACCCGGCTCGGGCACGAAGACCGCCTGACGGTAGTACGCCAGTTCGCGGATGGACTCGAGGATGTCGGCGAGGGCCCGGTGGCCGCCGTCCTTGGCCGGCGCGTGGATGTACGCGCGGGGGTACCAGCGCCGCGAGAGCTCCTTGATGCTCGACACGTCCACGTTGCGGTAGTGCAGCCAGCGGTCGACCCGGGGCATGTACTTCGCGAGGAACATGCGGTCGGTGCCGATCGTGTTGCCGGCGAGCGGCGCCTTGCCTTCCTGCGGCACGAACCGCTGGATGTACTCCAGGACCTGGAACTCGGCGTCGGCCACGCTCACGCCGCCGGGGATCTCGTCGAGGAGCCCGGAGTGACGGTGCATGTTGGTCACGAACTCGCTCATGTTCTCGAGCGCCGACGCGTCGGGTCTGATCACGATGTGGAATCCGGGGTCGAGAGGGCGCAGTTCGAAGTCGGTCACCACGACCGCGATCTCGACCAGTTCGTCGACCGCGAGGTCGAGCCCTGTCATCTCGCAGTCGATCCAGACGAGTCGGTCGTTGTCGGATGCCCCCACCATGTGCTCCATCCTATTGACGCCCCAGACAGCGGGCTCGGCCGTGACGCCGAGCCCGTCGCCCCTCCGGGAGGATTCGAACCCCCGACCTTGCGGGTAGAAGCCGCTCGCTCTGTCCCCTGAGCTACGGAGGGAAGGGTGGTCTCCCAGGTTACCGGGTCGGGCGCGAGCGCCGCGGACCCTGGTATCCGGGCGCGCCCCGGCGTAGCGTCGGTCGCGGAAGCACCGAAAGGAGATCGCGATGAGCACCACGCAGACGCACCACGCCCTCTGGGTCGCCTATGGCACATCGGGCGTCGCCGGAAGCATCCGAAAGGACGATGGCGGATACACCGTGACGATGGCGGGCGCGGACGGTGCCGCGGGCACGTATCCGTCGATGGAGATCGCCAAGAGCGCGCTGCACGCCCGCATGGCGCCGGGGAGCGACTGGCCGCAGTTCCGCGAGCACTGACCTCCGCCGCGGCGCACGTGCGCTCCTGGCGCCGCCGCGCCGCGCGCGATCAGGCCGCCGGCTGCGCCGAGCCCGACGCGGGCTCGGCCACGGCGGCGGTCCGCGGAGTGCGCCGCGTGTCGAGGAGCGGCAGGGCGAGGTGCACGAGCGGGCCGATGAGCACGGCGAACAGCACGGTGCCGATGCCGACGGTGCCGCCCAGGAGCCACCCCACGGCCAGCACCGAGAGCTCGACGATCGCGCGGCACAGCCAGATCGGCCAGCCGAGCCTCGCGTGCATGCCCGTCATGAGGCCGTCGCGCGGTCCGGGGCCGAAGTGCGCTCCGATGTAGAGACCGGATGCCACGGCCACGACGACGATGCCGGCCAGGAGCACCGCCACCTGGGCGAGAAGTCCGCTGACGGGTGGGACGACGGCGAGCACGAGTTGCATGCTGGTCCCGACGAGCAGGATGTTCGCGACCGTGCCGACTCCGGGCTTCTGCCGCAGGGGGATCCACAGCAGGAGCACGAAGAATCCGACGATGTTCGTGATCCAGCCGATGCCGACGCCGGTGCGCACCGAGAGGCCCTGCGCGAACACCGTCCACGGGTCGACGCCGAGGCCGGCCTCGACCGTCAGGGCGCAGCCGGCGCCGTAGAGGAACAGTCCCACCAGCAGTTGGATCACGCGACGTGGCATGTCAGCCATCCAATCGCAGAATTGGCTCGTGCTGACCGGTCCAATATGACTACGCTGGCCTCATGGACTCCCGCATCTCGGCCCGCGCACTCGCCGTCGCGCTCGGTGGGTGGCGCACGCGCGAGCCGGCGTACGAGGCGCTGGCCGACGGCATCCGTCTGCTGTGCCTCGACAACCGGCTCGCCCCACGTACGGCTCTGCCTGCCGAGCGCGAACTGGCCGCGGCGCTGCAGCTGAGCCGGAGCACGGTCGCGGCGGCGTACCGCAGCCTGCGCGACACCGGCCACATCTCGAGCCTGCGGGGATCCGGGAGCGTCACGCTGCCGCTGGGCCGGCGGGAGCCCGGTCGCGTCACGGCGCTCGAGGGCATGTTGGACCTGCAGCAGGCCAGTCCGCCGGCGTGGCCGGGCCTCGCCGGCGTCATCGGCGAGGTCGCGAGCACCGCGCCGGCGCTGGTCGCCCGGGTGGGGTACGACGTGCTGGGCCGCATCGAACTGC
Organism: Microbacterium cremeum; assembly: GCF_015277855.1. Lineage (NCBI taxonomy): Bacteria > Bacillati > Actinomycetota > Actinomycetes > Micrococcales > Microbacteriaceae > Microbacterium > Microbacterium cremeum. The sequence continues at coordinate 1,739,976 of NZ_CP063812.1, forward strand.
GCAGCGCGATCGCCGAGCGATACACGCAGCGAGGCATCCCGACCGAGCCGGGCGAGGTGCTGGTGACGACGGGAGCGCAAAGCGCGATCCACCTCATCGCCTCCGTGCTGATCGGCCGAGGGGACCGCGTGCTTGTCGAGACGCCGACGTACCCGCACGCCGTGGACGCGCTGCGAGGCGCCGGCGCCCGCCTCGTCGGCGTGCCGGTGACCACCGGCGGCGGGTGGGACCTGGACCGGGCCGAGCAGGCATTCGGCCGCACGCTGCCGGTGATGGCCTACCTCATGCCCGACTTCCAGAACCCGACGGGCCGGAGCATGACCACGCGGGAGCGGGAGGCCATGCTGCTCGCGGGGGAGCGGGCCGGCGCGGTGATCGTGCTCGACGAGACCACCGCCGATCTCGACATCGACCGCGCGCCGATCGCCTCCGGGTTCGACGGCTCCGAGCCCGGCACCGTGGTGCGGATCGGGTCGCTCGGCAAGACGGTGTGGGGCGGTCTTCGGGTGGGGTGGGTGCGCGCCGACGGTGATCTGATCCGCCGGCTCGTTGCCGCCAGACCCACCCACGACCTCGGGACGCCCGAGTTCGAGCAGGCGGTCGCCACGCGGCTCCTGGCCGGCTTTCCCGAGATCCTCGAGCAGCGATCGAGCCTGCTCCGGGAGGGCCGCGACGCGCTGGTGCGCGCCGTCCGCGAGGAACTGCCGGCCTGGAGTGTGCCGGAGGTCCACGGCGGAGTCTCGCTGTGGGTCGAGCTGGACGCACCGCTCAGCTCGGGTCTCGTGCTGGCGGCACGGTCTCACGGCGTGCTGCTCAGCGCTGGTCCGCGCTTCTCGATCGAGGGAGGCCACGACCGCCATCTGCGATTGCCGTTCACGGCTCCGCCGGAGGAGCTCACCCGTGCGGTGCGCGTGCTCGCCGACGTGTGGGACAGAGTCACGGCGGAGGCGCCGAGCGGTCTGATCGATCGCGTGGGTGCACTGGTCTGAGAAGTGCTCAGCGCGCGAACCGCAGGCAGTCGACCGCGTCGTCGGGGCTCCAGAAGTCGCCGAGATCGCGGAACGCGCGGGACGCCGCATGGAATCGTCGTGCGCGGAATCTCATGCCGCTGCCGTCGGGCACGGCCTGGACGTGCCCGAGCACGCGGCCCGACCTGTCGAGCACGCGCCAGAGCGAGGGCGCGGCGGACGCGAGCCGCACATCGGCGCCGCGCGCCAGGACGGGTGTGCTGTGCAGTGCTGCTTCGATCGTCGTCATCATGCTCTCTCCTTCTGAGTCGAAGATAGCTTCGAGGTCCGACATCGCCGCGCCCGCTGCCGGCTCCTCCACAGCGGCCGTCCGCAACCGACTTTCCCCAGATCGCGTCGGCGCGTCGGATGCCGCGGCGCGGCGGCGCGATCGTAGGTGCACCGCCGGCGTCCTCGGGCACGGGACGCCGGCGGGACCGGGGACCGTCCTCGGTCACGCAACGAGAGGAAGCGCCATGGGCGACAGCATCACGATCACGGGGAACGTCGCGACGCCCCCGGAGTTCAAGAGGACGCCGACAGGTGTCGCGATCACGACGTTCCGCGTGGCCAGCACTCAGCGACGCCACGACCCGGCCACGGGCGCGTGGAGCGACGCGGGGACCAACTGGTACACCGTGTCGGCGTTCCGCGGGCTCGCCGATCACGCGTTCCACTCCCTCAGCAAGGGCGATCGCGTCATCCTGACCGGCCGGCTGCGCCTGCGCGAATGGGACAACGGCACGCGGAAGGGCATCTCGGTCGAGATCGACGCCGAAGCGCTCGGACACGACCTGCTGTGGGGCACGACGACGTTCACGAAGGACGAACGGTCGGCGCGTGCCGAGCGGGACTCGTCGTGGGCGCCCCCGGCGCCGGAGGACGCCTGGGCCGCTCCCGGCGTGGCGTCGTCCGCGGATGCCCCGGCGACCGCGCAGGCGGCGGAGGAGGGCGCCGCTGCGCAGCCCGTCCTCGCCGGCGCGGCCGGTCCGGGGCCCGAGAGCGGAAGCGACGCGGACGTGCCGTTCTGACCGGGTTGCGGGGCGGTTCCGAGGTGGCGGGCTCTAGACTCTCCCCGTGTCCCGACATTCGGCCCGCCCCGGGCGCTCGCGTATCTCGGCACGCTCCCGTGCCGGCGCCGCTCTGGCCGCGGTGATCCTCGGCCTTGCGCTGGCCGGCTGCATGGCGACGCCCGTGCCTGATCCGTCCGCGGATCCGACCGGTTCCGGATCACCGACGAACGGGCCGAGCACGAGCCCGACGGGCACCGCGGCTCCCGAGCCGACGCTGGTGCCCGACGGCACCGCTGCCGACAACCTGCCCTTCTTCGCGGCCATCACAGCGTCGGTCTGGGCATCGGAGGGCCGTGCCACCGGTCGTGCGTACGTGGACGCGCTGGTCGCGGCCGGCTTCGACAAGGCCGCCATGCAGGTCACGCGCGACCACTCGACCGTCGGAAATCCAGCCGAGAGCATCCAATTCTCGGTGCGCTGGGGCGAGGAATGCCTGATCGGCCAGGTCGGTCCCGCCACCGGTGATCCGGTCACCGTCGTGGTGCCTGTGCTCGCCGAGGGGACGTGCCTGGTCGGACAGACCCGGCCGATCGACTGGTGACGCGGCGTCGGCATGCGGCCGCCGGCATCCGCTGGACCGGTCGTGCCCTCGCCGGCGGCCGGTAGGCTGGGACGCTGACCTCTGTTGTCCCAAGGAGAACTGACACCCGCATGGCTGAGTACATCTACCAGATGGTCCGAGCGCGCAAGGCGGTCGGCGAGAAGCTGATCCTCGACGACGTCACGATGGCGTTCCTGCCGGGTGCGAAGATCGGCATGGTCGGCCCGAACGGCGCCGGCAAGTCGACGATCCTGAAGATCATGGCCGGTCTCGACCACCCGTCGAACGGCGAGGCCAAGCTGAGCCCCGGCTTCTCGGTGGGCATCCTGATGCAGGAGCCCGAACTCGACGAGACCAAGACGGTGCTCGAGAACATCCAGGACGGCATCGCGATCAAGGCGAAGGTGGATCGCTTCAACGAGATCTCGGGCCTGATGGCCGACCCCGACGCCGACTTCGACGCACTGCTCGCCGAGATGGGGGTGCTGCAGGAGGAGATCGACGCGGCCGACGCGTGGGACCTCGATTCCCAGCTCGAGCAGGCGATGGACGCCCTGCGCACGCCGCCCGGCGATGCGCAGATCGGCCCGCTCTCGGGCGGTGAGAAGCGGCGTGTCGCCCTCACGAAGCTCCTGCTGCAGAAGCCCGACCTGCTGCTCCTGGACGAGCCCACCAACCACCTCGACGCCGAGAGCGTGCTCTGGCTCGAGCAGCACCTGCAGAAGTACCCCGGCGCCGTGATCGCGATCACCCACGACCGGTACTTCCTCGACAACGTGGCCGAATGGATCGCCGAGGTCGACCGCGGCCGGCTCATCGGGTACGAGGGCAACTACTCCACCTACCTCGAGAAGAAGGCCGAGCGCCTCGCGATCCAGGGCAAGAAGGACGCGAAGCTCGCCAAGCGCCTCGCCGAGGAGCTCGAGTGGGTCCGCTCGAACGCGAAGGGACGCCAGGCGAAGTCGAAGGCCCGTCTCGCCCGTTACGAAGAGATGGCGGCGGAGGCCGACCGCACTCGCAAGCTCGACTTCGAAGAGATCCAGATTCCGCCCGGGCCGCGCCTGGGAAGCGTCGTCATCGAGGCCAAGAACCTCCAGAAGGGCTTCGACGACCGCTCGCTCATCAACGGCCTGAGCTTCACCCTGCCGCCCAACGGCATCGTCGGCGTGATCGGTCCCAACGGCGTCGGCAAGACCACGCTGTTCAAGACGATCGTCGGCCTCGAGCCGCTCGACGGCGGCCAGCTGAAGATCGGCGAGACCGTGAAGATCAGCTACGTCGACCAGTCGCGCGCGAACATCGACCCGAACAAGACGCTGTGGGAGGTCGTGTCCGACGGACTCGACATCATCACCGTCGGCAAGACCGAGATCCCGTCTCGCGCCTACGTGTCGAAGTTCGGGTTCAAGGGCCCTGATCAGCAGAAGAAGGCGGGTGTCCTCTCCGGTGGCGAGCGCAACCGCCTCAACCTCGCGCTGACGCTCAAGGAGGGCGGCAACCTGCTGCTCCTCGACGAGCCCACGAACGACCTCGACGTCGAGACGCTGCAGTCGCTCGAGAACGCGCTGCTCGAGTTCCCCGGCTGCGCCGTCGTCATCACGCACGACCGGTGGTTCCTGGACCGCATCGCGACGCACATCCTGGCCTACGAGGGGACCGACGACGCGCCCGACTCCTGGTACTGGTTCGAGGGCAACTTCGAAGCGTACGAGGCGAACAAGATCGAGCGCCTCGGACCCGACGCGGCACGCCCGCACCGCACCGCGTACCGCAAGCTGACGCGTGACTGACACGCCTTCGCCGACGGCCGCGCCGAGCGCGCGCGGCCGTCGGCTGCACCTGCCCATCCACCTCCGGTGGGGAGACCTCGACGCGTTCAACCACGTCAACAACACGGCGATGCTGAAGCTCCTCGAAGAGGCACGCGTGCGCGCCTTCTGGGCGCCGGCGACCGGCGAGGACGCGCCCGGCACCGCTGTCCTCGACTCGAGTATCTACAGCGGCGTCCTGACGCTGATCGCACGGCAAGAGATCGAGTACTTCGCGCCGGTGCCGTACCAGCGGCATCCGCTCGACGTGCAGATGTGGTTCGGCAAGCTCGGCGGATCGAGCATCGAGGTCTGCTACGAGGTGTTCAGCCCGGCCGAGACGGCGTCACCGACGCAGACTCTCTATGCCCGCGCCACCACGGTGGTCGTGAAGGTGGATGCCGCGACCGGCCGCCCGATGCGTCTCACGCCGCAGGAGCGCGCCGCCTGGTCGCCCTACCTCGGCGAGCCGCTCGGCTACGCGCACCGCCGCTGAGCCGTCAGCGCGAGGCGTCCGGTCGGGCCGCGGCATCCGGCACGCGCACCATGATCTCCTGCGCGACGGTCGCCAGCAGCACGCCGTCAGAGGAATACACGCGTCCGGTCGCCAGACCACGACCACCGCGCGCGCTCGGCGACTCCTGCACGTAGAGCATCCACTCGTCCACCCGACCGAAGCGGTGCCACCACATCGCGTGGTCGAGGCTGGCGACCTTGAGGCCGGGAGTCGCCCACGACACCCCGTGCGCACGGAGGATGGACTCCTGGATGGTGAGGTCGCTGAGGTACGCCAGCGCGGCCCGATGCGTGCCCGGGTCGTCCGGAATGGCTCGCCGCACCCGCATCCAGACCGCCTGACGCGGCTCCTGGGCGCCCTCCACCCCTGTGTAGATCGGCGACGGGATGTGACGCACGTCCACGGGACGATCGGTGAAGAACCGCTTCGACATCGGATGCACGCCGCTCAGGTGCGACTCCACGTCGGGCAGCTCTTCGGGGCCCGGAACCCCCTCGGGCATCGGCTCCTGGTGATCCAGCCCGGGGTCCTCGTCCTGGAAGGACGCGATCATCGAGAAGATCGGGACGCCTTCCTGGAAGGCCTGCGTCCGGCGCGTCGAGAAGGACCGGCCGTCGTGGATCCGGTCGACCGCGAATGTGATGCCCTTGGTCGAGTCGCCGGGGCGCAGGAAATAGCCGTGCATCGAGTGCACGACGCGCTCCTCGGGCAGGGTGCGCTCGGCGGCCACGATGGATTGTGCGAGCACCTGGCCGCCGTAGACGCGTCCGAGCGGCATCGACTGCGAGACGCCGGTGAAGATGTCTTCGGTGGTCCGCGCGTCCGACCCGTTCAGGTCCAGCACCGACAGCATCGAGGCGACGGGATCGTGCTCGAGGTCCGGCCGGGCATCGTCCACGGGTGCTCCTCTCCGGGCGGCGGCCGCCCGTTGCTCCGCTTGGTAGCTTAGGGGCGATGTCCCCGCGCCTCCTGCTCGCCGATCCCGCCTCCGCCGCCGACGCCGTCACCTTCGCCGGACGCGCCGCCCGCTTCACCGACGAGGGGGTGCGGCTGCAGGCCACGGGCGGAGTGCTGGCCATGACGGCGGCGCCTCTCGCACCGCGCGGAATCGGTGACGCGACCCCGACGGTTCTCGCGCTGCGCACGCTCGCAGCTGACCCCGAACTGGTGTGCGACCTGGTGGTCGAGGCATCCGCGCTCGCGGCCGCCGCCGACGACCCCGCCGCCGTGGTGCTCCCCGAGACCGCGCTCTCACCCCCGTGGGCGGGCATCTCCCCGCCCCGATCGGGGTGGGTGCAGCGAGACGACCTCGAGGCGTCTGCGCTCGCGGCCAAGGCGCAGGGCGGCATCGCCCGCGTGGCCGACAGTGTGCCGACGGATGCCGGAGAAGACGTGGTGCGCGCGGTGCGCGCGGCCGTGTGGGGAGCCCCCGACGACGAGCTGGGGGGCCTCCCGCTCGGAGCCGCGTTCGCGGCGCTCAGCATGGGGTTCATCAGCGGCGGGGAGGCGGCGCGCGTCTTCGTCAGCGGACCGTGGACGCGCGTCAGCCTGCAGCGCGGTCACGTCCTCGTGCGGGGCCCGGTGGCCGTCGGGCTCACGCCGGTGCGTCGCACCGGCTCCACCGGACGCTGAGCGGCACCGTCAGACCGGCGCGGCGGCCGAGTGCCCTCGGGAGGCTCACACCAGGACCGGATCACACCGCGGCCGCGGCCGCGCGGCCCGCCGCGCGACCCGAGAACAGACAGCCGCCGACGAACGTGCCCTCCAGGGCGCGGTAGCCATGCACGCCACCGCCCCCGAAGCCGCTCGCCTCGCCGGCGGCGTAGAGGCCGGGCACCGGCTCGCCCGTCGCTGCGAGGGCGCGCGCCGAGAGGTCGGTCTCGATGCCGCCGAGGGATTTGCGCGTCAGCACGTGGAGCTTCACGGCGATGAGCGGCCCGGCGGCGGGGTCGAGGATGCGGTGCGGCGTCGCGGTGCGGATCAGCTTGTCGCCGCGGAACGCGCGCGCCGATCGCAGCATCGCGATCTGGGCATCCTTGGTGAAGTCGTTGTCGATCTCCCGATCGCGGGCCTCGATCTCGAACCGCACGCGCTCCGCGTCCAGGGCCTCGCCTCCGGGCAGCGCCCGCATGCCCGCGATCAGGTCGTCGAGGTCGTCGCGGACGACGAAGTCTGCGCCCCGGTCCATGAACGCCTGCACCGGCCCGGCCGCCCCCTTGCCGAGCCGCGACTTCGCGAGCAGCCGCACGTCCTTGCCTGTCAGATCGGGGTTCTGCTCGCTGCCCGAGAGGGTGAACTCCTTCTCGATGATCTTCTGCGACAGCACGAACCACGAGTGGTCGTGCCCGGTCGCGCGCAGGTGCGCCAGCGTGCCGAGCGTGTCGAACCCGGGGAACAGCGGCACCGGCAGTCGCGTGCCCGTCGCGTCGAGCCACACCGAGGAGGGACCGGGCAGGATCCGGATGCCGTGATTCGGCCACACCGGATCCCAGTTCTGGATGCCCTCGACGTAGTGCCACATGCGATCGCCGTTGATGAGCCGGGCGCCGGCCGTCTCGCTCACCTTCTGCATGGATCCGTCGACGTAGGCGGGAACGCCGGCGACCATCGTCGCAGGCGCCGGGCCGAGCCGCTCGGGCCACCACTGCCGCACCATGTCGTGGTTGCCGCCGATGCCGCCCGACGCGACGATCGTGGCGCCGGCCGTGATGGCGAACGTGTCGACGACCTCGCGCGAGGTCGCGACGCCGCGCGCAGCGCCCGAAGGTGCGAGCACGTCGCCCTCCGCGCCGGTCACCGCGCCGCCCGACATCGTCAGCGTGGTCACGCGGTGACGGGGGAGGATCGTGACTCGGCCCGCGGCTTCGCCCGCCTCGACGGCGGCCTGGAACGGCGCGACGAGGCCCGGTCCGGTGCCCCACGTGATGTGGAAGCGGGGCACGGAGTTGCCCGGGCCGGTGGCGGTGTAGCCGCCGCGCTCTGCCCACCCGACGATCGGGAAGAACCCGACGCCCTTCTGCCGCAGCCACGAGCGCTTCTCGCCGTGGGCGAACTGCAGGTACGCCTCGGCCCACCGGCGCGGCCAGAGGTCTTCCTCACGGTCGAACCCCGCGTTGCCGAACCAGTCCTGCCGCGCGAGTTCGAGCGAGTCGCGCACGCCGAGGCGTCGCTGCTCGGGGGAGTCGATGAAGAACAGACCGCCGAACGACCACCAGGCCTGGCCGCCGAGGTTCGATCGCGGCTCCTGGTCGATGATCGTGACGCGCTTGCCGGAGGCGATGGCCTCGCTCGCGGCGACGAGGCCGGCCAGGCCCCAGCCGATGACGAGGACGTCGGTGGTGTGCGGGGCGGGCGGCATGTCGACTCCTTCGTCGGCGGGCGGTGTGGTCAGCGGGGCTGTTCGGGATCGGCGGGCGATGCGGCGGTCACGGGCAGGGACGAGCGCGGAGCTCCCGGCTGCGCACTACCTGCGGTCGCGTCCCGCCCGGCGGCGGCCGGGCCGATTCCGCTCGGCTCGAACGTGTTCACCATCGCGAACGCGGCCCGCTGGAGATAGTCCCACAGTGTGGTCTCGTGCAGGGGAGGCAGATCGAGCTCGTCCACGGCGACGCGCATGTGAGCGAGCCAGCGGTCCCGTGCGTCGGGATTGACGTGGAACGGCGCGTGGCGCATGCGCAGCCGGGGATGGCCCCGCTGCTCGCTGTACGTCGTCGGACCGCCCCAGTACTGCACGAGGAAGAGGGTGAGGCGCTCTTTGGCCGGGCCGAGGTCCTCCTCGGGGTACATCGGCCGCAGCACCTCGTCGTCGGCGACGCCCCGGTAGAACGCGTCGACGAGCCGCTCGAACGTCGCGTAGCCGCCGACCTCGTCGTAGAAGCTCATCGGCTCGGCACCCGCCGGGGTGCCGGAGGGCGTGGCGTTGTCGCTCATGGGGTGCCTTCCGAGGTGGGTCCGGAGCCGGCCGCGTCGCCCGGCGGCTGCGACTTCTTGCCGGTGCGCTTGGGCTTCCAGACGGGGCGCTCGACGACCGGCGGCGCGACGGGATTCGGCTTGGTCTTGGGCGGATTGGCGCCACGGACGCGGAGAGCGCCCTCGATGCCGGACGGCATGATCGTGCTCAGGGCGGGGAGCTTGATGCCCAGGTCGTCGACGGTGCGCTTGAGGCGCACCCGCAGCTCGCGCGCGACGTCGTCCTTCGCGTTGGCCCGCGTCTTCATGACGAGACGGATGACGAGCGCGTCGCCCGAGATCGACTCGAGGCCCCACACCTCGGGCTGCTCGAGGATGCGCGTACGCCACTTGGGGTCCTTGGCGAGCGCCTTCGCGGTGTCGAGCATCGCGCGCTCCACCTCGTCGATGTCGGAGTCGGCGGCCACGGAGAGGTCGACGATGACGCGCGACCATCCCTGCGAGAGGTTGCCGATGCGCGTGATCTCGCCGTTGCGCACGTACCACAGGGTGCCGTTGACGTCGCGCACGTGCGTCACCCGGACGCTGACGTACTCGACGATGCCGGTCGCGAGGCCGAGGTCGACGACGTCGCCGATCCCGATCTGGTCCTCGGCGACGATGAAGATGCCGTTGAGCACGTCCTTGACGATGTTCTGTGCGCCGAAGCCGAGGCCGGCGCCGACGGCGGCGGTCAGCAGCGTGAGCGAGCCCAGCGCTGTCGGGGCGATCACGTTGATGATGAGCAGGATCGCGATGACGACGATCGTCACGTTGACGACGTTGTGCAGGATCGACCCGAGCGTGCGCGTGCGCTGCACGAGGCGCACCGACGCGAGCGGCGACCGCTCGAGCGCCTGCGTGTCGTCGACCTTGGCCTTCGACTTCGCACCGGACACGATCCGGTTGACGACGCGGCGGATGACGAACCCGAGGATCCACGCCAGCAGCACCGCGCCGGCGATGATGCCGACGATCGCCACGAGGTCCCACCCGGCGTCGATGAAGAACTGGCCCACTCTCTGCCAGACCGTCGGGTCGGCGATCGCGGGAGGGTTCTCGGAATCGAGGGGGACGGTGATCATCGTCACGATCCTAATGACGGATGCCTCGACCCCAGCTGAAAGCGGGGTCGAGGCATCCGTCGCACGTCACTGCGCGTCGCGGTCCTGCACGGCCAGCGCCCGCTCGACGCCGGCGAGGTTCTCGGCGACGAGGCGGCGCAGCGCCGGGGGAGCGTCGGCGTGGGACTCGAGCCACGCGCGCGTGGCGTCGCGGAGCGCGACGTCGGCGAGCGGCGACGGGTAGAGGCCCACGATGAGGTACTGCGCGATCTGGTACGTGCGCGACTCCCACAGCGGCACCAGCGCGTCGAAGTAGCGCGGCACGTAGTCGCCCAGCAGGTCGCGGCCCGCCGGGTGCACGAAGCCGGCCGCTGCGGCGCGGACGATGGTGTTCGGCAGGTCGTCGCTGTCGATGAGCGACGACCATGCGGCGGCCTTGGTCTCGGCCGTCGGCAGTGCCGCCTTCGCCTGAGCGGCGAACTCGCCGCCCTTGGCGGTGTTGTCGGCGGCGAGCGCCTCATCGATCTCGGCAGTGCCGACGACGCCGCCGGCGGCGAGCGACACCAGAAGCTGCCACGACAGGTCGGTGTCGATCTCGAGGCCCTCGAACGTCGCCTCGCCGTCGCGGAGCCGGCGCACCCGCTCCCACTGCGACGGGGTGGACGCCGCGCTCGCGAACGCCGTCACGAACTGCAGCTGGCTGTCGCTGCCCGCCTCGGCGGAGCCGGCGAGCTCCCACATCGCGTCGGCGACCTTCTCGCGCGTCACGTCGCGCCTGTCGGGGGCGACGTACGAGTTCGCGGCGAGCTGCAGCTGCGCGAGCGTCGTGCGAACGGTCGTCGATTCGGTCTCGGCGCCGATGTTGCGCAGCACGAGGTCGACGTAGTCGGATGCCGAGGCCTCGGCGTCGCGCGTCTGGTCCCACGCCGCGCCCCACACGAGGGAGCGTGCGAGGGGGTCGCTGATCTTGCCGAGGTGGTCGATCGCGGTCTGCAGGGAGCGGTTGTCCAGGCGGATCTTCGCGTATGCGAGGTCGTCGTCGTTGAGGAGCACCAGCGCGGGACGCGTGCGGCCCTTGAGCCCGGGCACCTCGGTCAGGTCGCCGTCGACGTCGAGCTCGAGGTGGTGCACGCGCACGAGCGCGTCGCCGTCCAGCTCGTAGAAGCCGACGCCGAGGCGGTGGGGGCGGATCGTCGGGTAGTCGGCGGGCGCCGTCTGGACGATCGCGAAGCGCGTGATCGTGCCCTCGGAATCGGTCACGATCTCGGGCGAGAGGGTGTTCACGCCTGCGGTCTCGAGCCACTTCTTCGACCAGGTCGACAGCTCGCGGCCGCTCGTGGTCTCGAGCTCGGCGAGAAGGTCGCTCAGTTCGGTGTTCGACCACTCGTGCTTCTTGAAGTACGCGGCGACGCCGGCGAAGAACGCCTCGACTCCCACCCACGCGGCGAGCTGCTTGAGCACCGAGCCGCCCTTGGCGTAGGTGATGCCGTCGAAGTTGACCTGGACGTCCTCGAGGTCGTTGATCGTGGCCACGACGGGGTGGGTGGAGGGAAGCTGGTCCTGGCGGTACGCCCAGGTCTTCTCCATCGCGTTGAACGTCGTCCACGCCTCGGTCCATTCGGTGGCCTCGGCCGTGGCGATCGTCGACGCCCACTCGGCGAACGACTCGTTCAGCCACAGGTCGTTCCACCACTTCATCGTGACGAGGTCGCCGAACCACATGTGGGCCAGTTCGTGCAGGATCGTGACGACGCGGCGCTCCTTGACGGCATCCGTCACCTTCGAGCGGAAGACGTACGTCTCGGTGAAGGTGACCGCGCCGGCGTTCTCCATGGCGCCCGCGTTGAACTCGGGAACGAACAGCTGGTCGTACTTGGCGAAGGGGTAGGGGTAGTCGAACTTCTCCTCGAAGTACGCGAAGCCCTGCCGGGTCTTGTCGAAGATGTAGTCGGCGTCGAGGTGCTGCCACAGGCTCTTGCGACCGTAGACGCCGAGCGGGATGACGCGGCCCGAGGCGCTCGTGAGTTCCGAGAACGTGGCCTCGTAGGGGCCCGCGATGAGGGCGGTGATGTACGACGAGATGCGCGGCGTCGGCTCGAAGCGCCAGGTCGCGGTGCCGTCGCCGTGCTTCTCGGGCTCGGGTGTCGGCGAGTTGGAGACGACCTTCCAGGCCTCCGGGGCGGTGACGCCGAAGGCGAACGTCGCCTTCAGGTCGGGCTGCTCGAACACCGCGAACACGCGGCGGGAGTCGGGCACCTCGAACTGCGAGTACAGGTACACCTCGCCGTCGACCGGATCGACGAAGCGGTGGAGGCCCTCGCCGGTGTTGGTGTACAGGCAGTCGGCGTCGACGACGAGCTCGTTCTCGGCGTCGAGCCCGTCGAGCGCGATGCGGGAGTCCGCGAACACCGACGCGGGGTCGAGCGAGCGGCCGTTGAGGGTGATCTCGCGCACCTCGCGTGCGATGAGATCGATGAACGTCGAGGCGCCGGGGGCGGCGGTGAAGCGCACGACGGTGCGGGATCCGAAGACCTCGGCGCCCTTCGTCAGGTCGAGCGCGACCTCGTACGACTCGGTGTCGACGATCGCGCGGCGCTCCTGCGCCTCGATGCGGGTGAGGTTCTCTCCAGGCACTGCTTGGCTCCCGTGGGGTGAGGTGTGGATGGTCTCAAGCCTTTGCGCGGACTCCGTCCGGCGGCCGCCACCGGCGCTGCTGGCACCGATGACAACCGTCCCAGCCTACGTGCTGCGGTCGCCGGATCGCCGTCGGATGTGAGTGCGCGCGTGCTCGAGGGCCGCCGGCAGGTCGGTGAACAGGTGGTTCTGATGCCGCAGGGCGGCGAGGACGCCCACGGTGCGGAACAGCTCTTCGTGTCCGGGTTGGATGCCTTTGATGAGGACCGTGACCCCGCGGCGCTCGAGCGTCTGCACGATCTCGCTCAGCACGCGCGCACCCGTTGCATCGACGAGCTCGAGGCGTGACATGCGGATGATCACGACCGAGATGCCGGTGAGCCCGATCACGGTGTCGAAGACGCGGTCGGCGGCGGCGAAGATCAGCGGCCCGTCGATGCGCACGATCGCGATGTGCTCGTCTCCGGGCGCGGGATCTCCGGGAGCCTCTTCGCGCTGCACCGCGGTCGCCCGTGACAGATTGCGGATCGCGAAGAAGCCGGCGCACACGACGCCGATGCCGACGGCGACGATCAGGTCGAGCGAGATGGTGATCAACGCAGTGACCACGAACGCGGCCGCGTCGGAGCGCGTCGAGTGCAGGATCGCGCGGACGGTCGCACCGTGCACCATGCGCACCGCGGTGAGCATGAGGACCCCGGCCAGCGCGGCGAGCGGGATCGCGCCGATCGGCCCCGCTGCGAAGAGCACGACGGTGAGCAGCACGAGCGCGTGCGTGATCGAGGCGAGCCGCGTACGGCCGCCGGAGCGCACGTTGACGGCGGTGCGGGCGATCGCACCGGTCGCCGGCATCCCGCCGAAGAGCCCGGAGCCCACGGACGCGATTCCCTGCCCGACCAGTTCGCGATCGGGGTCGTACGGCCCCGTGTCGGCGAGCGATGCGGCCACCCGTGCCGAGAGCAGCGACTCGATCGCCGCGAGCGCCGCCACCGTGACGGCGGGGGCGACGAGGTCGCCGAACGCCGTGACGTCGAACGAGGGCAGCGCAGGGGCTGGCAGTGACGCCGGAAGCACACCGATGACGGCGAGCGGCGTGGGCAGCACCGCGGTCAGGATCGTCACCAGTGCGATGCCGATGAGCGATCCCGGGAGCGCCGCATGAAGGCGGGGCGCGAGCGTCATGCAGCCGATCACGCCCGCGGCCGCGCCGAGCGCCCAGGGCACGTAGCTCCAGTCCGCACCGGCGAGCGCCTGCACCACCGCGACGACCGCGTTGGCGCTGTGCTCGCCCGCGCCGCTGAGCGTCGGCGAGACGAGGAGTGGAACCTGCTGCAGGAAGATGATGACCGCGATGCCGAGGGTGAAGCCTTCGATGACCGGCCAGGGGATGAACGACACCGCGCGCCCCAACCGGAGCAGCCCGGCGAGGAGGACGACGAGTCCCGCCAGGATGCTCACGGCGGCGACCGTCCCTGCCCCGTGCAAGGCGACGATCGGCACGAGTACCACGACCATCGCACCCGTCGGACCCGACACCTGCACGTTCGATCCGCCGAACACCGCGGCGAGAAGCCCCGCCACGATCGCGGTCACGAGGCCGGCTTCGGCGGTGAGGCCGGAGCTCACTCCGAATCCGAGTGCGAGGGGCAGCGCCACGATGCCGACCGTCACGCCGGCGAGAAGATCCCGGCGCCACGTGTGCTTCACGGCCCGGTAGTCCTCGCGCGAGGGGAGCAGCCCGCGCGCGTACGCCGCTGCCCGGTGCCCGCGACGCGGGCGGGCCGCGGCATCCCTCCTCTTCATCGCTCGGGGAGTGCGGGGAGGGTGCGGGCGTCCGCGAGGAGGTCGCGGTCCGAGGTGAGGACGTCGAGCAGCAGCGCGCGGGCGACGGCCAGCAGCTCGGCCACCTTGTCGTCGGCCAGCCGGTAGTAGACGTGGCTCGCCCGGCGCTCGGACTCGACGAGTCGATGCCGGCGCAGCACGGCGAGGTGCTGGGAGAGGTGGGATGCCTCGAGCCCGGTCTCGGTCTGCAGTGCGGCGACGCTGACTTCGTCGGCGGCCGAGAGCAGCTCGAGGATGCGGATGCGGAAGGGGTGCGAGAGGCCTTTGAACAGGCCCGCCTTGACTTCGTACAGCGGCTGTTGCTCACGTGTTAGTGGCATGATGAAGTCATCATATCGCCGGGACGCCCTCCGGCGCGGTGTCAGGATGGAGGCGTGAGTTCTCCCGAGCAGCACGCCGTTCCGTTCGCCTCGCCCGCAGCCGCCTCCGGCGCCGCGTTCGTCGAGGAGCCCGTCGCCTACGACGCCATCCTCCTCGCGGGCTTCGGGGGGCCCGAAGGCCAGGACGACGTCATCCCGTTCCTGCGCAACGTCACCCGAGGACGTGGCATCCCCGACGAGCGCCTCGAGGAGGTCGCTCACCACTATCGCCACTTCGGCGGCGTGAGCCCGATCAACGCGCAGAACCGTGCGCTCAAGGCCGCGCTCGAGGCCGAGCTCGCCAGGCGCGGCATCGACCTGCCGGTCTACTGGGGCAACCGCAACTGGTCGCCGTTCCTCGAAGAGGCGGTGACGGATGCCGCCGCCGCCGGCGACACGAACCTGCTGGCCCTCGCCACCAGCGCGTACTCGTCGTTCTCGAGCTGCCGGCAGTACCGCGAGGACTTCGCACGGGTGCTCGCCGACACCGGGCTCTCCGGGACCGTCACGATCGACAAGGTGCGTCAGTTCTTCGATCACCCGGGCTTCGTGCAGCCGTTCGTCGACGGGGTGCGCGATGCGCTGGCGGGCCTGTTCGCCGACGGCGTCGCGCCCGAGGCGGTCCGTGTGCTCTTCTCGACCCACAGCATCCCCACGGCCGACGCGCAGCGCTCCGGGCCGCGCGAGGGCGACGAGCGGCACCGCGAGTTCGGTGACGGCGGCGCGTACGCCGCGCAGCACCTCGCCGTGGCGGAGGTCGTCATGGCGGCGGTCGCGGCCGAGGTGCCGGGCGCGGAGCGCGTGGAGTGGGAGCTCGTGTACCAGTCGCGGTCGGGCCCGCCCAGCCAGCCGTGGCTCGAGCCGGACGTCAACGACGTCATCGCGCAGCTCCCGGCAGCCGGGGCGGAGGCGGTGGCGATCGTGCCGCTCGGGTTCATGAGCGACCACATGGAGGTGCTGTGGGACCTCGACACCGAGGCGTTGGATGCCGCCGCCGAGGCGGGGCTGCGCGCCGTGCGCACGCCCACCCCGGGCGTGGACTCCGTCTTCGTGGCCGGTCTGGTCGACCTCGTGGAAGAGCGCCTGCGCGGCACTCCGGCGGGGGAGCGGCCGCACGCGACCGCCCTCGGACCGTGGTTCGACGTGTGCCGGCCCGCGTGCTGCGAGAACGTGCGCGCGGGGTTCAAGCCGGCCGCCGCCGGCCTCGCGCCCTGAGCGGAGTCCGACCACCGGGCCGCGTCGTCATCGCCGGTGCCCGCTTCCCTAGGATTGAGCCATGCGCATCCACATCGCGACCGACCACGCCGGCCTCGAGTTCTCGACGCAGCTGCAGCATCACTTGACCGCGGCCGGTCACGAGGTCGTCGACCACGGCCCGATCGAGTACGATCCGCTCGACGATTACCCAGCCTTCTGCATCCGCGCCGCCCAGGCGGTCGTGCGCGACCAGGAAGCCGGCATCGAGACGCTCGGCGTCGTGTTCGGCGGGTCGGGCAACGGCGAGCAGATCGCCGCGAACAAGGTGCTCGGGGTGCGCGCCGCCCTGGTGTGGAGTATCGCGACGGCCGAGCTCGCACGGGAGCACAACGACGCCAACGTGATCGCGATCGGAGCGCGCCAGCACACCTTCGATGAGGCTGCGGCCTTCATCGACCGGTTCATCGAGACCCCGTTCTCGGGCGAGGAGCGCCACGCGCGGCGCATCGCGCAGCTCGCCGCGTACGAGCAGGACGGCGCGCTCGAGCCGGACCCCCGCGCGACGGGCGCGGGCGCGCCCGACGTGCTCGCGGACGATAGCAGCTCGTTCGACCCCGAAGCCGGCTGAGCGGTGCCCGAGGGACACTCCGTCCACCGCATCGCGCGCCAGTTCGACCGCAACTTCGTCGGGCGCGCCGTGGCGGCGTCGAGCCCGCAGGGGCGTTTCGTCGAGGGCGCCGCACTGCTGGACGGTCGCGCCGTGACGTCGGTGCGGGCTGTCGGCAAGCAGATGTTCCTCGAGTTCGACGACGCCCTGTGGCTGCGCGTGCACCTCGGGATGTACGGCGCGTGGGACTTCGCCGGCGAGATCCTCGTCGACCCCACGATCGCGTCGGCGAACGGGCGCATGGGGCAGACCAACCAGCGGGGGACGGATCTCGGAGAGCCGATCCTCGACGCGGCGGGCGAGAACTCACTGACATCGATCGGGGCTCCCCGCCGTGCCCGCGTGCACGTGCGGATGTCGGAGCAGACGACAGGCCTCGCCGACGAAGGCGACGAGTGGCCGCCACCGGTCGTCGGGCAGGTCCGCCTGCGCCTGATGACGGTCCCCACGCCCTCTCCACTCGCCGCTGGCGCGTCGAGCGGAGCCTCGGGGCGCGTGGGCCCGATGACGTGCGCGGATCTGCGGGGTCCGACCGCGTGCGAGCTGCAGACGCCGGACGAGGTCGTCGCGACGATTGCGAAGCTCGGCCCCGACCCGCTCGTCGACGACGTCGCCGAGGGCGAGGAGCGGTTCACCGCGGTGGTCCGGCGCAAGCCCACACCGATCGGGCTGCTCCTGATGGACCAGGGCGTCGTCAGCGGGATCGGCAACGTGTACCGCGCCGAGCTGCTCTACCGGGCACGGCAGAACCCGCACACCCCGGGGCGGGACGTGCCCGAGGAGGTCGTGCGGGGCATCTGGCGCGACTGGGTGCGACTGCTCTCGATCGGCGTCGAGACCGGCCAGATGATGACGATGGACGACCTCGACCCGGAGGCGTACCGCAAGGCGATGGCGAGCCGCGACGACCGGCACTGGGTGTATCACCGGGCCGGCCTGCCGTGCCGGGTGTGCGGCACCGCGATCGTGGTCGAGGAGGTCGCGGCGCGCAAGCTCTACTGGTGCCCGTCGTGCCAGGCGTGAACCGTCGCCCGGCGTCGGATCCCTAGGCTGGAGGCATGCGTCAGAACCCGAGCTTCGCGATGACCGACGTCGGCGAGATCCGCCGCCTCATCGAGCAGAACCCGTGGGTCACGATCGTGAGCTCGACCGACCAGGGCCTCGTCGCGTCGCACTATGCCGTGCTGCTGGACGCCGATCGCGACGACCTCACGATCGTCGGCCATGTCGGCAAGCCCGACGACCTGATCCACGGACTCGGTGAACGGGAGCTCCTCGTGGTCATCCAAGGGCCGCACGGGTACATTTCGCCCGGCTGGTACGGCGACACGGCGAGCGTGCCGACCTGGAACTTCGTCTCGGCGCACCTCTCCGGCATCCCCGAGATCCTCACCGCCGAAGAGAACCTCGAAGTTCTCGAGCGGCTCGTGGCGCGGTTCGAGAGCGGGATGCCGCAGCCGCGGCTGATGTGGGAACCGCCGAACGATCCCGACTACGTGCGGCGCCTCGAGCGCGGCACCGCGGGGTTCCGTCTCACGCCGACGCGTGTCGTCGCCAAGCGCAAGCTGAGCCAGAACCGTCCCGACGAGGTCGTCGAGACGGTGATCGCCGAGCTCGAGTCGGGCGCCGGCCCGTACGCCGACCCTCGCCTGGCGGGCGAGATGCAGCGCGACCTCGACACCCGCCGGGCGGCACGATGACGACGGCCCGCGGCGAGGAGCCGGCGATCATCGCGAACGCCCGGCTCACCGGGTCCGAACGGACGGATCCTTTCGGCTCCGAGCCCGTGGACGTCCACCTCGCCGACGGCCTCGTCGTCGACATCGCGCCGGCGGGCGCACTCCCGCGGCACGGCGCCGTGCTCGATGCCGACGGCGGGTGGGTGATCCCGGGGCTCTGGGATCACCACGTCCACGTCGTGCAGTGGGCGCTCGCAGCTCAGCGTGTGCCGCTCGGCGAGGCGACGTCCGCGGCTCACGCTGCGGCGATCATGGCGGACGCGCCGGTGCTTCCGGATGGACGGAGCGTCGGGACGGGCTTCCGGGACGCGCTCTGGCCGGACGAACCCTCGCTCGAGCTGCTCGACGCGGCCACCGGGCTCGTCCCGACGTATCTCATCAACGCCGACGTGCACAGCGTGTGGCTGAACTCCGCCGCGCTGCGACGCGAGGGGTTCCAGCCGGACGGCGCCGGCGTCCTTCGCGAGGAGCCCGCGTTCGAGGTGTCGCGGCGCCTCAACGCCGTCGAACCCGGCACGGCCGACCCGCTCGTCGCCCGTATGGCGGAGGATGCCGCGACCCGCGGCGTGGTGGGCCTCGTCGACCTCGACATGGCCTGGAACGAGGAGGCGTGGGCGCGACGCCTGGCCGCAGGGTTCGATGCGCTGCGGGTGTCGTTCGGGATCTACCCCGAGTTCCTCGACCGCGCGATCGCCGAGGGGCTGCAGACCGGTGACCGGGCCCGAGGAGCCGATTCCGACCTCGTGAGGGTCGGACCCCTCAAGGTGATCACCGACGGCTCGCTGGGCACGCGCACGGCCGCGTGCTCCCACCCGTACGCGGGCGACCCGCACAACCACGGGCTGCTCACGGTGGACCTCGCGAACCTCGTGGACCTCATGACGCGCGCGACCGGAGCCGGCATCGCCTCGGCGATCCACGCGATCGGCGACGTCGCGAACTCGCACGCGCTGGAGGCCTTCGCCGCGACGGGGGCCTGGGGCACGATCGAGCACGCGCAGCTGGTCGCCCACGCCGACATCCCGCGCTTCGCACGCCTGGGCGTCGGGGCGAGCGTGCAGCCGGAGCACGCGATCGATGACCGCGACGTCACCGACGCGCTGTGGCGAGACCAGACCGCGCAGCCCTATCCGCTGCGGGCGCTGGCCGACTCGGGCGCGACGCTGTTCTTCGGCTCCGACGCGCCGGTGTCGGCGCTCGACCCGTGGGCGGCGATGGCCGCGGCAGTCTTCCGCGTCCGCGACGGTCGTGAGGCGTGGCAGCCGCACGAGCGCGTCGAGGCCGCCACGGCGCTCGCCGCCTCCACGCGCGGCGGATCGACGACGCCGGCGCGCGTCGAGCCGGGCGACCCGGCCGATCTGGCGGTGTGCGAACGGGACCCGCTGACGGCCGATGCGGCGCAGCTGCGCGCGATGCGGGTCTCGGCCACGCTCCTCGGCGGCCGCCTGACGCACCTGGCGTAGACCGTACCCGCGCCGGGGGGGTCTGCCCCCGTACCGGTTCGGGAGGGCGTCGGATGCCGCGGTGACGCGTCCGTCGCGAGGCTGGAGGCATGACTTCCGCTGTGCCCCTCCCGCCCGCCCCGCCGACGGCCGGCGCCGCGCGTCCGCGTCGACGACGGCGCGGTCTGCTCGTGACCTTGATCGTGATCCCGCTGGTGCTCGTCGTGGCCGTCGTGGCCGCCGGCGGAATCTGGTTCGCGAGCAACTCCGCTCGTGCGACGCCTCCGGCTCCGGGGGCGGTCGAGTTCCGCACCCCCCTCGCGATCCCTGCGCTCGCTCCGTCCCGGGTCGAGGACGGCGTGCGCGTGTTCGAGCTCTCCGCCGACGAGTCGGCGACGACGTTCCGGGACGGACGCTCCACGCCGACCCTCGGCTACAACGGCTCGTACCTCGGTCCGACCCTCGTCGCCGCACGAGGTGAGCGCGTGCGCGTCGATGTCGCGAACCACCTCGATCGGTCGACGACGGTCCACTGGCATGGCATGCACCTGCCGGCGGCGATGGACGGCGGGCCGCACACGCCGATCGCTCCCGGAGCGACCTGGCACCCCGAGTGGCAGATCGACCAGCCCGCGGCGACGCTCTGGTACCACCCGCACCTGCACGGCCTCACGCGCGAGCAGGTCGACGCGGGACTCGCCGGCATGTTCCTGCTGCGCGACGACGAGGAGGCCTCCCTGGCGCTGCCGCGGGATTACGGTGTCGACGACATCCCGGTGATCGTCCAGGATCGCTCGTTCAACGCCGACGGCTCGTTCGCGGGGAGCATCGGCATGCAGTTCGACGGCGTGCTCGGCGACACGATCCTCGTGAACGGGACCGCGGCGCCCTACCTCGACGTCACCACCGAACGAGTCCGCCTCCGGTTGCTCAACGGGTCGAGCGCGCGCATGTACGACTTCGCGTTCGCCGACGGCCGGGAGTTCGACCTCGTCGCCAGCGACGGCGGACTGCTCGAGGCGCCGGTCGCCTCGACGAGCGTCCCCCTTTCGCCCGGCGAGCGCGCCGAGATCGTCGTGACGGTCGAGCCCGGTGAGCGGGTCGCGCTGCGCTCGAACGCACCCGACCCGGCGCTGCACGCCGGCTCGTCGAGCTTCGACGTGCTCGAACTGCGTGCCGCGGCATCCGTGGTCCCGTCGCCGGAGGTGCCGGGACAGCTCGCGGCGCTGCCGGCTCCGGATGCCGCGGACGCCGTCGTCGAGCGTTCGTTCGTCATGTCGGGGCACAACATCAACGACCGGCAGATGGACCTCGGCCGCGCCGACTTCACCGCCACCGTCGACACCAGCGAGGTGTGGACCGTGCGCAACGCGAACCCGCTGCCGCACTCGTTCCACGTGCACGACACGCAGTTCCGCGTGCTCTCGGTCGACGGATCGCCGCCGCCGGCGCGCCTGGCGGGGCTCAAAGACACGCTCGCGCTCGAGTGGAACCGCGAGTACCGCATCCTCGTGCGATTCGAGGACTACGCAGACCCGGCCACGCCGTACATGTACCACTGCCACCTGCTGTGGCACGAAGACCAGGGCATGATGGGACAGTTCCTGGTCGTCGAACCGGGCCAGCGGCCCGAACTGAAGCGTCCCGAGGGAGACTCCGATGACCGCCACGACCACTGACACCGCCCAGCGCGCGGCACTCGCCCCGCGGCCGGCGACAGAAGGCTTCTGGGCCTCGTACAGGCGGTGGTGGCTGCACACCCCCGGCAGTGCGCTGTACCTGATCGTCGTCTTCGTCCTCGCGATGGTGTCGGTCAGCGTCCTGGCATCGCTGTTCTGGACGAGCCTGGGACTGCTCGTCCTGGTGATCGGGCTTCCGGTGCTGGTGGGGACCCTGTTCGTCGCCCGCGGATTCGGGGTCGCGGACCGGTTCCTCCTTCGCGTTACCGGCCTGCCCGAGATCTCCGAGCCGGAGTGGAACCGCGACAAGCCCGACGCCAACGGCTTCTGGATGTCTCTCACGCGACCCGTGCGCAACGCCCACTACTGGGTATACCTCGTGCACGGCATGATCGTCACGCCGATCGTCAGCACCATCTCGTTCGTGCTGACCACCGTGTGGCTGAGCGTCGGCCTCGGCGGACTCACCTACTGGTTCTGGGGGCTCTTCCTCCCGCGCAACCGGGAGGTCGACGGCTCCGGCGGCGAATGGGGACACTACGTCGCGGATGCGGTGCCGTGGCTGTTCGGCGGGTGGTCGAGCTGGGCGGTCGAGGTCGTGCTCTACCTCGTGGCCGGCATCTTGTTCACCTTCACGATGCCGTGGGTGCTCGGCGGACTCGCCCGCGCCCACCACGCGATCGCGCAGGGCATGCTCGGCCGCTGGGACTCCGACCGGCTGGCCGCCGAGGTGCGGGCCGAGGCGGCCGCGCGCGGCGCCGCCGTGCACGCCGAGGACGTGGCGCTGCGACGGCTCGAGCGAGACATCCACGACGGCCCGCAGCAGCGCCTCGTGCGGCTGCAGATGGACCTGGCCGCGCTGGAACGCCGGGCCGAGTCGGGCGACGCCGATGCCGCAGCCGAACTCGCCCGCGAGGCTCGGGGGCATGCCAAGGCCGCGCTCGACGAACTGCGGGCGCTGTCGAGCGGCGTCGCGCCGCCGCTGCTGCAGGACCGCGGCCTCGCCGCGGCGCTGGACGCCCTGGCGGCGACCTCGCCGCTGACGGTGGAGGTCGACGTCGACTCTTCGATCGACCGGGCGGTGAGCCAGGAGATCGCGCGAACGGTGTACTTCGTCGTCGCCGAACTCGTGACCAACGCGGTCAAGCACTCGGGCGCGAGCGGCGCCACCCTCAAGGCATCGTTGCGACGCGCCCCGAACGGTGCGCCGACCCATCTGGACGTGTGGGTGGTCGACAACGGGCGCGGGGGCGCGGCGATCACCGTCGGGCACGGGCTCGAAGGGCTGCGCGAGCGCGTCGCCGGGCTGCGCGGCACGCTCGTCATCACGAGCCCGGCCGGCGGTCCCACCTCGGTCGGCGCGCACATCCCGTTGATGGCGGGTGCGGCATGAGCGCTCCGTATCCTGAAGGGGTGGCTGCGGCAAGCGATTCCGAACCCCTCCGCGTCGTCCTCTTCGAAGACTCGGTACTGCTGCGCGAGGGACTGATCCGGTTGTTCGATGAGGCCGGATACGTCACCGCAGGGGCGTGGGGCGATGCGGACGACGTCGTCGAGCGCGTCCGCGCGGCCGAGGCCGACGTCGCCATCCTCGATGTGCGCCTCCCGCCGGCGTTCCGCGACGAGGGCATCCGCGCGGCCCTCGCGCTGCGCGGCGCGCTCCCGGACGTCGGCATCCTCGTGCTGAGCCAGTACGTCGAGGGGGTCTACGCCCGTGAGCTCCTGGCGGGCGGCGAAGGTGGCGTCGGGTACCTCCTGAAGGACCGCGTCACGTCGCTCGACGAGTTCACGGATGCCGTCCGCCGGGTGCGCGAGCGGGGCACTGTGCTCGATCCGCTGGTCGTGCAGGGCCTGCTGTCGTCGCGTCCGGACCCGCTCTCGACGCTGACGCCCCGCGAGAAGGACGTGCTGACGTTGATGGCCGAGGGGCGCAGCAACGCCAGCATCGCCGAGCGGCTCTTCATCGGCGTCGGTGCGGTGGAGAAGAACATCAGCGCGATCTTCTCGAAGCTGGGACTGGAGGAGTCCGGCACCGAGCACCGGCGCGTGCTCGCCGTGCTGGCGTTCCTGCAGCACCCCTGAGCCTCCTCGGTCGTTGAGCGAGCGTGTTTCGGCAGGCTCAACGAACGCGAGCGAGACGAAACGCCCCGGGCTTGACGAGAAGTCCGGGGCGTTTCGTCTCGCTTCGCTCGCTCAACGAGCGGGTGACGTCACTCCGCGAGGTGCGCGAAGAGGAACCAGCGGTCCTTCTCGAGCGACTCCTTGATGCCGATCGCGATGTCCTGGCTGGTGAGGTCGAACTCGTCGAGGCCGTCGATCGCGGCCTGGACGTCGGCGATGACCGCGTCCATGTCGGTGATCACGTTGCGGATCAGGGCGTCCCACTGCGTGAAGCCGGCGGGGACCGCGGTGGCCGGGGTCTTGCCCGCCACCGTGCCCACGCGGGCGTCGATCGGCAGGCCCAGGGCGACGATCCGCTCGGCGGCCTGGTCGGCGCCGGCCTGCGCGTTGGCCACGACCGTGTCGAGCAGCTCGTGGATCGCGATGAAGTTGGCGCCGCGCACGTTCCAGTGCGCCTGCTTGCCGTTGACTGCCAGGGCCTGCAGACCCAGGACCACGGGGGTGAGGAACTGCGCGCTGGCAGCGGCCACGTCGGGGTTGGCTGCGGTCGCGGGGGTGGTGTTGGTCTTCGTCATGTCTCTCGCCTCCATCATGGGAGGGTTCGCTCCGATCGGCGTTCGCCCTCCATACCGTGCAACGCTACTCAGCACGGGCCATTCCGCAAGCAAGTGAAGGCTGGGCTAAACAGGGCTTTCCGGTGGCGGGTGCGGGGGAGTCGGGCAACACCGGCTAACGTCGATTCGTGCCTTCCGCCGACCACGACCTCGGACCGCAGAATCTGCGTTCGCCCGCCCAGACCGTGACCCGCGAGCCGACCGATCAGTCGCCCGAGCACGCCGAGCCGTCGCGGTTCCTCCCGCACGTGCAAGGCCTGCGCGCCATCGCGGTGCTCTGCGTCGTGCTGTACCACTTCTGGCCCGGCCGGGTGACCGGAGGCTACATCGGCGTCGACGTCTTCTTCGTCATCTCGGGCTTCCTGATCACGTCGCACCTGATGCGCGAGCTGACCGCCACCGGTACGGTACGCCTCGGCCAGTTCTGGGCGAGGCGCGCGCGGCGTCTGCTGCCGGCATCCCTGCTCGTACTGCTGTTCTGCGCGGTCGTGGTGATGTCGCCGTACCTCATGCCGACCTCGGCTCTGCCCAACGAGATCCGCGAGATCCTCGCGTCGACGTTCTACGTCGAGAACTGGTACCTGGCCTTGAACTCGGCCGACTACCTGAACCACGCGGGCGATCCGACGACCGTGCAGCACTACTGGTCGCTGTCGCTCGAAGAGCAGTTCTACGTGATGTGGCCGCTCATCATGCTGCTGGCGGCATGGGTCGCGGTGAAGTGGCTGCGTGGCAACCGCCGCCGCGCGGTCATCGTCACCCTCGCCGTCGTGTCGGCGGCATCGCTGGCGTTCTGCATCGTGTTCACGATCACCGACCCCGCCCCGGCGTACTTCGTCACCTTCGGACGCATGTGGCAGTTCGGCGTCGGCGCCATGGTCGCCCTCATCCCGCTGCTGCGGGTGCGCAACGCGGTCGGCAGCTTCGTGCTCGGCTGGGGCGGCATCCTGGTGCTCGTCTTTGTGACCTTCACCTACGACGGCCAGACGCCGTTCCCCGGGTACAACGCGATCCTGCCGACGCTGGGCGCGGCGGCGATCATCGCGGCCTCCAACGCCGACCGGTGGTGGTACCCGACGAGGATCCTCTCGATCCGGCCCGCCCAGTTCGTCGGCGACATCTCGTACTCGCTGTACCTGTGGCACTGGCCGCTCATCATCATCGCCCCGTCGGTGCCGTTCTGGGGTCTCACGATCTACCACCGCCTCGCACTGCTCGCGCTCTGCTTCGTGTTGGCGTGGCTCACCAAGCGTTTCGTCGAAGACCCGGTGCGCAGCTGGAAGGTGCTGACCTCGCGGCCGGCCCGGGTCACGCTGTGGACCTCGCTCGCGGCGATGATCGTCGTCGCGCTCGTGGCGGGGACGGCGTGGCTCGTCAACGCGCCGCTGTACAGCCAGGGCTCTCGCGACATCGCGCAGCTGCAGCAGGACCCGCCGGAGTGCTTCGGCGCGGCATCCGTGCTGGATCCCTCGTGCGCGGACGCGGACTTCGGGGGGACGATCCTGCCCGCCCCCGGCTTCGCGGGCATCGACCGGCCGACCGACGAGCAGTGCTTCGTGCAGCTCACCGATTCGAGGCCTGTCTCGTGCGAGTTCGGCTCGGACGAGCCCGATGCCCCGCGCGTCGCGCTGATCGGCGACAGCCACGCGTACCAGCTCCTCTCGACGTTCCAGCGCATGGCCGACCAGAACGGCTGGCACCTGGTCACCTGGTTCAAGGGCGCGTGCCCCTGGAACACGACGCCGCTGGCGACCCCGGGCGCATTCGGAGCCGCGTGCACCGAGTGGCGCGACCGCGTGCAGTCCGCCATCGACGACGCCGACCTCGACGCGGTCTTCACCGCCGCGATCGCGACGACCCCGTACTCGTCGGCCGGGCACCCGTCGTCGCACGACGCCGCCGTCGCCGGCTACCAGGGCGCGTGGTCGACGGTGCTCGACCGCGGCATCCCGGTGATCACCGTCGTCGACAATCCGGTGTGGGAGACAGATCCCAACAAGTGCCTGCGCACGCGCGACGCCGCCGAGTGCGATGCCTTGAAGGCGGATGTGCTGGTGGCCGACGACCCGCTGCGGGACGCGGCATCCGGAGTCGACGGCGTCACCCTGCTCGACTTCACCGACGTGTTCTGCCGGGCAGAGGTGTGCGAGCCTGTCGTCGGCGGGGCGAATGTGTACCGCGATCAGGACCACCTCACCGTCACCTTCGCCGACACCCTCGCCCCGTGGTACACCGAGGCCGTCGAGACCGCCCTGGCAAGGAGAGTCGCACCATGACCGTCGCAGTTCACGCATCCGTCCTCTCCGCGGCGGGCCGCACGCCGGACCTGCACGCGACGGCGTTCGTCGCGGCGGGCGCCCGCATCGTCGGGGGAGTGACGCTGGGCCCGGGCGCGAGCGTCTGGTACAACGCCGTGCTGCGCGCCGACGGCGACACGATCACGGTCGGCGCGAACAGCAACGTGCAGGACAACGTCTCGGTCCACGTCGACGCCGGAAGACCGGTCGTCATCGGCGAGAACGTCTCGATCGGGCACAACGCCGTCGTGCACGGCTGCACCATCGGCGACGGCTCGCTGATCGGCATGGGTGCCGTGGTGCTCAACGGCGCCAGGATCGGCTCCGGATGCCTCATCGCCGGCGGTGCGGTCGTGCTCGAAGGGTCCGAGATCCCCGACGGGTCCCTCGTCGCGGGCGTGCCCGGCAAGGTGCGGCGTTCTCTGACCGATGAGGAGCGAGCGGGGCTGCTGCGCAACGCGGAGCACTATCTGGTGCACGTGCGGGAGCACGACGAGGCGGATCCTCGGGAGTGACGGCGATGCGCATCGAGCAGCTCCGGCCCGACGAGGTCTTCGTCTTCGGCTCGAACGCGCACGGCGCGCACGGCGGCGGAGCCGCGCGGCTCGCCTATGAGCGCTTCCGAGCGGTCTGGGGGCAATCCGAAGGGTTGCAGGGCCGGTCGTACGGCATCGACACGATGTCGGGCCTCGAGGTGCTCGCCGAGCAGTCGGCGCGGTTCGTGGAGTTCGCGCGCGAGCACCCCGAGCTGAGGTTCCTCATGACCGAAGTGGGCTGCGGCATCGCCGGCTATACGCCGGAGCAGGTCGCGCGGTACTTCGCCGGCGCTCCCGCGAACGTCGTGCTGCCGCAGTCGTTCGCCCGCGTGATCGACGCGGACTGACGCTCAGCCCTTCGGTTCGGGGTGGTGCTTGCCCCGGTGCACCTCGAACAGCCGCACGTGGCCGGGCCAGGTGGGGTCGTTGACGATCGGCTGGTCGTCCATGAACAGACGGATGACGTGTGCGAGCTGTCCCGGATGACTGAAGTTGATCGCGTGCGCGGCGCCCTCCAGCAGCACCACGAGCACGTGGCTGTCGGTCTGGCTCGCGACCTCGTCGACGCGATGCGCGTGCGGCAGGAGCGGATCGCGCTCGCCCAGCACGACGAGCGTGGGGATCCGCAGCTCGAGCAGGCGCTGCAGCGACGGGTACTGGGTCAGCGACCGGAACATGCGCATCGTGCTCGGCACCCCGAACCGCACGTAGTCGGGCACCGCGACGCTCGCCATCCTCGTGGGCTCGCGCGGCGCGTCGGCCGCCAGCTGACGGATCGCCCGGCGCAGCGGCTGGTTGTAGATCCCGCCGGCCGGCGACACCAGCACCGCGCGATCGATGCGCTCGGGGTACGTGTGCGCGAACTCGATGATCACCGGGCAGCCCATCGAGTTGCCCACGAGCGTCGCCTTGTCGACACCGCGATCGTCGAGGAAGTCGCGGGCCGCGCGTGCGAGATCGGGGATGTCGAGCATGTCCCGGCGCTTGCCGCTGCGGCCGAACCCCGGGAGGTCGGGGACGTAGGTGTGGAACTCGTCCGACAGGCGCTCCGCCGTCGGCAGCAGGTAGCGGCCCGAGAGTCCGAAGCCGTGCACGTGCGCCATGACCCGCGCATCCGCCGGCGGGCGAGGCGACTCACGGTAGAACACGTCGATGCCGTCGATCGTCGTCCACTTCTCGGCGAGGCTCGATGCCGGGCGCCGCGGCAGCTTGCGCGGCGGGACCGGTTCTGACGGTGAGGTCGGCGTGCTCATCAAGGCTCCTGAAGGCGTAGGTCGGTGCCGAGACCAGTCTGGCCCTGCCGGGCACCGTAGCCATAGTGCGGATCGCGTGAATGCGAGACCGGGGTCCACTGGCGGCCCCCGGAGGCGCGTGTCTAGCATCGAGCAGGAGGGCGCCCGACGACGGGCTCTTCGCACGGCCGGTGTGCAAACCGGCAGACGAGCTCGAGGAGGAGTCATGAGGGTGACGGTGAATCCGACGACCTGCATCGCGTCGGGCAACTGCGGCCGCATCGCCCCGAACGTGTTCGCGAACCGCGACGAGGACGACGGGTTCGTCAGCCTCCTCGACGAGCACCCGCCGGAGTCGGAATGGGCGGCGGTGCGGGAGGCGGAGGCGCTCTGCCCCTCGGCGACGATCCGCATCGCCGAGGATGCCGCCGGGCGCGGGCCGTCCTGAGTGCGACCCTCGGTCGCTGGGGCGCGTCTAGACCTGCGTCCTCATCGGCCGTTCACACCGGCCCAGCGCCGAACGCGTCGGAGCACTTCCACATGGGTTCCGTCTTGGGGAGGCAGAGCGCTCCGACGGGACCGCAGAGGTGGCCAGCGGCAAGGCGCACTGAATTCGGCGGTGACCTGGAGATAACGAATGTGGAGGGGATGACGGGAATCGAACCCGCACCATCAGTTTGGAAGACTGAGGCTCTACCATTGAGCTACATCCCCGCAGCGGCGTGCCGCGGCATCCATAAGTCTATGTCACGAACCGGACGCGCTACGAATGCGCCGCGCGGTGCGCGTCGGCCGCTGCAGTTCCCTGCAATCGCTGCGTCGCGATCTGCAGCGGATGCGGGAAGTGGCCGCGCACCGGCCCCGGGGGCGGCCGCAGGCGATGGCCGGGCGCGTCGGCTAGACTTCTCGGGGCCGAAAGGCGCGCGCATACGTGCGAACCCGCCCGGGGCGTAGCTCAGCTTGGTAGAGCGCCCGCTTTGGGAGCGGGAGGCCGCAGGTTCAAATCCTGTCGCCCCGACATCACGGCCATCGCAGAATTCCGGAAGCCAGACTTGACCCAGCCGCGCCCGCGCGCGGTCCGATAGAGGAGAACGAACAGGCATGGTGAACAGCACCGTCGAGAAGCTCAGCCCGACCCGGGTGAAGCTGCACATCACGGTCAGCCCCGAAGAGCTGAAGCCCAGCATCAAGCACGCGTACGAGCACATCGCTCAGGACGTGCAGATCCCCGGCTTCCGCAAGGGCAAGGTTCCGGCGCCCATCATCGATCAGCGCATCGGTCGCGTCGCCGTGCTCGAGCACGCCGTGAGCGAAGGGCTCGACACCTTCTACCGCGAGGCCGTCGCGGCCAACGAGCTCCGTGTGCTCGGCCGGCCGTCCGCCGAGGTCACCGAGTGGCCGAACGAGAAGGACTTCTCGGGCGACCTCGAGGTCGAGGTCGAGGTCGACGTGCGTCCTGAGTTCGACCTGCCGGCATTCGAGGGCACCACCGTCGAGGTCGACGCGGTCGAGGTCGACGAGGCCGCGGTCGATGAGGAGCTCGACCGCCTGCGCGGCCGCTTCGGCACCCTCGTGACCGTCGACCGCCCCGCCGCGACCGGCGACTTCGTCGAGCTCGACCTCGTCGCGACGATCGGGGGCACCGAGATCGACCGCGCCGAGGGCGTCTCGTACGAGGTCGGCTCGGGCGAGCTGCTCGAGGGCATCGACGAGGCGATCGACTCGCTCACCGCCGGTGAGGACACCACGTTCCGCTCGAAGCTCGTCGGCGGCGACCACGCCGGCGAGGAAGCCGAGGTCTCGGTCACGGTGAAGGCCGTCAAGGAGCGCGAGCTGCCCGAGGCCGACGACGACTTCGCCCAGATCGCGAGCGAGTTCGACACCATCGCCGAGCTGCGCGAGAGCATCAAGGAGCGTGTCGGCCAGCAGTCGGTGTTCACGCAGGGCTCGGCCGCGCGCGACAAGCTCATCGAGACGCTCCTCGAGCAGGTCGACATCCCCGTCCCGCCGCAGCTCATCGAGGACGAGGTGCACAACCACCTCGAGGGCGAAGGCCGTCTTGAGGACGACGTGCACCGCGCCGAGGTCGCCGAGGCGAGCGAGAAGCAGTTCAAGACGCAGATGCTCCTCGACAAGATCGCCGAGCAGGTCGACGTGCAGGTCTCGCAGGACGAGCTGACCCAGTACCTCGTGCAGTCCGCCGCCCAGTACGGCATGCCGCCGCAGGACTTCGTCAACGCGCTCCAGGAGGGCAACCAGCTGCCCGCCGTCATCGGCGAGGTCGCGCGCAACAAGGCCCTCGCGGTCGCGCTCGGCAAGGTGGCCGTCGTCGACACCAACGGCAAGCCCGTCGACCTGACCGGCTTCGTCGCCGTCGAGGACGAGGCCGCGGCCGAAGAAGAGGTCGTCGAGGAGGCGCAGGAGATCGCGGATGCCGCAGCCGACGCCGACGCCGTGATCGAGGCCGAGAAGCCCGCCAAGAAGGCTCCGGCGAAGAAGGCCGCTGCCAAGAAGAGCACCAAGAAGGCCGACGCCGACGCCGAGTGAGCGCCGCGCGAGGCAACACATCGTGAGGGGACGGATGCCGCGGCATCCGTCCCCTCCGTCATCGAGGAGAGACGTGACCGACGACTGGCACTCGCGCGTGGCGGCGCTCTGGGACGACGAGACGGTGAGCGACGACGAGCGGATCGCGCTCATGGATCGGCTGGCGGCCGAGCGCCCGGCCGGTGAGGCGCGGGCGCTGTTCGAACGCGCGGGAGCCCGCGATGCGGCCGGCCGCGAGGCCGAGGCCGAACCGCTGTACCGCGCCGCCCTCGAGGCGGGGCTCGACGACGACCACCGGCCGCAGGCGGTCATCCAGCTCGCGAGCACGCTGCGCAACCTCGATCGCCCCGACGAGGCGATGAGGATGCTGCGTGCCGAGCTCGACCGAGACCCGGTCTCGCCCCTGCGGGACGAGGCGGCCGCCTTCCTCGCGCTGTGCCTCGTCTCGGCCGGAGACGCACGCGAGGCGGCATCCGTCGCCCTCACGACACTCGCCCCGCACCTCACGCGCTACCGGCGCTCGGTGGCGTCCTACGCCGCCGAGCTGCGCGCCGACGGGGCCTGATCTGCCCAGGGCGAACACGGCCGGGTCGCTCGCGGCGCCCCGGTAGATTCGAGGGCGACCCTAGGAAACAGGAGCACACATGGCCGAACCACTTGTCGCGACGAGCGTCTTCGACAGGCTGCTGAAGGACCGCATCATCTGGCTCGGGTCGGAGGTGCGCGACGAGAACGCCAACGAGATCTGCGCGAAGATCCTTCTCCTCGCGGCCGAGGACTCGCAGAAGGACATCTACCTCTACATCAACTCGCCGGGCGGCTCGATCACGGCCGGCATGGCGATCTACGACACCATGCAGTTCGTCCCGAACGACATCGTCACGGTCGGCATCGGCATGGCCGCCTCGATGGGCCAGCTGCTGCTGACGGCCGGCACCAAGGGCAAGCGCTACATCACCCCCAACGCCCGCGTGCTGCTGCACCAGCCGCACGGCGGGTTCGGCGGCACCGCCAGCGACATCCAGACGCAGGCCCAGCTGATCCTCGACATGAAGAAGCGTCTCGCCGAGATCACCGCGGCGCAGACCGGCAAGACCGTCGAGCAGATCAACGCCGATGGCGACCGCGACCGCTGGTTCTCGGCCGAAGAGGCGCTCGAGTACGGCTTCGTCGACCACATCCGCGAGTCCGCGACCGACGTCGTGGGCGGCGGCGGCACGGCGAACTGACGGCACCCGAAGGCGAAAGAGAGAGAACCCGAATGCAGACCCCCACCTTCGGCCCGGCGAGCCCCCAGGGCCTCCAGATGCCCGGCAGCCGCTACATCCTGCCCCAGTTCGAAGAGCGCACCGCCTATGGCTACAAGCGCCAGGACCCGTACAACAAGCTCTTCGAGGACCGCGTCATCTTCCTCGGCGTGCAGGTCGACGACGCGTCCGCCGACGATGTGATGGCCCAGCTGCTCGTGCTCGAGTCCCAGGACCCCGATCGCGACATCATCATGTACATCAACTCGCCCGGCGGATCGTTCACGGCGATGACGGCGATCTACGACACCATGCAGTACGTGTCGCCGCAGATCCAGACGGTCGTGCTCGGTCAGGCGGCATCCGCGGCGGCCGTGCTGCTCGCGGCCGGCGCACCGGGCAAGCGCCTGGCGCTGCCGAACGCCCGCATCCTGATCCACCAGCCCGCGATGGGCGAGGCGGGTCACGGTCAGGCATCCGACATCGAGATCCAGGCGGCCGAGATCATGCGCATGCGCACCTGGCTCGAGGAGACGCTCGCGATGCACTCCAAGAAGACCAAGGAAGAGGTCAACAAGGACATCGACCGCGACAAGATCCTGTCGGCGGAGGAGGCCGTGTCGTACGGTCTCGTCGATCAGGTCCTGACGACCCGCAAGCGCGGGCAGCAGGCGTTGACGAAGTAGCGCGGTCGAGACCGGCCCACCGGCCCCGCCCGCACGACGCCCCGTCGCCGGATCTCCGGCGACGGGGCGTCGTCGTTGCGTCCGTTCTGCCCACGGCGTACGCGTTCCACAACGTGCGTCGCAATCCCACCCCATGTCGCCGGCAGAGGTTAGGCTCGGAGGACAGCACGGGGGACGACCTCCGTCGTGACGAGGAGGAGCCTCATGGCACGCATCGGTGAGAGCGCCGACCTGTTCAAGTGCTCCTTCTGCGGCAAGAGCCAGAAGCAGGTCCAGCAGCTGATCGCCGGTCCCGGCGTGTACATCTGCGACGAATGCGTCGAGTTGTGCAACGAGATCATCGAAGAGCGCATGGCCGAGTCCTCGTCGGGCGTCGTGGCCGACTTCGACCTTCCGAAGCCGCGTGAGATCTACGCGTTCCTCGAGGAGTACGTGGTCGGGCAGAACGACGCCAAGCGCGCTCTCTCGGTGGCCGTGTACAACCACTACAAGCGCGTGCGCGCCCACGGCACGATCCAGTCGGCAGAGCAGCGCGCCGACGAGATCGAGATCGCCAAGAGCAACATCCTCCTCCTGGGTCCGACGGGCTGCGGCAAGACCTACCTCGCCCAGACACTCGCCAAGCGACTGAACGTGCCGTTCGCCGTCGCCGATGCCACCGCCCTCACCGAGGCCGGCTACGTCGGCGAAGACGTCGAGAACATCCTGCTCAAGCTCCTGCAGGCGGCCGACTTCGACACCAAGCGAGCCGAGACCGGCATCATCTACATCGACGAGGTCGACAAGATCGCCCGCAAGGCCGAGAACCCGTCGATCACGCGCGACGTGTCGGGCGAGGGCGTACAGCAGGCGCTGCTGAAGATCCTGGAGGGCACCGTCGCCTCGGTGCCGCCGCAGGGCGGTCGCAAGCACCCGCATCAGGAGTTCATCCAGATCGACACGACGAACGTGCTGTTCATCGTGGCGGGCGCCTTCGCGGGGCTCGAAGACATCATCTCGTCCCGCGTCGGCAAGCACGGCGTCGGATTCGGTGCGCCGCTGCACAACAAGGGCGACGACCTGAGCCTGTTCAGCGAGGTGCGGCCCGAAGACCTGCACAAGTTCGGCCTCATCCCCGAGTTCATCGGCCGCCTTCCGGTGGTCGCGTCGGTGTCGCCGCTCGACCGCGAGGCGCTCATGGAGATCCTCACCGAGCCGAAGAACGCCCTGGTCAAGCAGTACCACCGTATGTTCGAGCTCGACGGGGTCACTCTCGAGTTCGACCGTGAGGCCCTTGAGGCCATCGCCGACCTCGCCGTGGCGCGCAAGACCGGCGCGCGCGGCCTGCGCGCGATCCTCGAGGACGTGCTGGGCCCGATCATGTTCGAGATCCCGTCGACCGACGATGTCGACAAGGTGATCGTGACGCGCGCGGCCGTCGAAGAGGGCGCGCTGCCCACGCTGGTGCTGCGCGAGAAGCGCAAGAGCGCCTGACCCGGGGCTGGTGTCGGAGGCCGGCGGTAGCGTCGGCGGATGACCACGCCTCGCCCCTTCTCGCTGCACGTCGGTGACGACGAGCTCTCCGACCTGCACGACCGGCTCACCCGGTTCCGCGCCCTGCCCGACTCGCCGCGCCGCCCGGTATCGGGCATGAGCGCCGGCTACCTCGCCGAGCTCGTGGACTCCTGGCGATCCTGGGACTGGCGCAGCCGGGAGCGGTGGCTGAACGCGCACCCGCAGTTCCTCGCCGACGTCGGCGACACCACGGTGCACTTCGTGCATCAGCGCTCGGAGCGTGACGACGCGCCCGCACTGCTCGTCATGCACGGCTGGCCGCACACGTTCGCGCTGCAGCTCGACTTCGCCGACCTGCTCCCCGACTTCGACGTCGTCGTGCCGAGCCTTCCCGGGTTCGCCTACTCGTCGGCATACGCCGACGGACCGATGACCGAGGTGCGGCTCGCCGAGACCATGCACCGGTTGATGACCGACGTGCTCGGCTACCAGCACTACTTCACGTACGGCGAGGATGTGTCGGCCAACGTCAACGATCTCATCGCCGGCTCCTATCCGCAGGCCGTGGCAGGCGTGCTCGTGACACATTCTCACTTCCCGTCGCGCGCCGAGCGTGAGCACCTCGACGCGCCCGACGAGGTCGCCTTCTTCGCTCGACTCGATGAATGGGGCGGGGCGAACGGCGGCTACGGCCACATCCAGGCGACGCGCCCCGATACGCTCGCGGCGGCGTTGAACGACTCGCCCGCGGGCCTTCTCGCCTGGCTCGTCGAGAAGCTCGTCGAATGGAGCGATACGCCGGACGGCGATCCCCGACAGGTCGAGCAGCGGATCTCACGCGAGCGACTGCTGACCGAGGCGATGATCTACTGGACGACGCAGAGCATCGGCACGACGTTCCGGCCCTACTACGAGGGGGCCGACCAGCCCGACGTCATGCCACCCGTCGAGGTTCCGGCATCCGTCCACATCCAGCGTCACGAGTCGGACTACCCGGAATCGCTCGCCCGCCGGTTCTATCGCGACCTCCGGACCTTCGAGCGGCTGGACGAGGGCGGCCACTTCACCGTCGCAGAGGTGCCTGGCGTCATGGCCGACCGCGCACGCGCGCTGGCCGCAGAGGTGGGGCGCGGGACGCTCTGAGCAGGGCCTGAATGGCCCGATCGGGCCACTCCTATGGCCGATCGCGGTGATGCCCGCCAAACGTGGGATCGGGTTCCCTGGTGGGCATGTCAACAGCAACCACGCACGAGAGCACTGCTCCGACCGTCGCCGCGGCGATCGGTCTTCCGTTCGACGTCGAGCCGGGGCCACTCGAGATCGATCGCCGTCTCAACGGACCGCGCCGCTCGGCCAACGGAGGCTTCGCGGCGGGCACCATCGCGTCTCGCGTGGACTCCGACACCGTGACGGTCGTGCTGCGTCGCCCGATCCGCCTGGGTGTGCCGCTCGAGGTCTCGAGCGAGTCGACGGGGGCCGTCGCCGTCCAGGACAAGGGAGTGCTCGTCGCCGAGGCGCGGCCGGGGAGGCTGGTCGCGTCGGTCGCCCCGCCTGCGCCGTCGTTCGACGACGCGCGGCTCGCACGTGAGGCGCATCCGTTCCTCGGAGTGCGCCATTCGCTCTCGGACTGCGTCGTGTGCGGTCCCGCCCGCACCGACGGGATGCACGTGACCCCCGGCCCTGTGCAGGGTCGTCCGGGGATCCTGGCCGCGCCGTGGGTCGTCGGGGCGCAGAACGCCCACGCCGGCATCGCGGACTTCCCCACGGTGTGGGCGGCGATGGACTGCCCGAGCTTTCCGGCCGCAGCCCTGGAGAATCGGGTGATGAGCGTGCTCGGCACGATGACCGCGCGCGTCGAGCGGCGCCCGTTCGTGGGAGAGTCCCTCGTCGTGTACTCG
Organism: Microbacterium cremeum; assembly: GCF_015277855.1. Classification (NCBI taxonomy): domain Bacteria; kingdom Bacillati; phylum Actinomycetota; class Actinomycetes; order Micrococcales; family Microbacteriaceae; genus Microbacterium; species Microbacterium cremeum. The sequence continues at coordinate 1,776,165 of NZ_CP063812.1, forward strand.
TGGACGCGGGAGCAGCACGGCCGCCGGTACGAGACCTCTGTCGCGATCGTCGACGCCGCCGGCGTGCAGATCGCCCGGGCCGACGCGACCTGGATCGCTGTCAAGCGCCAGCGCCTGGTCCGGCTCTTCCCGCACCTGCTGTGACGAGGGCATGGCCGATTCCGGCGATGCCCGCGAACCCGCGATGGCCGATCCTGCCGATGCGACAGGACGGGCATCGCGAGTGGACTGCCATCGACACCGGGGACCACCCGGGGAGCTGAGAGGGCGGTTCCATGTCCACCATCGTCGACGAGCCCGTCGCCGTCGCTGACGAGCGTGCAGAGCACGAGGCGCAGGCCGGTGCAGCACCGACCCAACGGCTCCTCGAGTCGGTGCCCTCCGCGCTGGAGCTGCTCACGATCGAGCTGGGCCACCGGCTCGGGCTCTACTCCGCACTCGATACGCTCGGAACCGCGACGGCTGCCCAGCTCGCGCGCGCCACCGGATACCGAGCGGGTACACGCACGCGCTGCCGCTGTGGATGCAGTTCCTGCCCTTTCACAGCCCCGGCCGGACTGCTCGACCCGCGTCGGGCCCAGCGGCGCGGGTCGTCGTTCATACTGATGTCGTGGAGTCCACGTCCGTCGACGTTCGCTATGCGTGGTCGGGCACCGACGATGTCGCATGGTCGGAGCTCGGCAGCGGCGCCCCCGTCCTCATCGGAGGGTGGTGGATGAGCCACCTCGCCTACGACTGGGCGTACCCGCCGTTCCGGTCGTTCGTGACGGCGATCTCCCGGCATCGCCGCGTGATCCGCATGGATCCGCCCGGAAGCGGATTCTCCCGTTCGAGAGGTGAGACGCCCGGCACGCTCGCTCCGCATGTCGACGCCGTGGCCGCGGTGCTCGACGCGGCGGAGGTGGATCAGGTGACGTTCCTGGCAGGGTCGTCCGGGTGTCCGGTGGCGGTGGAGTTCGCCGCCCGCCATCCCGATCGGGTGCGGCGGCTGATGCTCGCGGGGGCGTACCTGGACGGGGCGGCAGTGGCCTCGGCAGCGGATCGCGACGCCCTCGTAGACCTGGTGCGCCGCAGCTGGGGAGTCAGTTCGCGCGTGATGTCCGACATCTTCTACCCGGACGCGACGCCTGCGCAGCGACGGGCGTATGTCGCCCATCAGCGGTCCACCGCGACCTCGAGCACGGCCGCCGCGGCGCTCGAAGCCGTCTACCAGCTGGACGCGCGGGAGTCGGCCGCAGCGGTGCGCGCGCCGACCCTGGTCCTGCACCGCCGCGGGGATCGCGCCATCCGGCTCGCGCTCGGCGTGGCGACGGCGCAGGCGATCCCCGGTGCCCACCTCGAGGTTCTCGATGGAAACGCCCACCACCCGTGGCACGGCGACGCGGAGGCGTTCCTGCGCCGCGCGATGGCGTTCGACGGGCTGGACGAGACGCTGGTGCGCCTGGAGCCCGACCTCGTCGGCGTCGGCGCGACAGATCACCGACGAGCACCCGCGTCGCCGATCTCGGAGCGCGAGCTCGAGGTGCTGCTCCTGGTCGCACAGGGCCGCACCGACGCCCAGATCGCCGCCGAGCTGTTCCTCAGCGTCCACACCGTCCATCGGCACGTCGCGAACGCGCGCACCAAGCTGGGCGTGCCCTCTCGGGCGGCCGCGGCGGCCTGGGCCGTCGCGCACGCCCGCTGAGGCTCAGCCGGCGAGGCCCCGACGATTCAGCAGCGGCTGGATCTCGGCATCCCGACCGCGGAAGTCACGGTAGGCCTCCAGCGGGTCCTTCGACCCGCCCACGCCCAGCAGCCGCTCGCGGAAGCGGTCGCCGTTCTCGCGGCGCAGGCCGCCGTTCTCGCGGAACCACTCCACGGTGTCGGCGTCGAGCACCTCGCTCCAGATGTAGGAGTAGTAGCCGGCGCTGTACCCGCCCGAGAAGATGTGCGCGAAGTAGGTCGAGGAGTAGCGCGTCGGCACGGCGGGGTTGTCGAGTCCGATATCGGCGAGGGCGGATGCCTCGAACGCGGCGACGTCGAGGTCCCCCGCGGCGTCGTCGAGTGCGAGTGAGTGCCACGCCTGGTCGAGCCACGCCGCGGCGAGGTACTCGCTGGTGGCGAAACCCTGGTTGAACGCTTCGGACGCGTGAAGCTTCTCGACGACGTCGGCCGGAAGAGGCTCATCGGTGTCGATGTGGCGGGCGTACGACGCGAGGATCTCGGGCCAGTAGATCCACATCTCGTTCACCTGACTGGGGAACTCGACGAAGTCGCGGTACACGTTCGTGCCGGCGAAGTGGGGATACGTCACCGTCGCGAAGAGACCGTGGAGCGCGTGGCCGAACTCGTGGAACAGCGTGGTGACCTCGTCCAGCGTGAGAAGGGTCGGGCGGCCGGGCGCGGGCTTGGGGACGTTGAGGTTGTTGACCACGACCGGGGCGGTCCCGCGGAGCTGGGACTGGAGGACGATCGAATTCATCCACGCACCGCCGCGCTTCGTGTCCCGCGTGTACAGGTCGAGGACGAAGAGGCCGAGCTCCGACCCGTCCGCGTTGAAGACCTCGAACACGCGCGCGTCGGGATGGTACGCCGGCAGATCGGGCCGCTCCCGGAACGTGATGCCGTAGAGCTCGGTCGCGGCGCGGAAGACGCCGTCGCGCAGCACGCGTTCGGCCTCGAACCACGGACGCAGGGCCGCACGATCGAGGTCGTACTCGGCGGCGCGCACCTTCTCGGTGTAGAACGCCCAGTCGTGGGCCTCGAGGGGGAACGGTGCGGGCTCCGCGTCGACGATCGCCTGCAGCTTCTCCTGTTCGCGCCGTGCGTTGCGCGCCGCGGGCACGGCGAGGCGCCGGAGCAGGTCGTGCACGGCCTCCGGCGAGCCCGCGGTCTCGTCGGACGTCACATAGGCGGCGTGCGAGTCGTACCCGAGGAGAGCCGCGCGCTCCGCGCGCAGCCGAACGATCTCGAGGAGCGTGCCGCGGTTGTCATGCTCATCGCCACGCGACCCTCGGGCACGTGACGCTTCGAGCAGCCGTGCGCGCGACGTGCGATCGGTGAGGCTGGAGAGGTAGGGATGCCCCGTGAACAGTGTCAGCGTGACGACCCAGCGGCCTTCAAGCCCACGGTCGGCCGCTGCCTGCGCGGCTGCCGAGATCTCACCCTCGCTCAGTCCGTCGAGCTCCGCCACATCGTCGAAGACGACGGCGAGGTCGTTCGTGTCGGCGAGGAGGTTCTTCTCGAACTGCGTGGTGAGAGTCGACAACCGTCGGTTGAGCTCCGTGAGCCTCTCCTTCGCGTCGTCGTCGAGGCCCGCCCCCGCGTGCGACATCTCGGTGTGGTGCCGCTCGACGAGGTAGCGCTGCTCAGGCGTGAGATCGAGGTCGTCGAGCTGGTCGTGGAGAGTCTTGATCCGCCAGAAGAGCGCGGAGTCGAGCTGGATCGAATCCTGGTGCGCCGACATGAGCGGCGCGAGCGTCTCTTCGATCTCCTGGATCGCCGGCGTCGCGTCGGCGGATGAGACGGTGTAGAACGTGCGGGCCACGTCACCCAGCAGCTTCCCGCTCTCCTCGAGCGGAACCATCGTGTTCTCGAACGTCGGCATCGATCGCGCGCGGGTGATGTTCTGGATCTCGCGCGTGTGCTCTGCGAAGGCCGCCTCGAACGCCGGGAGGTAGTGCTCGGGGCGGATGGCGGGGTAGTCCGGGAGACCGTACGGGAGCGTGCTGGGGGAGAGGAGCGGGTTGTCGGTCGGCATGAGGTTCAGCCTAGCTGCGAGAGCGCCACATGCCGACGAACCTTTGCAAACAGAGCATTGCAAAGAAATGCTTGCAAAGAACTCTTTGCATACGCTAACGTCGAGGCATGGCAGACGAGAACACCGAGGCAGTGCCACCCCGCGAGGAGCGGCAGGACCGCGTCCTCGACGTCGGCGCACTCCGTGCGATGGCTCACCCGCTCCGGGTCAAGATCTTCGACATCCTCAGCCAGTACGGGCCCCAGACGGCCTCGAGCCTGGCCGCCCGTCTCGGCGAGTCGAGCGGCTCCACCAGCTATCACCTGCGCGCCCTCGCGAAGCACGACCTGATCCGTGAGCGCGAGGACCAAGGCAGCGGGCGGGAGCGCTGGTGGGAGCGGCCGGTCGGAGGCGTCTCGTTCAGCAACCCCGACGCGATGGCGACGCCCGCCGGTCGCGCCGCGACACAGCTCGTGATGAACGAGTTCCTCCGCCACCGCAACGACCAGCTGCTCGACTTCGTCAACAGCGAGCTCGACCACCTCGACGAGTCGTGGCAGGAGGGCACCATGATCTCCACCGCGTCGACGCGCCTCACCGCCGAGCAGACCAAGGAGCTCATCGGCAAGATCCAGGCGCTGGTCGACGACGCCGTGGACTCGTACCGCAACCAGACCGGCGAAGGCGTCCGCCCGGTGACAATCCGGGCCGATCTCTTCCCGCTTCCAGAACTAGGAGACAAGTCATGACCACTGCGACCGCCCCGCACACTCAGCTCATCGTGGCTCCCGCTCTCGCGGTCCGTGCCACCCGTTTCGACCGCATGCTGCTGCGTGCGGCATCCGCCATCGACTCGTTCGTGGTGGCGCGACTCGAGCGGCGCGCGAGTGCCGAATCCCGCCGCGCCTCGGCGGCCCAGACGGCGGCGACGCAGCGACGTCGCGACGCCGAGGCCCGCGGCGCCATCGGGCTCCTGCCGCGATGAGCGGCGGCACCGACACCGTGACGGCGTCCGAAGCGCCGGCCGGGCGGGCACGCAGGGACCCGCTCGGCCGCGACTTCGGCAAGCTCTGGACCGCCGCCGCGTTCAGCAATCTGGCCGACGGCATCGGACGCACGGCCGTCCCCCTGATCGCGACCACCCTCACGCGGGACCCCCTGGCGATCTCGGTGATCGGCGCGCTGGCCTTCTTGCCGTGGCTGCTGTTCGGTCTTCCGGCCGGCATGATCGTGGACCGCTTCGATCGCCGGATCATCATGGCCGCCGCGAACGTCCTGCGGTTCGGCGTGGCGCTGTGGCTGGCGATCCTCACGGCGACGGGCGGCCTCGAGCTGTGGGCGCTGTTCGTCGGCACGCTCGTCTTCGGGCTCGGCGAGACCCTCTTCGACAACGCGACCAACGCGGTGATCCCGGGGGTCGTGAAGCGCCGGCAGCTCGATCGGGCCAACGGTCGCATGCAGGCGGCTCAGATCACGATCGACATGTTCGTGGCGCAGCCCATCGCCGGCGTCCTGTTCGCCATCTCCCTGGCGCTGCCACTGTGGATCGGCTCCGCGGGGTACCTCATCCCGATCGTGCTCGCACTGCTCCTGCCGGTCGCCGCGGCGCGACCGCTGCGCGACGAGTCGCGCGTCGTGGATGCCGGGGCGCCCGACGTCGCCGCCGGCGGGCCTGTCGCAGAGCCCGTCCCCGCCTCGCAGACGCCCTCCGGCACGTCGGCGCGCGAGGCGCTGTCGTACCTCTGGCACCACAAGTACCTGCGCGCGATGACGCTGTACACGTCGCTGGTCGGCAGTGCGCTCTCGTTCGCGCAGGCGGCGACGCTGCTCTACTTCCTCGACGACCTGGGCGTGAAGGAGTTCGCGATCGGCTTCGTCACGGCCGGCATCGGAGTCGGGGCGCTGCTCGGCTCGCTGGTCGCGCCACGGCTCGTCTCACGGTTCGGCCGCGGGCCCGTCATGCTCGGAGCCAACGTCGGCGCCGCCCTCGGACTGGGCCTGACCGGCCTCGCACCCGAGGTCTTCTCGGCGTGCATCGCCTACGCGTTCGGCGCGTTCTCGATCTCGGTGTGGAATGTGCCGTGGGGCGCCCTCCGTCAGCAGATCGTGCCGCAGCGCCTCTTCGGCCGCGTGCTCGGCATCATCCGCACGCTCACGTGGGGGATGTTCCCGATCGCCACAGTCCTGGGTGGCTGGGCTGCACAGAGCTCGCTGCGGCTGCCCTTCGTCGCGGCCGGCGTGTTCATCATCGTCGCGACGATCCTCGGGGCACGGCTTCTCGTGGCGGGCACTCGCAGGGCCGGCGCCGAGGTCGAGTCCGCACGCGGGTGACGAGCGCCGGGGTCGGCGGTCGTGTCAGTGGCCGCCGAACCCGGACTCGTCGTCGTGGTGCACGACGGCCTCGCCGTCCGCGTCGAGCGACACGATCACTCCCGTGTCGAGCTCGGCGATCGGGCGCCCCTCGAGCCACGTGAGCGTCCAGCGCGGCCGGGGCTGACCGAGGTCGTCGCCCGGGATGGCCTCGTCGACACGACGGATGCCGTGGCGAAGGGCGTCGGGCACGGCCTTGGGCGGTTCGTCGCCGGAGGTCCAGCGTGTTCCGAGCTGCATGTCAGTCCTCCTGGGGGGCGAGCACGATGTCGGTCACCTCGAGGGCGTTCGCCTGCGCGTACCGGATCTCGGCGATGCGTCCGACCGCCTTGAGGTCGCCCTCGGCGAGGCGGATCACGTCGAGCGTCGCGGCAGGCCCGGCGATCGTGAGCGACGCGACGGGCGTCTTCTGGCTTGCTTTGGCTTCGGTCTTGGCACGGCGCACACCGATGAGCGCCTGGCTGACCGCGGTGAGGACCGCGACGTCACCGGACTCCTCGCCGGGAGCCATGGGCCATTCGGCGTTGTGGACCGAGCCCTCGTTGAACCACGACCACGCCTCCTCGGCCGCGAACGCGAGCACCGGGGCGAGGAGCCGCAGGAGGGCCGACAGCGCGAGGCGCAGCGCGAGCGCCGCCGAGGCCTGGCCGACGTCGGTCTGGTTGTACGCGCGCTCCTTCACGAGCTCGAGGTAGTCGTCGCAGAACGTCCAGAAGAACGACTCGGTCACCTCGAGGGCACGGGCATGGTCGTAGTTCTCGAACGCCTTCGTCGCCTCGCGGACGACCGTGTGCAGGCTCGCGAGCATCGACGCGTCGAGGGCGTGCGTGATCTCGGCGCCTTCGGGCACGGGGAACGACAGCACGAACTTCGCCGCGTTCAGCACCTTGATCGCCAGACGGCGGCCGATCTTGATCTGCGTGGGGTTCTGCGGGTCGAAGGCCGCGTCCGTGCCCAGGCGACTGGACGCCGCCCAGTACCGCACCGCGTCGGACCCGTGCTGGGCGAGGACGTCGGCGGGCGTGACCACGTTGCCCTTCGACTTCGACATCTTCTTGCGGTCGGGGTCGACGATGAAGCCCGAGATGGCGGCATCCGTCCACGGCGCGCGATCGTCCTCGAGTGCGCTGCGCAGCAGCGTCGAGAACAGCCAGGTGCGGATGATGTCCTGACCCTGCGGGCGAAGGTCGAACGGCGCGACGAGATCCCACAGCTCCCGGTCGCGCTCCCAGCCGCCGGCGAGCTGCGGCGTGAGCGACGACGTCGCCCACGTGTCGAAGATGTCGTTCTCGCCGTCGAACCCGCCCGGCACGCCGCGCTGATCGGCGGTGTATCCCGCCGGCACGTCGATCGACGGGTCGACCGGGAGCGATGCGTGGTCGGGCACGAGCACGCGGCTGTAGTCCCGCTCGCCGTTCTCGTCCAGCGCGTACCAGACCGGGATCGGCACTCCGAAGAAGCGCTGACGCGACACGAGCCAGTCGCCGGTGAGGCCGTTGGTCCAGTTCTCGAAGCGCACCCGCATGAAATCGGGATGCCACGACATCTGCGCGCCCAGTGCGATGAGCCTCTCGCGCAGCGACTCGTCGCGTGCGCCGTTGCGCAGGTACCACTGGCGCGTCGAGACGATCTCCATCGGGCGATCGCCCTTCTCGTAGAACTTCACGACGTGGTGGAAGGGCTTCGGGTCGCCCACCATCTCGCCCGACTCCTGCAGCAACTCGACCACGCGCTTCTTCGCGCTGAAGACGGTCTTGCCTGCGAGCTCCGCGTACGCCGCCTTGCCGGCATCCGTCGTGATCGCCTCGGGGGCGTCCGCGATCACGCGACCGTCGAGACCCAGGATGGTGCGGTTCGGCAGGTCGAGCTCACGCCACCACACGATGTCGGTCACGTCGCCGAACGTGCAGATCATCGCGATTCCGGAACCCTTGTCGGGCTGCGCGAGCGGATGAGCCAGCACGGGCACCTCGACGTCGAACAGGGGAGTGCGAACGGTGCTGCCGAACAGGGGCTGGTAGCGCTCGTCATCGGGGTGCGCCACGAGCGCCACGCACGCCGCGAGAAGCTCGGGACGCGTGGTCTCGATGTGGATGTCGCCCGAGCCGTCGGTCTTGTGGAACGCCAGGCGGTGGAACGCCGCGGGCTGCTCGCGCTCCTCGAGCTCGGCCTGTGCGATCGCGGTGCGGAAGTCGATGTCCCACATGGTGGGCGCGAGGTCCTGGTACGCCTCTCCGCGCTCGAGGTTGCGCAGGAACGCGAGCTGGCTGGTGCGGATCGTGTCGTCCGAGATGGTGCGGTACGTCTGCGCCCAGTCCACGCTGAGGCCGAGCTGGCGGAACAGCGCCTCGAAGTGCTTCTCGTCCTCGACGGTCAGCCGTTCGCACAGCTCGATGAAGTTGCGGCGGCTGATCGGCACCTGATCGGCTGCACGGCTCGACTTGTTGTCGCCGCCTTCGAACGGCGGAGTGAAGTCGGGGTCGTACGCCAGCGACGGGTCGCAGCGCACGCCGTAGTAGTTCTGCACGCGGCGCTCGGTGGGCAGACCGTTGTCGTCCCAGCCCATCGGGTAGAACACGGTCTTGCCGCGCATGCGCTCGAAGCGCACCTTGAGGTCGGTGTGGGTGAACGAGAAGACGTGTCCGATGTGCAGACTGCCCGAGGCCGTCGGCGGGGGAGTGTCGACCGAGTAGATCCCCTCGCGGCCCACCTCGGCGGCGCGGATGCGGTCGAACAGGTAGGTGCCCTGCGCGGTCCACGCCGCATCCCACTTCTGCTCGAGGCCCTCCAGTGCGGGCTTATCCGGGATCTGTGCCTGTGCGGGGCGGGCATCGGGCATGCGAACTCCTCGAGCGATATGTGCGGCACTGTGTGAGCGTGCCTGAGTGTGGAAGGTCGCTCGATTCTACCGGGTCCCCCCTCAGGCCCGGCGTCTCGCTCGCGCCGGGAACAACGGCGTGGCACCGCGCGTTTATCGACTGCGTCCACAAACAGGTACCGTATAGCCGTCCCTTCTCAGATCATCCGAGGTCCGTCATGCCCGCTTCCGCCCTGCGCCGACGCCTAGCCGTCGTCGCGTTCCCCCTCGTCGCCACCCTCGCACTCGCTTCGTGCGCGGCCGGCGGAGAGGACCCGTCCGGCGCGGACCCGAGCGGTGAGGTCGTGTGGGCCATCGAGGGCGCCAACCTGTCGGCGGGTCACATGGATCCCCAGACCAGCCAGCTCGACGTCTCGGCCATGGTGCAGCGGGCGGCGCTGGACTCGCTCGTCTTCCAGGAGGCCGACGGATCGTTCTCGCCGTGGCTCGCAGAATCGTGGGAGATCGAGGACGACGGCGCCGCCTACGTGTTCACGCTCCGTGACGATGTGACGTTCCACGACGGCGAGCCCTTCGACGCCGCGGCGGTGAAGGCCAACTTCGACCGCATCGCCGACCCCGAGACGGCGTCCGCACAGGCCGCGAGCATGCTCGGCGGCGAGTTCTACGAGGGCACGGAGGTCGTCGATGAGCACACCGTGCGCGTGTCGTTCGCTCAGCCGTACTCCCCGTTCCTCCAGGCCGCGAGCACCGCGCTGCTCGGCTTCTACTCGCCCGCCGTCCTCGAGGAGTCCGCCGACCAGCTGAAGGCGGGGGGCCCGGGAGTCACGGTGGGCACCGGGCCGTTCGAGCTCACCGAGTACACGCCCGACCAGGAGATCGTCTACACCCGCAACGACGACTACGCGTGGGGTCCGCACGACGCCGGAGCCGCGAAGTTCGAGACGCTCCGCGTCGAGATCCTCCCCGAGGCCTCCGTCCGCGTCGGGGTCGTCGAAAGCGGCGAGGCCGACCTCGCGAGCCAGCTGCCGCCGAACCTCGCCGCCGACCTCGACGACGCGCTGACCGTGGACGCGAACGAGTACCCCGGCCTGCCGTACTCGCTGTACCTGAACGAGAAGCACGGCGTCTTCGCCGACGAACGCGTGCGCGAGGCGTTCTCACGTGCCATCGACATCGACACCTCCGTGGAGGAGATCTTCTTCGGCCAGTTCCCGCGCGCCTGGTCCATCCTGGGGTCGACCACGCCGGCGTACGACGCGTCGCTCGAGGGCTCGTGGCCGTACGACGCGAGCGAGGCCGGGGCGCTCCTGGACGAGGCGGGCTGGACGGAGCGGGACTCCGACGGCTACCGCACGAAGGACGGCGAGCGGCTCTCCGCCCGCTGGATCGCATGGACGCCCGTGCCCGACGACCGTGCCGCGCTCGCCAATGCCATCCAGTCGGACCTCAAGGCGGTCGGCTTCGAGGTCGTGCGCGAGGTGCTCGAGCCCGGCGCCTACAACGAGCAGTACGGCCCGAAGACGTTCGACCTCACCGACTGGGGATTCTCGGGTGTCGACCCCGACCTGCTGCGCAGCCACCTCCACACGGACGGCTTCCAGAACGCGTCGCAGGTGAGCGACGCCGACCTCGACGCGCTGCTCGAGGCGGGGGTCGCGACCTCCGACACCGCGGAGCGGGCCGAGATCTACACCGACGTGCAGCAGTGGAACGCCGATCACGTGGCGATCGTGCCGCTGTACAGCCCGTCGCTCATCACTGCGGTGTCCGACTCGGTGACAGGCCTCGCCTACGATCTCTACGGGCGTCCGCTCTTCTACGACGTGAGTGTGGGCTGAGCCCCCGCCCGGAAAGGGCACGGCCGCGCGCACGATGACGGCACAGCGAGGGCAGCTCCGCCGAGTCGGCGTGCGCGTGACAGCGGTCGCGGCATCCGTCGTCATCGTGCTGTGGGGCGCCGCGACAGTGGCCTTCCTCGCCCTCCGGGTGATCCCGGGCGACCCGGTCGACGTGATGCTCGGCCCGCAGGCCCAGGTCAGCGAGCAGGTGAAAGACGCCATCCGGTCGGAGCTGGGACTGGACCGCCCGCCGATCGAGCAGTACGTCGCCTACCTGGGGCAGTTGCTGCGCGGCGACCTCGGCGAGTCCTACCAGCTCCGGATGCCGGTGACCGAGGTCATCGGCCGCCAGCTCGGTGCGACGCTGCAGCTGTCGGCGCTGGCCCTGCTGCTCGCTGTCGTGATCGCGTTCGCCGTCGCGCTCCTGGCGCGTGGTCGCGCGGCGCGCGGGGTCGCCGCCGCCGTGGAACTCGTCATCCTCTCGTCGCCGGTGTTCTGGATCGGGCTGCTCCTGCTGAGCGTGTTCGCCTTCGGGCTGGGCTGGTTCCCCGTGGCGGGATCGCGCAACCCTGCGACGATCGTCCTCCCCGCGATCACGCTGGCGCTCCCGGTCGCAGCGCTCCTCGGCCAGGTACTGCGCGACGGCATCGAGGCCGCCGAGCGGCAGCCGTTCGCGCTCACGGTCCGCGCCCGCGGCGCGGGACCGACGAGGCTCACGCTGCACCACACGCTGCGCCACGGGTCGGCCGGCGCGCTGACGCTCGCCGCATACCTCGTGGGATCGCTCCTGGGCGGCGCGGTCCTCGTCGAGACGGTGTTCGCGCGACCGGGTCTCGGCAGGGTGACGCTGGCGGCCATCACCGACCGCGACCTGCCGGTCATCACCGGGATCATCCTGCTCAGCGCCGTCGTGTTCGTCGTCGTCAACGTCATCGTCGAGGTCACGCACCCGCTCATCGACCCGCGGCTGCGTCGCAGCCCCGCGGTGGGCGCGGTGCGCACGAGGTCGGCCCCATGACGCCGGCGCGGCGGCTCGCCCTGGGCACGGCCGTTCTCGTGCTCGGGGCCATCGCGGCTCTCGCCCTGGCGCCCCAGCTCTTCGCCACGCATGATCCGCTGCAGACCGATGTGCGCGCGGCGCTCCTGCCGCCCAGCCCGGACCACTTCTTCGGCACCGATCAGAGCGGTCGCGACGTCTACTCGCGCGTCGTGTACGGCGCGGCGCGGTCAGTCGGCATCGGCGTCCTCGCCACCGCCCTGGCGTTCGCGGTCGGGCTCGTGATCGGTGCCCTGTCCGGCGTCGCGCCGCGCGCCGTCGACGCGGTCGCCATGCGGGCGACCGACATCCTGCTCGCGTTCCCCGAGTTCCTGATCGCCCTGGTCGTGGTGGCGGTGCTGGGCCCGGGGCCGGTGAACGTCGCCGTCGCGGTGACCATCGCCGCCGTGCCGATCTACATCCGTCTCGCACGCGTGCAGACGCGCTCGCTCCGCCTCGCCGAGCACGTCGAGGCGGCGCGCATCCTGGGAGTGCCCGGGCCGATGGCGTTCGTCCGGCACGTGGTGCCCGGCGTCGTCGGTGCGCTGAGCGTGCTGGCCACGATCGGCATCGGCTCCAGCATCCTCGCCGCCGCAGGTCTGAGCTTCCTCGGTCTCGGTCCCGCCGAGCCCAGCCCTGAGTGGGGACTGATGCTGGCCGGCGGGCGGAACGTGATCGGCCAGGCGTGGTGGGTGTCGGCGTTCCCCGGCGCCGCGATCACGCTCACCGTCGTGGCGGCGACGGTCGTGGGCCGCGTCCTGCGGGCGCGGGCGGAGGGTCGTACGCGATGACCGGGCTTGTCGTGCAGGGACTCCGCGTGGCGATCGACGGCCGTCTCGCGGTGGACGGCCTCGACCTGTCGGTGGCGCCGGGGGAGTGCGTCGCCGTCATCGGCGAGTCCGGTGCCGGCAAGTCGCTCACCGCCCGCGCACTGCTGGGCCTGTCGCCCGAGGGCGCGGTGGTCGGCGCCGGCGCGCTCGAGATCGACGGGATCGACGCCCGCTCCCTGGGTGAGCGGGCCTGGCGACGGTTGCGCGGCTCGCGCATCGCGCTCGTGTCGCAGGACGCCCTGGTCTCACTCGACCCGCTGCGCCGCATCGAGGCGGAGATCGCCGAGCCGCTGGTGCTCCACGGCGGGCGGATGCCGCGCACAGCGCTCCGGGCGCGGGTCACGGCGCTGCTGCGCGAGGTGGCGATGCCCGATGCCCCGCGGCGCGCGCGACAGTATCCGCACGAGCTGTCGGGAGGTCTGCGCCAGCGCGCGCTCATCGCGTCGGCTCTCGCCGGGTCGCCGACGATCCTCGTCGCCGACGAGCCCACCACCGCGCTCGATGCGACCGTGCAGGCCCGCGTCCTGGCACTCTTGCGCACGATCGCCGACCGCGGCGTGGCGGTCGTGATCATCAGCCATGACTTCACGGCGGTTCGCCGCATCGCCGATCGCGTGCTGGTGATGCGCGAGGGGCGCGTCGTGGAGAGCGGGCCGACCGCCGCCGTGTTCAGCGACCCCGCCGATCCCTACACGCGCCGACTCGTCGCCGCCGCCCTCCACGAGCCGCGCGCGCCCGTCGTGGACGCACCGCCCGACCGGGTGACCGTACGAGGCCTCTCCAAGTCCTTCGACACGCCGGCGGTGGTCGACGTCTCGTTCTCGGTGCCGCGCGGACGCACGCTCGGCATCGTCGGGGAGTCGGGGTCGGGCAAGACGACCCTGGCGCGGATGATCGTGGGGGTGGAACGGCCCGACGCCGGAGACGTGCTCCTCGACGGCAGCGCGCCCACGCCCGCGACGCGCCGGCGTGTGCAGCTCGTGCATCAGAACCCGCTCGGCGCGCTCGATCCGCGGTGGCGGGTCGACCGGTCGCTGCGCGAGGCGCTCGGGGCGGCCGGGGTGCCGCGTTCCGAGCGCGCCCGACGCGTGCGCGAACTCATGGCAGAGGTGGAACTCCACCCCGACCTGGCACGGCGGCGCCCGGCCGCGCTCTCGGGCGGACAGCGCCAGCGGGTCGCGATCGCCCGGGCGCTTGCGGCCGACCCGGAGGTCCTGGTGCTCGACGAGCCCGTGTCGGCGCTGGACCCGCTCGTGCGCGAGACGGTGCTCGCGCTGCTCGCGCGGCTGCAGCGCGAGCGGGACCTCACCCTGCTGCTGGTGTCGCACGACCTCGACGTCGTGGCGGCCGTCGCCGACGACGTCGTCGTGATGAAGGACGGCGTCGTGGTCGAACAGGGCCGCACCGCCGACGTGTTCGCCGGGGCGCGGCATGCGTTCACTCGTGAGCTGCTGGCGGCGTCGGGGTTCGAGCCTCCGCGTGCGGCGGGCGCGGAGCCCGCGTAGACTCTTCCCACCAGTGCTGATCCGGCCATCACCGGGGAGCTCTCGGAAGAACGGGACTTCGGTCCTCACTAGAACCGAGCGGGGCAGGCCCGTCACAGCCGCAGTGAGAGGGGACGGATGCCTCGGCCGAGGCATCTCGTCAATGCAGGGTGGTACCGCGGTTCGCCGGACTGGATTCCGAGCGCGTCGTCCCCGCAGGAAGCACATGAGCGAGCACCTGCGAGAGAACATGACCTATCCCCGCCCCTCCGCGTTCGGGCCGGCGGCCGACGCCGCCACGAGCCCCGTCGTGCCGAGCCCGCGCTTCCCCGACATCGAGCGGGAGACGCTCGCGTTCTGGGAGGCCGACCAGACCTTCCGCGCGTCCATCGCGCAGCGCGAGGGTGCCGAGGAGTGGGTCTTCTACGACGGTCCGCCGTTCGCCAACGGCCTGCCGCACTACGGACACCTGCTCACCGGGTATGCGAAGGACGTGTTCCCGCGCTTCCAGACCATGCGCGGCAAGAAGGTCGACCGCGTCTTCGGGTGGGACACCCACGGTCTGCCCGCCGAGCTCGAGGCGATGAAGCAGCTCGGCATCACCGAGAAGAGCGAGATCGAGGCGATGGGCATCGCCACGTTCAACGCCAAGTCGCGCGAGTCGGTGCTCGCCTACACGCGCGAGTGGGAGGACTACGTCACCCGCCAGGCGCGCTGGGTGGACTTCGAGCGTGGCTACAAGACGCTCGACCTCGGGTACATGGAGTCGGTGCTCTGGGCGTTCAAGACGATCTACGACAAGGGGCTCGCGTACGAGGGGTACCGTGTGCTGCCGTACTGCTGGCGCGACGAGACGCCGCTGTCGGCGCACGAGCTCCGCATGGACGACGACGTCTACAAGATGCGGCAGGACCCGTCGGTCACCGTCACGTTCCCCCTCGTCGGCGCGAAGGCCGAGGCACTGGGGCTGACGGGCGTGCGGGCTCTCGCGTGGACGACGACCCCCTGGACGCTGCCGACGAACTTCGCTCTCGCGGTGGGTCCCGACATCCGCTACGTCGTGGTGCCCGGCGGCCCGAACGGCGCGGCGGACGTGCACCGCGCGCCCGACGGCCGGGCCGACGAGGCCGAGGAGGCGTACGCGCACCGTTACCTCCTCGCCGAGGAGCTGCTGGCGGGGTACGCGAAGGACCTCGGGTACGACTCAGCCGAGGCCGCGCGTGAAGCCGTCGTGCAGACCGTCCTCGGCGCCGACCTCGCGGACGTCGCCTACGACCGCCTCTTCGACTACTACGCGGACGCCGCGACCTGGGGCACGCAGGACGCGTGGCGCATCCTCGTCGACGACTACGTCACGACCGGCGACGGCACCGGCATCGTCCACCAGGCCCCGGCCTACGGCGAGGACGACCAGCGGGTGACCGAGGCCGCCGGCATCCCGCTCATCATGAGCCTCGACGACGGCGGACGCTTCCTGCCGCAGGTGACGGATGTCGCCGGTGAGCTGTGGATGGATGCGAACCGCCCGCTCATCCGCCTGCTGCGGCAGGAGGGGCGTCTGCTGCGCGAGGCGAGCTACGAGCACTCGTACCCGCACTGCTGGCGGTGCCGCAACCCCCTGATCTACCGCGCGGTCTCGAGCTGGTTCGTGCGCGTCACCGAGATCAAGGACCGCCTGCTCGCGGGCAACGAGCAGATCACCTGGGTGCCCGAGAACGTCAAGCACGGCCAGTTCGGCAAGTGGCTCGAAGGCGCGCGTGACTGGTCGATCAGCCGCAACCGCTACTGGGGCTCGCCGATCCCGGTGTGGAAGAGCGACGACCCGGAGCACCCGCGCGTCGACGTGTACGGCTCGCTCGAAGAGCTCGAGCGCGACTTCGGCCGCCTGCCCCGCAACGCCGAGGGCGAGGTGGACCTGCACCGCCCGTACATCGACGACCTGACGCGTCCGAACCCCGACGACCCGACCGGCCAGAGCACCATGCGCCGCATCGAAGACGTCTTCGACGTGTGGTTCGACTCGGGATCGATGCCGTACGCCCAGGTGCACTACCCGTTCGAGAATCAGGAGTGGTTCGACGCGCATTCGCCGGCGGACTTCATCGTCGAGTACATCGGGCAGACCCGCGGCTGGTTCTACGTGATGCACGTGCTCTCGACCGCGCTGTTCGACCGGCCGGCGTTCACCGGGGTGTCGTGCCACGGCATCGTGCTCGGCAGCGACGGACAGAAGATGTCGAAGTCGCTGCGGAACTACCCCGACGTCAGCGAGGTGTTCGATCGCGACGGCTCCGACGCGATGCGGTGGTTCCTCATGTCGAGCTCGGTGCTGCGCGGCGGCAATCTCGTTGTCACCGAGGAAGGGATCCGCGCCGGAGTGCGCGAGTTCCTGCTGCCGCTGTGGAACGCGTGGTACTTCTTCGCGACGTATGCGAACGCGGCACTGCCGGTCGCTGAGCGCGCGGAGCGCGACGAGACGGAGCGGGGATACCAGGCCTCGTGGCGCACCGACTCGACCGACGTCCTCGATCGCTACATCCTGGCGCTGACCGGCGACCTCGTGCGCGACGTCGCCGCCGACCTCGAGGGGCTCGACTCGACGCTCGCGGCGGCGAAGCTGCGCGAGTTCGGCGAGGCGCTGACGAACTGGTACATCCGGCGCTCGCGCGACCGGTTCTGGGTCGGCGTCACGGACGATCCGAAGAGCACCGAGGCGTTCGACACGCTCTACACCGTCCTCGAGACGCTCACGCGCGTCGCCGCACCGCTGATCCCGCTCATCTCCGAGAAGGTGTGGCAGGGACTCACCGGCGGTCGCAGCGTCCACCTGCAGGACTGGCCCGACGCCGACGCCTTCCCCGCCGCCGACGACATCCGCTCCGCGATGGACGCGGTGCGCGAGGTCTCCAGCGTCGCCAACGCGCTGCGCAAGAAGGAGGGCAAGCGCGTGCGCCTGCCGCTTCCGAAGCTCACCGTGGCGGTGACGGATGCCGCATCCCTCGCGCAGTTCGACGGCATCCTGCGCGACGAGCTCAACGTCAAGGAGGTCGAGCTGGTCGAGCTCGGCGACGGGCTCGCCGAGCGCTACGGCATCAGCAAGCGCCTCAGCGTGAACGCCCGCGCGGCCGGTCCGCGACTGGGCAAGCAGGTGCAGCACGTCATCGCCGGAGCCAAGGCAGGCGTGTGGGAGGAGCGCGACGGCGCGGTGGTCGTGGACGGCATCGCGCTCGAGGACGGCGAGTACGAGCTCACGCTCGAGGCCGGAGGCGTCGAGGACGGCACGGCGATCTCGCTGGTCGGCGACGGCGGCTTCGTGCTGCTCGACACCGCGACGACGCCCGATCTCGAGGCGGAGGGTCTCGCACGCGACGTCATCCGTGCCGTGCAGGACACCCGCAAGGCCGCCGGCTTCGACGTCAGCGACCGGATCCGCCTGCAGCTCGCGTTCGACGACGTCGACGACCGGGTGGCCGTCGAATCGGCGTTCGAGGCGGCCGACGTCGCCGGTGAGACCCTCGCGGTCGAGCACGCGCTGTACGGTCCTCGCGGCGGCCGGCCCGCCGAGCCGGTTCCCGGTCACGTCGCCGAGTTCGCCGCCGCCACCTTCGCCAACCGAGGAGCGTTCGCGGTGGCCGTCACGAAGGTGGAGGCATCCGCGTGAGCGACAAGGACCGCCGGCGCGCGGACGCCGTGTACGAGGCCCTTCTGCAGCGCCAGGGGGAGCGGTGGGTGCAGCCGCGCGTCGAGCGCACCCGCCGGGTCCTCGAGCTGCTCGATGACCCGCAGAAGACCTATCGCGTCGTGCACGTGACGGGTACGAACGGCAAGACCTCGACGAGCCGCATCATCGAGAGCCTGGTGCGGGCCCACGGTCTGCGGACCGGCCTGTTCACGAGCCCGCACCTCGAGCGGTTCACCGAGCGGATCGTGGTCGACGGAGAGCCGATCTCGGACGCCGCCGTCGCCGACGCCTGGGACGAAATCGAGCCGTTCGTCGGCATCGTCGACGCCGAGCTCGAGGCCGGCGGCGACGCCCCGCTGACGTTCTTCGAACTGCTGACGGTGCTGGCGTTCGTCGCTTTCGCCGACGCCCCGATCGACGTCCTCGTGCTCGAGGTGGGCATGGGCGGGTCGTGGGACTCCACCAACACCGCCGACGGCGATGTCGCCGTGTTCGCCCCGGTGGCGCTGGATCACGCCGACCGCCTCGGCGAGACCGTGGCCGAGATCGCGGCGGTGAAGGCGGGCATCATCAAGGACGGCGCGGCCGTGGTGTCAGCCCGTCAGGACGCCGCGGTCGAGGCCGTGCTGCGCGAGACGGCGGCGGCGCACGGGGCGAGCATCGCGTTCGAGGGCGAGGCCTTCGCACTCGTGGAGCAGCGGCTCGCCGTCGGCGGCCAGCAGATCACCGTGAGAGGCCTGGCGGGCACGTACGAGGAGGAGTACCTCCCGATGTACGGCGAGCACCAGGGCTTCAACGCCGCCCTCGCCATCGCGGCGGTCGAGTCGCTGGTGGGCGGGGGCTCGCAGCCGATCGCCGGCGACGTGCTCGCGGACGGGCTGGGTGCCGCGACGTCGCCGGGCCGCTTGCAGCTCGTGGGCGCCAACCCCACCGTCGTCGTGGACGCCGCGCACAATCCCCACGGGGCGCAGGCGCTCGTCACGGCGCTGCGCGGATCGTTCGACTTCGACGAGTGGGGCGTCGTGCTCGGCATCCTCTCCGACAAGGATGCCGGCGGAATCGTCTCGGCGCTCGCACCGATCGCCGCGCACGTCTTCGCGACCGTGCCCGACTCCGACCGCGCCGACAGCGCCGACGCGCTCGCAGACCTCGCCGAGGCCCGGGGGCTGCCGGTGACGGTGCACGACGCCCTCGCGGAGGCCGCTGACGCGGCGCGCGCGTGGGCTGCGGCATCCGATCGGCGCGCCGTCGTCATCGCAGGGTCCGTCGTGCTCGCCGGTGAGGCGCTGGTGCTCTCGGCGGCCGACGAGTGGAAGGGCGGGTGGCGCGAGTGACCGCTCAGCCGCAGCTGCCCGCCCGCCGGAAGCGCGGCGCGGCGGAGTCCCTCGCCACGATCGTGCTGGGATTCGAGTCGCTCGTCGCGTTCCTCGGCGGGCTCGCCGTGTACGGCCTCAAGGCGCTGCCCGAGCCGATCGCGTCGTGGTGGGGGATCGTCGCGGGTACGACGCTTGCCGTGCTGATGATCGTGGTCACGCGATTCACCCGCTACCGGTGGGGCATCGCCGTGGGGTGGGGGCTGCAGGCGGTCGTCGCACTGGGCGCGTTCCTCGTCCCGGCCCTCGGGCTCGTCGCTCTCGTTTTCGGCGGCATGTACGGATATGCCACCATCAAGGGGGCCGCGATCGACCGCCACAACGCGCAGCTCGCGGCCGATCCCCCCGAACCTGCCTGAACCGGCGAACGGAGAATCTGCATGGCCACCGAAGAGACCCTCGTCCTCGTCAAGCCCGATGGCGTCGCCCGCGGCCTCACGGGCGCGATCCTCGCCCGCATCGAGGCGAAGGGCTACGCGCTCGTCGACATCCGACTCGTCGAGCCCGACCGAGCGACGCTCGAGCGTCACTACGCCGAGCACGAGGGCAAGCCGTTCTACGAGCCGCTGCTCGAGTTCATGATGTCGGGTCCGTCGGTGGCGATCCGCCTCGCGGGCAACCGTGTGATCGAGGGGTTCCGCTCGCTCGCGGGCACCACCGACCCGACGACGGCGGCACCGGGCACGATCCGTGGCGACTTCGGTCGCGATTGGGGACTGAAGGTGCAGCAGAACCTCGTGCACGGATCCGACAGCCCCGAGTCCGCCGCCCGCGAGCTCGAGATCTGGTTCGGCTGAGAGGGCCGGCCGGTGGCGCGCAGCGCGCCGGCCAGCTGGGCGTCAGAAGACGCGGCCCAGCACGTCGAGCTCTACCTGCGCGAGGATGCCGATGACCGCGTAGCTGAGGATCGCGAGCAGCGGCACCCAGCTCATGAGCCGGTCCGCCACCCGCCGAAGCGATGCCGGCGCGGGGAGCTTGCCGCTGCGCACGACGTGCAGCGTCACCGCGTAGAAGGTGGGGATCGTCACCACCCAGGTCACCATGCACCACGGGCACAGCGTGCCGAGGACGAAGATGCTCTGGGAGATCAGCCAGCACACGAATCCGAACGCGAAGAGCATGCCCCCCGCGAACAGGAGCCAGAACCAGCGGGCGAAACGGGCTCGCGCGAGGATCGCCATGCCGACCACGACCGGGGCCACCCAGCCGGCGAGGCCGAGGATCGGATTCGGGAAGCCGAACACGCTGCCTTGCCACGAGTCGAGGTTGGCGCTGCACTGGACGAGCGGACTGAAGTCGCATGACGCGATTGCATCCGGGTCGGCGAGCGCCTCGAACTTCTCCATCGTGAGCGAGAACGCCGCCCACCATCCGATGACGCCGGCGAGGACGAGCCACACGGCGAGGGCAACGGGGCGGGTGTGCGTCTGCTGCTCGGGCATGCCTCGGATTATGGCATCCGCGGGCTGAGCGGATGCCTCGTCGAGCGCGCTCGGCGGCGTCGCTCCGAGACGCGCCGATGCGCTGGCGCGCCGTGAATGGGCAATCGGAGCGGGGAAGTGCGATAATGGGGGGCGATGACGCGCGGCCGCGCCGCGACGGACATCACCGAAGACTTCAGGGCGACGAACGCCCGTGACAGCGCAGGCATCCGCTGAGAGCAGGATGGCGCTGCAGACCGAGTGAGTTCGCGGCACCGCAGGTGCGGCACCGCACGAGATTTCGCCGGGCGACGCGCGGTGTCGCACCGGCAGGGAGTACGCCAGTGATGGCAGATGGAAACGATGCAGAGTTCGACCCGCAGACAGAACCGGAGGCCCCGCTAGCGTCCGACTCCGCCGATTCGGCCGGAGAGCAGAAGGGCGTCGCGGAGGCACCGCAGATCGAACTGGACGACACGGTCTCGTCTGTCGAGACGATCGAGTCGGACGGGCCCGCACCGTCGGGTCCCGGCGAGAGTGACGCCGAGGCCGGCGATGCCGTCGGCGGCGCCGCCGACACCGAGTCTGCCGAGACGGAGACGGCGGACGAGCCGGAACAGTCCCGTGACGAGTCGAGCGAGGCTCCGCATGAGAAGGCTGCCGAGGCGGCCGAGGCTCGCTCTGAGGAGGCTGCCGAGCCGGCCGTGGCGCCCGCCGAGGCCGCCGACGAGTCCGCCGCTGAGGCACCGGCCGAGCCCGCTGCCACCGACGCACCGGCCGAGCCCGCTGCCGACGAGGCCGAGTCGGGGCCGGTGACCGCCGTCAGCCTCGGACTGCTGCCCGAGGTGTTCGTGTCGGCGGTGTCGACGCAGCTGCACTTCTACGCCCCGGAAGTCGCACCCCTTCCTGAGCGCCCCGAGCCCGAGCCCGACGCGGAGCCGGCACCGTCGGCGAACTCGCGCCGTCGAAACCGCCGCCGCGGCGGCGAGGCCAAGGACGAGGCATCCCCTTCCGAGCCGCCGCAGCCGCGTCAGCGCGCCGTCGAGCTCATCACCGAGCCGCAGCGCATCAAGGGCTCCACGCGCCTCGAGGCGAAGAAGCAGCGCCGCCGCGACGGGCGGGAGGCCGGCCGCCGCCGTGCCGTCGTGACCGAGGCGGAGTTCCTGGCACGCCGCGAGGCCGTCGATCGCGTCATGATCGTGCGCTCGCGCAACGGTCGCATCCAGATCGCCGTGCTCGAAGACAACGTGCTCGTCGAGCACTACGTGGCACGCAGCCAGGACGCCTCGCTGATCGGCAACGTGTACCTGGGGCGCGTGCAGAACGTGCTCCCGAGCATGGAGGCGGCGTTCGTCGACATCGGCCGGGGCCGCAATGCGGTGCTGTACTCCGGCGAGGTCGACTGGGATGCGGTCGAGACCGGCAACCAGCCGCGGCGCATCGAGCTCGCCCTCAAGAGCGGCGATCGCGTGCTCGTTCAGGTCACGAAGGACCCCGTCGGACACAAGGGCGCCCGCCTCACGAGCCAGATCTCGCTGCCGGGCCGCTACCTCGTGTACGTGCCGGGCGGCGCCATGAACGGCATCTCGCGCAAGCTGCCCGACACCGAGCGGGCGCGTCTGAAGAAGATCCTCAAGGAGGTGCTCCCGGAGTCGTCGGGCGTCATCGTGCGCACCGCCGCCGAGGGCGCGACCGAGGATCAGCTGACGCGCGACGTGCAGCGCCTCACGAACCAGTGGGAGCACATCAGCAAGCAGATCGAGTCGATCCAGGCGCCGGCGCTGCTCCACTCCGAGCCCGACCTCCTGGTCAAGATCGTGCGCGACGTCTTCAACGAGGACTTCTCGAAGATGCTCATCCAGGGCGACGACGCGCACCACACGATCACCAAGTACCTCGAGTCCGTCGCACCCGACCTGCTGGAGCGCGTCGAGCGCTTCGAGGGCGAGCACGATCCGTTCGACGAGTTCCGGGTGACCGAGCAGATCGAGAAGGCGCTCGACCGCAAGGTGTGGCTGCCCTCCGGCGGCTCGCTCGTGATCGACCGCACCGAGGCGATGACTGTCGTCGACGTCAACACCGGCAAGTTCGTCGGCTCGGGCGGCAACCTCGAAGAGACCGTGACGAAGAACAACCTCGAGGCCGCCGAGGAGATCGTCCGCCAGCTGAGGCTGCGCGACATCGGCGGCATCATCGTGGTCGACTTCATCGACATGGTGCTCGAGTCCAACCGCGACCTCGTCCTCCGACGTCTCGTGGAGTGCCTCAGCCGGGACCGGACCAAGCACCAGGTGGCCGAGGTCACCTCTCTCGGACTCGTGCAGATGACGCGCAAGAAGCTCGGCCTCGGCCTGCTCGAGACGTTCAGCGAGCCGTGCGAGGTCTGCGCAGGGCGCGGGCTCATCGTGCATCACGACCCCGTCGTCAAGCACCGCTCAGCGGCGCCCGCGCCGTCGTCCGGTCGTCGCTCTCGCGGCGGCGCCTCGCAGGCGCCGAGCGGCTCGAACGGCACGCACGTCATCACCGAAGGCGTGAAGTCGGCGCTCGCTCAGATCGCGGCCTCCACGATCCACCACGGCGAAGAGGCGCCCGCGCCCGCAGCGGCTGTCGTCGCGGTGGAGGAGGCCCCGGCCGCGGAGCGTCCGAAGAAGCAGCGCAAGAAGCGCCAGGACTCCAAGCCGCCCAAGACCGAGAAGGACATGCTCCTCGACTCGGTGCTCCAGGCGCTTCCCGAGCCGAAGGCGCCCGGCCAGGGCCGTTCCCGGCGCCGGGTGACGACGGCGGCGCTCACCGGCACGCCGGTGCCGCACACTCCGACAGAGGACTGATGCGACGAGCGTCGCGGGTGCTCAGCGCCCGCGACGCTCTCGTGCGGTCACGCGAAGGCCGGACGCGATGAGCCGGCGCACCAGTTCATGACCGCTCACGTGCCGTGCGCCCGCGGCGACCAGACGCCCGTGCGCGTCGTCGGGGACGTCATAGTGGTCCAGGTCGAAACCGCGGCGGGGGATGCCGTTGGCCGCGGCGAACGCGTGGAGCTCGTCGAGGTCGGAATCGCTCACCAGGTGCGCCCACAGGCGGCCGTGGGCGGGCCACAGCGGGTCGTCGATGAGGATCGCCACGCGCCCGATACTACGCACCCTGCGTGCGCCGCGCCCGTCGCGCCGGACCGGCCGGAACCCGCAGCTTTTGCGGTGGTCTCCCGCATCCGGTAAAGTAGCTCTTTGGTGCGTCGAGAAATCCGCACCACGTCTTTCGTGACATCCCGAGCGCGTGCGCTCCCAGAAGAAACAGGTGTGAAGTGGTTTACGCAGTTGTGCGCGCCGGCGGCCGGCAGGAGAAGGTCGAGGTCGGCACGATCGTCGTCCTCGATCGTCAGGCGGCGAAGATCGGTGACAAGATCGAGCTCCCCGCGGTGCTCTACGTGGACGGCGACACCGTCACCACCGACGCCGACAAGCTCTCGAAGGTCACCGTGACCGCCGAGGTCCTCGGCGAGGAGCGCGGCCCGAAGATCGTGATCCAGAAGTTCAAGAACAAGACCGGCTACAAGAAGCGCCAGGGGCACCGTCAGGACCTCACGCGCGTCAAGGTCACCGGCATCAAGTAAGTCCGCCCGAGCAGGCAGAGAAGAGACGCAGAGATGGCACACAAGAAGGGCGCAAGCTCCACCCGCAACGGTCGTGACTCCAACGCGCAGCGCCTCGGCGTGAAGCGCTTCGGCGGTCAGGCCGTCAACGCCGGCGAGATCCTCGTCCGTCAGCGCGGCACCCACTTCCACCCCGGCGCCAACGTCGGCCGCGGCGGCGACGACACGCTGTTCGCCCTGGCCGCCGGTGCTGTCGAGTTCGGCCAGAAGGGCGGCCGCAAGGTCGTCAACATCGTGGCGGCCTCGGAGTAATCCACGCAGGACGCAGACTTCCAGGAGGGGGCGGGCTTCGGCTCGCCCTTTCCCTTTATCCCTTCCCGACACCGGGAAGAACACCACACCTGAGGGGGACGCATGGTCACGTTCGTCGATCGCGTGACGCTGCACCTGCGCGCGGGGAAGGGCGGAAACGGCTGCGTCTCGGTGCGCCGCGAGAAGTTCAAGCCCCTCGCGGGCCCCGACGGGGGGAATGGCGGCCACGGCGGCGACGTCGTGCTCGTCGCTGATCCCCAAGTCACCACCCTGCTGTCGTACCACCACTCGCCGCACCGCTCGGCGGGCAACGGCGGGTTCGGCATGGGCGACAACCGCTCCGGCGCCGCGGGCGAGTCGCTCGACCTGCCGGTGCCCGTCGGCACGGTCGTGAAGGATGTCTCGGGCGAGACGCTCGTCGACATGATCGAACCCGGCATGCGCTTCGTCGTCGCGCCCGGCGGTCAGGGTGGGCTCGGAAACGCGGCGCTCGCGAGTCCGAAGCGCAAGGCGCCCGGCTTCGCGCTGCTGGGCACTCCGGGGTGGGAGGGCGACGTCCTCCTCGAGCTGAAGACGGTCGCCGACGTCGCCCTGGTGGGGTTCCCGTCGGCGGGCAAGTCGAGCCTCATCGCGGCCGTCTCGGCGGCGCGGCCGAAGATCGCCGACTACCCGTTCACGACGCTGCACCCCAACCTCGGCGTCGTGCAGGCGGGCGACGTGCGCTTCACCGTCGCCGACGTGCCCGGTCTCATCGAGGGGGCGAGCGAGGGCAAGGGCCTGGGACTGGAGTTCCTGCGTCACGTCGAGCGCTGCACGGCGCTCGTGCACGTGCTCGACTGCGCCACGCTCGAACCCGGACGCGACCCGCTGAGCGATCTCGACGTGATCCTCGCCGAACTCGCCGCCTACCCCGTCCCCGAGGGGCAGACTCCGCTGCTCGAGCGCCCGCAGGTCGTCGCGCTGAACAAGGTGGACGTGCCGGAGGCGAAGGATCTGGCCGATCTGGTGCGTCCCGACCTCGAGGCCCGCGGCTACCGCGTCTTCGAGATCTCGACCGTGAGCCACGAGGGTCTGCGCCAGCTCACCTTCGCGCTCGGCGAGATCGTCGCGGCGCATCGGGCCGAGCTCGCCGCGACGCCGGCGCCCGAGCGCATCGTGATCCGGCCGAAGGGCTCCGACAAGGAGTTCGCGGTACGGGTCGAGGGCGGCACCTACGGCAACATCTACCGCATCCTCGGTGACAAGCCGGTGCGGTGGGTGCACCAGACCGACTTCCAGAACGACGAGGCCGTCGGCTACCTCGCCGACCGCCTGGAACGGCTCGGCGTCGAGGATGAGCTCTACCGCGCCGGTGCGACCCCGGGCGCGACCGTCGTCATCGGCGAGGGCGACGGCGTCGTGTTCGACTGGCAGCCCGCGCTCTCTTCGGCGGCGGAGCTGATGACCGCTCCGCGCGGCACCGATCCGCGCCTGTACGAGGGCGGTCGCCGGACCAGCAACGAGCGCCGCGAGCAGTATCACGAGCGGATGGATGCCAAGGCCGCGGCCCGCGCCCAGCTCGAGGCCGAGCGGATCGCGAGGGCCTCGCAGGACGAGGAGGACGAGTGAGCTCAGCCGAACGCGCCGACATCCCCTCCGCGCGTCGCGTCGTCGTCAAGGTCGGCTCGTCCTCGATCAGCGGCGACGGCGCTCACCGGATCGCCCCGCTGGTCGATGCCCTCGCGGCAGCGCACGCGCGCGGCACCGAGGTCGTGCTCGTGTCGTCGGGTGCGATCGCGACGGGGATGCCGTTCCTGCTGCTCGACGAGCGCCCGAGCGATCTCGCCACACAGCAGGCGGCGGCAGCGGTCGGGCAGAACGTCCTGATCTATCGCTACCAGGAGGCGCTGCGGCCGTTCCGTATCGTCGCGGGGCAGGTGCTGCTCACGGCCGGCGATCTCGAGAACGCCACGCACCGCTCCAACGCGCGACGCGCGATGGAACGGCTGCTGGGGCTGCGCATCCTCCCTATCGTCAACGAGAACGACACCGTCGCCACGCACGAGATCCGCTTCGGCGACAACGACCGGCTCGCGGCCCTCGTCGCGCAGCTGATCGGGGCCGACGCGCTGGTGCTGCTCAGCGACATCGACTGCCTGTACACGCGCCCGCCGGACGAGCCGGGGGCGCTTCCCATCCCGCGCGTGGCCTACGGCGCCGACCTGCACGGCTTCGAGTTCGGCTCGGTGGTCGTCAACAGCGTCGGCACCGGAGGGGCGGCGACGAAGGTCTCTGCGGCACGCCTGGCCGCCGCATCCGGGATCGGCGTGCTCGTCACGAGCGCCGATCGCGTGGGCGAGGCGCTGGCCGGCGCCGAGATCGGCACGTGGTTCCAGCCGAACCCCGAGCCCGCTGCGGCCCCGGTGACGGGTCCGGTGCGCACCGCCGTCGATAAGCTGGGCTGATGACGATCACCGCCACGACGGCACGGGAACGGATGCTGCTCGCCAAGGAAGCGGCACGCACGGTCGGCCTCCTCGGCGACGAGGCCAAGCGCGACGCGCTGCTGGCCATCGCCGACGCGATCGAAGCCGCTGCGCCGGAGGTCGTCGCGGCGAATGCCGAGGATCTGCGCCGCGGCCGCGATACCGGGCTCTCGGAGGCATTACAGGATCGGCTCCGCCTGGACGAGCCGCGCGTCGCGGCACTGGCCGCCGCAGTGCGCGAGATCGCCGCGCTGCCCGATCCGGTGGGCCGCGTCCTGGACGAGCGCACGCTGGCCAACGGCGTGTCGCTGACCAAGGTCGCGGTGCCGTTCGGTGTCGTCGGCTCGATCTATGAGGCGCGGCCGAATGTGACGGTCGACATCGCCGCGCTCGCGCTGCGGTCCGGCAACGCGGTGGTGCTGCGCGGTGGGACCGCCGCCGAGCACACCAACGCCGCACTGGTGCGCGCGATGCGCGAGGCGCTGGCAGCGCGCGGAGTCGACCCTGAGGCCATCCAGACGGTCGACGAATTCGGCCGCGAAGGCGCACGGGAGCTGATGCAGGCGCGCGGGATCGTGGACGTGCTGGTGCCGCGGGGCAGCGCCCAGCTCATCGAGACGGTCGTGACCGAGTCGTCGGTGCCCGTCATCGAGACCGGCGCGGGCGTCGTCCACATCGTGCTCGACGAGACGGCGCCGCTCGAGTGGGCGCGTGACATCGTCGTGAACGCCAAGGTGCAGCGGCCGAGCGTGTGCAACGCCGTCGAGACCGTCCTCGTCCACCGCGGCGCCGCGCAGCGACTCGTCGGACCTGTGGTGGCCGCACTCCAGGAGCAGGGCGTCACCGTCCACGGCGACGCCGCCGTGCAGGACCTCGCCTCGGGCGTGGCGGCGGCGACCGACGAGGACTGGGCCGCGGAGTACCTGAGCCTGGACGTGGCGATGCGCGTGGTCGACGACCTCGACGACGCGCTCGCGCACATCCGCCGATATTCGACGCACCACACCGAGTCGATCGTGACCCAGGATGCCGCGAGCGAGGAGCGATTCCTCGCCGAGGTGGACTCGGCCGTGGTGATGGCCAACGCGTCGACGCGCTTCACCGACGGTGGCGAGTTCGGCTTCGGCGCCGAGGTCGGCATCTCGACGCAGAAGCTCCACGCACGCGGCCCGATGGGGCTGGCCGAGCTCACCAGCTCCAAGTGGCTCGCGCGCGGTGCCGGACAAGTCCGCGCGTGAGGCATAAACTGGACCAGTCCTGCGCCCCTTGAGGCGAACCCGAACGGAGCCCGAATGACACTCGCCACGATCATCGCCCTCGCCGCCGAAGAGACGGAGTCCCACGGCAACGTCGCGCTCGAGACCGTCGGCTACGGCATCGTGGCACTGGTGGTCTTCGCCGGACTGGCGCTCGTGACGGTGTCGTACCGCAACGTGGCCAACCGGCACTCGCGCAAGGCCGATGCCTACGCGAGGGCCCACGCGAACGACGTCCAGCGAGCGGGGCACGGCCACTAGGCCGACTGCATGTCGGTGACGGGTGCCCCGAGGATCGGGGTCATGGGTGGGACGTTCGATCCCATCCATCACGGTCACCTGGTCGCCGCCAGCGAGGTGGCGCAGTGGTTCGACCTCGACGAGGTCGTGTTCGTCCCCACCGGACGACCATGGCAGAAGGAGGAGGTCTCGCCGAGCGAGCACCGGTACCTGATGACGGTCATCGCCACGGCATCCAACCCCCGTTTCACGGTGAGCCGCGTCGACATCGACCGCTCCGGACCGACGTACACCATCGACACGCTCCGCGATCTGAAGGCTCTGCGCCCGGATGCCGAGCTGTTCTTCATCACGGGCGCCGACGCCATAGCGCAAATTCTCAGTTGGAGAGACCATGATGAGTTATGGGACCTCGCCCATTTCGTCGCGGTGTCACGTCCGGGGCACGTCCTGAACACCGATGGACTGCCCAGCGACGACGTCAGCCAGCTCGAGATCCCCGCCCTCGCCATCTCGTCGACGGACTGCCGTGACCGGGTGACGCGAGGACACCCGGTGTGGTACCTCGTGCCCGACGGGGTCGTCCAATACATTGCGAAGCATCATCTCTACCGGAGCAAGGAATGAGTACACCCGAGCAGCCGGCAACGCCACCCCTGACGCGCAAGCAGTTGCGCGAGATCCGCAACACCGGCTCCACGCCGGTGATCGCGACCGCGCCGCCTGCGGATGACGCGCCGACCCCCACTCCGCCTCCGACGCCGCAGCCGACTCCGTCGGTTCCGGTCAACGCGGCGCCTTTCCCGCGCCCAGCCGAACCGCCCGTGATCCCGCCACCGCCGGTGGCGGACTCGGCGGTCGACCTGGGCGTCTCGCCGCTCACCCGCCGCCAGGCGCGCCAGCAGGAGAAGATCCGCACCGCCTCTGTGCCGGTCATCACTCCGGAGGTCGTCGCCGCGCACGCCGCGGCCACGGGTTCGGCTCCGTCCTTCGCGCCGCCCGCCACTCCCGCGCCGGCTGCTCCTCAGCCGCAGCGTTCGCCGTTCTCCGCCCCGGAGGAGGCGAGCTCGCAGGTGAGCACCGAGAGCGGCATGCACGCACTCTTCGGGCTGCCGCGCACGCAGAGCGAGCCTCGTGAGGAGGCCGACGCGTCGGTGTGGGCGCGGCCGGCCCCGCAGCCGACGCCTCAGCCCGAGACGCCCGTCGCCGAGGCACCCGTTGCCGAAGTGCGGCCGGTCGAGAGCGCCGCGGTGCTGGACGAGAGCGAGGAGGCCTCGATCCACGAGGTCCTCGGTGGCTCCGCGCGTGACGAAGACCAGCACGACGAGCCGAAGGCCGTCGTGAGCCCGATGCTCGGTGCGGAGCTGCTCAGCGGCGACCCGTCGGCTCCCGCGCCCGTCGCGGCGCCCGAGCTGCCGGCATCCTTCGACCAGCTGCTCTCGCGGTCGACCGGGGCGATCTCGGCGCCGAATGCGCTCATCGTCTCGCAGGCGCCGGAGGTGTCGCAGCTCGTCGGTCCCGTCACGGCGACCGGCGAGGTGCTGGTCACCGGCACGTTCAATCTCCCCGAGGGGCTGGGTTCGACCGGTCACGCGAAGGGGACCGCCGACGGCAAGGAGATCGACGCGACACTGGTCGACGGCGAGCTGCCGTCGCACTCGTCGCCCACCCCGATCGCGGCGAGCGCCGCGGTGAGCACCGTCAAGATGCCCGGTGAGGTCATCAAACCCCCGACGCCCGAGAAGGGCAACCGACTCATGATGTCGCTTGCGATCACGGCGGGTGTCCTCGCGATCGCGCTCGTCGGCGTCTTGATCCTCGCGTTCGCGACAGGAGCCCTCTGATGACCGCGAGTGCGCAGTCCCACGACATGCTGCAGATCGCCGCAGCTGCGGCGGACGCGAAGGGCGGCGAGGACCTCGTCGCCCTCGACGTGTCGGGGCCGCTGCCGCTGGTCGACATCTTCCTGTTGGTCACCGGGCGCAACGAGCGCAATGTCGCCGCCATCGCGGACGAGATCGAAGACAAGCTGCTCGAGGCGGGCCACAAGCGGCTGCGACGCGAGGGGCGCCAGGAGTCCCGATGGGTGCTGATCGATTTCGGCGATCTCGTCGTCCACGTGTTCCACGAGCAGGAGCGCGTCTACTACGGTCTGGAGCGCCTCTGGAAGGACTGCCCCGTCGTGCCGGTGCACCTTCCCGCGCACGCCACGGAGGAGTGACCGTGGTTCGAAGCACCGCGCGGGATGTTGTAAGCTAGACGAGTTGCCCCGCGCTCCGCGGGAAGACATCCGGGCCTGTGGCGCAGCTGGTAGCGCACCTGCATGGCATGCAGGGGGTCAGGGGTTCGAGTCCCCTCAGGTCCACCAAAATTCTCGGTCAAGCACCGAATCTTCGCTCCCTGATCGGGGAGACCGAACCTCTGGTGATGACACGGTCCGCCCCGCTATCCGCCGGTCGATCCGAGCGGCTGCGGGACGCCGCCGCCTGCCGGTCGAAGTGTGCGGGCGTAGTCCTCCTTGAGGACCGCGAGGTGGAACCAGGCCTCGAGATGCGCGACGCCGGGGATCGCCCGGATCCGCTCCAGACTGGCGTAGAGCGCACCGGCCGACGGCTCCACGAGGGTCGTGACCACATCGAAGCGTCCGAGCGTGCGCGCCGCGAAGTCGACGCCGCGCCACGTGCGCAGCGCCTCGGTCACGCGGTCGTCGGTGCCGGCGAGGTTGAGGCCGACTCCCATCGAGAGCTGGCGGTGCGCCAGTCCGCGTGCCTCGACGGCGCTGATCTTGATGACGCCGCCGTCGACGAGCCGCTGGACACGGGTGGTCACAGCGGAGGGGGAGAGGCGCACCGCCTCACCGAGCGCGCGGTAGCTCTTGCGGCCGTCGCGCTGCAGCTGCTCGATGAGGGCGGTGTCGATCGCATCGATCGTGACGTCGCCGCGGTATTCCGACACGAAGAAGCCTTTGACCACGTCGGTGTAGATGAGGGTGTTGATGTCGGCGACTCCCGGGAGCGCGCGCATCTCGGCGAGCAGGTCGTGCAGCGCCGGCATCGATCCGAGCCGCACCTCTGTGACCAGGTCGTGCGCTCCACCCACCGCCGAGACGAGCACGGTCTCGCTGAGGCCACGCAGGTGCTGCGCGACGGGCTCGACGCCGCCGCGCGTGCGGATCGACACGTGCGCCAGCACGTGCTGCCCGAGGAAGACCGGGTCGACGGCGGCGACCACGCGCACCGTGCCGTCGGTCAGCATTGCATTCAGCCGGGCGGAGACCGAGGCACGCGACTGCCCGAGCCGGCCGGCCAGCGTATGGATGCTGGCGCGACCGTCGATCTGCAGCTCGCGGATGAGTTCGGCGTCGAAATCCATCGCGATCCTCGATTCGTCGAGATTCCCTAGATCGCACGTCCAGGTGCGCAGAATCCGAGTGTAGAGCCCCTTTCGTCGGACGTGATGCGATGATCTGAACGAAATGACGAGCAGAACACTAGTGGAGTGCGCTGGAGGCTGGAGTTCTGCCCTTGCCAGCGGCATCCGTTCGTCCCTAGCATCCATCGCACCCCGACATTTCCCCGCAAAGGAGCGGTCATGACTTCCACCACCAGCAGGGCGCGGCGCGCAGGGATCGCCGCGTTCGTGGGGACCACCATCGAGTGGTACGACTTCTACATCTATGCGACCGCCGCGGCGCTCGTGTTCGGACCCTTGTTCTTCCCGAGCGGCGACCCCTTGGCCGAGACCGCCGCGGCGTTCGCGACGTTCGCGGTCGCGTTCCTGGTCCGCCCGCTCGGCGGCATCATCTTCGGCCACATCGGCGACAAGCTCGGGCGTCGCGTGTCGCTCGTGATCACGCTGCTGCTGATGGGCATCGCGACCGTGCTCGTCGGATGCCTTCCCACCTACGAGACGATCGGGATCGTCGCCCCGATCCTGCTGATCCTCCTGCGGGCGCTCCAGGGCCTCGCGGTGGGAGGCGAGTGGGGTGGGGCGGTGCTGATGAGCGTCGAGCACGCCCCGGCCGGCAAGAAGACGTTCTACGGCGGCTTCACGCAGCTGGGCAACCCGGCCGGCGCGCTGCTGGCCTCGGGCGTCTTCGCGATCATGTCGCGCTTCGGCGAGGACTTCATCCTGAACGGCGGGTGGCGCATCCCGTTCCTCCTGTCGGTCGTGCTCATCGCCGTCGGCTTCTGGGTGCGTTACCGGGTCGAGGAGTCGCCGGTCTTCGAGCAGAAGGTCGAGGGCCGCAAGCAGACCATGCCCCTCGCGTTCGCGCTGCGCGTCAACTGGAAGCCGATCCTGCTGGGCATCGGCCTGCTGCCGATCTCGACCGGCGGCTACTACCTCGCCACCACGTTCGCGACCTCCTACGCGACCGGCGAGCCCATCAGCATGAGCGCGCAGGTCATCCTCGACGCCATGACGATCGCCTCGTTCATCGAGTTCGTCGTGACCCTGCCGGTCGCGTGGCTCGGCGACAAGTGGGGCCGCAAGAACATCATGTACATCGGACTGGTGACCTCGGTGCTCACGTTCGTGCCGTTCATGCTGGTGCTGCCGGGCAAGGTGGAGCCTGTCATCTTCCTGATGGCGTCGCTCGTGCGCATCGCGATGAGCGCCACATACGCGCCGATCGCCGCGATCCTCGCGCAGATGTTCCGTCCGCAGGCCCGCTACACGTCGATCGCGCTGTCGTATGGCGTCGGCGCCGCGATCTGGGCCGGGTTCTCGCCCTGGTTCGCCACGATGCTGATCGCCTGGACCGGCAGCATCTGGTCGGTGCTCGGGATGTTCGTCGGCATGGCCGCGCTCTCCGGCCTCTGCACGTGGCTCGCGCCGCAGCACTCTGACGAGGCGCCCGTGACGGACTCGTTCACGCCGCGCACCGACACCACGACGGCCCGCACCATCTGACTCGCCCCGGGCCGGACGGTTGCACCGCGCGCCCGCCCGGCCCGGGCTCCACTGCACCTGTGAGGACAGCATGAGAAAGCTCGCCCCGTTCGACCGCCCCGCGCAGCAGACCCCGCGTCTGGTGACGGCCGGCGCGATCCACACCGTCGACGCCGAGGGCAGCACCGCCGCCGCGATGCTGACCGACCGCGGCCGGATCGTCGAGATCGGCACGGCGCAGCAATGCTGGGATGCCGCCGCCGCGCTGCGCCTCGACCCCGAGGTCGTCGACCTCGGTGACGCGGTGATCGTGCCCGGGTTCGTCGACGCTCACGCGCACCCGCTCATGTACGGTCAGCTCATGACCTGGGTGGACTGCGGGCCCGAGAAGGCAGGCAGCATCCCCGAGATCGTAGCGCTGCTGAAGACTGCCGCCGCCGACCTGCCCGCGGGCCGGCCGGTGCGCGGGTACGGCTACGAGCATCGCAACCTGGCCGAGCAGCGGCATCCGTCCCGGTTCGAGCTCGATGAGGTCGCGAGCGATCGCGAGGTGTACCTGATGAACGCGTCGGGTCACGGCGGCGTCGTGAATTCGTACACGTTCGAGCTCAACGGCGTCGACCGCGACACCCCCGACCCCGAGGGCGGCACGATCTTCCGCGATGCGGGCGGCGAGCTCACCGGCGAGATCTCGGACGCCGCGTGCAACATGCTGACCGGTGTTCACGGTGTGAAGATCGGCCACCACGGCCCGAACTTCCATCTCGCGGACGAGCCGGACGAGCACTTGCGGCAGCTGGATGTCGCGACCCGGCGCTTCCTCGAAGGGGGAGTGACGACGATCGGCGATGCGCAGGTGTCGCGGCGCGAGTTCGACATGTACCTGCGGCTCGCCGAGGCCGGCCGCCTGGAGCTGCGAGTGTCGATGTACCTGCTGTCGCACCTGCTCGACGAGGCGCTCGAGATGGGACTCGTCGGCCAGTTCGGCAACGCGCACCTGAGCTTCGCCGGCATCAAGCTGTACGCCGACGGCACGCTCGGCGGCTGGACCGCCTACTTCCCCGACGGCTACGTCGGCGACCCGTGCCGCACCGGTCAGCTGTACCACGAGCCTGCGGAATACGCCGAACTGATCCGTAAGGCGCATGCCGCGGGCCTGCAGACGGCGACGCACGCTCAGTCACCGACGGCGATCGAGATGGTCGTGTCGGCGATCGAGAGGGCGCTCGCCGAGCGGCCCGACGACGACGCGCGGCACCGCATCGAGCACTGCGGGCTGCCGACGCCCGAGCAGATCCGGCGCATGGCGGCAGCCGGCATCCGCCCTGTCAACCAGACCCAGCACTACTTCAACTGGGGTGAGGGCGTCGAGCAGGCGATCGGCACGCCGGGCGAGCGGTTCAACCCGCTCGGCGAGTTCGTGGCCGAGGGGGTGCCGATCACGATCTCGTCGGACGCGCCGGTCGCAGAGCCGATCCCGCTCGAGGCGATCCAGACGGCCGTGACCCGTGAGACCCGACGGGGTCACAAGCTCGGTCCCGACGGCCTGCGGGTGTCGGCGGCGGCGGCGCTGCGCGCGCACACGTACGAAGGCGCCGTGTCGATCGGCCGCGAGGACGATCTGGGTTCGCTCGAGGCCGGCAAGTACGCCGACTTCGCGGTGCTCGGCGGAGATCCGCTCGCGGTCGACGCGGCCGAGATCTCGCAGATCCCCGTGCTCGAGACGTGGGTGGGCGGCGAACGTATCTACGCGTCGGCGCGCGTCGGGGAGCTGGCGACATGAGCGCCGACGACACCGCGGCCCCGTACTCCGACACCACCGGCCGGGCGGTGCTCGAGACGGTGCGCAACTACGGAGTGACGGCCGTGTTCGGCATCCCTGGCACGCACAATCTGGAGTTGTACCGTCCCCTTGCCGACCTCGGACTGCGCGCCGTCACCAACCGGCACGAGCAGGGGTCAGGCTACGGCGCCGACGGCTGGGCGCAGCAGACAGGGCTGCCGGGCGTCGTGATCACGACGTCGGGGCCGGGCCTTCAGAACGCCATGAGCGCGATCGGCACCGCGTTCTGCGAGTCGCGGCCGCTGCTCGTCATCTCGCCGGGCGTGGCGCTCGGGGCCGAGTTCCGCGACGTCGGCACGCTCCACGAGACGAAGGATGCCACCGCGATGGTCGGCGCGGTCGCGGAGTGGTCGCGGCGAGTGACGAGCGGGACGGATGCCGTCGATGCGGTCCACGAAGCGTTCGCGCTGTTCCGCACCGGGCGTCCGCGCCCCGTGCACATCGAGATCCCGATGGACGTGCTGGAGTCGCCGGCCGACGTGCCCGCGGCGGCGCGCGCCGCCCGGCCGGCGCCGGCGCCCGTGCGCGGCGACCCTTCGGCGGTGCGGGAGGCGGTGGCGCTGTTGAGTGGAGCGGAGCGCCCTGTCATCGTCGCGGGCGGAGGGGCGTCCCGCGCCGGTCGGCCCGTCACCGCACTCGCCGAGCGGCTGGGTGCACCGGTGCTCACGGCGCTCAACGGCAAGGCCGCCGTCGACGAGCACCACCCGCTGTCGCTCGGCTCGAACCTGCGTCTCGAGGCCGCACGACGGGTTGCGGAGGATGCCGATGTTCTCCTCGTGCTCGGTTCGAAGCTGGGCGAGGCGGAGCTGTGGGCGCCCGCGCTCGAGGCGCGCGGCGCCGTCGTTCGCGTCGACATCTCGGCCGCTCAGCTGCACAAGAACCTGGACGCGACGGTCGGCATCGTGGGGGACTGCGCCGCCGTGGTCGAGGAGCTGCTCGTCGGGATCGCAGAAGAGCCGCGACCCGCGCGTGACGTGGCGGAGGAACGGGCCGCGATCGCTGCGGAGACCCGCGCGATCCTGCCCGAGACGGTGGCATTGGCCGAGACGATCGCGGCGGCTCTGCCACCGGATGCCATCGTGGCGGGCGACTCGTCGCAGATCGTCTACATGGCGCTCGCCAACGTGCTCCGCCAGTCCGCTCCGCACTCGCTGCTGTACACCCCGACCTACGCGACGCTGGGCTACGGACTGCCCGCCGCCATCGGTGCGCGCATCGCCCAGCCTGCCGAGGGCGGTCGTCCCGTCGTCGCCGTGGTCGGCGACGGGGCCTTGATGTTCTGCCTCAACGAACTCGCCACCGCGGTCGAGCAGCGACTCGACCTCACCGTCGTGTGCGTCGACAACGGCGGGTACGCCGAGATCAAGCAGAACGAGGTGGACCGCGGCATCCGTCCCGTCGGCGTCGATCTCGTTCAGCCCGACTGGGTCGCCCTCGCGAACGCGTTCGGCGCGACCGGCCGGCGCGCTTCGACGGCCGACGAAGTCGGGTCGGCGCTCGCCGCGGCGATCGACGCCGGTGGCGTGCAGCTCGTCCACATCCCGCAGAGCCACGGCGCAGGGAGCGCCCAGTCCTCCACCCCGAGAGGTGAGTCATGACCGAACACCAGGAGCCCGTGGGTCCCGTCGACGCGTCCGTCTACCCCCGCTATGCCGGCATCGCGACCTTCGCACGCCTGCCCCGCATCGAGGAAGTGCCGCGCGCCGACATCGCGATCATCGGCATCCCCTTCGACACGGGCGTCAGCTACCGGCCCGGCGCCCGGTTCGGCCCGTCCCATGTGCGCGAGTCGTCGCGCCTGCTGCGTCCCTACAACCCCGCGCAGGACGTGTCGCCCTTCGCCGCGGCGCAGGTCGTCGACGCAGGCGACATCCCGGCGAACCCGTTCCATATCGAGGCTGCCGTCGCCGACATCGAGACCGCGGCGGTCGAGCTGGGATCGCGGGTCGAGCGCATCGTCACCGTCGGCGGCGACCACACCATCGCCCTGCCGCTGCTGCGCGCCCTGAACAAGAAGCACGGACCGGTCGCGGTGCTTCACTTCGACGCGCACCTCGACACGTGGGACACCTACTTCGGCGCCCCTATCACGCACGGCACGCCGTTCCGCCGTGCCAGCGAAGAGGGGCTCATCGACCTCAGGGCGAGCTGCCACGTCGGCACGCGCGGCCCGTTGTACTCGAAGCAGGACCTCGACGACGACGAGCTGCTCGGGTTCTCGATCGTGTCGAGCGTCGACATCGAGGAACGCGGCATCGAGGCGGCGATCGAGCGTGTGCGCCGCCGGGTGGGCGACAAGCCGCTGTACATCTCGATCGACATCGACGTGCTCGACCCTGCTCACGCCCCGGGAACCGGAACACCCGAGGCTGGCGGCATGACGAGCCGCGAACTGCTCCGGATGCTGCGTGCCCTGAGCGATCTCGACGTCGTGGGCGCCGACGTGGTCGAGGTGTCGCCCGCGTACGACCACGCGCAGCTGACCGGCATCGCCGCGAGCCACGTCGTCTACGAGCTCGTGACGCTGATGGCAGCCCGGATCGGAGCAGGCAGGGCCGCCGGCGCGTAGGGTCGGCGCGCTCCCTCCCGGTCTGCAGCGCGCTGCCCGCACCGCACCCCCCCCATTGCGTCGACGGGATGGCGTGAGACAGGGTGAACGCATGACAGCCGTGACCCCGTTCCTCTGGTTCGACGACGCGGCAGAAGAAGCCGTCGCGTTCTACACAGAGCTCATCCCCGACTCTCAGATCGTGTCGCTGCGGCGGTACCCCGACGAGGTGCCCGGAATGGGCGGCAAGGTGATGCACGTGCACTTCCGCCTCGGCGGGCGCGACTTCCTCGCCATGGACGCGGGTCCGCAGTTCCCGTTCACCGAGGCTGTCTCGCTGTACGTCTCGTGCGCCGACCAGGCCGAGGTCGACAGATACTGGGACGCGCTGACCTCGGACGGCGGCCAAGAGCAGCCATGCGGCTGGCTGAAGGACCGCTGGGGCCTGTCGTGGCAGATCATCCCCGACCGTCTCATGGAGCTCATCCGCCACCCCGACCCCGACGTGGCGCACCGTTCGGTGCAGGCGATGCTGAAGATGCGCCGCATCGACATCGCGGCGCTCGAGGCGGCCGCGGCGGGCGGATGACGCGGCACGGAGCGCGTGGCGTGGCCGTGGCGGCGTGCCTGGTGGCGGCGCTGCTCGCGGCATCCGCGTGCGGTCCGTCCTCGCCCGGTCCGGTGCCCTCGGCCGCCGATCCGAGCCTCGAGCCCGGATCTGCCGCGCCGACGACGTCCCCCGACGCCGACGGTTGGTGGCGCGCAGGAGAAGTCGCGACGCTGGCGACGGGACTCGCCGCTCCGTGGTCGGTCGTGCCGCTCGAGGGCGGGGGAGCGCTCATCTCGCAGCGGGATGACGGCCTCATCCGCGAACTCGGCCCGGACGGGGCGCTCCGTGATGTCGGCGTGGTGGACGGCGTGGTGTCCGGGGGTGAGTCGGGGCTCCATGGGCTCGCGTTGCACGCGGACGGCGACGACACGCTGCTGTACGCGTACTTCGGCGCGGAGGCCGATAACCGGGTGGTGCGGATGCCGCTGCTCGGCGCGCCCGGCTCGTTCGAGCTGGGCGCCGCCGAGGTCGTGCTCGACGGCATCCCGCGTGCGAGCACGCACGATGGCGGGCGTCTCGCGTTCGGCCCCGACGGCTATCTCTACGTGACGACGGGCGACGCCCAGCAGCGTGACGCCGCGCAGGACCTCGGTGCGCTCGGCGGCAAGATCCTCCGGGTGACGCCGACCGGTGAGCCCGCGCCCGGGAATCCGTGGGACAACGCGGTGTGGTCGATGGGACACCGGAATGTGCAGGGCATCGCGTGGACCTCGGACGGACGCATGTGGGCGAGTGAGTTCGGGCAGAACGCGTGGGACGAGCTGAACCTCATCGAACCCGGCTCGAACTACGGGTGGCCAGCCGTCGAAGGCGTGGGCGGGGCGGACGGGTACGTCGACCCCGTCGTGGCGTGGACGACCGACGAGGCGAGCCCGAGCGGCATCGCCGCGCGCGGCGGCACGGTCTTCCTGGCCGGGCTCCGCGGCGAGCGGCTGTGGGCGGTGGACACACGTGACGGCGCGCTCGCGGGGGAGCCGGTGGCGGCGCTCACCGGCGAGCAGGGGCGGCTGAGGGATGTCGTGGCGGCGGGTGACGGCTCGCTCTGGGTGCTCACCAGCAACACCGACGGGCGCGGGAGTCCCCGTCCGGAGGACGATCTGCTGCTGCGAGTGGCGGTCGTGTCCGCCGGCTGACGCTACGGTGAGACCCATGACGGCATTCGCACGCGGTCAGCGCGTCATCGGCGCCGCGACGCACTACGTCGAGAACCAGCCGCCGTGGCGGGTCGACGTCGACGAATACTCGGGCAACGCCGTGTTGCGGTCGGCGGTGGATTCGTTCGGCGCGCCGTGGGCGGACGACGACCTTCGTGAGGCGGGGCGCCTCGTCGGGTCGGCGTCGTTCCAGCGCGACGCGCACCTCGCGAACACGCACACCCCGGTCGCGCACGCGCACGATCGCTGGGGCTTCCGCCTCGACGAGGTCGAGTACGACCCGTCGTACCACCGCGTGATCGGCGAGGCGATCGCGCGTGGCGCGCACACCTCGGCGTGGGCGGACCCGCGAGCAGGTGCACAGACGGCCCGCGCCGCCATGTTCATGCTGTTCGCCCAGGTCGAGCCTGGCCACGCGTGCCCGATCTCGATGACGCACGCGGCGGTCGCCTCGATCGAGGGGTCGCCGTGGGTCGCCGACGAGTGGCTGCCCCGCCTCTACTCGCGCGACTACGATCCGCGGCTCCTGCCGGGCGAAGACAAGCGCAGCGCGCTCGTGGGCATGGCGATGACCGAGAAGCAGGGCGGTTCGGATGTGCGTGCCGGGACCACGGTCGGCGAGTCGATGGGCGGCCATGCGTACCAGCTCACCGGGCACAAGTGGTTCTGCTCGGCCCCGATGTCGGACGCGTTCCTCGTGCTCGCCCGCACTCGGCGCGGGGCGGGCGACGAGGGCCTGTCGTGTCTGTTCGTGCCGCGCGTGCTGCCGCACGGCGTGCGCAACGTGTTCCGCATCCAGCGGCTGAAGGACAAGCTCGGGAACCGGTCGAACGCGTCGGCCGAGGTCGAATTCGACGGCACGGTCGGCTTCGTGCTCGGAGAACCCGGACGCGGCGTGCGCACGATCATCGAGATGGTGCAGCGCACCCGCCTGGACTGCGTGCTCGGCACGGCCGCGGGCATGCGGCAGTCCGTGGCGGAGGCGCTGTGGCATGCGCGGGGTCGCCAGGCCTTCGGTGCGCTGCTCGTCGATCAGCCGGCGATGACCGCGGTGCTGGCGGATCTCGCACTCGAGTACGAGGCGGCGATGCTCACTGGGCTGCGGCTCGCCGAGCTGTTCGACTCCGGCGCGTCCGATCGGGACGTCGCGCTGCGCCGGCTCGCGACGCCGGTGTCGAAGTACTGGGTGTGCAAGCGCGGCCCGCACCACGCGTACGAGGCGATGGAGTGCCTCGGCGGCAACGGGTACACCGAATCGTTCCCGTTGGCGCGGCGGTACCGCGAGCAGCCCGTCATGGCGATCTGGGAGGGCTCGGGAAACGTCATCGCGCTCGACGTGCTGCGCGCCCTGACCCGCGACGCGTCGTCCGGCGAAGCGTTCGCCGACGAACTGAGCGCCACGCGCGGCGCCTCGGCCCTGCTCGACGCCCACGTCGAGAGGACCCTCGGCCTCGTGAGACGGCTCGCCGGCGCCGACCCCGCCGAGGCGCAGCCCGAGGCACGTCGGCTCAGCGAGAACCTCGCACTCGCGTTCCAGGCCTCCCTCATGCTCCGCCATGCGCCGGCGCGCGCCGCCGAGGCGTTCGTCGCGGCCCGGCTGGGGGACGATCGCGGTGCGCAGTACGGCGTGCTCCCGACGGGGACGGATGCCGCGGCCATCGTCGCGCGCCACTGAC
The DNA here is from genome assembly GCF_015277855.1 of Microbacterium cremeum. Classification (NCBI taxonomy): domain Bacteria; kingdom Bacillati; phylum Actinomycetota; class Actinomycetes; order Micrococcales; family Microbacteriaceae; genus Microbacterium; species Microbacterium cremeum. The sequence goes on from NZ_CP063812.1 coordinate 1,817,324, forward strand.
GCGGCGACGCGGCGCACGTAGGCTGACGGGGTGAGGACGTCATTCCGCGTCTCCGGCGCTGCCGCCGGAATCCTGCTCGCGCTCGGCGTCGCGCTGCCGACACCGCAGAGCGCGGCCGACACGTCGGCGGCGTCGACCGAGGTCGTGGTGCAGGCGGCCGGCGACGCCGACCTCACGGCCGCCGCCGTGGCCGCCGTCTCGGCGATGTCGGTGCAGGAGCAGGCCGCGAGTGTCGTGATGGGTCACATTCCGACGACGGATGCCGCGGCCCTGCGCAGCTACATGGAATCCACCGGCATCGGCGGCTTCATCCTGATGGGCGCGAACATCCCCGCGGACGAGGTGTCGCTGCGCGCGCTGACCGCAGCCCTCACGGTCGATCCCGCGCGGCCGCCGCTCATCGCGATCGATCAGGAGGGCGGCGATGTCTCGCGTCTTCCCTGGGACGCGTTCCCGTCGGCGCGCACGCTCAAGGACGCGCCTCCCGAGGCCTCGGAGGACGCCTTCGCCGGCCGCGCCGCGCTCGTGCGACGGGCCGGCATCGGCGTGAACTTCGGGATCGTCGCCGACGAGACGTCGGACCCGTCCTCGTTCATCTACCGCCGCGCGCTCGGGACGTCCCCGACGAGCGCGGCGGAGCGGGTGTCCGCAGCGGTGCGGGGCGAAGGGCTCACGGCGGCGTCCACGCTGAAGCACTTCCCGGGTCACGGCGCCGCACCGGGGGACTCGCACTCGTCGATCCCCTCCACCGCGATGTCGTTCGACGACTGGCGCGCGAACGACGGCCGGCCGTTCGCGGCCGGGATCGACGCCGGAGCGCCGGTGCTGATGTACGGACACCTCGCCTACACCGCAGTGGATGCCGCTCCCGCCAGCCTCTCGGCGGAGTGGCACCGCATCGCCCGCGACGAGCTGGGCTTCGAGGGCGTGGCCATCACCGACGACCTCGGCATGCTGCAGGGGTCGGGCCTCGCGCAGTACGCGGATCCGGTGGCCAACGCGGTGGTCTCCATCGCCGCGGGGAACGACATGGTGCTGACCGTCGTCGGGTCCACCCCCGAGACGGCGGTGCGCACTGCCGAGGGCATCGCCGCCGCCGTCGAGGCGGGCACGATCCCGGCCGGGCGTCTCCGGGAGGCCGCGGAGCGGGTCATGGCGCTCCGTCTGGAGCTCGCGGCCGAAGGCCGCGGTCTGCTGCCGTGTGCGGCGTGCGAGGCGGCGGGCTGAGTCAGCCCTCGGCGATGGCGAGGAGTCGCGCGCGCAGATCCTGGCCTCGCGCCGCGAAGCCGCGCTGTGCCTGCACGTACTCCGCCTTGCCGTCGGGGTCTTCGATGCGCACGGGTGCGTAGCCCCACTCCGTCAAGTCGTAGGGTGAGGCGCGCATGTCGAGCTCGCGCACGTCCCGCGCGAGTTCGAACGCGTCGAGAAGCACCTCGCCGGGCACGAGCGGACCGAGCTTGACCGCCCACTTGTAGAGATCCATGCCCGCGTGCAGGCACCCGGGCTGCTCGCGCAGCGGCTGGTCGGCACGTGCGAGCGGGGTCCGGTTGCGTGGCACCGCCTCCGGGGTGAAGAAGCGGAAGGCGTCGTAGTGCGTGCAGCGAAGCTCATGGGCCTCGACCACCGCGTCGGTGCCGGCCTGCCCGAGCCGGAGGGGGACCGGGTGACGGTGCTCGCGCTGCCGGTACACCATCGCCCATTCGTGCAGGCCGAAGCACCCGTACGACCCGGATCGTTCCCGCGTCGCGCGCAGGATCGTCGCGATGTTCGCCACGAGGCTGCCGCGCTCGTCGCGGAAGGCGCGGCCGTCCGCGACGATGGAGCCCGGCGCGGCGCCCGGCCGATACCAGCGCCACTGTGCGCGCGGGGCGGTGGCGGCATCCGCCAGTTCGACGCCTTCGCCCGGATGCCAACGCCTCAGCACCGACGGCTTGTACGAGTAGTACGTGAACAGGAAATCCTCGACCGGATGGGTCTCGTGCCGACTCGCGCGTTCGCGGTGATCGCGCGTGAGGGCGTCTGCCCGGGCGGTGTGCGCGGTTTCGCGCGCGCCCCACTCGTCGCGCGCGAGCACGACAGTGGAGGCGGTGAGAGTCACCGTACGAGAATACGCGCGGCGATCAGTCCTCGGCCGGCTCGATCAGCTCGGGGGAGTTGTTGCGCACATTGCCGACCGCCTTCGACACGACATGGTTGTCCAGGGTGCCGGCGAGAGCCGGCGCCGCGTCGATCGCGGCGTCGAGCACGTCCCGGACATTGTCGGTCGTGGGATCCAGCCACGCGTCCGCGTGGTCGGGATCGAGGAACAGCGGCATGCGGTCGTGGATGGAGCCCAGGTCGCCGACCGCGTCGCGGGTCAGGATCGTGAAGCTCAGGAGCCACCGCTCGGGGTCGTCGTCGGCTTTCGTCTTGTCGCGCCACCATTCGTACAGGCCGGCCAGGAACAGCGGCTCGCCGTCGGCCGGATGGATGTAGTGGGGGACTTTGACACCGCCCTCGGTCTTCCATTCGTAGTACCCGGAGGTCGGCACCACGGCCCGCCGCTTCTCGAGGGCGTTGCGGAACATCGGCTTGTCTTCGAGCTCTTCGGATCGCGCGTTGAAGGCGCGGGCGCCGATCTTGGGGTCCTTCGCCCATCCGGGGATGAGTCCCCAGCGCGCCGCCTCGAGGCGGCGGGTGGGCGGCTCGGTCTTCGCCGAATCCATGACGATCGCCACCCGGTCGGTCGGCGCGACGTTGTACGACGGCTCAGGAAGGTCGTCACCCTCGACATCGACGCGGAGCACGCCCACGAGGTCGGATCCGGCACTGGCCACGACGAATCGTCCGCACATGCGGCCAGCCTACGCGCGGGTGCCGACGTCGGCACGGATCAGCCGGTGGACAGCACCCCGGCGTCCTCCAGGCGTTCGAGCAGGCCCGCGCCGTCGATGTCGCTCACCCACGGCACCGCCGCTGCGGCGTGGTCGTTGACCGCGGTCCGTCCACCGGCGAGCACCGCCTCGGCGGGGGAGAGCCGGCGGATGGCGACCGCGACGACGTTCTGCGGATGCTCGTCGGTGAAGGTGGTGTAGATCTCGTCATCGTGCTGCCCGTCGTCGCCGATCAGCAGCCACCGCACGTGCGGGAACTCCTGAGCGAGGCGGCGGAGGTTCGACAGCTTGTGCGCCTTGCCGCTGCGGAACCAGCGGTCGTGCGTGGGACCCCAGTCGGTGAGGAGCAGGGCACCGGGCGGGAACACGTGGCGCCGGAGGAACCGCATGAGCGTCGGGGCGATGTTCCAAGCGCCGGTGGAGAGGTACACCAGCGGTGCGCCGGGATGATCCCGCACGACCCGCTCGAGCAGGACCGCCATCCCCGGCACCGGCTGACGCGCGTGCTCGTCGACGACGAACGAGTTCCACGCGGCCAGCAGCGGACGCGGGAGCGAGGTGACCATCACGGTGTCGTCGACGTCCGACACGATGCCGAAGTCGACATCGGGACCGACCACGAACGCGCGGGTCTCGATGGGCTCACCCCCCTCGACCGACATGGTGAAGGTCCGCCAGCCCGGCTCGAGGCGGGCCGGCAGCCGCGTGTCGATCACCCCGCCGCGATCGGCGACGACCTCGTGCTCGATGCCGCCGATGGTGACGGTCACCTGGGCGTAGCCGATCGGCACCGCGACGAAACTGCGCCAGCCGCGCACACTGGCGTACTCGCCGGACTCCGTGCGCTTGACGGGCGGCACGATCATGACGCGTCCGAGCACTCGCACCCAGTCAGGACCGGCGTAACCGGGGAACGGCGTCACCGTGGGCTTGTGGCCGCGCCGCCGGGCGCGGCGCTCTCGCCAGGAGTGGAACCGGTACTCCAAGCGCGCGAGCCAGAGGACCTTGGCGCGCGCGGAGGGGGGAGGCGTTTCGGGCATCCCCTTCAGTCTTCCATGTCGACCGTCGGCGCCTCGCCCGGGTGCTCGTGATCGAGGTGCCTGCGCTCGATCCTCTCGAGGAGCTTCTTGCCGACGAAGACGAGGATGAGGAAGAGCACGATGACGCCGACGAAGACGTATCCGGCGTAGTGCAGCGTGTCGGCGAGCTCCCGGTACGTGCCCGCGGCGACCGCCGCCACGGAGATGTAGAGCGTCGACCACACGACGCAGGCGGGGATCGTCCACGCCAGGAAGCGACGATAGGGGTATCCGCTCATCCCCACCGTCAGCGGCACCAGCGAGTGCAGCACCGGGAGGAAGCGCGAGATGAAGATCGCAGGACCGCCGCGGCGGCGGAGGTACCGTTCGGAGCGCTGCCAGTTCTTCTCGCCGATGCGGCGCCCCAGCCGTGAGTGCTGGAGGCGGGGTCCGATGAGACGACCGAGCCAGAATCCGATGCTCTCGCCGGCAAGCGCGCCGAGGACGACCACGACGCCCAGCACCACGCCCTCGAGGACCGACGAGACAGCCGTGCCGGCGACGATGACGACGGTGTCGCCGGGCACCACGAGCCCGATGAGCACGCTCGTCTCGAGCATGATGGCAAGACCCGCCAGAAGTGTCCTGATGACCGGGTCGACGCTCTGGACAGCGTCGAGGAGCCACGTCAGGAACTCGTTCACGCCATGAGCCTAGAGGGCGCGGCGCCGTCTAGCCTGGGAACATGTCGGAGCCGTTCGTCGCCGTGGAGATCCCACGGTGGGTGGATCCGGCATCCGTCTTCGCATCGGTGTTCGCGGAGGCGGATCACTCGTTCTGGCTCGACGCCGGACCCGCTGCGCGGGACGGCTGGAGCTGGCTCGGCGACGGTGTCCGCGACGACCCTGCACGCGTGCGCGGGACGGTGTGCGAAGGGCGGACGCAGCCGGGTGAGGAGACCCGCTTCCGCGGCGGCTGGGTCGGGTGGATCGGCTACGACGACGCGGCCGCACGGGCGGGGGTCCCGGCCGTGCGGGACGCGATCGGAGTGCCGCAGGAGATCTGGCTTCGCGCGCGGCGGCTCGTCGCGTTCGACCACGCCCGGCAGCGCGCGTGGGTGCTCGCGCCGAGCGGCGAGTCGGAGCAGCTCGCCGCCCAGCTGTCGACCGCGGGTCCGGCACCTGCTCCGCCGGCACCGGCACCTGCGGTGCACGCCCGGGCGCGCCATTCGCCCGACGAGTACGCCGCCCTCATCGAGCGATGCCGCGACGCGATCCGCGAAGGCGATGCGTACCAGCTGTGCCTCACGACGCGCTTCGAGGTCGAGGCCTCCGTCGAGGCGTTGGAGACCTACCGACGCCTGCGCCACGCCACGCCCGCCCATCACGGCGGCTTCCTGCGCTCGGGTGACGTCGCGCTGCTCAGCGCGAGCCCCGAGCGGTTCCTGGACGTCTCCGACGGCGTCGTGCGCACCAGGCCGATCAAGGGGACCCGGCCGCGAGCCGCCGACGCCGCGACCGACGCCGCCCTGGCGGCCGAACTCACCGCGAGCGAGAAGGAGCGCGCCGAGAACGTCATGATCGTCGATCTCATGCGCAACGACCTGTCGCGCGTGTGCGTCGCCGGATCGGTCGGTGTGGACGCCCTGCTGGAGGTCGAGTCCTATCCCGCCGTGCACCAGCTCGTGAGCACGGTCTCGGGCAGGCTCACCCCCGGCACGACCCTCGGAGAGCTGCTCGACGCCGCGTTTCCCGCCGGATCGATGACGGGGGCGCCGAAGCTGTCGGCGATGACGATCCTCCACGAGCTCGAAGGCGCGCCGCGCGGCGTGTTCTCGGGCTGCTTCGGCTGGGTCGGCGACGACGGCGGGCTCGATCTCGCGATGGTCATCCGCTCGATCGTGAGTCATCCCGCGGGCGCCTACGTCGGCGCCGGCGGAGGGATCACGTGGCGATCGGATGCCGCCGCCGAGGTCGCCGAGGTGGGCATCAAGGCGCGCGGCCCCCTGGCCGCTCTCGGGGCCCCGCTGCCGCCGGGTTGGTGAGCGCCCCGTCCGCTAACCTGGAGGTTGCGCTTCGCGCGCCACCCGGCATCCCATGATTGGTTCTTCCCCCGTGAGTCAGACCATGTCCTCCGACACCACCGCGCCCACCGACGGCTACGACGCCTACGCGATCCAGGAGAAGTGGCAGGCGCGCTGGGCGGAGGCCGACCCGTTCCGTGCCGGCGGAGACGACGACACCCGGCCCCGCAAGTACGTGCTGGGCATGTTCCCGTACCCGTCGGGCGACCTGCACATGGGCCACGCCGAGAACTACGCCTACGTCGACGTGGTCGCGCGGTTCTGGCGCCATCGCGGCTACAACGTCCTCAACCCGATCGGCTGGGACTCCTTCGGCCTGCCCGCCGAGAACGCGGCGATCCAACGCGGCGCGGATCCGCGCGAGTGGACGTACGCCAACATCGAGCTGCACAAGAAGAGCTTCCGCCAGTACGGCTCGTCCTACGACTGGTCGCGCATCCTGCACACCAGCGACCCGGAGTACTACCGCTGGAACCAGTGGCTGTTCCAGCGGCTGTACGAGCGCGATCTGGCGTACCGCAAGGAGAGCCCGGTCAACTGGTGCCCGAACGACCAGACCGTGCTCGCGAACGAGCAGGTCGTCGACGGTCACTGCGAGCGCTGCGGCGCCGAGGTCGTGAAGAAGAAGCTCACGCAGTGGTACTTCAAGATCACCGAGTACGCCGACCGGCTGCTCGACGACCTCAACCAGCTCGAGGGCTTCTGGCCGCAGAAGGTCATCCGCATGCAGCGGAACTGGATCGGCCGCTCGATCGGCGCCGACATCGACTTCGAGATCGAAGGTCGCGCCGAGAAGGTGACCGTGTTCTCGACGCGGCCCGACACGCTGCACGGGGCGACGTTCATGGTCGTCGCGCCCGACAGCGATCTCGCGGCCGAGCTGGCGGCCGGTTCGTCGGCCGAGGTCCGCATGCGCTTCCAGGACTACCTCGAGCGTGTCCAGCGCGAGACCGACATCGAGCGCCAGAGCACCGACCGTCCCAAGACCGGCGTGTTCCTCGACCGGTACGCGGTCAACCCGATCAACGGAGACCGTCTGCCGATCTGGGCCGCGGACTACGTGCTGGCCGACTACGGCCACGGCGCCGTCATGGCCGTTCCCGCCCACGACCAGCGCGACCTCGACTTCGCGCGCGCGTTCGACCTGCCGATCAAGGTCGTCGTCGACACCACCGCGCCGATCACGGGCGCCATTCCGGTGATCGAGCTCGACGACGACGGCGTCCCGATCGATCCGGGCCCCCTCGAGACGCTCGCCGACATCGACCCCGCCTCGACGGGCATCGCACTGACCGGCGACGGACGCATGGTCAACTCGGGCTCTCTGGACGGCCTCTCCAAGCGCAACGCGATCGCGCGGGTCATCGAGGAACTCGAGGAGGCCGGCACCGGTCGCGCCGCGAGGTCCTATCGCCTGCGGGACTGGCTGATCTCGCGCCAGCGGTTCTGGGGCACGCCGATCCCGATGATCCACACCGAGGACGGGCGGATCGTGCCCGTGCCGGACGACCAGCTTCCGCTGCGCCTGCCCGACGCGAAGGGCCTCGACCTGGCGCCGAAGGGGACCTCGCCGCTGGGCGGCGCGGCCGAGTGGATGCAGACCACCGACCCTGAGACGGGGGAGCCGGCGCTGCGTGACCCCGACACGATGGACACGTTCGTCGACAGCTCGTGGTACTTCCTGCGCTTCCTCTCGCCGAACGACGCCACGCAGCCGTTCCCCACCCGCGAGGCGGACCGGTGGGCGCCCGTCGACTCCTACATCGGCGGCGTCGAGCACGCGATCCTGCACCTGCTGTACGCGCGCTTCATCACGAAGGTGCTGTTCGACATGGGGCTCATCGACTTCACCGAGCCGTTCTCGAGCCTCATCAACCAGGGCATGGTCCTGCTCGGCGGATCGAAGATGTCGAAGTCGAAGGGCAACCTCGTCGAGTTCGCCTCGAGCATGGTGGACCCCGGTGCCGACGCCTCCCGCGTCGCGATGATCTTCGCCGGCCCGGTCGAGGACGACATCAACTGGGAGGACGTCTCGACCACGGGGGCGCAGAAGTTCCTCGCGCGCGCCTGGCGGGTCGCGAAGGATGTCACCAGCGCCCCCGACGTCATCTGGGCCGAGGGCGACGCGGGACTCCGCAGAGTGACCCACCGGCTCCTCGCGGATGCGCCGGGGCTCGTCGAGCAGACGAAGTTCAACGTCGTCGTGGCGCGGCTCATGGAGCTGGTCAACGCGACGCGGAAGGTCATCGACACCGGCGCCGGCCCCGCCGACCCGGCCGTGCGCGAGGCCGCCGAGGCCACCGCGATGATCCTCGACCTCTTCGCCCCGCACACCGCGGAGGAGATGTGGCAGATCCTCGGCTACGACGGCTTCGTCGGACTCGTGCCGTGGCGCAACGCCGACCCGACGCTCCTGGTCGAGGAGAGCGTCACCGCGGTGGTGCAGATCGACGGCAAGGTCCGCGCGACGCTCGTGGTGCCGGCGCGGATCGACGCGGCCGAGCTCGAGCGGCTCGCACGGGCCGACGAGAAGGTGGTGCGCTCGCTCGGTGATCGCGAGGTCACCCGCGCGGTGGTGCGTCCGCCGAAGGTCGTCAGCTTCAGCACGCACTGACCGTGCCGCCGCTCCTCCCCAACGCAGACTGAAGCCGTCCCGTCCACATTCCGTCGTCGGCGGGGCGCGGGACGGCGGCGGCCCCTCTAGCGTGGCCGCGTGGCGGTGACGGGCGAAGCGGGCGATCCCTCAGGGCGGCGCCGTCTGGGAATCGGTGCGGTCGTCGTGCTGATGATCGCGGCACTCGCGGTCACGGTCGCCATCGGCATCCTCCGCGGAGCCGTCGCACCCGTCGAGCACGTGGTCGTCGACGCGCCGGCCGCGACCGCGACGCCGGCCGTCGTCGACCTGTACGTCCACGTCGCCGGTGCAGTTTCGGCCCCGGGTCTGTACGTGCTGCCCGCCGGCGCCCGGGTGGTCGATGCCGTCGCCGCGGCGGGCGGGTTCGCCGACGACGCGGACCCCGCCGGCGTGAACCTGGCGCGGACGGTCACGGACGGCGAGCAGCTCCACGTGCCGCGCATCGGCGAGGCCGTGGCAGTCGCACCGGGAGCGTCGCAGACGGGCGGCCTCGTCGATCTCAACACCGCCGACTCGGCGCAGCTCGAGACGCTGCCGCGCATCGGTCCGGCGATGGCGGAGCGGATCATCTCGTGGCGCGACGCCAACGGCGGGTTCACCACCGTCGAAGACCTCCTCGCGGTGCCGGGCATCGGCGACAAGATGCTCGCGTCGCTGCGCGACCTCGTGACGGTGTGACGATGCGGCGCCCGGCGCACCTGCGCCTCGTGCCGGTGGCCGCGGCCACGTGGTCGGCCGGCGCGGTCGCGATCCTGACGCCCGCGGCTGCCCCGGCGATCGCCGCAGGACTGTGGATCGTGGCTCTGACGGCTGTGGGGATGACCGCCGCATCCCGGCGCCGGTCACGCGTCGTGCCGGTGATCGTCGCGCTCGCCCTCGCGGGTGCCGCGGTCGCGGCATCCCACGTCGCCTTGACGGCGCCGGTGCGCGGCGCAGCCGCCGGGTTCGCCATCGAGGCGGGCCGCGTCATCGACGTGGAGGCGACCGTGATCGGCAAGGTCGAGCGCCGCGCCGGCGGCTCGCTCGCCTTCGACGCGCGCGCCACCCGGATCACGGCGGGCTCGCGCGCGCTCGAGGCCGCGGTCGACATCGTCGTGCGCGTCGATCCTGCAGACATCGAGCGCGGGGGAGCGGTCGACGTCGGTGCCGTGATCGTCGCCCGCGGCACGGCGGCAGAGGCGCGACCGGGCGAGCGCGCCGCGTTCGTACTCTGGGCCTCGCGCGGCGTGGAGGTCGTCGGTCCGCCCGCCGGTGCGATGGCGGTCGCGGCCGACCTTCGGCATGGCCTCGTGGCCGCCGTCGCGGGTCTTCCCGGCGAGGGGGCGGGGCTGGTGCCCGGGCTCGCGGTCGGTGACACCAGCGCCGTCTCGCCCGACCTCGACGTGGCGATGAAGCAGTCGTCGCTCTCGCACCTCACCGCGGTGTCCGGGGCCAACTGCGCCCTCGTGGTCGGCATCGCCTTCGCGGTGACGGCCGCTCTCGGCGGTTCACGCGGCGCACGCGTCATCGTGGGACTGGCCGTGCTCGGCGGGTTCGTGCTGCTGGTGACCCCCGAGCCGAGCGTCGTGCGGGCCGCGGGCATGGCGTCCATCGCGATGCTCGCGGTGCTGCTCGGCCGCACGGGGGCCGGGCTCGCGATGCTGGCGCTCGCCGTCGCCGTGCTGCTGGCACTCGATCCCTGGCTCTCCGCCTCGCTCGGCTTCGCGCTGTCGGTTGTGGCGACCGCATCGCTGCTCCTGCTCGCGCGTCCTCTGGCCGAGGGACTCGGGCGGGCGATGCCGCGCCCCCTCGCGCTCTCGTTGTCGATCCCGCTGGCCGCGCAGCTCGCATGCGGGCCGCTGCTGGTGCTCATCGATCCGCGTGTGCCGCTGTACGGCGTCGCCGCCAATCTGCTCGCGGGCCCGGCGGCGCCGGTCGCGACCGTCGTGGGGCTGGCGGCCTGCCTCGCCGCGCCGCTGCCCCTGCTGCAGGCGGGGCTCGCCGGCCTGGCGTGGCTCCCCGCCTCGTGGATCGCCGCGACCGCGACCACGGTGACGGCGCTGCCGGCCGGGATGGTGCCGTGGTTCGAGGGGTGGGCGGGTGCCCTCGCGCTCACCGCCGTCGGTGCGGCGGTCGCCGTGGCGATCGCGGTGCGCAGGGGCCCCGGGCGTGCACGGCTGCTGCTGCGTGGCACCTCGCTCGCCCTCGTCGCGACGGTGACGGGGGTCGCGCTCGGCGGCGGCGCGCTCAGCACGGTGGCAGGGCGATGGACGCTCCCCGCGGACTGGAGCATCCTGGCCTGCGACATCGGCCAGGGCGATGCCGTACTGCTCCGGTCAGCGGGGAGCGTCGCCCTCGTCGACACCGGGCCGGATCCCGCGGCGCTGAGCGCGTGCCTCGCGCGCGCGGGGATCGACCGGATCGACCTGCTCGCGCTGACGCACTTCGACCTCGACCATTCCGGCGGCATCGCGGCCGTCGTGGGCCGGGTGGGAACCGTGATCCACGGTCCGCCGGACGACGACGGGCGCGTCGCGATCGCGAGCCTCGTCGCCGCGGGCGCGCACAGCGTCGAGGCGTCCGCCGGCGTGAGCGGCTCGCTGGGAGAAGCGCGGTGGCGCGTGCTGTGGCCGGCCGCCGGAAGCCGCGCGTTCGCGCCCGGCAACGACGCCAGCGTCGTGCTCGACGTGCGCGGGGGCGGGATCCCGGCGATCCTGCTGCTCGGCGACCTGTCGGCCTCGCCGCAGCGCGTGCTCGAGGCGTCCGGCGCACTGGTGCCGCCGTACGCGGTCGTCAAGGTCGCCCATCACGGCAGCGGGGATCAGGATGCCGGCCTCTACGCGTCGGCGGCACCGTCGCTGGCTCTCATCACGGTCGGAGCGGGCAACGACTACGGGCACCCGCGCGACACGATCCTGGCGGTGCTCGAGGATCTCGGCGCGCAGGTGACGCGCACCGATCTGCACGGCATCGTGACGGTGGCGGAGTCGGCCGCGGGCCTGCGCGTGTGGCGCGAACGCGAGGACCGAGTCGGGGGTCGTCGGTAGGCTGGGGGAATGGCTTCACCCGCGCGCCGCGCCCCCGCGAAGGCGCCGCGCAGCGTCATCCCGCAACTCTCGTGGCGCGCACCTCAGCCGGCGCCGATCGTGCTCGTCTCAGGCCCCGAGGAAGTGTGCGCCGAACGCGCCATCGCCGGGGTGCGCGACTACCTGCGCGCCGAAGATCCGACGCTGGAAGTGAGCGACGTACGCGCCGACGACTACGCGGCGGGAACTCTGCTCGGGGTCACCTCGCCGTCGCTGTTCGGCGAGCCGCGGCTGGTGCGCGTCAGCGGCGTCGAGAAGTGCTCCGACACGTTCCTCGCCGAGGCGATCTCGTACCTCGCTGCGCCGCAGGACGGCGCGACGGTCGTGCTGCGGCACACCGGGGCGAGCGTGCGTGGCAAGAAGCTGCTCGATGCGATCCGAGCAGGTGAGGGCTCGGGCGTCGAGATCGCGTGCCCGGCCGTCAAGCGCGACTCCGATCGCTACGACTTCGCGGCCGGAGAGTTCCAGGCCGCGAGCAAGCGCATCGCTCCTGCCGCCCTGCGTGCGCTCGTCTCCGCCTTCGCCGACGACCTCACGGAGCTTGCTGCCGCGTGCCAGCAGCTCATCTCCGATGTCCCCGGAGACGTGACGGAAGACGTCGTGCAGCGCTACTACGGCGGCCGCGTCGAGACCTCGGCCTTCACGGTCGCAGACACCGCGATCGCCGGCCGCTACGGCGAGGCGCTGATCGCGCTGCGGCACGCGCTGGCGTCCGGTGCCGATCCGGTGCCGCTCGTGGCCGCGGTCGCGATGAAGCTGCGCACGATGGCGCGGGTGGCCGGCGTGCGGGAGCCGTCGGCGGCCCTCGCCGCTCGGCTGGGGATGAAGGACTGGCAGGTCGATCGCGCCCGGCGCGACCTCGTGGGCTGGAACGAAGAGTCCCTCGGCCGCGCGATCCAGGCGACGGCGCGGGCAGACGCCGAGGTCAAGGGCGGCTCGCGCGACGCGGTCTTCGCCCTCGAACGCATGATCACGGTGATCGCGACGCGCGCCCCGTACGGCTCCTGATCAGCGCACGGGCCCGTCTGATCGCTGCGGACAGCAGAAAGGCCCGCCCCACACGGGACGGGCCTCGGACCTGAAGGTCGGGTCTGCGCAGGCTCAGAGCGAAGCGACCTGCTTGGCGATCGCCGACTTGCGGTTCGATGCCTGGTTCTTGTGGATGACGCCCTTGCTGACGGCCTTGTCGAGCTTCTTGGTCGCCGTCGCCAGCGCCTTCTCGGCGGCAGCCTTGTCGCCGGCGGCAACGGCCTCGCGCGTACGGCGCACGTGCGTCTTCAGCTCGCTCTTGACGGCCTTGTTGCGCTCGCGCGCCTTCTCGTTGGTCTTGTTGCGCTTGATCTGCGACTTGATGTTCGCCACGTGTCGACGTTCTTTCGTTCGAAGGGAATCGGATGGATGTGCCGGTCGGCGAGAGAGGGCGCCTCGCGGCGGTCGTGAGGGACGAACCCACACGCAAGCCAAACAAGGATTCTATCAGGTCTCCCGCAGTTCCCGAGCCTGTCGAAGAGCGAGCGTCGTGATCGCGAGGTTCAGGACGGCGTTGAAGGCCTGCGGACGCATCGCGCTGACGAGGTGGCTGGTGCGGGGGAGGACGATCAGCTCGGCATGCCGGGCGACGCGCACGAACAGCTTCTCATTGACACGGAGCTGGTCGTACTGGCCGTTGACGAACCACAGCGGCACGTCGATCCGGTGCAGCGCCGACATCAGGTCCAGCACCGAAAGGCTGCGCAGCGCCAGGTCTTGCGTGTCGAAGGCATACCCGCCGGCTCCGAAGTCCTCCACGGTCTCGGGCGGCAGCGTGCGGTACAGCATCTGACGGGTCAGCCACAGGCCCCGGTCGGGCAGCGAGTCGAAGCCGCGCGCGAGCAGGCGGTACGCCGCGAGTCCCACGCCGCGCGGGATCGCCGTGCACGAAGCCGCGACGAGGCCCGCCACCGGTGGGCGGTCCCGGCTGCCGGCGTACTCGATCGACACGAGACCGCCCATCGAATGGCCCACGAGCAGCACCGGACCGCGGGTCGCGGCATCCGTCACCGCCTCGTCGATGGTCGCGAGCGCACCGTCGAGCGAGTACTCCTCGGCCATTCGCGACCCATGGCCCGGGAGATCGACGGCGACCACCGGATTCCCGCGTTCCCGGAGGTACTCCACCTGTGATCGCCACATCGTGGCGGACGTGCGGATGCCGTGGACGAGGACGACCTGGACCGCCATGCGCCCAGAGTAGCCGCGGTGTGCGGAGGCCGGGCCCATCCGCCACCCGTACAATCGTCTGGACATGTCACCGCGCGCCCTGAAGCCCCTCGAGCCGTCCGCCACGCCGCCCGAGCTGATCCGCAACTTCTGCATCATCGCTCATATCGACCACGGCAAGTCGACGCTCGCCGACCGGATGCTGCAGATCACCGGCGTGGTCGCCGACCGCGACATGCGCGCGCAGTACCTCGATCGCATGGACATCGAGCGCGAGCGCGGCATCACGATCAAGTCACAGGCGGTGCGGATGCCGTGGGCGACGGCCGACGGGACGTTCACGCTCAACATGATCGACACGCCCGGTCACGTGGACTTCACGTACGAGGTGTCGCGCTCGCTCGCCGCATGCGAGGGCGCGATCCTGCTCGTCGACGCCGCGCAGGGGATCGAGGCGCAGACGCTCGCGAACCTGTACCTCGCCCTCGAGAACGATCTGCACATCATCCCGGTGCTCAACAAGATCGACCTGCCTGCCGCAGATCCCGAGAAGTTCGCAGCCGAGCTCGCGGGCCTCATCGGCGGCTCGCCCGACGACGTGCTGCGGGTGTCGGGAAAGACCGGGCAGGGCGTCGAATACCTGCTGGACCGCATCGTCGGCGAGATCCCGGCGCCCACGGGGAACGCGGATGCCCCGGCCCGCGCCATGATCTTCGACTCGGTGTACGACTCGTACCGCGGTGTCGTCACCTACGTGCGCATGGTGGACGGCAAGCTCGAGCCCCGCGAGCGGATCCAGATGATGTCGACGAAGGCGACCCACGAACTGCTCGAGATCGGCGTCTCGAGCCCGGAGCCGGTGCCCACCAAGGGCCTCGGCGTCGGCGAGGTCGGCTACCTCATCACCGGTGTGAAGGACGTGCGCCAGTCGAAGGTCGGCGACACCGTCACCAACGCGCGCAAGCCGGCGTCCGACGCGCTCGCCGGCTACACCGACCCGAAGCCGATGGTCTTCTCGGGCGTCTACCCGATCGACGGAAGCGACTACGGCGACCTGCGCGAGGCCCTCGACAAGCTGAAGCTCTCGGATGCCTCGCTGCAGTACGAGCCCGAGACCTCGGTCGCCCTGGGCTTCGGCTTCCGCTGCGGCTTCCTCGGCCTGCTGCACCTCGAGATCATCACCGAACGCCTCTCGCGCGAGTTCGACCTCGACCTCATCACCACGGCACCGTCGGTGATCTACGAGGTGACCACCGACACGGGCGAGCAGGTCACCGTCACGAATCCGAGCGAGTACCCCGACGGTCGCGTCGCCTCGGTGAGCGAACCCGTCGTCAAGGCGGCGATCCTGCTGCCGAAGGACTACGTCGGCACCGCCATGGAGCTGTGTCAGGGGCGGCGCGGCCAGCTGCTGGGCATGGAGTACTTCAGCGAGGAGCGCGTCGAGCTGCGTTACAACATGCCGCTCGGCGAGATCGTCTTCGACTTCTTCGACCAGCTCAAGAGCCGCACGCAGGGGTACGCGAGCCTCGACTACGAACCCGCAGGCAGCCAGGAGGCCGACCTGGTGAAGGTCGACATCCTGCTGCAGGGCGACAAGGTCGATGCGTTCAGCTCGATCGTGCACCGCGAGAAGGCCTATGCCTACGGCACGATGATGACCGAGCGCCTGCGAAAGCTCATCCCTCGTCAGCAGTTCGAGGTGCCGATCCAGGCGGCGATCGGGGCCCGGATCATCGCGCGCGAGAACATCCGCGCCATGCGCAAGGACGTGCTCGCCAAGTGCTACGGCGGCGACATCACGCGCAAGCGCAAGCTGCTCGAGAAGCAGAAGGAGGGCAAGAAGCGCATGAAGATGGTCGGTCGCGTGGAGGTGCCCCAGGAGGCGTTCATCGCCGCGCTGTCGGGCGACGTCGAGGGGAAGGCCTCGAAGTAGGCTGGGGAACATGCGTCGAGGGAGCTTCCGGGACGACACCGTCGACTACGCCGCCGTCGGGGCGACGCAGGCGCCGGACCTCATGCAGTATCCGCCGGAGCGCAGCGTCCCGGCGGAGGAGTCATGGCGCATCGGCAGCGGCGAGGACCGCTTCCGTGCGGCGAGCGAGGCGCTGCTGTCGTGGACGGCGCAGCGCGGAGCCGGCCTCACGGTCAAGGACGTGCGTCCGGCCGCCGGTCCCATGTACTCCGGCGTGAGCTTCGACGCGGAGGGCAACCCGATCGCACCGAGTCGCTCCGAGGCGGAGCAGCGATTCGACGCCGACGGCACGCCGTACGTCGGCGCCGGCACCACGATCCGCGTCGACGGGCGCGTGAAGGGCATGCGCGCCGATGCCGAGCTGCGGGTGATCTTCGCCGTCGAGGAGCCCCGTCGCGTGGGCTTCGCCCTCGGCACCGTGAGCGATTCCGTCGTCAGCGGCGAGGAGTCGTTCATGCTCGACTGGCTCGACAACGACGAGGTGTGGTTCACCGTGCGGGCTTTCGACGCTCCGCGCGCACTCCTGTACAAGATGCTGCCCGCGCTCACGCGCCGCCGGCGCCGCGAGCTGTTCACCCGCTATCTGCGCGCGATCTCGCCGCTCTACACGACGCCCGCGTGAGGCGCTGATGGGCTCCGCGCTTCCGCTGGGAGAGCCCGTGCCGGCGGACGGCTCGCTCCCTGCCGACGTACGGGTGGACGCAGGCACCGACTTCGGCGTGTACCTCCACGTCCCGTTCTGCCGCGTGCGGTGCGGCTACTGCGACTTCAACACGTACACGTCGTCGGAGCTTCGAGGGACGCGCCAGGACGAGTACGCCGACACGCTGCTGCGCGAGGTGCGGCTCGCCGAAGCCGTGCTTGCGCGGACCGGCGGCAACCGCCCGGCCACGACGGTGTTCTTCGGCGGCGGCACGCCGACCCTGCTGCCGGCCGGCGACCTGGCGCGCATGCTCGGGGGCATCCGCGAGGCGTTCGGAGTCGTCGACGGCGCCGAGGTCACCGTCGAGGCGAACCCCGACACGGTCACCGACGCGGTCGCGGCCGAGCTCGCGGCGGCGGGGGTGACCCGGCTGTCGATCGGCATGCAGTCCGCCGTGCCGCACGTGCTGGCGGCGCTGGACCGCACGCACGAGCCCGCGAATGTCGTGGCGGCCGTGCGCGCGGCGCGCGGCGCGGGGCTCGACGTCAGCGTCGACCTGATCTACGGTGCGCCGGGTGAGTCTCTCGAGGACTGGCGCGCCTCGCTCGAGGCCGCGATCGGGCTCCAGCCCGACCATGTCTCGGCGTATGCGCTCATCATCGAGGACGGCACGAAGCTGGCGCGTCAGATCCGTCGAGGCGAGGTCGAGGCGCCCGACGACGACCTGCAGGCCGACATGTACGAGCTGGCCGACGACCTCCTCGTCGGCGCCGGGTTCCAGTGGTACGAGGTGTCGAACTGGGCGCGCGAGGACTCCCACCGCTCCCGTCACAACCTCGCGTACTGGACCGGGGCCGACTGGTGGGGGTTCGGACCAGGGGCCCACAGTCACATCGCGGGGGTGCGCTTCTGGAACGTGAAGCACCCCGCCGCCTACGCGCAGCGGCTCGCGGCGGGGGAGTCCCCCGCCGCGGCGAGGGAGACGCCGGATGCTGCCGCCCGAGCGCTCGAGAACGTGCTGCTGCGCAGCCGTCTTCGCGACGGGCTGCCCGTCTCCGAGCTCCTGGGCGAAGGGCGGCACGCGGTCGCCGCGCTCATCGCGGACGGCCTTGTCGACGGTCCTGCCGCCGTCCGCGGAGGCCGGATCGTGCTGACCCGCCGGGGCCGGCTGCTCGCCGACGCGGTCGTGCGGGCACTCACCGAGTGACGCGCCTCCGGGCCGAAGCGAGGCCGATCCGGTAGAATTGGCACTCCAGTCATGCGAGTGCCAGATGCTCTGGCGCCGGGAATCAGCGTGAGGAGGCGGGATGGTCAGCGAGCGCGGGCTCCAGGTGCTGCGGGCGATCGTCCAGGACTACGTCGATACGCGCGAGCCGGTCGGCAGCAAGGCGATCGTCGAACGGCACGCGTTCGGCGTGTCGGCGGCGACGATCCGCAACGACATGGCCCTGCTCGAAGACGAAGACCTCATCGCCGCCCCCCACACCTCCTCGGGCCGCGTGCCCACCGACAAGGGCTACCGCGTCTTCGTCGACCACCTCGCGGAGCTGCGTCCCCTCACACCCGCGCAGCGCTCCGCGATCGCATCCTTCCTCGACGATTCCGGCGACCTCGACGACGTGCTGGCCCGCACCGTCCGCGCGCTGACGCAGCTCACCGGTCAGGTCGCGATCGTGCAGTACCCCTCGTTCGCGCGCGCGAACGTCACCCACGTCGAGCTGGTCCAGCTGGGCGGGGGGCGGATGCTGGTGATCGTCGTGACCGACACCGGCCGCGTGTCGCAGCGACTCACGCTCGTCGGCGACGAGTTCGACGAGCCGGACCTGGCGCGCATCCGCGCCGAACTCGGCACGCTGCTGGTCGGCAGGCCCGTCCGCGACGGGCTGCAGCGCATCGAGGACCGCTTGGCGGCCTCGGCTGCCCACGCCGCTGCACACGTCCGCGCGACCGACGAGATCGTCCGCACCGTCGCCGAGGAGCTCGAAGAGTTCCGTCAGGACCGGCTCGTGATGGCCGGGAGCGCGACGCTCGCGCGACGCGAGGCCGACTTCCGCGGCAGCATCTACCCGCTGCTCGAGGCGATCGAGGAGCAGGTCACGATCCTGCGGCTGATGGGCGAGATGGTCGCCGACGAGCACGGTCTCGCGGCGAGCATCGGACGTGAGAACGAGCCGTTCGGCCTGGCCGAGGCATCCGTCGTCGCAAGCGACTACGACGCCACCGGGTCCCGGGCGCGCGTCGGCGTCATGGGTCCGACGCGCATGGACTACCCGACCAATCTGGCGGCGGTGCGAGCCGTCGCGCGCTACCTCACGCGGATGCTCGAGCAGGACGAGAGCACGCGCTGACCCGCACGCGCACACACGATCCCGCGGCCGAACCGCGGCAGGAAGGCGAAAGTGGCTGACCACTACGAGGTTCTCGGCGTCTCACGCGACGCCACCCCCGACGAGATCAAGAAGGCGTACCGGCGCCTCGCGCGGGAGCTGCACCCCGACGTGAACCCGGGGGAGGATGCGTCCGAGCGCTTCAAGCTCGTCACGCATGCGTACGACGTGCTGAGCGATCCCGAGCAGCGCGCGCGCTACGACATGGGCGGCGGCGACTCGCCGTTCGGCGGCGCCGGGGGCTTCGGCGGGTTCAACGACATCTTCGAGACGTTCTTCGGAGCCGCCGGCTCGCGGGGCGGCCGGCCCCGCTCGCGGCGCGAACGCGGGCAGGACGCGCTCGTGCGGGTCACGCTCGAGCTCAGCGACGTCGTGTTCGGGGTGCACCGCGAGCTCGAGGTCGACACGGCCGTGCTGTGTGAGACGTGTCAGGGTTCGTGCTGCCAGCCGGGGACCACGCCCGTCACGTGCGACATCTGCCACGGCACGGGACAGGTGCAGCGGCAGGTGCGGAGCCTGCTGGGCAACGTCGTCACGAGCCAGCCCTGCAACGTGTGCCAGGGATTCGGCACGACCATCCCGTATCCGTGCGCCACGTGCCAGGGCCAGGGCCGCGTGCGTGCACGTCGCACCGTGTCGCTCGACATCCCCGCCGGCGTCGAGACCGGCCTGCGGCTGCAGCTTCCGGGCTCCGGAGAGGTCGGGCCGGCGGGTGGCCCGAACGGCGACCTCTACATCGAGGTGACGGTCACGCCCCACGAGGTCTTCAGCAGGGACGGCGACGACCTGCTCGCGACGCTCGAGGTGTCGATGCCGGACGCGATCCTCGGGACGACGACCACGATCGAATCCCTCGACGGCCCCGTCGAGCTCGAGGTGCGCCCGGGCGTGCAGGCCGGCGACGTGCTCACGATCAAGGGGCGAGGCATCACACCTCTGCGCGGCACTCAGCGCGGCGATCTGCGCGTCGGAGTCCACGTCGTCACGCCCACGCGCCTCGACCACAAGGAGCGGGCGCTGATCGAAGAGTTCGCCAAGCGCACCAAGGCGCCGCAGCCCAGGCTCGCGGAGTTCCACCAGGGGCTGTTCGCGAAGCTGCGCGACCGCTTCCGGAACGGCTGACGGATGCCGCTGCACTTCCTGCTCGACACGCCCGTGGCGGCCCGGCCCGGCGAGGCGGTGACGCTCACCGGCGCCGAGGCGCATCACGCGGCGACGGTGCGACGGGTGCGTGTCGGTGAGGAGGTCACGGTCGGCGACGGTCGCGGCGCCTGGCTCACCGCGACCGTCGAGGCGGTCGCCCCGCGCGAAGTGGTCGTGCGCATCCACGACCGGACGGATGTCGCAGCCCCCAGTCCTCGCATCGTGCTCGTCCAGGCGCTGGCCAAGGGCGATCGCGACGAGCTGGCGGTGCAGGCGGCGACCGAGCTCGGCGTCGACGAGATCGTGCCGTGGCAGGCCGCGCGCAGCGTCTCGCGGTGGGATGCGGCGAAGTCGGCGAAGGGGCGCGCACGGTGGGCGTCGATCGTGCGCGAAGCCGGCAAGCAGGCGCATCGCGCATGGCTGCCGGACGTCGCCGAGCTCGTCACGACGAAGGAGCTCGCGCGACGCGCCGCCGTCTCCCGTGTGCTCCTGCTGGAGCCCACGGCGGGCGAGAGGCTGAGCGACCTGCGGCCGGACCCGGATGACGACCGCGACGTCGTGCTCGTCGTCGGACCGGAGGGAGGCATCGCGCCCGAAGAGCTGTCGACGCTCGGCGCGGCGGGCGCACGTCCTGTCCGGCTCGGCGGCACCGTGCTTCGCACGTCGACGGCGGGACCTGCCGCCCTGGCGGTGGTGAGCGTCGCCCTCGACCGCTGGTGACAGCGCCCGCGCCACCGGTCTCGGCGCGAGAGCGCGTCGGTAGACTTTCCACATGAGCGAGCCCTCGATCTTCACCCGCATCCGCAGCGGCGAGATCCCGTCCGAGATCGTCGCCGAGACCGAGAACGCGTTCGCCATCCGCGACATCGCGCCGCAGGCGCCGCTGCACCTCCTGGTCATCCCGAAGACCCAGGACTTCCGCAACGTCGTCGAACTGGCCGCGGGCGACCCCGAACTGCTCGCCGAGCTCGTCGGGCTCGCCAACTCACTGGCGGCCGAGCACGCCGACGGAGACTTCCGCCTGGTGTTCAACACCGGCCCGAACGCGGGCCAGACCGTCTTCCACGTGCACGCGCATGTGCTCGCGGGGGGCCTTGAAGAGAAGAGCCTGGGTGCCTGACGAATCCACCACCGAACGCGTGTACGCCGACGGCGTCGCGATGGTCCAGCTGCTCGGCCCGCAGGATCGTCTGCTGCGCGTCGTGGAGCGCGAGCATCCGGACGTGGACGTGCACGTGCGCGGCAACGAGATCACCCTGAGCGGTGAGCCGGCGGCCGTCGCCGCCGCGCGCACGCTCGTGGGCGAGCTCCTCGCCATGACGAAGGCAGGACACGCGCTGGGCGAGGAGGACGTCGCCTCGTCGAACCGGATCCTCCGCAGCGAAGGCGGTCCACGCCCGTCCGAGGTGCTGGGCGAGGCGATCCTCTCATCCCGTGGCAAGGTGATCCGTCCGAAGACGCTCGGTCAGAAGGCGTACGTCGACGCGATCGAAGAGAACACCATCGTGTTCGGGATCGGCCCGGCCGGAACCGGGAAGACCTACCTCGCCATGGCGAAGGCCATCCAGGCGCTGCAACGCAAGGAGGTCAGCCGCATCATCCTGACCCGCCCTGCCGTCGAGGCGGGGGAGCGGCTGGGGTTCCTGCCGGGGACGCTCACCGACAAGATCGACCCGTATCTGCGGCCGCTCTACGACGCTCTCAACGAGATGATGGATCCCGAGCTGGTTCCCAAGCTCATGGCGACGGGAACAATCGAGGTCGCGCCGCTGGCCTACATGCGCGGACGCACGCTGAACGACTCGTTCGTCGTGCTCGACGAGGCGCAGAACACCACGCCCGAGCAGATGAAGATGTTCCTCACGCGTCTGGGCTTCGGCACGCGGATGGTGGTGACCGGCGACATCACCCAGATCGACCTGCCGCAGGGGGCATCGGGGCTGCGCCTGGTGACCCGTGTGCTCAACAGCATCGACGACATCCACTTCGCCTACCTCACCAGCGACGACGTGGTGCGGCACACCCTCGTCGGGCGCATCGTCGACGCGTACAGCGAATACGACGAACGCCGGCTGGCCGCGCGTCGCGAACGCGACGAGGCGACCGAGTTCGCCAATCGCGCCGAACGCCGCTCGACGGCGCGCCCGGCGGGACCGCGGGATCACCTTCCGAAGCGAGGACGCTCATGACCATCGAGATCGGGAACGAGTCGGGCATCGACGTCGACGAGACGGTGCTCCTGCGGCTCATGGAGCACAACCTCGCCGAACTGCATGTGAGCCCGGAGGCCGACGTCGCGATCCTGCTGGTCGACGAGGGCGCCATGGAGGCGCTGCACGTGCAGTGGATGGACGAGCCCGGCCCGACCGACGTGCTGAGCTTCCCGATGGACGAGCTGCGGCCCGGCACCGAGGACACCCCCACGCCGCCGGGTCTGCTCGGCGACATCGTCCTGTGCCCTCAGGTCGCCGAGACGCAGGCCGCCGCCGCCCGGCACAGCACGATGGACGAGCTGATCCTGCTGACGACCCACGGGCTCCTGCACCTGCTCGGGTACGACCACGCCGAGCCCGAGGAAGAGCGTGAGATGTTCGGGCTCCAGCGGGAGCTCATCACGTCGTTCCAGGCCGCCGAGCGGCGCCGACCGCGCACATGACCGCTGCCCTCCTGCTCGTCGCGGCGGCGCTGCTGCTCGCGTTCGGCGCCCTGATGGTCGCCATCGACGCCGCTCTGGGCGTGACGTCGCGCGCCGACCTCGCCGAGCTCGGCGCCGGCGGCCGCAACACCGTCTCGCTGCAGCGCATCGCCGCCGACCCCGAAGCGCATGCCAACGCGGTCCTGTTCATCCGCGTGCTGGCCGAGACCTCGGCGGCGGTCCTCGTGACCGTGGCGTTCGTGGACCTGTTCGACAGCATCTGGTGGGCGATGCTCGCGGCGGCGATCCTCATGACCGGTGTCTCGTACGTCGTCGTGGGCGCGAGCCCGCGGACGGTCGGACGCCTCTATTCGAAGGCTCTCCTTCGCGGGTCGGCCCCCGTCATCCGCGGCGTGCGCATCCTGCTCGGACCCCTCGCCCACGGGCTCGTCGCCCTCGGCACGCGCATCACTCCCGGCGCGACGCGGGGTGCATCATTCGCGTCCGAGGAGCAGCTGCTGAGCATCATCGACGAGGCGGCCGAGAACGAGCTCATCGAGCAGGACGACCGGGAGCTCATCCACTCGGTGTTCGATTTCACCGACACGTTCGTGCGCGCCGTCATGGTGCCGCGCACCGACATGGTGACGATGGATGCCTCGGCCTCGACCCGCGATGCCATGGCGACGTTCCTCGACAAGGGCGTGTCGCGCGTGCCGGTCGTCGACGACGACGCCGACGACGTGGTCGGCGTGCTGTACCTCAAGGATCTCGTGCAGTTCGCGTTCCGTGACGAGTCGGGCTGGCGCGACGCGCCGATCACGAGGATCGCGCGCCCTGCCGTGTTCGTGCCGGAGTCCATGAAGGCCGAGACGCTCCTGCAGCAGATGAAGCGGGAGGCCGTCCACGTGTGCCTCGTCATCGACGAGTACGGCGGAGTGTCGGGCCTGGTGACGCTCGAGGATCTCATCGAGGAGCTCGTCGGAGACATCTCGGACGAATACGACCCGCGTGGCGACGAGGTGACCGAGCTGGAGCCCGGGCACTACCGCGTGAGCGCGCGACTCGGACTCGACGCGGTGGGCGATCTGTTCGGCCTCGAGCTGGAGGACGAGGATGTCGACTCGATCGGCGGCCTCCTCGGCAAGGCGCTCGGGCGCGTGCCGCAGCCCGGCGCCACCGCCGAGTACGCCGGTCTCGTACTCACCGGCGGCGCGTCCCGCGGTCGCGGCCGCGGCATCTCGACGGTGTTCGTCGAGCGCGGTGCCTCGCCGCCGGAGCCCCGTCGCGGGCCGCGGACGGGCGAGATCCGCACGGTGGGGACGCGCACCGGTGAGACCCGCGTCCCGAAGAAGGAGGACACCCCATGACCGAGCCCGTCACCGAGGCTGCCGAGGGGCGGTCCGGATTCGTCACGTTCGTCGGCCGGCCCAACGTCGGCAAGTCCACGCTCACCAACGCCCTCGTCGGCGAGAAGGTCGCGATCACGAGCGACAAGCCGCAGACGACGCGGCGCGCGATCCGGGGCATCCTGAATCGTCCCGGCGGGCAGCTGGTGATCGTCGACACGCCTGGACTCCACAAGCCGCGCACGCTCCTCGGGCAGCGGCTCAACGACCTGGTCGAGCAGGTGCTCGGCGATGTGGATGTCATCGGGTTCTGCGTGCCCGCCACCGAGAAGGTCGGCCCGGGCGACCGCCGCATCGCGGAGTCGCTCGACGGCTACGCGCGTGCGAAGAAGGTCGCCATCGTGACCAAGACGGATGCCGCCACCCGCGAGCAGATCACCGAGCGCCTCATCGAGGTCGACCAGCTCCGCGAGGACTGGGCCGCCGTCATCCCGCTGTCGGCGCTGACCCGCGACCAGCTGGACGTGCTGAGCGATGAGCTGCTGTCGCTGATGCCCCAGGGTCCCGCGCTCTACCCGGACGGCATCGTCACCGACGAGTCGACGGAGGACCGCATCGCCGAGATCATCCGCGAGGCCGCACTCGACGGCGTCCGCGACGAGCTTCCGCACTCGATCGCCGTCGTCGTGCAGGACATCGCGCCGCGCGAGGACT
Organism: Microbacterium cremeum; assembly: GCF_015277855.1. NCBI lineage: Bacteria > Bacillati > Actinomycetota > Actinomycetes > Micrococcales > Microbacteriaceae > Microbacterium > Microbacterium cremeum. The sequence goes on from NZ_CP063812.1 coordinate 1,842,044, forward strand.
CGGATCTCACCGACGTCTACGCCGATGTGGTGGTCGAGCGCGACAGCCAGAAGGCGATCATCATCGGGCACAAGGGGTCGCGTCTTCGCGATGTCGGAGCGCGTGCCCGTGCGGGCATCGAGCCTCTGCTCGGTCGGCGGGTGTTCCTCTCGCTGCACGTGCGCGTCGCCAAGGAATGGCAGCGCGACCCCAAGCAGCTGGGGCGCCTCGGATTCTGATCGACGGCGCGGCGGCGTCAGCCGGCCGTCTCGCGCAGCGCGGACCGGATCACGACGACGTCCGCGCCGAAGTCGTCGTCGGCCGCCCGCTGCCACGTCCCGTCGTCCCAGACCACGTCGACCCACAGCCGGCCGTCCTGGGGTGAGGAGCTCAGGTACGAAGAGCCCAGCGCCGCCGGCAGCTCCTCCTGGATGCGCAGGAGGGTCGCCTCGTCGGCGGTGCCCGGCACGCCGCCCGTCGGGTCCTCGATCATCATCGGGTCGTACAGCGCCAGCATGATGGGCGGCCGCGTCACGGTGAACGACTCGCCGTCGTACGTCCCCTGCACGGCATAGGCGCCCCAGGTGGTGTCGCCCGAGCTCTCGGACCCCTCCACGCCGTCCCACGTCCACCCCTGGACGGGAAGCCCGGAGCACTGGGGAGGGTAGGACTCGGCGACCGGGCCGAGGCACAGCTCGACGGAGCCCCCGACGTCCATCACCGTGCCGACGCCCACGACCTCTTCCTCGGGCGGTGCTGGGTACAGCGACCCGAGCGATGCCCCAGGAGGCGCATCCGAGGCGGACGGCGTCGCGCATCCGGCCAGCACGAGGGTGGCGAGTGCGAGCAGGGCGAGACCCGGAGATCGGCGATGACGACGGCTCATACCCGGAAAGTGTCGCGCGAAGGAGGATCGTCTCGCCCTGATTCGCGACACCCTGCTACCATCGGACCATGCGCGCTGGCTCGCTTCTCCTTCTTAGCCGCCGCGACGAGACCTCGTTCTAGGGCCTTCCTCGTCGCGGAGCTTCTCGTTGGCCCGCACATCTGGCTCTCAGCCAGCCTCGATCTCGCATCGATCGAGGATCACAACGGAAGCGACCACTCATGAAGAACACCCAGCAGCCGTCCGGCATGCCGATCCACAAGTATCGGCCGTTCCACGAGCAGATCTCGGTGAATCTGCCCGATCGCACCTGGCCCGACAACCGCATCACGACCGCACCCCGATGGTGTGCAGTCGACCTGCGCGACGGCAACCAGGCGCTCATCGACCCGATGAGTCCCGAGCGCAAGCGCGTCATGTTCGATTTGCTCGTGAGCATGGGCTACAAGGAGATCGAGGTCGGCTTCCCGTCGGCGAGTCAGACCGACTTCGACTTCGTCCGGCAGCTGATCGAAGACGACCTCATCCCCGACGACGTCACGATCCAGGTGCTGACACAGGCCCGCGCACACCTCATCGAGCGCACGTTCGAGTCGATCGCGGGCGCCAAGCGCGCGATCGTCCACCTGTACAACTCCACGAGCGTGCTGCAGCGGGAGGTCGTGTTCCGGACCGACAAGCAGGGCATCATCGACATCGCCCTCGAGGGAGCGCGGCTGTGCCGTGAGTTCGAGAAGCGCGTCCCCGGCACCGAGGTGTTCTACGAGTACTCGCCGGAGAGCTACACCGGCACCGAGCTCGAGTTCGCGGTCGACGTGTGCAACCAGGTGCTCGACGTGTTCGAACCCACTCCCGACCGGAAGGTCATCATCAACCTGCCGGCCACGGTCGAGATGGCGACGCCGAACGTCTACGCCGATTCCATCGAGTGGATGAGCCGTCACCTGAACCATCGCGAGAACGTGATCCTCTCGCTGCACCCGCACAACGACCGCGGAACCGCGATCGCGGCGGCCGAACTCGGCTACCTGGCGGGCGCCGACCGCATCGAAGGATGCCTCTTCGGCAACGGCGAGCGCACCGGCAACGTCGACCTGGTGGCGCTCGGCATCAACCTGCTGACGCAGGGCATCGACCCGCAGATCGACTTCAGCGACGTCGACCAGGTGAAGCGGACGGTCGAGTACTGCAACCAGCTTCCGGTTCACGAGCGCAGCCCGTGGGCGGGCGATCTCGTCTTCACGGCATTCAGCGGCTCGCACCAGGACGCCATCAAGAAGGGCTTCGAGGCGATGGCGGCGCGCGCCGCCGAGGCGGGCGTGACGGTCGACGACATCGAGTGGGGCGTGCCCTACCTGCCGATCGACCCGAAAGACCTCGGACGCTCGTACGAGGCGGTCATCCGCGTCAACTCGCAGTCCGGCAAGGGCGGTGTCGCCTACCTGCTCAAGACCGACCACGCGCTCGACCTGCCCCGCAGGCTCCAGATCGAGTTCTCGGGCGTCGTGCAGGCGAAGACGGATGCCGAGGGCGGCGAGGTGACCAGCGACCAGATCTGGGCGATCTTCACCGACGAGTACCTGCCGTCTGTGGTCTCGGGCGACCGCTGGGGCCGTTTCGAGCTGCTCGCCACGAGCACCCGCAGCGACATGTCGGGCGACGTCGCGTTGGACGTCACGCTGCGTGACGGCGACGAGCAATACGAGGCATCCGGCCACGGCAACGGTCCGGTCGCGGCGTTCCTCGAAGTCGTCCGCGCGCAGGGCTTCGATGTGACGCTCTACGACTACGTCGAGCACGCGCTGAGCGCGGGCGGCGACGCGCAGGCCGCCGCCTACGTCGAGCTGCAGGTCGATGGCGAGCGGCTGTGGGGCGTCGGCATCGACGGCGATATCTCGACCGCGTCGCTGAAGGCGATCGTTTCGGGCGTGAACCGCGCGATCCGCACGCGGGAGCGCTCCGGGGCCCTCGCCGGAGTCTGACGAGCAGCTCCCGGCGCCGTCCGGCGGGCGCGTGCGATCCCTGCACGCACCCGCCGGAGCGCCGACCTCGCTCGTCCGGTGCGGTGATGGCGTCGGCGGCGAGGGCGCCGGGCGCTTCAGGACTTGACGATCGGGATCGTCGATGTCTCGACGGCGACCTTGCGGCGGTACAGCGCGCGCTGCTCGGGCAGCGAGATGTCGAAGATGACCGCGAGCAGACGGATGACGGCGGTCACCGCGATCCCGATGGCGGCGGCCACGACGACATCCGCGCCGAGCTCGTGCGCGGTCGCGAGCACGAGGCAGCCGACGCCGGCGGCGACGGCGTAGAGCGAGCCGACGTGCATGATCGCGACGGGCAGCCCCATGATCATGTCGCGCAGGATCGCGCCGCCGACGGCGGAGCAGACGCCGACGAAGACGGCCGGCACCAGGGGCATCCCGAGCACGAGAGCCTTGCTGGTGCCGAAGGCGCCGAAGAGCCCGATGACGAGTGCGTCGAGGCCGACGATGACGGCGTTGAGCCGCTGGAACACGCCGGCCAGCAGCATCCCGAACAGGGCAGCGCCCGTCGCGGTGAGCAGATACCAGTTGCTCTGCAAGGTCGTCGGCGTGACGTTCAGCAGCAGGTCGCGGATGAGTCCGCCGCCCATGCCGACGACGATCCCGATGATGGCGACCCCGAGGAGGTCGAGGCGCCGCTGACCGCGGAAGCCGGACGCGAAGAGGGCGCCCTGGATGCCGCCGAGCCCGACGGCGATCAGATCCGCCCACAGCGGGATCACGAAGGTCTGCTCGTTCACCTTCCCATTGTCGCGTGCGCCGCACCGGTGGCGGGTGTCACGGGATGTGGGTGCGCACCGCGTCGAGGAAGCCGTCGAGATCGTCGGCCCACAGCCGCACGGCGTCGATCTCGACCTCGTCGGTACCGAGTCGGGTGCGCACGGGCCGCTCGAGGATGACGAGCACGTTCGTCTCGTTGGCGATGCGGATCGCGAGCGTGCGGCCGTGCGGCTCGTCTCTGATCTTCGGCGCCTTCTCGGTGACGTCGCGCGACCGCTCGACGGAGGCGATGACGTCCCACGGCAGGTCGACGTCCAGGTGGGTCCCGAGCCGGGCGCGGATGCCGTCCGGACCGACCGCGTGCGGGCGCGTGAGGAAGCCGAGGAGGAACCCGATCATCCACGTGAGGCCCCAGATGCCGAGTGCGAGCAGCGGGATCCGCAGCCAGGGCCACGGGTGGACGATGAGGTCGATGATCGGCAGCTCCACCGCCGAGAGGACGATGAAGATCACGAGGATCGTGAGCACGGGGGAGTGGTACGAGAACCCGGAGGCTCCGGCGGGGACGCGCGGCCGCCGCAACGCCCACCGGTACAGGCTCAGCCAGATCCCGACCTCTGCGCGCCAGGCCGCGCGAGCCAGGCGTGCGATCGAGTGTCCGCGCGCAGGCGCCGTTTCGGCCGCCACGCTCATCCGAGGGCCGCCCGCTCGTCCTCGCGGGCCGCATGGTCGGCGATCAGCTCGGCGAGCCGGCCCTGGATGTGCTCGAGGGCGCGCGCCACCGTGGCGACGGTGTCGGCGTCGAGACCCGCGACCAGATCGCTGCCGAGCGCGGTGTGCTCGGCATCCATCGTCTCCATGATCGACAGCCCACGTTCGGTGAGGTGCACGAGCACCGCGCGGCGGTCGGTCGGATGCGGCTCGCGGCGCGCGAACCCGGTGGCGTCGAGTGCGTCGACGAGCGCGGTGACGTTGCGCGGCGTGACGCCGATCGCCTCAGCCAGCTGGATCTGCGTGGCCGGTCCGCCGTGGTACAGCACCCAGAGCAGGTGCGTGCGGGCCGTCGTCAGCCCTCGGCGGTCGAGCTCGGTCGCCTGGTCTGCTTCCAGCAGCTGTGAGATCGCGAGGAGCCGATCGAGAATGTGCGTGCCCGACATAGTGAATAGTGTACATAATGAACCCCTAGCACTTCCCGGTTCACCAGCACACGCCGACGGGGCGGAGACCGCCGCCGCTGCCGCGTGGGGTCGCCCCCGGGCGGGCAGGCACAGCGATAATTGGGTGGTGCCCACCTACCGCGACGAGGTCGTGGTCCTGCGAACCCACAAGCTGGGGGAAGCCGACAGGATCGTGACGATGCTGAGCCGTCGCCACGGCAAGCTCCGCGCGGTGGCCAAGGGCGTGCGCCGCACATCCTCGCGGTTCGGCGCGCGGCTCGAGCCGTTCATGGTCGCCGACGTGCAGCTCTACCGAGGACGATCGCTCGACATCGTGCAGCAGGCCGAATCGCTCGGCTCATACGGGGCCGACATCGCCGTGCACTACGACCGATACACCGCCGCGCACGCCATGGTCGAGGCCGCCGACAGACTCAACGAGGCCGAGGCGACACCGCAGCAGTACCTCCTCCTCGTCGGCGGACTGCGGGCCCTGTCGCGCGGAGAGCACGCCGCGCGCAGCGTGCTCGACTCGTATCTGCTGCGGGCGATGGCGCTGTCGGGCTGGGCTCCCGGTCTCTCGGAGTGCGCGCGCTGCGGACGCGCAGGCCCGCACGACACGTTCGTCGCGCAGCAGGGCGGCATCGTCTGCGGCGACTGCGCACCCACCGGTGCGGCACGCATCGACACCGCGACGGTCTCGCTGCTGCAGTCGCTCATGGCGGGGGAGTGGGACAGGGTGGATGCCGCGGCACCGGGCTCGACCGCGGCCGCCTCGGGCCTCATCGCCGCGTACGCCCAATGGCACCTCGAGCGCGGCATCCGCTCGCTCTCCCATGTCTCGTCCGCACCGCAGGAGGGCGCCCGGTGACCCCGAAGCCGTACACGCATCGCGATGCCGTGCCCTACCGGCCGCTTGACTGGACCGGGGTGTACCCGCCCGCGTACGACCCCGGGACGGTGCCGAACCATGTCGCGATCGTCATGGACGGCAACGGCCGCTGGGCGAACCGCCGCGGGTTGACCCGCATCGAGGGCCACAAGGCGGGCGAGGCCGCGCTGCTGGACGTGGTGGCCGGCGCGATCCAGGCCGGCGTCAAGCATCTGTCGGTCTACGCGTTCTCCACCGAGAACTGGTCTCGATCGCCCGACGAAGTGCGGTTCCTGATGGGCTACAACCGCGACGTCCTGCACCGGCGGCGCGATCAGCTCAACGAGTGGGGCGTGCGCATCCAGTGGGCCGGCCGCAAGCCGCGCCTGTGGTCGAGCGTCATCAAGGAGCTGCAGTTCGCCGAGCGACTCACCGCCGGCAACGACGTGCTGACGCTCACCATGTGCGTCAACTACGGCGGCCGCATCGAACTCGTCGACGCGATGCGCTCGATCGCCGATGATGTCGCGGCGGGGAGGCTGAGACCGTCCGCCGTATCGGAGAAGCTCATCCAGCGGCGGCTCTACCGCCCCGACATGCCCGACGTCGACCTGTTCCTCCGCTCCAGCGGCGAGCAGCGCACGTCGAACTTCCTGCTGTGGGAGTCGGCCTATGCGGAGTTCGTCTTCCTCGACACGCTGTGGCCCGACTTCACGCGTCAGGATCTCTGGCACGGCATCGACCTGTACCTCGGCCGCGAACGCCGGTTCGGCGGAGCGGTTGACGAACCCGCGCGCGGGTGAGACTCTCGGTCGCGTCTCACATCACTCAGATCGCGGGATGACGACACCCCGCGCATTCTCGTAGCGTGGCCTCGAGCGTCGCCGGCGCCTGGGAGGCGCGGCGCGGAAGGAGAGCCATGCTGCACAAGCGGGAATCCATCAGGGACGAGCTGCTCGACGAGGTCTTCGCGTCGTCGGATCTGTCGATCTCGATGCCGAAGTACCGGATCCCCGAGACCGAGCATCTCGCCCGCCACGCGTACCAGGTCGTCTCGGACGAGCTCATGATGGACGGCAACTCGCGCCAGAACCTGGCCACGTTCTGCCAGACCTGGCTGGAGCCAGAGGTCCGTCAGCTCATGAACGAGACCCTCGACAAGAACATGGTCGACAAGGACGAGTACCCGCAGACCGCGGCGATCGAAGCGCGCTGCGTGCACATGCTCGCCGACCTGTGGAACTCGCCCGACGCGGTGAACACGCTCGGCACCTCCACGACCGGATCGAGCGAGGCGGCGATGCTCGGTGGCATGGCGCTGCTGTGGAACTGGCGTGCTCGGCGGCGGGCGGCGGGCAAGCCGACCGACAAGCCGAACCTCATCTCGGGGCCGGTGCAGGTGTGCTGGCACAAGTTCGCCCGCTACTGGGATGTCGAGCTCCGTGAGATCCCCATGGAGGGCGACCGCCTGCTGATGACCCCCGACGAGGTCCTGAAGCGGGTCGACGAGAACACGATCGGCGTCGTGCCGACGCTGGGCGTCACCTTCACCGGTGGGTTCGAACCCGTGCAGGCGGTGAGCGAGGCGCTCGACAAGCTCCAGGCCGAGACCGGTCTCGACATCCCGATCCACGTCGACGGTGCGAGCGGCGGCTTCCTTGCGCCGTTCACCGCCCCCGACATCGTGTGGGACTTCCGGCTGCCCCGCGTCAAGTCGATCAACACCTCCGGCCACAAGTTCGGGCTCGCTCCGCTCGGCGTCGGCTGGATCGTGTGGCGGGACGCCGAGAACCTGCCCGAGGACCTGATCTTCAACGTGAACTACCTCGGCGGGAACATGCCGACGTTCGCGCTGAACTTCTCGCGACCCGGCGGCCAGATCGTCGCCCAGTACTACAACTTCGTCCGGCTCGGGAAGGAGGGCTATCGCAAGGTCCACCAGTCCTGCTACGACACCGCGATGTTCCTCGCCGCCGAGATCGGCAAGCTCGAGCACTTCGAGATCATCAATGACGGAAGCCCCGAAGCCGGCATCCCCGCGGTGTCGTGGAAGCTGAAGGAGGGCGTCGAGCATCCGTTCACCCTGTTCGATCTCGCCGACCGCCTGCGCGCCCGTGGATGGCAGGTGCCCGCGTACACGATGCCGGCCGACCGCGAGGACCTCGCCGTCCAGCGCATCCTCGTGCGCGTCGGATTCAGTCGTGATGAGGCGTCGCTTCTCATGGACGACTACCGCGCCGCGATCGCGCACTTCGACCGGCATCCGATCACGGTGCCCATGACGGAGGAGGAAGCAGGTTCCTTCCACCACTGAACCGCGAGACCCGAGTACGACACCGACCGCGAAGCACGCGATGCGCACACCCCGAGCCCGAACCACGAGACTGCGGCGCGAGTCCTGGGGATTCGCCATCGGATCGCTGTTCTTCGCGCTCGGTGTCGTCCCCTGGTACGCCGACGCCGTCGGCGCGGTATGGGACGCGGCGACGTTCTTCGCCGGTTCGGTCTTCTTCACGCTGGCGGCGTTCATCCAGCTGGCACTGAGCGGCCGGCGTCCGCCGCATCGCTCGTCATCGCCGGCTGAGTTCGCCGACTGGTGGTCGGCGGCGGTGCAGTTCCTCGGAACGCTCCTGTTCAACGTCAGTACCGGCGCGGTGCTGGTGGGCGCCCTTCAGCAGTCGTCGACCGCGTCGACGGGCTGGGTTCCGGATGCCTGGGGGTCGGCGGCGTTCCTCCTCTCGAGCGCCGCAGCCCTCGTGGCGGCCTACCGGCGCCACGAGCTGTGGGATCCCGACGCCAGGACCGCTCACGGCACGTGGCTCAACATGGCCGGATCCGTCGCGTTCGGCTTCTCGGCCGTCGGCGCGTACGTCCTCCCGGCGACGGCGGAGGTCTTCGACATGCGCTGGGTGAACGTGGGCACGTTCGTGGGCGCGGTGTGCTTCTTCCTCGCCGCCGTGCTCGCGCGGCGGTCGATGGAATACGAGGAGCGGCATTCGCGGTTGCCCTCAGCATGACGGATGCCATCAAGATCGACGTGTGGAGCGACATCGCCTGCCCCTGGTGCTACATCGGCAAGCGGAATCTCGAGAAGGGACTGGCCGAGGCATCCGCTGATGACGACGCCCCCGCAGTCGAGGTGACGTTCCACTCGTTCGAGCTGTCGCCCGACACACCCGTCGATTTCGAGGGCGGCGAGGCCGAGTACCTGGCCACGCACAAGGGGATCTCCGCCACGCAGGCGCAGCAGATGCTGGAGCGCGTCACCGGCGTCGCCGCCGAGGCGGGCCTGGAGTACCGGTTCGACATCCTCCAGCACACGAACACCGTGAAGGCGCACGAGCTGCTGCACTTCGCGAAGGAGCAGGGGCGTCAGCGCGAGCTCACCGAGCGCCTGATGTCGGCGTACTTCACCGAGGGCCGCCACCTCGGCCGCGAGGACGAGCTCGTGGAGCTGGCGACGGATGCCGGACTCGACGCCGACGCGGCACGCGAGGCGCTGCGCAGCGGCCGGTTCCTCGACGCGGTGCGCGCCGATCAGGCGCAGGCGGCGGCTTACGGGATCAACGGCGTGCCGTTCTTCGTGATCGACGGAAAGTACGGCGTGTCGGGTGCGCAGCCTGCAGAGGCGTTCGCGCAGATCGTCCGCCAGGTGTGGGCCGAGCACCGCGAGCCGGTGACGGCCGCGGGCTGACCGGCGGCGTCAGCGCGGCAGGTGCGCCTCGATGACCTCGACGATCGCGGGGTCGTCGGGCTTGACCTTGGAACGGAACCGGTGAACCGAGCCCTCGGGGGTGATCACGAACTTCTCGAAGTTCCACCCGACCCGGCCCTTCTTGCCGTCCGCGTCGCGCGTCCGCTTGAGCTCCTTGTAGAGCGGGGCGGCCTTGCCGCCGTTGACGTTGACCTTGTCGAACACGGGGAACGTCACCCCCCACGTCGTGGAGCAGTACTCGAGGATGTCGTCGATCGAGCCCGGCTCCTGCCCCATGAACTGGTTGCAGGGGAATCCCAGCACCGTGAAGCCGCGGTCGGCGTAGGCGCGCTGCAGCTGCTCGAGCTGCTCGTACTGCGGCGTGAGCCCGCACCGGGACGCCACATTCACGACGAGCAGGACGTTGCCCGCGTAGTCGGACAGCGTCGCGGTGCCTCCGTCGGCAGTCTGGAAGGGGATCTCGCGCAGGTCGGTCGTGGTCGCCTCGGTCATATCCCCAGGCTATGCCCTCCGATTCAGCGAAGCGCCGGATTCCTCTGGGAGAATGAACTCGTGACCACTGCTCTCGCGCCCGCGCGGACCCTCCGCATCGGGCCCATCGACCTCGACGCGCCGGTCGTGCTCGCGCCGATGGCGGGGATCACCAACACGGCATTCCGGCGACTGTGTCGCGAGTACGGCGCCGGCCTCTACGTCAGCGAGATGATCACGACGCGTGCCCTGGTGGAGCGCAACGCGACGACGATGCGGCTCATCACGCACCATGAGTCCGAGACGCCGCGCTCCATCCAGCTGTACGGGGTCGACCCGGCGACCACCGAGGCTGCGGTGCGCCTCCTCGTCGAGGAGGATCGCGCCGATCACATCGACCTGAACTTCGGCTGCCCGGTCCCGAAGGTGACGCGCAAGGGCGGAGGCGCCGCGCTGCCGTGGAAGATCGGCCTGTTCCGCGACATCGTCACGCGTGCCGCGCGCGCCGCCGGCGATGTGCCGTTGACGGTGAAGATGCGCAAGGGCATCGACGCCGACCACCTGACCTACCTCGACGCCGGGCGCATCGCGGAGGATGCCGGCGTCGCGGCCGTCGCCCTGCACGCCCGCACGGCCTCCGAGTTCTACTCGGGCGAGGCGGACTGGTCGGCGATCGCGAAGCTCAAGGAGACGGTCACCAGCATCCCGGTGCTCGGCAACGGCGACATCTGGTCCGCCGACGACGCCGTGCGCATGATGGTCGAGACCGGCTGCGACGGCGTGGTCGTCGGACGCGGATGCCTCGGCCGGCCGTGGCTGTTCGGTGATCTCGCCCGGGCCCTCGGCTCGCCCGGCGCGGCCCCGGGTCAGCCCGTCGACGCGACGCTCGGCTTCGTCGCCCGGGCCTTCCGGCGGCACGCGGAGCTGCTCGTGGAGTTCTTCGAGGACGAGGGCCGCGGATGCCGCGACATCCGCAAGCACGTCGCGTGGTACTTCAAGGGGTACCCGGTGGGCGGCGACCTGCGCGCGAAGCTCGCGACCGTCTCGAGCCTCGACGAGATCGACGCGCTCCTCGCCACGATGGAACTCGACGCCCCCTACCCGGGCGCCGCGGCAGAGGGCCAGCGCGGGCGCGCCGGCAGCCCGAAGCGCCCGGCACTGCCTGACGGGTGGCTGGATTCCCGCGAGCTCGGGGCCGAGGCATCGTGCGCCCTCGCCGAAGCGGAACTCGACCACAGTGGTGGGTGACCTCGTCGGCTCGTCCGACCGTCCCACCGGTTACGACGACGCGGATGCCGCCCGCTTCCATGCCGAGCACCACCGGTCGCAGCGCGACGACTTCGCGCGGGACCGGGCGCGGGTGCTTCACTCGGCGGCACTGCGGCGCCTCGCTGCGAAGACGCAGGTGCTCAGCCCCGCCAGCCCCGCCGACTTCGCTCGCAATCGGCTGACGCACTCGCTCGAGGTCGCCCAGGTGGGGCGTGAGCTCGCCACGGCGCTCGATCTCGCGGCCGACGTCGTCGACACCGCCTGCCTGAGCCACGACCTCGGCCACCCGCCGTTCGGCCACAACGGCGAGCGCGCGCTGAACGAGTGGTCCGAAGACATCGGGGGCTTCGAGGGGAACGCCCAGACGCTGCGGATCCTCACCCGGCTCGAGCCCAAGGTGATCGACGACGGACGCAGCTTCGGCCTGAACCTCACGCGCGCCAGCCTCGACGCGTCGTGCAAGTACCCGTGGACCTCGGATCACCCGCTGCCGGATCCGGGAGGGCGGCTGAAGTTCGGCGTGTACCCGGACGACGAGCCGGTCTTCCGGTGGCTGCGCGAGGACGCACCGGGGCGCGTGCGGTGCATCGAGGCCGAGGTGATGGACCTCTCGGACGACATCGCCTATTCGGTGCATGACTTCGAGGACGCCATCGTCAACGGCTACCTCGACCCTGCGCGACTCGCCGACGCGGGCGAGCACGATGCACTGGTCACCGCGATCCAGTCGTGGGTCGGGTTCGACTTCGCCCGCGACGAGCTCGAGGACGCGCTGTTCCGGCTGACCCGCATCCCGGAGTGGATCGACGGCTTCGACGGCACGCGCGCGGACCTCGCGCGCCTGAAGAACCTCACGTCCGACCTGATCGGGCGTTTCGCGCGAGCCGCGACGACGGCCACGCGCGAGGCGTATGCGGCGAGCGTGCTCACGCGCTACCGCGGCCACCTCGTGGTGCCGCGCGTCGTGGAGGCCGAGATGGCGGTGCTCAAGGGCATCATCGGCGCCGCCGTCGTCTCGATCGAGGGTCGCAAAGATCTGTACAAGGAGCAGCGCCGCCTGCTCAAGCGGCTCGCGACGGCGTTGTGGGAGCGACCCGAGGCGCTCGATCCGCTGCACGGCCAGGACTTCGCCGCAGCCGAGACGGATGCCGCACGCCGGCGTGTCGTCGTCGACCAGGTCGCGAGCCTCACCGATCAGCTCGCGATCGCGTGGCACGGCGCCCTCATCGCGCCGGTGGATGCGGCATCCGTCGGCATCTGGGCTCCGGGCGCACGGCCCGTCGACGCGCGATCGCGCGAGGGCCGCTGATGGCAGGGCGGATCCGTCAGGCCGACGTCGACGAGGTGAAGGCGCGGACGAACATCGCCGACATCATCGGCGAGCGGGTCGCCCTGAAGTCGGCGGGCGTCGGCTCGATGAAGGGATTGTGCCCGTTCCACGACGAGCGCAGTCCGAGCTTCAACGTGCGCCCCCAGGCGGGGTTCTATCACTGCTTCGGCTGCGGCGAGTCCGGCGATGTGTACTCGTTCCTGCGGGCGATGGATCACGTCTCGTTCACCGAGGCGGTCGAGCGGCTCGCTTCGCGCATCGGGTACACGCTGCACTACGAGGACGGCGGCGCGGCCCCCGAGCACAGCGGACGCGCCCGGCTGTACGCCGCCAACGCGGCGGCGGCGGAGTTCTTCCGCGGACAGCTGACCTCATCGGAGGCCGACACCGCCCGGCGGTTCCTCGGGCAGCGTGGCTTCGACGCCGGCGCCGCCGCGCACTTCGGGGTCGGCTACGCGCCCAAGGGCTGGTCGTCGATGCTCGCGGCGCTGAGATCGCAGGGATTCAGCGACGAGGAGCTCAGCTCGGCGGGCCTGGTGTCGCAAGGGCAGCGCGGCGTCTACGACCGGTTCCGTGGCCGGCTCGTGTGGCCGATCCGCGACGTCACCGGTCAGGTGATCGGGTTCGGCGCACGGAAGCTCTTCGACGACGACCAGGGTCCCAAGTACCTCAACACGCCCGAGACGACGATCTACAAGAAGGCCCAGGTGCTTTACGGGCTCGATCTCGCCAAGCGCGACATCTCGCGCGAGCACCGCGTCGTCGTGGTCGAGGGCTACACCGACGTCATGGCGTGCCACCTGGCCGGCATCACGACGGCCGTCGCGACGTGCGGCACCGCGTTCGGCTCGGACCACATCACGGTGCTCCGCCGGGTGATGGGCGACGACTCGACCTCGGGCGAAGTGGTGTTCACCTTCGATCCGGATGCCGCAGGCCAGAAGGCAGCGCTGCGGGCGTTCGCCGATGCCAAGCGGTTCAACGCCCAGACGTACGTCGCGACCGGCCCCGAAGGACTCGATCCCTGCGACCTGCGCCTCGCCCGCGGCGACGGCGCCGTGCGCGCCCTGGTCGAGACCAAGGTACCGATGGTCGAATTCGTGCTCGACCAGCGCATCTCGGGGTACGACCTCGCGAGCGTCGAGGGCCGCGTCGGGGCACTGCGGTCCGCAGCCCCCGTGGTCGCCGAACTGCGCGACCCGCTGCTGCAGCCCGAGTACGTCCGCGTGCTGGCCCGGCGGCTCGGGATGGACACCGAGGACGTGAGACGCGAGGTCGATCGCGCGGGTCGCGGCGGTGGCGCCTCGCGGCGGGAGAGCGGTCCGCAGCCCGCGTCGGCGCCGGCGCCGGGTGCGGAGTCCGGACTACGCGTGGGGATTGCTGACCTGCCGCGCACGCCCGAGGCCGGCCTCGAGCGCGACGCGCTCATGGGGGTGCTGCAGTTCGGTCACCGCCTCGACCAAGCCCTGATCGAGCGGGCACTCGAGCCGCCGATGCGTCACCCCGCCCTCGACGCCGTCCGCGGCGCCGTGCGCGCCGCCGGCGACCGGCAGCGGCCCGGATGGGCGATCGACGCGCTCGATGCCGTGCGCGAGCCGTACCGCACACTCGGTGCGGAGCTGCTCGCCGGGGACTTCCCCGCGTTGAGCGACGACGCGGCGGTGGCATCGGCCGGAGACCTGCTGCGACGGCTCGTGATGAGGGCCCTCGACCGTGAGAAGGCCGAACTGCTGGGCGCGATCCAGCGCGTGCCCCCCGACTCGGAGGAGGGGCGCCGCATCCGGATCCTGCTGCGCGAGCTGGACGCGCAGCGACGGACCCTCGCCGACGAGGCGTGACACGCCGCACCGTTGGTATCGGCGGCGTCCGCAAGGCAGGATGAGGGCATGCCCCGACGACGAGACGCTGAGGTCGCGATCCACTGCTCGGATCTCTCGATCGCGCGCGTTGCGCGGGGCGGATCGACGGCGCGAGTCATCGACGGCGTGTCATTCGTGCTCGAGCACCGTGCCGCCCTCGCTCTCATGGGGCCCACCGGCGCCGGCAAGTCGTCGCTCGCCGCCGTCCTCGCCGGGGCTGACGAGTCCGGGCTCGCCGTGGTCGGCGGCACGGCGCACGTCGAGGGGATCCCGGTGCGCCGTCCCGGGCGGGCGCACCGCCTGCTCACCTACTACTGCGGCCACCTGCCGCAGTCGGCGGGCGCGCGCCTGCCTGCGAGGCTCACCGTCGGCGAGGTGATCGGCGAGCCCATCACCAGCCGGGACCGGCGCGTGAACCAGCGAGCTCTCGCTGTTCGCGTGTCGGCGCTGCTCGACGAGATGATGCTGCCGCTCGGCGTGGCTGCCAAGTATCCCTATGAGCTCAGCGCCGGAATGCGCCAGCGCGTCGCCATCGCGCGGGCGCTCGTGCTCCAGCCGCGCGTGCTGATCGCCGACGAGCCGTTCGCGAACCTCGACGTCGAGGTGCGCAAGGCTGTCCGCGACGCGATCCTGCGCCGTCGTCACGACTTCGGCATGGCGGCGCTCGTCGTCACGAACGATGCGGAAGTCGTCCGCGAACTCGACGCCGACGTGCTCGTGCTCCGCGGCGGCCACGCCGTCGCGTACGGGCACGGCACCCGCGACCTGCTGTGGACACCGAGCGCGGAGGCCGACCGGCGGCTCGTCGGGTCGTGACCATCCGCCCGCGGTGTCATGACCACCCCGCGGGCTTTGCTAATATGGACTGGTTGCCCGCGCGAGAGCGCGGACATTCCTCCATAGCTCAATTGGCAGAGCAATCGGCTGTTAACCGATAGGTTCTTGGTTCGAGTCCAAGTGGGGGAGCGAAAGCCCCGAGGCTCCACCCTCGGGGCTTTCTTCGTGCGCTGCGCGTGTCGTCAGGCGTCGAGGTCGTCGATCCCCGGGGTCCAGGCCTGGCCAGGCCGACCCCAGCCGCGCTTGCGGGCGATCTTCTGAACCGTCTTCCAGTCGCTGTCGCCGAGACGGTCGACGTAGAGCACGCCGTCGAGGTGGTCGAACTCGTGCTGCATGATGCGCGCCCGCCACCCGTCGACCTGGATCCGCACCGGCTCGCCATCGAGGTCGGTGCCCGTCACGAGCACCTCGTCGGAACGGCGGAGCGGGAACCGCTCGCCGGGGAACGACAGGCACCCCTCGGACTCCTCGTCGGGATCGGGTTCGCCGGGCTCGGCCGGGCGCATCCACAGCTCGGGGTTGAGGATCACGCCGCGCCACGGGTTGCCGTCGTCGTCGGCGTACGAATACGTGTAGATGCGCAGCGGCACGCCGACCTGCGGGGCGGCCAGGCCGACGCCGGGCGCGGCATCCATCGTCTCGAACATGTCGGCGACGAGCTCGCGGACCTCGTCGGTGATCGCCTCGACGGGCGACGCGGGGGAGTGGAGGACGGGATCGCCCATGATGCGAATCGGGAGAACGGCCACGCCTCGAGCCTATCCGGGGTGGCTGCGGCTAGTGTCTTCATGTGGTGTGGACCGTGGTAGAGCTCGAGGACGTCGGGGACCAGCTCGTCGGCGCGTTCCAGAACCCCGGCATCCTCATCGGGATCCCGCTCGCCCTCCTCGGGGCCGTGTTCATGTCGTTCGGCGCGCAGTACCAGCACCGCGGCGTCACGAAGGTCGAGCGGCTCAGCGGGTCGACCGGAAACCAGGGCCTGGGTGCCGGACAGCTGCTGAAGCTGCTCTCGCGCCCGTCGTGGGTCATCGGCACGCTCATGCTGGGGCTGGCGATCGTGTGTCAGCTGTCGGCCCTCGCGTTCGCGCCGCTCATCGTCGTGCAGCCCCTCGGCGCCATCGCGCTGGTCATCACGACACTCCTGAATGCTCAGATCAGCGGGCATCGCCCGACGAAACGCTCGCTCATCGCGATCGCGGCGTGCGTGGGCGGCATCTTCCTCTTCGTCACGATCGCGGCGCTGTTCGCCACCGAGAAGCCCGTCTCGAACGGCCAGCTCATCACGATCCTGGTGCTGCTCGGGGTCGTGACCATCGTCTTCGCCGGACTGTGGATCTGGTTCCGCAAGCGCGTCGGGCCGCTGTTCTACATCACGGCCGCGGGTGTGATCTACGGCTTCGTCGCGACGCTCGCCAAGGTCGTCATCGTGCGCGTGCAGACCGGTGACTTCGACTGGCTGACCTTCACGTGCCTCGCCGCGCTCATCCTCAGCGCGATCGTCGGCGCCTACTTCGTGCAGACCGCATACTCCTCCGGACCGCCCGATCTCGTCGTGGCCGGACTGACGGTCGTCGACCCGCTCGTCGCGATCCTCATCGGCCTGCTGGTGCTGCAGGAGGCCACCGGAGCCCCGCTGTGGGTGTACATCGCGTTCGGCGTCGCAGGCGCGATCTCGGTGTGGGGCGTCTTCCAGCTGGCGCGGCACCATCCTCAGATCGTCAGCGACAGCCAGGAGCTCCCGATCAAGCGTGGCAGCGGGGGAGCGACGGATTCCGCGCACCCGCGCACCGGCTCGATCCGGGTGACCGAGGCCGTCGCCAAGGTCTGGCCCGAGCCGCCGGTGAAAGATCCCGCGGACGACGCGGAAAAGCGCTGACGTCTGCGGGTAGGCTCGTCTGCGCACGCACGTGCGAGGGGCGGTGGCCAAGCTGGTCAAGGCAGCGGGCTCATAACCCGACGATCGTGGGTTCAAGTCCCACCCGCCCTACCGACCGGGTCCCGTCGCTGCTTGAGTGGCCGCGGCGGGACTCGGATTACGCCGGGTCGGCTCCGTCGGTGTACTCGTCGACGACGCGCCGGGCGAAGTCATCCGTCATGCGACGCGTCTCGTCGCGGTGACGAGCGGCGTCGTCGGCGGTCGCCGTCATCGCCCACATGGCTGTGAGACGATCCTCGAGCTCCCGAACCTGCTCCCGCATCAGGGCATCCGACCGAGCACGGGCATCCTCTGCCGCATCGCGCACCACGTGGACGGCGGCGTCGATGATGCGGCGCTCGAGCAGCACCACGATGCCCACCAGGAGCAGCGTCGTGCTGGCTCCGCCGAGGACGCCGGCGACGTAGGTGCTGCGGTCTTCCGGCGGTGCGATGGCGAGGCCGGCGAGAATGCCCGCTGCGCCCAGGGCGATGCAGGCGGTGAACCAGCCCCAGCGGATGCGCAGGCGGGGCGGTGCGGTGAGCTCCGTCATGTCGCCAGCGTAGAGCCCTCGCCGCGGGGCGAGCATCGACAGCGCCGTGTCGCGACCGCGGCCCGCGTGAGAATTCGTTCACCATCCTTACTTTCGGAGGGGGCTGCCTGTCTGCGCGGTTCGCGTTCCGTGTAGCGTCTTCGGCATCACACTGTCCCTGACTCCCCACGGAGGCGAACAATGAAGTTCCTGCAGAGGCTCGGAAGATCGATCATGCTCCCGGTGGCCGTGCTGCCGGTCGCGGCGATCCTGTCGGGCATCGGATTCTGGATCAGCGACGGCGGCAAGAGTCCGAACCTCGTCTCGATCTTCCTCGACGCGGCGGGCGGTTCGCTGCTCGGGAACATGGCCCTGCTCTTCGCGGTCGGCATCTCGATCGGCATGGCGAACAAGTCCGACGGCACCTCGGCACTGGCCGGTCTCGTGTCGTGGCTCGTCGTCACGACGCTGCTCAAGCCCGAGACCGTGATGCTCTTCACGGGCGTCGGCGATGTCAATGAGGTCGACCCGGCGTTCCTCCGGGTGCAGAACGTGTTCGTCGGCATCATCTGCGGCCTGATCGGAGCGTGGTGCTACAACAGGTTCAAAGACACCAAGCTGCCCGACGCGCTGTCGTTCTTCTCGGGCAAGCGCTCGGTCGCGATCGTCACGGCGGGCTTCTCGCTCGTGCTGGCGATCATCCTGTTCTTCGTCTGGCCCTTCGTGTACACCGCTCTCGTCGGCTTCGGCGAATGGATCGTCACGCTCGGCGCCTTCGGAACCGGCATTTACGGCTTCCTCAACCGGCTGCTGATCCCGGTCGGCCTGCACCACGCACTCAACTCGGTGTTCTGGTTCGATGTCGCCGGCATCAACGACCTCAACAACTTCCTCGACGGAACGGGCACGTACGGAGTCACGGGCCAGTACATGACGGGCTTCTTCCCGATCATGATGTTCGGCCTGCCGGGCGCCGCTCTGGCGATGTATCTGACGGCCAGGACGACGCGCAAGAAGCTGGCGTACGGAATCCTCCTCGGAGGCGCCATCTCGTCGTTCTTCGTGGGAGTCACCGAGCCGCTCGAGTTCGCCTTCATGTTCCTCGCGCCGGTGCTGTACCTGGTGCACGCGGTCTTCACGGGCATCTCGATGGCGATCAGTCAGATACTTCCCGTGCGGATGGGCTTCGGGTTCTCGGGCGGTTTCGTCGACCTCGTGCTGGGCTGGATGAATCCGATGGCCCAGAATCCCTGGCTGATCCCGGTGATGGGCCTCTTCTGGTTCGGCATCTACTTCGTCGTCTTCTACTTCTTCATCAAGCGGTTCAACCTGAAGACGCCAGGACGCGAGGACGACGACATCCTCGCCGAGGGCACCGAGTTCGACACCAGCTCCGTCGACGAGAAGTACCTCGTGACCGCGGACCGCTTCATCGACGGCCTCGGCGGCAAAGACAACATCCTCGAACTCGACAACTGCGCGACACGATTGCGCATGGAGGTCGCCGACGTGTCGAAGGTCGACGACACCGCGCTCAAGCGAGCGGGCGCTGCGGGCACGATGAAGCCGGGAGGAAAGTCCGTCCAGGTGGTCTACGGCCTCAACGTGCAGTTCGTGAAGGACGCGATGGAGAAGGTCATGGCCGGTGAGGCGACCGTGCCCGCGGGGGCGACGCCCGAGGTCGCCTCGTCGTCGGCCGCCGCCTCCGCCGATGCCGGCGGCGCGGGCGTGCGCACCGCCCCGGCCACCTCCACGACGGTCAGGATGCGTCAGCCGCTCGCCGGCAGGGTCGTTCCGCTGTCGGAGGTGCCCGACCCGACGTTCGGTGAGGGGATCATGGGCCCGGGAGTGGCGATCGAGCCGGCCGGCGACACCGTGAGGGCTCCCGCGGACGCGACGGTGGGCGCCACGTTCGAGAGCAGCCACGCGGTGGCCCTCGTCCTCGGCGACGGCACCGAACTGCTCATCCACGTCGGCATCGACACGGTCGGGATGAAGGGCGACGGCTTCGAGACGCTCGTCGAGAAGGGCCAGTCCGTGCGTGAGGGCACGCCGCTGCTGCGCTTCGACCTCGCCCGGATCCGTGCGGCGGGTCATCCTGCGATCACCCCGGTGATCGTCCTCAACAACGAGAACGCGAAGATCGAGTTCGTCTAGCAGGTGACAAGGCGGTGACGGATGCCTCGGCATCCGTCACCGCCTTTCACATGGCGTTGCCGATGTAGGAGTACTTGACGAACACCTCAGGAGCAAGACCCGCCTCTTCGAGGACGCCCTGCGCGGCGCTGAGCATGTAGCTCGAGTCCCACCCCATGTACAGCGAGTGATCGTCGTCGAGCCGGTCCCACTGCCCGTTCCACGACTGCGCGGTGTAGACCGGCCCGCCGCGGCGGGCGCTGTACGAGACGACCGCGTCGCGCGCGTCGGCCCACAGCCGCTTGAACACGCGGTTGAAGAGGTGCTTGACGTCGTACACCTCCCAGTGCTCACCGCAGTACTCGACATACGACCACTCGCGGTGCCAGCCGAGCGGCCAGCCGCGCCGGCGCACCGCATCGAGGACGGGGGTGAGGCCGTCATCGTCGATCGCGGGGCCACCGGGACGACGCCACACCTGTACGAACCGCTCGGTGAGGCGCGCCGAGCGCTCGGCGATCGCCGCGGTTCCCCACGCCGGGAGCTGCGCGAGCTCGGCCGTCGCCGCGACGGCACTGCGCGCATAGAGGCTCTTCTTCTCGGGGAACGGGCGGTCGAAGGCGCGAACGGCGAGGTCTTCCTCGAGTACGGTCAGGTTGCCGATCGTCTGTGCGAGCGCGCGGTGGCTGTTCTGCTCGTCCTCGGTGTACGCCGACCACTCGCGCACACCGTCGCCCGTCCACGAGTCGGCCGGTGCGAGCGGGAAGATGTGCTCGAGGTCGAGTGCTTCCGCGCCGTCGACACCCGCGATCCGAGTGAGGACGTAGGTCGCGTAGGGCAGCTCGGAGTACTTCAGCGCGACGGCGATCCGCTCGTCCGACGGGGTGATGCGCGACACCGCCGCGATGAACGCGTCGCGGCCGTCCTCGCGTGCACGGCACAGCCGCGCGACCAACCGCTCGATGCCGGTGCCGACGACGCAGCGGCGCATCAGCAGCGACTGCACCATCTCGAGCGTGTCGAGCAGTTCCACACGATCGATCCGGCCCTGCTCGAGATCGCGGTAGGCGCGCATGACGAGGGGGTACATGCCCGAGCCGAACGTGTTGAGATGCCGCAACTGACGGGCGATGTCGGCATCCGGAGCCTGCGCGGGATCCAGCAGGGTGCGGTACACCCGCGCGAGCGCCCGCCACTCCTCGGCGTGCGCGAGCAGGTCGGCGAACTCCAGCCGCGGGAACTCGTGACGGAACGCGTCGTACACGCCGCGGCCGCCGACGACGGTCACCTCGCGGCCCGTCCGCATCGTGAGGTACTGACGCCAGAAGTCGGCGATGTGCTCGCCGGTGTCGCGCTCGATCGGCTGCCAGAAGTCGGATTCGATCTGGCGCTGCTCGACGTGGTTGAGGCCCATGAGCACGTAGTTGTGGATGAGCTCGTGATCGCGCAGCGGTTCGCCCGTGGAGTTGAGGCTCTCGAAGATCTGCTGGGCGTTGGCCCCGGCCCCCAGCGTGATCGCGACGTGCTCGAGCTTCTGGAGTCCGCGCCAGATGTGGGGCGCCTCGTCGAGACTGATCTGGCTGCGGAAGAACGCGTAGTTGTCGTCGAAGCGCGAGTCGCGCTGCTCGCCGGGTGACGGTGACAGGTCCAGGACGACACGCTCGAACACCGACGCCCAGGCCGGGTGCGGACGCAGTTTCGTCCGCGAAGGGTCCTCAGAGTGCACAAGGACCCGCTGCAGCTGATCGGCGAGCTCGGGGTGGGCCTCGCGCACGGTGTGCTGCAGCGCCGCCACGAGGAGCATCAGCGTGGTGGTGCGCTGCTGACCGTCGATCAGGACGAGCTCGGTGTCGCCAGATCCGCCGCTGGCGGACGAGAGGATCGAGCCGATGAAGTGCATGTGACGATCGTCGAGGTCTGCCACCGCGCGGATGTCGGCGAGGAGCTGCTCGCAGCCGCCGATATCCCACCGGTACTGCCGCTGGTAGACGGGGACGACGATGGTCCAGTCCGCGGCGGACAGCCACCCGATCGTGTTGACGGCAGTCGCGTCGACATTCGTGGCAGTGACCATGGCCCGTCCAGTCTATGGGGGGCGGCTCCGGTCCCGGCGGCGCCGGGCCGCGCTGCCGGGGCCTGCCGGGACGCCGAGGTAGGCTTGCCTAAGTTGAGCCTGTAAAAACGTGCTGGCTCACTGACCGAAAGGCATGATTCGTCATGGGTTACATCAAGTCCGCCGCTCTCGATGAGACCGGCTTCGTGGTGCTCGACTCCTACAACGAGGAGATCGACCCTCAGGAATGGCTGTCCATCGAGTACGTCGACTGGAAGTCCTCGGGTGACACCCGCTTCGCGCCGCTGGCCTCGGCCAAGGGCGAGATCGAGTGCAACGGCTTCTGGAACCACACGCCGCCGCGCACCGACAAGGACGGCGTCTGGATCCCGTCGCAGGTCGAGAAGGCCCCGACCCTCACCCGCCGTGCTCAGGAGCCCGGCGCGAACGTCGGCCGCTGCCGCATCATCGAGCTGCAGCCCAACAGCTACGCCGACGCGCTGTACAACCTCCACCAGGACGACAACAACCGCCTCAACCCCGACGGCACCGGGTGGGTCGTGCGTGGGTTCTTCAACCTCACCGACGACAAGAACAGTTACTTCGTGCTGCGCGAGAACCGCACCGACCCCAGCATCGAGTACCGCGTCGCGCTGCCCGCGGGCGCGCAGCTGATCGTCGACACGCAGCGCCTGTGGCACGCCGTGCACCACGACGGCGACGAGCCCCGCTACTGCCTCATCACGTCGTGGGAGTCGGGCCCCGAGCTCGATGCCTATATCGAGAAGTACCACGGCAAGCCGACGACCGACCAGTTCGAAGTCGCGCAGGACGTGCTCGACGCCGGCCAGGCCGAGCAGGCTCGCCGCGACGCCGCCCGCGCCGCCTACTACGCGGCCAAGGGCAAGGCCGAGGTCCAGGCGATGAGCGAGGCCTGAGCCGAGCCGGTCCGAGACCACGCCGGAGGGCGGTCGAATCACACTCTTGTGATTCGACCGCCCTCTCGGCGATAATGGCCGCAGCACAACCGAACAGCATCGCCGTGAACCGGTCTCAGGTCGTAGGGGAAGACGCACCTGACGAACGGAGAGAACATGGCGACACCACAGGCGCGTGGGGTGATCTACATCCACTCCGCGCCAAGAGCGTTGTGCCCCCACCTCGAGTGGGCGGTGGGGCGCGCCCTCGGGCGTGCCGTCAGCTTCGACTGGGCAGACCAGCCCGTACTCGCCGGCAGTCGTCGGAGCGAGTTCTACTGGGAGGGCGCCGCAGGCACCGGCGCGGCACTCGCGACCGCCATACGTGGGTGGGAGCATCTGCGGTTCGAGGTGACGGAGGATCCCACGCCCCGCAGCGACGGCGGCCGGTGGCTGCACACGCCGGGGCTCGGCATCCACTACGCCCAGACCGATTCCGCCGGCAACGTCGTCATCGGCGAGGACCGCATCCGCTACGCCATGGAGATCGCCGGCGGCGACGCGCTGGAGCTGCAGCGTGAGCTCCAGGTCGCGCTGGGCGCCGCCTGGGATCAGGAGCTCGAGCCGTTCCGCCACGCGAGCGACGACGCGCCGGTGGTGTGGCTGCACAAGGTGGGGTGAGGTCGAGAGACACGGGCGGGGCGAGGCGCGACTACCGGATGCCGGTGAGAAGAGTCCTGGCGCTGGGAAGGCGAATCGCCACCGCCCGTCTTTCGACGCGACGCCCCCGGTTCGATCCCTGAGCGTGTCGAAGGGTGCCGGGGGCGCCGCGAGGAGCCTGCGTCGTGCGCGGTGTCAGACCGAGGCGAATGCAGCGACGGCGTTGTGCCCG
The DNA here is from genome assembly GCF_015277855.1 of Microbacterium cremeum. NCBI lineage: Bacteria > Bacillati > Actinomycetota > Actinomycetes > Micrococcales > Microbacteriaceae > Microbacterium > Microbacterium cremeum. The sequence continues at coordinate 1,865,628 of NZ_CP063812.1, forward strand.
CCGAAGCCGAACGAGTTGCTGATCGCGAGCTGCGAACCGTCGCCGAGTGGCGCCGTCTCGCCCGAGATGCGGAACGGCACCTCGGGATCCTGCGTCGTGATGTTGATCGTGGGCGGTGCCACGCGGTCGCGGATCGCCAGAACCGTGAAGATCGCTTCGAGCGCGCCGGTGCCGCCGAGCAGGTGACCCGTCGAGGCCTTCGTCGCCGAGACCGGGATGTCGTCGATGCGCGAACCGAACACCGTCTTGAGGGCGGTGTACTCGTTCGGGTCACCGACCGGCGTCGATGTCGCGTGCGCGTTGATGTGCGTCACGTCGTCGGGCGAGGCATCCGCCATCTCGAGTGCCATGCGCACCGCCCGCGAGGCGCCGAGCCCCTCGGGGTCGTTCGCCGTGATGTGGTACGAATCCGCCGTGACGCCGCCGCCGACGACGGCGGCGTAGATCTTGGCACCGCGGGCGCGCGCGTGCTCCTCGGTCTCGAGGATGAGCACTCCCGCGCCCTCTCCCATGACGAAGCCGTCGCGATCGACGCTGCAGGGGCGCGACGCGGTGGCCGGGTCGTCATTGCGACGCGACAGCGCCTGCATGGACGAGAACGCTGCGATCGTGATCGGGTGGATGGTCGATTCGGTGCCGCCCGCGATCACGACATCGGCGAGCCCGGCACGCAGGTGCTCGACCGCGTTGACGATCGATTCGGTGCTCGAGGCGCAGGCACTGGCGACCGTGCGCGCGTACGCCCGTGCGTTGAAGTGGAGCGAGAGGTTTCCGGCCGCCGCGTTGGGCATGAGCATCGGGACCGTCATCGGCAGCACGCGACGCGGACCCTTTTCGCGCAGGGTGTCCCACGCGTCCAGGAGCGTCCACAGACCGCCGATGCCGGTGGCGAAGTCGACGCCGAGCCGTTCGGGCTCGACCTCGGGGCTCCCGGCATCCGCCCACGCCTCCATGGCCGCCACCAGCGCGAACTGCGAGGACGGGTCGAGGCGCTTCGCGACAGGTCGCTCGAGAACGGTGTCGGGGCGAACCTTGGCCTGGGCGGCGAACGTGACGGGCAGCTGATACTGCTCGACCCAGTCGTACTCGAGGGTGCTGGCGCCCGAGGCGCCGTCCAGGAGTGCGGCCCAGCTCTCGGGTGCGGTGCCCCCGAGCGGAGACGACGCGCCGATGCCGGTGACGACGATGCGGGAGGTGCTCATGTGCAGTGGAAGTCCTCGTGGGTGTGCCGGTGGGGGCCGCAGCCCCCACCGGGGGGATTACGCCTGGTTGGACGCGATGTAGCTGACGGCGTCGCCGACGGTCTTCAGGTTCTTGACCTCGTCGTCGGGGATGGTGACGCCGAACTTCTCTTCGGCGTTGACGACGATCGTCATCATCGAGATCGAGTCGATGTCGAGGTCGTCGGTGAACGACTTCTCGAGGGCGACCTCGTCGGCCGAGATGCCGGTCTCGTCGGTGATGAGCTCGGCGAGTCCGGCGAGAACCTCGTCGTTGGTGAATGCCATGGGTTTTCTCCTGTTTCTTAGGGGTCACGAGCCCGGGGGCCGGGTCTCAGTCTAGAGTCGGGGCTTGCGCCCTCAGGGGAGGACGACCACCTGGGCGCCGAAGACCAGGCCGGCACCGAAGCCGATCTGGAGCGCCAGGCCGCCGCTGAGCTCGGGGTGCTCGGCGAGGAGCCGGTGGGTCGCCAGCGGGATCGAGGCCGCCGACGTGTTGCCGGTCGTCTCGATGTCGCGGCCGACGAGGACGGTGTCGGGGAGCCCGAGCTGCTTGGCGAACTCGTCGATGATGCGCATGTTGGCCTGGTGCGGCACGAACGCGGCGAGATCGGATGCCTCGATCCCGGCGGCCTCGAGAGCCTGCCGCGCGACCTTCACCATCTCCCACACCGCCCAGCGGAACACCGTGGGGCCCTCCTGCCGCAGCGTCGGCCAGGGGGCCTTTCCGTCGCGGAAGTCGGTGAGCGTGTGGTTCATACCGACGGCGTCGGCCTTCGAGCCGTCCGAGCCCCACACGGTGGGACCGATGCCGGGCGTGTCGCTCGGGCCGACCAGCGCGGCGCCGGCGCCGTCGCCGAGCAGGAACGAGATGCTGCGGTCGGTCGGGTCGACGACGTCGCTGAGCTTCTCGGCGCCGATCACGAGCGCGTAGTTCGCGGCGCCCGCGCGGATGAGCGCATCGGCCTGGGCGATCCCGTAGGCGAAGCCGGCGCATGCCGCGTTGACGTCGTAGGCGGCCGCGGGGTTGGCGCCGACCCGGTCGGCCACGATCGCCGAGACCGACGGCGTCTGCTTGGGGTTGCTGACGGTCGCCACGATCACGGCGTCCACCAGGGACGCGTCGACCCCGGAGCGCTCGATGGCCTCACGGGCAGCATCCGTCGCGAGATCGATCGCATCGGTCTCGGCGACCGCGCGCATGCGCGTCACGATTCCGGTGCGCTGGCGGATCCACTCGTCGCTCGAGTCGATCGGGCCGACGAGGTCGTCGTTGGGGACGGCGATCTCGCCGCGCGCGGCGCCGTACGAGTAGATGCGGGTGTGCGCGGGCCCGGTGGGCTGCACGATCGAGCGGATCATCGGGATCTCTCCGGTCAGGCGTCGGCGGCCAGCAGGGTCGCGGCCGCGTCCAGGTCGGCAGGGGTCTTGACGGCGACGGCCGGCACGCCGCGCAGCGCGCGCTTGGCGAGCCCCGTGAGCGTGCCCGCGGGCGAGAACTCGACGAGGCCCGTGACGCCGGCGTCGGCGAAGGACGTCATGCAGAGGTCCCAGCGGACCGGAGAGGCGACCTGGTCGACGAGCAGGTCGACGAAGGCGGGACCGCCCTCGACCGCGCGCCCGTCGCGGTTGCTCCACACCGTGACGGCGGGGTCGGATGCCGCGACCTCGGCCGCCGCCGCGCGGAGCGTCTCGACGGCTGGGGCCATGTAGCGGGTGTGGAAGGCGCCGGCGACCTGGAGCGGGATGACCCGGGTACCGGCGACCGGCTCGGCGGCAAGTTCCTGGAGCGCGTGGATCGCACCGGCGACCACGAGCTGTCCGCCGCCGTTGTAGTTCGCGGGCGTGAGGCCGAGCTGATCGAGCCGCGACAGGACGGCCGCCTCGTCACCGCCGATCACGGCGCTCATGCCGGTCTCGGCCGCGGCAGCGGCCTCCGCCATCGCGCGGCCGCGGATGCCGACGAGCGTGAGCGCCGCCTGCTCGCTGAGGATGCCCGCGGCCGCCGCGGCGGCGAACTCGCCGACCGAGTGGCCGGCGACACCGCCCACGCGGTCGCGGTCGGGGAGCGCGTTCCACGAGAGCAGACTCGCGGCGACGATGAGCGGCTGTGCCACCTGGGTGTCGCGGATGCGGTCGACATCCCATTCGGTGCCGGCGGCGATGAGGTCGACGCCGGACCACTCGGAGTACTGCGCGAGTCGATCGCGAGTGCCGTCGACGTCGAGCCAGGGGGCAAGGAAGCCGGGGGACTGCGAACCCTGCCCGGGGAAGACCGCGATTCTCACCGTTCCATCCTGCCAACGATCGAGGAGCGGGTTCTGGCGACACCGTCACAAGAATCGCAAAGGGCTTTGTGTGCGTCCCACACAGTCATGGTGCGTCCTTCGGGTCAGACCTGGCTGCGGCGAATGTTCTGCGGCCGGCGTCGAGTGGCATCGGTGCCGATCGAACCGAGGACCAGCGCCGTCTGGAGGATGAGGGCCTCCCGCGGCCCGGTCGCGTCCCAGCCGATCACCTCGGAGACGCGCTTGAGGCGATAGCGCACCGTGTTGGGGTGCACGAACAGCTCCCGTGCGGTGGCCTCGAGGGACCGGCCGTTGTCGAGGTAGGCCCACAGCGTGGCGACGAGGTCGGTGCTGTGCGTCTGCAGCGGGCGGTAGATGCGCTCGACGAGCGTCTGCTTCGCCAGGGGATCGCCCGCGAGCGCCCGCTCGGGCAGGAGGTCGTCGGCCTCGACCGGACGCGGCGCATGGCGCCAGGCCCGCGCGACGGCGAACCCCGCGAGCGCGGCGCGGGCGCTCTGGCTCGCGTCGACCAGAGCGGGGACGGTGGGCCCGAGAACGAGGTGTCCGGTGCCGAATCCCGGCTCCAGCCGCTTCGCGATCTCGCCGAACGGCAGCTCGCCGGTCGCCTCGTCGGCGCGCGCGGACGGCTCGGCGCGGCCGAGCACGAGGACCAGCCGCGAGCCCTGCACGCCGATCAGAACGTCCACGCCGAGTTTGCGGGCTGTGCGGCGCAGCTGATCGACGTCGAACTGCGGGGGCGTGGTGCCCACCAGCACGGCGACCTCGCCGTGGCCGTGCCAGCCGAGGGCGGCGATGCGGCTGGGAAGCTCTTCGTCGGCCTCTCCGGTGAGGATGGAGTCGACGACGAGCGCCTCGAGCCGGGCATCCCACAGGCCACGTGCCTCGGCGGCGCGTGCGTACACGTCGGCCGCCGCGAAGGCCACCTCGCGCGAGTAGAGCAGGATCGCCTCACGCAGGTGCTCGCCCTTGCCGGCGACCCGCTCCTCGGTGACCTCGACGGTCACGCGGATCAGCTGCAGCGTCTGCTGCAGGCTCACGCTGCGCAGCAGCTCGCGGGGGGCCACCGCGAAGATGTCCGAGGCGATCCATGGGGTCGAGCCGGGGTCGTCGTACCACTGGATGAACGACGTGATTCCCGCCTGAGCCACCAGCCCGACGGCGGAGCGTCGGGCCGGCGGCATCTCGGCATACCACGGGAGGGTGTCTTCGAGCCGTTTGATGGTGACGGTGGCGAGGTCGCCCGAGATGCGCCGCAGCCATGCCAGCGTCTCGGTCTTGCCCATCACCTCGGTCGGTTCGGCCATCAAGGCGTCAGCTCTCGCCGCCCGCGTTCCCGCTCGTGCCCGCGGTGACGTCGTGCAGGCGGTACCGTTCGATCGCCTGCGCGGCGAGGCCCTGGTCCACCGCGCCCTCGGCCGCGAGGGCCTGGAGCGCGCGGACCACGATCGACGGGCCGTCGATCTTGAAGAAGCGGCGGGCAGCGGGACGCGTGTCCGAGAAGCCGAAGCCGTCGGCGCCCAGCGTGACGAACCGGTTCGGCACCCACGGGCGGATCTGGTCCTGCACGGCATGCATGAAGTCGCTCACAGCAACGACCGGTCCTGCGGCGTCGCGCAGCTTCTCGGTGACGTACGCCGTGCGCGGCTCCTCCTGCGGGTGCAGGAAGTTGTGCTCGTCGGCGGCGAGGCCGTCGCGGCGCAGCTCGGTCCACGAGGTCACCGACCACACGTCGGCCTGCACGCCCCAGTCGTCACGAAGCAGCTGCTGCGCCTCGAGCGCCCACGGCACTCCGACGCCCGACGCCAGGATCTGCGTGCGGGGTCCGTCGCCCTCGGGCGAGGAGATCCGATGGATGCCGCGCACGATGCCGTCGACGTCCACGCCCTCCGGCTCGGCGGGCTGCACGAGAGGCTCGTTGTAGACCGTGAGGTAGTACATGACGTTCGGGTCGGGATGGTTGCCGCCGTACATGCGCTCGATGCCCGAACGCACGATGTGGGCGATCTCGTACCCGTACGCCGGGTCGTACGAGACCGTGGCGGGGTTCGTCGAGGCCAGCAGCTGCGAGTGGCCGTCGGCGTGCTGGAGTCCCTCGCCGGTGAGCGTGGTGCGGCCTGCGGTGGCGCCGATGATGAAGCCGCGTGCCATCTGGTCACCGGCGGCCCACTGGGCGTCGCCGGTGCGCTGGAACCCGAACATCGAGTAGAAGACGTACACCGGGATGAGCGGCTCACCGTGCGTCGAGTACGAGGTGCCGGTCGCCGTGAACGCGGCCACCGCGCCGGCCTCGTTGATGCCGACGTGCATGATCTGCCCCTGCGGGCTCTCCTTGTAGGCCAGGAGCAGCTCGCGGTCGACCGAGGTGTAGTTCTGGCCGTGCGGGTTGTAGATCTTCGCCGTCGGGAAGTACGCGTCCATACCGAACGTGCGTGCTTCATCGGGGATGATCGGCACGATGCGGTGGCCGAAGTCCTTCGCCCGGAGGAGGTCCTTCAGCAGGCGCACGAACGCCATCGTCGTGGCGATCTCCTGCGTGCCCGACCCCTTCTTGGGCAGGGCGTACGCCTCGTCGCCGGGCAGCTGCAGGCCGACGTGGTGCGAGCGGCGCTCGGGCAGGAATCCGCCCAGAGCGCGGCGGCGCTCCAGCATGTACTGGATCGTCTCCTCCTGCGCGCCCGGGTTGTAGTACGGGGGTAGGTACGGGTTCTCTTCGAGCTGAGCGTCGGAGATCGGGATGCGCATCGAGTCGCGGAAGTACTTCAGGTCCTGCAGCGTCATCTTCTTCATCTGGTGGGTCGCGTTGCGGCCCTCGAAGTGATGCCCGAGGCCGTAGCCCTTGATGGTCTTGGCGAGGATGACCGTCGGCTGGCCCTTGTGCTCGGTGGCGGCCTTGTACGCGGCGTAGACCTTGCGGTAGTCCAGTCCGCCGCGGCGCAGCTTGCCCCAGATGTCCTCGTCGGACCAGTCCTTCACCAGCGCGGCGGTGCGCTCGTCGCGACCGAAGAAGTGCTCACGGATGAATGCGCCGTCCTCGGCGCGGTAGGTCTGGAAGTCGCCGTCCGGCGTCGTGTTCATCAGGTGCACCAGGGCGCCGTCCACGTCCTGGGACAGCAGCTCGTCCCAGCCCGAGCCCCACACGACCTTGATGACGTTCCACCCGGCGCCGCGGAAGAAGCTCTCGAGCTCCTGGATGATCTTGCCATTGCCGCGCACCGGGCCGTCGAGCCGCTGGAGGTTGCAGTTGACGACGAAGGTCAGGTTGTCGAGGCCCTCGTTCGCCGCGACCTGCAGCTGACCACGGCTCTCGACCTCGTCCATCTCGCCGTCGCCGAGGAAGGCCCACACGCGCGAGTCCGAGAGGTCCTTGACGCCGCGGTTGGTGAGGTACTTGTTGGTCATCGCCTGGTAGATGGCGTTGATCGGACCGAGGCCCATCGAGACCGTGGGGAACTGCCAGTAGTCAGGCATGAGCCGCGGGTGCGGGTACGACGGCAGGCCTTCCGGCGCCTTGGACTTCTCCTGACGGAATCCGTCGAGCTGCGTCTCGCTGAGGCGGCCCTCGAGGAACGAGCGGGCGTAGATGCCGGGGGAGGCGTGACCCTGGATGAAGATCTGGTCGCCACCGCCCTGGGCGTCGAGCCCGCGGAAGAAGTGGTTGAAGCCGACTTCGTAGAGCGAGGCGGACGACGCGTACGTCGAGATGTGGCCGCCCACGCCGATGCCGGGGCGCTGCGCACGGTGCACCGTGATGGCCGCGTTCCAGCGGATCCAGCGGCGGTAGCGCCGCTCGAGCTCTTCGTCGCCGGGGAACTCGGGCTCGTTGTCGGGGGCGATCGTGTTGATGTAGTCCGTGGTCGGAACCTGCGGCACGTTCAGCTGCAGCTCGTGTGAGGTCTGCAGAAGACTCAGCATGATCTCCCGGCCACGACCGTGGCCCTTGGCCTGCACGAGCTGCTGCAGGGACTCCTGCCACTCGGCGGTCTCGTCGGGATCGCTGTCGAGGGGGTCCTGCGAGTACGGATCCTGATCGTTGACAGTCACAGAAGACCTTTCGTCGTCTGGCAGATCGTGCCAGGGAATCACTGCCGGAGCGCTGCGGGCTTTGTCAGCCTCGCACAACGCACCATCTGCCAGCCTAGCGAGTTCGAGCCGGTACGGACGCACCTCGTAGACTGGCGGCGCGGGCCTTTAGCTCAGCTGGTAGAGCGCCACGTTTACACCGTGGATGTCGTCGGTTCGATCCCGGCAGGGCCCACAGGACGCGACGCGTCGTGATTCCTTCCGATGAGATCGGCGACTGTCGTGTCGAGTGCGTGCACGATGCCGAGTGAGGGTCTGTCCACTGCCCTTCCCGGCCCTCCGGGATACCCTGGGGGGTATACTGGTACTATGACTACCCGCGAGATCACCCTCGACAACCTCGAACCCACCATCACCGGGAACGACATCGTGCTCCTGGACTTCTGGGCGGAATGGTGCGGCCCGTGCCGCGCGTTCGCGCCCGTATTCGAGCAGGCATCCGCAGCCTACCCCGACGTGGTGTTCGGCAAGATCGACACCGAGGCGCAGCAGCAGCTCGCGGCAGGGTTCCGGATCACCTCGATCCCGACCCTGATGGCTTTCCGCGAGAACATCCTGGTGTTCGCCCAGCCGGGCGCTCTCGCACCCGCGCAACTGGAACAGGTGATCGCCGCCGTGCGCGACCTGGACATGGACCAGGTCCGCGCGCAGCTCGCCGCTCAGGCACATCAGGAGCAGGAGGCGACGCGATGAGGATCGTCGTCGTCGGAGGCGTCGCCGGCGGCATGAGCTGCGCCGCCCGCGCCCGGCGCCTGGACGAGTCCGCCGAGATCATCGTGATCGAACGCGGCGAGTATGTCTCCTACGCGAACTGCGGGCTGCCCTACTTCGTCGGCGGGGAGATCGCCGACCCCGCGAAGCTGCTCGTGCAGACCCCGCAGTCGCTGCGTGCCGCTCTCGACCTGGACGTGCGTACCCGTCACGAGGTCACCGGACTCGACCCTCGGGAGCGGGTCCTGACCGTGCACACCCCCGAGGGTATCGAGCGGATCAGCTACGACGCCCTGGTGCTCGCACCGGGCGCCCAGGCCGCACGACCGCCGATCCCGGGCCTGGACTCTCCGCGAGTGCGCAGTCTCCGCACCGTCGACGACGCCCTTGCCCTGCGCGAGCAGGTCGAGGAGGGAGCGCGGCGCGCGGTCGTCCTCGGTGCCGGGTTCATCGGCATCGAAGCCGCCGAGGCACTCGCCCGCCAAGGGCTGGACGTGACCGTGGTCGAGCTCGCCGACCATGTCCTGCCTCCGCTGGAACGGGAGCTCGCCGCCCTGGTGTCGGACGAGCTGCACGCGCTCGGCATCGACACCCGCATCGGGATCGCCGCCACCGGCATCCAGCCGGGCGCCGGGCACGACCTGGTCGCCCTCGGTGATGGCACGCAGCTGCCCGCAGAGCTGATCGTGCTCTCGGTCGGCGTGCGACCCGACACCACTGCGTTCGAGGCCGCAGGGGTGAGGTGCGAGCGGAGCGCGATCGTGGTGGACGAGCACGGCCGCACCTCCGTTCCCGGCATCTGGGCCGTGGGCGATGCGACGGTGAGCACCGACGCCGTCACCGGAGACCGCCGCCCCGTCGCCCTGGCGGGACCAGCGAACCGTGCGGGGCGGCTCGTGGCCGACGACATCCTCCGACCCGGCACCGCCCGGCCGATCCCGCACCCGGTGGGCACCGCGATCGTGCGCATCGGCTCGTTGACGGCTGCGCTCACGGGTGCGAACCGCGCTGCGCTCGATGCCGCCGGCAGCGTCTACCGGACGATCCATCTGCACCCGAACCAGCACGCCGGGTACTTCCCCGGAGCGAGCCAGCTCCACCTGATCGTCCACTTCCGCGAATCGGACGGGCTGCTGCTCGGCGCACAGGCGGTCGGTGCGCAAGGGGTGGACAAGCGCATCGACGTGCTCGCCACCGCCATTCGCGCAGGAATGACCGTAGAAGACCTGATCGATCTGGATCTGGCCTATTCGCCGCCCTACGGACAGGCCAAGGACCCGGTGAACCTCGCCGGGATGCTCGGGGAGAACGTCCGCACCGGAACGCTCGCACTCTGGTACGCGCAGGACGTGGACCGGATCCTCGCGGAAGCGTTCGTCCTCGACACGCGCAGCCGGGCGGAGTTCGCCACCGGGCATCTGCCCGGCGCGCTGAACATCCCTCATACCGAGCTGCGCGAACGTCTCGGCGAGGTCCGCACCGCGTCCGAAGGGCGTCCTGTCCGCGTGATGTGCGCCTCCGGAGTGCGCTCGGCGATCGCGCACCGCGTCCTGGCACAGGCGGGGTTCGATTCCGCCTCCCTGTCCGGGGGCATCCTCACCCTCCAGGCCGCGCTCGCAGACCGCGCCGCCGAGCTCCTCCGATTCGACGAGGCGATGCAGCATGCCTGAGCCCCGCCGGCACATCGACATCACCGGACCGTCCCCGACCGAGAGGAACCCCATGCGCACGACCGACCCCGAGGTGCAGCGTCGCATCGTGCACCGACTGCGCCGCGCCCGCGGCCAGCTCGATGCCGTCATCAACGCGGTCGAGCAGGAGAAGCCCTGTCGTGACATCGTCACCCAGCTCGCCGCCGTCTCCAGCGCCCTCGACCGCGCCGGCTTCGCGATCGTGTCCACCGCGATGAAGGACTGCCTCAGCGACCCCGACGCCGCCCTCGCCGAAGACGGCATCACCACCGAAGAGCTCGAGAAGCTCTTCATGATGCTCGCCTGACCCCGCCCGCAGACAAGACACCGAGGAGAACGCCTATGTGCCAGCAAGTCACCTGCTCACGCTGCGGCCGACCGACATGGACCGGGTGCGGTCAGCACATCGAGGTCGCACTCGCCGGAGTGCCCGAGGCCGACCGCTGCCACTGCCCGGCCGTCTGACCGTGGGCTCGGCACGACCTGCAAGGCCTGCGCTGGGACCACCTGGACCGGTTTCGGTCAGCACATCGGCCAGGTCGGTCCCCGTCGGCGGGGAGGGCGATGCGCGGTAGGTTGTATCCGTGAACGCCAGCCCCGCAGACCAGCGCCGCCTCGTCGAGGTGGCCCAGCTCGACGCCCGGATCCGTCACGCCGACAACGCCCGCAAGAACCCGCCGCAGGCGAGCCGCGTTCAGGAGCTGCTGTCCCGCCGTCAGGAGCTGTCGCGCGAGCTGTCGACGCGGCTGGGCGTGCGTGATGACCTCCGTGCGGAGCTCGCGCGAATCGAGTCCGACGTCGTCGTGGTCGACGCGCGCGCCGCCCGCGACACCGAGCGCCTCGCCGCGTCGAGCAACTCGAAGCAGGCTCAAGGCTTCGAGAGCGAGCTCGCGGCTCTCGCCCGGCGCAAGAGCGATCTGGAAGACGCCGAGCTGGCGGTGATGGAGCGCCTGGAGGCTGCCGATGCCGCGGTGGCGGAGCAGGAGGCGCTGATCGCGGCCACGAACGCCGAGGGATCCGAGCTGAGCGCCGAGGGAAAGCGTGCCGTCGCCGAGGCGACCGCCGCCTTCGACGCGGCGACGCGTGACCGCGCGGCGATCGCCGGGACCGTGCCCGCCGACCTGCTTGCGCTGTACGAGAGGGTCGCGGCGCGCAGCGCGGGCGCGGCGCTGCTGCGCCGCCGCACGTGCGAGGGCTGTCACATGGTGCTCTCGGGCACCGACCTCAACGCGCTGCGGCAGACACCCGAGGATGAGGTCGTCACGTGCCCCGAGTGCGGCTGCATCCTGGTGCGCGACGAGGAGTCCGGGCTGTGACACGAAGTGGACTCGGCTGACACGCCGGCCTGGATCGTCCTCGGCCGGGCGGATGACACCACCGTCGCGGCACTTCTCGACCCGACAGGCCGGGAGTACGCGCGTGAGCAGTTCGCGGCATCCGTCGAGGCCGAGTGGATCGCGCAGGCGGAAGCGCGGTTCGCGCCGCGCTGGGTGTGGCACGACACGCCCCGGTGGTACCCGTCCCTGCTCGACCGCGGCATCCGCGTGGCGCGCTGCCACGACCTGAGGCTCTGTCACGCGATCCTGCGCTCGTCGATGCTCGTCGATCCTGGGGCGGAGGTCCGCCACGCGAGCGGATGGGATGCCGCGCCCGCGGTCGACAGCGCCGGCACGGCGCCCGCCCTGTTCACTCTGGACGACGCGTCGATCCCGAGCGGGCCGCCTTCCGATGCCGATGCCGCGATCGCGGAGTTCGCGCGGCAGCGTCAGGCGATCGCCGGCAGCACCGATCACGGCAGGCTCCGTCTGCTCACGGCGGCGGAATCCGCCGGCGCGCTGGTCGCGGCGGAGATGCGTGCGGCCGGCCTGCCGTGGGATGTCGCCGAGCACGATCGCATCCTGGTCGAGAGCCTCGGCGAGCGCAGCCCGAGCGGTGGGCAGCCTGCGAAGCTCGCCGCGGCGGCCGCGCGCGTCCGGGACGCGCTCGGAGATCCGGCCGCGAGCCTCGACTCGCAGCCGAAGCTCCTGCGGGCGCTGCACCGGGTCGGTGTGCTGGTGGATTCCACGAGCCGATGGGAACTGGCTCAGCAGCGGCACCCCGTCGTCGAACCGCTCCTGGAGTACAAGAAGCTCGCGCGGCTGCTGTCGGCGAACGGCTGGTCATGGGTCGACGAGTGGGTCACCGGGGGGCGCTTCCGGCCGGTGTACGTGCCCGGGGGCGTCGTGACAGGCCGATGGGCGTCGTCCGGCGGCGGTGCGCTGCAGCTTCCCCGGCAGCTGCGCGAGGCGGTCCGCGCTGATCCCGGCTGGCGTCTGGTGGTGGCCGACGTCGCGCAACTCGAGCCCCGCGTGCTCGCCGCGATGGCGGGCGACCTGTCCCTCGCGGCGGCGGCGCGAGGTCGCGACCTGTACGCCGGCATCGTCGAAAGCGGCACGGTCGCGACACGGTCCGAGGCCAAGATCGCGATGCTCGGAGCGATGTACGGCGCGACGACGGGGGAGTCCGGCCGGCTCGTGCCGCGTCTGCGCCGCGCCTACCCGAAGGCGATGGGCCTGGTCGACGATGCGGCCCGCGTCGGCGAGGATGGCGGGCTGGTCTCGACGTGGCTCGGCCGCACCTCGCCGCCGCCGTCCTCGACCTGGTCGGACGCGCAGTCGCGCGCGACCGAGGCCGAGGCATCCGGGGCCGACGAGACCCGCGCCCGTCGCTGGGCACGCGACCGCGGCCGGTTCACGCGCAACTTCGTGGTGCAGGGCACCGCCGCCGAGTGGGCGCTCGCGTGGCTCGCCGACCTGCGCACGCGTCTGTCGGCGATCGCGCCGGTCGCCGCGGAGGCGAGCGCGCCGTCGTCGGGCCCGGCGTTCGCCCGGCGCCCGCATATCGCGTTCTTCCTGCACGACGAGGTCATCGTCCACACTCCGGTCGAGCACGCCGAGGCCGCCGCCCAGGCGGTGACGGATGCCGCGAGCACCGCCGGGCGGATCCTCTTCGGCGAGTTCCCGATCGACTTCCCGCTCGACGTGCGCGTCGCCGACACCGCGCTCAAGGACTGAGCAGCTCGGAGGCCGCATCCAGGCCGCGACGATAGACTCGCACCCGCGAATGGGTCGGCTGGACGGTCGCGTCGCGGGCGGTTCGCCGCCCCGCGCCGAGGAACGTCCGGGCTCCACAGGGCAGGGCGGTGGGTAACACCCACCCGGAGCGATCCGCGAGACAGTGCCACAGAGAGCAGACCGCCGGGACGCGAGTCCCGGTAAGGGTGAAAGGGTGGTGTAAGAGACCACCGGGGTCGCGGTGACGCGGCCCGCAAGGTAAACCTCGCCCGGAGCAAGGCCAGACAGGGGATGACGACGCGGCCCGCCGAGTCCCCGGGTAGGCCGCTGGAGCGGCACGGCAACGTGTCGCCGAGAGAGATGACCGTCCACGGGGCTTCGCCCCCGGACAGAACCCGGCGTACAGGCCGGCCCATTCGCGCTCTCGTCGGCCCCGGCGCCGAGGCGTCAGTCGCGCGCGAGCGCCGCCGCCCCGATGATGCCGGCATTGTTGCGATGCACCGCCGGCACGATCGGAGTCTTGAGATCGAGCAGGTGCAGGAACTGGTCCGAGTGCTTCGACACTCCGCCGCCGACGACGAACAGGTCGGGGCTGAAGAGGAACTCGATGTGGCTGTAGTACCACTGCAGGCGCTTGGCCCACTGCTGCCACGTCAGGTCGTCGCGCTCCATGGCCGAGTACGCGGCGTAGGCCTCGGCATCCCTCCCGTGCTTCGCACGCTGCACGTGCCCGAGCTCGGAGTTGGGCACCAGGACTCCGTTGTACAGCAGTGCCGAGCCGATGCCGGTGCCGAGGGTCGTGAGGATGGTCAGGCCCGGCTGGCCCTTCGCCGCGCCGTATCGCACCTCGGCGACGCCGGCGACATCGGCGTCGTTGGCGAAGTGGATGTCGCGTCCGAGGCCGTCCTCGAAGAACTTCTCGGCCTCGAAGTCGATCCAGTCGTCCGAGACGTTCGCCGCAGACAGCGTGCGGCCGTTCTTCACGATCGCCGGGAACGCGACGCCCAGCGGCACCGACGCGTCGTCCTCGACGCCGAGGGTCGAGAGCACCTCGGTCACGGCGGCGAGCACATCGGGCGGATGTGCACCCGCGGGCGTCGCGACCTTCACGCGATCGCTCACGAGCTCGCCGCGCTCGAGGTCCACGATGCCCGCCTTGATGCCGGTTCCGCCGATGTCCACGCCTACCGCGCGCGCTGCCTCAGATGCCATGGCCACAGCCTAGCCAGGCGGCCGCACGCGGTCGGAAGCGGGTCGACGCCGACGCGGCGCGGATCAGTAGGATCGTGCTGACGGCGGCGGTGCCCGCGATCGGGAGGAGTGCAGGATGAGCGGTGACAGCGAGAAGTACTGGTACAACCTCAAGACCGGGGACGTCGAGAAGGGGTACGAATCGCCCTCCGTCGATCGCGCGGGTCCCTTCGAAACGCCGGAGGAGGCCGCCCGCGCCCCCGAGATCATGCGCGAGCGCTCCCGCGCGTGGGCCGAGGACGAAGCGCGCGACGACTCGTGGGGGGATGGCGAGTCCGGCAAGTCGACCCGCGACCAGTAGTCTGGCATCGGCCGCGATCGGCCCGGCGGTGCAGGCACCGGAGAGGATGCGATGGACAAGCAGCGTGACTTCGTTCTGAGGACCATCGAGGAGCGGGGCGTGAAGTTCGTCCGGCTGTGGTTCACCGATGTGATCGGAACGCTCAAGTCGGTCGCCATCGCGCCCGCAGAGGTCGAGGGCGCCTTCAGCGAGGGCCTCGGTTTCGACGGATCCGCGATCGAGGGGCTCACGCGCTCGTACGAGTCGGATCTGCTCGCGCATCCCGACCCCACCACGTTCCAGATCCTGCCCTGGCGCGGCGAGATCGACCCCACGGCCCGCATGTTCTGCGACATCACGACGCCCGACGGTCAGCCGGCCGTCGCCGACCCGCGGCACGTGCTCAAGCGCACGCTCGCGAAGGCGGCGGACTCCGGGTTCACTTTCTACACGCACCCCGAGATCGAGTTCTACCTGCTGAAGTCGTCGGCGTTTGGCGCCGAGGGGCCGGAGCCCGTCGATTCCGCCGGCTACTTCGACAACGTGCCGGGAGGCACTGCGCACGACTTCCGCCGCCGCTCGGTGCGCATGCTCGAAGACCTGGGGATCTCGGTCGAGTTCAGCCACCACGAGGGCGGCCCGGGCCAGAACGAGATCGACCTGCGCTACGCCGATGCACTGGCGACCGCCGACAACATCATGACGTTCCGCACCGTCATCAAGGAGGTCGCGATCGAGCAGGGCGTCTACGCGACGTTCATGCCGAAGCCGATGACCGGCAAGCCCGGCAGCGGCATGCACACGCACATGTCGCTGTTCGAAGGAGACATGAACGCGTTCTACGAGGAGGGCGCCCAGTACCAGCTCTCCAAGGTCGGGCGCCAGTTCATCGCCGGCCTGCTCCGCCACGCCAACGAGATCTCGGCGGTGACGAACCAGTTCGTCAACTCCTACAAGCGGCTGTGGGGCGGAGACGAGGCCCCGAGCTTCATCTGCTGGGGTCACAACAATCGCTCCGCGCTCGTGCGAGTGCCGCTGTACAAGCCCAACAAGGGCCAGTCCTCGCGCGTGGAGTACCGTGCACTGGACTCCGCCGCGAACCCGTACCTGTCGTTCGCTCTCATGCTCGCAGCCGGTCTGAAGGGCATCGAGGGCGAGTACGAGCTGCCCCCCGAGGCGGAAGACAACGTGTGGTCGCTGACGGATGCCGAGCGTCGCGCGCTCGGCTACGCGCCGCTGCCGGCGAGCCTCGATCACGCGCTGGAGTACATGGAGGAGTCCGAGCTCGTCGCCGAGACGCTGGGCGAGCAGGTCTTCAACTACGTGCTGCTGAACAAGCGCCGCGAGTGGCAGGAGTACCGATCGCAGGTGACGCACTTCGAGCTCAAGAGCAACCTCGAGATGCTCTGACCTCGTCGCGCGAATGTCTGCGAGCGAACGATCGGGCTCTCTGACGCCGCTGGCGCGGCTGGGGTTCGGCCGCCTCACCGAGGCCGAGGCGCTCCTGGCTGAGCTGCACGATGCCGCCGGGATCCCGCGGGAGCGGGCTCTGGACGGCGCCGCCGGCGCGGCGGACCCCGACGAGGCGCTGCACGCGGTCACACGGCTCGCGCGCCGCGACGCCGGGGCCGTCCGGCAGGCCGCCGGGCACGATCGCGCGTGGCGCGTGCTGTGGGCGCTGCTGGGCGCGTCGACGGGCTTCGGCGAGTTCTTCCTGCGGCATCCCGCCGAGCTCGCAGAGCTCGCCGATGCGGGGGACGTGCTGCCGACGGATGCCGAGATGCGCGCATCGCTGCTGGATGCCGTCGGTGCCGTCGAGGGATTCGCCGACGACGGCGGTGAGACGGCATGGGTGGCGCTTCGTGCCCGCTATCGCCGGATCCTCGCCCGCATCGCCGCCTACGACCTGCTGAGCGCGTCTCCGGTGGACGAGATCGCGGCCGTCTCGGCCGCCCTCGCTGATGCCGCGGGCGCCGCGCTGGAGGCCTCCCTCGCCGTCGCCCGCACCCGTGTCTCGCGCGGCGCCGCCGGAGCCGGCCTGTTCCCGCGGGAGGACGTGGCGCGCACCCGGCTCGCGATCATCGGCATGGGCAAGACCGGCGCGCGTGAGCTGAACTACGTCAGCGACGTGGACGTGATCTACGTCGCCGGAGCCGACGATGCCGTGATCGACGAGCTGGGGGAGAGCCGCGTCGTCGACATCGCCACCCGGCTCGCCGTCCAGACGATGCGCGGCATCTCCGAGATCGAGGTCGAGCCGCCGCTGTGGGAGGTCGACGCGAACCTGCGCCCCGAGGGCAAGCAGGGCGCCCTGGTGCGCACCCTCGACTCGCACCTGGCGTACTACGAGCGGTGGGCGAAGAGCTGGGAGTTCCAGGCTCTGCTCAAGGCACGCCCGATCGCAGGCGACCCCGCGCTCGCGCAGGCCTATCTCGACGCGGTGCAGCCGAAGGTGTGGACCAGCGCGGCGCGCGAGAACTTCGTCGACAGCGTGCAGCGGATGCGGGAACGCGTCACCGAGCACATCCCCGCGGACGACGTGCCGTACCAGATCAAGCTCGGCCCGGGCGGGATCCGCGACATCGAGTTCACCGTGCAGCTGCTCCAGCTCGTGCACGGACTCACCGACGACCGCATCCGGCAGCGGGGAACGCTCGAGGCTCTGGACGCGCTCGTCGACCAGGGGTACATCGGCCGTGCCGAGGCATCCGCATTCTCGCGCGACTACCGTGTGCTGCGTCTGCTCGAGCATCGCGTGCAGCTGCGTCGCCTGCGTCGCACGCACCTCATGCCGGCGCGCCCCGAAGACCTGCGCGTGCTCGCGCGGGCTTCCGGACTCGCCGACACCGGCGACGGTGTGTGGCAGCTGTGGGAGTCCGTCAAACGCGAGGTGCGCGACATCCATGTGCGGCTCTTCTACCGGCCGCTGCTGTCGGCGGTGGCGGCGCTTCCGGCCGACGAACGACTGCTCTCGCCTCAGCAGGCGCATGACCGGCTGGCCGCGATCGGCTTCGCCGACCCCGCCGGCGCGCTGCGGCACATCGCGGCGCTCACCAGCGGGCTGAGCCGGAAGGCGACGATCCAGCGGCATCTGATGCCGGTCATGATCCGGTGGTTCGCCGACGGCGTCGATCCGGACTACGGTCTCATCGCGTTCCGGCGGCTGAGTGAGCGCCTCGGCGACACGCACTGGTTCCTGCGGATGCTGCGCGACTCGTCCGGCGCCGCCGAGAGCCTCTCGCGCGTGCTCGCCGGATCGCGGTACGTGGGCGAGCTGATGGAGTGGATCCCCGAGTCCGCCGCGTGGCTCGACGATCCCGACCTGCTGCGGCCGCGCTCCGGCGTGGCGCTGCAGGACGAGGCGCGCGCCATCCAGACCCGCCATGACACCACGATCGACGCGATGCGCGCGGTGCGAGCACTTCGTCGGCGCGAACAGCTGCGCATCGCGATGGCTGCCATCCTCGGCTCGGTCACGATCGAGGAGATCGCCGAGGCGCTGACCACCATCACCGACGTCACGATCCAGGCCACGCTGCGGGCGGTGCGGCGCGAGATCGTGCCGGCCGAGGACTCCGCCCTCGATTTCTCGGTGATCGCGATGGGCCGCTTCGGCGGAGCCGAGCTGGGTTTCGGGTCGGACGCCGACGTCATGTACGTGTATCGCCCCAACGGCGTGGATCCGCAGCGTGCACACGAGCTCGCCCTCAAGCTCGTCTCGGCGCTGCGCACCCACTCCGAGGATCAGCGCGTGCCGCTCGAGCTGGACGCCGACCTGCGGCCGGAGGGCCGCAACGGGCCCATGGCGCGCTCGCTCGACGCGTACGCCGAGTACTACCGGCGGTGGGCGCTCCCCTGGGAGGCGCAGGCCCTTCTGCGCGCGCGCGGCGTCGCCGGCAGCGTCAAGCTGATCGGCGATTTCATCGCCCTCGCCGACCAGGTTCGCTACCCGAGCGCGGTCGAGCCGAACGCCGTGCGCGAGATCAAGCGCATCAAGGCCCGTGTCGAGAGCGAGCGGCTGCCGCAGGGGGTGGACCCGTCGCGGCACCTCAAACTCGGCCCTGGCTCGCTCAGCGACGTGGAGTGGCTCGTGCAGCTGCTGCAGCTGCAGCACGCGCATGCCGTACCCGGGCTGCGCACGACGTCGACGCTCGGCGCGCTCCGCGCCGCCGCGGACGCCGGGCTGGTGCCCGCCAACGCGGCCGGCCGCCTCGCCGAGGCGTGGCGGCTCGCGAGCCGCCTGCGGTCGGCCAACACGCTGCTCTCGGGGCAGACGAGCGACGTCCTGCCCGTGGACCGCAAGAAGCTCGACGGGATCGGCCGCCTCCTCGAGTACCCCCCGCGCTCGGCGACGCAGGTCGAGGAGGACTACCTCGGCACCACGCGTCGCGCGCGCCGCGTGTTCGAGAAGCTCTTCTACGGCTAGCGACGGATGCCGCGCCGCGGCGTCGTGCGGCGGGCCGCGGCATCCGTCGGCGAACGCGAAGGGGCCCCGGGTCGAAACCCGGGGCCCCTTCGCTGCCGGAAACCGTCAGACGCCGAAGTACAGCTCGTACTCGAACGGGTGCGGACGTGCGTTGATCGGCTGGATCTCGTTCTCGATCTTGTACTCGATCCAAGTCTCGATCAGCTCGGGCGTGAACACGTTGCCGCGCGTCAGGAACTCCTGGTCGGCGCGGAGCGCCTCGAGCGAGTCGAGCAGCGAGTTCGGCACCTGCGGGATGTTCTTCGCCTCCTCGGGGGGAAGCTCGTAAAGGTCCTTGTCAACGGGCTCGTGCGGCTCGATGCGGTTGATGATGCCGTCGATGCCGGCCATCAGCTGGGCGGCGAACGCGAGATACGGGTTGCCCGAGGAGTCCGGCGCACGGAACTCGATGCGCTTGGCCTTCGGGTTGGATCCGGTGATCGGGATGCGGATCGCCGCGGAGCGGTTGCCGGCCGAGTACACGAGGTTGACCGGAGCCTCGTAGCCCTTCACCAGGCGCTTGTACGAGTTGAGCGTGGGGTTGGTGAACGCCAGGACCGCCGGCGCGTGCGCCAGCAGCCCGCCGATGTACCAGCGGGCGGTGTCGGAGAGCTGCGCGTAGCCCTTCTCGTCGAAGAACAGCGGCTTGCCGTCCAGCCACAGCGACTGGTGCGTGTGCATGCCCGAGCCGTTGTCGCCGAACAGCGGCTTCGGCATGAAGGTCGCGACCTTGCCCCACTCGTTGGCGACGTTCTTGACGATGTACTTGAACTTCAGGATGTCGTCGGCCGCGTGCACCATCGTGTCGAAGCGGTAGTTGATCTCCTGCTGGCCGCCGGTGCCCACCTCATGGTGCGCGCGCTCGAGGTGCAGCCCCGACTCGATGAGCCGCAAGCTGATGTCGTCACGCAGGTCGGCGGTCTTGTCGACCGGCGACACCGGGAAGTAGCCGCCCTTGTACGGCGTCTTGTTGGCGAGGTTGCCGCCGTCCTCGACGCGACCCGAGTTCCAGGCGCCCTCCTCGGAGTCCACGGAGTAGAAGCTCGAGTTCTGCTTCACCTCGTAGCGGACGTCGTCGAAGATGTAGAACTCGGCCTCGGGGGCGAAGAACGCGGTGTCGGCGATGCCCGTGGAGGCGAGGTACTTCTCGGCCTTCTTCGCGACCTGGCGCGGGTCCTTGTGGTAGATCTCACCGGTGCGCGGGTTGTAGATGTCGAAGACCATGACGAGGGTCTTCGCCTCGCGGAACGGGTCGAGGAACCCCGTCGACACATCCGGGATCAGCTGCATGTCCGATTCGTGGATGTTCGCGAATCCCCGGATCGAGGAGCCGTCGAACAGCTGGCCGACCGTGAAGAACTCCTCATCGACGGTGGAGGCCGGGATGTTGAAGTGCTGCTGCACGCCAGGAAGGTCCGTGAACCGGATGTCGAGGAACTTGACGTCCTCGTCCTTGATGAACTTCAGCACCTCGGATGAATCTTTGAACATGAAGACTCCAGAGGTAGGGCATTCGGGAACGCCCGCGCACGGCGCGGACTTGCTGGCACGCTATCGGCAGGGGATTGCCCGGCAGTGTCACCTATGTTTCCGGCATGTTACGGGCGGCTGGATACGCTGGAGCGTGTGACACAGAGCGCACAGGACTATCCGGGCGAGCGCCTCGGGCTGCCCCGCGAGGGCAGCGGATCCATCGGACGACTCGGCCGCCGCGTGGGCGCGCTGTTCGTCGACTACGGAGCGGCGTACCTCATCTCGGGTTTCTTCGCCTGGGACGCACTGGCGATCCTCGCGATCTTCGCGGCGATCCAGCTGGTGTTCCTCCCGACACTTCAGGGCAGCCCGGGCCACCGACTGTTCGGACTGCGCCTCGTCCGCCTCGACGGTGCGTGGGTGGGGCTGTGGCGGCCGATCATCCGCACGGCACTGCTCATCGTGGTGATCCCGGCGGTCATCTGGGACCCCGACCAGCGCGGGCTGCACGACAAGGCCGCGGGGACCGTTCTCGTCCGGGCGTGACGACGGATGCCGCGGCGAGATCGCCGCGGCATCAGACCCGGGACCCGCTCAGCGGGGCCGGGGCGCGCGGACCTTGGTGGGGTCGATGCCCTTCGGGATCGGCAGCGACGTCAGCGACTGCGACACCGAGTCGATCCGCTTGATCACCGCGGCCATGGTGGCGCGGTCGATCTTCTTCGGGAGCGCCTTGATGGTGGGCGCCAGCTTTGCGATCGGCACCTCGTCGTCGCCGTGACCGACGTACAGCACCGTGACGGGAACGCCCGATGCCACACGCTGCACCTTGGAGCGCTCGTCGTTCACGAGTCGCGTGAGCCGCCCGCGGGCGCCCTCGCCGACGATCACGACGCCGCCGCGCCCGACCGCGCGGTACACGGCCTCCTGCGTCTTGGGGTTGATGCCGACCGGCATCTCGCTGGCCTGCCAGCGCCGGCCGAGCGAGGTCGAGAGCACGTGGCCCGTGGCCCCCGGCATCCCGTCGATCTTCTTGTACATCGCACGGGTCGACAGCCGGGTCATGGTCATGAGGCACGCGAGGATGCCGAGCATGAGGCCGGTGACGCCCCACAGGACGACGCTCCAGGGCGCGACCGGGGGGATGGCGAAGCCGATTCCCACGCCGATGGCGATGCCGGCCAGCACGATGCCGACCAGCAGGAACGGCAGCCAGCGGAATTCCTTCTGGGTGAACGTGTAGAGCGTCCGGATCTGGGAGAAGAACCCGGGCCTCTTCTCGGGAGCAGTACTGCGCGCGGCCATGCGCTCCAGCCTACCTTTCGCGGGAACCCTCGTCGGCTCCTCCCCAGGCAGGACCGCGGCGGCTCCGTCCACAGAAGCCGCGCCGTGCCCGTCCGGCCGCCGCGGTCGGTTCGACACTGGGCGGGTGACCCGTGATGAGAGTGCCCTTCGCTCGCCGTTCCACGAGATCCGGGCGGTGCGAGAACGGGAGGACGGCCCCTGGCCGGGCGTGCTGGTGCGCCTGTCGTCGGGCTCTGTCCGCGTCCTCGTGGATGCGCGGGTGCTCGGGCCCGACTGGCGCGGATGGGATGCCGCGCCGGACGGACACGTGCTGACGCCCGTCGATCTCGTGAGGAAGGCCGGCGGTCACGACGTGCTCCTGCCCGTGTGCACGGAGCGCCTGGAGGACTTCGTCCGCCGCCGCAGCGCCCGGTCCGCGCTTCCGCCGGGAGAAGCCGTCACGCTCGGCGTGAGCATTCTGCGAGGATGCGTCCAGATCCTGGACGAGCCCCACGTCACGGGGGAGTGGTGGCTCGACGACGCCGGCCGACCCCTGCTGGCGACAGAAGCATCCGCGCAGTCCGGGCTCGCCGCTGCGGCGGCCGTGCTCGGCGCCGCGGTCGTCGATCCGGGGTTGCGGCGGGCGTGGGACACCGCGGTCGACGCGGTGTCGGCGGATCGCGTCACGGCGCGCGACCTCGTCGACGCCGAGGAGCTGCTCTTCGCCGCCGCGGCTCCCGAGCCGCTGAGCACGATCAGCCTCAGTCCTCGCCGGGCCGTCGAGGTCGCGCCGGAGCCGCGGGTGCCGGCGCTTCGGACGGACGACGCCGCGCCACGGCCGCTGTGGCAGTCGCTCATCGGGAGCGTCGACGCCGATCTCGCCGACACGGTGTCGCGCGCGACGACGGCGGTGTGGCGGCGCGTGCGCACACCGTCGCGCTCCCGTCGCGCGCCGCTGCTCGTCGGGGGCGCCGTCGCAGCGGCAGTCCTCGCCGGCGGTGCGCTGTGGCCGGCAGCGGGCGGCGTGGCGAGTGCCGATGACCCACCCGCCGCGGACGCTCCGGCAGGCGCCGACGCGACGGCAGCTGCGGGCGAGCCGGCGGCCGACTCACCGGTGGACGGGGCGACCGCGACGCCGGTGCCCTCCGCACCGGCGTCCGGCGATCCGGCGACGGCGACGGTGGCGCTCCTCGAGGCGCGCACGACCTGCGCGGGAGAGGCCGGTTGCCTCGATGGCGTCGTCGCGGATCCCACCACGCCGTTCGCTGCGGGCGTGATCGACGTGCCGCACGCGGAGCGCGCTGTCACACTGCTGGACGACTTCGGCGACGTCGCAGTGCTCCGCGTCGACGCCGTCGACGGTTCGCTGCCCGCGCAGCTCGTGGTGGTCGCGCGCCACGACGGAAAATGGCTGCTGCGCGACGTCCATGACGTCGCGCAGCAGCCGTAGAACCGCTCCGTCGGGATCGGGTCAGATGCCGAGCTGGCCCTCGAAGGCCGCCGCCTCGAGACGGGTCTTCACCGCGCCCAGGAAGCGCGCCGCGTCGGCTCCGTCGATCACGCGGTGGTCGTACGAGAGCGCGAGATACACGTACGAGCGCACCGAGATGGCGTCCTTGCCGTCGACCGTCACGATGCCGGGGCGCTTGACGACGACACCCGTGCCGAGGATGGCAGTCTGGGGGAGGAACACGACCGGCGTGTCGAACAGGGCGCCGCGCGATCCCGTGTTCGTCAGCGTGAACGTGCCGCCGGCCAGCTCGTCGGGCTTGAGCTTGTTGTCGCGGGTGCGAGCCGCGAGATCGGCGATCTCATGGGCGATCTGCGCGAGGTTCTTGCCCGCGGCGTCGCGCAGCACCGGCGTGAGCAGGCCGCGCTCGGTGTCGACGGCGATCGAGAGGTTCTCTGTCGCCGGGTACACGATCTGGTCGCCGTCCACCGTGGAGTTGACGACCGGGTAGGCCTGCAGCGCCTCGGCGGCAGCCAGCGCGAAGAACGGCAGGAACGACAGCTTGTCGCCCGTCTTGGCCTGGAAGTCGCCCTTCACCTTGTCGCGGAACGCGGCGAGCTTCGTGACGTCGACCTCGACCACGGTGGTCAGCTGAGCCGTCGACTGCATCGAGGCGACCGCGCGCTCGGCGAGCACCTTGCGCAGACGCGACATCGGCTGGGTCGTGCCGCGCAGCGGCGAGACCTCGAGCGGTGCCGGCGCGGCGGCCGCCGGAGCGGCCGGTGCGGTGGCGGCCTCGGCCGCCTTGAGCACGTCCTCCTTGCGGATGCGTCCTCCGACGCCGGTGCCCTTGACGCTGGAGAGGTCGACGCCCTGCTGCTGCGCGAGACGGCGGACGAGCGGCGTGACGTAGGCCACACCGTCGCCATCGTCGCTCGCAGCGGCCACCGGGGCAGCCGCAGCCGGTGCTGCGGGTGCCGGAGCCTCCGCAGCCGTGTGCTGCGGGAGCCGGTGCTGCGGGAGCCGGCGCAGCAGGCGCTGCTTCGGCCGGTGCCGGGGCGGCTGCCGGTGCCGGAGCCTCCGCGGCGGCCGGCGCGGCACCGCCCTCGCCGATGCGGGCGAGCGGCGAGCCGACGGCGACGGTCTCGTCCTCCGCGACCAGGATCTCCTGCAGCACGCCGGCGAACGGCGACGGGATCTCGGTGTCGACCTTGTCGGTCGAGATCTCGAGCAGCGGCTCGTCGACGGCGACGTCGTCGCCCACCTGCTTGAGCCAGCGGGTGACGGTTCCCTCGGTCACGCTCTCGCCGAGTTCGGGAAGGACCACGTCCTTGCCCCCGGCAGCGGCGGCCGGAGCCGCAGAGGCCTGCGCGGCCGGAGCGGCAGCAGGAGCAGGAGCAGGGGTCTCAGCGGCGGGTGCCTCGGCGGCGGGTGCCTCAGGGGCGGGGGCCTCGGCCGCGGGGGCTTCAGCGGCGGGTGCCTCGGCGGCGGGGGCCTCGGCGGCGTCCTGCGGCGCGGGCGACTGCGCCGCGGCGCTGCCGTCGCCGATCTTCGCGAGGATCGCGCCGACCTCGACCGTCTCGTCCTCCTGGACCAGGATCTCTTCGATCACACCACTGACCGGCGAAGGGATCTCCGTGTCCACCTTGTCCGTGGAGATCTCGAGCAGGCCCTCGTCCGCCTGGACCGTGTCGCCGACCTTCTTGAGCCAGCGGGTGACCGTTCCCTCTGTGACGCTCTCACCGAGAGCGGGGAGGACCACGGAAGTGCTCATGACGATGTCTCCTTCGGAATGGATATCGGATCTAGCTTAGTGATCGTGGGCTGCCTGAGCGTCAGAGCGCGTGCAGCGGCTTGCCCGCAAGTGCGAGGAACGCCTCGCCGAGCGCTTCGCTCTGCGTGGGGTGGGCGTGGACGAACGGCGCGATGTCCTCGGGGTGCGCCTCCCACCCCACGGCGAGCTGACCCTCGGTGATGAGCTCGCCGACGCGGTCGCCGACGAGGTGGACGCCGAGGACCGGGCCCGACTTCGCCCGCACGACCTTCACGAGACCGCCGGTGCCGATGATCTCGCTCTTGCCGTTGCCCGCGAGGTTGTACTCGTACGCGACCACGCCGTCGGCGCCGTGCGCCTCGGTCGCCTGCGCCTCGGTGAGGCCCACCGACGCGACCTCGGGGTGGCTGTAGGTGACCTTGGGGATCTGCGCGTCGGGGATCACGACCGGGTCGAGGCCCGCGATCTCCTCGGCGACGAAGATGCCCTGCTGGAACCCGCGGTGGGCGAGCTGGAGGCCCGGGACGATGTCGCCGACGGCCCAGACGTGGTCCACTCCGGTGCGGAGACGGTCGTCGGTGATGACGAACCCACGGTCGATCGTGACGCCCGACTCCTCGAACCCGAGTCCCGCGGTCGCGGGGCCTCGCCCGACGGCGACGAGCAGGTAGTCGGCCTCGAAGGTCTTCCCGTCCTCGAGCGTCACCGTCACGGCGTCGGCGGTCTGCTTCACGCCCTGGAATCGGACTCCGAGCGAGTACTGGATACCACGGCGCCGGAACGCGCGCTCGAGCGCCTTGCTCAACGCGACGTCCTCGTTGGGCACCAGATGGTCGAGGGCCTCGACGATGGTGACCTCCGCGCCGAAGGACCGCCAGACGCTGGCGAACTCGACGCCGATGACTCCGCCGCCCAGGATGACGACGCGCCCGGGAACCTCGTCGAGCTCGAGCGCGTGCTCGCTCGTGAGGATGCGGCCGCCGATCTCGAGGCCGGGGAGCGTGCGGCTGTAGGAGCCGGTCGCCAGCACCACGTCCGTGCCGCGATACAGGTCGTCGCCGACGCGGACGGCCGGTCCGGACTCCAGGCGCCCTTCGCCGGGGACCACGGTGATGCCGCGCGCTTTCACGAGGCCTTCGAGGCCCTTGTACTTCTTCGCGACGATGCCCTCTCGGTAGGCGCGCACGCCGACCGGGTCGATGCCTTCGAACGACGCGCGGATGCCGATGGCCGAGGCATCCCGTGCCGTGTCGGCCACCTCGGCCGCGTGCAGGAGCGCCTTGGTCGGGATGCAGCCGCGGTGCAGGCACGTGCCGCCGACCTTGTCCTTCTCGATGAGGGCGACGGACTTGCCGAGCTCGGCGGCGCGCAGCGCTGCGGCGTACCCGCCGCTGCCGCCGCCCAGGACGACGAGGTCGAAGGTGTGATCGGTCATCGTGACTCCTCTGTCATGACGAAGCGGACGAGGCTGCGGACGGTCGCCGCGGTGGGCCCCTTGTCGGTGAAGCCGTATGCGCTCTTGGTGTTGCCGGCACCCGCGATGTCGAGGTGCACCCACGGGATGCGCGGGGCGTCGGCGTCCTCGCCGGTGCGACCCACGAAGTGGCGCAGGAAGAGCCCGGCGAAGAGGGATCCCCCCGCAGGATCGCCGATCTTGGCGTTCTGCAGATCGGCGATGGGGGAGTCGAGCTCCTCGACCATGTGATCGGGCAGCGGCAGTCGCCACGCGAGCTCGCCGGCCTCGTCGGCCGCAGCGAGATAGGCGGCGGTCGCGGCGTCGTCGCCCATGACGCCGACGTGCCGCGTGCCGAGGGCGATCGTGATGGCGCCGGTGAGGGTGGCGACGTCGACGATCACGTCCGGGTGCTCGCGGCTCGCGGCGGCGATCCCGTCGGCGAGCACGAGTCGTCCCTCGGCGTCGGTGTTGAGCACCTCGACGGTCGTGCCGTCGAGCATGCGCAACACGTCACCGGGTCGCGTGGCGCGTCCGGACGGCATGTTGTCGGCGATGCACAGCCACGCCGTGATCTTCACCCGCGCGCCGATGGATGCCGCCGCCTGCAGCACGCCGAGCACGGTCGCGGCGCCGGCCATGTCGTACTTCATGCCGACCATGGACGCCGCGGGCTTGAGCGAGAGGCCGCCCGTGTCGAAGGTGATGCCCTTGCCGACGAGCGCCACATGCCGGGATGCTCCCGCGGGTGCGTACTCGAGGCGGACCAGCCGCGGCGGGCGATCCGAGCCGACGCCGACTCCGAGGATCCCCCCGTAGCCCTGCTCCGCCAGCGCGGTCTCATCGAGGATCTCGACCGTCACCGGAAGCTCGCTGACGGCTTCGGCGGCGCGCTCAGCGAAATCGGCGGGTCCGAGCCATTCGGCGGGCGTCGAGACGAGATCCTTGACGAGTGCCACCGCGGACGCCGTGGCACTGATGGCGCGCAGGGCGTCCTCGTCGGAATCGGCGGTCCCGTGCACGATCACGCGCGCGGCCCGGGAAGGCGGGGCGTCGGACTTGTACCCGTCGAATCGGTAGCCCCCGAGCGCGGCACCCTCCGCGAGGGCGGTCCACTCCGCCGGGTCCGCGTACGGTGCGGCCACGGCCACGGTCTCGAACCCGGTGAGGGCACGGATGGCGGCTCCGATGGCGCTGCGCAGGGTGCCGGCATTCGGTGCCGCCCCCGTTCCCACGACCGCGAGCGGGTGCGTCGTCGCCTCGGGTGCATGCACGCGCACGAGCGATCCGGCCCCACCACTGAACCCCACCGCGATCAGCGCATCCCGCAATCCCGGCCAGTCGGCGAGATCGGGGGCATCGTCGGCTTCGAGCGGGGGAAGCGCGAGGAGAATCGCGTCTGCGTCGGACTCTCGGACAGGGGTGGTGCGGTACTCGAGGTCGGGGAGCGACATGGACTCCATCCTAGGTTTCGATACGTGCTCCTTCGTCGCACCACTCAACCCGGCGGGTTTCGATACGTGCTCCTTCGTCGCACCACTCAACCCGGCGGGTTTCGATACGTGCTCCTTCGTCGCACCACTCAACCCGGCGGGTTTCGATACGTGCTCCTTCGTCGCACCACTCAACCTTGCGACCCGGCTGTTCGCTCTGAGCGCGATGGCCGCGACCCGGCGCGTGCGTCCGGCTCGTAGCATTGAGCCATGCCCTTTCCCGGCCCGCTGTACGAGCGTGCGGCCTCCGCGCCGCCGGTCCCGCGCGGACTGCCGCTCGTGATCGCTCTCACCGGCTTCACCGACGCGGGCAGCGCGGTGAGCCGTCTGATCGAGTACTTCCGCGATGAGCTGTCGACGTCGCCGCTCGCGGTGTACTCGAACGACTCCCTGCTGGACTACCGCGCGCGCCGGCCGATCGTGTCGTTCGAGAAGGACCACCTGACGGACTACCGCCCGCAGCGGCTCGAGCTCTCGTTCGCTCACGATTCACTCGGTCAGCCGTTCCTCCTCCTCGCGGGGTACGAGCCCGACTTCGGATGGGACGCGTTCGCGGCATCCGTCGTCGCCTTCGCGGAGTCGTACGGCGTGTCGACGGTCACCTGGGTCCACGCCATCCCCATGCCCGTGCCGCACACCCGCCCGATCGGCACGACGGTCAGCGGAACCCGCTCCGAGCTCACCGAGGCCCACTCGGTGTGGCAGCCACACACGCAGGTCCCCGCGACCGCCGGTCACCTCCTCGAGTTCCGCCTGGCCGAAGCGGGGGCCCGGATCGCGGGCTTCGTGCTGCTGATTCCGCACTACCTGGGCGACACCGAGTATCCGGCGGCCGCGCTGGCGGCCCTGGACAGCCTCACCGCCGCGACGGGACTCGTCTTCGCCGGTGACGAGCTGCGCGACGAGAACCGCGCCTACCTCGAGAAAGTGTCGGAGCAGATCGCGGGCAGCGAGGAGCTCGCACGCATGGTGCAGGGGCTGGAAGAGCGTTATGACGCGTACATGGCCGGGTCCACCCTCGCCACGCCGATGATCCACACCGGCGATCTGCCGAGCGCGGACGAGCTCGCCGCCGAGCTCGAGCGCTTCCTGGCATCGCGTCCGGGCGACGACGACAAGCGCGGCGCCTGACGGCATCCGCCCGCGGCGGAATGATGCGCCCACCCGGTGCGTTGTCTTCACCGACGGAGACGCGCCGACCGTGGTGGGGCGATGCTGGCGGCGCGCGGCAAGTGTGAGATACTGGATGCTCTGACCCGTTGTCAACCGTCTTCGCGGGGTTTCTCTGCGAGACGCGGACTTGACAAGGGTCTTACTAGTGTCCGAAACCGACCGGAGCGTGCGCGGCACGTCGACCGGTGAAAGGCGAAACGTGACTCCAGGCACGAAGACCAAGGCCAGCACGGCCGCGAAGGACACCGAGACGGACGAGGCGACGGTCGCGCCCTCGGCGAAGAAGTCCGCGCCGAAGGCGCAGCCCGCCAAGGCGAAGTCGACTGCGAAGGCGAAGGCCGCGCCGAAGAAGGCGTCCAAGCGCGGTGCGAAGGCCGACGACGAGTTCGAGGACGACGTCGAGGAGCTCGACGACGACGTCGAGCTCGTTGCCGACGACGAGTCGGATTCCGGCGACGACGCCGAGCCGGCCGCGGCGAAGGCCCCGGGCAAGCCCGCGGCGGGCGCAGCCAACGCGTCCGACGACGAGGAGGACGACGAGGAGAGCACCAAGCCGGCGTTCACCGAGCCGCTGCCCACGGGCGCGATCGTCATCTCGTCGAGCGACGAGGACGACATCCCCGTCTACTCCACGCAGATCACCGGCGCGACGGCCGACCCCGTCAAGGACTACCTGAAGCAGATCGGCAAGGTGCCGCTGCTGAACGCGGCCGAAGAGGTCGAGCTCGCGATGCGCATCGAGGCGGGTCTGTTCGCCGAAGAGAAGCTGTCGCACATGTCGGCGGCCGAGAAGTCGTCGCAGCTGGGTCTGGACCTGCAGTGGGTCGCCCGCGACGGCCAGCGCGCGAAGAGCCACCTGCTGGGGGCGAACCTGCGTCTGGTCGTCTCGCTCGCCAAGCGCTACACCGGTCGTGGCATGCAGTTCCTGGACCTCATCCAGGAGGGCAACCTCGGTCTCATCCGTGCGGTCGAGAAGTTCGACTACACCAAGGGCTTCAAGTTCTCGACGTACGCGACGTGGTGGATCCGCCAGGCGATCACGCGGGCGATGGCAGACCAGGCCCGCACCATCCGCATCCCGGTGCACATGGTCGAGGTCATCAACAAGCTCGCGCGCGTGCAGCGTCAGATGCTGCAGGACCTCGGGCGCGAGCCCACGCCGGAAGAGCTGAGCCGTGAGCTCGACATGACCCCGGAGAAGGTCGTCGAGGTGCAGAAGTACGGGCGCGAGCCCATTTCGCTGCACACCCCGCTCGGTGAGGACGGCGACAGCGAGTTCGGCGACCTCATCGAGGACACCGAGGCGGTCGTGCCCGCGGACGCCGTCGGTTTCACGATGCTGCAGCGTCAGCTCGAGTCGCTCCTGGACTCGCTGTCGGAGCGCGAGGCGGGCGTGATCCGCATGCGCTTCGGTCTCGGCGACGGCCAGCCCAAGACCCTCGACCAGATCGGTGACACGTTCGGGGTCACGCGCGAGCGGATCCGCCAGATCGAGTCCAAGACGATGGCCAAGCTGCGGCACCCGTCCCGGTCGCAGTCCCTCCGGGACTACCTGGAGTGAGCGAGGCGGACGCCCCGGCCCCGCGTCGGCCGGGCCTGCGGTACGTCGTGCCCGTCCTCGCCGGCAAGCTCGCGCGCTTCGCGACGCGCCTGCGCGGCGGCGGGTCGGCGTTCCCGGGATACCTGACCAACCGGATGGCACCGACGCTGCTGCCGACGCTCGCCGATCAGTTCGGCCACGGCGTCGTGTTCGTGCTCGGGTCGAACGGCAAGACGACGACGACGCACATGATCAGCGAGGTGCTGCGCGCCCACGGCCTGAACGTGTTCACGAACCCCACCGGGGCGAACCTGCCGCAGGGTGTCACCAGCGCGATGCTCGCCGAGGCCACGCTCACCGGCCGCGTGAAGGCCGATGTCGCCGTGCTCGAGGTCGACGAGGGCTTCGCCGCGGATCTGGCCGACCTGCTGTCGCCTTCGGTCATCGTGTCGCTGAACGTGCAGGTCGATCAGCTCTACAGATTCTTCGAGACCGAGCGCGTCGCAGACATGATGCTGGATGCCTCGACGCGCGCGTCCGCGCACGTCATCGTCAACCGTGACGATCCCTACCTGTCGAAGATCGACGAGAGCGCGATGCGCGCCCCGGTCTCCTACTTCGGCGTCGCCCCCGAGCTCGTCGCCGCCTCGGCGCACGGCCTGGCGAACGCCGCCGATCTGCGCAGCGGCGAGTCCGGTGCCGCGCACCCGACGCTTTCGCCTTTCGCCGAGGTGACGGCCGTCACGGGCCGCGACGTCACCGTCACTGTCGGTGACGAGCGGTTCGGCATCCGGATCCCGGCTCGCGGTATGCACTACGCCGCCGATGCCGCAGCGGCGATCGCGGTCGCCGCGCGCATGCTCGGCGACGACTTCCGCTCCGGCGATGCCGCGTCCGGATTCGCGCGGATGGCGCCGGCGTACGGCCGCGGCGAGGTCGTCCCGCTGAACGGCGATCCGGCCGGCGAACAGGTCGAGTTCGTGATGTTCAAGAACGGCCCGAGTCTGCAGATGAATCTCGATGCGCTCGACGGGTCACCGGAACGGTTGCTCATGGCGATCGACGAGGGCACGCCCGACGTCTCGTGGCTCTATGACGTCGACCTCGACGCCATCGGGCACGTGGACGTCGTCGCCGGCGAGAAGGCCTACCAGCTCGCTCTGCGGCTGGAGCACGCCGGAATCCCGATCGATATGGTCGAGCCCGACATGGAGAAGGCGGTCGCGCACATGCGGAGCCTTCCGCCCACCGCGGCTGGTCGCCAGACCTGGTTCGTCAACTATGAGCTCATGTTCGTGGGTCGCCGCCTGCTCGGGCACGGCGACCAGGAGGTCGCGCGCCGCGCGGCGCGCCGAGACACCGCGGATCGAGGGTCCCGATGAGCCAGACGCTTCGCATCGCACAGCTCTACGCCGACGAGCTCGGAGTCACCGGCGATCGCGGCAACGTGCTCGCCCTCCAAGCGCGCTGGGAGCGGTTCGGCGGGGACGCCGTCCGCGTGCTCGTCGGCCGGGGTGACGAGATCCCCGCCGACACCGACATCGTCGTGATCGGCAATGGCCCCCTGTCGGCCATGCGCCTGGTGCTGTCCGACCTGCGAGAGAAGGCCGGGTCACTCGAGACGCTCGTGGCCCAGGGCGCGCCCCTCCTCGCCGTCGGCGGCGGGGCCGAGCTGCTCGGCGAGAGCGTCGAGACGCTCGAGGGCGAGACGCTCACCGGCGTCGGCCTGTTCCCGTTCCGGGTGCACCGGGTCCGCGACCGTCGCGTGGGCTACGTCGTCGCCGACACCGAGCACGGGCGCCTCGTCGGCTTCGAGGACCACGCATCGGACTGGACGCTCGGCGACGGTGCCGTCGAGTACGGTGTCGTCACGGCCGGCAAGGGATCGTTCGCGCGCACCCAGGGTCGCGGCGAGGGCGTGCGGCGCGGCGACGCGTACGCCTTGAACGTCCAGGGCCCGGTGCTGCCCCTCAACCCGCAGCTGACCGACGTGCTCCTGAGCGCCGCCGCCTCGCGCCGCGGCGTCGAGTACCGCACCGGCGAGGCGCACGCCGAGATCGACCGCCTCGCAGCCGGCGCCCGCGAGGCGATCCTGGCTCGCGCGGGCAAGGTGTTCAACTCGATGGGCGTATGACGCCTCCGCGGACTCCCGGCACTGCCGACCTAGGCTGGGACGCATGATCGTGGCCGAGCCGCGCGCGAGCGCGCCCCTCGTGCGCGTGTCGCGCGCCGCCGTCGTGGCGAACGTCCGCGCCGCGCTGCGGGAGCACCCCTCAGCCGCCGTCGACGTGCGACGGGACGCATGCGGACACGGCGCCCGGCTCGTCGCCGACGCCGCACTCGAGGCGGGAGCCGCGTACGTCCTGTCCGACGCCGACTCTGCTGCGGACCGGCATGGCCGCGATGTCCTCGCCCTCGAGGCCGTCTTCGGACTCGAGGGGCGCGGTACGCCGGCGCTCGCGCTCACCGGTCCGGTCCTCTCGATCAAGCCGCTGTTCGCGGGAGAGGGAGTCTCGTACGGCTATCTCCATCGCGCCGAGCGGGACACCCGTGTCGCGCTCGTCTCCGGCGGCTATGCCCACGGCGTGGCACGCGCGATCGGCGGTCGCGCGATGGTGCGCATCGGCGGAGCCGAGCTGCCCATCATCGGTCGTGTGGCGATGGACGTCTGCGTGGTCGACCTCGAGGACGCAGACGTCGCGCCGGGAGATCGAGCCGTCTTCCTGGGTCCGGACCACCCCGATGCCGCGGCGACGTGGGCGCGGGCGACCGGGCTCACCGAGCTCGAGCTCGTGGCCGCGGTCGGCCTGCACACCGCTCGTGAGGTGACCGCATGACCGCGGAGCTGCGGGTCGACCTCGACCGCTTCCGGCGCAACGTCCGCGTCGTCCGGGCGCGCATGGCACCGGCCGAGGTGCTCGTGGTCGTGAAAGACGACGCGTATGCGCTCGGGGTCGACGCGATCGTGACGGCGGCCCTCGAGGCCGGCGCGACGTGGTTCGGCGCACTGGATCCTGCGAGCGCCCTGCGCGCCAAGCAGATCGCAGGGGAGCGGGCGCGTGTCTTCGTCTGGCTCACCCTCGGCGCCGACGAGACCGAGGAGGCGCTGCGGGCCGGTCTGGAGCTCGGGATCGGCGACGCGACGTACCTGGAGCGTGTCTCGACGGCGTCGTCCGTCATCGGGCTGCCCGCGACGGTGCATCTGAAGGTCGACACCGGGCTGCATCGCAACGGCGTGCGCCCCGAGGACTGGCCCGAAGTCGTGGCGCGGGCTGTCGAGTTGCAGCGGGCCGGACGGATCCGCGTCGCCGGGATCTGGAGCCACATCGCCGAGGCCAGCGACGCCGAGGACGACACCTCACGCGCCGTGTTCGACGCGGCCGTGGACCGCGCGCGCGCTGCCGGGCTCGACCCCGATGTCCGGCACCTCGCTGCCAGTGCCGCGGCCTGGCATCGACCGGAATTCCGGTACGACCTCGTGCGAGTCGGAGCGTTCTGCTACGGCGTCCGCTCTGCGGAGGGTCCGGAGCTGGCGGGGATCGAGCCGATCGCGACGCTGGCCGCGCGAGTCGTGGGCGTGAGCCCGGGCCGGGCGACGATCGACGTCGGCGCGGCGGACGGCGTGCTCTCCACGCTCGCCGGCCGCGTTCAGGTCGCGACCCCCGCCGGGCCGCGCCTCCTGCTGCGCGTCGGGCCGTTCGATGCCGACGTCGAGGCGTGGGACGGCGCTCACGTCGGCGACGACGTGATGATCTTCGGCGCGCCCGGCGAGGGCGTGCCGAGTACCACTGATCTCGGCGAAGCAGCGGGCACTGTCGGCGAGGAGCCGCTGCTGCGCGTGTCTCCGCTGATCCCGCGCGTCTATTCGGGCTGACAACGAGAACGGCGCCCACCGGATGATCCGGATGGGCGCCGCCACGGCCTGCGGTCAGGCCTGAAGTCGCTCGGTCTCGTCGTGCCACGACGTGGCGATGGTACGCAGCTTCTCTTCGTATTTGCGGCCGTGGTGGGCGCAGAACAGCAGTTCGCTGCCATTGACCTCGGCCGCGATATAGGCCTGAGCCCCGCACGAGTCGCACCGGTCCATCGCCGTGAGGCGGTACTCGAGGACGGCGGCGTTCTCCGTGGGTGTCGAAAGCGTGGTCATCTCGTTCCCTCCTCGTATGCGTAGAACTCCATTGCGGTCATGAAATACAACCACGGCCACGATGCGAGAATGCCGCGAACCGAGCACATTTCGCTGAGCGCGTACGCCCCGGGTCCTCGGGAGCGTGTCGACCCTGCGCCGGGCAGGCTCGCGATTACGATGGGAGATTGTGACCGCCGAGTATTCCGCCCATCATCTCCAGGTGCTCGAGGGCCTCGAGGCGGTCCGCAAGCGGCCTGGAATGTACATCGGCTCGACCGACTCCCGCGGCCTCATGCACTGCCTCTGGGAGATCATCGACAACTCCGTCGACGAGGCGCTCGGGGGCCACGGCAGCCGCATCGACATCGTGCTGCACACCGACGGCAGCGTCGAGGTCCGCGACCGTGCGCGCGGCATCCCCGTCGACATCGAACCCCGCACCGGGCTCTCGGGCGTGGAGGTCGTGTTCACCAAACTGCACGCGGGCGGCAAGTTCGGCGGCGGCTCGTATGCCGCGTCCGGCGGCCTGCATGGTGTCGGCGCATCCGTCGTCAACGCTCTCTCGGAGCGCCTCGACGTCGAAGTCGATCGCGGCGGCAAGACGTGGGCGATGTCGTTCCATCGCGGCGAGCCGGGCGTGTTCTCCAACGGAAGCCCCGACTCCGCCTTCACGCCGTTCGAGGATCGCAGCGAGCTGCGCGTCGTGGGTCGCGCTCCGAAGGGCGTGTCCGGCACACGTATCCGGTACTGGGCGGACCGCCAGATCTTCACGAAGGACGCCGCGTTCAACCTCCAGGAACTCGAGCAGCGCGCGCGGCAGACCGCCTTCCTCGTGCCTGGACTCGAGATCGTGATCCGCGATGAGCGCCCGGCGTCGACCGCCGAGACCGGCGCCCCGGTCGAGACGAGCTACCGCTTCGACGGCGGCATCTCGGAGTTCGCGGAGTTCCTCGCTCCCGATGCCGCCGTGACCGACACGTGGCGCCTCACCGGCTCGGGGACGTTCACCGAGACGGTGCCCGTGCTGCAGCCGACCGGTGCGATGATCCCCACCGAGGTCGAGCGCGAGTGTCATGTCGATGTCGCCGTGCGCTGGGGGACCGGCTACGAGACGGTGTCGCGGTCGTTCGTCAACATCATCGCCACCCCCAAGGGCGGGACGCACCAGCAGGGCTTCGAACAGGCGCTCATGAAGGTGCTCCGCACGCAGATCGAGCAGAACGCGCGCCGTCTCAAGGTCGGCAACGACAAGCTCGAGAAGGACGACATCCTCGCGGGCCTGACCGCCGTCCTGACCGTGCGACTGGCCGAGCCTCAGTTCGAGGGGCAGACGAAGGAGATCCTCGGCACTCCGGCGGTTCGACAGATCGTCGCCAACGTCGTCACGCGCGAGCTGACGGCGCGGTTCACCTCCACCAAGCGCGACGACAAGGCGCACACGTCGCTGCTGCTCGACAAGGTCGTCTCCGAGATGAAGGCGCGCATCTCGGCGCGGACGCACAAAGAGACGCAGCGGCGCAAGAACGCCCTCGAGTCGTCGTCGCTGCCGGCCAAGCTCGCCGACTGCCGATCGAACGACGTCGCCGAGTCCGAGCTGTTCATCGTCGAGGGCGATTCGGCGCTCGGCACCGCCAAGCTCGCGCGCAACAGCGAGTTCCAGGCACTGCTGCCGATCCGGGGCAAGATCCTCAACGTGCAGAAGGCGTCGATCAGCGACATGCTCTCGAACGCCGAATGCGCCGCGATCATCCAGGTCATCGGTGCCGGCTCTGGCCGGTCGTTCGACCTCGACACCGCCCGATACGGCAAGATCATCCTGATGAGCGATGCCGACGTGGACGGCGCGCACATCCGCACGCTGCTGCTCACGCTCTTCTTCCGCTACATGCGCCCGCTCATCGAGGACGGCCGCGTATTCGCCGCCGTCCCGCCGCTGCACCGGGTTGTCGTCATGAACCCCGGCTCCAAGCCGAACGAGACGATCTACACGTACTCCGAGCAGGAGCTGCACGGTCTTCTGGCCAAGCTGACCAAGGCCGGCAAGCGGTGGCAGGAACCGATCCAGCGCTACAAGGGCCTCGGCGAGATGGACGCGGATCAGCTGGCGACGACGACGATGGATCGCGCCGGCCGCACGCTGCGCCGCGTGCGGATGACGGATGCCGAGGCTGCGGCATCCGTCTTCGAACTGCTCATGGGCAACGACGTCGCCCCGCGCAAGGAGTTCATCATCGACTCCAGCGACCGCCTCGGACGCGAGCGCATCGACGCTTGAGTCGGTGCGGGTCAATGCGACGAAGGAGCGTTGACGCGCACCGGCTCAAGGTTGAGCGAGCGGAGCGAGTCGAAACCTAGCCGACGCGAGTCCCACGCGTTTCGTCTCGCTGCGTCAGCGCACGCCGGTGCCGACCGAGCCGATCACGCCGTCCAGCGCTGCGCCCGACGCGTCGCGCTTGGCACCGGAGGCGGGAAGCGCGCGAACGGACCCGTCCGTGCCGACCGCACGCGGCTCGGTGCCCACCCAGGCGACCGTCACGGCGTCCTCGCCCTTCAAGAAGCGCTGCGCCCGCACCCCGCCGGTCGCGCGGCCCTTCGCCGGGAACTCGCTGAAGAGCGACACCTTGGCGCTGCCGGCGTCGGTGCCGGCGAGCGCGGTCGTTGAGCCGGCCACGGTCACCACGACCGCGTCGAACTCCGAGGGCCCGACGACGTCGAACGAGACGACGTGCGCCCCGTCGCTCAGCCGGATGCCGGCCATGCCGCCCGCCGAACGCCCCTGCGGGCGCACCGACGACGCGTCGAAGCGCAGCAGTTGCGCGTCACTGGCGACGAACACCAGCTCGGCGCCGTCCGAAGCGGGGGCGGCGCCCACCACGCGATCGCCGTCCTTCAGCGCGATGATCTCGATGTCGTGCTTGGTCCCGAGCTCAGTCGCCGCGACGCGCTTGACGATGCCCTGCAGCGTTCCGATCGCGACGGGCGGGGCATCCGTCAGCGGCACCAGTGCCACGACGTGTTCACCGCCGCTCAGGCCCAGGTACTGGTCGGCGCGCGTACCGGCCGCGAGCTGGACGGAGTTGCCGGGCACGGAGGGAAGGTCGACGGGGGAGAACCGCACCAGGCGCCCCGCGCTGGTGATGGCGCCGAGATCGCCTCGGGTCGTCGCATCCACGGCCGACCGGATGGCGTCGTGCTTGGAGCGTCGCGCCGGCGGCACGATGCCACCGCCGGGATCCTCGGAACCCGACTCCTGCGCCGGCCGAAGGGCGGCACGGACCATGCGCCCGGTCGCCGAGAGGAACACCCGGCACGGTTCGTCCGCGATCTGCAGGTCTGCGGCCGCAGCGGCCGCCCGCGATCGGGGCACGACCGGTCCGCCGTTCAGCAGCAGCGTGCGCCGGGGGGTTCCGAACGCCTCGGCCGCCGCGTCGAGCTCGCGTGCCACCTGCGCACGCAGCAGCACGTCGCTCGCCAGCAGCTCTTCGAGCTGGGCGATCTCGGCTTTGAGGTTGTCGCGCTCGGTCTCGAGCTCGATGCGCGAGAACTTCGTGAGGCGCCGCAGCCGCAGTTCGAGGATGTACTCGGCTTGGGCCTCCGAGAGGTCGAACACGTCGATGAGTCGCCCACGCGCCTGCTCGCCGTCGTCGGAGGCGCGGATGACCTGGATGACCTCGTCGATGTCGAGGATGGCGATGAGGAGGCCCTCGACCAGGTGCAGACGCTCTTTGCGCCGGTTGAGCCGGTGCCGGCTGCGCCGGGTGACGACGCTGATGCGGTGGTCGAGGTAGACGCGCAGCAGCTCGCGGAGTCCGAGCGTCTGCGGCTGCCCCTCGACGAGGGCGACGTTGTTGATGCTGAACGAGTCCTCGAGGGGGGTCAGCCGGTAGAGGTGGTCGAGGACGGCCTGCGGGTCGAACCCGGTCTTGATCCCGATGACCAGGCGCAATCCGTTGTGACGGTCTGTGAGATCGGTGACGTCCGAGATCCCCTGGAGCTTCTTCGCGTTGACCGCGTCCTTGATCTTCTCGATCACGCGCTCCGGGCCGACCAGGTACGGCAGCTCGGTGACGACGAGGCCGGTGCGGCGCGGGCCCAGCGACTCGATCGAGACTTTCGCGCGGGTGCGGAAGCTGCCGCGGCCGGTCGTATAGGCGTCCTTGATGCCGTCGACGCCGACGATGATCCCGCCGCCGGGCAGGTCGGGGCCGGGCACGAACTCCATGAGGTCTTCGACGGTGGCTTCGGGGTTCTCGAGCAGGTGGGTCGCGGCCCCGACGACCTCGATGAGGTTGTGCGGTGCCATGTTCGTGGCCATGCCGACCGCGATTCCCGTCGTGCCGTTGACCAGCAGGTTCGGGAACGCCGCCGGCAGCACCTCCGGCTGCTGGAACTGTCCGTCGTAGTTCGGGATGAAGTCCACGACGTCTTCGTCGAGGTTCTCGGTGAGCGCGAGCGCGGCGGCGGCGAGCCGGGCCTCGGTGTACCGGGGAGCGGCGGGACCGTCGTCGAGTGAGCCGAAGTTGCCGTGGCCGTCGACGAGCGGGACGCGCAGCGAGAACGGCTGCGCGAGGCGCACGAGCGCGTCGTAGATGGGTGCATCGCCGTGCGGGTGGAGCTTGCCCATGACCTCGCCGACGACGCGGGCGCTCTTGACGTGGCCGCGGTCGGGCCGCAGGCCCATGTCGGACATCTGGAACAGGATGCGCCGCTGCACGGGCTTCAGACCGTCGCGCGCATCGGGCAGCGCACGGGAGTAGATGACCGAGTACGCGTACTCGAGGAACGACGTCTGCATCTCGGACGAGACGTCGACGTCCTCGATACGGCCGTGGTCGGCGGATGCGGAGTCGGTGCGGGAAGCGGGCATAGACGTGTGAAGCCTCGGGTGACGGCGGAGCGGAGAGGCCGTTCAGCGGTGTGCGAGACTGGCCCCGATGTCCTTCAGCCTACCCGTGGACCCGCCCCGCGCCCGGAGCCTGGCCCGTGTCGTGCCCGAGATGTCGGCGGCGCTCGACGGTCGCTCGGACTGGCTCGCACCGGCGACGAGTGCGATCGTGTGGGTGCTGGACGGCCTGGGAGCGCACAACCTGTCTGCGCGGGCGGGGCATGCGCGCTTCCTCGCGGACGCGCGCACGAAGAAGGACGCCGCTCGCACGGTCTTCCCGTCGACGACGGCCGCGGCGCTCACGAGCCTGCTCACCGGCACCATGCCCGGTCAGCACGGCATCGTCGGCTACCGTGCGCGGGTTCCGGGCACCGATGCGGTGGTCAACCAGCTCCGCGGCTGGGAGACCGACGGCCTGCCGCGGACGTTCCAGCGCGCACAGCCCCTGTCCGCCACGCTCGGCAGGCCGTTCTTCACGGTGTCGCGCCGGGAGTACGAGGGCACGGGATTCACCGCGGTGACTCTCGGCGAGGCCGAGTTCCACGGCTCCGACGACCTCGATGAACGCGTGCGCATCGCCGCCGACCTCGCGGCGCGGCATCCGGGATCCCTCACGTACCTCTACGCCCCCGATCTCGACAGCATCGGGCACAAGCGCGGCTGGGAGTCGGACGACTGGGTCGCGATGCTGGAACGGGTGGATGCCGCGGCCCGCAGCCTCTCGTCGGCCCTCGCACCCGGGACCGGCGTCCTCGTGACCAGCGACCACGGCATGATCGACGTCCCCCGCCATCGACACGTTCTGCTCGCCGACGGGGATCCGCTCCTGGACGGCGTGCACCTCCTCGGCGGTGAGCCGCGGATGCTGCATCTCTACACCGAACCGGGCGCCGCCGATGCGGTGCTCGCGCGGTGGCGGGACGCCGAGGGGGCGCGCTCGTGGGTGCTCTCGCGCCGTGAGATCGCGGAGTCCGGGCTGATGGGGGTCGTCCATCCGGAGGTCGCCGAGCGGATCGGCGACGTGGTGGTCGCACCGCGGGCCGGGATCGCGTACTACGACGACCGGCTGAGCGACAAGGCTCCGCAGAAGATGGTCGGGCAGCACGGCTCGCTCACCGACGAGGAGCGCATCGTCCCGCTGATCCGCCTCGGGGCGTTCGCCTGATCCGTCGGGCTGGTCGCCGCGGTCAGTCGTCGGTGCGCGCCCCGAAGACGATCTCGTCCCACGACGGCATCGAGGTGCGCCCCTTGCGGCGACCCGCCTCCGCGACCGCCGGCGCCGACGGCTGGTAGTCGGCCGGCTCGGGCTGCGGCTCCTCGGCCGGTGCGTCGTCGTACCCGGGCTCGAGAGCGTCGAAGAGCGCGACGGGAGCCGAGCCGCGCGCCGGTGCGGCGGTCTCGTCGGCGCCCGGCAGCGGCTCGCGCTGCCCTCGCCGGCGTCGCAGCGCTTCGAGCAGGTCGGCGGTCTCAGCCGACGTCACGATCGGCTCGTCGGCGCGCTTGATCGCGGCCTGCTGCACCGCCGGCGCAGCAGGCGCCGGCAGGTCGGGGGACTCGAGGTCGGCGTCGGGGAGATGACGGGGCCCGAAGGCGCCGCTGTCGAAGCGGGAGTCGTCCTTGGCAGGCACCACCTCGAGCGCGCGGAGCCGGGGGATGAGCCCTTCCGGCAGGGAGCCCTGACGCGAGAGCTGGACGGCGTCGTTGTTCAGCGGCGAGAGCGTCGAGCGGCGCGGGTCGAAGCCCCACCGCGCGTCGTGGTCGACGTCGTTGGCAGCGAACTCGAGCTTGATGATCCAGCCCGTCGGCTCCTTCCAGCTCGTCCACCGTTCGCCGATGGCTCCCGCTTCGGCGAGCTTCGCGCGCACGGCGGAGCCGAACGTCGCGTGCCCGTCGCCGTCGAACTCGCCGCCGAGCAGCACGGGCACCGCGAGTGCCTGTCCGACGATGTGCTCGCGCTCGGCGAGGACCGGGCCCTCGAAGCGGACGACGTCCTCGACGCGGGCGCCCAGGAGCTCGGCGACCTCCTGCGCCGACAGGCCGGCACGGATGTGCGACTGGATCTCTCGGGGACTCGGCCGCGGGCCCTGCGCGTCGCCGTCGCGGTCGCGGCGCGCCTTGCGAAGCTCGGCACGCAGCACGTCGTCGACGTCGAGCGCGAATCTGTCTCCGGACTCGGTCGCCAGGATGAGCTTGTCGTCCTCGGTGCCGATGACCTTGAGCTGTTCCATGCGAACGCCTCCGCTTTTCCAGCCCGGCACATGGCTGCGTGGGTCCCGCCGGGCTCATGGCTGTCGATCCTGCCTGTGCGCCCCATGGTGTCACAGCGGATCGCGTGCGCCGGGAATATCCGGCGCGTGCCGCGAGTTTCACGGGAACGCACGCCGCGGCCCGTCCAGATCGCATTTGCCAAAAGGGATGCGGTCGTGCAAACTATCGCCGCCCGCAAGGGCGAGCGCATCCCGCGATACCCGGAAGTTGAGATCTTCACGAATGGCCACCGATTACGACGCCCCCCGTAAGACCGAGGACGACAGCGAGTCGATCGAGGCTCTCAAGGAGCGCGTTCCCGACAAGCTCTCGGGCTCGGTCGATGTGGAGGACGCCGACAACCCGTCCGGCTTCGAGCTGCCGGGAGCCGACCTGTCGGACCTCGAGCTCGACGTCGTCGTGCTGCCGCCTCAGGAGGATGAGTTCACCTGTTCGAACTGCTTCCTCGTGAAGCACCGTTCGCAGCTCGACCACGACACCGCCGACGGGCCTATCTGCTCGGAGTGCTCCGCGTAGCCTGAGCCTGCCGCACCGCGGCAGCGAGCCGGTCCGGCGTCCGCGAGGAGATCACCCACGCGGTCGTCGGATCGTCCGGGTCGGTCAGCGGGATCACGACCACTCCGTCGATCCCTCCCCGGATGAGATGCCACGAACGCGGGTCCAGCCCGGCTCCTCGCGCGTGCCGCGCGTCATCGCCCACGTGGACCTGCGGGTCGCCGAGATGGCGGACGTCGATGTGAGCGCGTCCGGCCCGCAGCTCACCGTCACGGACGGCGACGACGGGCGCCGCGGCGACCAGCAGCGCGATCGCGAGGACGCCGACGGCTCCGCCGACGAGCAGCGCGGCGGTCGCGTCGACGGGGGTGAACACGAGAGCCGCCATCGGGGCGGCGACGGCGGCCGCGACGAGGATCCACAGGGAGGGCCCGAGCCGCTCTCGATAGCCGGGTGTCCGGGCGTTCGCCGCCCTGGTACTGCGCGCTGTCTTCTGCATTACCCTCGTTGGGTGACTGAAACGGTGGACGTCCCCATTATCTCCCCCGACGTTCCGGTGTACGCGCACCCCGGGGACGCCGGCGCCGACCTCGTCGCCGCGGAGGCGGTGCGCCTGGAGCCCGGCCGTCGCGCGATGGTGGGCACCGGCGTGCGGATCGCACTGCCCGACGGCTACGTCGCTTTCGTGGTCCCGCGCAGCGGCCTGGCCGCCAAGCACGGCATCACCGTGGTGAACGCCCCCGGCACCGTCGACGCCGGCTACCGCGGCGAGATCAAGGTCATCCTCCTGAACACCGACCCCGAGCATGCGCATGACATCGCCGTCGGGGACCGCATCGCCCAGCTCATCGTCATGCCGGTGCCGCGTGCCCGCTTCATCCCCGTGGAGGCGCTCCCCGACAGCGCCCGGGGCGAGGGCGGCTTCGGCTCGACCGGCTACCAGAAGCACGACAAGGACGGAATCCTCGCATGACCGACCCCACCTCCGCAGACGGGCCGCGCAAGGTCGCGCCCCTCGACCGCGAGACCGACGGACCCTTCGACGAATCCGAGGCGAACCCGGTCCGGCCCTACATCGACCTCGGCGGCATCAAGATCCTGCCTCGCGAGGGACTCAACCTGCGCCTCGAGGTGGAGGAGCAGACCAAGCGCATCGTCGCGGTGGGTCTCGACTACGCCGGCTCGACGCTGCAGGTGCAGCCGTTCGCGGCGCCGCGCTCGGCGGGCCTGTGGGACGAGACGCGCGAGCAGATCCGCCAGCAGGTCCGCCAGCAGGGCGGGCGCGTCGAGGAGCGCGAGGGTCCGCTCGGTCCCGAGCTGCTCGCCGAG
Source organism: Microbacterium cremeum (assembly GCF_015277855.1). NCBI lineage: Bacteria > Bacillati > Actinomycetota > Actinomycetes > Micrococcales > Microbacteriaceae > Microbacterium > Microbacterium cremeum. The sequence goes on from NZ_CP063812.1 coordinate 1,909,434, forward strand.
GTGCCTGTCGTCGCCGGGCCCGAAGGCACGGCGGGGAAGCGGCTCGCCCGCTTCGTCGGGGTCGACGGACCCCGCTGGTTCCTCCGCGGCGTGATCGGCGGTGCCGCGACGAGCGACGTCGAGGCCGCCGCGAAGGTCGAGGAGCTGTTCCGCTCGATCGTGGTGGTGCGCGGAGGCTCGCCGATGCCTCCGCGCGACCTCATCCCGCTGCGCATGCCCGCGACTCCCGGCGTCGCATGAGCGACGACGCCCGACCCGGCGGGGCCGAGAACGGGGCGGATGCCTCGGACGCGGCATCCGCCCCGCTCACGCCGCCTGCGGCCGAGCCCAGCGCGCCGGACGTCCTGGGCGCGGCGCTGGGCAGCGCCGCCCGCCGTGCGGGACTGGACCCGGCCGAGGGGAAGAGCACGAGGCACGTCGTGTGGTCCGCGATGGGCGGCTGGCGCGGCATCCTCGAATCCGTCCTCCCGAGCCTCGCGTTCGTGCTCCTGTTCACGTTCACCCGTGAGCTGGTGCTCTCGCTCGGCGTCTCGGTGGGTCTCGCCGCGGTATTCACGATCGTGCGCCTCGTGCAGCGGCAGCCCGTCAGCGCGGCTCTCGGCGGGCTGATCGCGACCGTCGCCGCCGCCGCACTCGCGCTGTGGACGGGACGTGCCGAAGACAACTTCGTCTGGGGCTTCCTCACCAACGGCGTCTACGGCACCGCCTTCCTGGTCTCGGCGCTGGTCGGCTGGCCGTTGATCGGGCTCGCCGTCGGCTTCCTGATGGGGGAGGGGACGCGCTGGCGCACCGACAAGCGCAAGCGCCGGGCGTTCTTCTGGCTGTCGATCGCGTGGGCCGGGCTGTTCGCCGCTCGGCTCCTCGTGCAGCTGCCGCTGTACTTCGCGGGTGACGTGACCGCCCTCGGCACGCTCAAGCTCGTAATGGGTCTCCCGCTGTTCGCGCCGCTCGTCGCGGTCACGTGGCTCGCCGTGCGTGCGCTCTATCCTGCGCCGCAGAAGTGATACATTTATCTTGATATCGAGATAAATTCTCCCTGCTGCGATTAGGTTGGCCTCACTAGCCGAGGGCCCCGGAGCGGGGGAAGATGGGGATGCCGGGCTCCCGGCCCGCTCCCGCCGCCGACGAAGGAGACAGACGTGTCCACGGTTGACAGCTTCGGTGCCAAGAGCACCCTGACGGTCGGCAGCACCGACTACGAGATCTTCCGCATCGACACCGTCGAAGGCTACGAGAAGCTTCCGTTCAGCCTGAAGGTGCTGCTCGAGAACCTGCTTCGCACCGAGGACGGCGCGAACGTGACGAAGGAGCAGATCCAGGCGCTCGGCTCGTGGGATCCGGATGCCCAGCCCGACACCGAGATCCAGTTCACGCCCGCGCGCGTCGTGATGCAGGACTTCACCGGCGTGCCCTGCATCGTCGACCTCGCGACGATGCGCGAGGCGGTCACCGCGCTCGGCGGCGACCCGAACCGCATCAACCCGCTCTCGCCCGCCGAGATGGTCATCGACCACTCCGTCATCGCCGACCTGTTCGGCCGCGAGGACGCCCTCGAGCGCAACGTCGAGATCGAATACGAGCGCAACGGCGAGCGGTACCAGTTCCTCCGCTGGGGCCAGACCGCCTTCAACGACTTCAAGGTCGTGCCCCCGGGCACCGGAATCGTGCACCAGGTGAACATCGAGCACCTGGCCAAGGTGGTCTACGACCGGGTCTCGACCAGCCCGGCCACCGGCGAGAGCGTGCTGCGCGCCTACCCCGACACGTGCGTCGGCACCGACTCGCACACCACCATGGTCAACGGCCTCGGCGTGCTCGGGTGGGGCGTCGGCGGCATCGAGGCCGAGGCGGCCATGCTCGGCCAGCCGGTCTCGATGCTCATCCCGCGCGTCGTGGGCTTCAAGCTCACCGGCGAGATCCCGGCCGGCGTGACCGCGACCGACGTCGTGCTCACGATCACCGACATGCTGCGCCAGCACGGCGTCGTCGGCAAGTTCGTCGAGTTCTACGGCGAGGGCGTCGCGTCGGTCCCGCTGGCGAACCGGGCGACGATCGGCAACATGAGCCCCGAGTTCGGCTCGACCGCCGCGATCTTCCCCATCGACGACGTCACCATCGCCTACCTCCGTCTGACGGGCCGGAGCGAGCAGAGCCTCGCCCTCGTCGAGGCGTACGCGAAGGAACAGCGCCTGTGGCACGACCCCGCGGTCGAGCCGGTGTTCAGCGAGTACATGGAGCTGGATCTGTCGACCGTCGTGCCCTCCATCGCCGGTCCGAAGCGCCCGCAGGACCGGATCCGGCTGTCCGATGCCAAGTCGCAGTTCGAGCAGGACATCCTCAACTACGCCAACGCCACCGAGTCCACCTCGATCGTCGACCTGGAGTCGAAGCACTCCTTCCCGGCGTCGGACCCGGGCGCGGTTCCCGGTGAGGAGGAGCCCGTCACCCGCACGGTGCACATCGCCAGCGGCGGACCTGCCGCAGCGTCCAAGCCCGTCACGGTCACGCCGGAGGACGGCAGCCCGTACACCATCGACAACGGCGCCGTCACGATCGCGGCGATCACGTCGTGCACGAACACCTCCAACCCGTCCGTGATGCTGGCGGCCGGACTTCTCGCCCGCAACGCGGTGAAGAAGGGGCTCAAGGCGAAGCCGTGGGTGAAGACCACGCTCGCACCGGGATCCAAGGTCGTCACCGACTACTACGAGCGGGCCGGGCTGACCAAGGATCTCGAGGATCTCGGGTTCTACACCGTGGGCTACGGCTGCACGACCTGCATCGGCAACTCGGGCCCGCTGATCGAGGAGGTCTCTGCCGCCGTGCAGCAGAACGACCTCGCCGTCACGGCGGTCCTCTCGGGCAATCGCAACTTCGAGGGGCGCATCAACCCCGACGTGAAGATGAACTACCTCGCGAGCCCGCCGCTGGTGATCGCGTACTCGCTCGCCGGCTCGATGCACTTCGACTTCGAGACCGACCCGCTGGGCCAGGACCAGGACGGCAACGACGTCTTCTTGAAGGACATCTGGCCCGACGCGGCGGAGGTCCAGGCCACCATCGACTCGTCGATCAGCGAGGACATGTTCACCAAGCAGTACGCCACCGTGTTCGAGGGTGACGAGCGCTGGAAGAACCTGCCGACGCCGACCGGTCCCGTCTTCGAGTGGGATGACCACTCGACCTACGTGCGCAAGGCACCGTACTTCGACGGCATGACCATGGAGCTGACTCCGGTCCAGGACATCACCGGCGCGCGCGTGATGGCGACGCTGGGCGACTCGGTCACCACCGACCACATCTCGCCCGCCGGCAACATCAAGGCGGGAACCCCCGCCGCGCAGTACCTCACCGAGCACGGCGTCGCGCAGAAGGACTTCAACTCCTACGGCTCCCGCCGCGGCAACCACGAGGTCATGATCCGCGGTACGTTCGCGAACATCCGCCTGAAGAACGAGCTCGTGGCGGCCGTCAACGACGGCCAGATCGTCGAGGGCGGCTACACGCGGGACTTCACGCAGGAGGGCGGCCCGCAGTCGTACATCTACGACGCGAGCATGAACTACCAGGCGCAGGGCACCCCGCTCGTCGTCTTCGGCGGCAAGGAGTACGGTTCGGGCTCGTCGCGCGACTGGGCCGCCAAGGGCACGAGCCTCCTGGGCGTCAAGGCGGTCATCACCGAGAGCTTCGAGCGCATCCACCGGTCGAACCTCATCGGCATGGGCGTCGTGCCGCTGCAGTTCCCCGCCGGTCAGAGCTGGAAGTCCCTCGGCCTCGACGGCACCGAGATCGTCTCGATCGAGGGGCTCGAGCAGCTGAACGAGGGCGTCACGCCCAAGACCGTGCGGGTCACCGCGGAGCCCAGCGAGTTCTCGTCGGCGGGCAAGCAGACCGTCGTCTTCGACGCGGTCGTCCGCATCGACACGCCCGGTGAGGCCGACTACTACCGCAACGGCGGCATCCTGCAGTACGTGCTGCGCTCGCTGGTCTGACAGCGGATTCACGGGGACCGGATGCCGCGGCATCCGGTCCCCTCTCCGTGGCCCGGGTAGACTGGCTAGGCCCTCCCGGGGGCCGGAAAGGAGCGGGGATGTCGCTGCTGTCGTCGATCACCGGACCCCGCGATCTCGACTCCCTCAGCGTCGAACAGCTCGAGGGGCTCGCCGACGAGATCCGCGGATTCCTGGTCGAGAACGTGGCCCGTACCGGTGGTCATCTCGGCCCGAACCTCGGAGTCGTCGAGCTCACGATCGCGCTGCATCGGGTCTTCGACTCGCCGTCCGACCCCTTCATCTTCGACACCGGGCACCAGTCGTACGTGCACAAGCTCCTGACGGGGCGGCAGGACTTCGCGCGGCTGCGGCAGCGAGGCGGCCTGGCCGGCTACCCCCAGCGATCCGAGAGCCCGCACGACGTCGTCGAGTCCTCGCACGCCTCGAGCTCGCTCAGCTGGGCGGACGGCGTCTCGCGCGCGCTCACGCGCACCGGCCGGAAGGACCGGCACGTGGTCGCCGTCGTCGGCGACGGGGCGCTGACCGGCGGCATGACGTGGGAGGCCCTCAACAACATCTCGGACGACAACGACCGCAATCTGATCATCGTCGTCAACGACAACGGGCGTTCCTACGCGCCGACCATCGGCGGCATGGCCCGCTATCTCAATCGCGTGCGCACCGCGGATTCGTACCGCACGCTGCATCGCAGCTCCGACACGCTGTTCCGCAAGCTCGGACCCGCCGCGCGCGCGGTGTATCGCGGCGTCCGCGGCGGCACGCACGGATTCCTGTCGCGCTTCACGAACAACGCGGCCCTGTACTCCAACCTCGACATCAAGTACCTGGGCCCGGTGGACGGGCACGATCTGCCCGTTCTCATCGAGACGCTGGAGCTCGCGAAAGCATATGGCGCCCCGGTGATCGTCCACGCCATCACCGAGAAGGGCCGCGGCTATGCGCCGGCTCTCGAGGACGAGGCCGACCAGTTCCACGCCGTCGGGAAGATCGATCCGGTCACCGGCGAAGCACTCGCGAGCGGCGGCGACACCACCTGGACCGACGTGTTCGCCGACGAGCTCGTCGCGGTGGGCGAGGAGCACGGCGACGTGATCGCGATGACGGCCGCGATGCTGCGCCCGACCGGACTGCTCCCCTTCGCGCAGCGCTTCCCCGATCGGGTGTACGACGTGGGCATCGCCGAGCAGCACGCGGTCGCGTCCGCGGCCGGGCTGGCCTTCGGCGGCCTGCACCCGGTGGTCGCGATCTATGCGACGTTCATGAACCGCGCGTTCGATCAGGTGCTCATGGATGTCGCGCTCCACCGCGCGGGAGTGACCTTCGTGCTGGACCGTGCCGGGGTGACAGGGCCCGACGGCCCGAGCCACCACGGCATCTGGGATCTCGCGATGCTGCAGCTCGTGCCGAACATCCGCATCGCCGTCCCGCGCGACGAACCGCGCCTGCGGGAGGAATTGCGCGAGGCCGTGTCCGTCGACGACGGCCCGACCGTGATCCGCTTCCCGAAGAACGGCGTCAGCGCGGAGCTTCCCGCTCTCGAGCGACTCGACGACGGGGTCGACGTGCTGCTGCGCTCGGACGCGCAGGACGTGCTGCTCGTCGGCATCGGTCCGATGGCGCACATCGCCGTCGATGTGGCCGGCCGCCTGCGTGCCCAGGGGATCGGCGCGACCGTCGTCGACCCGCGGTGGGTCGTGCCGGTGCGGCCGTCGATCGTCGAGCTCGCGGCATCCCACCGTCTCGTCATCACCATCGAGGACGGCATCCGCGTCGGCGGCATCGGCACGCGCGTGCGTCAGGTGCTGCGCGAAGCCGGTGTCGACACGGCCGTCGACGAGCTCGGGCTTCCCGACGAGTTCATCGATCACGCGAGCCGCGAGCAGATCCTCGAAGACGCCGGGCTCACCCCGGCCAAGATCGCTCAGGACGTCGTCGCCCAGGTGCTCGGCACCCGCATCCCGGTCGCGCGGGGAGCGCAGACGACCGAGATCCCGACGCTCCCGGACCTCGCCCGCGCGCGAGACGAGCGACGCTAGAGCGCGTCCTCCGCCGCCGCGTCGCGGTCGATGCGGGCTTTCCGCGTGCGTCCCGCCTCGACGCGTATGGAGTGGCGTACGGTCCACCCCCATCCGAGGGCGACAGCTGCTGCGGAGCACGCTTGGACGATGACGGCGAGCCAGTGGGTCGGATCCCACGGACTCTGCACCGCGAGCTGGTAGACCGTCACGACGAGAGCACCGATCGCCGCACCGAGCAGCGCATAGCAGACGGCGTGCAGGACGAGCGAACGACGACGCCGCAGCATCCGCCCGAGGGCCCACGCAGCTCCGCAGCACAGCAGCGTGACAATGCCTGACACGATCAGCGCCACCGGGACCGCGTACAGGAGCACCACGAAGACGCCCGACCACCACGAGCCCCATATCGGCGACTGCGTCAGGGCCTGCAGGATCCCGAACGCCGCCGCGAAGAGCACATTGAACCAGAGCCACGCGGCGACCATTCCCCGAAGGAACTCGTCGGCGGTGAATGCCATGGGCTCAGCGTCGGTGCGGGGCGACGCCTCGTCGCCGCCGCTCATGCCTTCACCTCCGCGAGGAGCTGCAGCAGCTCGCGGAGCGGTCCCCGCAGTCCGGGCACGCGCGACAGCGGCAGGGCGAGCCGCAGCAGCCGCAGGCCGCGATCGAGCAGCATCCTCGTGCGCCGCTGCCCGGGTGTGCGGTCGTAGACCCAGAACAGGGCGAGCAGCAGGTGGCCGAGCACGAGCGCGTGGGGGAGCAGCGTGCGGAACTCGTCGGGCAGTTGCGCCCCCGACGCACCCTCCACGGCCTCACGGAAGAGTCCTTCGACGATCTCGAGTGCCGGCGCGGACTCCTCGGCGAGCGGATTGATCGGCGATCGCGGCGACATCGCCGCCGACAGGAACTCCGGCGCCGACGCATGGAACGGCGTGAGCTGGTCGAGTCCCGTGGCGTAGACGACGCCGATCCGCTCGATGAGATCCGTGGCTGCCTCGAGCCGGGGCTCTGCCGCGGCTCGATGGCGCTCCTGCACGTCGAGGTAGAGCTCCTGCACCAGGTGGTTCTTCGATGCGAAGTGGTAGTTCGTCGTGCCGACCGAGACGCCGGCCTCCTGGGCGATGAGCCGGATCGTGGTGGCGTCGTACCCGCGCTCCCGGAACGACCGGAGCGCGATGGTGCGCAGCTGCGCGCGGGTGCGCTCGCTCTTCGTGGGAGTGCGGCCGGGAATCGGAGCGTCCGAACTGAACATGTTCAGAGCATAGCCGGATCCTACGACGAAGGGCACGTCCTCCGGGAGGACGTGCCCTTCGCGACGGCGTCGCCGCCTCGCTATGAGCCGATGCCGCGGATCGTCGGGTGGTGGAACGTGTCGCCGAAGACCCGCTCGGACGCGCCCTCGCGGTCGAGGTAGGGCGATGCCCCGCCGTCGATGAAGGGCCAGCCGGCGCCCAGGATGAGGCACAGGTCGATGTCCTGCACCTCGGGGACCACGCCCTCGTCGAGCATGATCTTGATCTCCTGCGCGAGCCCGTCCTGCACGCGGCGGAGGATCTCGTCGGCCGACGCGGGAGTGGAGGCCACGGCGGGCTTCAGCACCTTCTCGGCGGCCTTGGTCCAGCCGGTCACGCGGCCGCCCTTGTCTTTCTCGACGACCTCGGGAAGCTCCGCGAGCGCGTGGAAGTTCTCGTTCGCGTAGAAGCGGTCCGGGAAGGCGCGCACCATCGTGTCCTGCACGTGGGCCGCGACCTTCCAGCCGACCAGGTCGATCAGCTGGAACGGCCCCATCGGCAGGCCCAGCGGCGCGAACGCCTTCTCGACCGCCGCCACCGGCGTGCCCTCGTACACCGCGCGCGCGGCCTCGCCCATGACCTTCGCGAGCAGGCGATTGACCACGAAACCCGGCGCGTCGGCGGTGAGGACCGCGTTCTTGCCGAGGTTCTTCGCCACGACGAACGCCGTCGAGAGCGCGGCATCCGCGGTGCGCGGCGTCTTGACGATCTCGATCAGGGGCATGACGGCCACCGGATTGAAGAAGTGGAAGCCGACGAGCCGCTCGGGGTGGGCGAGCTTCGCGCCGATCTCTTCCACCGACAGCGACGACGTGTTGGTGGCGAGGATCGCGTCCTCCGCGACGATCTGCTCGATCTCGCCGAAGACCTGCTGCTTGACGCCGACCTCTTCGAAGACCGCCTCGATGACGAAGTCGCAGTCCGCGTAGCGGCTCTTGTCGGTCGTACCGGTGACGAGGGCACGCAGCTTGTTGGCGGTGTCGCCGTCGAGGCGTCCCTTCGCCTCGAGCTTCGCGATCTCGTCGTGGATGTACGCGATGCCCTTGTCGACCCGGTCCTGGTCGAGGTCGGTGATGAGCACCGGCACCTGCAGCTTGCGCACGAACAGCAGCGCGAACTGGCTGGCCATGAGGCCGGCGCCGATGATGCCGACCTTGGTGACCTTCTTGGCGAGCTCCTTGTCGGGTGCGCCGACGGGACGCTTCGCGCGCTTCTGCACCAGATCGAACGCGTACATGGATGCCGCGAACTGGTCGCCCGCGACGAGGTCGGCGAGGGCCTCGTCCTCGCGTGCGAAACCCTCGGCCCTGGTGCCGCTCTTCGCCTTCTCGAGCAGTTCGAGCGCGGCGTAGGGCGACTTCGGCACGGTGCCGATCTTCGACTCGAGCATCCCGCGCGCCATCTTGATCGCGACCGGCCACTTGACGGCCCGCTCGATCTTGCCCGGCTCGTTCTTGCGCTCGACCTTGACCTTGCCGGTGAGCACCCCGTCCGCCCACGCGAGCGAGTTCTCGAGGTAGTTCGCGGCGGGGAAGATCGCATCGACGATGCCGTAGTCGAACGCCTGCTGCGGCTTGAGCATCCGGTTCTGCTTGAGCGGGTTCGAGATGACGACCTCGAGCGCGTTCTCGATGCCGATGAGGTTCGGCAGGAGGTAGGCGCCGCCCCAGCCCGGGATGATGCCGAGGAAGACCTCGGGCAGCGCGATCGCCGCGGCCGAGGCATCCACCGTGCGGTACGTGCTGTTGAGCGCGATCTCGAGGCCGCCGCCGAGCGCGAGCCCGTTGACGAAGGCGAACGAGGGCGCACCGAGCTCCGAGAGCTTGCCGAGCACGTGGTGGCCGAGCTGCGCGATGAGGCGGGCGTTGTCTTTCGAGCCGACGCGCGAGATGTCGGACAGGTCGGCGCCGGCGGCCAGGATGTACTGCTTGCCGGTGATGCCGACGGCCTGGATCTCGCCTGCCGAGACCCGCGCGCGGAGTGCGTCGAGGGTCTCGCCGAGCTCGGTGAGCGTCCCGGGCCCGAGCGTGTTGGGCCGCGTGTGGTCACGGCCGTTGTCGAGAGTGATGAGGGCGAGCACCTTGCCCGACGGAAGACGGATGTCGCGCACGCGCGAATGCGTCACCACCTCGTCGTCGGCGAGGCCCTGAATGGGGGAGAAGTCGATGTTCTCGTAGTTCGTCATTCCTGCCGTGCCCTTACTTGCGCTTCTTGCCGTCGTAGTGCGGGTTCTCCCAGATGACCGAGCCGCCCTGACCGAGGCCCACGCACATCGCGGTGAGGCCGTAGCGGACATCGGGGCGCTCGGCGAAGTGGGCCGCCAGCTGGATCATGAGACGCACGCCCGACGCGGCGAGCGGGTGCCCGAACGCGATCGCGCCGCCCCACGGGTTCACCCGCGGGTCGTCGTCGGCGATGCCGAAGTGGTCGAGGAGCGAGATCACCTGGATGGCGAACGCCTCGTTGAGCTCGAACAGGCCGATGTCGTCGATCGAAAGACCGGCCTTCTTGAGGGCCTTCTCGGTCGACGGGATCGGGCCGATGCCCATGATCTCGGGCTGCACGCCGGCGAATGCGAACGAGACGAGTCGCATCTTCGGCTGGAGGCCGAGCTCCTTGACGGCGCCGCCGCCCGCGAGCAGCGACATCGTCGCGCCGTCGGTGAGGGGCGACGAGGTGCCCGCGGTCACGCGCCCGTGCGGGCGGAACGGCGTCTTGAGGTTCGCGAGGTCTTCCATCGTGGTCTGGGGGCGGCGACCCTCGTCCTCGGTGGCCAGGCCCCACGACCCGTCGGCGTCCTTGATCGCGACGGGCACGAGATCGGGCTGGATCCGGCCGGCGTCGTACGCGGCCTGCACCTTCTGCTGGCTCAGCATGCCGTAGCGATCCGAGCGTTCCTTCGTCAGGTGGGGGAATCGGTCGAAGATCCGCTCCGCGGTCACGCCCATGTTCAGCGCGCCGGGGTCGACCATCTTCTCGGCGACGAAACGCGGGTTCGGGTCGGCGTTCCCGCCGATCGGGTGGTGGCCCATGTGCTCGACGCCGCCGGCGAGCGCGATGTCGTACATGCCGACACCGATCGAGCCCGCCATCGTGGTGACGCTCGTCATCGCACCGGCGCACATGCGGTCGATCGCGAAGCCCGGCACCGTCTGAGGGAGGCCCGCGAGGATCGCCACGCTGCGGCCGAGGGTCAGTCCCTGGTCGCCCGTCTGACTCGTCGCCGCGATGGCGACATCGTCGACGCGATCCTTGGGAACACCTGGGTTGCGCTCCATGAGCCCGATCGTCGCCTTGACGGCGAGGTCGTCCGCGCGGGTGTTCCAGTACATGCCCTTTTCGCCGGCGCGCCCGAAGGGCGTACGCATTCCATCGACGAAGAAGACGTCCGAGATCTCGGCCACTCTGCCTCCAAAAGTTGGGATGCCGCCAGCCTAGGAGCGGCGACAGACCGCGGAGAATCGAGTGGGGGAAACCTACGAAGCCGTTTCGGACCCCTGCAAGACCCCTTGCACGGAACCCACAAAGGCATCAGCGATCCCCTGTGCGGTCTGCTCAACCTGCCAGGCTCGCGCTCCAAGGGCCAACAGGGCCTCGCGGACCGATGCCGCGGTCACCGGATCGGGCGGCGACCACGCCACGCGCCGCAGCAGGTCGGGGGTGAGCAGGTTCTCCGTGGGCATGCGCAGCTCTTCGGCGCGGCGCTCCACCACCGGCCGGGCAGCCTTCAGCCGCGCGTCGGCCTCGGGATTGCGATCGGCCCAGGCGCGCGGCGGCGGCAGCGTGTCGCCGCCGCTCGTCCTCTCCAACGGCAGCTGCGTCGCGGCGCGACCGGCCTCGATGGCGGCCCACCACCGGTCCAGCTGGGACCGGCTCGCCCGCCCGGTGAACTCCTTGACCGCGGCCAGGGCGCTCTTGGACTTCGGGTCGGCGAGCACGGCGGCGACGATCGCCCGGTCGGGCACCAGGCGGCCGGGCGCGACATCCTGCTCGCGTGCGAACTCCTCGCGTGCCGTCCACAGCTCGCGCGCGACGGCGAGCGCCTTGCGGCCGCGCACGGTGTGCAGGCCCGACAGCCGCCGCCACGGCTCCTCGCGGGGCGCCTTCGGCTCGCGCTCGAGGACCGCACGGAACTCCTGTGCCGCGAACTCTGTCTTGCCCTGCTCCTCGAGCTCGGCGAAGAGCTTGTCGCGCACGTCGACGAGATGCTCGACGTCGAGCGCGGCGTATTCGAGCCAGGACTGGGGGAGCGGTCTCGTCGACCAGTCCGACGCGGAGTGCGCTTTCGCCAGGGCGATGCCGAGGGTGTCCTCCACGACGGCGCCGAGTCCGACGCGCTCGTGACCGAGCAGGCGCGCGGCGAGTTCGGTGTCGAAGATGCTCGCGGGCTCGAGGCTCAGCTCCCGCAGCGACGGGAGGTCCTGGCTCGCAGCGTGCAGCACCCACTCCTCACGGCCGATCGCCTCCTGGAGCGCGGCGAAGTCGCCGATGGGCGGCGGATCGAACAGGAAGAGCCCGGCGCCGCGCCGGAACACCTGCACGAGGTACGCGCGCTGCGAGTACCGGAAGCCCGAGGCGCGCTCGACGTCCACCGCGACCGGGCCGCTGCCTTCCGCGAGCACGCGCGCAGCATCGACGGCGCCTGCGGCATCCTCGATGACGACGTACTCAGCCACGCGTCGACCTGCGCGAATCCAGCATCGCGATCCCTTCCGAGCCCGGCGGGAGTCCCGCCAGCATGCATACCAACTCTGCCCATGCTTCCACGTGCGGAGCGATCGCGCCCTCCGGGGACCACGACGCCCGCAGCTCGATCTGCGCGCCGTCGCCTTCATCGGCCAGCGTTCCGAAGCCCTTGGAGAGCGTCTTGGTCGCCGTGCCGGAGGCCGAATGGAACCCCGCGTGCCGCGACTGCAGCGCGTCGGTCAGCCACGCCCACGCGACATCTGCGAGCAGGGGATCGGTGCCGATCTCGGGTTCGAGGGGCGCCTGGGCGAAGCACACGATGCGCCACGGGCCGTTCCACGGCGCAGGTTCGTCCGGGTCGTGGAGCAGGACGAGTCGCCCGGTGCCGTACGGCGAGTCCTCGCCCTCCGCTTCGGCCCGCACGTCGCCGGCGATCGCCAGCGCATTCGGCGCGAGCCCTTGTGGTGCTGGAATCTCTCGCACCGCCAGGTCGGCGCGGAACTCCATCGCTCGCACCGCCTCCGCCGCCTGCTCGAACGAAGTCGGTGCTGCTGGAGGACGATGCTCAGCCACGCGGACAGACTAGAGTGAGGCCTCGATGGTCGACTCCAGGCGCGCCGCGATGCGCGGCGCCAACCGCCCCGCAGACACCCGGCCGACGCCTCCTGCTCTCGTCGCCGGAATCCGCGCAGCGGTCACGGTCCTGAGCCTCGCGCTCGCGGCCGTGCTCGGCATGCTCGCCGCCGGGTCGCTGCGCATGGCACGGCGCGTCGTGACGCCCGCGCGCCGTGTGCCCGACACGCGCATCCTCGCGCTGGACACGGCGGCCCAGACGATCACGCTCGAACGGACGCCCGACACAGAGCTGCCCGGCAGGTACGGCCTGTTCACGACGGGGACCTCGGCGTACATCAAGCTCGGGTCCGTGCTCTCGGAAGACGAGACGAGCGTCAAGCGCAAACTTCTCACGCACGTGGGCACCGATGCCCGTCTCTCTCCCGAGGCGGCGTTCTCGGGCTGGTACTACGAGCGGCCGGAAGAGCTCCACCTCGACTTCACCCCCGAACTGATCGGGTCCACCGTCGGACCCTGTCCGGCGTGGCTCTTCCCCGCCGGAGACGGCGAGACGTGGGTGATCCAGGTGCACGGCCGCGGCACCAATCGTGCGGAGTGCCTCCGGGCGGTGCCGGTGTTCCACTCTCTCGGCATCACGTCGCTGGTCGTGTCGTACCGCAACGACGGCGAGGCTCCGCGCAGTCGCACCGGCACCTACACCCTCGGCGCGACCGAGTGGCGCGACGTCGATGCCGCCGTCGGCTTCGCGCGTCGCCGGGGCGCACGGCGCGTCATCGTCATGGGCTGGTCGATGGGTGGCGCGATCGCCCTGCAGCTGGCGCTCAACTCCGCCCACGCCGACGTGGTCGCGGGGCTCGTGCTGGAGTCGCCGGTGATCGACTGGCGGGTCGTGCTGGACTACCAGGCGAGACTGCAGAAGGTGCCCAACGCGGTCAGCGGGCTGGCGATCGGCGCCCTGCAGGCCGAGTGGGCCGCACCGCTCACGCGGTCCGGCGGCGCGATCCGCTTCGACGAGCTCGACGTCGTGGCTCGCGCCGGCGAGCTGCGGCATCCCATACTCATCCTGCACAGCGACGACGACGGATTCGTGCCGTCGGACGCTTCGCACGATCTCGTCCTCGCCCGCCCGGACCTCGTGCAGATGCAGGTGTTCGACGTCGCACGGCACACCAAGCTGTGGAACTACGACCAGGCGCGCTGGAGCGAGACGATCCGCTCCTGGCTCACCGCGCAGGGCCTGGCCGCACCCGAGGCGTGACTCAGGCCGGGGCCTTCTCGCGCACCTGGCGCTGCGCCCGCAGGAGCATGCCCGTCATGCCGGCCAGACGCAGTGGTGACACCGCGCGCGTGAGACCGAGGGTCTGCGGATAGTCCGCCGGCACGGCGAGCACCTCGTCGGCGGCGAGTCCGGTCAGTCCCTGCGCGAGGATGCTCGCGAAGCCGCGCGTCGTGGGGGCCTCGGGCGGTGCGGTGGCGTGCATCGCGACGGTGCCGTCGGCGTCGACATCGAGAACGATGTACACCGGCGACTGGCATTCCAGCACCCGCTCGCAGAGCTCCGGATGCCCGTCGTACTCGGCGGGGATCGGCGGGAGCTCCTGGGAGTACTCCAGCAGCAGCTGCAGTCGCTCGGGCTCGGGCAGCTCCAGGAACTCATCGCGGATCTCGGCGAGACGCGCAGGCAGCACGGCGTTCATCCCCTCCATCGTCCCATGCCGCGGATGCCTCGGGCGTGCCGCTCAGAGGTCTCCCGGTTCCGCGCCCGTCGCGATCGGAACGCGCACGGCGCTGCCCCACTCGGTCCAGGACCCGTCGTAGTTGCGCACGTCGCCGAAGCCCAGGAGGTGCTTGAGCACGAACCACGTGTGGCTCGACCGCTCGCCGATGCGGCAGTACGCCACGATGCTGTCGTCGTCCTGGAGCCCGACCTCGCCGCGGTAGAGGGCGTCGAGTTCGGCTCGCGACTTGAAGCCGCCGTCGTCCGCGACGGCGCGCGCCCACGGAACGCTCCGTGCGGTGGGGATGTGGCCGGCGCGCAACGCCCCCTCCTCGGGGTAGGCGGGTGCGGACGTGCGCGACCCGTCGTACTCCTCGGGAGAGCGGACGTCGATCAGCGGGCCCTTGCCGAGGTGTGCGAGCACGTCCTCCTTGTACGCGCGCAGGACGCTGTCGTCGCGCTCGACGACGGGGTAGTCCGTGGGCTCGCGCGACGTCGTCTCGGTCGTGACGGGGCGTCCTTCGGCGATCCACTTGTCGCGACCGCCGTCGAGCAGGCGCACGTCGGCGTGACCGAAGAGCGAGAAGACCCACAGCGCGTACGCCGCCCACCAGTTGTTCTTGTCGCCGTAGATCACCACGGTGTCGTCGCGCGCGATGCCCTTGCGGCTGAGGAGCGCGGCGAACCCCGCCCCATCGATGTAGTCGCGCACGACGGGATCGTTCAGCTCGGTGTGCCAGTCGACCTTGACCGCTCCGGGGATGTGACCCGTCTCGTAGAGGAGGACGTCCTCGTCGGACTCGACCACCACGAGACCGGGCTCGCCCAGGTGGGAGTGAAGCCACTCGCCCGTCACGAGGCGGCCGGGCTCGGCGTACTCGGCGAACTTGGGGGACGAGGTGTCGTGCTCGACGGTCATGGCTGCTCCTGGACGCGGTAGGTGTCTGACCCGGCTGCCGCGCCCGGGTCGGGGCGCGTTCGGTGACGGTTAGGGTTGAACCGTCGTGTCCGACCCTAGATTCCCGGACGCGCGAGCACAGCCCCGTTGTAAGACTCCGACACAGGATCCCCATGACCCTCCCCGCCGCGCGCACGGGCGTCGTCCACCTGGCCGAGCGGACCCCGCAGCTCACCGGCGCCGAGATGGTCGCCGCGCTGGTTCCGCCGCCGCAGTTCACCGACGCCGCGTTCGACACCTACCGTGCTGACCCGGCGTTCCCGTCGCAGCAGGACGCGAAGGATCTTCTCGGCGTGTTCTCCGGTGCCGCAGGTCCGGTCAAGGGAGGTCTGTTCCGTCGCGCCAAGCGCCCCGATGTGAGGCCCGGCGTCTACCTCGACGGCGGGTTCGGTGTCGGGAAGACCCACCTGCTCGCCGCCGTCTACCATGCGATGCCGGCGCGGCGGAAGTACTTCGGCTCGTTCATCGAGTACACCGCTCTGGTCGGAGCGCTGGGCTACCAGAACACCGTCGAACTGTTCCGCGGCTCCGATCTGCTGTGCATCGACGAGTTCGAGCTCGACGACCCGGGCGACACCATGGTGATGACGCGGCTGCTCGGCGAACTCGTCGCCTCGGGGACGCGGCTGGCCGCGACATCCAACACGCCGCCCAACGCGCTCGGCGAGGGCCGGTTCGCCGCACAGGACTTCCTGCGCGAGATCCACGCGATGGCCTCCAGCTTCCAGACGATCCGCATCGACGGGACGGACTATCGCCACCGTGCCGTCGACGGGCACGCCGCGGTGCTGACGGCGCCCGAGTACGACGCGGCGATCGCGGATGCCGCGTCCCGCGGTGTCGCCTCGGATGACGCGTTCGACGATCTCGTCGCCCACCTCGCCCGGGTGCACCCGTCGCGGTACATCAAACTGATCGATGATCTCTCGGTGGTCGGCATCCGGGATGTCACGCCGTTCACCGACCAGTCGGCCGCGCTGCGCTTCGTGGCGTTCATCGACCGTGTCTACGACGCCGAGCTGCCCATCCGCGCAACCGGCACATCGCTTGACCTCGTCTTCCCCGACGAGATGCTCTCGGGCGGCTATCGCAAGAAGTATCTGCGGGCCATCTCGCGACTGGTCGCATCCACTCTCGCCTGATTCCCGGCGTCGACTCGGCCCCGCGAAACACGATGTTTACGCGGCACGGGTGTGCGTAACGTGCGGGAAACACACCTTGGCGCGCCCCGGAAACCACCGGTCGCGAAACTGGCTTGGCCCGGACAGTCCACGACCCGAGTGCGACGCTGCGGCAGCTTGAGTAACACGACACATGGATGAGGAATCTCATGGATAGCGGAAACTACGCGTGGTCGATCGCAGCAACGGCGCTCGTTCTGTTCATGACGCCCGGCGTCGCCTTCTTCTACGGCGGACTCGTGAAGGCGAAGAGCGTCGTCAGCATGATGATGATGAGCTTCGGCGCGCTCGGCCTGGTGAGCGTGCTGTGGATCCTCTACGGATTCAACATGAGCCTGGGCGGCGGGACGTTCGCCTTCTCGGGCAACCCGTTCTCGGACTTCGGGCTCGCCTCGGCTGACAGCGCGACGCTCGTCGGCGCCACCTTCGGCGCCACCTTCGCGATCATCACGGTCGCGCTGATCTCGGGTGCCATCGCCGACCGCGCCAAGTTCGGATCGTGGATGATCTTCGCCGGCGTGTTCGCCACGCTCGTCTACTTCCCGGTCGCAGCGTGGGTGTGGGGAGACGGCTGGATCTTCAACTGGGGTGAGAGCACCGGACTGCCGGCCGTCATCGACTACGCGGGTGGTACCGCCGTCCACATCAACGCCGGTGCCGCCGCTCTCGCCCTCGCCCTCGTCCTCGGCAAGCGCATCGGCTTCCAGAAGGGCATCCACAAGCCCCACAACGTGCCGCTGACGCTGCTGGGCGCCGCGATCCTGTGGTTCGGCTGGTTCGGGTTCAACGCCGGCGCCGAGGGCACCTTCGGTCTTCTCGGTCCGGAGAACACCAGCGCGGGCACGATCGTCATCAACACGCTCGGCGCGACCGCTGCCGCGATCCTCGCGTGGATGATCGTCGAGAAGGTCAAGGACGGCAAGGCCACGTCGGTCGGAGCCGCCTCGGGTGCTGTCGCCGGTCTCGTCGCGATCACCCCGGCGTGCGCCAACCTGACGCCCGGATGGGCCCTTCTGCTCGGACTCGTCGCCGGTGCCGTGTGCGCCATCGCCGTGGAGCTCAAGTGGAAGCTCGGGTTCGACGACTCGCTCGACGTCGTCGGCATCCACCTCGTCGGTGGTCTCATCGGCACGCTGTACCTGGGCTTCTTCGCCACCGAGACCGGCCTGTTCGTCGGTGGCGACGCCGGCCAGCTCGTGTCGCAGAGCGTCGCCGCGATCGGAGTCCTGGTGTACTCCTTCGTCGTCTCCTTCGTCGTCGGCTTGATCATCGAGAAGACCATGGGCTTCCGGGTCAAGAACGAGGACGAGATCGCCGGCGTCGACTCCGTCGTCCACGGCGAAGAGGGATACCTCCTCGACGAGCGCGTCTGACCGCATCGTCAGACCCCTCAGGGGCGTCGCGGCTTCCCCCCGGCCGCGGCGCCCCTTTACCGTGCCCTATCGTGAACGCGTGACCGAGCCCTCCCGATTTCTCGCGCGACTGGCGCGCCTCTTCCGCCGGCGGATGCCGTCATCCGCCGCGCCGACCCCGCGCAGCGCGATCCGCGGCGACGCCGGCACCGTGGAAGTCCCGCCGCCGTCGCCTGACGCGCTTCGGATCACGTACTCGCCCGATCCCGACGGCAACCCCGATGCGGGCGAGATCGTCTGGACGTGGGTCCCGTACAACGAGAACGACGGTCGCGGGAAGGACCGCCCCGTGCTGGTCATCGCGCGACAGGACGAGCACCGCGTCTACGCGGTCCGGCTCACCAGCAAGGCCCACGAGGGCGACCGCGACTTCCTCGCGATCGGCACGGGGGAGTGGGACTCCCGTCGTCGGCCCTCGTGGGTGGACGTCGAGCAGATCTACAGCGTGCATCGAGACGGCATGCGGCGCGAGGCATCCGCGCTCGATCTGGATCGATTCGTGCGGATCGCCGACGTCCTGCACCGCCGCTACGGCTGGCCCGTCGGGCACTGACGGACCACGAACGAAAAGGCCCGGTCGCTGTGACCGGGCCTTCTATCGGTGGGCGATACCAGACTCGAACTGATGACCTCTTCCGTGTGAAGGAAGCGCGCTACCAACTGCGCCAATCGCCCGTTCCCCGAGGGGGACGAGTAACGATCCTACCGGATGTGGAGGCCTGGCTCGAACCAGCAGAGGTGACACGCGCGGGGCGCGTTCGGTTTTGCATGACGCCGAGGATCGGCTAAAGTCTTTCAAGTGCCCAGGATGCGAATCCGGGGAACGAAATGCGGATGTAGCGCAGTTGGTAGCGCATCACCTTGCCAAGGTGAGGGTCGCGAGTTCGAGTCTCGTCATCCGCTCGAGTGCAGGGATCCCCTCCGGGGGATCGCGGCACGTGGGGTCAAACCACACGCGGTGGCGTGGCCGAGCGGCTAGGCACCGGCCTGCAAAGCCGTTTACACGGGTTCGAATCCCGTCGCCACCTCCACTCCCGGTCCCGACCGGAGTTCGACTCGGGCGATTGGCGCAGCGGTAGCGCGCTTCCCTGACACGGAAGAGGTCACTGGTTCGATCCCAGTATCGCCCACCACCTGAAACCCCCGGCTCGCCGGGGGTTTTCGCTGTCTACGGGGTTCTCGCCGATCGCCCCGCGCGCGCAGGCCGCGAGCCGCTTCCGGTCTGCCGGTCAGGCGAACCTGGGAGTCTCCTGGGTCGCGTCATGTCCCGACCACGCGCGCGTCTTGATAGGTGTTCGCGTTCTGCACCGCCACCCGTTCGGTGCGACGACCGAGCCGACCTCGCTACCCGAGCGATGTCGTCCGCTGTCCCTCGTGACAGCGTGCCTTCTCGACCTGGAGCATCCACATGTCCCCACTCTTCCGCGCGCGCTCGAGGCGTGCCCTCATCGCAGGCGCAGTGACCGTCGGCATCGTCTCGATGGCAGCGGCTCCGGGCGCGTACGCGGCCGGATCCACCGTCAATCCGTTCGCGTCGAGCCGGGGATTCACCGTCGTCGCGAGCGGCGACGTGAGCCTCGGCAACCACGAGCTCGAGGGCTCCGTCGCTGCGGGCGGGACGCTGTCGACGCCGTCTGCCAACTATCCGCTCATCCACCATGTGGCAGGAAGCGCTGACTACACCGTGCCGCTCGTCGATGGCGTGCCCGTGCGAATCCTCGCCGGCCGCCTGGGAGGCGGCACCTTCGACGTCACGAACGCCGGCGCGACGAGCGGCACGCCCGAATGGAACGCGACCGCCAAGCTCGTCGACACCACCGACGTCACGGCGGCGCCCGATGCCGGACAGGTGATGCTGCAGAGTGCGGCCGGTGGTGTCGTGCACCTGCCTCGCATGCCTTACGACGAGGCGGCGCTCGACGCGGTCGCGACGGATCAGGACTCCGTCGCGGCGTACCTCGGCTCCACGGCAGCAGCCGCTTCGTGCCTGACGGCGATGTACGACACCGACAGCGTCAACCACGTCACGGTCGAAGACCAGGGCGGGCTCGTGTTCCCCAGCGGCTTCGCCGACGACCGGCCCAACGTGCTGGACTACGCCGACCTCGTCGGCGAGTGGGGCCCGAAGGTGATCAAGCAGGACCGATTCGACGGCTACGTCCCGACCGCACAGGCTCCGCTGATCATCCGAGTTCCCTCCGGCACCACCGCGATCGGGCCGGTCAACATCGAGGGCTGGAGCGCTCAGCAGGGCGCTCAGCAGACGCTGGCGAGATTCATCATGCTCGACCTGTCGGAGATCGCCGGTCCGGTGACGGTGAGCGGGCTCGAGCTCGGCGCCGTCTTCGCGCCGAACGCGGACGTCACGTTCGACTCGGGAATCTCGCACAACGGTCAGTGGATCACGCGCTCGTTCACCGCACACGGCGGCGGGGAACTGCACCACCACCTCTTCGGCGGCGAGATCCCGTGCACGCAGACGGATCCGGTTGACCCCACCGACCCGACTGACCCGGTGGACCCCACGGACCCGACCGACCCGGTGGACCCGACCGACCCGGTGGACCCGACCGACCCGGTGGACCCCACCGACCCGGTGGACCCCACCGACCCGGTGGACCCGACCGATCCGGTGGACCCCACTGACCCGACCGAGCCGACCGACACCGACTCCCCGGCAGATCCCTCGGCCGGACCCGCCGGCACGGCAGCTCAGACCGGCGCCCTCGCCGTCACGGGCGGAACGGTCAGCGGACTGGCGATCGCCGCCGGCGTCGCGTTGCTCGGGGCGGGCCTCCTGCTCGTCGCGAGGCGTCGACGCGCCGGGGTCCGCTGAGCCCGCCTCGCATCCGTCCGCACGCCGAGCGGTGACGTCGGCAGGTGCGTTCCCGGCGACGCCGGCGCGACCCCGAAGCGGGGGCCGCGCCGGCGTCATCGCACATGACGGGCCGGATAGACGTCCCGGATGCGGTCGCGGAAGAAGCGCCCGGCGCTGTCGGCGTCGAGCAGCCCGCGGTAGACCGCTCGCGGCACGGCGTAGTACCGGTACACCTCGCCAGAGGTGAACTCCAGTTCCAGCAGAGCGGTGTCGGGGTCGTACCCCGCCGACGCGATCGCGCTCGAGTCCAGATGCCTACGCCTCATCGGTCCGAGGCTACGCTCGCCGGCTCGCAAGGCGCGATCCGCGCCCGCGCTTCGCGAGGGTTCAGCGATTGAGCTCGGCCAGCATGCGCGGGAACACGTCCACGTGCGCGCGTGCGCCCAGGAACACGTCGGCGTGGCCGTAGCCGTCGAGCAGGTGCAGCGTGTGGCGCCCCGGCTGATGGCGTTCCAGGAACGCGTGCGTCGCACGCTGGCTGTCCGGCAGGAACACCCGGTTGTGTGTGCCGGTGAACAGCGCGAACCGGGCGTCGGAGCGCGGCGGCGCCGCCGCGAAGCGCTCAGGCAGGCCATGGCGAGCGCGGACCGACACGAACTGACCGGCACGGTCGGAGGCGGCGAGCTGCGCGTAGAAGCTCATGGGCACGCGCCCGAACTCGGTCGATGCCCATTCGTGCGTGGCCGCGTCGATGTTCGCGTGGCGCCAGAGGGCGGGATGCCCGGACCCCAGTGCGAAGCTCGCCATGTTGCAGGTCGGATTGCCGCACTCGGGGTGCCACAAGCGCACCGCGTTCCGGGTGACGCGGGGCACGAGTCGCTCCGGTCCGTCCCGCCACGGGATGTCGACGTACGCGTTGCCGCGCTGCAGTACGGGACGCAGCGCGTGCAGCTTCACTCGTGAGAACGGCCGGAGCGACGGATGCAGCGACACCGCGTTCGAGACGATCACCTCGATCTCGGGCACGAGGCCGGCGACGACGGCCATGCTGAGACTCGTCGATCCCTGGCAGTGCGCGATCGCCCTGAGCGTGCCGGACCCCGTGCGTTCGAGGATGTACCGCACCGCCGCCGGGTGGTCGTAGAGCGCGACGTCGTCGAGGGTCCACGGCAGCGGGCCGAAGTCGATCGATCCGCGCCAGTTCAGCATCCAGACGTCCCAGCCGTCGGCCAGCAGAGCATCGACGAGCCCCTGCCGGGTCGGCGGCCGGAACGACTCGGCGCGCATGGCGACGCCGTGCACGAGCAGCACCGGGCCCTTGCTCGCGTCGAGGTCTCCGAGCACGCGGATGAGCGAGAGCGGTGCGCCGTCACCGGCCTCCAGGAAGTGGACCTCGTCCCGCACCCGTGACCGCACGGAAGTCATGACGGCTCCTTCGGCGCAGCGGCGGAGGCTGCGGGCTTGGGCCGCAGATAGGCATCCTTCATCGACATCGCGAAGAAGGTGCCGAATTTCGCGATCGAAGCGAGCGGACCGCCCCCGGAGCCGCGGAACGTGGTGAGCTGACGCGCGAAGTCCAGGGGGAGGATCCGCAGCACCCCTGCGCCGAAGACGTCGGCGTCGGCATCCTGCGCCCCTTCCGCGCCTGGGGGGACGTGTCCCCGCAACAGCGTGATGTACAGGGTCGACGTATCGGTCCACATGTCGAAGCCCTTGTCGTCGCGCACCGTCTTGAACCCGTACATCGTCACCGGCTCGCCCGACAGATCGCTGAACCAGAGGCGATAGCGCATCTCACGGTGCGCGCCGGCCGCGACGAACAGGTTCGCCCAGCCGCGCTGCACCGGCAGCCTCCCGCCCAGCACGTCGCAGTCGACGTATCCCTCCGCCACAGCGGTGTGGTCGTCGCCCGCGACGAAGCGGTCCACGTCGGGCGCGGTGATCGTGAGCTGGAACATGAACCGTTGCGTCAGCTGACGGCCGATCTCCCAGCCGGCGACCGGGTCGGTCTCGTCCAGTGCGAGGTAGCCCTTCATCTGCTCGGTGAACTCCATCCCGCGTCCGGCGACGGGATCGGCGGGCGCGGCGGACGCGGCGGGTGCCGCGCGCGAGGGGGTGCGCTGCGTGCGCGCCGGCACCGGTTTGGGATTCTCGAGGACGTGCTCGACGACGCGATCGGCCATCGCGGCGATCGTCAACGAGGGGTTGGGGCCCACCGGACCGGGCACGGCGGCGCCGTCGACCACGAAAAGACCCGGGTGGCCGAAGGACTCGCCCCAGCTGTCGACGACCCCGTCGTGCACGGCACGCCCCATGGGGGAGCCGCCGAGGGGGTGCACCGTGACGACGCGCTTCGTCCACCACAGCGGATTGTCGCGGAAGCGCCCGCCGAGGGACTGCGTGATCTGCTGCATCGTGGTGCGCATGGCGTCGAAGTACGCCTTGCTGGTGGCGGTCGTCCATTCGACGTCGAGCTCGCCGTCGGTCAGCTTGATGCGACCGTCCGGTGTGTCACGGCCCATACCGAGCAGAGGCAGCGAACTCGAGGTGAGGCGGCCCTGGCCGACGAGCTTGGCGACCTCGCCCGAGATCGTCGACTCGTTCCGGTTCGCCAGTCGGTGGGCCACGATCTGCGAGACGACGCTCGCCGCCCGTCGCATCGACGACGTGATCTGGGCGGTTTCGACCAGCCAGTTCGTGAACTCGGGGAAACCCGCCTCCTGGACGTAGTAGCCGCGGCCCTGGCCCTCGCCGTCGAGCCCGTCAGGCTGGCGGATGGCGGTGGTGATGACGGGTCCGTACGCCGGATCGAGGATCCGCGTGGCGCCGGACTCCGTCGTGGACTCCGCACCCAGGCAGAAGGTGATGAGGTCTCCGTTCCCGCTGAAGCGCGTGCCCAGCGCGCGACCGATCGCGGGCAGCGCGACGCGGTTCCGCAGCAGGAGGGACGTGGTGCCGAACGTGCCCGCTCCGAGGAACAGCTGTCCGCAGCGGATCACCTCGCGCGTGCGCTCGTACCGTCCGTCGGCGAGCATCTCGCCGTACCGCACATAGCGCACCTCGTAGCCGCCGCCGTCGAGGGGCGTGATGCCGTCGACGTCGCACAGTGTGCGCAGGTCGGCGCCGTAGCGTGCGGCGGCGGACAGGTAGTTGTGATCGAGGGTGTTCTTCGCGCCCTCGTTGCAGCCGATGTCGCATTCGCCGCACAGACGGCAGGTGAGGCGCGTGACGCCGTGGATGTTCCCGTACTCGGGCGTTTCGACGATCTGCTTCTGCAGCGCCTCGGCACCGGGGCGCACCGAGAACGAGATCGCCAGCGGCGGTGAGAAGGCCTCGAGCCCCAGCTTCTCTGCGACCTCTCGCAGCGCCTGGGCCTTCGGCAGATCGGGATAGGGGTTGGGCGCGGGGGTCATCATGGCCTCGACGGCGTCGTAGTGCCGGTCGAGCTCGTGGCGGCCGATCGGCCAGTTCTCGTAACCGCCTCCCGGAAGCGGCGAGTCGTGAACGAACCACTTCTCGTCCTTGCGCAGCAGCACGTTCGCGTAGATGAGCGACCCGCCGCCGAGCCCGGACGACACGATGGCCTCCAGCTTGCGGAACGAGCGGATGTCGAACAGTCCGAGAAGCTCGTCCTTCGGCTCCCAGAACGCCCTGCTCATCTCATACGGGTTGCGCGCGAAGCTCCCGGGCGGGTACGCGCGTCCGCGTTCCAGCACCACGACCGATCGGCCCGCTTCGGCCAGACGGTACGCCGACACCGACGCACCGAAACCGGATCCGACGACGACCGCGTCGACGTACTCGACGGCGCCCATCTCAGCGCGTCTCCGGGGAACACCCGGCATCGTGCCGGCGGAAGGGATCGTGGTGCGACGGGATCATCGGCTCGCTCTCTCGGGGATCGACGACTGGACCGGGCCAGGCGACACACTGGAAGGAGACAGGGCCGGCGCCGCAGATACATGCCGCACCGGCGATGATCCGGTCCCACGTGGGACACAACCTAGTGACCTCTCACGGCAGGCCGCAACGGATGCGTCGCGACGGGCGAGGAAACCCGATGTACGAACCATGGCCGGTCGGTGCTCTCTTCACTATGATTCGGGCAGATCCACTGACCTGCCCTCCTGCGAATCCCGCCGGCTGTGAGGAGAACCTAGGTGTTGCGAAGCTTCTACGCACGGATCAACCGCCGCCGACCCTGGCACCGGCTGCCGTTCCTCCTCGGGTTGTTCAACCTGATCGCGCTGCGGGACGAGCTGCGTGAGCAGAACCTCCACGACACCCGTTCTCCGGGCGACCCCGCGCGGACGACGGCGGTGACGACGGATGCAGCGACCGACGAGCAGCGGCGGTTCCGCACCCCGGACGGCTCCTACAACGACCTCTCCGATCCCGACATGGGGCGCGCAGGCACGCGCTTCGCACGCAACGTCCCTCTCGCGCACGCGTGGCCGGCCGAGGGCGACGAGCTGATGACGCCCAATCCGCGCGAGATCAGCCGCCGGCTGATGAGACGCGACGCCTTCACGCCGGCGACGTCGCTCAACCTCCTGGCCGCCGCGTGGATCCAGTTCCAGACCCACGACTGGTTCGCGCACGGCCGCGAGCCCGCCGACGTGCTCGAGATCGACATCGCCGAGGACGACGACTGGTTCGAGTCGCCCATGCGCGTGCCGAGGACCAAGGCCGACGACACTCGCACCGACGCCGACCGCGACCTTCCGCCGACCTACCTCAACAGCCAGTCCCACTGGTGGGACGCGTCGGCGATCTACGGAAGCACCGCCCAGCGCCGCGACGAGGTGCGCAGCCACGTCGACGGAAAGCTGGTGCTCAAGGACGGGCACCTCCCACTGGACCCCGAGACCGGCGTCGCGCTCACCGGGTTCAGCGAGAACTGGTGGGTCGGACTGGGCCTGCTGCACACCCTGTTCACACTGGAGCACAACGCGGTGTGCGACCGTCTGAAGGCCGAGCACCCGGGCCTGACCGACGACGAGCTGTTCGGCATCGCCCAGCTGGTGATCTCGGCTCTCATCGCGAAGATCCACACCGTGGAGTGGACGCCCGCGATCATCTCGCACCCGGTCCTCAAAGTCGCCATGCGGGCGAACTGGTGGGGGCTGGCCGAAGAGAAGCTGCACCGCCTTTTCGGGCGGATCAGCAAGAGCGAGGTGATCAGCGGCATTCCGGGTTCGGCCTCCGACCACCACGGGAGCCCGTACCAGCTCACCGAGGAGTTCGCCGCGGTCTACCGCCTCCACCCGCTTCTGCCCGACACGCTCGAGGTGCACTCCGTCGACGACGGCTCGCTCCTGGACAGCATGGACTTCCCCGAGATCATCCTGCTCAACGCGCACCGGGTGCTCACGTCGGGCACGCGCGTGGCGGATCTCTGGTATTCGTTCGGGGTGCAGCATCCGGGTGCCGTGCAACTGCACAACTTCCCGCGGTGGATGCAGGACATCACGCTTCCCGACGGTCTGCGGCTCGACCTCGCGGCCCTCGACATCATGCGGGACCGCGAGCGCGGGGTGCCTCGCTACAACGAGTTCCGCCGGCAGCTGCATCTGCGGCCGGCGGCGACCTTCGACGAGCTCACCGACAACCCGGTGTGGGCCCGTGAGCTGGAGGAGATGTACGCCGACGTCGAGAAGGTGGACCTCCAGGTGGGCATGCACGCCGAGACTCCGCCGCGGGGCTTCGGCTTCAGCGACACCGCGTTCCGCGTCTTCATCCTGATGGCGAGCAGGCGCCTGAAGAGCGACCGGTTCATCACGGACTGCTACACCGAGGAGTACTACACCAAGACCGGCATGCAGTGGATCGCCGACAACGACATGCGCAGCGTGCTGCTGCGGCACTATCCCCAGCTCGCTCCGGCGCTGGCCGGGGTCGACAACGCGTTCGCACCGTGGAAGGTCCGCACGTCCGAGCGCACGACACCCCAACAGGCTGCGACGGCGGGCGCCGATCCGGCAGCGGCCGCGAGCTGAGGGACTTCCGATGACCACCACCAGAGGCGGCCGCGCACCGCGCCCCCTGCCGCCCGGCCGGTTCGGCGCACCGTGGCTGGGCGAGACGCTCGCGCTCGTGCGGAGCAACCACGGGTTCTACAAGGACCGCCTGGCCGCGTATGGCCCGATCTTCAAGACGCGGCTGTTCGGCAGCGACTTCGTCGTGTTCTCAGGACACGAGGCGTTCCACGTCTTCGCCACCGATCCCCGCATCGAACGCGGCGATGCCGACCCGATCACGGCCGAGAAGATGTTCCGGGGTTCGCTGGCGCTGATCGACGGCGATGAGCACCACCTCCGGAAGGCGCTGATGCTGCGGGGGGTGGGGTTCCGCTCGGCGATCGAGGCCTACGTGCCACGGATGCAGCAGCTGATCGGGGAGGTCGTCTCCGGGTGGATGTCGCGTCCCGGGCCGATCACGATCCAGCCGGACCTGCAGCGGCTGGCCGCCCGGATGACGGGCGCCCTGTACACCGGCGACGAGAGCGAGGAGGCCGCCGCCGAGATCGACGCCGCCTCCGCCGATGCACGGGATGCCTTCATGACGCTTCCGGTGCCGTTGCCCTGGACGAAGTTCGGTCGCGCGATCAAAGGACGCGACCGGCTCGCGCGGGCGGTCGACGTCGCCGTCGCCCGCCACCAGGACGGCGAGTTCGACGACATCACCTCCCGGCTGCTGGCCGCCGCGCGGGACGCCGAGGTTCCGATCGACGCCGTCAAGGGCGATCTGCGCCACCTGATCTTCGCAAGCCAGGGCGGCTACTTCGTGCCGTTCGTGCTGGTCACGATGGTGCTGGCGCAGCACCCGGACATCCGCGAGCGCGCCCGCGAGGAGGTGCTGCGCATCGCCCCGGAGGGAGAGGTGACCCTCGACCAGCTGCAGCGGATGGACTACCTCGAGCAGGTGTCGAAAGAGCTTCGCCGCTACTTCGCGATGAACTCCGCGACGTTCTTCGGGCGCGTGAAGGAGCCGATGGAGGTCGGCGGGTACCGTATCCCGGCCGGATGGGGCGCGATCGGCGGCATCCACATCAACATGCGCAATCCCGACGTCTTCCCGGACCCCGACCGGTTCGACCCGTCACGCTTCGAGCCGGCGCGCGAGTCCGCGCTGCCGCCCGGAAGCTATGTACCGCACGGCGACGGCCACGCGACGCATCATCGATGCCCCGGCGAGAACATCGTCACGGTCGCGGTGCAGCTGTACCTGACCCTCCTGCTGCGGCACGCGACATGGACGCTGCCCGACCAGGACCTCACGCTCACCAACGAGTTGTTCCCGCTGCCGGTGAGCGGGCTGGCCGTGGACTTCCGCGCGCACGTTCCGGCCGTGCCCGCAGCCGGGGAGACGAAGCCGTGACCGAGAAGCAGCCCCGCGGGCTCGCGAAGCTCCCCGTGCTGGTGCGCCTGATGGTCTGGGGTCGCGTGCTGCCCCCGACCCGCACGCCGGCGGAGGTGGAGCTGGCGTTCGAGGACGTCGCTTTCTCGTCGACAGACGGCGTCGCGCTGCGCGGGTGGTTCGTGCCCGCCGCGTCCGAGCGCCGGCCGGTCATCGTGTTCGTGCACGGCTGGCTGTGGAACCGCACCGGGAACGTGGCCGGGCAGGTGCCGTTCCACGACGTCGACGTCGACTTCCTGCCGATCACCCGCACCCTGCACGACGCCGGGTACCACGTGCTGCTGTTCGACCTCGCCGGGCACGGCGACAGCCAGCCGCGTCCGCCGCTCACGTACGGGCCGCACGAGGCGCGCGACTTCGCGGGCGCCGTGGCGTACCTGCGCACGCGCGACGACGTCGACGCGGAGCGCATCGGCGTGATCGGCACCTCGGCCGGCGGGAACACCGCGATCTACGGCATCCCGCAATGCCAGCCGATCCGGGCACTGCTCGCTGTGCAGCCGACGCGTGTGCCGCGATTCAACCGACGGTTCGCCCGCACCGAGCTCGGACCGCTCGGCCCCCTCGCAGCCCGCGGCATCGACCTGATCTATCTGGCGATGCGCGCGCCGCTGCCGAGCCGGCACGACCCCGGTCAGGTGGCGCCGCTGCTGGGCGAGACCGTCGTGCAGTACGTGCAGGGCACCGGCGATCCGTGGGGCGAGATGGCGGTCGTCGAGGAGTTCTCGCGGCGCACGCCGCGATCCCTCGGCGTGCAGACCCACCCCTCGACAGGCCGCTATGAGGGCTACCGCTACATCAACGAGCGCGCCGACGACGTCGTGGCCTTCTTCGACGAGCACGTGTGACGCACCGGGCCCGGTGCGCAGCGGCACGCCGGGCCCGGTGCTCGCAGCTCAGCGGTGCCAGAGCCCGTCGTGAGCCGCCTGGCGGGTGTACTGCGCCGGATCGAAGTAGCGGTCGTAGTACTCCATCTCGAGGTGCGAGAACTGCAGCCACATCCCGGGCGTGTAGAACGCGTCGACGTGTGCCGGGAAGCGTCCGTACGTGTCCCAGATGTAGTTGCAGATCTCTTTCGTGTAGGCGACCTCTTCGGGCCCGAAGCGCGTGCCCTTCTCCACGAACGCGCGTGCGTCATCGCGGTTGCGATAGGGGCGGGCGAAGACGTCCTGGTTGCCGTACGCCGCGCCGGTCGCGCTGTACTTGGACTCGATGACCCGGTCGACGGCCTCGTCCATGGATGACACGTAGGGCGGAGTCAGTCCCTCGAGGATGCCGTCGATGCCGACGGGGTTCGCCTGCGAGGCGGGGACGGGCGGCCACTTCCGGTGCTTCTTGGGCTCCTCGAGGCGGAAGCCGAGACCGTGCCACCCCTTCGCCTCATCCTGCTGCCAGATGTACGGCGGGAACACCGAGCCGTGGATCCATCCGCCGAGACCCATCGCCTGGCCGAGCAGCATGAGGTTCTGGAAGTAGAAGAACGCCTCGTAGTCGGTGCGCATGGCGCCGGCGAAGCCGAGCGGCGCCTGGCTGTCTGCGCTGACGTAGCCGCTGCGCACGCGCGACAGCCCGCCGATCGGGTGGTACGGGATCTTCGGGGTGATGCCGAGCCCGCTGCCGATCTTCGCCATCCACTCCACGAACCCGCGCGGATGGAAGGTGCGCCAGTCGTCGAGGAACAGCGGGCGCATGCCGCCCGGCTCCGTCAGGAGGATGAGGATCGCGTTGATGTACTGCCACGTGCAGTCGACGACCGGGAAGAAGACGGTGGTGCCCGGGGCGTTGGATGCCTGGTTGTTCCAGCCGAGGTAGTACGGCCACTCCCGCGGGAAGCTGAGGCGCCGGTCCGATACGCGGACGAGGCACTCGTCCGCCGCGGCGATCCAATCCGCGTCCGACCAGTCGCCCCAGCGCGGCGGCAGTTCCTTCAGGAGCTCGAGCGCACGCTTCCCGCGTGGAGCGCGCAGCAGGAAGATGCCGTCATCGTTGATCATGAAGAAGTGCGTCGCCTGGGCGTTGTCGGCACTGCTTCCGGTGCGCGCCATGATGTTCAGGAACGGCGTGCCGAGCTCGTCCACGCCGTTGTGCTCGACGAGCGGTCCGTCGTGCGTCGTGACGCCGGTGATGCCGGTGATGCACGTGATGAGGATCGCCTCCTCCAGCTTGCTGAGCGGGGCCGGCGGGTTGTGGCTCTCGTGGCTCAGCGGCCCGGCGTTGACCGAGAAGCCGCGGGGGATCCGACGCGTGCGCCGCTCCGTCAGCGCCGACAGGAACGGGTACTGCGCCAGATCGGCGAGCGCCGGGTGCGCCGATGCCGCCGCTGCGGCGCTGGCCTGATCGATCGTGCTCATCGCGGGGTCCTCGTTCCGGTCAGTTGTGGGTGTCGAGCTGGGCGGTGATCACCGGATAGACGTCGCGCGCGGCATCCTGTCCGATGAAGAGATCCATGTGTGCGTAGCCGGGGACCACGTGGCGGCTGTAGTACTCCGGGCCGTTGCGCTCGCTCAGCTCGCGAAAGGTGAGGGCGCTGCCCTCCGGCACGAAGAGGCGGTTGTTCTCCCCGTGGAGGAACGCGATCGGCACGCGCAGTCCTGTCACGTCGTCGAGATAGTCGTGCGCGCCGTCCATGCTGATCGCGTGATCGGCGCGGAGGATCTTCGTGATGTGACGCAGCGTCGTCATGTTCGCGACGCCGAACGCCTCCTCGAGATGGTCGTGCGTCGCCTCGTTGAGATGGTCGTGCTCGTAGACCTCGCCGTACATGAACATCACGCGGCGGCAGAACGGGCGTTCGCACGGCTCGTCGCCCGACGGGTAGAGCGCGAGGGCCTTGTCGTACAGCGTCTCGAGCCACGACGGATCGTCGTCGATCTCGGTGGTCAGGGTGTCGATCCCGAGCGCCTGGATGAGATCGCCCGCATAGATGCCCGCGCGCAGCTCGTTCAGGGTGCCGGCACGCGGGTGGAGCGTGACCTGGGACGCGACGGCCGACCGCACGCCCTGAAGGCCCAGGCCCAGGGCCATGAGCATCGTGAGAGACCCCACGCAGTGCGCCATGATCTGCACCGAGTCGGCGCCGCTGATCTCGCGCACCGTCTCGACAGCCGCCGGATAGTCGTAGCGGGCGATGTCATCGAGCGTGAACTGGGTGCCGCCGGAGGGGAGCGCGGGACTCGCGCGGTAGTCGAGGACCCACACGTCGTAGCCGTGTTCATGGAGGTACTCGGGGAAGTTCGTGTCGGTCGTGTCGATCGTGTACGCGAGGGCGGACGTGCCGAACCCGGGGGAGAGGATCACCGGCCCCTTGGTCCCGCCTTCGAAACGGGTGAGCCGCAGGGTCACGCCGTCCTCGGTGCTGAACTCGTGGATCGCCGGCTCGCCGCATCGGAGCGGCCTGCGCACGCGCGCCGTGGCCGTCGTGTCTCCGGCGTCGGGCGGCCAAGCCTCCCGCCGCGGGGGGAGATCGTCCGTCGTCGTGGTCTCGCCGTCGCTCATATCGACCCCTTGCCATCTCGAACCGAGTGCGGATGCCGCGCGGAGTGCGTCGCGACAGGCAGCCTCTCGAACCATGGGGCGACGACGGGGTCAGCATATTGCCCGGAGTGCGTTCGCGTCACGAAGTTGTGGAGCACGCGGCGGACGGCGTGATACGTCCGGGACGATAGCCTGGATGCCGTGTCTGACGCCGTGTCCTACCCCGCCGATGGGTTCGCCCTCTTCCCCGATCGCTCCGTCGTCGCCCTGCGCGTCAACGGCGAGCTGAAGGACCTCGCCACGACGGTCCACGCGACGGATGCCGTGGAGCCGATCACCATCGACAGCCCGGACGGGCTCGCGATCCTCCGTCACTCGACGGCTCACGTGCTCGCGCAGGCCGTGCAGCGAATCCACCCGCAGGCGAACCTGGGCATCGGCCCGCCGATCACGGACGGCTTCTACTACGACTTCGGCGTCGAGCATCCGTTCACACCCGAGGATGTGAAAGCCATCGACAAGGAGATGCAGCGCATCGTCCGCGAGGGCCAGCGGTTCGTCCGCCGCGTCGTGACCGAGGAGGAGGCGCGCGCCGAGCTCGCCGCCGAGCCGTTCAAGCTCGAGCTCATCGATCTCGCAGGCGGCCCCGGGTCCGGCGCGGATGCCGCCGAGGGCGCGTCCGTCGAGGTCGGCGCCGGCGAGCTCACCATCTACGACAACGTCAACCGCGACGGCGAGACGGTCTGGAAGGACCTCTGCCGCGGGCCGCATCTGCCCAGCACCCGCATGATCGGCAACGGCTGGGCGCTGCAGCGCATCGCGGGCGCGTACTGGCGAGGCAGCGAGAAGAACCCGCAGCTGCAGCGCATCTACGGCACCGCCTGGCCGAGCAAGGACGAGCTGCGCGCCTACCAGACGCGCCTCGAGGAGGCCGCCAAGCGCGACCACCGCAAACTCGGCAAGGAGCTCGACCTGTTCTCGTTCCCGGACGAGATCGGCTCGGGCCTGTCGGTGTGGCACCCGCGCGGAGGCGTGGTCCGCGGTGAGATGGAGCAGCACGCGCGCCGCCGGCATGTGGCGGGCGGCTACACCTACGTGTACACGCCGCACATCTCGAAGGAGGACCTGTTCCTCACCTCGAACCACCTCGTCACGTACAAGGAGGGCATGTTCCCGCCCATCGTGATGGACGAGGAGCGCGACGCGCAGGGCGAGATCGTCAAGCACGGCCAGGACTACTACCTGAAGCCGATGAACTGCCCGATGCACATCCTCATCTACAAGGAGCGGGCTCGCAGCTACCGCGATCTTCCGATGCGACTCGCCGAGAACGGGACGGTGTACCGCAACGAGCTGTCGGGAGCGCTGCATGGCCTCACCCGGGTGCGCGGCTTCACGCAGGACGACTCGCACCTGTTCGTCACCCCCGAGCAGCTCGAGGAGGAGGCCACCCGAGTGCTCGAGTTCGTCATCTCGATGCTGCGTGACTTCGGTCTGGACGAGTTCGAGCTCGAACTGTCGATGCGCGACGACGAGAAGGACAAATGGATCGGCTCGGACGAGTTCTGGGAGTACTCGACCGATGCGCTGCGCAATGTCGCCGTGGCGAGCGGACTGAAGCTCACCGAGGTGCCCGGCGAAGCGGCGTTCTACGGGCCGAAGATCGACCTGAAGACCCGTGACGCGATCGGACGCGTGTGGCAGCTGTCCACGGTGCAGGTCGATCCCAACCTGCCCGAGCGCTTCGAGCTCGAGTACACCGACCGCGACGGCCAGAAGAAGCGGCCCATCATGATCCACCGGGCGCTCTTCGGCTCGATCGAGCGATTCTTCGCGATCCTGCTGGAGCACTACGCCGGCGCGTTCCCGGTGTGGCTCTCGCCGGTCCAGGTCGTCGGCATCCCGGTCGCCGAAGAGTACGCCGACTACCTCGGCGACGTGGTGCGACAGCTGCAGGAGGAGGGCGTGCGCGCCGAGCTCGACCACTCCGACGACCGCATGCAGAAGAAGATCCGCACCCACACGACGCAGAAGGTGCCGCTGCTGCTCATCGCGGGCGAACAGGACCGCTCCGCCGGCACGGTGTCGTTCCGCTTCCGCGACGGCTCACAGGAGAACGGCGTGCCGATCGCCGACGCCGTCCGCCGCGTGCGGGACGCGATCTCGTCGCACGCGCTCGTCGGCACCGCGGAGGACTTCGCGTGAGCGACGACCCCGCGCTCGTCGACGCAGCGACGCTCGCCGGGGTGCCCGACGAGTTCCAGCGGCTGTGGACTCCTCACCGCATGGCGTACATCAAAGCGGGGCCGGAGGAGCTGCGCAGCGAGTGCCCGTTCTGCGAGGCGCCGCGCAAGTCCGACGAAGACGGGCTCATCGTGTTCCGCGGGGCCACCGCCTATGCGCTGCTCAACCTCTTCCCGTACAACTCGGGCCACCTGCTGGTGTGTCCGTACCGCCACATCGCGACCTACGATCAGGCGACGCCTGAGGAGGTCGCCGAGATCGGAGAGCTGACGCAGCAGGGCATGCGCGCACTGCGTCAGGTGTCGCGCTGCGACGGATTCAACATCGGCATGAACCAGGGCCACGTCGCCGGCGCGGGCGTGGACGAGCACCTGCACCAGCACATCGTTCCGCGGTGGGCGTCCGACGCGAACTTCTTCCCGATCATCGCCAAGACGAAGGCGCTGCCCCAGCTGCTGGGCGACGTGCGCCGCGCCGTGGCCGGAGCCTGGCAGGGCACCGACCGTTGAGCGAAGAGCGCCGGCGACGAGACGAAGCGCCCTGAGCTCTCGACGACGTCGGGGGCGTTTCGTCTTCCTCGTCCCTCGGTCGCTCGCCGACCGGTCGGCGTCAGCGCACCCGCGCGACCTCGAACTGCATGCGGGGGTTCGCGTAAGCCTCCTGCGACTCGACGAGCTGCAGCTCGCGCTCGCCCGACGCATGCGTGCGCTCGAGCAGATCGAACACGCTCGACGTGGTGCGCGCGAGGGCGTCGGCGGCATCGCCGGTGCGTCGGTAGTGCGCCGTGAACAGCGCCGCCGTCACATCGCCCGAGCCGTTCGCCTTCATGGGGATGTGGGGAGTCGTGACGAGCCAGGCGCCGTCGTCGGTGACGGCGAGCATCTCGATCGTCCCTTCGGCGCGGTCCGGCCGCTCGACGCTCGTGACGAGGACGGTACGCGGTCCCATCGCGCGCGCGAGATCGGCTGACGCGAGGGTCGAGTCGAGATCGGCCGGGTCGGTCTCGGTGAGGAAGCCGAGCTCGAACTGATTCGGGGTGATGATGTCGGCCGCCGGCACGACGCGGTCCCGCAGGAGCACCGGGATCGCCGGGGCGACGAAGCAGCCGGACTTGGCGTTGCCCATGACCGGGTCGCACGCGTACGCGGCGTCGGGATTGGCCGCCTTCACGCGTGAGACCGCGTCGAGGATCACCTCGGCGATGCCCTCGCCGCCCTGGTACCCCGACAGCACGACGTCGATCTGGGGGAGCACCCCGCGCTCCTCGATGCCGGTGATGACCTCGCGCACGTCGTCGGGGCTGATGAGCGGGCCGCGCCACGCGCCGTAGCCGGTGTGGTTCGAGAAGTTCACTGTGTAGACCGGCATGACCTCGACGCCGATGCGCTGCAGCGGGAACACGGCTGCCGAGTTGCCGACGTGGCCGTAGGCGACTGCGGACTGGATCGAGAGGATCTTCACCCGCTCGATCATGCCACTTCGGCGGTCGCGAGCCGTCCACGCGCTGCGCGCACGGCCGCCGCGATGTCGCCGGCGAGCTGCTCGGCGTCGCGGTCGTCGAGATCATGGACGGTGAGCCGCAGCCGGCGCGAGGGGAGCTCGCCCGCGAGCACGAACTCGTCGCCGGTGCGCGCCAGCCACCCACGGCGCATCAGCTGCTCCGAGACCGAGCGCGCCGCGACCGGAAGGCTGATCCACAGGTTGAGGCCGTCGCCGGCGCGAGCCTGGATGCCGTGCGCGGTCAGCCGGCGTGCGAACGCATCGTTGCGGGCGGCATAGTGGGCGGCGGCGCGCTCGATCGCCGCCACGACCTCGGGGTCGGTGACGAGCGCCAGCGTGAGCCGCTGCAGCAGGTGGCTCACCCAGGTCGTGCCCGGTGTGAGCCTCATCGCGAGACGGTCCGCCGTCTCGGGGTCGGATGCCGTGACCGCCAGGCACATGTCGGGACCGAGGAACTTCGAGACCGAGCGCACCAGCGCCCACCGCTGGTGGTCGGGGCCGATGACCGAGTGGAAGGGCCGGCGCGAGAGCATCGAGAAGTGGTCGTCCTCGATCACGAGCACATAAGGGTGGTCGGCCAGCACGGCGCGCAGCTCTTCGGCGCGGCGCGCCGAGAGGCTCGCCCCCGTCGGATTCTGCGCACGCGGCGTGCACACCACGGCGCGGACGCCCTGCTCGAGCGCGGCGCGCAGCCCGGCCACCGTCATCCCCTCGTCGTCCACCGGCACCGCCACGGGCCGGTAGCCGCCGATGCGGGCCGTGTGGATGCTCGTGAGGAAGCAAGGGTCCTCCAGCGCGACGGCGTCATCGCGCGTGAGCGCCTGCGCGAGCAGTCGTTCGACGGCGTCCGCCGCTCCGCTGGTGACCGTCAGCCGCATCGATGCCGCCGGCGCGAGGCCCTCGCGCATCCACTCCCGGGCCCACCCCTCCAGCGCGGGGTCGATGACCGGCTCGCCATAGAGGACGGGGCGGCCCGCCATCCCCGTGAGCGCGCGCGAGGGGTCGGGAATGAGGTCGGGGTCGGGGTTGCCGGTTCCGACGTCGCGCAGCACGCTGTCGACGGCGAAGCCCTCCTGCGCCACCGGAGCGGGGTCGGCGACCCTCGTCCCGCCACGACCGCGCGTGACGACCACTCCTGCCTGCGTGAGCTGACGGTAGGCGGCCACCGCGGTGTTGCGGTTGACGCCGAGGCTCTCGGCGAGCGCGCGAACGGACGGGAGAGGGTCTCCGGGCCGGAGCCGGCCCCGCTCGACGAGCGCGCGCAGACTATCCGCGATCTCCGACGCGGAGCGGCCGCTGATATCGAGGTCCATGTCACCGTCCATGCCCTGCCGATTGTAGGGCGGAGTCCATGCTATCTTTTGGCCTAGGTCAATACCCGCATTGTCCTGACCACTCGCGCGTGCGTGTCACGCGCACCACCGAAGGGATCCCACGTGAGCACTGCCGACACGGGCACCGACCGCGTCAAGCGCGGCCTCGCCGAGATGCTGAAGGGCGGCGTCATCATGGACGTGGTCACGCCCGAGCAGGCCAAGATCGCCGAGGACGCCGGCGCTGTCGCCGTGATGGCGCTCGAACGCGTGCCCGCCGACATCCGCGCCCAGGGCGGCGTGTCGCGCATGAGCGATCCCGACATGATCGACGGCATCATCGACGCCGTGTCGATCCCGGTCATGGCGAAGGCGCGCATCGGCCACTTCGTGGAGGCCCAGGTGCTCCAGGAGCTCGGCGTCGACTACATCGACGAGTCCGAGGTGCTCTCGCCCGCCGACTACGTCAACCACATCGACAAGTGGAACTTCACCGTTCCTTTCGTATGCGGCGCGACCAACCTCGGCGAGGCCCTCCGGCGCATCAACGAGGGCGCCGCCATGATCCGCTCCAAGGGCGAGGCCGGCACCGGCGACGTGTCGGAGGCGACGAAGCACATCCGCAAGATCACCGGCGAGATCAACGTGCTCCGCTCGATGACCAAGGACGAGCTGTACGTCGCCGCGAAGGAGCTCCAGGCTCCGTACGAGCTGGTGGCAGAGATCGCCGCGACCGGCAAGCTTCCCGTCGTGCTGTTCGTCGCCGGCGGCGTCGCCACTCCGGCCGACGCCGCGATGATGATGCAGATGGGCGCCGACGGCGTGTTCGTCGGCTCCGGCATCTTCAAGTCGGGCAATCCCGCACAGCGCGCCGCCGCCATCGTGAAGGCCACGACGTTCTACGACGACCCCAAGGTCATCGCCGACGTCTCGCGCGGCCTGGGCGAGGCGATGGTCGGCATCAACGTGGCCGACCTGCCCGCTCCCCACCGCCTGGCCGAGCGCGGCTGGTGAGCGCAAGCCCCCGCATCGGCGTCCTCGCGCTGCAGGGCGACGTCCGTGAGCATGTGCGGGTGCTCACGGGCCTCGGCGCCGCCGTCACCCCGGTGCGGCGACCGTCCGAGCTCGCGGCCGTCGACGGGCTCGTCATCCCCGGTGGCGAGTCCAGTGTCATCGACAAGCTGTCGCGGGCCTTCGGCATGCGCGAACCGGTGCGCGAGGCGATCGCCGGCGGGCTGCCCGTCTACGGCACCTGCGCGGGGCTGATCCTGCTCGCCGACCGCATCGTCGACGGGATCGAGGGCCAGCAGACGTTCGGCGGCCTCGACGTCACGGTGCGGCGCAACGCGTTCGGCAGCCAGGTGGACTCGTTCGAGGTCGACCTCGACGTGCCCGTGCTCGGGGCGCCCGCGGTGCACGCCGTCTTCATCCGTGCCCCGCTCGTCGAGCAGGCGGGGACGGGCGTCGAGACCCTCGCAGCTCTCGAGGACGGGCGCGTCGTCGCGGTGCGGCAGGGGAGCATCCTGGGCACCTCGTTCCATCCCGAGATGACGGGAGACACCCGCTTCCACGGGCTGTTCCTCGACATGGTCCGCGCCGGCGCCTCATGACCTGCGGTGCGGCGACCGCGCGATCGCCGCACCGGCTGCGCGCGCCGGAGCGCGTGGATCGCGCCGCCCGAAGGTAGATTCTCAACCATGGCGATCAACGACTGGTGGCGTGCCCACCCGGAGGAGCGCTACTGGATGATCGCGCCGTCGCGCGGGGTCGTCGGCGATGCGCTCTCGGCTCCCAAGGCCGGTGAGGACCGTCGCTTCGAGTGGTCGCACGAGCTCGTGGGGTACACCGAGCCCGGCGACACGCTGTTCGTGTGGGACCGGACGCTGCCGGTTCCGGGGATCGCGGCGTGGGGGCGGGTGCTCGGTCCCCTCGGCGAGCAGTCCCGCGACCGCCGCGGCGAAGACCTCCCGCACTGGCGGATGCCGATCAGCGACACCCTGCGCCTCGCGACGCCGATCACCCTGCCCAGCCTGCGTCGCGTCGGCGGCGAGATCGTGGCGGTCCGGGAGCGCGTCGAGCAGCTCACGGACGGTCCCGTCTACTTCCCGTTCATCGGCTCTGCCGAGACCCTTGCCCCCGCACCCGCCTACCTGACGAAGGTGCCGCGCGACCTCGTCGCCCTGCTGTCGTCGCGCTTCGGCTTCGAGTTCGCGCTGTAGCGGGCGCGCGGGCGTCCGTCGCCGCCCGCGCGGGCACACCGCGGCATCGGGCCTAGAATGGTCTGTCGGACGGGCGGGACGCCGACGCGCGCAGCCGTCACCTGCCCCGCCGCCGACGAGCGCGATTCAGGAGGACCATGTCCGGGCATTCCAAGTGGGCGACGACCAAGCACAAGAAGGCCGTCATCGACGCGCGCCGTGCGAAGTCGTGGGCCAAGCTCATCAAGAACATCGAGGTCGCCGCGAAGCTCGGCGGACCCGACCTCCAGGGCAACCCGACGCTGTTCGACGCCGTGCTCAAGGCGAAGAAGACGTCCGTCCCCAAAGACAACATCGATCGTGCGATCAAGCGCGGCGCGGGCATCGGCGGCGAGTCGGTCGAGTACTCGTCGATCATGTACGAGGGCTACGGGCCCAACGGCGTCGCCCTCATGATCGAGTGCCTCACCGACAACAAGAACCGCGCGGCCGCTGAGGTGCGTACGGCACTGACGCGCAACGGCGGCACGCTCGCCGATCCGGGCAGCGTCGCCTACAACTTCACTCGGAAGGGCGTCATCGTGGTGGGCGGCGAAGACACCACCGAGGACGACGTCATGCTCGCCGTGCTCGAGGCCGGTGCCGAAGAGGTCGAGCCGCACGCGCAGGGCTTCGAGGTGATCACCGAGGCGAGCGACCTCGTCACGGTCCGCACCGCCCTCCAGGACGCCGGGATCGACTACGAGTCGGCCGACGTCGAGTTCGTCCCGAACCTCAAGGTCGAGATCGACGCCGACACGGCGCGCAAGATCTTCCGCCTGATCGACGCGCTCGAAGACAGCGACGACGTGCAGAGCGTCTACAGCAACTTCGACCTCACCCCCGAGGTGCAGGCCGAGCTCGAGAACGACGAGGACTGAGCGCGCGCAGAACGAACGGATGCCCCGGCCGGGCGCGCCTGGCCGGGGCATCCGTCGTCCTCGCCTAGCGTGGGGGAGTGGCTTCCGCAATGACTCGTGCGCCCCTGCGGGTCCTCGGGATCGACCCGGGGCTCACCCGGTGCGGCGTCGGCATCGTCGACGTGGCGCCGGACCGTTCCGCCGTGCTGGTGCACGTCGGCGTCGTCCGCTCCGATACGGACGCGCCGATCGAGGCGCGGCTCGCGGTGATCGCGGCAGGACTGCGCGCCGTGCTCGACGAGCACCGGCCCGATGTCGTCGCGGTCGAGCGCGTGTTCGCGCAGCACAACCGTCAGACCGTGATGGGCACGGCGCAGGCCAGCGGCATCGCACTGCTGGTCGCGGGGGAGCGCGGGCTCGCGGCGGCCACGCACACGCCGTCCGAGGTCAAGGCCGCCGTGACCGGGTACGGCAACGCCGACAAGCGCCAGGTGCAGACCATGGTGGCGCGCGTGCTGCGGCTGGACGAGCTTCCCAAGCCCGCCGACGCCGCGGATGCACTCGCGCTCGCCCTCTGTCACGCGTGGCGGGGAGCTCCCTCGGTCCCCGCTGCCGGCCCGCTCACTCCGGCGCAGCGCGCGTGGGCGGACGCCGAGCGCCTGGCGCGCCGGTGATCGCGGCGCACGCCGGCGCTTCGCGTGTCGCTCGAACAAACGTCCGAACCGCCGCGTAGGCTCGAGCCATGATCTCGTCAGTCCGCGGCACGGTCGTGCACGTCGATGCCGATTCCGTCGTCGTCGAGGTGGGAGGAGTCGGGCTGCACGTCGCGGTCACGCCCCAGGTGGCGCGCGCCGCGCACGTCGGCGACACGCTCCTGCTGCACACCAGTCTCATCGTCCGCGAGGACGCGCTGTCGCTGTTCGGCTTCGAGAGCCGCGAAGAGCTCACCGTGTTCACGCAGCTCCTGGGCGTGACGGGGGTCGGCCCGAAGTCCGCACTCGGCGTGCTCGCGACGCTCACGGTCCCGCAGATCGCCGACGCCGTGGCCGCCGACGACGACGCCCCGTTCCGCCGCGTGTCGGGCATCGGTCCCAAGACGGCGAAGCTCATCGTGGTTCAGCTGGCCGGCAAGATCGCGGCGTCGCGTCCTGCCGGCGCGGCGCGGACGGATGCCTCGGCCACCGCGGCCGTGCCCGCCCAGGTCGTGCAGGCGCTGGTCGGCCTCGGCTGGTCCGAACGCACGGCGGCCGAAGCCGTGGAGGCGGTCGCGAACGACGCCGCCGACCCCGATCGCGCCTCGGTCCCCGCGCTGCTTCGCCTCACGCTGGCCGCTCTCGGCCCCGCCCGGAAGGAGCCCGTGAGTGGTTGACGTGCGCGAGACGGGGGAGCCCGTCGACGAGACGGAGCTCGCGATCGAGGGGGCATTGCGTCCGGCATCGCTCGCGGAGTTCGTCGGGCAGCAGAAGGTGCGGGGGCAGATGCAGCTCCTGCTCGATGCGGCCCGCATCCAGCAGCGCCCCGCCGACCACATCCTCCTGTCAGGCCCTCCGGGGCTGGGAAAGACGACTCTCGCCATGATCGTGGCGCACGAGAGCAGCCGGCCACTGCGGCTGTCGAGCGGTCCTGCCATCCAGCACGCGGGTGACCTCGCAGCGCTCCTGTCGAGCCTCACGCCGGGCGAGGTGCTCTTCATCGACGAGGTGCACCGCATGGCGCGCTCGGCCGAAGAGATGCTGTATCTCGCGATGGAGGACTTCCGCATCGACATCATGGTCGGCAAGGGTGCGGGCGCCACGAGCATCCCGCTCGACCTGGCACCGTTCACACTCGTGGGCGCCACGACACGATCCGGTCTCCTGCCCAACCCGCTGCGCGACCGGTTCGGCTTCACCGCGCATCTCGAGTTCTACGAGCCGCACGAGCTCGAGCGCGTCATCGAGCGATCCGCCGCCATGCTGGGCGTGACCGTCCCGCCCGGGCCGCGCGCCGAGATCGCCCGCCGTTCCCGCGGCACCCCCCGTATCGCGAACCGGCTGCTGCGCCGCGTGCGCGACTACAGCATCGTGCACGGCAACGGGCGCGCGGCCGACGCCGACATCGTCCACGCCGCCCTCGACCTCTACGACGTCGACGCGATCGGGCTCGACCGGCTCGACCGCGCGGTGCTCGACGCGCTGGTGAGACGGTTCCAGGGCGGCCCGGTGGGCCTGAGCACGCTCGCGGTGGCCGTCGGCGAAGAGCCCGACACCATCGAGTCGGTCGTGGAGCCGTACCTCGTGCGCATAGGCTTCATGGGGCGCACGCCGCGAGGCCGCGTCGCCACGCCCGACGCGTACGCGCACCTGGGCGTGCCGGCGGTCGACTCGGTGCTCGGATTCGATGACCTATAATCACTGGAGGCTTTCGCCCACCCTCCTCCTGCAAGGCAGCGCCGCCCCGGCGCGTGCCTGACCCGAAAGGTGCTCTCACCTCCATGGACTTCGCCTCGTTCTTGAGCAATTACGGCCTCATCCTCCTGCTGGTCGTGCTCCTCGTGTTCATGTTCTGGAGCTCCCGCCGCAGGATGCAGAAGCAGAAGCTCGAGCAGGAGCAGAAGGCACGTCAGACCGTCCCCGGCGCCGAGGTGCTGCTGCAGGGCGGTCTCTACGGCACGATCGTGTCGTACGACCCCGACAACCTCGACCAGCCCGCCATCGTCGAACTCGCGCCGGGCGTCGAGATCAAGGTCCACAGCCAGGCGATCCTGCGCATCGTGAGCCCCACCGAGGGCGCCGTCAGCGAAGACGACTACCTCGCCGCGGAGGAGAGCCACGCCGAGTACGCCGAGGGGGTCGCCAGCGGCGACATCTCGTCGATCAGCGACGACCAGCACGCGGGCAAGACCGACGAGGCGGAGCCCGACGCCGATTCCGGCACCAAGCCGCGAGACTGACCGTCTGACCGACTGCCCACCGGGCAACTCCAGAAAGCGAAGACGTGGCGACATCCACTCCCGTCCGGCATGCGTGGCGCGCGCTCACCGGCCTCCTCGCCGTCACCGCCGTCCTCTTCGGCATCAACGGCCTCGGCGTCTACGTGTTCAACCAGAGCTCGTGGGTTCCCGAACTGGCCCTCGACCTGCAGGGCGGCACGCAGATCGTGCTCGAGGCGCAGACCGAGGACGGGGCCGACCCGTCGACGGAGCAGATGGAGCAGGCGGTCACGATCATCCGCCAGCGCGTCGACGCGTCCGGTGTCGGCGAGGCCGACGTCACGACGCAGGCCGGCAACCAGATCGTCGTCCAGATCCCCGGCCAGGCAGACGAAGAGACCCGCAACCGCATCGAGGCCTCCGCGCAGCTCCAGCTTCGCGCCGTCCTGGTGGCCGGCGCCCCGGCGAACACGTTCGTCGGCGAGGACGGCACCGCGACTCCGTATCCGACGCCCGACCCGACCCTCAACGCGACCCCCACCGTGTCGCCGACGAACGCCAGCGACCTGGCGTGGGTCACCGAGAAGCTGCAGGCCGAGTTCCTCGCCTACGACTGCGCGAACCCCGCCAATGACCCGGCGAACGCTCCGGCCGACGAGCCGCTCATCACGTGCGAGGCCGACGGCTCCGTCAAGTACATCCTCGGCCCGGTCGAGCTCGACGGGTCGTCGATCGACGACGCCACGTTCGGGCTCCAGACCACCAACAACCAGTGGGCCGTCAACCTCGACTTCGACGACGAGGGCACCCAGACCTTCGGCGAGATCAGCAAGCGCCTGTTCGGCGCCCAGCCGCCGCTGAACCAGTTCGCGTTCGTGCTCGACGGCTACGTGCTCTCGGCACCGTCGATGAACGGCCTGATCCTCGACGGCAAGCCCAGCATCACCGGCAGCTTCACGCAGGAGACGTCGAAGGTGCTCGCCGACCAGCTCAAGTACGGCGCGCTGCCGCTGAGCTTCACGGTCGAGAGCTCCAACTCGATCTCGGCGACGCTGGGTTCGCAGCAGCTTCAGATCGGACTCATCGCGGGCCTCATCGGCCTCGCGCTCGTCGCTCTGTACTCGCTGATCGTGTACCGCGCGCTGGGCTTCATCATCATCGCGTCGCTCGCCGTGATGGCCGTGCTCACGTATGTCACGCTCTGCATCCTCGCGTGGCGCATGGGCTTCCGCCTCTCGCTCGCGGGTGTCGCCGGCCTGATCGTCACGATCGGCTTCACGGCGGACTCGTTCATCGTGTACTTCGAGCGCATCCGCGACGAGCTGCGCGACGGCAAGACCATCACGAGCGCGGTCGAGGACGGCTGGGGCCGCGCGAAGCGGACGATATACATCTCGAAGTCGATCAACATCCTGGCCGCCGTCGTGCTGTACATCCTGGCCGACTCCACGGTCAAGGGATTCGCCTTCACCCTGGGACTCACGACCGCGATCGACGTCCTGATCTTCATCCTCTTCACGCACCCGGTGCTTCAGCTGCTGGCACGCACGCGGTTCTTCGGCTCGGGCCACCCGCTGTCGGGGCTCGACCCGACAGCGCTCGGGGCGGTCTACCGCGGTCGTGCGCAATTCCGCGCGCCCGTCGCCGCGACCGCGACCAGCGCAGCAGGGCGCCGTGCGGCGAAGTCGCGCGGCGAGGCGGCGCGCCGTCAGACCATCGCCGAGCGCAAGCAGGCCGAGCTCGCCGCGGCGGCGACCGGTGACGGCTCCAAGCAGACTTCGGCGAAACAGCCCGCGACCGTCAAGGAGGGAGACGACTGATGCGCTCCATGAGCCAGCTCGGTAACGACCTCTACACCGGCAAGACCTCCTTCCCGTTCATCGGGCGCCGTCGGCTGTGGTTCCTCATCGCGGCGATCCTCGTGGTCGGCTCGGCCCTGGTGCCGCTGTTCCGTCCGATCCAGTTCTCGATCGAGTTCACGGGGGGCTCGCAGTTCACGGTGA
This sequence comes from Microbacterium cremeum, assembly GCF_015277855.1. Lineage (NCBI taxonomy): Bacteria > Bacillati > Actinomycetota > Actinomycetes > Micrococcales > Microbacteriaceae > Microbacterium > Microbacterium cremeum. The sequence continues at coordinate 1,954,066 of NZ_CP063812.1, forward strand.
ACGGGGTGCCCTCGCCCGACCAGCTGCTGGCGACCGAGGCGGTGCAGTCCGTCGTGCCCGATGCGACGACCAAGGTCGTGACGATCGGCGAGGACGCCGTGCGCGTGCAGACCGACGAGATGACGGATGCCGACAGCCGCGAGGTGTCGGCTGCCCTGGCCGAAGCCTACGACGTCCCCGAGAGCGAAGTCAGCTACACGTTCATCGGCCCCAGCTGGGGCGCCGACGTCACCCGCACCTCGCTGTGGGGGCTCGCGATCTTCCTCGCCCTCACCTTCCTGATCCTCGCCCTGTACTTCCGCACCTGGAAGATGTCGGTGTCGGCGATCATCGGCCTCGTGGATGTGCTCGTCATCACGATCGGCGTGTACGCCCTGTTCGGGTTCGAGATCTCGCCGGCCGCCGTCATCGGCTTCCTCACGATCCTGTCGTACGCGCTGTACGACACGACCGTCGTCTTCGACAAGATCCGTGAGAATACGAGCGAGGACGGAGAAGTCTCGGGTCGCACGTTCGGCGAGTCCGTGAACCTGGCCGTGAACCAGACGCTCGTGCGCTCGATCAACACGACGGTCGTGGCGGTCCTGCCGACCGGCGCCATCCTGTTCATCGGTCTCGTCTGGGTCGGCGCCCAGACCCTCACCGACCTCTCGCTCGCGATCTTCGTCGGCACGATCGTCGCCGCGTACTCCACGATCTTCGTCGCGGCGCCGCTGTACTCGCTGCTGCGCGAGAACGAGCCCGCGATCAAGGCGCGCGACGAGCGGGTGCTGGCCGCTCGCGAGCTGGCCGGCGTCCCCGCCTGATCGCCGCCGACGAGGGCCTGCGTCCGCGGGCGTAGGATTGTGAGGTCCGGCGGAGGGGAGGGATTCGTGTGACCGAGACCGTCCCGCCCGCCCAGACGTCGTCGCTGCGACGCCTCGTACCGCGCATCTTCTCCCGCTCCGCGCGTCGCGACGATGTCGAGCAGCTCCTGCGCACGGTGCGCACGCATCATCCCAAGGGCGATCTGTCGATCATCGAGCGGGCCTACTCCGTCGCAGAGCAGGCGCACGCCGGGCAGGCGCGCCAGAGCGGTGAGCCATACATCACCCATCCGCTCGCGGTCGCGCAGATCCTCGCCGATCTGGGCCTCGGACCCCGGGCGATCGCCGCGGCCCTGCTGCACGACACCGTCGAAGACACCGAGTACTCGCTCGACACCCTGACCGCCGAGTTCGGCGACGAGGTCGCGATGCTCGTCGACGGCGTCACCAAGCTCGACAAGGTCAAGTACGGCGAGAGCGCCCAGGCCGAGACGGTCCGCAAGATGATCGTGGCGATGTCGCGCGACATCCGCGTCCTGCTGATCAAGCTCGCCGACCGCCTCCACAACGCGCGAACGTGGGGATTCGTGCCGCCTGAGAAGGCGCGCAAGAAGGCCACCGAAACGCTCGAGATCTACGCGCCGCTGGCCCACCGGCTGGGCATCCAGGCGATCAAGTCCGAACTCGAGGACCTTTCCTTCGCGGTCCTGCACCCGAAGCTGTACGCCGAGATCGACAGCCTCGTCAAACAGCGCACGCCGCAGCGCGAGCAGTACGTGCAGAACGTCATCGAGGCGGTGGACACCGACCTGCGCGAGCTCCGGATCCGCGGACGCGTCATGGGCCGTCCCAAGCAGCTGTACTCGGTCTACCAGAAGATGATCGTGCGCGGGCGCGAGTTCGACGACATCTACGACCTCATCGGCATCCGCATCCTCGTCGGGAGCGTGCGCGACTGCTACGCCGTGCTGGGCGCGATCCACGCGCGCTGGACCCCGCTGCCCGGTCGCTTCAAGGACTACATCGCGACCCCCAAGTTCAACCTCTACCAGTCGCTGCACACCACGGTCATCGGGCCCGGCGGCCGCACCGTCGAGATCCAGATCCGCACGCACGAGATGCACCAGCAGGCGGAGTACGGCGTCGCGGCGCACTGGAAGTACAAAGAGCAGATGAACGGCGGCAAAGCCGACCCCAAGTCCGTCGACACGGACCTGGCCTGGCTCGCCCACATCTCGGACTGGCAGGCCGAGACCGCCGACCCCGGCGAGTTCCTCGACTCGCTGCGCTTCGAGATCGGCGCGAAGGAGGTCTACGTCTTCACGCCGAAGGGCCGCGTGATCGGGCTTCCCGCCGGTGCGACCCCGGTCGACTTCGCCTACGCCGTGCACACCGAGGTCGGCCACCGCACGATGGGGGCGAAGGTCAACGGGCGCCTGGTGCCCCTCGAGTCCGAGCTCAAGAGCGGTGACGTCGTCGAGGTGTTCACGTCGAAGAACCCCGACGCCGGTCCGAGCCAGGACTGGCTCGGGTTCGTCAAGAGCACCCGTGCGCGCAACAAGATCCGCGGCTGGTTCACCAAGGAGCGGCGCGAGGAGGCGATCGAGCAGGGCAAGGAGTCCATCGCCCGCGCGATGCGACGGCAGAACCTGCCGCTGCAGCGCCTGATGAGCCAGGACTCGTTCTCGGAGGTCGCGCATCAGCTGCGGTACGAGGACGTGTCAGCGCTTTACGCCGCCGTCGGCGAGGGCCATGTCTCGACGCAGTCCGTCATCGAGAAGGTGACGGCGCTCGTCGCCGCGAACGACACCGCGACAGGCCCCATCGACCTTCCGGCGCTCGGCCGGGCGCGCGCGCCGCGGGGCGGCGACTCGGGCATCCTGGTGCGCGGCGCCCCCGACATTCTGGTCAAGCTCGCGAAGTGCTGCACGCCGGTTCCGGGCGATCAGATCGTCGGCTTCGTGACCCGGGGCAGCGGTGTGTCGGTGCACCGCACCGACTGCACGAACGTCAAGTCGCTCATGAACGATCAGGAGCGCCTCATCGAGGTCGAGTGGGCCCCGACGACCAAGAGCGTGTTCCTCGTGCAGATCCAGGTCGAGGCGCTCGACCGCTCCGGACTGCTCAGCGACGTCACCCGCGTGCTCAGCGAGCACCACGTGAACATCCTGTCGGCGACCGTGTCGACCTCGAACGACCGTCTCGCGATCAGCCGGTTCGTCTTCGAGATGGGCGACATCGTGCACCTCGATCGCGTTCTCAACGCCGTGCGTCGCATCGACGCGGTCTACGACGTGTACCGCGTGACCTCCTCCTGAACCTCGGCCGCCAGACGGCGCAGGAATGCCATCGCGGCGCGCTTGTGGGGGAGCGCGGCGCCCTCGAGCCCGGCGATCGCCGCGGCGACGGCATCCCGGTCCGCCCCCGCGAGCAGGCGTGCGGCGCGCGCATGCTCGTCGTCGTCGACACGCGAGAGGTCGGCCAGGGTCTTAGGCACCGTGGTCACGCGCACGCCGCCGATCAGCTGCAGGTCCTCCGCCGAGAGCGCACGGTCGCGATAGACGACCTGACGGTCGGGAACGACATGCAGGCGCCGCGACACCGCCCGCTGCACGGTGTGCCGCGCCGGCTGCCGGGGGAGAGCCCCGTGGATCCAGGCCGCCGTCAGGTGCGTCGCGGCCAGCGTCTCGCCGAGCACGGGAAGGAGCGATCCTGCCCGCAATGCCGGCGTCTCGACGGCGTCCGCCGGGATGTACGCGTCTCCGAGTTCGACGAGGTCGCCGTCCAGGCAGGCCGCGGTCAGCTCGGCACGCGACAGCCGGTCGCCTGCGAAGTACAGGAACGGGGAGGCCATGGGGGAAGTGTGCCCCAAAGGACGACCGCGCGGATGCCGCGACCGCGTGCCCTGTGGACAAACCCGGCCGGCACCACCCGCGCGGCGGTCCGCGGACTCAGCCGCCGAGGGCCGACAGCCAGGACTTCCGTGCTTCGAGGGCCTCGGTCGCGGTCGCGATCGCCTTCTTGTCTCCCGACTTCTTCGCCGCTTCGAGCTCGTCCTCCAGCTTCTGGATGGAATCCATCAGCTGGCGGGTCATGTCGTTCGCACGCGCTTTGGTCTCGGGGTCGTTGCGCTTCCAGTCCGTCTCTTCGCGTGAACGCAGCGCCTGCTCGATCTTGCGGAGCTCGTCGTCGAGGGCGCGCTCGGCGTCGCGCGGGAAGATGCGGCCGATGTCGTCCCACTGCCGCTGCACGTTGGTGAGCAGGGATCGCGCCTTCGCGAGGTCGCGTTCGTCGGCGACGGCCTTCGCCTGCTCGAGCAGGGCGCGCTTGGCCTCGATCTTCTCTCGCGAAGCCTCGGCGTCGGCGGCTTCGCGCTCGATGCGCGCGCCGTACAGCGCGTCGCCCGCGGCCTTGAAGCGTGCCCAGAGGGCATCGTCGACCTTCTTGCCGGCCCGACCGGCGGTCTTCCACTGGTCGAGCAGCTCGCGATACGCGGGGATGCCGTCCTCGCCCTTGGGAGCCAGCGCCTCGGCCTTCTCGACCAGGCGGGTCTTGCGGTCGCGGACGCCCTTGTGCGCCTCGTCGAGCTCGGCGTAGAACGCGCGGCGGTGCTTGTCGACGGTGGCGCGGGCATCGCGGAATCGCTTCCAGAGCTGCTGCGCGGTGGACTTCGGCAGCCGGGGACCGTGCTGCTGCTGCGACTGCCACTGGTCGAACAGCGCGTTCAGGTCGGCGGTCGCCTGCTTCCACTGCACCGAGCGCGGGTCGCGGGCGGCGAGAGCCTCCGCCTTCTCGACGAGCTCGGTGCGCGCCTTCACGGCGTCGTCGACGGCCTGGCGTGCGGCGGCGGCCTCGGTGGCCGACTCCGCCGAGAGCGTCTCGGTGAGTGCGGCGATGCGCGTCTCGAGGCCCGCGAGGTCGCCCACGGCGGCGGCGCCCTCGATCTTCGCCTGCAGCGCGCGTGCGGTGGTGCGCAGATCGGACGCCGTGGCGCCGCCGCGACGGTGGCGCACCTCGAGCAGCGTCACCTCGCCGGCGAGATCGGCGTACTTGCGCTCGAAGTACGCGAGCGCCTCCTCGGGCGACCCGTCAGGGTACTGCCCGACGACGCGCCATCCTCCGGCTTCGCGCACCGACACGGTGCCGTCGTCGTCGACGCGGCCCCACGGCTCGTCGCTGCCACTGGTGGCCGGACGCGCCGCCGCGCGGCCTCCCATCGCGGCCATGATGTCGGCCGGCGACGCGGGTGCGGGCCGTGCCGGCGCGGGCGCCGCTGCCTCGTCGTCGGCGGTCGGCTCTGCCGCGGACTCAGCCTCAGCCTCGGCCTCAGCGGGCACAGGCTCAGCCTCAGCGGGCACAGGCTCGGCGTCCGCCGCCGGCTCCGCGGCCGTGGGCTCGGTGGCGGGCTCAGCGCCCGGCTCGGCGACCGTGGGTTCAGTCTCGGCCCCGGCTGCCTCGTCGGCCTCACCGGCGGCGGGCTCGGCCTGCGCCTGCGCGCCGGACTCGCTCGGCTCGGCCGGCGCGTCGTCCGAGGAGGCGGCGTCAGGCGCATCGTCGGAGGCGGCGGCGACGTTCTCCGCCGCCACGACTTCGTCGGCGGTGGACGCCTCGGAACCGCTGGTCTCGGGGCTCTCGAGAGCGTCGTTGTCGGGCTGGGGGTCTGCTGCGGCAGTCACGGGATGCACCTCATCACGGCTTGCGCCGTCTGTGGGAGTAGGACGGCTCACAAGCCTAGTACGGCGGATGCCTCGTTCCCGGTGACTCGGATCTCCGTGTCAGGGAGTCGGGGTGGGTTCGCCGCTCGGGTCGGGAGCCGGTGCGGTGTCCGTGGGGCTCGGCGTCATGCCTGTGGGAGTCGGCGTGGGAACAGGCTCGGGCGCTCCCGGACCGGCGACGAAGTACACCGTCTGGGCGGCGACGATCCCGACGATCAACAGGCCGCCGGCGATCCCGGCGATCAGGTTGTCACGTGTGCGGCGCCGGGCCTGACCCTGGTGGAACTGACGACGCGCCTGATACAGCCGCGTCCGCTCGCGCGCTGCGCGTGCCTCGCGATCCTTCCGGTCCTTCGATCCGACCGCCACGGCGCCTCCTTCGATCCGGACCCTCCGCCCGGGCCGGGTTGATCCTACGGCGCGGCCGGTGCACCGGCCAAACCTCGCCCGGTCCGGTGTCGCACCCGCGGGATAGCCTGGAAAGGTGACAACCCCCGTTCCCTCTCCGCGCGCGGCCGGCGCGTCGCGCGGAGCCTCGGGGAGCGCGGGCACGCCGGCGGCCCTGTTCCAGGGGCAGACCCCGCTCGCGGTGCGCATGCGACCCACCTCGCTGGATGAGGTCGCGGGTCAGTCGCACCTCTTGCGCCCGGGATCGCCACTGGTCGCCCTGGCCAATCCCGACGCGCCGACCCGCGCCGCGACATCCGTCATCCTGTGGGGGCCTCCTGGAACGGGCAAGACGACCCTCGCCCAGGCGATCGCGCGCTCGTCGGGTCGGCGTTTCGTCGAGTTGTCGGCGGTCACCGCGGGCGTGCGCGACGTGCGCGAGGTCATGCAGGAGGCGCTGACCCAGCGCGACCTGTACGACCAGTCGACGATCCTGTTCCTCGACGAGATCCACCGCTTCACCAAGGCGCAGCAGGACGCGCTCCTCCCGGGCGTCGAGAACGGATGGGTCGTGCTGATCGCCGCCACGACCGAGAACCCGTCGTTCTCGGTGATCTCGCCCCTGCTGTCCCGCTCGCTCCTGCTGACCCTCAAGCCGCTCACCGACGACGACCTGCGCATGCTCGTCGACCGCGCCGTCGCGGACCCCCGTGGCCTGGCCGCGACCGTCTCGCTCGGCGACGATGCGAAGGATGCGCTGGTCAGACTCGCCTCGGGCGATGCGCGCCGAGCGCTCACCGCACTCGAGGCCGCGGCATCCCTCGCCGTCCCCGCCGATGACGACGACGGGACGGATGCCGAGACCCTGCCCTCGATCACGGCCGAGCATGTCGCGCAGGCCGTCGACCGCGCACTGCTGCGCTACGACCGGCAGGGCGACGAGCACTACGACGTCATCAGCGCCTTCATCAAGTCGATCAGGGGCTCCGACGTCGACGCCGCGATCCACTATCTCGCGCGCATGATCGAGGCGGGGGAGGACCCGCGGTTCATCGCGCGGCGCCTGATCATCTCGGCCGCCGAAGACATCGGGCTGGCCGACCCCCAGGCGCTGCCGATCGCCGTCGCGGCCGCCGACGCCGTGCAGTTCATCGGCATGCCCGAGGGCCGCATCCCACTGGCAGAGGCGACGGCGTACCTCGCGACCACCGCGAAGTCGAACGCCGCCTACCTCGCGATCGACGCGGCCATCGCCGACGTGCGCGCGGGTGGGTTCGGGCGCGTGCCGGTGCATCTGCGCGACGCCCACTATCCCGGCGCGAAGCGGCTCGGCCACGGCAAGGGGTACGTGTACCCGCACGACTCCGAGATCGGCGTCGCACCGCAGCAGTACCTGCCCGACGAGCTCCGCGGTCGTCGCTACTACGCGCCGAAGTCGCTCGGCGCCGAACGCGACGTCCAGGCCCGTCTCGAGAAGATCCGCCGCATCCTGGACGGCGACTGACGTCCCTCAGTGGAAGATCCATATCCCTTGTAGGGATATGGTAGGTCGCGTGCATCAGGTGATCCACGAGGAGCTTCGGCTGTGAACACGCCGGCCGTCATCGCGAGCCTCGTGGCGTGCGCCGTGCTCGGTGCCCTCGCCGTGCTGCAGCTGTGCGTCGCCGCGGGCGCACCGTGGGGCCGCCTGGTGTGGGGCGGGCAGCACCGTGTGCTGCCGACGCGGCTGCGAGTGGGAAGTGCCGTCGCCGTCGCCCTGTACACCGGAATCGCCGTGGTGCTGGCCAGCCGAGCCGGACTCCTTCCCGGTGGCGACACCGTCGTCGTCCGCGTGCTCACGTGGGTGCTCTTCGCCTACTTCGTCGTCGGCATCGCGATGAACGCGATCTCGCGCAGCCGCACCGAACGACTCACGATGACCCCGGTGTGCATCGTGCTCGCCGCCGCGACCCTCGTCGTCGCGCTCAGCTGAGGCCAAAGGGCACCGACAGCAGGTCTGGTAAGCTAGAGCGGCTCGAAACCGAGTTTTCGGGCATCCCCTCTCTTCTTCACCACCTTCCGGCATGCCCCGGCGTGCAGTCCGGAAGGGCGAAGAGGGGCGATACGCCCGCGAGCCGTGAAAGACACGGCAGCGTCATCGAAAGGAACACTTCGTGGCTACGAAGTCCCAGGACCGCCGCAAGGTGCGTCTGTCGCGCGCCCTCGGCGTCGCACTCACCCCCAAGGCGGCCAAGTACCTCGAGAAGCGTCCCTACGCTCCGGGCGAGCACGGCCGCACCAAGCGCAAGCAGGACAGCGACTACGCCGTCCGTCTTCGCGAGAAGCAGCGTCTGCGCGAGCAGTACGGCATCCGCGAGAAGCAGCTGCGCATCCAGTTCGAGGAGGCCCGCCGCACCCAGGGCCTGACCGGTGAGAACCTCGTCGAGCAGCTCGAGATGCGTCTCGACGCCCTCGTGGTCCGCGCCGGCTTCGCCCGCACCACCGCGCAGGCCCGCCAGCTCGTCGTGCACCGCCACATCCTCGTGGACGGCCAGCTCGTCGACCGCCCGTCGTTCCGCGTGAAGCCGGGTCAGCTCATCCACGTCAAGCCCAAGAGCGAGGGCCTCGAGCCCTTCCAGGTGGCGGCCGCCGGCGGTCACGCCGACGTCCTGCCCCCGGTTCCGGGCTACCTCGAGGTCGAGCTCGACAAGCTCCAGGCCCGTCTCGTGCGTCGCCCCAAGCGCGCCGAGGTCCCCGTGACCTGTGAAGTGCAGCTCGTCGTCGAGTACTACGCCGCCCGCTAAGGCTGCGACCGGACGCGGCGCGGTTCGCGTTCCGTCTCGCTTCGCTCGCTCAGCGACCGGAGCACGAAGGGCGTCGGGGAGACCCGGCGCCCTTCGTCATTTCGCTCTACGATGGAGGGATGCCGCGCCCGGCGGCCGCGAGGAGTGCTGACATGAAGACCCTGGTGTGGTTCCTGTTCGGAGTTGCCGGTGGATTCGTCGTGGCCCACTTCATGAACAAGGACCCGCGGGGGCACGAGATCCTCGCCGACGTCGATGCCCGCATCACCGAGTTCACCGACCGCATCGCGGACGCCTACCGCGAGCAGGAGTCGCGGTTCGCGGGACTGGTCGAGGACGCCCGGGGTGCTGCGGCCGAGACCGTCGCGAACGCCAAGGCGGCAGCATCCGACGCCGCCGACGCAGCCTCCGAGACCGCACGAAAGCTCACCGACTGATCCAGCGATCATGCCGTCCCCGGTCGGGCCGGGGCGGATGACCGCGCCATGGCAAGGACCCGAATGAAGACCGCCGAGATCGCCCAGCGCTTCCTCGACTATTTCGAGAAGAACGGCCACACCATCGTGCCGTCGGCATCGCTCGTGACCGACGACCCTGCGCTGCTGTTCACGGTGGCGGGCATGGTCCCGTTCATCCCGTACCTCTCGGGCGACGTGCCCGCGCCGTACCCGCGGGCGGCCGACAACCAGAAGTGCATCCGCACCAACGACATCGAAGAGGTCGGCAAGACGCCGCGTCACGGCACGTTCTTCCAGATGCTCGGCAACTGGTCGTTCGGCGACTACTTCAAGGAGGGCGCGATCCGCTACGCGTGGGATCTGCTCACCGCGCCCGAGGCGGACGGCGGCCTCGGCTTCGACCCGAAGGACCTGTGGGTCACCGTGTACGAGGAGGACGACGAGGCGCACGACCTCTGGCTGCGCCTCACCGAGCTGCCCGAAGAGCGCATCCAGCGTCTCGGCAAAGACACGAACTACTGGAGCACGGGCCTGCCCGGCCCTGCTGGACCCTGCTCCGAGATCTTCTTCGACCGCGGTCCCGCGTACGGCATCGACGGCGGACCGGCCACCGACGACGACCGGTACGTGGAGATCTGGAACCTCGTGTTCATGCAGTACGAGATCACGAACGTCCGATCGAAGTACGACTTCGACATCGTGGGGGAGCTGCCCGCGAAGAACATCGACACCGGCATGGGCCTGGAGCGCATCGCGTTCATCAAGCAGGGCGTCGACAACATGTACGAGACCGATCAGGTGCGCCCGGTGCTCGACAAGGCGGTCGAGCTCTCTGGCCGCACCTACGGAGCGAACCACGACGACGATGTGCGCTTCCGCGTCGTCGCCGACCACGTCCGCTCCTCGCTCATGCTCATGTCGGATGGCGTCACGCCGTCCAACGACGGCCGTGGCTACATCCTGCGGCGCCTCATGCGTCGCGCGATCCGCTCGATGCGGCTGCTCGGCGTGGACGGACCGACGTTCGGCGAGCTTTTCACGGCCTCCCGCGATGCCATGAAGGACGCGTACCCGGAGGTCGAGGCCGACTGGCCGCGCATCTCGCAGTACGCCCTCGCCGAGGAGGCGACGTTCCTGCGGACCCTCGCCGCGGGTGAGACGATCCTCGACGACTCGCTGGCCGCGACGAAGAAGGCCGGCGGGACGACGATAGACGGTGCCGAGGCCTTCCTGCTGCACGACACCTACGGGTTCCCGATCGATCTCACGCTCGAGATCGCCGAGGAGGCCGGGCTCACGGTCGACCGCGGCGCCTTCGACAGCCTCATGCAGGAGCAGCGCGCCCGCGCCAAGGCCGACGCCCGCGCACGCAAGCGCCAGCTCGCCGACACCAGCGTGTACCGCGACCTGCGTGCGAAGGGCGAGACGGTCTTCACGGGGTACACCGACCTCGAGACCGAGTCGCGCGTCCTCGGCATCCTGGTCGACGGCGCTCCGGTCGACCGCGCGAGCGCGGGCCAGATCGCCGAGGTGATCCTCGCCGAGACCGCCCTGTACGCCGAGTCCGGCGGCCAGGTGGCCGACAAGGGCGTGATCGTGGGCCCCGGCTACGAGCTCGAGGTGCTCGACGTGCAGAAGCCGGTCGCGGGCCTGGTCAGCCACACCGTGGAGGTGACGTCCGGCGAGGTGGGAGTCGACCAGCCGGCGACCTCGATCGTGGACGCCGCGAACCGCCGCTCCGCGCGGCAGGCCCACTCCGCGACGCACCTGGTGCACGCGGCGCTGCGCGACACTCTCGGCAAGACGGCGACCCAGGCCGGGTCGCTCAACCGCGCCGGCTACATGCGCTTCGACTTCACGTGGGGCCAGGCGCTCTCGGACGCCACGAAGACCGAGATCGAAGAGATCGCCAACAACGCCGTGCGCGACAACCTCGAGGTGACCACGCGCGTGCTCGCGCTGGACGAGGCGCGTTCGCTCGGTGCCATGGCCCTGTTCGGCGAGAAGTACGGCGACACAGTGCGCATGGTCGACATCGGCGGTCCCTGGTCGCGTGAGCTCTGCGCGGGGACGCACGTGTCGACCAGCGCCGAGATCGGCGTCATCAGCCTCGTCGGCGAGTCGTCGGTGGGCGCGTCGAACCGCCGCGTCGAGGCGCTGGTCGGACTCGACGCGTTCCGGTCGCTGGCGGCCGAGCGTGCGCTGGTGTCGCAGCTGACGTCGACGCTGAAGGCTCCGCGGGAGCAGCTTCCCGCGCGGATCGCCGAGCTGCAGGCGAGCCTCAAGGCAGCCGAGAAGAAGATCGCGGCGCTCGAGGCGAAGGCCCTCGGCGACCGTCTGCCGGCGCTCGTCGCCGCCGCCGGCCGTGTGAACGGCACCCGCGTGGTGGCGGAGTCGCTCGGCGCGGCGTCGTCGGCCGACGACGTGCGCTCGCTCGCGCTGCAGGTGCGAGAGCGCCTGGGCTCGGACGCGGCCGTGGTCGCGCTCGGCGCCGAGGTGAACGGGCGCCCGGTGGTGATCGTGGCGACGAACGAGGCTGCACGCTCCGCCGGCGCGAAGGCCGGGGCCCTCGCGAAGGGCGCCGCTTCGGTGCTCGGCGGTGGCGGCGGCGGTCGTGACGACGTCGCGCAGGGCGGGGGGACGGATGCTGCGGCCCTGCCGGCGGCACTGGCCTCGGTGAAGGACGCACTCGGCGCGTGAACGGACGGCTCCGATGAGCGGATTCCGGCGGGGCGCACGCCTCGGCGTCGATGTGGGCACGGCTCGCGTCGGCGTCGCGCGCAGCGACCCGGACGGGCTCCTGGCCACCCCGGTCGAGACCGTCCCGCGCGACGAGGGGGCGGTCGCTCGCGTCGTCGCGCTCGCGCAGGAGCACTCGGTCGTCGAGATCCTGGTCGGGCTGCCCCTGAATCTCCGCGGCGAGGACACCCGTTCGACGCTCGACGCACGGGAGTTCGCCGCAGCGGTGGCCGAGGCGGCCGGGACACCCGTGCGCCTGATTGACGAACGACTTTCGACCGTGTCGGCACACGCGGCGCTGCGCGGTGCGGGCAGAACCCAGCGTTCCTCGCGTAGCATCGTTGACCAGGTCGCCGCAGTCGTCCTGCTGCAGCAAGCCCTCGACGTCGAGAAGAGCACAGGACGGCCCCCCGGCATCCCCGTCCCCCAGGAGCCCGCCTGACATGCCCGAATCAACGCCCGACGATCCCTTCGCGGACCTGTTCGGCAGACTCGCCGACTCTCGCGCACGCTCCGAGGCCGACACCGACGGCTCCGCGGGCACGACATCACCCGCTCCGAAGCCACCTGTGAACCCCGAGGGAGCGCCGCCATCGCGTCGCGCGGCCCGTGAGGCGGCACGGCGGGCTGCGGCGGGCGAGACCCCGGCATCGGCCGCACCCTCGTCCGACGGGGCCACGGCGCGCGAGCCCGCGCCGTCCGTCACCGCCGCCCGTGCCGCTGCCGCCGGCACCGTGCCCGACGTGCCTGCGGGCGCCGAGACCGGTGCCGGGTTCCAGCCGGTTCCGCTGCGCACGCCCCGGCCCACGCAGCCGGTCGACATCGTCGAGACCGAAGGCCCGGCGCAAGATCCGTGGATCTTCTCCGGCGCGACCCCCGCGATGCCGTACAGCCGCACCGGCGCCACCGCCACCGTGGCCGCCGGCACGGCCTCGCAGGCGCCCGGCGACACGGCCACGGACGCGGGCCGCCGACGCACGGACGCCGGCTCGCCGAAGCCCGCGCCGGCCACCCTCGACGATCTGTTCACCGGCGCGTCCTCGACCGACGAACTCGGGGACGCGCCGCCTCCGCGCAACAAACGCCGCCGCCGCATCGGCGGATGGATCGCGCTCGGCGTGGTGCTGGTCGTCCTCGGCGGGATCGCAGGCGGCGCCTGGTACGTGTGGTCGACCTACGAGAAGCAGATCCGCGAGGTCATGGGCTGGCAGGAGTCCCAGGAGTACGAGGCGGGCATGGCGAACGGCGAGGCGTTCATCACCATCGAATCGGGCGACACCGGTTCGCCGATCTCGCAGAAGCTCCACGACGCGGGCGTGACGAAGACCCCCGACGCGTTCTACGACTACCTCATCAAGAGCCGACAGGACCCTCCGTTCCAGCCGGGCGTGTTCAAGCTGCAGAAGCAGATGACCTCCGAGGCCGCACTGGCGGCGCTGATGGACCCCGCGAACAAGATGGAGCTGACGGCTCAGATCCCCGAGGGCTTCACCGTCGACGGCACGCTCGAGCGACTCGCCGAGGGTACCGGCATCCCGCTGGAGGAGTTCGAGGCCGCCCGGGCCGACCCGTCCGTCTACCGCGTCCCCGCCGACAGCCTCGAGGGCTGGCTGTTTCCAGCGACCTACACCTTCGACCCCGGCGTCACCGCGCAGTCCGCCATCCAGACACTCGTCAACCGCACGATCCAGTCGCTCGACGAGGCCGGCGTCGCGCCGGAAGACCGGCAGCGCATCCTCACGATCGCGTCGATCATCCAGCGCGAGGCACGCTACGAGCAGGACATGCAGAAGGTCTCGCGTGTCATCCAGAACCGCCTCGATCCGAGCAACCAGGAGACGTTCGGCCTGCTGCAGATGGACTCGACGGCCCAGTACGGCATCGGCGAGGACGACGGCACCGTGAGCTCGTCGGAGGAGGCGCTCACCGACGACAATCCGTGGAACACGTACGTGCACCCTGGACTGCCGATCGGTCCGATCGCCAACCCTGGCGACGTCGCGATCAACGCGGCGATGCACCCGGCCGACGGTGACTGGCTGTACTTCGTGACGGTGAACCTCGACACCGGCGAGACGATCTTCACGAACAACCTCGCGGACCACAACCGCGCCGTCCGGCAGTGGCAGCAGTGGTGCTCCGACAACCCGGACTCGGGGTGCTGAGCCCCGACGCGACGCGGCTGGAGGTGTGGGGCGACCCGATCAGCCACAGCCGGTCCCCACACCTGCACACGGCCGCGTACGCGGTGCTCGGTCTTGCGTGGGAGTACGGCAGCCGTCAGGTGTCCGAGGCGGCGTTCAGGGCAGAGCTTGCCGGTCTCGACCGCACGTGGCGCGGCCTGTCGCTCACGATGCCGCTGAAGGGTGAGGCGTTCACGGCGGCAGCGGTGCTCGACCGCCACGCCGAGCTGACCGGCGCCGCCAACACCCTGCTGCTGGATGCCGGCGGGCACCACGGGTTCAACACCGATGTCGGCGGGATCGTCCGAGCCCTGGCCGAGGACGGTATCGCCGCGGTGCCCACCGCCCGCATCATCGGCGCGGGCGCCACCGCCACGTCGGCGCTCGTGGCCGTCGCGGAACTGGGCGCGCATCTGGTGGAAGTCGTCGCTCGGCGCCCCGAGGCCGTCCAGCCCCTTCGCGCGCTGGGGGAGCTACTGGGCGTGGACGTCGTCGCGGCGTCGTTCGCGGCATCCCGCCACGCCGACGTCCCCCTCACGATCGCCACCCTCCCGGGCGACGCCCGCATCGAGGATGCCGCCGCCGACGCGCTGGCGAGCGCCGGGGGACTGCTCCTCGACGTCGTCTACGGGCATTGGCCCACCGCTCTCTCGGAAGCGTGGGCGCGTGCCGGCCGCCCGGCGCGGTCGGGTCTCGGGATGCTGCTGCACCAGGCCGTGCTCCAGATCCGGATCTTCGCGACCGGCGACGCCGACGCGCCGCTGGAGCACGAGGACGCCGTCATCGCCGCCATGCGCGCCGCCGTCGCGCCCCCCGCGGCGTAACCGTCGCCGGGCACGTGGGAGACTGGACGAATGCTCCGCGTGCTCACGGCCGGCGAATCCCACGGCCCCGAACTCGTCGCCGTCATGGAGGGCCTGCCCTCGGGCGTCCCCGTCTCCCGCGCCGCCATCCAGGCCGATCTGGAACGCCGCAAGCTCGGCTACGGCCGCGGGTCGCGCATGAAGTTCGAAGAGGATGAGCTCACCGTCTCGGCCGGCGTCCGTCACGGCCTGACGCTCGGGAGCCCCCTCGCGCTGCGCATCGGGAACACCGAATGGCCGAAGTGGGTCGAGGTGATGAGCGCCGAGCCGGTCGAGCTCACCGAGAAGTCCCGCGGCCGCGGTGCGGCGCTCACGCGCCCCCGTCCGGGGCACGCCGACCTCGTCGGGATGCAGAAGTACGGCTTCGACGAGGCCCGGCCTATCCTCGAGCGCGCGAGCGCGCGCGAGACCGCCGCCCGCGTCGCGCTCGGCGCCGTCGCGCGCGCGTTCCTGGCCGAGCTCGGCATCCGTCTGGTGAGCCACACGCTGTCGATCGGGCCGGTGCAGGTGCCTGCGGGCGCGGCCCTGCCGACACCCGACGACGTCGACGCGCTCGACGCCGACCCGCTGCGGTGCTTCGACGCCGCCACGAGCGAGGCGATGGTGGCCGAGGTCGACGCGGCCCGCAAGGACGGCGACACGCTGGGCGGCATCGTCGAGGTGCTGGCGTACGGGCTGCCGCCCGGACTCGGATCGCACGTGCACTGGGACCGGCGCCTTGACGGCAAGCTCGCCCAGGCGCTCATGAGCATCCAGGCCATCAAGGGCGTCGAGATCGGCGACGGGTTCGAGACGACCCGCCGGCGCGGTTCGCAGGCCCACGACGAGCTCTTCACCGCATCGAGCGGCATCACGCGCTCCAGCGACAAGGCGGGAGGCACCGAGGGCGGCATGTCGACCGGAACGGTGCTGCGCGTGCGCGCCGGCATGAAGCCCATCGCCACGGTCCCGCGGGCGCTGCGCACCGTCGACGTCGCGAGCGGCGACGCGGCGGCGGCGCACCACCAGCGCTCCGACGTGTGCGCGGTGCCGGCGGCGGGCGTCGTCGCCGAGGCGATGGTGGCGCTCGTGCTGGCCGATGTCGTGCTCGAGAAGTTCGGCGGCGACAGCGTCGCCGAGACCCGTCGCAACATCCAGACGTACCTCGCCGCGATCCCGGAGTCCCTGCGCACCGCGCCGGAGAGCGACGCGGACCTCGCCGAGCATGACCTCGCGCTCTGACGCCGTCGTCCTGATCGGCCCGATGGGGGCCGGCAAGACGAGCATCGGCAAGAAGGCCGCGCGCGCGCTCGGCGTGCCGTTCTTCGACACCGACATCGCGATCGTCCGCGATCACGGACCCATCGAGCAGCTCTTCGCCGAGCACGGCGAGGAGCACTTCAGAGCCCTCGAACGCGAGGCCGTGGTCGAAGGCCTCTCGCAGGGCGGCATCGTGTCGCTCGGCGGGGGCGCGGTGCTCCACCCCGCCACCCGGGCCGATCTCGGCGCACACCGCGTGATCCTGCTCACCGTGGCGCCGAAGGTCGTGGCCGGACGCGTGCGGGATTCGGCCCGCCCCCTGCTGCGGGGCGAGGACGCGATGGCGCGCTGGAGTGCGATCCTCGAGGAGCGCATGCCGGTCTACCGTTCGCTCGCCGACGCGACGTTCGACACCTCGAGCGGCCCGCTGCAGCACATCGTCGACGCGATCGTGGAGTGGATCCGCGAACAGCCCCGCAGCGCCGATCCGGAGGAGGCACGATGACCGACGTCACGACGATCAGGGTGAGCGGCGACGCGAGCTACGACATCACCGTGGGGCGAGGCATCCTGTCGTCGCTCGGCGAGGTTCTGCCTCCCGCCGCTCGCAAGGTGCTCGTGATCCACCCGCCGACTCTCGCCGAGCAGGCCGAGCGCCTGCGCGCCCAGCTGGTGGGCGACCGTGAAGTGCTGCTCGCCGAGATCCCCGACGCCGAGGCGGGCAAGCGGATCGAAGTCGCCGCGTTCTGCTGGCAGGTGATGGGCAAGGCCGACTTCACGCGTACGGACGCCGTCGTGGGGTTCGGCGGCGGAGCCGTCACCGATCTCGCCGGCTTCGTCGCGGCCACCTGGCTGCGCGGCGTCGAGGTCGTCCAGGTGCCGACCACGGTGCTCGGGATGGTCGATGCGGCGGTCGGAGGCAAGACCGGCGTCAACACCGCTGAGGGCAAGAACCTCGTCGGCGCCTTCTGGGCGCCGCGGGCCGTCGTGTGCGACCTCGACCTGCTCGACACGCTCTCGCGCAACGAACGCGTCGCCGGATACGCCGAGGTCGTCAAAGCCGGTTTCATCTGGGCGCCCGAGATCCTCGACCTGGTCGAGGCCGACGCCGAAACCGCGGTCGATCCGCGCAGCGACGCCTTCCGGCGCACCATCGAGCTCGCGATCGACATGAAGGCGCGCGTCGTCGGAGAGGATCTCCGCGAAGCGGGCCTCCGCGAGATCCTCAACTACGGCCACACGCTCGGGCATGCGATCGAGCACGCGGAGCGGTACCGCTGGCGCCACGGCGCGGCGATCTCTGTGGGCATGGTGTTCGCCGCGGAGCTGTCGCGTCTGGCAGGACGCCTCCCGGATGCCGCAGCGCAGCGTCACCGCGACATCCTCGGAACCCTCGGGCTGCCGACGAGCTACCGGCCGGGCGCCTGGCCGCAGCTGCAGGCGACGATGCAGCGCGACAAGAAGAGCCGCGGCGGCATGCTGCGCTTCATCGTCCTCGACGACATCGCCAAGCCCACGGTGCTGCAGGCCCCCGACGAGTCGCTGCTCTTCGCCGCGTACCAGGAGGTCGCGGGCTGACCGCGCGAGCGCCCGATTCCACGCAGACCGCGTGATGGCCCGGTGCGCCGACCGCTGAGATACTGACGTCGCGCACGCCCGGTGCGCCCGTCGGACGGAGCACCCATGAGCAGCACCTCGGCCACCCCGGCTCGCAGCGGCGTCATCCTCACGACGCTCATCCTCGTCGCCGCGGTAGCGAACCTGCCGCTGTCGGTGGCGAACGTCGCACTGCCCGACATCGGCAAGGCGTTCAGCGCCTCGCAGACCCAGCTCAACCTCGTCGCGGTCGGGTACTCGCTGGGCCTCGCGGCTTCGGTGCTCTGGCTGGGTGCCGTCGGCGACCGCTACGGACGCAAGATGATGCTCGTCATCGGCGTGGTGCTGTCGCTTCCGGCGGCGCTCCTGGCCGCGTTCGCCCCGTCGATCGAGGTGCTGATCATCGCGCGCATCGTGGGCGGCCTCGCCGCCGGCATGGCGTACCCGACGACGCTCGCCCTCATCACCGCGCTGTGGTCTGGCCCACGACGCACGCGCTCCATCGCGCTGTGGTCGGCGATCGGCGGCGCGATCTCGGCGCTGGGCCCGCTCATCTCCGGCATGATGCTGAGCTCGCTGCCGTGGGGGTCGGTCTTCCTGGTGACGGTGCCGCTCATCGTGGTCGCGTTCTTCATGATCCTGAAGTTCGTGCCGAGCCATGTGAACGAGTCGTCGGACCCGGTCGACAACCTCGGCGGCATCCTGTCGCTCGTCCTGGTCGGCGCGCTCATCCTGGCGATCAACTTCGCGGCGGTACCGGATGCGGGGATGCTCGTGCTCGGCCTGACGATCATCGGGGTGGCGGCGCTCATCGCGTTCCTCATCCGCCAGCGCCGGGCCCGCAACCCGCTGTACGACCTCAAGATCGCGGCGCGGCCGATCTTCTGGGTCGCCGCGTGCGCAGGCATCATCGTCTTCGGCGCGCTCATGGGCGCGATGTTCATCGGGCAGCAGTACCTGCAGAACGTGCTCGGCTACTCGACGATCGAGTCCGGGTTCGCGATCCTTCCCGCCGCGATCTTCATGATCCTGCTCGCTCCGCGCTCGGCCAAGCTGGTCGAGTCCCGGGGCGCCCGCTTCACGCTGCTGCTCGGCTACGCCGCGGTGCTCCTCGGCTTCCTCACGATGCTGCTGCTGTGGCGGGGCGACGCTCCGTACTGGGTGGTGGGCCTCGGCTACGCGTTCGTCGGCGCGGGCGTGGGGCTGGCAGGCACCCCGGCCTCGCGTTCGCTCACCGGAGCGGTGCCCGTGCGGCGTGCCGGCATGGCCTCCGGGACGGCCGACCTGCAGCGCGACCTCGGCGGGGCCATCATGCAGTCGATCCTGGGCGCGCTCCTGACGGCCGGGTACGCGGCATCCGCCAACGCCCTCATCGCCGACGCCCCCAACGCCGACCAGATCACGTCGTCGGTGCAGAGCCAGCTCACGAAGTCCTTCTCGAGCGCCTCGAACATCGCCGAGCAGTACCCCCAGTACGCCGACGCGATCGTCCAGGCTGCGAAGGAGTCGTTCGAGCAGGGCCAGACATGGGCGTACCTGGCCGGCATCATCGCCGTGGTGGCGGGCGCTGCCCTGGTGGCATGGAAGTTCCCGAACGCGAAGCGCGAGCGGGAGCTGCTGGCCGAGTACGCCGCCGAGGACAGCGCCGGCGAGCCGCAGGGGGGCGCGCAGAAGGCGGTGTGACGCGGCGGCCGTCATCGGTCGCCGGAGCGCCCCGCTAGGGTGGGCGCGTGACCATGCCGCGCCGTCTTCTCCTCGTCAACGGTCCCAACCTGAATCTGCTGGGCACGCGCGAGCCCGCGGTGTACGGCACCGACACGCTCGCCGACGTCGAGCGCATCGCGACGGATGCCGCAGCCGCGCGCGGATTCGACATCCGGGCGGTGCAGAGCAACCACGAGGGCGTGCTGATCGACGCGATCCACGATGCGCGCACCGACTGCGCGGGGATCGTGATCAACCCCGCCGGCCTCACGCACACCTCGGTCGTGCTGCGCGACGCGCTCGCCGGCGTCGGACTTCCGGTCGCCGAGGTGCACATCTCGGACATCACCGCGCGCGAGCCCTTCCGCCGTCACTCCTACGTCGCCGACGTCGCCGTCGTCCACGTCGTCGGCGAGGGCGTCCGCGGCTACGCGACCGCCGTGGATCGGCTCGTCGCGGTCGTCACCGGCACCGCGGACGGCTGACGCGGCGGCCCGGATCGGGCATCCCGTAGAATCGAACGTCGGCATCCGGGCGCGTCTCGCCGCACCGGCACACGACCGCACTCGACGAGCTCAGCGACCGGCTGGGCAGAACGGACTTCACCCCTCATGGCATCCACCGCAGACATCAAGAACGGCGTCGTCCTCAGCATCGACGGCCAGCTCTGGAGCGTCGTGGAGTTCCAGCACGTCAAGCCGGGCAAGGGCGGCGCGTTCGTGCGCACCAAGCTCAAGAACGTCATGACCGGCAAGGTCGTCGACAAGACCTACAACGCCGGCGCCAAGGTCGACATCGAGAACGTCGACCGCCGCGACTTCACGTACCTGTACAACGACGGCGAAGGCTTCGTGTTCATGGACATGAGCGACTACGACCAGATCACGGTGCCCGCCGCGACGGTCGGCGACGCCAAGAACTTCCTGCTCGAGAACCAGCAGGTCACGATCGCCCTGAACAACGGCAACCCGCTGTACGTCGACCTGCCCGCCTCGGTCGTGCTCGAGATCACCTACACCGAGCCCGGCCTACAGGGGGACCGTTCTTCGGCGGGCACGAAGCCGGCGACCGTCGAGACCGGCTACGAGATCCAGGTGCCGCTGTTCCTCGAGACGGGCACCAAGGTCAAGGTCGACACGCGCACGGGCGACTACCTCGGCCGCGTCAGCTGACGCGGCGGCGTCCCACCGATGAGTGCCCGCACCAAGGCGCGCAAGCGCGCCCTCGACATCCTGTTCCAGGCCGACGTCCGCGGCGACGAGGTCGCCACGATCCTCGCCGCCGAAGCGAAGCGGGCCGCAAGCGAACCGGCGCGCGAGGCGTCGTGGCTCTACGCGCGAGAGATCGTCGACGGCGTGATCGACAACCGCGAAGCGATCGACGAGCAGATCACCACGTTCGCGAAGGACTGGTCGCTCGCCCGCATGCCCGCGGTCGACCGAGCCGTGCTGCGCCTGGCGACGTGGGAGATCCTCTACAACGACGAGGTGCCGACGGCGGTCGCGATCGACGAGGCGGTCGAGCTCGCCAAGGAGTTCTCGACGGACGACTCGCCGTCGTTCGTGCACGGCGTGCTGGCGCGGATCGCCCGCTCGACCTGACCCGCGCCGCGGGCTGTCGGCGGCGCTTGCGAGGATGGATGCCGTGATCCCTCCGTTCGTCGCCGTCGCGCACATCCGCCGGCTCGCCGACGACGGTGCGTACGAGCGAGGCGCGGCGTACTTCGACGGCGGCGCGGTGCTCGAGGTCGCGTGGGATCCGCTGTCATCGGTGATGGAGTCGGTCGTCGCGGGGAGCGCGGACCGGAGCTACCGTTGCCGCATCCGCCTCGATCCGCAGCATCCGGAACGGCTCATCGCCGCCACGTCGTGCACGTGCCCGATGCAGTTCGACTGCAAGCACGCCGTCGCGACCCTTCTCGCCGGCAACCGCCTGGCAGAGAGCAGCCCGGCGCACACCACGTCGTGGCGGAGTGTGCTGGCGCCGACGGATGCCGCGCCCCGACGCCCGACCACGGCTCTCGCCCTGGGCGTGGAGCTGCGCCAGCGCGTGCGGCGCGGCGCCTCGACATGGGCACCGGCGCGCATCGAGAGCGCCTCGGCGCGCGGCCTGCACCAGTACGGCACCGATGTGCTCGTGGGTCTGCGCCCGCTCGAGCGGAGTGCGCGCTCGGACGCGTGGATCAAGGGCGCCGTGTCGTGGGATGCCCTGCGGCGTCCCACGACGACGTACGACCCCGCGCAGGCGCGGTGGTTCGCCGAGCTGCACAGCATCGGCCGTGACGTGCGCACGTTCGGCGCGTTCTCGGACGTGTCGGAGTGGCTGACGCTCGACGATGTCGAATCGAGCCTGCTGTGGCCGCATCTGGCGACCGCCGGGGCCCACGGCATCCCGCTGGTCGCGACGAAGCGCACGATGACCGTCGCCGTGGCGGACACGGCGACGCTCGCGCTGCGTGCCGGCCGCACCACCTCGGGGGTGGAGGTCGCGCCGGTCGTCACGATCGACGGCGAGGCGGTGGATGCCGCGGCCCTGCGCCCGATCGGACGCACCGGGCTCTACCGTTTCACCGTGCAGGGCGAGCGCATCGGCATCGTGCTGGCCGAGCTGCCGCTGCCCGATCCCGCCCCTGCCGTGCTGGCGGCTCGTGCACCGGTGAGCGTGCCGTCGGCCGAGGCGGACGAGTTCGTGCGCGACCATCTGCCGCGCATCGCCCGCCGCATCGCCGTGACGGCCGCCGGGATCGAGGTGCCCGCACTGCCGCGGCCGGCTCTCGTGGTGCGCGTGCGGTTCGCGCCGTCGCATCGGCTGGACTGGGAGCTGGCCTGGCGGTACGGCGGCGACGATCCGGTCGGCATCGACGCGCCGCGGACGCCCGACCGCGACGTTCGCGTCGAGGACGAGATCCGTGGCCGCGTCGAGGCGGCGTGGCGCGACGCTTCGCCCACCGCGTACGCGCACGCCGGCAGCCTGTCGGGTCTGGACGCCGCCGAGTTCGCCTCGCGACTGCTCCCCGTGCTCGAGGCCGAGGCCGACGTCGACGTCGTGATCTCGGGGGAGCGGCCCCGCTATCGAGAGCTCGCCGGCGACCCGCGGATCGAGGTGACCACGGCCGAATCGACGGATCCCGACTGGTTCGACCTGGGTGTCATCGTGACGATCGATGGTCGCCGCATCCCCTTCGGCGCGCTGTTCACGGCACTGTCGCGCGGCCGCAAGAAGCTGCTCCTCAGTGACGGCGCGTACTTCTCGCTCTCGCATCCGTCGCTGCAGCGCCTGCGCGACCTGATCGAGGAGGCCGGCGATCTCGACGAGTGGGAGACCGGACCCCGCCTCAGCCGCTATCAGACGGCGCTGTGGGCCGACTTCGAGGACGTCGCCGACGAGGCCGCACCCGCGGTGTCGTGGCGCGCGACGGTCGAGGCGCTGCGGGGGTCCGGCGGGGTCCCGCCGGCCCCCGTCCCCACGGGCCTCCGGGCCGATCTGCGCCCGTACCAGCAGGCGGGCTACGACTGGCTCGCATTCCTCTGGACGCATCGTCTCGGCGGGATCCTCGCCGACGACATGGGGCTGGGCAAGACGCTGCAGATGCTCGCGCTCATCGCCCGCACCCGCGACGCCGGCGAGACACGCCCGTTCCTGGTCGTGGCTCCCACATCGGTGCTCTCCACGTGGCGCTCGGAGGCCGAGCGGTTCGCACCGGGGCTCCGGGTCGAGATCATCGACACCACGACGGCCCGGCGCGAGGCGACCCCCGCCGCGGTGGCCGCCGGTGCGGACGTCATCGTGACGTCGTACGCGCTGCTGCGGCTGGACGAGCCGGAGTTCGCGCGCGTCGAGTGGGCGGGTCTCGTCCTCGACGAGGCCCAGTTCGTCAAGAACAGCGGAACGAAGACGTACCGGGCGGCGAAGGCGCTGCGCGCCGATGTGGTCTTCGCGATCACCGGGACGCCCCTGGAGAACAGCCTCACCGAGCTGTGGGCGCTGCTGTCGCTGA
Organism: Microbacterium cremeum; assembly: GCF_015277855.1. Taxonomy (NCBI): domain Bacteria; kingdom Bacillati; phylum Actinomycetota; class Actinomycetes; order Micrococcales; family Microbacteriaceae; genus Microbacterium; species Microbacterium cremeum. The sequence goes on from NZ_CP063812.1 coordinate 1,977,536, forward strand.
CCGCACCCGGGCTGTTCGCGTCGGGCCGGCGCTTCCGTGAGGAGTACGTGGGTCCGATCGAGAAGGGCAAGGTGCCCGAGAACCAGGAGGGCGGTGCCTACCGAGCCGCGCGGCTGACACGGCTGAGGCGCCGCATCCGGCCGCTCGTGCTCCGCCGCACCAAGGAGCACGTCGCGGCCGACCTGCCCGAGAAGCAGGAGCAGGAGGTACGCGTCGAGCTCGGAGCCGCGCACCGCGCGCTGTACGACACGGTCCTGCAGCGCGAGCGGCAGAAGGTGCTGGGACTCCTCGACGATCTCGACCGCAACCGGTTCATCGTGTTCCGCTCGCTGACCCTGCTGCGCATGCTGAGCCTCGCGCCGGAGCTGGTCGACCCCGCCCACGCGCACATCCCGCCGAGCAAGCTGACCGCGCTGTTCGAGCAGCTCGACGAGGTGCTCGCCGAGGGCCACCGCGTGCTCGTCTTCAGCCAGTTCACCTCGTTCCTCGCACTGGTGTCGGCGAGGCTCGCCGAGCGCGGCATCCCCTTCGCCTACCTCGACGGCTCGACCCGCGACCGCGACGCCGCCGTGGCGTCGTTCCGCGGGGGAGAGGCGCCGGTGTTCCTCATCAGCCTGAAGGCGGGCGGATTCGGCCTGACCCTCACCGAGGCGGACTACGTGTTCCTGCTCGACCCCTGGTGGAACCCGGCGGCCGAGGCCCAGGCCGTCGACCGCGCCCACCGCATCGGGCAGCACCGGAGCGTCATGGTGTACCGGCTGATCGCCAACGGCACGATCGAAGAGAAGGTGATGGCCCTGCAGCAGCGCAAAGCGCGCCTGTTCCGAGCGGTGATGGACGACGACGCCCTGTTCGGCAGGACGCTGACCTCGGACGACATCCGCGCGCTCTTCGACGACTGACGGCTCGTCCGGCCGGGGGCAGGGACGGCCTCGCCTAGAATCGTCTGGTTCGACACAGGAGGAATCCCATGCGCATCACGGGCCTCGGCCACGCGGGAATGTTCATCGAGACGGCAGGCGGAACCATCCTCTGCGACCCGGTGATCGGTCCGACCTTCTTCGGATCGTGGTTCCCGTTCCCCGACAACCGGGGCCTGGACTGGGAGAGGTTCGGCAAGGCCGACTTCCTGTACATCTCGCACCGGCACCGCGATCACTTCGATCCGGCGCTCATGCAGCGGCACATCCCGAAGGACATCAAGGTCCTCCTGCCCGAGTACCCGACCGACGACCTCGAGCAGGATCTGCGCAGGCTCGGCTACGACAACATCGTCTACACCGAGGCGGGCGTGCCCCTCGAGTTCGGCGCGCTCAAGCTGATGGTGACGCCGCTGCGCGCGCCCAGCGACGGCCCGATCGGCGACTCGTCGCTCAGCGTCGACGACGGCACCGCCAGCATCCTCAACCAGAACGACTCGCACCCGCTCGATCTCGACCGGCTCATGTCGTTCTCGAAGCCGGAGGCGTACTTCACCCAGGTGTCGGGCGCGATCTGGTGGCCGATGGTCTACGACCTGCCGCAGGACGCCAAGCAGAACTTCGCCAAGCTCAAGCGCGACGCGCAGAACAAGCGCGCCATGTACTACATCGAGAAGGTCGACGCCGAGCACGTCTTCCCGATGGCCGGGCCCCCGATGTTCCTGCGCGACGAGCTGTTCAAGTACAACGGGTGGGGTCTCGACGACGACGCCATCTTCACCGACCAGCGGCAGTTCCTGCAGCACATGAAAGAGGCGCGTCCCCAGCAGAAGGGCTACGAGTTCCTGCCCGGCACCGTCGTGGAGCTGAACCACGGCGAGCTCTCGATCACGCAGACGCTGTACACGCAGGCCGAGATCGACCGCATCTTCGACGACAAGTGGACCTACCTGGCCGAGCAGCGTGACACGCGGCAGGACGAGATCGCCGCGGAGGAGGCATCCCGGCCCGCCGTGCTGCCGCCCGACGAGATGCTCGCCGCGATCAAGGAGTGGTGGGAGCCGCTGCTGCGGCGCGGGCGCACCATCCGCAACGGCGTCGGCGGCAACGTGCGCTTCCGCATCGGCGAGCTCGACATGGTCGTGGACTTCCCGAAGGCGAAGGTCCGCGAGTACGCGGGCGAGGAGTGCATCTACTGGTACACGATCCCCGCCGACCTCGTCTCGGCCAACATCGCCGACCACGAGATCGACTGGTCGAACTCGATCTTCCTCTCGATGCAGTTCGAGGTCGGCCGCAGCGGCAAGTTCAACGAGTTCCTCACGACCTTCCTCAAGTGCCTCTCGCGCGACCGCATCGAGTACGTCGAGAACTGGTACGCCGAGCAGACCGACCAGACCGAGGACGCGCAGCTGGGCGAGTGGCTCGTGCAGCGCCGCTGTCCTCACCTGCGCGCCGATCTCACCAAGACCGGCAAGATCGAGGACGGCGTGCTGACCTGCTCGCTCCACGACTGGAAATGGGACCTCGCCAGCGGGAAGTGCCTGACGAGCCAGGGACACCCGATCCGCGCGTCCCAGGTGGAGGACGACCTGTACCGCGCAGCGACGACGCCCGCGGCCTGATTCGGAGCCGGGCAGAACCGTGCCCTAGACTGAGCGGCGATCACAGCAACCTTTAACCCCGTCCCGTGAGGCGGAGAAGGGAGCGGCGGATGAGCACGCGCACCGTGCTGAACGGCGCCGACATCACGCGGGCCCTGACTCGGATCTCCCATGAGATCCTCGAGTCCAACCGGGGCCCCGATGGACTGGTCCTCCTGGGCATCCCGACCCGTGGCGTGACCCTCGCTCGGCGCATCGCCCCTCTCGTCGAGGAGTTCGGCGGCGCTCCGGTCCCGGTCGGTTCCCTCGACGTGACCATGTACCGCGACGACCTGCACCGCAATCCGACGCGGGCGCCGCAGCCGACCGAGATCCCCCCAGGAGGGATCGACGGCCGGGTCGTGGTGCTGGTGGACGACGTGCTCTTCTCGGGCCGCAGCATCCGCGCGGCCCTCGACGCCCTCCAGGGCATCGGCCGGCCGGCCGTGGTGCGCCTCGCGACCCTCATCGACCGCGGCCACCGCGAGCTGCCCATCCGCCCCGACTTCGTCGGCAAGAACCTGCCGAGCGCCCGCGACGAACGCGTCAACGTGCGTCTGGCCGAGATCGACGGCCGCGACGAGGTGACGATCGGATCATGAGGCACCTCCTCGACACGAAGTCCCTCTCCCGCGAGGACGCACTGCGGATCCTCGACGTCGCTGAGGATATGGCCGACACGCAGCGGCGCGAGGTGAAGAAGCTGCCGACGCTGCGCGGGAGGACGGTGGTCAACCTCTTCTTCGAGGACTCCACCCGCACCCGCATCTCGTTCGAGGCCGCGGCGAAGCGCCTGTCGGCGGACGTCATCAACTTCTCGGCGAAAGGCTCGAGCGTCTCGAAGGGCGAGTCGCTCCAGGACACCGCGCAGACACTGCAGGCGATGGGGGCGGATGCCGTGGTCATCCGTCACGGCGCCTCCGGTGCACCACGCACCCTCGCCACGAGCGGCTGGATCACGGCCGGCGTCGTGAACGCGGGGGACGGCACCCACGAACACCCCACGCAGGCGCTCCTGGACGCGTACACCATCCGCAAGCGCCGGTTCGGAGGCGACAGCCGCGGCAGGGATCTGTCGGGCGTCCAGGTGACGATCGTGGGAGACATCCTGCACTCGCGCGTGGCGCGATCCAACGTGTGGCTGCTGAGCACGCTCGGCGCACGCGTAACGCTCGTCGCGCCGCCCACCCTCATCCCGCAGGACGTCTCGCTGTGGCCGGCGCGCGTCGAGTACGACCTCGATGAAGCGATCGCCGCAGGGCCGGACGCACTCATGATGCTCCGCATCCAGCTGGAACGGATGAATGCCGCGTATTTCCCCACTGAACGGGAGTATTCCCGGCGGTGGGGCCTCGACGCCGGACGCCTCCGGGCGCTCCGAACGGATAGCATTGTCATGCACCCCGGGCCCATGAACCGGGGTCTGGAGATCTCTGCAGAAGCCGCGGACTCGCCCCGCTCGACAGTGCTCGAACAGGTGACGAACGGCGTCTCGGTGCGCATGGCCGCGCTCTACCTGCTGCTCGCGGGCGCGGAGCGCGATACCGGAACGACGGATGCCACACAGAAGGGGAGCGCACGATGACCACGCCTCGACACACCGCCGGCGGCGACTCGGCAACCGAGACCATCCTGTTCCGCGGGGCTCTCGCCGAAGGATCCGCGCCCGCGGACGTGATCGTCGAGAACGGCCTGATCGCCGAGATCGGCACCGGCCTCAGCCGTGCCGGCGCGACGGTCGTCGACGTCGACGGGCTCGTGCTGCTGCCGGGTCTGGTCGACCTGCACACGCACCTGCGCGAGCCCGGGTACGAGGCATCCGAGACCATCCTCACCGGCTCCCGCGCCGCAGCGGCGGGGGGCTACAGCGCGGTGTTCGCGATGCCCAACACCTCGCCCGTCGCCGACACGGCGGGGGTGGTCGAGCAGGAGCTCGCACTCGGTCAGGCGGCCGGGTTCGTCACCGTCCAGCCGATCGGAGCCGTCACCGTCGGGCAGAAGGGCGAACGCCTCGCCGAGCTCGGCGCGATGGCGGACTCGCGTGCGCGCGTGCGCGTCTTCAGCGACGACGGGTTCTGCGTGTGGGACCCGCTCATCATGCGACGTGCTCTCGAGTACGTGAAGGCCTTCGACGGCGTGATCGCGCAGCACGCACAGGACCCGAGGCTGACCGAGGGCGCACAGATGAACGAGGGCGCGGTGTCGGCCGAGCTGGGCCTGGCCGGCTGGCCGGCCGTCGCCGAGGAGTCGATCATCGCGCGCGACGTGCTGCTCGCCGAGCACGTCGGCTCGCGCCTGCACGTGTGCCACCTGTCGACGGCCGGCTCGGTCGAGATCATCCGGTGGGCCAAGAAGCGGGGTGTTCAGGTGACCGCCGAGGTCACGCCGCACCACCTCCTCCTCACCGACGAGCTCGTGCGGGGCTACGACGCGCGATTCAAGGTCAACCCCCCGCTGCGGCGCGAAGAGGACGTCCTCGCCGTGCGCGAAGGCCTCGCCGACGGCACGATCGACATCGTCGCGACCGACCACGCACCGCACCCCGCCGAGGCGAAGGCGTGCGAGTGGCACGCCGCCGCGAACGGCATGGTAGGGCTCGAGAGCGCGCTGCGCGTCGTGCAGCAGGCGATGGTCGACACCGGGCTCATCACGTGGGGCGACGTCGCGCGGATCATGTCGCGCGAGCCCGCCCGCATCGGCCGCCTCGCCGGCCACGGCACACCGCTGACCGCAGGACACCCCGCCTCGCTGGCGTTCTACGATCCCGCTCCGGTGCGCCCCTTCACGACCGACGACCTCCGCGGTCGCAGCGTCAACTCACCGTATGTGGGCCGTGAATTGCCGGGCGAGGTGCGCTGGACGCTGCACCAAGGGATCGTCACGGTCGCGGACGGCGCGGTCCTCGACACCCCCGGGGAGCGCGCATGACCCGCGAGGGCGCACTCGCCCTCACCGCGATCGCCGTACTGGCGCTCGTCGCCGTGCTCGCCTGGGCGTGGTGGCGACGCTCCCGGCGCGACGCCGGACTGCGTGCCCCGGTGGGCGACGCGCCCGCCGCAGCACGCGTTATCTCGACGTTCGCCGCGCTCTACGTCGCCACGACCCGACACGGCGAGCCGCTCGAGCGCCTCGCGATCACGGGCCTCGGCTTCCGGTCGAAGGCCGATGTCACGGTGACCGACGCCGGCGTCGCCCTCGACCTCACCGGCCAGCCGCGCGTGTTCCTGCCGGTCGAGCGGATCGCCGACGTCGCGCAGGCGACGGTGGCGATCGACCGCGTCGTCGAGCGCGACGGCCTCGTGCGCCTCTCCTGGCGCCCCGACGACGCCACCGTCGTCGACTCGTATCTCCGCCCCCAGGATGCCTCGGCACGCGCCCTCGCCGACGCCGTGACCGGCATCCTTCCCCAGAACCAGACAGGAACCCGCGCATGACCTCCCTGTTCCACACCGACCCGGCCGTCCTCGTCCTCGAGGACGGGACGCGCCACGTCGGGCGCGCCTACGGCGCCGCCGGCACGACGCTCGGCGAAGTGGTCTTCGCCACCGGCATGACCGGCTACCAAGAGACTCTGACCGACCCCTCGTACGCGGGCCAGATCGTGCTGCAGACGGCCCCCCACATCGGGAACACGGGCATGAACGAAGAGGACCCGGAATCCCGCCGGATCTGGGTCTCGGGCTACATCGTGCGCGACCCGTCGCGCGTCGTGTCCAACTGGCGGGCCGACGAGTCGCTCGACGACGCCCTGATCGCCGACGGCGTGGTGGGCATCAGCGGAATCGACACCCGCGCCGTCACCCGTCACATCCGCTCGGCCGGCAGCATGCGCGGCGGCATCTTCTCCGGCGAGGCCGCGGCGATCGACCCCGACGAGCAGCTGCGCCTCGTGCGTGAGGCGCCCGAGATGGCGGGGCGGAACCTGTCGGCCGCGGTGTCGGTGGCGGCGGCCGAGGTGACCCCCGCGTCCGGCGAGCGCATCGGCAACCTCGCGGTGCTCGACCTCGGTGTCAAGCAGGCCACCGTCGACAACCTCGCCGCGCGCGGATTCGACGTGCACGTGCTGCCGCAGGACGTCACGATCGACGACATCCGCGCGATCGACCCGGTCGCCGTCTTCTACTCGAACGGGCCCGGCGACCCCGCCGCATCGGGCGACCACGTCGACCTGCTCCGGGGCGTGCTCGACGACGGCCTGCCGTTCTTCGGCATCTGCTTCGGCAACCAGCTGCTCGGGCGTGCGCTCGGGCTCGGCACCTACAAGCTGCCCTTCGGGCACCGCGGCATCAACCAGCCGGTGCTCGACAAGGCGACCGGGCGGGTCGAGATCACCGCGCACAACCACGGCTTCGCCGTCGACGCCCCGGTGGAGGGCGAGTTCGACAGCCCTCACGGCTACGGCCGCATCGAGGTGAGCCACGTCGGCCTCAACGACCAGGTCGTCGAGGGCCTGCGCGCCCTCGACATCCCGGCGTTCTCGGTGCAGTACCACCCCGAGGCCGCCGCCGGCCCCCACGACGCCAACTACCTGTTCGACCGCTTCCGCGACATGGTCCTCGCGAACCTCGAGAAGAAGGCCGCGCACTGATGCCCAAGCGCCCCGACATCAACTCCGTCCTCGTCATCGGCTCCGGCCCGATCGTCATCGGCCAGGCGTGCGAGTTCGACTACTCCGGCACCCAGGCGTGCCGCGTGCTCCGCGAAGAGGGCGTGCGCGTCATCCTCGTGAACTCCAACCCGGCCACGATCATGACCGACCCCGACTTCGCCGACGCGACGTACATCGAGCCGATCACGTGGCAGGTCATCGAGACGATCATCGCCAAGGAGAAGCCGGACGCGATCCTGCCCACCCTGGGCGGCCAGACGGCGCTCAACGCGGCGATCGACCTCCACAACCACGGGATCCTCGAGAAGTACGACGTCGAGCTGATCGGCGCCAACTTCGAGGCGATCAACAAGGGCGAGGACCGCCAGATCTTCAAGCAGCTTGTGCTCGACGCGGGGGCGGATGTCGCGGCATCCCGCATCGCCCACACCATGGACGAGGTGCTCGCCGCCGCCGACGAGCTCGGCTACCCGCTGGTCGTGCGCCCGTCGTTCACGATGGGCGGCCTCGGGTCGGGGTTCGCGTACGACGAGAACGACCTCCGCCGCATCGCCGGCGCGGGCCTGCGCGACTCGCCGACCACCGAGGTGCTCCTCGAGGAGTCCATCCTCGGCTGGAAGGAGTACGAGCTCGAGCTGATGCGCGACACGGCCGACAACACGGTCGTCGTCTGCTCGATCGAGAACGTCGACCCGGTCGGCGTCCACACCGGCGACTCGATCACCGTCGCGCCGGCCCTGACGCTCACCGACCGCGAGTACCAGAAGCTGCGCGACATCGGCATCGACATCATCCGGGCGGTGGGCGTCGACACCGGCGGCTGCAACATCCAGTTCGCGGTCGACCCCGCGACCGGCCGCGTCATCGTCATCGAGATGAACCCGCGCGTCTCGCGGTCGTCGGCCCTCGCCTCGAAGGCGACCGGCTTCCCGATCGCGAAGATCGCGGCGAAGCTCGCGATCGGCTACCGGCTCGACGAGATCCCCAACGACATCACGAAGGTGACGCCGGCGAGCTTCGAGCCGACGCTGGACTACGTCGTGGTCAAGGTTCCGCGCTTCAACTTCGAGAAGTTCCCGGCCGCCGACACGACGCTGACCACCACAATGAAGTCGGTGGGCGAGGCGATGGCGATCGGCCGCAACTACGCCACGGCGCTGCAGAAGGCGCTGCGCTCGCTCGAGAAGCGCGGCTCGAGCTTCCACTGGGGCGACGAGCCCCGGTCGGTGGACGAACTGCTCGAGATCGCGAAGACCCCCACCGACGGCCGCATCGTGGTGCTGCAGCAGGCGCTCCGCAAGGGCGCGACGGTCGAGCAGGCGTTCGAGGCGACCAAGATCGACCCGTGGTTCCTCGACCAGATCGTCCTCATCAACGAGGTGGCCGAGCACGTCGCGCAGGCGCCGGAACTGGATGCCGCGACCCTGCGCATCGCGAAGGAGCACGGCTTCAGCGACGCGCAGATCGCACAGCTGCGCGACGACTCCGAGGCCCAGATCCGCAGCATCCGCCATGCTCTCGGCGTGCGTCCCGTGTACAAGACCGTCGACACGTGCGCGGGGGAGTTCCCGGCGCTCACGCCGTACCACTACTCCAGCTACGACTTCGAGACCGAGGTGACGCCGTCCGAGCGCACCAAGGTCGTCATCATCGGGTCGGGGCCCAATCGCATCGGCCAGGGCGTCGAGTTCGACTACTCGTGCGTGCACGCGTCGTTCGCGCTGGCCGACGCCGGGTACGAGACCGTCATGGTCAACTGCAACCCCGAGACCGTGTCGACCGACTACGACACCTCCGACCGCCTGTACTTCGAGCCCCTGACGCTCGAGGACGTGCTCGAGGTGCTGCACGCCGAAGCGCAGTCCGGTGAGATCCTCGGCGTGATCTGCCAGCTCGGCGGCCAGACGCCGCTGGGCCTGGCCAAGGGCATCGAGGCCGCCGGCTACACGATCCTCGGCACCAAGCCCGCAGCGATCGACCTCGCCGAGGAGCGCGAGCTGTTCTCGCGCCTGCTCGACCGTGCCGGGCTCGTGGCGCCGCGCAACGGCACGGCGATCGACGTCGACGGCGCCGTCGCGGTCGCCGAGGAGATCGGCTACCCGGTGCTGGTGCGCCCGAGCTTCGTGCTGGGCGGCCGGGGCATGGAGATCGTGTACTCGACCGAGGCGCTGCGCGACTATTTCGTGCGCATCGCCGACCAGGCGATCATCGGTCCCGGGCTGCCGCTGCTGGTCGACCGCTTCCTCGACGACGCGATCGAGATCGACGTCGATGCGCTGTTCGACGGCGACGAGCTGTACATCGGCGGAGTCATGGAGCACCTCGAGGAGGCCGGCATCCACTCCGGCGACTCGTCGTGCACGCTGCCCCCGGTGAGCCTCGGCCGCAGCGACATCGACCGGGTCCGCGAGGCCACGCGCGCGATCGCCGAAGGCGTGGGCGTGCGCGGACTGCTGAACGTGCAGTTCGCGATCTCGGCCGGCGTGCTCTATGTGATCGAGGCGAACCCGCGCGCGAGCCGCACCGTTCCCTTCGTGTCGAAGGCGCTGGGCATCCCGCTCGCGAAGGCCGCCGCCCGCATCATGGCCGGCGCCACGATCGCCGAGCTGAAGACCGAAGGCCTGCTGCCGCCGCAGGACGGCTCCCGTGTGCCGCTGGACGCCCCCGTGGCCGTCAAGGAGGCGGTGCTGCCGTTCAAGCGCTTCCGCACCGCCGACGGGCAGACCGTGGACTCGGTGCTCGGACCCGAGATGCGCTCCACGGGCGAGGTGATGGGCATCGACCGCGACTTCCCGACGGCGTTCGCGAAGTCGCAGGAGGCCGCGTACGGCGGCATGCCTCTCGAGGGCACCGTGTTCATCTCGGTGGCCGACAGCGACAAGCGCGCGGTCATCCTCCCCGCGCACCGCCTGCAGGAGCTCGGATTCGACCTCGTCGCGACGGAGGGCACGGCCGAGATCCTCGCCCGCAACGGCATCGAGGTCCGCGTCGTGAGCAAGTACTCCGAGACTCAGGAGTCCGGCGGCACCAACATCGTCGACCTCATCAACGCCGGCGAGATCGACATGGTCGTCAACACGCCCTCGGGCGGCGCCGCGCGGGCCGACGGCTACGAGATCCGGGCGGCGGCGGTGGCCGGCGACAAGGCGCTGTTCACCACGATGGCCGTGCTCGGTGCCGCCGTGAGCGCGCTGCCGGTGCTGCGCGAAGGGTTCCGCGTGCGCAGCCTCCAGGAGTACGCGGCCGACCGTCGGGCACGGGCGTGACCTCGCCCGCCGGCGACGGCACGCCGTTCGGCGAGCGGGTCCGTTCCGGCATCGCCGCACACGGGCGCCTGTGCGTGGGCATCGACCCGCACGTGCCGCTGCTGCAGGAGTGGGGGCTGGATGCCTCGGCCGCCGGCGCGCGGGAGTTCGGGCTGCGGGTCGTCGACGCCGCGGCGGGGCGCGTCGCGATCGTGAAGCCCCAGGTGTCGTTCTTCGAGCGCTACGGCTCGGCCGGGTTCGCCGCGCTCGAGGACGTCCTCGCCGCGGCGCGCGACGCCGGTCTGCTCGTGATCGCCGACGCCAAGCGCGGCGACATCGGCTCGACGATGGACGCCTACGCCGAAGCGTGGCTCACGCCGGGGTCGCCCCTCGAGGCCGACGCGCTCACCGCGAACCCGTTCCTGGGCGTCGGCACGCTGGAGGGCACGTTCGACCTGGCCGAGCGCGCCCACAAGGGCGTGTTCGTCCTCGCCGCGACGAGCAACCCCGACGCGTTCACCGCGCAGCGGGCACGCCTGGGCACCGGCGAGACGGTGTCGGGCGCGATCGTCCGCGAGGTCGCCGCGCGCAACGCCCGCATCACGCCGGAGGGGGAGTGGGGGAGCCTCGGCTTCGTCGTCGGCGGGACGGTGGACTGGACGGATGCCGGCCTCTCGCCGTTCGCGCCGGTGGCGCCGATCCTCGGTCCCGGCTTCGGGCATCAGGGCGCCGAGCCCGAGCACGTCCGGTCCCGCTTCGGGGAGATGGCGCCCGCGGTGATAGCGTCGGAGAGCCGCAGCATCCTGGCTGCCGGACCCGACCGGCTCGCCGCGCGCATCACCGAGCGCGCCCTTCTCTACCGTGGTGATCGACATGCCTGAACCCGCAGCCGCCCGCACGCCCGATGGGACTCCTCCCCGCACACCCGGCGCGCCCACGCGGCCTCCCGAGGTCGACCGGGTCGCCGCGTCCCGCCGTGCGGTGGCCGCGCGGCGCGAGCGTGCCGCGCTCAAGAAGGACGTCGCGACGCGCGTCATCACACCGCAGGAGCTGCTGCGCCGTGCCCTGGCCGATCCGGCGTCGCCCGCCGGCGCGATGCGTGTGCCCGAGTTCCTCACCGCGATCCCCGCGATCGGCGAGGGCAAGCGCGACCGCATCCTCCGTGACCTCGGGATCTCGCCGGTCAAGCGCCTGGGCGGTCTCGGCTCGCGGCAGCGCGAGGGCCTCCGGCAGTTCCTCGATGCGCGGTGGCCCGAGCTCGAGCCGCGCGGCGGCCGCAGCCGGCTGGTCGTGCTCGCGGGGCCCACGGCAGTGGGCAAGGGCACCGTGGCCGCGCACATCAAGGAGCACCACCCCGAGATCCACCTCTCGGTGTCGGCGACCACGCGCACGCCGCGCCCCGGCGAGGTCGACGGCGAGCACTACTTCTTCGTCGACGACGCCGAGTTCGACCGCATGATCGCGGCCGGCGAGCTTCTCGAGCACGCCACGGTCCACAACGCCCACCGGTACGGCACGCCGCGCTCGCCGATCGAGCAGGCTCTCGCGGCCGGTCGGACCGTGCTGCTCGAGATCGACCTCCAGGGAGCCCGGCAGGTGCGCGAAGCCGATCCGTCCGCGACGCTGGTGTTCCTGCTGCCGCCGAGCTGGGACGAGCTCGTGCAGCGCCTCGTGGGCCGCGGCACCGAGGACGCGACAGAGCGTGCACGTCGACTGCGCACCGCGAAGACCGAGCTCGCCTCGCAGGGCGAGTTCGACTATCGCGTCGTGAACGACGACGTGGCCCGCGCCGCCGAGGAAGTCGCGCGGCTCGCGCGGTGATGCTGCGCCGCAGTCGGCGGCCTCTCGCGTAGAATGGTGGGATGCCTCGACGCGTCGAGGCTCCGCAGACTCCCATCCCGTCATCCGATCCAGGAGGTTTCGCCATGGCCGGAACGAACCAGGGCATCATCGAGCCCCCCATCGACACTCTTCTCGAGAAGGTCGACTCGAAGTACCAGCTCGTGATCTACGCGTCCAAGCGCGCGCGCCAGATCAACGACTACTACTCCGACCTTCACGAGGGCAACCTCTTCGACAACGTCGGCCCGCTCGTCGACTCGACCGTCGAGGACAAGCCGCTCACGATCGCGCTGCACGAGATCCACGAAGACAAGCTGCGGCTGCGCCGCGCGGAGTAATCCCGTTACGTCCTGTATGCCCTCGAGGTCGGCGATGTCGATCCTCGGGGGCATACTGGTGTCCGCCCCTCTCACCTGGAGAATCGATGACCGACCTTCGTCTGTTCACTTCCGAGTCCGTCACCGAGGGGCATCCCGACAAGATCTGCGATCAGATCTCGGATTCGATCCTCGACGCCATCCTCACCGATGACCCCGACGGCCGCGTCGCCGTCGAGACCCTCGTGACGACGGGACTCGTGCACGTGGCAGGCGAGGTCTCGACCTCGGCCTACGTCGAGATCCCCGCGATCGTCCGGGGCGTCGTCAACCGCATCGGGTACACCTCGAGCGAGACCGGCTTCGACGGCGACTCGTGCGGCGTGAGCGTGTCGATCGGCGCGCAGTCCTCCGACATCGCCGCGGGAGTCGACAAGGCGTTCGAGCGGCGGGAGGACGGCTCGGAGGATCCGCACGACCTTCAGGGCGCGGGCGACCAGGGCATCATGTTCGGCTACGCCACGACCGAGACCCCGCAGCTCATGCCGATGGCCGCCTGGACGGCGCATCGCATGGCCGAGCGCCTGTCGGAGGTGCGCCGCTCGGGCGCGCTCCCGTTCCTCCGCCCCGACGGCAAGACCCAGATCACCCTCGGCTACGACGGCCAGACGCCCAGGACCGTCGAGTCCGTCGTGCTCTCGACCCAGCACCACCCCGACATCTCGCAGAAGGCGCTGCGCGCCGCCGTGCGCGCCGAGGTGATCGACCCGGTGCTCGAGGCGACCGGTCTCGAACTGCCCGACGTGCAGTACTACATCAACCCCGCCGGTCCCTTCGTGATCGGCGGGCCGAAGGGCGACGCGGGCCTGACCGGCCGCAAGATCATCATCGACACGTACGGCGGCGCGTCCCGTCACGGCGGTGGCGCGTTCAGCGGCAAGGACCCGTCGAAGGTCGACCGCTCGGCGGCGTACGCGATGCGGTGGGTCGCCAAGAACGCGGTCGCGGCGGGCCTGGCCGACCGGCTCGAGGTGCAGATCGCGTACGCGATCGGCAAGGCGAAGCCGGTGGGCCTGTACGTCGAGACGTTCGGCACCGGTCACGTCTCGGACGAGGCGATCACCCGCGCCATCCTCGAGGTCTTCGATCTGCGTCCCAAGGCGATCATCGACCAACTCGACCTGCTTCGCCCGATCTACGCCCAGACCGCCGCCTACGGACACTTCGGCCGCGAGCTGCCCGACTTCACGTGGGAGCGCACCGATCGCGCGGACGCCCTGCGCGCCGCGGCCGGACTCTGACGGCGGCCGCGTGATCGCGGTGGGTCCGGTGCGCAGCGCGTGGCGGGGGTACGCGTGAGCGTGCGCCGGGTCGCGCGGGTGCTGATCGACTCGCCGCTGCCGCAGCTGGACCGGCTGTTCGACTACGCGATCCCCGAAGCCCTCGCCGACTCGGCGGTGCCCGGGGTGCGTGTGCGGGTGCCGCTGCGCACCGCCGGCCGTGTCGTGGACGGCTTCCTCGTCGAGGTCGGGGATCCGGATGCCTCCGACCGCCCCCTCTCGGAGCTCGACGACGTCGTCTCGCCGGTCGCGGTCCTGCCGCCCCGCCTCTACGCCCTCGCCCGCCGTGCCGCGGACCGCGCCGCGGGATCCGCCGGCGACATCCTGCGCCTGGCGATCCCCAAGCGCATGGTGCGCGCCGAGAAGGCCTGGCTGGCCGCGGATCCGCCGTCGGCCGCCGTGCTCGATCCCGACGTCGTCGCGTGGACCGGCACGGTGCTCGATGCGTATCCGGGCCTCGCCGATGCGCTCGCCGGCGGCGAGCGGCTCGCCCTCGATGCACCGCCGGCGCCCACGACGCTGGACGACGGCGTCGTCGTGGGATCGTGGGCGGTGCTCCTCGCCGCGGCCGCGATGCATGTCCTGGCGGCCGGCCGGAGCGCGGTCATCGCGGTTCCCGACCACCGCGACCGCGCCCAGCTCGAGGCGATCCTCGCGCCCCGCCTGCCGGCGGATGCCCTGGTGCGCGACGACGCGAAGCAGAGCGGACCGGCACGGTACGCGGCGTTCCTCCGCACGCTCGCCGCCGCGCCCTGCATCGTGATCGGCAATCGTTCCGCCGTGTACGCGCCGGTGGGCGATCTCGGTCTGGTCGCCCTGTGGGACGACGGCGATCCACTGCTCGCCGAGCCGCTCAGCCCCGGCGTCCATGCGCGCGATGCGGCGCTGCTGCGCCAGGAGCTCGACGGCGGCGCACTCATCTTCGCGGGGCACACGCGCACGACGGACGTCGAGCGCCTGGTCGCGGTCGGTTGGGTGCGCGAGGTGCCGGCCACGCGTCGTGCGAGCCCCCGGGTGGTGCTGAGCGCGACACGCGAGGGCGAGTCGCGCTCTTCGCGGATGCCCTCATCGGCGTTCGCGGCGGCGCGCGAAGCGCTCGCCTCCGGACCGGTGCTGGTACAGGTCGCGCGACCCGGCTACGCCCCCGTGCTGGTGTGCGCCCAATGCCGTCAGCCCGCGCGCTGCGCGCACTGCGGCGGTCCGCTGCACGCCCCGCGCCACGGAGCGACGCCGTCGTGCTCCTGGTGCGGACGCGCCGCGACCGCGTGGAAGTGCCCGGAATGCTCCTCCACGCTGCTTCGGATGGCGTCGTCCGGCAGCGAGCGGACCGCCGACGAGCTCGGCCGCGCGTTCCCCGGTACGCGCGTCATCGTCGCCGACGGCGACCACCCGGTCGCGGCGGTCGACGCCCGGCCCGCACTGGTCGTCGCCACGCGCGGCGCGGAGCCCATGGCCGAGGGCGGCTATCGCGCCGTCATCCTCCTCGACGGCGACCGGATGCTGATGGCAGAGGACCTGCGCATCGGCGAGTCGTGCCTGCGATGGTGGTCCAACGCCGCCGCGCTCGCGGCGCCGGGCGCTCCCGTGCACCTGGTGGGCGTCGGCGGCTCCATCGCCCGCGCTCTCGCCACCTGGACCCAGCCGGCATATGCGCGCGCCGAACTCGCTGAGCGCGCCCCGCTGCGGATGCCCCCGACCGTGCGGGTCGCGGCGGTCGACGGCGCACGCAGCGTGGTCGAATCCGCGCTCGACGACCTGCGACACGCCGTGCCCGAGCTTGACGCGCAGGCCGTGCTCGGGCCGCTCCCGCGCCCGGAGGGGGTCCGCGCGCTCGTGCGCTTCGAGTACGCGCTGGGCGCACGGGTGGCCGAGAGCCTGCGCGCCTCGGTGGTCGCCCAGGCGGTCAAGGCTCGACGCCCCGCGAAGGGACGCGCCCCCGGACCCGCCAATACACTGAGAGTCCGGGTGGACGTGCCCGATCTCGACCTCTGATCGATCGAACACTGAGGAATCCCATGCGCCTGGTCTTCGCCGGCACCCCCGCGCCGGCGGTGCCGTCGCTGCAGCGACTCGCGGCATCCCGGCACGATGTCGTCGCCGTCGTCACCCGGCGCGACGCGCCGCTCGGACGCAAACGCGTGCTGACGCCTTCTCCGGTCGCCACGGCCGCCGGCGAGCTGGGCCTGCCCATCGTCCGGGCCGACCGCCTCGACGCGGCCGCCACCGAGCGGATCGCCGCGGTCGAGCCCGATCTCGGCGTGGTCGTCGCCTACGGCGGACTCGTGCGCGAGCCGCTGCTCTCGACGCCCGCGCACGGCTGGATCAACCTGCACTTCTCGCTGCTGCCGCGCTGGCGCGGAGCGGCCCCCGTGCAGCACGCGCTCATCGCGGGCGACACCCGCACCGGCGCCAGCGTGTTCCAGCTCGTGCCCGAGCTTGACGCGGGGGACGTCTTCGCCGAGGTGGCCGCCGACATCCCCGCCGATGCGACCGCGGGCGACCTGCTCGCCTCGCTCGCCGAGGACGGCGCCGGCCTGCTCGCCGAGGTCGTGGATGCCATCGCCGCGGGCACCGCCTCGGCACGGCCCCAGGTGGGCGAGCCCACCTTCGCCCCCAAGCTCGGCGACGACGACGGGCGCGTGCGGTGGGACGAGGCCGCCGAGAGGGTGCTCGGCCGCATCCGCGGCGTCACCCCGGAGCCGGGCGCCCACACCCTGCTCGACGGTGCGCGGCTGAAGATCCTCGCCGTGCACCGCGCGCCCGACGACGCTCCCGCCCTCGCCCCGGGCGCGCTCGCGCTGCACGGCCGGGAAGTGGTCGCCGGCACCGCGACCGCACCGATCGTGATCGACACGGTGCAGCCCGCCGGCAAGGGCGCGATGCGCGCCTCGGACTGGTGGCGGGGCCTGCGCGACGCCGCACCGGTGGTCGGACCGTGAGCGCGGTCGCCGCGCGCCGGGTCGCGTTCGAGACGATCCGTGCCGTGAACGAGTCGGACGCCTACGCGAACCTGCTGCTGCCGACCTCGATCGCCCGCGCCGGTCTCGGGTCCGCCGATGCCGGACTCGCGACCGAGCTCACCTACGGCACCCTGCGGCGCCAAGGCACGTACGACGCGATCATCGCGATCGCCGCCGACCGTCCGGCGCACGAGATCGACCCCGCCGTGCTCGACGCGCTCCGGCTCGGCGTGCACCAGCTGCTGTCGACCCGCGTCGCCTCCCACGCCGCCGTCAACGAGTCCGTCGAGCTCGCCCGCGCGGCCGCGGGGCGCGGGGCCGCCGGCTTCGCGAACGCCGTGCTGCGGCGCGTGTCGCGCGATACGCCGGGCGACTGGATGACGCGCGTCGCCGAGAGCGCACGCTCGGACGACGAGCAGCTGGGACTGCTCTTCTCGCACCCGGTGTGGGTGGTGCGCGCATTCCGCCGGGCGCTCGCGGCCGAAGGACGCGCCGACGAGCTCGAGGCACTGCTCATCGCCGACAACGCGTCGCCGCGCGTGACGATGGCCGCGCTCCCGGGCCTGGCCGACGTGCCCGACGAGGCCCGTCGCACGCCGTTCTCGCCCATCGGCTTCCGCCTGGGCGGCGGAGATCCCGACTCCGTCGTCCGCGGATCCGGCGGCCGTGTCCGGGTCCAGGACGAGGGCTCGCAGCTGGCGGCGCTCGCGCTGACGCGCGCGCTCCCCGTCGCGGCGTACGAGCGGTGGCTCGACCTGTGCGCCGGGCCGGGCGGCAAGACCGCAGTGCTCGCCGCCGAGGCACTCGCCCATGGCGCGGCACTCGAGGCCAACGAGATCTCGCCTGCCCGTGCAGGTCTGGTGCGGCAGGCTCTGGCGGGCGTGCCGCTCGAGGTCCCGGTGTCGGAGGAGGACGGCCGTGCGCGCGCCGCGAACGCACCGGGCACGTACGACCGCATCCTCGTCGACGCGCCCTGTACCGGACTCGGTGCGCTGCGTCGTCGGCCCGAAGCGCGGTGGCGGAAAGCACCCAGCGACGTTCCGTCACTGACCGAGCTGCAGCGCGAGCTGCTCGAGGCGGCCGTGTCGGCCCTCAAGCCCGGCGGAGTGGTCGCGTATGTCACCTGCTCGCCGCACCTCGCCGAGACGGCGGGCGTCGTCGCCGACGTACGGCGAGCGTGGGGGAGCGCGGTCGAGGAGCTGTCGGCCCGCGACGTCATCACCTCGCTGGCGGATGCCGACCCCGGCCTCCCGCCGCAGGCCGACGGCAGCGGACGAGCCCAGCTGTGGCCGCATCGCCACAACACCGATGCCATGTCCGTGTCGCTGCTGCGCCGCGCCTAACGCAGGCGCCGCGGACGGTGTGCGCGCGGCGCTCGACCATAATGGACGCGTGCCCCTGATCGACGAGAACGGCCGCCGAACCGGCATCCGCATCAATCCCAGCATCCTGGCCGCCGACTTCGTCAACATGCAGGCCGAGCTCGCGCGCATCGCGACGGCCGACTTCGTGCACGTGGACGTCATGGACAACCACTTCGTGCCCAACCTGACGTTCGGACCGCAGATGGTCGAGCGCATCCAGGCGACGAGCCCGGTGCCGCTGGACGTGCATCTCATGATCACCAACCCCGACCGATGGGCGCCCGGCTACGCGGAGCTGGGCGCAGCGTCGGTGACGTTCCACCTCGAGGCGGCGAAGGAGCCGGTCGCCCTGGCGCGGCGCCTCCGTGCGGCGGGAGCGCGCGCCGGCGTCGCCGTCAAGCCCGCGACCCCGGTCGAGGGGCTCTTCGACCTGCTCGACGACTTCGACCAGATCCTCGTGATGACGGTCGAGCCCGGCTTCGGCGGCCAGTCGTTCATGCCCGAGACGATGCCGAAGCTCCGCCGCCTCGCCGACGAGGCCCGTCGCCGAGGCTCGTCGGCGTGGCTGCAGGTCGACGGGGGCATCGGCGAGAGCACCATCGCGCAGGCGGCCGAAGCAGGCGCCGACACGTTCGTCGCCGGGTCCGCCGTGTTCGGCGCGGACGACCCCGCGAACGCCATCGCCGGCCTGCGCGCGGCCGCGGCGCACCATCACGTCCACTGACCCCGACCGTTCACCGCGCGTCACGCGGAGCCGAGGCATCCCGCGCGGACGCTACCCTGGCATGGTGAAGACGTTCGATGCGCTGTTCGCCGAGCTCGCCGCGAAAGCGGCCGAGCGCCCCGAGGGATCGGGCACCGTCGCGCAGCTGGACGCGGGCGTGCACGCGATCGGCAAGAAGATCGTCGAAGAGGCCGCCGAGGTGTGGATGGCCGCCGAGTACGAATCGACCGATGCCGCGGCCGAAGAGATCTCGCAGCTGTTGTACCACCTGCAGGTGCTCATGCTCGCGAAGGGGCTGAGCCTCGAAGACGTCTACCGACATCTCTGAGCGCGCGTCGCCCGTCCGCCCTCGAACCCGAAAGCCCGCTGCCATGCTGCGAATCGCCGTGCCGAACAAGGGCTCGCTCGCCGAGACCGCCTCAGAGATGCTCCACGAGGCGGGCTACATCGGCCGCCGCGACCCGAAGGACCTGCACGTCATCGACCCTCAGAACGAGGTCGAGTTCTTCTATCTGCGTCCGAAGGACATCGCCACCTATGTCGGGTCCGGCGCCCTCGATGTGGGGATCACCGGGCGCGACCTGCTGCTGGACGCCCGCATGCCCGGGGCGCGCGAGATCGAGGCGCTCGGCTTCGGCGACTCGACGTTCCGCTTCGCGGGTCCTCCCGGCCGCTTCGAGACCGTCCAGGATCTGGAGGGCGCGCGCGTCGCGACGGCATACCCGGGGCTCGTCGACGCGTTCCTCGACGAGCACGGCGTCGCCGTCGACCTGGTGCCGCTCGACGGCGCCGTCGAGTCGGCGGTCCGGCTGGGAGTGGCCGACGCCGTGGCCGACGTCGTCTCGACCGGCACCACGCTCCGGCAGGCCGGTCTCGAGATCTTCGGCCCGGTGCTGCTGCAGTCCGAGGCGGTGCTCATCACCGCGCCCGCCGAGGCCGACGGCACCGCCACGCTGCTGCGCCGCCTGCGCGGCGTCATGGTGGCACGGCGCTACGTCATGGTCGACTACGACCTCCCGGCCGGCCTCGTGGACGACGCCGTCGCCATCGCGCCGGGGATCGAATCCCCCACGATCTCGCCGCTGCGCGACCCGGAGTGGGTCGCCGTCCGGGTCATGGTGCCCCGCAAGGGCGTCAACCAGGTCATGGACTCGCTGTACGCGATCGGGGCGCGGGCCATCCTCGTGACCGCGATCCACAACGCGAGGCTCTGATGGGCGAGGTGCTGCCATGAGTCTCGTGTGCCGCGTCATCCCGTGCCTCGACGTCGCCGCGGGCCGCGTCGTCAAGGGCGTGAACTTCGAGAACCTGCGCGACATGGGGGATCCCGTCGAGCTCGCCCGCGAGTACTTCCGTCAGGGCGCCGACGAGATCACCTTCCTCGACGTGACCGCCACCGTCGACGAGCGCGCGACGACCTACGACGTCGTGCGACGCACGGCCGAGGAGGTCTTCATCCCGCTCACCGTGGGCGGCGGCGTGCGCACCGCCGACGATGTCGCCCGGCTGCTGTCGGTCGGAGCCGACAAGATCGGCGTCAACTCCGCGGCGATCGCCCGGCCGCCGCTGCTCGACGAGATCGCCGACCGCTTCGGCGCGCAGGTGCTCGTGCTCTCGCTCGATGTCAAGCGGTCGCCGAACACCGATTCCGGCTTCGTGGTCACGACGCACGGCGGCCGCACCGAGACGACCCTCGACGCCCTGGAGTGGGCGCGCGAGGCGATCGATCGCGGCGCCGGCGAGCTCCTGGTCAACTCGATCGACGCCGACGGCACGAAGCAGGGCTTCGACCTCGAGCTGGTGTCGCTCATGCGCGAGGTCGCCAGCGTGCCGGTGATCGCGTCGGGCGGTGCCGGCAGCGCGGCCGACTTCGCCCCGGCGATCGCCGCAGGCGCGGACGCCGTGCTCGCGGCATCCGTCTTCCACTCCGGACAACTCACGGTCGGCGACGTCAAGTCCGCGCTGGCCGCCGAGGGGATCCCCGTGCGAGAGGTCGTGGCAGCGTGAGCGAAGCGGTCGACGAGCGCATCGCGCGCGTCACGTTCAACGACGACGGTCTGGTCGCCGCCATCATCCAGCAGTGGGACACCCGCGAGGTGCTGATGCTCGGATGGATGGATGCCGAAGCTCTGCGCCGCACGCTCACGGAGGGCCGCGTCACCTTCTGGTCGCGCTCGCGCCGCGAGTACTGGCGCAAGGGCGACACGTCCGGCCACATCCAGCTGGTGCGCGGGGCTCGGCTCGACTGCGACGGCGACGCGATCCTCGTCGCGGTCGAGCAGGTCGGACCCGCGTGCCACACCGGGACGCGCACGTGCTTCGACGCCGACGACCTCGAGGCCGTCGCGGGTCCGGAGAAGCCCGAGTGATGCGACGTGCCCGGCTGATCGCGGTCGTCGTCACCGTGGCGTGCGGCGCGCTCGGCGTCATCTCGGCGACGCAGACGTGGCTCGCCGTCGTGCTCGACGACGGCGCCGGCCACGTGCTGGAGGTTCCGGGGGCGTCTGCCGTGGCGGTGCTGACGCCGCTGAGCCTCGCGGTGATGGCCCTCGGCGCGGCGCTGTCGATCGTCGGCCTCGCGCTGCGGTACGCGTTCGGTGCGCTCTCGGTGCTGATCGGGGGAGTGCTGGCGTGGCAGACGGCGCGCGTGGCGTTCGAGCATCCTGTCGGCGCGGTCGCGTCTGTCGTCACCGACGCGACCGGCATCACCGGGGAGTCTGCCGTGGCAGACCTCGTCGCCTCGATCTCGGCGACCGCGTGGCCCGTCGTGACGCTCGTGGGGTGGCTGCTGCTCGTCGTCGCGGGCGCCTTCACGCTCGCCACGGCGCGGGCGTGGGGCGGCACCGGGCGTCGCTTCCGCACCGACGAGGCCGCGCATCCGGGCGCCGCCGCAGGGTCGCGCCCTCACGACGCGATCGACGACTGGGACGACCTGTCGCGTGGCGAGGACCCCACCGCCTGACCGCTAGACTGGCGACATTCCGCGCGTTCTACGCCGACGAAACCTGAGGCTACGAGGAGACACCCATGAGCAACAACATCGGCGACCCCGGCCACGGACACTCGCCCGCAGCCTGGACGGCCGTCGTGATCATGCTCGTCGCGGTGTCGCTCGGCACTCTGTTCTTCTTCCTCGACCTGCCCATCCTGGTGTGGGCGTCGGCGGCGCTGCTGGTGATCGGCCTGATCGTCGGCTGGGCGCTCGCCAAGGCGGGCTACGGTGCGAACGGCCCGAAGTACGTCGCGAAAGAGCACTGAGATGCTCGCCGACCTCACGGCCGGCGCGGTTGAGGATGCCGAGGCCCGGGCCGCGGCGAAGCCCCTTGCGGACGTCGAGGCCGCAGCCGCGGCGCAGCCGCCGGCACTGGACGTCCTCTCCGCTCTCGCCCCCGCCGACCGCGTGAAGATCATCGCCGAGGTCAAGCGCGCGAGCCCCTCGCGCGGTGATCTCGCCGAGATCCCCGACCCCGCGCTGCAGGCTCGCCGCTACGAGGAGGGCGGGGCATCCGCGATCTCGGTCCTCACCGAGGGACGGCGCTTCAAGGGAAGCCTCGCCGACCTCGAGGCCGTGAAGGCCGCCGTGCGCGTGCCGGTGCTCCGCAAGGACTTCATCGCCACCGAGTACCAGGTTCTCGAGGCTCGTGCCGCAGGCGCGGATCTCATCCTCCTCATCGTGGCGGCGCTCCCGCAGGACGCCCTGGTGCGGCTGCACGCACTCGCGCTCGAGCTCGGCATGACGCCGCTCGTCGAGACGCACTCCGCCACCGAGGTCGACCGCGCCGCCGATCTGGGTGCGAGCCTCATCGGGGTCAACGCCCGCGATCTGTCGACGTTCGAGCTCGACCGCGACCTGTTCGGCCGTCTCGCCGAGCGCATCCCGCCGGGCGCGATCAAGATCGCCGAGTCGGCGGTCCTCGAGCCCGCCGATGTCGCCCACTACCGCGCGACCGGAGCCGACGTGGTGCTCGTCGGCGAGGCGCTCGTCACCAACGATCCGGTGTCCACCCTGCACGCGTTCCTGGAGGCCGGAGCACACGCTGCAACGAGCGAGCGGAGCACGTCGAGATGAGTCTTCGCGAGGCGGCCGGTCCCTTCTTCGGGGACTTCGGCGGCCGCTACATGCCCGAATCGCTCATCGCGGCGATCGACGAGCTGACGGCCGAATACGAGGCGGCCAAGGCCGATCCGGCGTTCCAGGCCGAGTTCGTCCGGCTGCTCCACTCGTACGCAGGGCGGCCGTCGCCGATCACCGAGGTGCCGCGGTTCGCCGAGCACGCCGGCGGCGCACGGGTCTTCCTCAAGCGCGAGGACCTCAACCACACCGGGTCGCACAAGATCAACAACGTGCTCGGCCAGGCGCTGCTGACCAAGCGCCTCGGCAAGACGCGCGTGATCGCCGAGACGGGCGCCGGTCAGCACGGCGTGGCCACGGCGACCGCCGCCGCCCTGTTCGGCTTCGACTGCACCATCTACATGGGCGAGGTCGACACCGAGCGCCAGGCGCTCAACGTCGCGCGGATGCGTCTGCTGGGCGCCGAGGTCGTGCCGGTGAAGACCGGGTCCCGCACGCTGAAGGACGCGATCAACGACGCGTACCGCGACTGGGTCGCCAGCGTCGAGACGACGAACTACATCTTCGGCACGGCAGCAGGCCCGCACCCGTTCCCGGCGATGGTGCGCGACTTCCAGAAGGTCATCTCGGAAGAGGCGCGGGCGCAGCTGCTCGACGAGGCGGGCCGCCTGCCGGATGCCGTCATCGCGTGCGTCGGCGGCGGCTCCAACGCGATCGGCATGTTCGACGCGTTCCTCGACGACGACGGCGTCGCCCTCTACGGGGTGGAGGCCGCCGGCGACGGCGTCGACACCGAGCGCCACGCGGCCTCGATCGAGCGCGGCCGGCCCGGTGTGCTGCACGGCGCGAAGACGTTCGTGCTGCAGGACGAAGACGGTCAGACCATCGAGTCCCACTCGATCTCGGCCGGTCTGGACTACCCGGGCGTCGGCCCCGAGCACGCGTGGCTGGCGGCGATCGGACGCGCGGAGTACATCCCGGCGACCGACGACGAAGCGATGCAGGCGCTGCGGCTGCTCTCCGAGACCGAGGGCATCATCCCGGCGATCGAGTCCGCGCACGCCCTCGCCGGCGCCCTGCGCCTCGGGCGCGAGCTCGGACCCGACGCGGTTCTCGCCGTCTGCCTCTCCGGCCGGGGCGACAAAGACATGGACACCGCCGCCCGCTACTTCGAGCTGTACGACGGCGGGGCCGTCGTCGAGTCGCCCGCGCCCGACGAGGCGGCAAGGGGAGAGGGAACGAAGCTATGACCTCCCGCGTCGCCGCCGCCATCGATGCGGCGCACGCCGACGGGCGCGGCGCGTTCGTCGGCTATCTGCCGCTCGGGTTCCCCGACCTGCAGACCAGCATCGAGGCCGCGGTCGTGCTCGCCGAGAACGGCGCCGACATCCTCGAACTGGGTCCGCCGTACTCCGACCCGGTGATGGACGGCACCGTCATCCAGGAGGCCACGCAGGCCGCCCTCGCCGGCGGATTCCGCATGCGGGACACCTTCACCGCCGTCCGCGAGATCACCCGGCGCGTCGACATCCCCGTGCTGGTGATGACGTACTGGAACCCGGTGCTGCAGTACGGCATCGACCGCTACGCCGACGATCTGCTCGCCGCCGGCGGTGCGGGCCTCATCACGCCCGACATCACGCCCGACGCGGCGTCCGAGTGGATCGCCGCCAGCGAGCGGACGGGCCTCGACCGCGTGTTCCTGGCCGCGCCGACCTCCACCGACGAGCGACTCGACCTGATCGTGCAGAACTCGACCGGGTTCGTGTACACGGTGTCGACCATGGGCATCACGGGGGAGCGGGCGCAGCTGGATGCCGCGGCCCGCGGCCTCGTCGCACGGCTGCGTCAGCACGGAGCCGAGCACGCGTGCGTCGGAATCGGCATCTCGAACGCCGAGCAGGTCGGGGGGGTGCTCGGCTACGCCGACGGCGCGATCGTCGGCACCGCGCTCGTGCGGGCGCTCCGCGACGGCGGCCTCGAAGGGCTCGCCGAAACGGCCAGAGCCCTTGCAGCGGGCACCGCGCGGGTCGCGAACTAGACTTCTCAGGTCGGCCCCCACCGGCCTCCCAACAGCCAAGGACACGGTTCTCCCATGATCAACGCCGCCGCGAGCGTCGTCGCCAGCATTCCGAGCCCGTCGATCAGCTTCTTCGACATCGGCCCCCTGCCTATCCGCATCTATGCGCTGTGCATCATCACGGGCATCATCGTCGCCGTCCTGTGGACGAACCGCCGCCTCACCAAGCGCGGCGCCGAGCCGTGGGTGGTCATCGACATCGCGCTGCTCGCGGTTCCTCTCGCCATCGTCTTCGCGCGGGTCTACCACGTGCTCACGCACTGGGACTTCTACTTCGGCGAGGGCGCGAACCCGCTCTCGGCGCTGTACATCTGGGAGGGCGGCATCGCCATCTACGGCGCCCTCATCGGCGGCGCTGTGGGCGCGTGGCTCGGATGCCGGTGGACCGGCATCCGGTTCTGGACGTTCGCGGACGCGCTGGCGCCGGGGCTCCTGCTCGCGCAGGCGATCGGCCGCTTCGGCAACTGGTTCAACCAGGAGCTGTACGGTCTGCCCACCGATCTGCCGTGGGGCCTCGAGATCGACTACCCGAACCCCGCCTGGCCGATCGGACTGCCCGAGGGGACGCTGTTCCATCCGACGTTCCTCTACGAGGTCATCTGGAACGTCCTCGGCGTTCTCGTGCTGGCGTGGGCCGGGCGCCGCTTCCGGCTGCAGTGGGGTCGCCTGTTCGGCCTCTACCTCGTCTGGTACAGCGCGGGTCGTATCGTGTGGGAGTCGATCCGCATCGATCCGAGCGAGATCTTCCTCGGCATCCGCACCAACGTGTGGGCCGCGATCCTCGGTGTCGTGGTCGGCCTCGTCATCTTCTTCGTCCAGAAGCGCCGCCACCCCGGCTTCGAGCCGTCGCCGTACGTCCCCGGTCGCGAGTGGACCCCCGAAGGGGCTGTACAATCGCAGAACACCGACGACTTCGTCGACGTCAGCGAACCCCCGACGTCCGAGGTCGACGAGGCCAGCGCCACAAGCACTCCCGCCACGAACTAGCGCTCTTCCCCCCGGAAAAGCGGCATCAGGGCCGACGTCGTCCCAACTTGAGCATCAACGTGAGGACGGTAGGTATGGCTTCGAGCCCCCGTCACATCGCCTCTGCGCAGGCGAGCACCCCGGCATCGTCGGGTCTTGCAGGACTTCCTGCCAAGCAGGGCATGTACAACCCCGCGTTCGAGAAGGACGCGTGCGGCCTGGCGATGGTCGCGACCCTGCGCGGCGAGGCGGGTCACGACATCATCGATCTCGCACTCACCGCGCTGCGCAACCTCGAGCACCGCGGGGCCATCGGCTCCGACGCGGGCACCGGTGACGGGGCCGGCATCCTCACGCAGATGCCGGATGCCTTCCTGCGCGCCGTCGTCGGCTTCGAGCTGCCTCCGGTGGGGGAGTACGCCGCCGGAATGGTGTTCCTGCCCCGCGACGACGAGGCGCGCGCGGCGCAGAAGGCGGGCATCGAGCGGATCGCGGCATCCGAGAATCTCACTGTCCTCGGCTGGCGCGAGGTGCCCACGGCCGACGACCACCTCGGCAAGCTGGCCTTCGACGCCCGCCCGGCGTTCGAGCAGCTCTTCGTGTCGCGGCCGGCGGTCGGCGATGAGCCGGCCCTCTCGGGCATCGCGCTCGATCGCCGCACGTTCCGCCTGCGCAAGCGCGCCCGCACCGAGCTCGACGCGTACTTCGTGTCGCTGTCGGCCCGCACGCTCGGCTACAAGGGCATGGTGACGACGCTCCAGCTGGAGCCGTTCTACCCCGACCTGCAGGACGAGCGCTTCGCGTCCGAGCTCGCGGTCGTGCACTCGCGCTACTCGACGAACACCTTCCCGTCGTGGCCGCTGGCCCAGCCGCTGCGCATGCTCGCGCACAACGGCGAGATCAACACCGTCAACGGCAACCGCAACTGGATGCGCGCGCGCCAGTCCCAGCTCGAGTCCGAGCTCCTCGGCGACATCGACCCGCTGCTGCCTATCTGCACACCGGGCGCGAGCGACTCGGCCTCGTTCGACGAGGTGCTCGAGCTCCTCACCCTCACCGGCCGCAGCCTTCCGCACGCGATCATGATGATGGTGCCGGAGGCGTACGAGAAGCAGGCCGACATCGACCCGAAGCTGCGGGCGTTCTACGAGTTCCACTCGATGCAGATGGAGCCGTGGGACGGTCCGGCCGCCCTGATCTTCACCGACGGCACGCTCGTCGGCGCCACGCTCGACCGCAACGGCCTGCGCCCGGGCCGCTGGACCGAGACGACCGACGGCCTCATCGTGATCGGCAGCGAGACCGGCGTGCTCGACTTCGCGCCCGAGCGCATCAAGCGCCGCGGGCGTCTGCGCCCCGGACGCATGTTCCTCGTCGACACCGCGCAGCGGCGCATCATCGAGGACGCTGAGATCAAGGCCGAGCTGGCCGAGCTCGAGCCCTGGCAGGAATGGCTCGACGCGGGCCGGGTCCGGCTCGCCGAGCTGCCCGAGCGCGAGCACATCGTGCACCCGATCGCCTCCATCACGCGCCGCCAGCGCACCTTCGGCTACACCGAGGAGGAAGTGCGGATCCTGCTGACGCCGATGGGCCAGACCGGCGCCGAGCCTCTCGGCGCCATGGGGTCCGACACGCCGGTCGCGGTGCTCAGCGAGCGGCCGCGCCTGCTGTTCGACTACTTCACCCAGCAGTTCGCACAGGTCACCAATCCGCCGCTGGACTCGATCCGCGAAGAGGTCGTCACCTCGCTCGGACTGGGGCTCGGCCCGGAACGCAACCTGCTCGAGTGGGGACCGGACCACACGCGCGTCGTGACTCTCGACTTCCCCGTCATCGACAACGACGAGCTGGCGAAGATCCAGCACATCGACACCGCGCTGCCCGGCCGCACGTCCGTCACCATCCGCGGCCTGTACCGCGTCGAGGCGGGCCACAAGGGCATGAAGAAGCGCCTCGAGCAGATGTGCCAGGAGGTCGACCAGGCCATCGAGGACGGCGCGGAGTTCATCGTCCTCTCGGACCGCGACTCCAACAAGGACCTCGCACCCATCCCGTCGCTGCTGATGCTCGCCGCGGTCCATCACCACCTCATCCGCAACCAGACCCGCATGAAGTGTGGTCTGGTGGTCGAGGCCGGCGACGTGCGCGAAGTGCATCACGTGGCCACGCTCATCGGGTACGGGGCATCCGCCGTCAACCCGTACCTGGCGATGGAGACCGTCGAGTACCTCGTGCGCGCCGGCTTCATCACCGGCATCACCCCTGAGAAGGCCGTCAAGAACCTGATCTACGCGCTCGGCAAGGGCGTGCTGAAGATCATGTCGAAGATGGGCATCTCGACCGTGTCGTCGTACGCCGGCGCCCAGGTGTTCGAAGCGGTCGGACTCTCGCACGAGCTGGTCGACACCTACTTCACCGGCACCGAGTCGAAGCTGGGCGGCGTCGGACTCGACGTCATCGCGGCCGAGAACGCGTCGCGACACGCCTACGCGTACCCGGAGGATGCCGCGGTCCGCGCTCACGAGCGGCTCTGGACGGGCGGCGAGTACCAGTGGCGGCGCGACGGATCGCCGCACCTGTTCAACCCCGACACCGTGTTCCGCCTGCAGCACTCGACCCGCACGCGCCGGTACGACATCTTCCGCGAGTACACGAAGCTCGTCGACGACCAGGCACAGGAGCTCAAGACCCTCCGCGGCCTGTTCGCGCTCAAGACCGAAGGGCGCACTCCGGTGCCGATCGACGAGGTCGAGCCGGTGTCGTCGATCGTCAAGCGGTTCTCGACCGGCGCGATGAGCTACGGCTCGATCTCGAAAGAGGCGCACGAGACGCTGGCCATCGCGATGAACCGCATCGGCGGCAAGTCGAACACCGGTGAGGGCGGCGAAGACGTCGAGCGCCTGCTCGACGCCGAGCGTCGCAGCTCGATCAAGCAGGTCGCCTCGGGGCGCTTCGGCGTGACGAGCCTCTACCTCACCGAGGCCGACGACATCCAGATCAAGCTCGCGCAGGGAGCCAAGCCCGGCGAGGGCGGCCAGCTGCCGCCGACCAAGGTCTACCCGTGGGTGGCGCGCACGCGTCACGCGACGGCCGGCGTCGGCCTCATCTCGCCGCCGCCCCACCACGACATCTACTCGATCGAAGACCTCAAGCAGTTGATCTTCGACCTCAAGCGCGCCAACCCCGGCGCCCGCGTGCACGTCAAGCTGGTGAGCCAGTCGGGCATCGGCGCGGTCGCCGCGGGGACGGCGAAGGCCCTGGCCGACGTCATCCTCGTCTCGGGACACGACGGCGGCACCGGCGCGAGCCCGCTCAACTCGCTCAAGCACGCCGGCACGCCGTGGGAGCTCGGTCTCGCCGAGACGCAGCAGACGCTCATGCTCAACGGCATGCGCGACCGCGTCGTGGTGCAGGTCGACGGACAGCTCAAGACCGGCCGCGACGTCATCATCGGCGCCCTCCTCGGGGCCGAGGAGTTCGGCTTCGCGACCGCGCCGCTGGTCGTGTCGGGCTGCATCATGATGCGGGTCTGCCACCTCGACACGTGCCCGGTCGGCGTCGCGACGCAGAACCCGGTGCTGCGCGAGCGTTTCACGGGCAAGCCCGAGTTCGTCGTCAACTTCATGGAGTTCATCGCCGAGGAGGTGCGCGAGTACCTCGCGGAGCTCGGCTTCCGCACGCTCGATGAGGCGATCGGCCGCGCCGATCTGCTCGACGTCGACGGCGCGGTGCGGCACTGGAAGGCGAGCGGGCTCGACCTCGCACCGGTGCTCGAAGGCCCGGTGTTCGCCGAGGAGGAGCCGCGACGCAACACGACCTCGCAGTTGCACGAGCTCGAGGCGCACTTCGACGTCGCCCTCGTCGAGCGCGCGAAGGACGTGATCGCGCACGGCGGCCATCTCACGATCGACCTGCCGATCCGCAACACGGAGCGCGCCGTGGGGACCCTGCTCGGTCACCACGTCACGAAGGCGCGGGGCGAGAACGGACTTCCTTCCGGGAGCATCGAGGTCAACCTCACCGGCTCGGCCGGACAGTCGTTCGGCGCGTTCATGCCCGCCGGCATCACGCTGCGCCTCGAAGGCGACTCGAACGACTACGTCGGCAAGGGCCTCTCCGGCGGCCAGATCGTGATCCGGCCGCCGCGCAACGCCGCCTTCGACGCCTCGCGGAACGTCATCGCCGGCAACGTGATCGGCTACGGCGCGACCCAGGGGACGATGTTCTTGCGCGGCATCGTGGGGGAGCGGTTCTTCGTCCGCAACTCCGGCGCCACTGCCGTCGTCGAGGGCGTCGGCGACCACGCCCTCGAGTACATGACCGGCGGCCTCGCGGTGATCCTGGGGCCGACCGGCCGCAATCTCGGCGCGGGGATGTCGGGTGGCACCGCGTACGTCTACAAGCTCGACCGCAAGCTCGTCAACCGGGAGGCGCTCGCCTCGGGCGAGCTGGAGCTCGGAGAGCTCGGTTCGGGCGATGCCGAGATCCTGAAGGACCTGCTCGAGCAGCACGTCGTCGAGACCGGCTCGACGCTCGCTCAGGCGCTCCTCGACGACTTCGAGACGGAGTCCGAGAACTTCGTCCGTGTACTGCCGCGCGACTACGCGGCGGTGCTGCAGACTCGCCAGGCGGCGGTCGCCGAGGGGCTCGACCCCGACGGCACGGTCGTGTGGAACCGCATCCTGGAGGTGACGGGTGGCTGACCCGAAGGGCTTTCTGAAGGTCACCGAGCGCGAACTGCCCCCGCGGCGGCCCGTGCCGGTGCGCATCATGGACTGGAAAGAGGTCTACGAGCCGGGCGACACGGCCGTGCTGCGCCGGCAGGCCGGCCGCTGCATGGACTGCGGCGTCCCGTTCTGTCATCAGGGCTGCCCGCTGGGCAACCTCATCCCCGAGTGGAACGACCTGACGTGGCGCGGTGAAGGCCGTGCGGCGATCGAGCGGCTGCACGCGACCAACAACTTCCCGGAGTTCACCGGCCGGCTGTGCCCGGCCCCGTGCGAGAGCGCGTGCGTGCTGGGCATCAACCAGCCGGCGGTCACGATCAAGCAGGTCGAGGTCTCGATCATCGACGAGGCGTTCGCACACGGCTGGGTCGAGCCCGAGCCGCCCGGGCGCCTGACGGGCAAGACCGTCGCCGTCGTGGGCTCGGGTCCCGCGGGTCTCGCCGCGGCGCAGCAGCTCACGCGCGCCGGCCACACCGTCGCCGTGTTCGAGCGCGATGACCGCATCGGCGGACTCCTGCGCTACGGCATCCCCGACTTCAAGATGGAGAAGCGCCACCTCGAGTCCCGGCTTCGCCAGATGCAGGACGAGGGCACCCGCTTCCGCGCCGGCGTCGAGATCGGCAAGGACATCTCGTGGAGCGACCTGCGCGCGCGCTACGACGCCGTCGTGATCGCGACGGGCGCGACCGTGCCGCGCGACCTTCCCATCCCGGGGCGCGACCTCGCAGGCGTGCACTTCGCGATGGAGTACCTGGTCGAGTCCAACAAGGCGGTGGCCGGCGACGCCGTCGCGAACCAGATCACCGCCGAGGGCAAGCACGTCGTCGTGATCGGCGGCGGCGACACCGGCGCCGACTGCATCGGCACCGCGCACCGGCACGGCGCGCTCAGCGTGACGAACCTCGCGATCGGCCGCCGGCCTCCCGGCGAGCGGCCCGATCACCAGCCGTGGCCGATGTCGCCGACGATCTTCGAGGTCCAGTCGGCGCACGAGGAGGGGGGCGAGCGCGCCTATCTCGCCTCGACGGTCGAGTTCCTCGCGAACGAGGTCGGCGAGGTGCGTGCGCTCCGCATCGCCGAGACCGAGTTCGTCGACGGCCGGCGCGTGCCCAAGAGCGGCACCGAGCGCGAGATCCCTGCCGACCTCGTGCTGATCGCGATGGGTTTCACGGGCCCCGAGCAGGCGTTCCTCGAGGACCAGCTCGGTGCGCAGTTCACCGAGCGCGGCAACGTGCGTCGCGAGGACGACTACCAGACGACCGCCTCCGGCGTGTTCGTCGCGGGCGATGCCGGTCGCGGGCAGTCCCTCATCGTGTGGGCCATCGCCGAGGGCCGTGCGGCCGCGGCGAACGTGGACCGCTTCCTCATGGGTGAGACCCACCTGCCCGAGCCGGTCCGCCCGACCGATGTCGCCATCGGCCTGCAGCCCGCGTAGGCTGGCCGAGGCATTCGCCACCTTCCCACCCACCCGGAGAAAACCACGGATGAGACGCGCCAAGATCGTCGCCACCCTGGGTCCCGCCACATCGACGTATGAGATGGTCCGCGCGATCATCGACGCCGGCGTGGACGTCGCCCGCTTCAACCTGAGTCACGGGGACTACTCGGTCCACGACAACAACTTCGCCAACGTCCGCAAGGCCGCCGACGACGCAGGGCGCGCCGTCGCCGTGCTGGTCGACCTGCAGGGTCCGAAGATCCGCCTCGGCAAGTTCGAGAACGGTCCGCACGAGCTGGCCGTCGGCGACATCTTCAAGATCACCACCGAAGACATCCTCGGCACCAAAGAGATCGTCGGCACGACCTTCAAGGGACTGCCGAACGACGTCAATCCGGGCGACTTCCTCCTCATCGACGACGGCAAGGTGCGCGTCAAGGTCATCGAGACCGACGGCACCGTCGTCACGACCGAGGTCATCGTCGGCGGGCCGGTGTCGAACAACAAGGGCATCAACCTGCCGGGCGTGGCGGTCAACGTCCCCGCCCTGTCCGACAAGGACGAGGCCGACCTGCGCTGGGGTCTGCGCGCGGGCGCCGACCTCATCGCCCTGTCGTTCGTGCGCGACGCCAAGGACGTCCAGCGCGTGCACGTGATCATGGCGGAGGAGGGGCGTCACGTCCCGGTCATCGCGAAGATCGAGAAGCCGCAGGCCGTCGACAACCTCGAAGAGATCATCGACGCGTTCGACGGCATCATGGTCGCGCGCGGCGACCTCGGCGTCGAGCTGCCCCTCGAGGCGGTTCCGATCGTGCAGAAGCGCGCCGTCGAGCTGTGCCGCCGCATGGCGAAGCCCGTCATCGTGGCGACCCAGATGCTCGAGTCGATGATCGAGAACCCCGTGCCCACGCGCGCCGAGACGAGCGACGTGGCCAACGCCGTGCTCGACGGCGCGGACGCGGTCATGCTCTCGGGCGAGACGAGCGTCGGCAAGTACCCCGTCACGGTCGTCGAGACTATGGCGCGCATCATCGGCTCGACCGAGGAGCACGGCCTCGAGCGGATCCTGCCGCTCACCACGAAGCCGCGCACGCAGGGTGGAGCGATCACCCTCGCCGCGATGGAGGTCGCCGAATTCGTCGAGGCGAAGTACCTCTGCATCTTCACCGAGTCCGGCGACACCGCGCGCCGCATGTCGCGCCTGCGCCCGCGCATCCCGATGATCGGCTTCGCTCCCGATCCGGCCATCCGCCGCCGCATGGCGGTGACGTGGGGTGTGCAGTCGACCCTCGTCGAGCACGTCGCGCACACCGACCTGATGTTCATCCAGGTCGACGACTACCTGCTCGCGAACGACCTCGCCGCCGTCGGCGACAAGGTCGTCGTGATCTCGGGATCGCCTCCCGGCATCATCGGCTCGACGAACGACATCCGCATCCACAAGGTCGGCGACGCCGTGCACGGCAAGGCCCCGATCTACAAGACGCGCGACTGACCCGACGTCAGACACGGCAGACGGCGGCTGGCACCACTAAGGTGGTGCCAGCCGCCGTCCCTCGTCTGAAAGGTGACACCGATGTCCTTCTTCGGTGAGTTCTTCTGGTTCCTGCTGTGGAGCTTCTACTTCATCGCATACCTGTACGTGGTGATCGTGATCATCACCGACCTGTTCCGCGACCACAAGCTCAACGGCTGGCTCAAGGCGCTGTGGATCATCGCCTTGATCTTCGTGCCGTTCCTCACGGCGCTCGTCTATATCATCGCCCGCGGCAAGGGCATGGCCGAGCGCGCCACGGCGGCTCGTGGCCCGATGATCTCGGAGGCCGACGACTACCGCCCGGCCGCGTCGTCCAGCCCCGCCGACGACATCGCCCAGGCCAAGGCGCTGCTGGATGCCGGCACGATCTCGCAGGGCGAGTACGAAGCGCTCAAGAGCAAGGCGCTGGGCAACCAGTACTTCGGCGCCTGACACCGACAGAGATGGCCGGATGCCTCGATTCGAGGCATCCGGCCATCTTCCTGCGTGCGGGTGCCGGTGGTGGGAGTCGAACCCACACGCCCTTGCGGGCAACCGAGTTTGAGTCGGTCGCGTCTGCCATTCCGCCACACCGGCCAGCGCTCGCGCGCGTCCGCGAACGACCATACCGTAGGATTCAATGGTGACTGAGCAGGAGCAGAACGCCGCATCGACGGCATCCACCCCCCGTCGCGTCGTGGTCGCCGAAGATGAGTCGCTGATCCGGCTCGACATCGTCGAGATCCTGCGCGACAACGGATTCGACGTCGTCGGCGAAGCGGGTGACGGTGAGACCGCCGTCCAGCTCGCGACCGAGCTGCGTCCTGACCTCGTCATCATGGATGTCAAGATGCCGCAACTCGACGGCATCTCGGCCGCCGAGAAGCTCAGCAAGAACCACATCGCGCCGGTCGTGCTGCTGACCGCCTTCAGCCAGAAGGAGCTCGTCGAGCGCGCGAGCGAGGCCGGCGCTCTCGCGTACGTCGTGAAGCCGTTCACCCCGAACGACCTGCTGCCCGCGATCGAGATCGCCCTGGCGCGCTACGAGCAGATCATCACGCTCGAGGCCGAGGTCGCCGACATGGTGGAGCGGTTCGAGACCCGCAAGCTCGTCGACCGGGCCAAGGGCCTCCTCAACGAGAAGATGGGGCTGTCCGAGCCCGAGGCGTTCCGGTGGATCCAGAAGGCCTCGATGGACCGCCGCCTCACCATGCAGGACGTCGCGAAGGCCATCATCGAGCAGCTCGCGCCCAAGAAGGACTGAGCACCCGACGAGTTTCATGGAAGCGGATGCCGCGTATCGCGGCATCCGCTTCCGTCGTTCGGGCGGGGCGCCCGGGTGGCCCTAGAGCTCGGCACGCCGCGTCGGCTTCGCCCGGCGGGGCTACTCGATCCGGCGGATGTGGTTCGTGATGCGCACTGTGGAGCAGCGCCGCCCCTCATCGTCGGTCACGACAATCTCGTGGACGGTGACGCTCCGGCCGAGATGCAGGGGAGTGCAGACCCCGGTCACAGACCCCGAGGTCGCGGAGCGCGTGTGCGTGGCGTTGATGTCGACGCCCACGGCGAGCCGGCCCGGGCCGGCGTGGAAGTTCGCGTGCATCGACCCGAGCGACTCGCCCAGCACCACGTACGCGCCGCCGTGGAACAGGCCCACGGGCTGCGTGTTGCCTTCGACGGGCATGCGCGCGACCGCGCGATCGGGAGTGAACTCGAGCCACTCGAAGCCCATCTTCTCCGCGAGCGCGCCGATGCCCCGGGCCTGGGCCCATGCGAGCTCGTCCTGCGGTGCGACGGATGGTTCGGGCATGGCTCACCTTCGCTCAGGCGGGGGGACGCGGCGGGAATCACTGTCGTCCGCCCTGGCTAGGCTTGCAGGGTGACGGACTCCCGAAAGCCTACTCTCCTCGTCGTGGACGGCCATTCGCTGGCGTACCGGGCGTTCTACGCACTCCCGGTCGACAATTTCTCGACCAAGGACGGCCAGCACACGAACGGCATCTATGGGTTCCTCGCGATGCTGATCAACCTCATCAAGGCAGAGCGACCCACCCACCTGGCGGTCGCGTTCGACACGTCGCGACAGTCGTTCCGCACACGCGAGTACGCCGAGTACAAGGCGAACCGGTCCGAGACCCCGTCCGAGTTCAAGGGCCAGATCCCGCTGCTGCAGGACTGCCTCGCCGCCATGAGCATCCAGGTGCTCCAGCAGGAAGACATCGAGGCCGACGACATCCTCGCGACCCTCGCGGCGCAGGCCTCCGCCGACGGCTTCCGCGTGCTGGTGTGCTCGGGCGACCGCGACACCATCCAGCTCGTCAACGACGACATCACGCTGCTCTACCCGAACGTCCAGGGGGTCTCGCAGCTCAAGCGCTACGACCGCCAGGCGGTGATCGACCGCTACGGCGTGCCGCCCGAGCAGTATCCCGACATCGCGGCGCTCGTCGGCGAGACCAGCGACAACCTGCCGGGCGTGCCGAAGGTCGGCGAGAAGACCGCGGTCAAGTGGCTCACGCAGTTCGGGTCGCTCGACGCGCTGCTCGAGGGCGCCGAGACGATCAAGGGCGTCGTGGGCAACAACCTCCGCGAGCACATCGACGATGTGCGTCGCAATCGGATGCTCAACCGGCTGCTGACCGACGTCGAGCTGCCGCTGACGCCGCACGACCTCGAGGTGCAGCCGATGGACGCGCAGGCCGTGCGCGACATCTTCTCCCGCCTCGAGTTCAAGACGCTCATCCCGCGCGTCGCCGAGCTCGCCGGCATCGAACAGCAGATGGCGGCGGTCACCTCGGCCGCAGCGGTGCCGATGCCCGCGTCCGCCGAGCTCGAGGCCGGCGGTCTGCGCGAGTGGCTCGACGCGAGGCAGGGCGACGTCGGGGTCACGGTGGAGCTCGTGGGCGGGCTGCCGCAGCGCATCGGGCTGGCGACGAAGGATGCCGCGGCCGAGGCATCGTGGACACCCGAGGTGGCAGAGGCACTGAGCGACTGGCTCGCCTCCGACGCGCCCAAGGTCTTCAGCGACGCCAAGCCGCAGGTCAAGGCGCTGCGGCGCGCCGGGCTCACCGTGCGCGGGCTCGCGTTCGACGTCATTGTCGCGGGCTGGCTGCTGCGGCCGAGCTTCCCCGACAAGACGCTCGCCCACCTCGTCGACCGCTACCTGGACGAGAAGCTGCCCGAGGCCGATCCGACGCAGCTCGTGCCCGAGACCGAGGGCGCGACGCCGGGGCAGCTGTCGTGGTTCACGATGCGGGTCGCCGAGTCCGTGCGCGCCGAACTGCCCGCGAGCGTGCAGAAGGTCCTGGACGACATCGAGCTGCCGACGCTCGTCGCCCTCGCCGACATGGAGCTCGCGGGCGTCGCCGTGTCGCACGACACCCTGGCCGGTTTCTCGGGTGAGCTCGGCGCGCGCGCCGACGCCCTGGCCGAGGCGGCGTACGCCGCGATCGGGCGCGAGGTCAACCTCGGGTCGCCCAAGCAGCTGCAGGAGGTGCTCTTCGACGAGCTGCAGCTGCCCAAGACGCGCAAGACCAAGACCGGGTACTCCACGGATGCCGCGGTCCTCGCCGACCTGCAGGAGACCAACCCGCATCCGTTCCTCGACCTGCTGCTGCAGCACCGCGAGGCCACGAAGCTGCGCCAGATCATCGAGTCGCTCGACACCGCGATCGGCGCGGACGGGCGCATCCACACCACCTACGTGCAGACGGGAAGTCAGACGGGGCGTCTGTCGAGCACCGACCCCAACCTGCAGAACATCCCGATCCGCACCGAGGAGAGCCGCCGGATCCGATCCGCGTTCGTGGTCGGCGACGGCTACGAGACGCTGCTGACGGCCGACTACTCGCAGATCGAGATGCGCATCATGGCGCATCTGTCGGAGGACCCCGGTCTCATCGAGGCCTTCAACTCCGGCGAGGACCTGCACCGCTTCGTCGGCGCACGCGTGTTCGCCGTGGATCCCTCCGACGTGACCCCGGCGATGCGCACGAAGGTCAAGGCGATGTCGTACGGGCTCGTCTACGGGCTCTCGGCTTTCGGCCTCTCGAAGCAGCTGCGCATCGAGCAAGCCGAGGCGAAGCAGCTCATGATGGAGTACTTCGCGAGATTCGGCGCGGTGCGCGACTACCTGCGATCATCCGTCGAGCAGGCGCGGATCGACGGGTACACCGAGACGATCTTCGGGCGCCGGCGTCCGTTCCCCGACCTCGCGAGCCCGAACCGCGTGCTGCGCGAGAACGCGGAGCGCGCGGCCCTCAACGCGCCGATCCAGGGCAGCGCGGCCGACATCATGAAGATCGCGCTGTTCCACATCCACGACGACTTCGCCACCGCCGGCCTGCGTTCGCGCGTGCTGCTGCAGATCCACGACGAGCTCGTGATCGAGGTCGCACCGGGGGAGTGGGACGAGGCCGAGCGCATCGTGCGTGTACGCATGGGTGACGCCGCGCACCTGTCGGTTCCTCTCGACGTGCAGATCGGCCGCGGGGCCGACTGGAACGCGGCGGGGCACTGACCCGCGCGGCACCCGGGCGCGCGTTTGTCGGCACCGCGTCTCATCCCTAGGCTCGAATCCATGACTGACGAAACCCGCACACCCACGCAGATCGACAAGATCGCCGATGCATGGGTGGACACGCTCGCCGAGCTCGAACCGACGCTCGCGACCTACATCGGCCGCACCGAGTACAACGACCGGTTCGGCGACTACAGCCCCACCGGCCAGGAGCAGCTGATCGCCGAAGGGCGCAAGACGCTCGCGGCCCTCGCCGCCTCGACACCTGTCGACGACATCGACACCGTGACGAAGGACGACCTGTCCCGCGAGATCGCGCTCGGCATCGAGCTGCACGATGCGAAGTGGCATCTGCGCGACCTCAATGTGATCGCGTCGCACGCTCAGGACATCCGGTCGGCGTTCGACCTGATGCCGACCGATACCAGCGACGACTGGTCGGTCGTCGCGACCCGCCTGAAGGCCGTTCCCGGCGCGATCGACGGCTATGTCGAGTCGCTCCGCGAAGGCATCGCGCAGGGGGTCGTCCCCGCCCGTCGTCAGGTGGTCGAGGTCGTCGCGCAGATCGCGCGCTACACCGAGGACGGCGGCTTCTTCGCCACGTTCGCCGCCGAAGCGGCCCCGAGCGAGGGGCAGCTGCCGGCATCGCTGGCCCGCGACATCGCCGACAACGCCAACGCCGCGCGCGTCGCCTACGACCAGCTCGCCGAGTTCCTCGCGAACGAGCTCGCGCCGGCCGCGGCCGAGAAAGACGCCGTCGGGCGTGAGCTGTATGCGCTGCACTCCCGCCGGTTCCTGGGCGCCACGATCGACCTCGACGAGACCTACGAGTGGGGCGTCGAGGAGCTTGCCCGCATGGTCGCCGAGCAGGAGGCCATCGCTCACGAGATCAAGGCGGGCGCGTCCGTCGAGGAAGCCGTCGCGTTCCTCGAGCAGGACCCCAGCCGCAAGCTCCACGGCACCGACGCGCTGCAGAAGTGGATGCAGGAGACCAGCGACCGCGCGGTCGAAGAGCTCGGTCGTTCGCACTTCGACATCCCCGAGCCGATCCGGCGCCTCGAGTGCATGATCGCCCCGACGCGCGAAGGCGGCATCTACTACACCGGCCCCACCGACGACTTCTCGCGTCCGGGACGCATGTGGTGGTCGGTGCCCGAGGGCGTCGACGAGTTCGACACCTGGCGTGAGCTGACCACGGTTTACCACGAGGGCGTTCCGGGCCACCACCTGCAGATCGCGCAGGCCGTGTACAACCGCGCGCAGCTCAACTCGTACCGCCGTCTGCTCGGTGGCACCTCCGGTCACGCCGAAGGCTGGGCGCTGTACGCCGAACGGCTGATGGAGCAGCTCGGGTATCTGTCGGATCCGGCGGACCGCCTGGGCATGCTCGACGGCCAGCGCATGCGCGCCGCGCGCGTCGTGCTCGACATCGGCGTGCACCTGGAGAAGCCGCGTCCCGACGGGAACGGCACGTGGGACGCCGACTTCGCGCTCGAGTTCATGCGCCACAACGTCAACATGTCGGACGAGTTCGTGAAGTTCGAGGTCAACCGCTATCTCGGCTGGCCCGGGCAGGCACCGTCGTACAAGGTCGGTCAGCGCATCTGGGAGCAACTGCGCGACGAGGTCGCCGAGCGCGAGGGCGACGCCTTCGAGATCAAGCGCTTCCACAAGCGCGCGCTCGACATCGGCGGCGTCGGCCTCGACACGCTGCGCGCCGCGCTGTCGCGCTGACGTCCGGGGCGTTTCGTCTCGCTTCGCTCGCTCAACGACCGAGAACCGGTCGCCGAGCGAGCGAGGACCCCGGAGCGTTTAGTCTCGCTTCGCTCGCTCAACGACCGAGAACCCCCGGTCGCTGAACGAGCGAGAACCCCGGGGCGTTTCGTCTCGCTTCGCTCGCTCAACGACCGAGAACCCCCGGTCGTTGAGCGAGCGAGGAACGAGCGAGACGAAACGCCCTCAGCGTCCCGCGAGCATCCGCACCACTTCGTCGTCGGTGGTCTGCGCGAAGTCGTCGTAGTACTGCCCGACGGCCCAGAAGTCGGTTTCGCGGTGCGGGCAGACGAACTCGTCGACGGCATCGCCGGGCGGACTCCAGCGCGCCGGCGCCACCGGCACGGCGAGGACGATCCGAGACGGTTCGCGCGAGCGCAGTGCGCGGCAGGCGGCGATCGCGCTCGACCCCGTCGCGACGCCGTCGTCGACGACGATCGCCGTACGGCCCGCCAGCGCGGTCGTGCTCGAACCGAACGCTTCGGAGCGACGGGCCAGCTCCTCGCGCTCGGCCGCCTCCACCTCGTCGACGTCGCGCGCCGACATCCCCGCCCAGCGCACCGCGCTCGGCTCGACGAGGCGCACGCCATCCGCGATGGCTCCGACCGCGAACTCCTCGTGCCCGGCGGCGCCGAGCTTGCGCACCACGACGACGTCCAGCGGAAGGTCGAGGGCGTCGGCGACCGCGGCGGCCGTCACGACACCTCCCCGCGGGATGCCGAGGATCACGGCATCCGTTCCTCGCCAGCCGGTCAGCGACTCCGCGAGCTCTCGTCCGGCGGCGGCACGATCGGCGAAGAGTGCCATTCCTCCACGCTACGCTCGCGACAGCCGGTTGTGTCGCGAATGCCCGGCGTTGCGTCGGGGTTCATGCACATGCATAGAAAGGATGCCGCCCATGACCGATCTCGCCCCTGAGGGCCCCGCAGGCATCGAACTCGGGCTCGACACCTTCGGAGATGTCACCCGTGATGAGTCGGGCACCTTGCTCAGTCACGCCCAGACGATCCGCAACACCGTGGAGCAGGCCGAGCTCGCCGACGCGGTCGGGCTGTCGTTCTTCGGCGTGGGGGAGCACCACCGACCCGAGTTCGCGGTGTCGAGTCCCGAGATCGTGCTGGCCGCCGCGGCCGCCCGCACGGAGCGCATCCATCTGGGCACCGCCGTCACGGTGCTCTCGAGCGACGACCCGGTGCGCGTTTTCGAGCGGTTCGCGACGCTCGACGCCGTCTCGAACGGGCGCGCCGAGGTGATCCTCGGGCGCGGCTCGTTCATCGAGTCGTTCCCGCTCTTCGGCTACGACCTCAGCGACTACGAGGCCCTCTTTGACGAGAAGCTCGACCTGTTCTCGCAGCTGCTGGCCGAGAAGCCGGTGACGTGGCAGGGCACGATGCGCGCCGCGCTCACCGACGCGGACGTGTACCCCAAGACCGAGAACGGCCTGCGCGCGTGGGTCGGGGTCGGCGGCACGCCTGAGTCGGTGGTTCGCGCCGCACGTTACGGCTACGGCCTCATGCTTGCGATCATCGGTGGCCCTGCCGCCCGGTTCCGGCCGTTCGCCGACCTGTACCGCCGCTCGCTCGAGACGTTCGGGCACGCACAGCTGCCGATCGGCGTGCATTCGCCGGGTCACGTCGCCGAGACCGACCAGCAGGCGTGGGATGAGGCGTACGAGGGCTTCGAGGCGATGAACAACACGATCGGCAAGGAACGCGGCTGGCCGCCGTACAACCGCCTGCGCTTCCAGCACGACGTCGGTCCGGAGGGTGCTCTCTACATCGGCGCACCCGAGACGGTCGCGCGCAAGATCGCCGACACGGTTCGCACGCTCGACGCCGCGCGCTTCGACATGAAGTTCTCGACCGGGACCCTGTCGCACGGCAAGATGATGCGCTCGATCGAGCTCTACGGCACGCAGGTCGCGCCGCTCGTGCGCGACATGCTCGCGTAGCGCCCGCTGGGGTCGCGGCATCCGTACGATGACGCTATGACCGACGCTTCGTCTCGTCCTTCGCCCTCCGCGGATGCCGATGCCCCGGCGACGGGCACGCTGTCACGACGTCTGGACGGGCTGCCCTTCACCCGCCGGCATCTGCGGGTGCTCACCGGCTCCGGCATCGGGTGGGCCCTGGACGCGATGGATGTCGGGCTCATCTCGTTCGTGATCGCCGCACTCGCCGTGCAGTGGGACCTGCAACGGCACGAGACGGCGTGGATCGCCTCGCTCGGATTCGTGGGCATGGCGATCGGCGCGAGTGTCGGCGGACTGCTGGCGGATCGGTTCGGTCGACGCCAGGTCTTCGCGCTGACGCTCCTCGTCTACGGCATCGCCACGGGCGCGAGCGCCCTCGTGGGCGGACTGGTGGCGCTGCTGATCCTCCGGTTCTTCGTGGGCCTGGGTCTGGGCGCCGAGCTTCCGGTCGCCAGCACCTATGTGAGCGAGTTCGCGCCCGCGCGCATGCGCGGACGCCTCATCGTCATTCTCGAGGCGTTCTGGGCCGTCGGGTGGACGGCTGCCGCGCTCATCGGATATCTCGTGATCCCGATGTCGGCAGACGGCTGGCGGTGGGCCTTCCTCCTCGGCGCCATCCCCGCCGTCTACGCGCTCATCGTCCGCTGGGGACTGCCCGAGTCGGCGCGCTGGCTCGAGCGCCGCGGCCGGTTCGCCGAAGCGGAGGCGGTCGTGCGCGAGTTCGAGAGCGCGGCCGGCCGGCCCGCGATCGCGGCCCCTGTGAAGCCCGAGACCCCGCCGCCGATCGCGCCGACCCTCCGTGCCCGGGTCGCGGCGCTGTGGGCGGCCGAGTTCCGCGTCCGCACGGCGTGCCTCTGGCTGGTGTGGTTCTGCGTGAACTTCTCCTACTACGGCGCCTTCATCTGGATCCCATCGATCCTCGTCGAGCAGGGCTACGACCTGGTCCGCTCGTTCGGGTTCACGCTGATCATCACGCTGGCGCAGCTTCCGGGCTATGCGGTCGCAGCATGGCTCATCGAGGTGTGGGGCCGCCGACTGACGCTCTCGGTGTTCCTGGTGGGATCGGCGGCGTCGGCGGTGGCGTTCGGCACCGCGGGCAGCGTCGGCATGATCATCGGAGCCGGGATGGCGCTGTCGTTCTTCAATCTCGGCGCGTGGGGCGCCCTCTACGCGGTGACGCCCGAGATGTACCCGACCTCGCTGCGTGCGACGGGCTCGGGATGGGCGGCCGGTGTCGGCCGCATCGCGTCGA
Organism: Microbacterium cremeum; assembly: GCF_015277855.1. NCBI lineage: Bacteria > Bacillati > Actinomycetota > Actinomycetes > Micrococcales > Microbacteriaceae > Microbacterium > Microbacterium cremeum. The sequence goes on from NZ_CP063812.1 coordinate 2,020,815, forward strand.
TCGTCGCCCCGCTCGCGGTGCCGCCACTGCTCGTGGCGGGCGGCGCACCCGTGCTGTTCATCGTGTTCGCGGTGTTCTTCGCCATCGCAGCGGCCGCCGCGTGGGGTCTCGCCGACCGTCGCGGCCGCGCACTCGACGACCGCTGACCCGGCCGGGCCCGCACCGGGAATAGGCTCGTGTCGTGGCATCCGTTCGTTACGTCGCCATCGGCGACTCGTTCACAGAGGGCGTCGGCGACGAGCTTCCCGACGGGCACGTGCGCGGCTGGGCCGATCTCGTCGCACAGGGCTGGGCCGACGCCTCGGGGGAGACGATCGAGTACGCCAACCTCGCGATCCGCGGAAAGCTGGTGTGGCCCATCGTCGAGCAGCAGCTCGAGCCGGCGCTGGCACTGCGTCCGACCCATTTGTCGTTCAACGGCGGCGGGAACGACATGCTGCGGCCTCGCACGAGCGTGGCGCGGGTCGTGGAGGCGTTCCAGACGGTCCTGCGCCGATGCGATGAGGAGGGCGTCGAGCTCATCCTGCTGTCGGGCGCCAACCCGTCGGCGCAGCTGCCGCTCCGGCGGGTCATCCAGCGTCGCGGCGACCTGCTGTCGCGGGCCGTCGAGGCTCATTTCGCCGATCGTCCTGACGTGGTGCGCGCGCTCAACTGGTTCGACCGCGAGCTCGCGACTGCGCCGTACTGGTCGGAGGACCGGCTGCACATGAACGCGCGCGGTCACCATCGTGTTGCCGCGCGAGTGCTCTCTGCGCTCGGCATGGAGCCGCCCGCCCAGTGGTGGTCGCTCCCGCCGCTGCCATCGTCGGGCGTCGCCCGGGGTGCGACGTACTATCGGGAACACGTCGGGCCCTGGGTGCGACGCCGCCTCACCGGCACGTCGTCGGGGGACGGCCGCGAACCCAAGTACGCGAGCTGGACCGAGTTCCGTCCCTCGCAGGCGTGATCCTCCGCGCCGGCACCGCGCTCTACGGCCTTCCCGCCCTCACCGCGTAGGCGAGTTCGGCGAAAGCCCCCGCACGCCGCACGGCGGTGAGCTCGAGGCGATCAGGCCCCAGCCGCCGGGGGAGGAGCGGCTTGCCGGAAGGAAGGGTGGCCGGCGCGATCGAGACGCGGACCTCATCGAGCAGCCCGGCGTCGGCGAACTGTCCTGCGAGGTCGCCGCCGCCGACGATCCAGACGTCGCGTTCGCCCGCAGCCTTCTCGATCTCGGGCCACGCGTCGCGCACGTCGCCCGCCGCGAACCGGATGTCGACCCCGGGCACGCGAGGCTGCTCGCGACTCGAGAACACCCAGGTCGGCCGGTCGCCGTAGTACCCGGGCCATTTCTCGGGGTGGGCGATGAGATCCTCGTGCTCGACGACCCAGCGATACGTCGACGAGCCCTGCACGAGCACCCCGATGCCCGCCAGGAACGACTGGAAGTCCTCGTCGCCGCCCTCGCCTCCCGGTGCGGCGAAGAGCCAGTCGAGAGAGTCGTGATCGTCGGCGATGAATCCGTTGAGCGTGGTGGCGGTGTAGAAGATCACGCGAGACATGGCCGCCACCGTACTGGAGGGGTCCGACATACGTCAGTGGGTCACCGTCGCGGGCGCCGGGGCGCCCGTGGCGGATCCATGCCCAGCCGGATGCGCGTGCGCTTGCGCTCGATCACGATGAACGCGCCGCCGAGCAGCCAGAGCGGGACCTGGACGAGGAACGCCACGCGGAATGCGTCGAGTGTGTACGTCGCCGGTGTGCCGGCGCCCTGCGCGTCCAGCGCGAGCCCGATGAGGAGGATCGTGATGAGCGCAGCCAGGAACCCGCCCGCGTTCGTGACGCCCGTCGCCGTGCTCAGCCGGTGACTGGGGTTGTGGGTGCGGGCATGGTCGAACGCGACCATCGAGGCGGGTCCGCCGGTCGCCAGCGCGACGGCGAGCGCGAACAGCAGCCAGAGAGGGGCCGGTCCCGGATAGACGATCACCGCAAGCCACGCGATCGCCTGGACTGCGACCGTCGGCAGCACGAGCGCGCGGGAGCGGCGATGGGGGATGCGCCGCGACAGCTCGCCCACGACCGGCCCGAGCGCCATGCCGACCACCACGTACACAGACATGATCGAGGCCGCCTCGGCGACCGTGCGTCCCTCGCCGGCGGTGAGGAACGGCATGCCCCACAGCAGCACGAAGGCGGTGCCGGCGAACGGAGTCGTGAAGTGCGACCAGAACGCCAGGCGCGTGCCCGGGTGCGCCCACGCGGCGCGGATGCCGACTCCCGTATCCACGGCGGAGGTCACGACGCGGATCGCTCCGGTGTCGGTGTCGACCGAGACATCCTCGTCACGGTCGGGCGGGTGATTTCGGATGATCAGGAAGACCAGGATCGCGAACAGCACCCCGAGTCCCGCGACGCTCCCGAACGTGATGGTCCACGTCGTCGCGTGAAGCAGCGCGGCCAGGGGCATGAGCGCGAGAAGCTGCCCGGTCTGGCCGACGATGCCCGTGAACTGCACCATGATCGGCCCGCGCTGCGCGGGGAACCAGGTCGCGATGAGTCGAAGCACGCCGGGGAAGATCGCCGCATCTCCGGCGCCCAGCAGCATGCGCGCGAGGATCGCCACGCCGACGCTGGGGGAGAGGGCCATGGTCAGCTGACCCACCGCCATCAACAGCATCCCGATCGTCATGATGGGCCGGGAGCCGTAGCGGTCCAACAGCACGCCGATCGGGATCTGCATGCCGCCGTACACCGCGAGCTGGACGACGGCGAACATCGACAGCGTGGCAGCGTCGGCGTCGAATCGCGCCGCCGCGTCGACGCCGACGGCGCTCAGCGACGAACGGTTGGTCACGGCGAGGACATAGGCCGAGACGCCCACCGTCCAGATCAGCCACGCCCGGAACCCCGGCCCCGCGGCAGAAGGGCGGATCATGCGGGGCACCCTTCCACAGTAGTGATCGACGGATGCCTCATGCCGCGGCATCCGTCGTCTGTCAAGCCCCTCACGCAACGGGGTGCGATGCGGGAACGTGAATCCGGGACGAACGCGTCCCGCGAGAGGGGAGGGCGGATCGCCGTGCCCCGGAAAGGAGCATCGCATGAGCATCGGCGCAGGAATCGTGCTGTTCGCCATCGGAGCCGTTCTCACGTTCGCACTGAATGTCGAGGTGGGTTGGATCAACCTCGATATGGTCGGCTACATCCTGATGGGCGCGGGCGTCGTGATCTTCCTGGTCGGAATCGTGCTGCTGATGCGCCGGCGCCGGTCGGAGACCGTCAGCCGCACCGCCGTGGATCCCGCCGCAGGCGAGCAGGTGACCCGTCACAGCTCGAGCGCGACGGACGGCGCCGCAGGGCTCTGAGCCCGCAACGTACGCGGGGGTGGGCGATCATCGCCCACCCCCGCTTCTCGTGCGCGGATCAGTCGCGCTCGACAGGCAGCCAGAGCTCGCATGTGGCCGTTCTGAAGTCGTCGGCGCGTTCGAGCACGGCGACGATCGACGGACCTGGACGGAGCCGCCACGGGTTCGACGGGAACCAGTCCGTCGCGGTCGCCGCCCACGTCGACTGCAGCGCGTCGGGGTGAGGCCCGGACGTGCGGAACACCGCCCAGGCACCGCCAGGCACCTCGATCACGTCGAGGTCGTCGGGGACCTCTGTGGGCGTGTGGACTGCGACGCCGTGCAGGTACGTCAGCTCGCTGCCCTCGGCGTAGTCCGCGTCGAGGTCTGCGCTCACCTGGAGGAGTCCCGCGGGTTCCGTACTGCTGAGCGCCTTGAGACGACCGTGCTCCTCGAGCGGCAGCGAGGCGATGTGGGCCTGGATGTGCGGGTTGACCCCTTCGTGCACGAGCGGCACGCGGGCGGCGTGCCCGACGAGTCGGAAGGCTGATCGGTCGAGGATTCGGGCATCCATGGGGGAGCTCCCTTCTACGGTCAGGCGGAACCTGAGCTGTGGTTGTGTGCGAAGGGGACCGCCATCGCGACGCACATCGGCAGGACTCGCCCCGTGGACGGCACGGAATGCCCGGCCGAAAGCCTCGGTAGAGCCGTATCCGTACCGCACCGCGATGCCGAGGAGATCGTCGTCACCGTCGATCACCTCCGCCGCCGCGAGGGTCATCCGCCGCCGCCGGACGTACTCCGACAGCGGCATGCCCGCCAGCGACGAGAACATCCGCCGGAGGTGGTACTCCGTGGTGCCGAGCCCGCGAACGAAGCTGTCGAGGTCGATCTCGTCATCCAAGTTCGCCTCGACGTACTCGACGAGGCGGTTGAGCTCAGCGATCACGATTCTCCCTTCGCCTTCAACCCTGTCTGCGGGGATCGGAACGCACCCGACCGTTCCGGTCCGATTCGATCGGCGCCGTCGGTTCCTCCCCAGTCCCGCGCGGTGCCCATCCATCCACATTCCGATCGGCCGACGCGGATCGCACTCCGCGGCGGCTCGAAGATGGCGCGATGAACAGCTTCTCCCGGACAGCGATCGCCTCTCCGGAAATCATCTACCTTCCGGACGTCGATGAACATCTTCGGGACGACGTCTGGGACTTCATGGTCGCGATGGTCGAAGACGCCCTCGAAGACGATCTCCTCGACGACTCCGACGACGACGAGCGGGAGGTTCCCAGCGGCGGCGCACTCTTCACGCACGCGGAGGCCTTCGTCGTCATCGTGCCCCTCCTCGAGTCATGTCTCGCGCGCGGCGACACCGATCTGTCTGCGGTGCTCGTCGCCGAGTTCGCGCTCATGGCGATGCTTCCCGCGATTCCTGAGACCATCGCGGTGCAGGTCGCGTTCGGTCGCGGCGCCGGCGAGGAACAGGTGCGAGAGATGGCGCGGCTGCTCGCGCGAGCACGTCACCGCGGCCTGACGGTCGACGAGTACATCGCCCAGCTCTCGGCTGCGAACGCCGTTCCCCGGGGCAAGCTCGTGCGTTTGTTCCACGGTGAGACGCGGCGGGTGCCGGATCCCGATCGGCTCAAACGTGGGATCTCGTTGCTCCGTGTCCTCACCGCACTCGCGCCGGAGCCTGCGCGGCCGCCGCTCCTCTGCTCCATTGCGTGGCTGCAGTGGGCCCAAGGCAAGCGAGCAGTCGCGTCGGCGTACCTCGCCGAGGCAATCCGCATCGAGCCCGAGCACATCCTCGCCCGCGGGCTGGCGGTTCTCGTCAGCAGCAAGGCGCCGCGATGGGCAATCCCCTCGGCAGAAGAGCACTGAGCCGCTCGAAGCTAGGCTGTCAGTCGTGCCGACGACCTTGGCGCTGGATGCCGACCCCGAGGCGCTGGCGGCGCCCGCCATCGATCATCGTGCTGCCGTGATCGCATGCGGCACCGACTTCGCAGGGCATTCATGAAGGATCTGCCGTTCAGCATCCGGGTGCCCGTGATCGGCGACGCCACCGCAATCGCCGATCTGCACGTCGCGACGTGGCGTGAGGCCTACGCTCACCTTCTTGCCGCCGATCATTTCTCGGACGAGTACATCGCGGGCCGGCGCAAGATGTGGATCAACGTTCTGAGCAACGCAGGCGACGACGTCACCATCCACATCGCCGAACGCGACAGCGCCATCATCGGGTTCGCATGGGCTGGGCCAGCAGTCGCCACAGCCGACGAGGGTCAGCCGCCGCGCAGACGCCAGTTGTACGCCATCTACGTCGCGGCGGCTCACTACGGAACCGGCGCCGGGCAGGCGCTGCTCGACCAGGCGCTCGCGTCCGAACCGGCGATGCTATGGGTGGCGAAAGAGAATCCGCGAGCGATCGCCTTCTATCGGCGCAACGGGTTCCGGTTCGATGGCGTCGAGCAGACTGACCCCTATGCTCCGAGGATCACAGACGCGCGCATGGTCCGATAGCGCGCCCGCCCGAACTACTCATCACGTCGGAGCGGGCCCGGGTCGGTGAACGAGATCGGCTTGCCGGCGGCCCGGGCGTACGCGATCTCCCTGCCGGTGGACTCGCCGATATACCCACCCGGATTGACGACCAGAACGCGGTCTGCCAGGTCGATCTTGCGCAGATGAAGGGCGTCCAACGCGATCTTCTGCTCGTCAGTGATCAGCTCGTCTGCTTCTCCGGGCGCGACGACGATGACCCCTGCGAAGGTGAGATCACGATTCGCAGCACGCCTTTCGTCCAGGAACCGCGTCGAGCCGCAAATGCAGACGATCTCAGGTCGGTCTGGCACGGCTCGCTCCTTCGGTTCAACCGGGCACTCGGCGCAACAGCCTACGCAGGGCCAAGCGGCCGTCTACGCGCGGATCTCGAGCACCATCGACTGCTGAGAGCGTTGACCCCGACGTCCAGCGCCGGATCCCGTGACTGTGTGGCTGTGGGCGAGCCGGGTCGGAGGAGCTCCCGGGTTGCGTGGAGGAGCCGTCACGGCACAGGGACGGTGAGGTGCGCGGCGAGCCGCGCGACGATGTCGGCGAGTTCGGCCGGTTCGGCCACCGACACCGGAGCGGTCAGGGCGATGCGGGCGACCGCCATCGCAAGCCGGCCGAGGTCTTCGCTGTGGATCTGAACGAGACTCGTGTCCGCCTCCACCCCGATCGGCGTGTGATCGATCCACCGGAGCACGTCGTCGAGCTCGGCGAACGTAGCCCGGACGGCGAGCGTCGCGCTCCGCTGGGGGAGACCCGGGCCGATCGATTGTGCGACGAAGCTCGCCGCGCCGCCCGGGATCTCGAGCGGCGTGAACGAAGTGCCCACCGTCCGGGGCTCCCGGAGCCGGTCCAATCGAAACGTCCGCCAGTCGCCGCGATGATGGTCCCACGCGACCAGGTACCAGCGACGGCTGACGGTGACCAGTTGATGCGGCTGGACGAGCCGCCGGCTGTGTTCGCCATCCTGCCGTCGGTAGTCGAACCGCACGTTCTCATGGTCGCGGCATGCCGCGGCGAGCACGCTGAGAGCATCGGGATCGACGACGTGGTCGTCGGACGGCCACGGCATCGACGTGACGCTGCCATGCAGCGCCGACACTCGCCGACGCAGCCGATGAGGCAGGAACTGCTCGATCTTCATCAGGGAGCGCAGAGATGTCTCTTCGATGCCGCTGATGGCGGTCGTCGCGGCGTACCGCAGTCCGATGGCCACGGCGACTGCTTCGTCATCGTCGAGGAGCAGGGGCGGCACGTGGGCGCCGGTGGCCAGTCGGTAGCCGCCGTACTTTCCCGTCGTCGCATCCACCGGGTACCCGAGCTCACGCAGCCGATCGACATCGCGGCGCACTGTTCGCTCCGTGACCTCGAGGCGTTCGGCGAGTTCGCCGGCACGCCATAGCCGATGGGTCTGAAGCAGGGAGAGCAGCTGCAGCGCTCGACCGGTGGGATCCTCCCGCATTCCCAAAGCCTGCCACGACTTTAGGACCGATCTTGTCCGAAATGCGCCCTACGGTGGCCAGGCCGGCCACCACTCGGTAGGAGACCGACGAAACTCTACGAAAGGAAGCACGATGTTCATGCCAAACGAATTCGCCCGGTCAGAAATGGTTTCGGTCAACGGAGTGGAACTCGAGGTCTTCGAAGCAGGGCGCGAGAACGCCGGGCGACCGATTGTGCTCTGCCACGGGTGGCCAGAACTTGCCTTCTCATGGCGCCATCAGGTGCCGACGTTGGTCGCCGCGGGCTTCCACGTCATCGCCCCGAACCAGCGGGGTTACGGCAACTCCTCGCGCCCGACCGAGGTGACCGACTACGACATCGAGCACCTCACGGGTGATCTCGTGGCGCTCCTCGACCACTACGGATACGAAGAAGCCACCTTCGTCGGCCATGACTGGGGTGCGATGGTTGTGTGGGGGCTGGCCCTGCTGCATCCGAACCGGGTCAGGGGAGTGGTCAACCTGAGCCTGCCGTACCAGGAGCGCGGCGAGAAGCCGTGGATCGAGCTTCTGGAGGAGTTCCTCGGCAGCGACTACTACTTCGTCCACTTCAACAGGCAGCCGGGCGTCGCCGATGCGGTGCTCGAGGCGAACACATCCCGCTTCCTGCGCAACCTCTACCGGAAGAACGAACCACTTCGAGTCCCCGACGCGGGGATGGCGATGATCAATCTCGCTCTGGCGGAGACACCGACGGGGGAGCCGCTGATGAGCGAGAGCGACCTCGCCGTCTTCGTCTCCGCCTTCCAGAAGTCAGGCTTCACGAGCAGCATCAACTGGTACCGGAACCTGGACCGCAACTGGCGCCGTCTGGCGGACGTGGACCCGATCATCCACAAGCCCGCACTCATGATCTACGGCGAACGGGATGTGATTCAGAAGTCCGAGACGATTGCAGACTTCGTGCCGAACGTGGAAGTCGTCAGCCTCGACTGCGGTCACTGGGTCCAGGAGGAGAAGCCGGAGGAGACGAACCAGACGATTCTCGCGTGGTTGAAGCGGCAGGACTCGGCCTTGCTCGGCGACCGCGCTACCTCGTCTCCTCACTGACGTCCAGCGAGCACGCCTACGGGCCTTCGGGTTGCGCGAGATGGTGTCGGCGACGGTTGAAAACGAGGCCATAGCGACGGGCGAAATCGAGGCCACCCAGACAGATTGGGTGGGTGATCTCGGTGGAAGATTGGGCGTTGATCAGGCGGCTAGTCGCGGACGGCGTTCCGAGGCGGCAGGTCGCGAGGCAGCTGGGAATCGGGCGGTCGACGGTCGATAGGGCGTTGGCGTCGGATCGGCCGCCGAAGTATGAGCGGCCGGCGCAGCCGACGTCGTTCTCGCCGTTCGAGGCGCGGGTGCGGGCGCTGTTGGCCGAGCACCCGGACATGCCGGCGACGGTGATCGCCGAACGCGTCGAGTGGACCGGGTCGATCACCTGGTTCCGGGAGAACGTCAGGCGGCTCAGACCAGAGCATCGCCCGGTCGACCCTGCGGACCGACTCACGTGGGCGCCCGGCGATGCCGCGCAGTGCGACCTGTGGTTCCCGCCGCGGAAGATCCCACTCGAGGACGGGTCGAGCGTGCTGTTGCCGGTGCTGGTGATCGTCGCCGCGCACTCCCGGTTCATCACGGCGCGGATGCTCCCGACCCGCAAGACGGAGGATCTGCTGCTTGGGTCGTGGGAGCTGATCCAGCAGTTGGGTCGGGTGCCGCGGCGGCTGATCTGGGACAACGAGCCCGGCATCGGGCAGAAAGGACGGCTCGCGCAGGGTGTCGCCGCGTTCGCCGGGACCCTCGCGACCAAGGTGGTGCAGCTGCGGCCTTACGACCCGGAGTCGAAGGGGATCGTGGAGCGCCGCAACGGCTGGATGGAGACCTCGTTCATGCCCGGGCGATCCTTCGCCTCACCGCTCGACTTCAACATCCAGCTGGCGGAGTGGCTGGAGCGGGCGAACGCGCGGGTGGTGCGGACGATCAAAGCCCGACCGGTGGATCTCATCGAGCACGACCGGTCGCGGATGCTCGCGCTGCCGCCCGTTCCGTTGCAGTTGGGTTGGCGCGAACGGGTGCGTCTTGGACGGGATTACTACGTGCGGTTGGATGCCAGCGACTACTCCGTCGACCCGACGGCGATCGGGCGGATGATCGACGTGACGGCGGACCTCGACCGGGTCCGGGTGAGGCTGGATGGGCGGATCGTCGCCGACCACCGCCGCGTATGGGCTCGCGGCGCGGTCGTCACCGACTCAGCCCATCGCGACACTGCGAAGCTGCTGCGACAGCACTTCCAGCAGCCCCGCCAGATCATCGCGGCGGACGAGCTGACCCGGGATCTCGCCGACTACGACCGGGCCTTCGGGATCGAGGGGGTCGCGTGATGACCACCAAGACGACCGAGTCGGTGAAGCAGATCACCTATCTCGCCGGTGCGCTCAAAGCTCCCCGCATCACCGAAGCCGCCAGCCGGATGGCCGATCACGCGCGCGATGCGGGCTGGTCGTTCGAGGACTACCTCGCCGCCGTCCTCGAACGCGAAGTCTCAGCGAGGAATGCGTCCGGCGCGGAGCTGCGGATCAAGGCCGCCGGGTTCCCGGCCCGCAAGACGCTGGAGGACTTCGACTGGGACGCCCAGCCCACCGCCAGGCAGCAGGTCGCAGCCCTCGCCTCCGGCGGGTTCCTGCTCGAAGCGCAGAACGTGGTCCTGCTCGGGCCGCCCGGAACCGGCAAGACGCATCTCGCGACCGCGCTCGGGATCGTCGCCGCGAGGCATGGGCACCGGGTGCTGTTCGCGACGGCGACGGACTGGGTCACCCGGCTCACCGACGCGCACCGGCAAGGGAACCTGCCTCGCGAGCTCGCCCGGCTGCGTCGCTACGGGCTGATCATTGTCGACGAGGTCGGCTACCTGCCATTCGAGCAGGACGCCGCCAACTTGTTCTTCCAGCTCGTCTCGTCCCGCTACGAACACGCCTCGCTGATCCTCACCAGCAACCTTCCGTTCTCCGGCTGGGGCGGGGTGTTCGGCGACCAAGCCGTCGCCGCCGCGATGATCGACCGGATCGTCCACCACGCCGACGTGCTCACCCTCAAAGGCGCCAGCTACCGGCTCCGCGGACGAGGAATCGACAGCCTCCCGAGCATCAAGACTCAAGATCCGGCAGACTGACCGAACGACAACCAGGTGGCCTCGATTTCACACATCGCAATGGCCTACTTTTCGAACGTCGTCGACAGATGGAATCCGCGTGAGCTGCGCATGGCCCCCAAGGCTCTCACGAAAGCTGCGAACTGTCTCACAACGTCACCGTGACCGATGAACCCCCAGGCTTACATCGACCCTGCACAAGGCCCAAGTATGTCTCACTGCAGGACCTGCTTGCGAGCAGAGGTGGAGTCGATCCGCCGGGAAGACACGGGGGCACGTAGCGCGACCGGATCTAGTCTCGGCCAGGAGGAATGCCCAGCCCGTTCTGCTGTTGTCCCAACAGAACCGCAAGACGGAACCACTGGCCGCGCACGCAGGCTAAGGCACCTTCGACTCATACGGAGATTTCGCATGGCACAGCCCATCCCAGCCCGCCTGGTCGAGGCACGCGAGCAGGCGCTGGCCGTAAGAGCAATGTACGAAGTGCTGGAGGAGCGGTTCAACAACAAGACCTGGTCGTTGCACGAGCTCATGCTCGGGTTCAGCAACGACGTTGGATACATCGGGCGCCTCCTGCTGTCCACGGATGGAACGTGGCCAATCGACGGCGACACGGATTCCGAACTGCGCCACAAGCTGGCCGAGTCGATGTGGTGGCTCTTCGTTATCGCGGACAGGCTGAACATCGATCTGGACGAGGCATTCTCGACGACGATGCGCTCGATCAGCGATGGGCTCGAGGAAACGATTGCCCGTACAACAACATCTCCGCCAGCCTGAGAACCGACACCGGCGACGCGTTCCTCGAGCTGACTGAGAGGACCGCGTCGCTGAGCGACCGCCTTCCGCACCGCCGACGCGGTTCCCCAAACGTCCCTGCTGGGAATCCGCGTTACCCGTTTGCTGACTATTCCGGGTTGGCGGTCGGCAGATCCTCGCCGAGGGCGAGTGCGTGAACCGGGGGAGGGGAGCTAGCGGCCGCCGTTCCCGCGTGGGGGGAGTGTTGACCCATCGGCTCGGCGGATGATGCCGGTCACGCCGATCCTGCGCGCGAACAGGCGGAGTTGGCTTGTGCGTGTGGGTTTGAGTCGAGCTTGTTCGTCGGCGTTGAGAGCGAGCAGCAGCATGCAGCAGGTGATCCCGATCCAGTTCTCCTGCGTGATGAAGCTCGGGTTGGTAACGAAGGCCATGCCAATGTCGGAGTTCGAGTCCTCGACGGCGTGATGCTCAAGCAGGCCGAGTCCGGCGTGGCAGTATGCCGACGCCGCGCGGTACAGCCCGTAGAGGTGTCGTCCGTCTTCGAGGGCGAGACAACGCTGCTCGACTGAGGCACTTCCGGGCATCGCCATCTTCTTCAGCTGCTCGAACGTCTCGGTGGACTGTCGGTAGCCGGCCGAGTCAGTAGATGCCATGTCTTCCAGCAGCGCCTTGCGTTTGCGGGTGTCCTCCTTCATCATCGCGAGACCCGAATTGGGTGTGAGTAGGAGCCAGGCCGCTGTGACAGCTGCTTCGATGGTCAGTCTCACCAGCGGCATGATCTCCACGTCGGCGCCGGCGTCGACGAGGGTGAGGATTCCTCGGGCAGAACGGATGGCACGGTGTGCGAGGGAGTGGATGCTTATGGCCTGCAAGTAGTCGAGCTCTGGCCGGCACCTCACTAGAGTCTCTGCCCGCTTGTCCCAGTCATCGCACATGTCACGCATGATCCGGGGAGCTTCACTAACCGGCGCGTTGTAAATCACCACAAGTCGGACGCTACTCGTCCTCGCAGGTCAACGCAGATTCCGCTCGTTATCTCGCATACAACGGGAACGGGCCGCTCGCCGTGCTGGGAAACCGCGTTACCCGTCTTCTCGCTAAGGCCCACAGCCCGCAATCCATCGTTAGCGGTACGACATCTCCCACGGCGATTGCGTAGACCTCTGGTCTAATCGGTGGATGGACGCGAAGTCGTTTCAACCCGTTCCCAAGGCTTGTTCGGGGGATCGTGTCGCTGTAATCTCGCCGGCATCCGCCGCTCCGGCGATATCACCCGCATTGCACGAGCAGGCGATGCGACGCCTAACCGAGGCAACGGGGCTGATCCCGGTCGAGTACCCGACTACCCGTCAGTTGGGCGCGAGCGCGGAGGCGCGCGCCGCCGACGTCACCGCGGCGTTCGCCGATCCTGATATTCGGGCCGTCCTGGCGACAATCGGTGGCGACGATCAGGTGACTGTGATCCCACACATCGACGCCGCCGTCCTCGCGGGGAATCCGAAGCCGTTCCTCGGATATAGCGACAACACGAACCTGCACAACCTGCTCTGGGACCTCGGCGTGTCGAGCTTTTACGGCGGATCCACCCAGGTGCATCTCGGGCCTGGCCCTTACCTCGACGACATCCACCTGCGGTCCCTGCGCGCAGCGCTGCTCGACGGCGGCACGGTCGAACTCACTGACCCCGGCGAATCCGAGGACTACGGGCATCCATGGGACGAACCCCCCGCTCTGACGGAATTCGGCGCACGAGAGGCCACCGAACCATGGACTTGGGGCGGTCCAGGAGCTGTCGTGTCGGAGAGGAGCTGGGGCGGTTGCATCGAGGTCATCGACCAGATCGCCCTCGCAGGCCGACTGCCCGCCCTCAGCGACTTGGAGAACGCGATTCTTCTGTTGGAGACCGGCGGAGAGGCACCGCCCGCAGTCCAGGTCAAGCGCTGGGTGCGCGCCTTGGGTGAGCGCGGAGTGCTCGAGGTTGTCTCCGGTGTGCTCGTTGCCCGACCGCCGGTCAGCGAACTGCGCGCCACCGTGCCGCCCGCCGCCGAGCGTGCACGCCTACGAGCCGCTCAGCGGGACACAATCCTCGAACACGTCGCCCGGTATAACCCTGCTGCGGTCGTATGCGTCGGCGTGCCTTTCGGGCACACCCGGCCCCAGTGGATCATCCCTCACGGTGGACTGATCACCCTCGACGGAGCCCGGCAGACCGTCGTCTGTGAGTACTAGCCGAGGGCGGGCAGCACGCCCCGCGCGGCGGCAGCCGTGCGGGCGATGAGCAAGGTGGGGTCGACGATGTCCCCGGACGCGATGAGTGCATCGAGTTTGGCGATCGGCATGCGAACCAAACGCACCCGTTCCGCGCGGTCGCTCAACTCGACCGAGCCGGCCGTAGTCCCGGCGTCGCACATGAACACGTGCACGGGCCATGCCGCCCGACCTGGGTTCACGTAGAAGGTGTGAAGATGTCGGAGCTCGTTGGCTCTGAGGCCCAGCTCTTCCTCGAGTTCCCGCTGTGCCGCATCGCGCGGCGTCTCGTCCGCGGAGCCGGCTCCGCCTGGCAGGTCGTATATCCAACGATCGATCGGGTAGCGGTACTGGCGAGTGAGGAGGACGGTCTGGTGGTCGTCGACGACGAGAGTCGCGACAGCGTAGGGAATGCTCTCGTCGACTTCGTAGGAGATCTCCGATGCGTCGTCGATGCGGACTGCGTGGGTGGAGAGGGTGACGCGGCCGCTATAGCTAGTTGCCCGTGAGATCGTCGTCCAGCGGTATTCGGCATCCCCATGTGGCATTCAGTTACCGTACGACGTCGTCACCCTCGCCGACCTCATTTCGACAGCGCAGTCATCGCACACAACGCTGACCACCGGTGTCGTCCGGCGTAGACGTACTAACGGACGAAGCCGACTTGAAGGCGTCCCCCCAGCCGCTCTAGTTCATACGCTGCTCGCTGCCCAAAGGCTGCGTGGTCGCCAGCGACCAGCGGAGAGCCCAGCGCAGTCGCCAACTGAGGGTCAAGCTCGCGCAGCCGACGAGGAAGGTTCTTGCCCGTGCCGATCCAGCATCGGTTGTAAATCAGGACCAATTCGGCAAGCCGCTCGTAGAGGGTGAAGGCGATGACGTGCTTCTCGACCGGATCGACGGCGTCAGCGAGGTCGTCAATGAGGTCGGTGATGCCGTATCGGCGTGCCCTCAGTTCGTGGTCGGAAACCGAAGGGCCAGCCGCGTACGTTTGAGCCCAGTGTGCGCGCATGCCGTCAAGGCTGCCGTCGTCTACGACGACAACGCCGGACACCAGCATGTCAACAATGACGGGACGATACTCACGTACCCCGCGCTCGGCCCACTCGTTGAAGCCGGAAGACGTATACGCGAACACTTCGAAGACTTCACCCTCGTGCTCAAACGTCGCCGCGAGGCTAGATCGCTCGTCGCTGAAGACGCGGTCTCCAAGCACTAGTAGGTCTACGTCGCTGGTTGCTGTGCGCTCGTTGCGAGCGGTGCTGCCACTAACCAGGACCAAGGATGCGTTGGGAAACCGTGCGTCCGCGAATCTTCTGGCCAGGTCTGCGAAGTCCACTTCGCCAGGCTAACCAGAAGATGCGGGAGACGCGCGATGGGCATCGGGTAGAGGATCTCTCACGCTCTTCGGGCGAACGCGGACTTCGCAAACGGGTAACGCGACTTCGGCTGGGAACCGCGGTACCCAGATCCGCGGAAATTCTGGCTCAGCCGTTCGTTGGGCGGTGGTCTCGCCCGCGCTTGAGGTCGACGTAGTCGCTCATGCGGGCGCCTGTCCGGGCGGCGTGCTGGGTAATGACGGCGGGGCTGTAGCCGAGCAGGTTGATGAGGGAGCGGGCGTCGACGTCGTGGACCAGGTCGCGGAGCGTGGCGTTGCGCGCGCGTTGCGCGTCGATCCCCAGAACCTTGAGACGCGTCGAAAGCGTTCCAGGGTGCAGGTGAGCTCCCGCTCTCGTCCCCGGGAACAGCCACTGCGTCGCGGTGTTGGTGGTTTGCTGATTCGAGGGCCGTTGAGCGTGGCGCCAGAACAGGTCGGCGATCGCTTCGGGCACGGCTGCGGGTCGCGTGCCGAGCATGATCGTCATTCCCATTGGGCCGCGTTGCAAGTGATCTCGACGGAGCACGACGATCTTGTTCAGCGGGTGGGCCCAGAGCAGCAGGATGAGGCCGGCGACGCGGAGAGATACTCCGACGCGTTCCCATTCGAGACAGTTGCGCACGAGCGCGATCCGCTGGGTCCGAGTGAGCATGGGCACCGACTTCACTTCGCGGTGCGGTGCGTCAAGGCGGCGGTCCGGACCGGACCGGTCGTGGTTGAGCCAGCGGACGTAGTTGCGGATGTGTTTGCGGGTGCTGGGGCCGTCAGCGAGGTAGTCGTCGACGCGGGCTTGGGTTGGGCTGCTCTTCGATCAACCCCTTGATGCCCTCGGCGTTCCCGCCCAGTCCCGCCGTTCGGTACTCGACGACACCGTCGCGCTTCTGTCGCGGGAGGGAGGTTCGGGCCGGCAGCGGTGGATCGAGTTGCACGGCGAAGTGAGCTACGAGCGCATTTCGCAGGCGCCGGGCACGTCTGGCAGCGCGGGCACCAGGTGAGTCGATCCGTCACCGAGCGGTGGAGACGACTCGGTTCGTTGGCGTCGAGCGCTCACCTGGTGGTCACGCCGATGATCAGCGGACATCACCTTGCCTCACGTCCAGCCAACGGGTCATCCGAAGGACTTCGCCAGCAACCTCGGTGACAGAGCGGTTGTCTGTGGCGACTATCGACACGCTGCCATCCGCGGCTGCGAGACGTCGCGCTGCCAAGTTGCTGCGGTCGATGTGCTCCGCGAGGGCGGTGCCGATCTCGCGTTGTCCAAGTCGGTGTGCTGCGGTGGCGTCGGTCGCTGTAAGAAGCACCGGGAACGGACGGACATCGCCCCCGATCGCGGCGGCCAGCTCTGCCACTTGCAGCACGCTCACGGTGTTGGTGAAGATCAGGCGCGAGTAGCCGATAGCCCGATAGTTCGTCCACATAGCCGCGAGGTTCTGCTCTGCGAGATTGATGCCGCTGCGAGATTGATGCCGCTGCGCCAAGGTTGCGGATGCGCCTGGTCGAGGTTGTCACCTTCGATCACCGCGTGGCGGACCTCGGCACGAGTGAGGATCAGCGAAGCCTCAGCGGCCACCGACGACGGAGCCCGAGGGCAACGACCTCCCGCCGGTGTTGACCTAAACGAAAACCGCAAGCTCGGCTGAAGCTGTCGCTATCGCGCTGGCCGGACGGCCGGATACTGAGTCGTACGGCGAGGCTACGAGCAGCCTCGCCACCGGCAACGCAGCCGTCGCGTGAGTTTGCGGCGGAGCCACCCGATGCGCGGCAGGCTACGGTGCATGCCCACCGAAGTGCCGTGCTCGGAGTGCCGGGCAGGCATCCGCCATTCCCTTGCGCGAGATCAACCGCGCGAGCGGTCAAGGATCAGCGCACAGAGGAGTGCAACAATAAGCATCATGCCGGCCAGCAAGGCATAGATCCACGCGATAGACGTGGATTTACTCCTGGTGGTGAGGAACCCGAACGGGACGCTTGATCCCACGAGCGAAAGCGCAACGACCAGTCCTCGAAATCGGCGTGAGCGGTCCCCGAGAGGATGCTGCGGAGCCTGGAGCGAGCGCGCCGCCCACAAGCAAGGGGAGTGCCCAGCTCCTGCGTGGGGCACGTCCGCGCTTGAGACGACGTGGCATTGTCTCCTCCGCCAACTGGCGTGCCTCGTTCTCCGCTGCCGCCGGCAGGGGCTCGGCCATCGATGCGAGCAAGTCGTCAAGATCGGTTGCACTCATGGTTCCTCCGGGGTCTACCTCTTCATTCCCAGGTGCGCTCGACACGTTGCATCTTGCTCGCAGACCGCTCGTTGGATCGTCAGACGCCCGCTGCGGTGTATTCAGGCGCGCCAATAGGGACGCGGATGCTGAAGGTCGGAGGAAGCGAGATTGCTGCCGGATCAATGGGTTTTGTGGTCCGTTTATGGGGTTTCGTTCTCGCTGCGATTTGGAGAGGCCCAGCTGGCCTCGCCGCCCGTGGTCGACTCGGTGGCGGTGCCGGCGACGCTTCGCCAGACGACTCGCAGCACGTCGATCACGTCCGCCGGGCTGACTCCCGCGGCTTCGGCCTCGGTGACAAGATCGCGGATCTGTCGGGTGACCGCGAGGGGAAGGCGTGATGCCGACTCGGCGACTCGCGTGCCGGCAGCGGTGCGGGTGACGACCAGTCCGTCCCGCTCGAGCATCTTGTAGGCCTTTGCGGCGGTGCCGGGCGCGACGCCGAGGTCGCTAGCGGTCTGCCGCACGGTAGGAAGGCGCTCGTTGGCTCCCAGTTGCCCGGAGACGATGAGGCCACGGAACTGCCGGTAAATGTCCATCGTCGGGCTGCCGTCGTCTGCCGCTGACAGCACCGGGTGAGCGTTCACCGGTCCGCCCTCGCGGCGTCGACAGGATCGTCGCGCTGCTCATCGGGGGAGGGGGAAGGCCATTTCTGACGCGGCCTGGCGACGACGAGGAACAGGAGGGTGAACGCGATCACCTCGAGGATGGGAGCCAGCCAGCCGACGACGGCTGCAAGTTCTGCATACCGCCACGCCGCGTCATACGGATTGCCACCGTTTTCGCCCTCGACCCACAGCTGCGAGGGCGACCCCGCACGGGCGATCAGCCGCCATGCGCCGGCCAGCGCTAGCAGCATCCCTGCCGTGGCCACGGCAACAGCGCCACTGGCGACTTCGGAGCGCAGTCCGCGTTCTGCTGCGACGGTCTCTGGTCGGATGAAGGGACGCGCTGCGTTCACCCGCAGCGCGAGTGCGGTGGCGACTAACAGCGCTGCGAGGGCAATGAGGACCGGCACACCGAATGCCCATCCGTAGTACCAGAGCCGGATCGGATCGATCTCAGCCTCGTTCGGGATCGGAATCTCGAGCCAGATGTACTGACCACGGCTATCAGCGGCCGAGGTGACGCCCGCGGCGATCGTCGTAGCGACGAGCAGAAGGAGCACGGCGCCGCACAGGATGAGACCGACGCGCGGCCCGAAGGTCGTCCACGTTCGCCGAGCCCCCGTCACGACCCGAGCCTCAGACGGCGCTGATCCTCGGAGCACGATCAAGGCGGCGAGAATGGCCACAGCGAGAACGCTGGATGCGACGGGTGTGGCAAACCGCCACCACGAGACCGCATCACCCAGATTGATCACATACCCGCGGATGACGTTCTCAGCCGCGAAGACGACGATCACCGCGATGGCGGCGATCGCCAGAGTGTGGCGCTCGGGTGCGTACCGCTTCTTAAACGATCGTGCGGCGCCTTCGGACAACACCACGTGTGTGCTTGGGCGCGACCCCACGAACACGATGGCTGCTCCAGCCACGATCACTGCAAGAAGAAGAGACGTGAGCGGCGTCGAGAACGCAGCCTCCGCCCAGTCGATCGGACTGAAGTTCGCGGTCCTGAACCCATGCATAGTCTCTCCTCAGAGTTTGTGACACATGTCTAGCACAAGTTGTACTGCGATAGAGATACAACAGAAGACACGGGTCCTCGCGAACGGTTTGCGGGGGCGATCAACACGATGACCTGCGAGGCCATGATGGGCGATAGAACGGCACTCCAGATGGCCACCAGCCACGAGTTGGGGCAGAACTTCGCGAAAGCGGTCGGCATCACCTTTACCGGCAGCTCAGAGGCTCTGCGAGGCAAGCAGTCTGGTGGGTGACAACCCCCGGTCAGAACCGCTTACAGGGGAGCGGATGCAGTGATACCCGTTTCCGCAGCAGATTGCGAGATTCGCAAACAGTACAAATTCATACTGACATAATGTGCATTATCAGCGTACGTCGAGAGCGGTTTCTGCGCTTAGCCTGCCGATCAATCCCGACCACGCCGGTCGAGACCCGGCAACTGCCATGATGGCGTGGTGCTTCCCTCATCCGGCACGCACCGAACTCCGGGTCGACGAAATCCGACAGCCGAGATGACAAGCAACGACACGACGAGGGCGCTTGCTGCTCTTGCCCCCGATGCCGACCACCGTGTCGCCGAGACCGTCCTGCGCGACTGCGGCTGGACGTGGATCGGCGCGGGCGACTGGGCTATCGCGCTGCTGGCACCGGATGGCGACTGGGTGGCGCGAATCAGCCCGTTCGATCCCGTCGGTCCGTATAGCGCGGCCCTGTACAGCGCGGCAGCCAATACGCACCAAGTTCCGCAGCTGCGTGAGCATCGGCGTCTCGTCGGCGGCGGCGACCTCCAGGTGCTCGAGCGGCTCTGGCCGGTAGCCTCCGACGTCGCGACCTCGTTCCATCAGCGGCTCGCCTCGGGTGCCGATGACGTCGCACAGCTGCTCACAGCGATCCGCCGGATCCACCGGCAAGCGGTCCGCGAACTTCCCTGGTGCGGCCCACTGGACCTCAATCCGCAGAATGTCATGCGCTCAGCCGACGGGCGGCTCGTCGCCATCGACCCGTTCTACGCGGACGGTCCGAGCCTCTACGGGACCGCGACAACCGATCCCGATCGTGTTGTGGCGCTCATCCCCGAGTCGGAGCGCCGCTTCATGACTGACATCCCGCTGGCGGCCTCCGGGCCGTGGAGTGAGTCCGAACGGCACGCGCTTCGCGAGGCGCTCGCCGCCGCGGACGCCCGGAGTCGGCATGAACCCTAAGCGGCATCGCACGCCTCAGACGAGCCATTCGCCGTCGCGCATCAACAGGCGCCCGGCGAGCTCGTTGGACTCGCGCCAGGCCTGGATCCTCGTCGGACGCAGGACGAGGAACGTGTATCCGGCGAGACCGCGCGGATCCCAGTCGGCCTGGGCGGCGTACGCCTCGCCGAGCTGCGCGTCGTCGTCAACGCCCACCGAGCGCTCGAGCGTCGCGTCGATGAGCGCGACGTCCCGCGTCGGGCCGACCGCCAGACGCGCGATGCGCGACGCTTCGATGTTTCGCGCCGTCGGCGACGCGGCGTCCAGGCTGACCACCGCGCGCTCGTCGATCCACGCGAGCGATAGCGGCACGAGATACGGAGTCGCATCCGGCGCCGCCGTCGCCCCCCAGACGTCCGCAGCGGGCGCGGTGAGCGCAGCCAGCAGATCGGCCTTGCGCGTGACGCGGTCGCGGGGTTCAGGCATCCGTCCATCCCTTCGTTCGACGCGTGCCAGTCTGACAGAGCGTGACGCGGGATTCGGCGCAGGAGAACGATTTCTCTAGGCTCGGAGCGTGCTGGAGTCGCTCACCGGGTTCGTCGTGGTGGGTGTCGCGATCGCCGTCGGCTGGATCATCGGCCGCATCGACTTGCTCGGCGAGCACGCGCGGCCGGTGCTCGCGCGCCTCGCGTTCTTCGTGCTGTCGCCGTTCCTCCTGTTCGTCGTGCTCGCGCAGGCCGACGTGCGCATGCTGTTCTCGGCACTGCTTCCGGTGTCGGCGATCGCCGCCGTCGCCGTGATCCTCATCCACGCCGTCGTCGCACGGGTCGCGTGGCGCCGCTCCGTCGGCGAGACCGTGATCGGCGCTCTCAGCGCCGGGCAGGTCAACTCCAACAACATCGGCATTCCGCTGTCGCTCTACCTGCTCGGCAGCGCCGCCTATCCCGCTCCCGTGATCCTGATGCAGCTGCTCGTGTTCACACCGATCACGATGGCGATCCTGGATGCTGTGACCGCCGCGCGCACGTCCCTCTGGCGCGCCGTCGCCCGCGTGACGACGAACCCGATCGTGCTGGGCTCCGCACTCGGGACGATCGTCTCGGTGGTCGGCGTCCGGCTGCCGCCCGTCGTGATGGAGCCTGCACAGCTCATCGCCGACGCCTGCGTGCCGGTCCTCCTCATCGCGTACGGCATCTCGCTGCACGGTCAACGAGTGCTCGCGCCGTCTGGCCGGCGACGCGACATCCTGCTGGCGACGGTCCTCAAGCTCGTCGCCATGCCGATGATCGCGTGGGCGGTCGCGAAGTTCGCGTTCGCCCTCCCGGCGCACGATGTGCTCATCGTCACGGTGCTCGCCGCGCTGCCCACGGCGCAGAACGTCTTCAACTACTCACAGCGCTACGGCGTCGGCGAGACGATCTCGCGCGACACCGTCTTCCTCACGACGATCGGCTGCGTTCCGGTGCTGATCCTCATCGCGCTCCTGCTGGGCTGACGGCTGCGGCGGTTCAGCGCCGTTCGAGCTCGCGGAGCGTCCCGAGGACGAGACGGATGCCGACGGGCGTGCGCAGGACCGTCAGAAGCGTGTGCGTGCACGACCGACAGCGCACGATGGCAGCCGTCTCATCGAGCTCGACGGTCGCCTCGGCGAGCGGCGCCGACGCCGAGCAGCCGCCGCACACGCCGATGAGCGCGGTCACGTCGTCGCCGAAGACATCGGCCAGCAACCCTGCGGCGGCGTTGCCGTCCACGATGCTCCGTGCGTTCTCGGCTCGCATCATGCACCTCCGAAGCGTTCGGTCCTGATCCGCGCGGGCGGGTGCCCGAGCCGCACCAGCGCGTCCGCGACATGCTCGACGAACCCCGTCGGTCCGCACACGTAGACGATGGGCGCGCTGCTGGGCGGCCACACCGCCTCGCGAAGGCGCTCGTCGTCGAGGCGGCCGACCTGGCCGTCCCACCCAGCCGGGGCGGCGCGCGTGTACGCCCACGACACCGCCACTCCCCTGTCACCGGCGCCGTCGCTCAGTTCCTCGCGATATATCGCGTTCTCCGGCCTGCGCGTCGAGTACAGAAGACGGGCGGATGCCGCGGCCCCGGCATCCGTCGCCGCCCGCACCATCGCCATCAAGGGCACCACGCCCGACCCGCCCGCGATGAACTGAACGGGGGCCACTCCCCCGGGCTGCCACACGAAGTAGCCGCCGAGTGGACCCTTGACCTCGAGCTCGTCGCCGGGCAGCACATCGCGTACGAGGTAGGGCGACACCTCGCCGTCGGGGATCTCGTCGACGCCGAGCTCGATGGTCTCACCGGATCCGTACGAACCCAGCGAGTAGGAGCGCACCGCCTGGTAGCCGTCTTCGGCGGTCAGCCGGACGTCGACGTGCTGTCCGGCGAGACTGCCCGGCCAGTCGGCGACGGCGAGGCGCAGGATACGCGCCGACGGCGTTGCGGGAACGGTCTCGACGACGCGCGCCGGCCGCCACCCGCCGACGGTCACCAGTACCGCTCCTCGGTCCACGGGTCACCGTGCATGTTGTACCCGTTCTGCTCCCAGAAGCCCGGCTCGTCGTCGTCCATCAGTGTCAGACCGCGCACCCACTTGGCGCTCTTCCAGAAGTACAGGTGCGGCACCAGAAGCCGCGCCGGTCCGCCGTGCTCGGGATCGAGGGGCTCGCCCTCGAACTCGAACGCCACCCAGGCGCGGCCGCCGAGGAGGTCCTCCAGCGGGATGTTCGTGGTGTAGCCGCCGTACGAGTGCGCCATCGCGTACGACGCCTCGGTCTCGACCGCGTCCACCAGTGTGTCCAGCGAGACTCCGCGCCAGGAGGTGCCGAGCTTCGACCAGCGGGTGACGCAGTGGATGTCGGTGTGGACGTCCTCGATGGGCAGGTCCATGAACTCGTCCCACGACCACGAGGCGCCTTCGCCCGACTCGGTGCGGAGGTCGAACCGCCATTCGCTGAGATCGATCCGAGGCGTCGGCCCGGCCGAGAGCACCGGGAAGTCCTCGGTCAGATACTGCCCGGGCGGCAGCCGGGGGTCGCTCTCGCGACGCCGAGCCCCGAACCCCCTCGAGATGACGGCCATGGCCCCTCCTCACTCGTGCACGCTCACGGTAGCGCTCCCCCGGTGCTCCGCGCGATCCCGACGGCGAACGATATGTGACAACACACGAGCTTTCTGCCCGCAAAGTTCGATGACGGGTCTAAGCTTTAGCCCGCATCACGTTCAGGGAACTCCCAGAAAGGACCTCCCATGTCCACCGAATCAGCGGCTGCGAAGTCGGCCGTCAACGGCATCCGCACAGCGCTCGGCGTGGGCGGCGTCCTCGCCGTCATCGTCGGAATCCTCATCCTCGTCTGGCCGGGCAAGACGGCAGCCGTCGTCGCGGCGATCATCGCGATCTACGCGATCGCGGCGGGCCTCGTCTACGCGGGCCTCGGGATCTTCTCGAAGACCAAGGGCGGCTGGGCTCGCGTCGGCCACATCCTGCTCGGCATCCTGTTCATCATCGCGGGCGTCGTCGCGCTGTTCAATCTGACGGCCACGACCGCATGGCTCGCCGTCTTCATCGGCATCCTCGTCGGCATCATGTGGATCGTCGAGGGCATCGTCGCGCTGTCGACGCTCGGCGACGCGGCATCGAAGGGCTGGTCGATCTTCTTCGCCATCCTGAGCATCGTCGCGGGCATCGTCGTGCTGTTCTCGCCGGTGTGGGGCACGATCGTGCTCTGGTGGCTGCTGGGCATCTCGCTCATCGTCCTCGGCATCATCAACATCGTGCGCGCCTTCACCTTCAAGGGCGACATCTGATCCGTCACCCGACGGAAACGTCGAAGGCCCGGGAGCGCGAGCTCCCGGGCCTTCGTCATGCCGGCGGTGGGTCAGCCGACCGGCAGGTGCCGGTCCCACCAGTCGAGCACCGCGTCGAAGCGCTGCACGCGATGCCGGGGCTGGCCGGAGCGGGTGAGCTCGTGGTTCTCGCCCGGGAAGACGAGGAGCTCGGCCTCGGTGCCCTGCCGCTTCAGCGCGGAGTAGTAGCGTGTCGCCTGCTCGAGCGGGCACCGGAAGTCGAGCTCGGAGTGCAGCACGAGCGTCGGCGTCGTCACCTGCCCCACGACCGCCATCGGGCTCTGGCGCGCGATGTCGTCGGCCGAGACGCCCACGTACTCGTCGCCGAAGAACGAGCCGATGTCGCTCGTGCCCTGGAACGACTGCGGCTCGAGGAATCCGCGCTCGACGATGGCACCCGCGAACCGGTGGTCGTGCGCGATCACCCAGGCGGTGAGGTACCCGCCGTACGACCCGCCCTGCACACCGACGCGGTCGCCGTCCAGGCGGTCGTCGCTCGCGATCGCCCCCTCGAGGAAGTCGATCACGTCGGCGAAGTCGACGGTGCCCATCTGCTGACGGATGCTGCGGCCATGGGCGCGCCCGTATCCCGCCGACCCCCGCGGGTTGCAGTACACGACGGCGTAGCCGGCGTCCACGAGCACCTGCGTCTCGTCGAACAGATGGATGCCGTACGCGGCATACGGCCCGCCGTGGATCTGCAGGATCACCGGGAACGGGCCTTCGCCCGCAGGCGTCGCGACCCAGCCGTGCACAGGGTAGCCGTCGCGGCCGGTGACGGTCAGCTCGGTCGGGAGGACGACACCGGATGCCGCAGCCGCCGCCCCGAACGAGGTCAGGGTCCGCACGTCTGCGCCGTCGCGCAGCACGAGCTCGCCGTACGAGTCGGGCCGTGCCACGGATGCGACGATCCGTCCGCCGCCTGCCGCGTGGCCGTTGACCTCGACATCGCCGTCGAGCACCTCGGTGAGATCCCCGGCACGCGAGACGCGCACGAGGCGGACGCGACCTCGCGTGCGGTCCTGCACGAGGAAGTCGTCGCCCACCGGGGTGATGTGGCTGCCGACCTCGCCGAGGTCGATCGTCTCGGCGTCGGTGAGCCGACGCGGGCCGTCCGCCTCGAGCAGCCACAGGCCCACGCCCGGCGCCACGAAGTCGACGCCGTCGCCGACCTCGTGCGCGAGGACCGCGATCGTGCCGTCGGGCGCGGTTTCGAGACCGTACAGCGACAGCCCGGCGTCGGTGCCCAGCACCTCGCGCTCACCGGAACCGTCCACCGCGATCGCGACGACGCGGGTGCGCAGGTCGCGCCGATCGGGCTCGATGTCGTCGGGCACCGTGAGCAGCTCCCGGCCGTCGGCGGTGAACACGAGGGCGGCATGCGACGTGGTCCCCTCGGTCAGCTGGCGCGCCTCGGCCGCGACCACGGGCTTCTTCGGCGGTGTCTCGTCGTCGGCGAGCACATCGGGAGCCGGCTCGTAGAAGGGCTCCGAATCGGTCGCCGCGGCGGCGATCACGAAGACGTGCGCGGGACGATCGGCCACGTAGCCGAGGCCGTTCGCGTGCCAGCGGATGCCGGTGATGTGGCGCGGCGCCTCGGCTGAGGGATCCAGCCCTTCGACGCTGCCGTACCGCCCCTTCTCGGGTACGCGCGCGAGATAGGCGATGCTGGCGCCGTCCGGCGCCCAGGCGAAGTCCTCGACGCCGAGCACGGTGTCGGTGGCCTGGACGGGCTCGCCGCCGGAGGCGTCGATGATGTGCACCTGAGGCTTGCCCTTCGCGTCGCCACGGAGGAACGCGATACTGGTGCCGTCGCGTGACAGGCGCGGTGCGCTGTCGGCCGTGCCTCGCGTGAGGCGCCGGGGCGTGCCGTCGGGAAGGTCGATGCGCCAGAGCTGCCCGACGTTGCGGTTGGCGGCGAGATCGGGGCGCGACGTCGCGAAGACGGCGAACCCGCCGTCCGGTGCGATCGCCGGCCGTCCGACCGAGACGAGCGTCTCGATGCCCTGTGGCCGCATGCTCACTCCGCCACGAACGACGAGACGTCGCCGACGAGGCGCGTGTTGTCGGCCGGCACGGGGTCGACGGCCGCCGCGGCGACCTCGGCGGCGAACTCCGCCACGTTGTAGAGCTTGCCGGCGTCCTCGCGGCGGGCCGAGATCGCACCCGGGTTCGCTCGCTCGAGCAGGGTGGCCGTGATGGTGCCCTCGATCATGTCGCCCGAGACGACCACGAAGTCGACGCCGCGCTCGCCCAGCGCGGGAATGCGCTCGCGCAGCGCGTCCTCGCCGGCCCGCTTGGACAGTGCGACCGGCTCGTACTCGGGCATCGTCGGCGTGGTGCGGATGAAGTGCGCCTGGTGGCTGGTCACGAACACCACGCGGGAGCCCTCGCGCAGCAGGGGCAGAGCCGTCTCGAGCACGCGGACCTGCGCGTCGCGGTTCAGCTGCAGCGCGTAGTCCTCGGCCATGCCCGACTCCATGCCGCCCGACGCGTTGAGCACGAGCACGTCGAGCCCTCCGAAGGCGCGCTCCACCTCGTCGAACATCGCCTGCACCGATGCCGCATCGGTGAGGTCGGCCCCGACCACGAGCACCTCGACGCCGAGCCCTCGCAGCTCGGTCGCGAGCTTCTCGGCCCGCGGCGCCTTGTTGCGGTAGTTGATCACGACGTTCGCGCCGGCCTCGGCGAGATAGCGGGCCGTGTCGGCGCCGATGCCGCGGGAGGAGCCGGTCACGAGCGCGGTCTTGCCGCTCAGCGAGCCGGGTTCGAGGGTCTGGGACATGTGTTCTGCTCCTGGGATGTCGGTGCCCGGCGACGCGTTTCGGGCCGCGGTCGAGCCTATCAACCGGGGTCGTCGCCGACCGGTGTAGGGTGCCAATCAGACGCGACGAAGGGATGGCGATGCTGCCCGATCTGACCCAGTACATGTGGATCGCGTGGCTGGTTCTCGCGCTGGTCTTCATCATCATCGAACTGCTCACGCTCGAGTTCACCTTCCTGATGCTCGCCGCCGGCGCCCTGATCGGCGGACTCGGCGTGAACCTGCTCGGTGGCCCCTGGTGGCTGCAGATCGGCGTCGCCGCCGCCCTGTCGGCCGTCCTGCTGTTCACGATCCGGCCACTGTTGCTGCGGCTTCTGCACCGCGAGGAACCGGATGCCCGCACCAACGTCGACGCGCTCTACGGCATGGGCGGCCGCGTGGTGCAGACGTTCGTCGACGGCGACGGCTCGGTCAAGCTCGACAACGGCGAGACCTGGACCGCCCGCCTGGCGGCCTCGTCGCCGACCGCGATCGACGTCGGCGCCAGGGTGACGGTGCTCGCGGTGCACGGCGCCACCGTCGAGGTCACCGCGGCCGCCGCCGCCACCCCCGAGGAAAGGACTTCCGACAATGGTTGACGTGGGCGCATTCATCGGCCAGATCTTCGTGGTCGTGCTGCTGATCGTTCTGGCGATCTTCGTGATCGTCGTGATCTTCCGATCGATCCGCATCATTCCGCAGGCGTATGCCGGCGTGGTGGAGCGACTCGGGCGGTACCAGCGGACCCTTCAGCCCGGGCTGAACCTGCTCGTCCCGTTCATCGATCGGCTTCGTCCGCTCGTCGACATGCGCGAACAGGTGGTGTCGTTCCCACCGCAGCCGGTCATCACCGAAGACAACCTCGTCGTCTCGATCGACACCGTGGTGTACTTCCAGGTCACCGACGCACGGGCGGCGACGTATGAGATCGCCAACTATCTCAGCGCGGTCGAGCAGCTCACCACGACCACCCTGCGAAACGTCGTCGGCGGCCTGAACCTCGAAGAGGCGCTGACCAGCCGCGACAACATCAACGGGCAGCTCCGGGTCGTCCTCGACGAGGCCACCGGCAAGTGGGGTCTGCGCGTCTCGCGCGTCGAGCTGAAGGCGATCGACCCGCCGCATTCGATCCAGGACTCCATGGAGAAGCAGATGCGCGCCGAGCGCGACCGCCGTGCCGCGATCCTGACGGCAGAGGGCTCCAAGCAGTCGCAGATCCTCGAAGCCGAGGGGCGCCGCCAGGCCGAGATCCTACGTGCCGAGGGCGACAAGCAGGCGGCTGTGCTGCGCGCGCAGGGCGAGGCCGAGGCCATCGAGATGGTCTTCAGCGCGATCCATGTCGGCGATCCCGACGACAAGCTGCTCGCCTACCAGTACCTGCAGACGCTGCCGAAGATCGCCGAGAGCGCCTCGAGCAAGATGTGGATCATCCCGAGCGAGTTCACCGAGGCGCTCAAAGGCATCGGCGACGCGTTCGGCGGCCGCGCCGCCGCCGGCCCGCGGCGGGAGGCGGACGCCCGCCCGACGTGGGAGTCGACCGGCGGGAAGACCGCCGAGGAGGCGGTCGCCGCCGCACGTGCAGCGGCGTCCGCCGCCGACGAGATCGCCAACGAGGCGATGGCCGCGCGGACCGACGCGCCCCGTTCCGACCAGCGCTGAGTCGCATGCATCCGTGGTTCCAGGGCGCTGCCCTGCCCCGCGTGCTGGCCCATCGCGGGCTCGTGGCGCCTGCCGACGCCGCCGACGGCGTCGTCGAGAACTCCTTCGCCGCCGTCGCCGCCGCACACGCCGCCGGAGCACGCTACGTCGAATCCGACTGCCACCTCACAGCGGACGGCGTGGTCGTTCTGTTCCACGACGCCGACCTCGCGCGCGTCACCGGCGATCCGCGCAAGGTCGCCGACGTGACGGCGCGCGAGCTCGAGCAGCTCATGTCGGAACGAGGCGGGCTCATCACCCTCGCGCAGGCGCTCGACGCGTTCCCCACCGTGCGCTTCAACCTGGACGTGAAGGCGGCGGATGCCGCGACCGCCGTCGGCGCCGAGGTCGCGGCACACGGCGACCGCGTGCTCGTGACGAGCTTCTCGGACGCGAGACGGCGTGCCGCGCTGCTCGCCGCGCAGGCGGCAGGCCGCGGCATCCGTCCGGCGACCTCCGCCGGAAGCGGTACGGTCGCCCGGGTGCTGGCTGCAGTCTCGTCCCGCTCGGACCGCCTGATCGCCCGCGCGCTGGCAGGAGTCGACGCGCTGCAGGTGCCGGAGCGGCAGGGCCGCCTGCGGCTGGTGACGCCGCGATTCATCGCCGCCGCCCACCGGCACGGCGTCGAGGTGCACGTGTGGACCGTCAACGAGCCCGACCATATGCGCCGGCTCGTCGCGATGGGCGTCGACGGCATCGTCACCGACCGCACCGACATCGCGCT
Organism: Microbacterium cremeum; assembly: GCF_015277855.1. NCBI lineage: Bacteria > Bacillati > Actinomycetota > Actinomycetes > Micrococcales > Microbacteriaceae > Microbacterium > Microbacterium cremeum. The sequence continues at coordinate 2,049,851 of NZ_CP063812.1, forward strand.
GAAGACGTTAGCCTGAGAGGACCCGAGAACAGCGCGGACATCGTTCGCGCACCCGCTGTGCATCCACTGTGAAATCCTGAGCAACCCCGTCCGTTCGGATGATCCGCTCAGGTCTCACCGTTATACCTGTACAGCGACGAGAGGACCACAAAATGGCAGACCGCAGTCTGCGCGGCATCCGACTCGGCGCCCAGAGCCTACAGAGCGAAGAGGGCGTCGTGTTCCATGAGCGCGCACAGCATACCTACACGTGCACGTCCTGCGGACGTGACACCACCCTGACCTTCGCGGCCGATGCCGAGGTTCCCCCGGCCTGGGAGTGCCGCACGTGCGGCGCCGAGGCGCTGCTCCGCGTCGGTGAGGGCACCGCCACCGTCGACCACTCCGGCGACAAGACCCCCCGCAGCCACTGGGACATGCTGCTCGAGCGCCGTAGCATCCCCGAGCTCGAGGAGCTGCTCGAAGAGCGCCTGGCCTACGTGCGCGCGCGTCGCGGCGCCGGCGAAGACATGACGGTCGACAAGCTCAGCGCCTGACGACGCGTCCACCGCGCAACGCCGACCCTACGGGGTCGGCGTTTTCGCGTTCCCGCGCAGCGTTGTCCTCCCCAGCACGCCCACGGCGACGAGCGCGACGGCCGCGCCCCACACCATCACGAGCTGCAGCGCGCCGCCCAGCACGACAGCCGGCGTCAGGCCGGTGCGCAGCGGCACGTCCTCCAGCATGTGGCCCGCGGTGTCGGCGGGGAGCACCGCGATCTCAGAGCCGTCGGGAGCGATCACCTGGCTCGTGCCGACCGTCGAGATGTTGACGACGGCGCGCCCGGTCTCCACCGCGCGGATGCGGGCGAAGGCCAGCTGCTGCAGGTTCTCGTCGGTCCCGCGGAAATCGGCGTTGTTGGTCTGGAACATGAAGATCTCGGCGCCGTCCTGCACCCCGTCCCACACGACGTCGTCATAGATCACGTCGAAGCAGATCGCCAGTCCCACCCCCACCCCGCCGACGTCGAAGTACGGGCGCGCTCCGCCCGGGGTGTACTCGCGCTGGATGAGGTCGATCAGATCCGGTGCGAACATGCGGTAGAACCACCGGTCGGGAACATACTCCCCGAACGGCACGGGGTGCCTCTTGTCGTAGACGTCCACGGGATTCTCGGCCCCCGGCTCCCACAGCAGCGACGAGTTCAAGTACTCGTCGCCACGCTGGGTGACGGCCGCGACCACGAGCGGCGCGTCGATCCGGGCGGCCAAGGCATCGAGCGTCGCAGCGGTGCTCTCGTTCGCCGTGGGATCCGAGTCGACGCCGCCCTCCGGCCACAGCAGGACGTCCATCTCCTCGCCGAGCAGCGGCGCCGTCGCCCGCAGCTGCGCGTTGAGCACGTCGTTGCGACTGCGCTCGTCGAAGTAGCCGGCGGGTCCGTCGCCCTGCACCGCCCCCACGCGCATGCTTCCGGCATCCGTCGTGGGGAACTGCGGAAGCGCGAACAGGGCGACGCCGACCACCAGCACCGGGATCGCCGTGCGCAGATCGCGGTACCGGCGCAGCCGCGCCCACTCCACCGCGCTCGCGCACAGCATCACGATCAGGAACGACAGCCCGGCGACACCGACCCACGAGACCACGCTCGCGAGCGGGCTGCCGGCCTGCGAGATGCCGACCCTCCCCCACGGGAACCCGCCGTACGGCCAGGTGCCGAGCAACTGCTCGCGCACCACCCACAACGCCGCGACAATCGCCGGCAACGCGACAAGCCGCGCCCAGGGGCCGTCCGCGACGCGAGGCAGCCAGCGGTAGGCGAGCGCGATCGGGACGGCGGCGACGGCGGTGAGGACCGCCTCAAAGATCGACAGCGCCAGCCAGGGCACCGGACCGAGGTACCGCGCGGTGAACGAGACGTTCACCAGGAAGAACGCCAGCCCGAAGACGAGGCCGACGAGTGCGGCGCTCCACGCCCTGCGCCCGATGAGGCTCACGAGGGTGAGCGGGATCGCCAGGAACACCATCGGCCACCACGCGAGCGCGGGGAATGCCGTCGACAACGCGAATCCCCCGGCTGCCGCCGAGAGGACGCCTGCCCACAGCGGCAGCAGCGCGCTCGGCAACGGTGGACGGGACGCCGCGTCGGATGGCACGGAGTCCACACTAGGCGAACCCGCGGATGCCGATTCTCAGCGCCCGCGACGAGCGGCGGCTACACCGTCGAGTAGGCCACGATGCCGCGGCGCACCGAATCGAGTGCCTTGCGCGCGGTGCCGGCGATCGGCTGATCGGCGACGAGCGACAGCTGGTCGAGCAGGTCGATCGTCTGCTTCGCCCAGCGCACGAAGTCGCCGGCGGCCATGTCGGCCTCGCCGAGCACGCGATCGAGCATGCCGTCGCGCGCCCACGTGTGCATCGCCGTCGCGAGGCCCGACGAGATCGGCTCGGATCCCGGCAGATGGTGCTCCCGCTCGAGGTCGTCGAGCCGCTGCCACAGATCGAGGGTCGCCGTGAACGCGGCGCGGAACGGGCCGCGCGGCAGGCCGCGCTCCCCCGGTCCCGCGTCGTCCCGGCGGGGCTCGTACACCAGCGAGCACGCGATCGCCGCGAGAGACGCGGCATCCAGGTCCTTCCACAACCCCAGGCGCAGCGACTCGGCGACGAGCAGATCCCGCTCGCCGTAGATACGGCGCATCGTCCGCCCCGAGGGTGTGAGCGCCGTGGTCCCGTCCTCCGCGACCTGCACGTAGTCCAGTTCGTCCAGCACGTCCACGACGCGATCGAAGATGCGGGCCACCGTGCCGGTGCGCGTATCGATCTGGTGCCGCAGCTTGTCGATCTGACGCTTGAGCTTCCAGTACCGCTCAGCCCATCGCGCGTGCTGCTCGCGGTCGGGGCACCCATGGCACGCGTGCCGCTGCATGCGCTTGCGCAGGCTCGCGATGTGCCGCTGCCTCTCGTCGCGCGTGCGTCGCGAGGCGTTCGCGTCCTTGCGGTTCAGCTTCTCGACGTCGCTGAGCTCGCGCCGGATCGACGAGTACTCGGTGAAGTCGCCGCGGTCGCACGTCATCGCCTTCCGGTATCCCGCCAGCGACTCCTCCTGGTCACGCACCTGGCGGGCGAGGCCCACCACGGCGCGGTCCGCCTGGAACTGGGCGAACGACGACTCCAGGATCTCGCGCGCCCGAGGTCGGCCGAACTGGTCGATGAGGTTCACGGCCATGTTGTAGGTAGGCCGGAAGCTCGAGTTCAGCGGGTACGTGCGGCGTGAAGCGAGCGCCGCGACCGCCTGCGGGTCGAGACCCTCCGTCCACTGGATGACGGCGTGCCCTTCGACGTCGATGCCGCGCCGGCCGGCCCGGCCGGTGAGCTGGGTGTACTCCCCCGACGTGATCGCCACGCGCGCCTCGCCGTTGAACTTTTCGAGCTTCTCGAGCACGACGGTGCGCGCGGGCATGTTGATGCCGAGCGCCAGCGTCTCGGTGGCGAACACGACCTTCACGAGCTTTCGCCGGAACAGCTCCTCGACGACCTCCTTGAACGCCGGCAGCAGTCCGGCGTGGTGCGACGCGAGGCCGCGTTCGAGGTTGTCGAGCCATTGCCAGTACCCGAGCACGGCCAAGTCCTCGTCGGGCAGCGACCGCGTGCGCTCCTCGACGATCGCGCGGATCTCACGCCGCTCGTCCTGCGACGTCAGCCGCACGCCGCCCCGGCGCACCTGCTGAACCGCGGCATCGCACCCGGCGCGACTGAAGATGAAGAAGATCGCCGGCAACAGGTTCGACCGCGAGAGCAGTTCGACGACGTCGGGCCGGTCGAGACGTTCGACGCGCTGGACGTTCGCGGAGCGCACGGGCCTCTTCATCCCCCGATTCGGGCGGCGGGATGCCTCGTACCCCGCGTGCCGCGCGCTGTTCGCGGCCTGCACGCGTCGGTTGTTGTCGAAGTTCGAGCCCTTGAAGGAGCGGATCCGCATGAGCTCCTGGTTCACCTGCGCCGTCGCGACGCCCGCGCGGTCGTCGAACAGCGGCAGCAGGTCGCCGCGCACCAGGACGTGCTGTTCGAGCGGGACGGGTCGGGTCTCGGAGACGATCACCTCGGTGTCGCCGCGCACCGTGTCGAGCCAGTCGCCGAACTCCTCGGCGTTCGAGACGGTCGCCGACAGCGACACGAGCCGCACGGACGGCGCGAGGTGGATGATGACCTCCTCCCACACCGCGCCGCGGAACCGGTCCGCCAGATAATGCACCTCGTCCATGACGACGTAGCGCAGGCCGCGCAGCGCCGGTGAGTCCGCGTACAGCATGTTGCGGAGCACCTCGGTAGTCATGACGACGACGCGCGCGTTGCCGTTGATGTTGGTGTCGCCGGTGAGGAGGCCGACCTCGTCAGGGCCGTACACGTCCTGCAGCTCGCGGAACTTCTGGTTCGACAGCGCCTTCATCGGGGTGGTGTAGAACGCCTTGTCACCGGGTTCTCGCATCGCGAGATGCACGGCGAACTCGCCGACGATCGTCTTGCCCGCGCCGGTCGGCGCCGCCACCAGCACGCTGCGGCCGGCCTCGAGCGCGCGGCACCCGGCGAGCTGGAAGGGATCCAGCGAGAAGCGCTGGGATGCCGCGAACGCCGCCGTGAGGGGATGGCTCCGGTCGAGCTCTGCGGTCTCGCGTGCCTGCGCGTACCGCTCGGCCGGACCGGGATCGATCATGCGCCGGGCTCCGGGGGCAGAATGGCGGCGTTGCGTTTCGCCTTTCGCCTGTCGAAGAGCATCGACAGCCCGGCTGCGGTGAAGAACAGCAGCATGAGGATGCCGGCGAGCAGGAACGTCGTCGCGACATCGGCGGGCGGCGTGGCGAGGGCGGCGAACGTCACCGACACGATGACGGCGACGCGCCAGCCCTTGACGATCGCGCGGCCCGAGATGATCCCGGCCAGGTTCAGTGCGACCAGGAACACCGGCAGCACATAGGCGACGCCGACGAACAACATCAGCTTGAAGACGAAGTCGTAGTAGTACATGGCGTCGTAGAACGCCGCGGCCCCGGCCGGGACGAATCCCGCCATGAGCGTCACGATGTTCGGCATGACGTAGAGGCCCGTCGCGCAGCCGGCGAAGAAGAGCGGGATCGCGGCCGCGACGAACCCGACCGTGTAACGAATCTCTTTCCGTGTCAGGCCCGGCATCACATACGCCCACGCCTGCCACAGCCACACCGGCGCCGAGAGGAGGAGGCCGATCGCCAACGACATCCGCAGCCGGAGGTCGAAGCCCGACGTCACGGTGCTGAACATCAGCTCGACCGACGACTCCTCACCGCGGGCCTCCGCGACAAGGCGGATGGGCTCGGTGATGAGCCACAGAACGGGCTCGGTGACGATGAACGCGATCACCATGCCCACGACGAGCGCGATGACGCTGATCGTCAGCCGCTTCTTCAGCTCGACGAGGTGTGCGCCGAGCGACATGCGCTTCTCACGCCGCGGCCGGTCGGCGTCTCCGGTGCGCGGCGGCTCGGTCGTCACCACGAACGACTATGGCTTGGTCTGGGACGCTCCGCCCGCGCCAGCCGACGGCTCCGTCGACTCGCCCGGGTTCGCGGGCGCCGCGACCGAAGTGGAGGTGCCGTCGACCGGCTTGTCCTCCTCCTTCATCGCCTTCATCTCACCCTTGAAGACGCGCGCCGACTGACCCATGCTCTTGGCGAGCGCGGGAAGCTTCGCTGCACCGAACAGGAGAAGGATCACCGCGAGGATGAGTAGCCACTGCCAGCCTTGGATTCCCATGGTTGTCCTTCCGGAGAATGTCAGGATCGTGGGGCCAGTCTAGCCCGCCGCCGACTCAGCGGTACTGCGCGAGCCCTGCCTCGGCCCACTCGGCGACCGCCCGCCGTGCCGCAGGCGGTTCGAGCACTTCGACGATGCCCCCGCGCCGTGCCGCCAACCGCCGGAGACTGAGCTCGTCGGCCACCCGCATGGTCGCGGTCGTCATGCCGTCCGCCGTCGAGAGGGTGGCGCGTTCGAGGTAGTCGCCGAGGAGCGGGGCCATCGACTCGGGGAACCGCACCCGTGCCACGATGTCTCCGGCTCCGGACGAGAACCAGTCCGGGGCGGGCTCGCCGGCATGCGTGGTCGGGATGTCGGTGAGCTCGAGCGCGCTGACGCGGTCGAGGTGGAACGTGCGCATCGCCTCGCGCAGGTGGCACCAGCCCTGGAGGTACCACTGGCCGCTCGCGATGTGGACTTTCACGGGGTCGACGGTGCGCGTGGTGGGTGCGGCATCGGGCGCCTTGTAGGTGAACGAGACGGCCACGCGCCGCCGCAGCGCCTCGGCGACGAGATCGCGGACGGCATCGACGGGCTCGGGGGCGAGGATGACCTCGGCCGGGGTCGCCGATGCACCGCGGGAGAGCTTGGCGAGCAGGCCCGCATACAGGTCGGTGTCGCCGACGCCGGGGATCGACCGCGCGAGCTGGAGTCCGGCAAGCAGGGCGGCCGCCTCGCGGGCGGTGAGCTTCGGCGACCGCTCGAGCGCGACCGAGTTGGTGATGACGATGAGGTCCTGCTCGTCGAGAAGGTCCCAGTCGATGTCGAACAGGTCATTGGCCATCTGCCAGTAGCCGCGTTCGCCGGGAAGGCCGATCACGGTCAGCTTCTCGACCATCGAGCGCATCTGATCGGGCGTGACGTCGAACTCGGCTGCGGCCTCGGCGAGCGACACCTCGCCCTTGCCGATCAGGTACGGCACGAGCTGGAGCATGAGCGCGGCGCGGTCGGTCGCGACGAGCGGACGCCGCGCGGTCATGAGACCCCTCCGTGCAGGTCGCGTGTCACCGCGAGCCGCTCGATGACGCGGTCGCGCAGGTCGGCGGGCTCGACCACGCGCACCTCGGGCCCGTACGAGGCGAGCTCGTCGGCGAAGATGTTCACGTCGACGTATGGCACGCGGATGCCCTGCTCGGCGGGCTGCGCGCGGCGCGCCAGGCGCAGCGCCCCCTCGGTGCCCGGGTTGACCTCGAGCAGGGCGATGTTGCGCGCGGCGACCTCCTCCAGCCCGGCGAGGGCGCGCTCCCCCGCGCCTTCCCGCAGTGCGGCATCGAACGACTCGCGGGTCACCGACACCGGGCCCACGATGCGCGAGAGGAGGAACGTGCGGTCGGCGTGGGCGTCCTGGTCGATGCCGAAGACGTGCCAGCGGGCCTCGTACTCGACGAGCGCCAGTGGCTGCAGCCGCCGGGTGCGCGGCGCGGCCTCACCGGGCTTCAGGTAGGGGAAGGTGACGACGCGGCTCTGCTCGATCGCCTGCTGCAGCGGCAGGAACGCCGGATCGTGCAGGCTCAGGCGCGGCGAGAACCCGATGATGGGCTCGTCGACGAGATCGCCGAGCGCCCGGATCTTGCGCAGTCCGCTGCGGGCGTCGTCCGACATCGAACTCTCGCTCCACACCCCGCCGGCGAGGTTCAGCAGAGCCAGCTCGGCAGGAGTGAACCCGATGTCTTCGGGAAGCTCGTACTCGGCGCTGGGCACCCGGTAGCGGGCCTCGCGCAGATCGTCGGGATCGGCCCAGTCGCCGATGGTCTCGATCGGGACCCCGAGGCCCCGAAGCGCCTCCTTGTCGCGCTCGAACATCTTCTCGAGCGCGTCCTTCGACGCCCCGGCCTCGCTCTGCTCGCGGTAGCCCGCGACCGATGTGAGGATGGTGTCTTTGGTCAGCCCCTGATCGGTCGCGATGAGCGCGACCACGAGGTTGACCAGACGCTCCTCGGGCGGAATCTTCGCGGGCGCAGTGGCAGGCACTCGCCTATCTTAGGTCTGGATCCGGGCTGCGTCCCGGCGCCGCGCTCAGGCCTCCGGCGCCGCGTCGAGTCCGAGGATGTCGATCACGAACACGAGCGTGGATCCGGCCGGGATGGCCCCCTGATCCTGGTCGCCGTAGCCGAGCTCGGGCGGGATGACCACCAGCACCTGCGACCCCACGGTCTGCCCTTCGAGGGCGGCCGCGAAGCCGGGGACGACGCCGTCGAGGGTGAGGGACGCGGCTTCGGCGTCCCAGGTGCTGTCGAAGGCCTCGTCCTCGCCCCACACCACGCCGGTGTAGTGCACGCGCACCGGCTCGTCCCCGGTGACCTCGGGGCCGTCGCCCTTCTTGATGGTCTGGACTACCAGCTCCTCCGGCGCGGCGCCGTCGGGGATGATCAGGCCCGGATGACCGTCGGGAGCGCGCACGACGCTCGGCAGGCCGAAGCCGCTGTTGAACTGGTTGGCGCCGTCGGCGGCAGGCAGGTACACCTTGCGGACGTCGATCACCGCGACCGCGGACTCGTCCTTGGCGAGCCCGAAGCTCGACGCGACCTCGGCGCTCATGTCTTCGGGTGAGAGCGCGACGGCGATGCGCGATCCGTCGGTGGCGCAGTGCAGCGCCTCTTCGAAGCCGGGGAAGTTCTGCGTCCACTGCGACGGCGAGGTCACACGCGACAGGTCGCCGTCGTAGGCGGTCGCGACGATGTGCTCGCCGGTCTCGCCGTTGTACACCGACACATCGACGACCATGAGCTGGTTCGGCTCGGTGATCGCGGTGCCCTCACCGGCGACGACGTCTTCGTAGGCGAGGTGCGGCGCCTTCAGCGGCGTGTACACGTCGACCTCGGGTTCGGCATCCGTCTCCCCCTCGACCGTGATGAGGTCCATCACGTCCGGGTCGGAGACAGCCGGACGTGAGCAGTCGGAGGCGCCGGGCAGGGAGCAGCCGGCGAGGCCGACGGTCACGAGGCCCAGCACGGCGAGGGCAGCAGGGATCTTGCGCACCGGGCTAGTTTAGGCGGACTCGCCGGACACGTCCGAACCACCGGACGCCATCCGCGCACCCTCGGCGGCACGCTGCGCCTCGCGCACCCGCTTGCGCAGGTTCTTGTCGGTGATCTCGCGGTCGCCCACGGCGCCCGGGGTCCACAGTTCGACGTCCTGGTCGTTGTAACTCGACTTGGAGGCCCGGCGCTTGACCTCGGGTGGCACCGCGCCGGGCGCGAGCCGCCGCGCCCACACGAGGAACCCGGTGTGGGCGACCATGCGATGGTCGGGCCTGACGGCGAGTCCCTCGACGTGCCAGCCGCGGACCATGGTCTCGTTGGCGTCGGGCTCGGTGAACAGCCCGGTGCCTCGGAGGTACTCCGCGACGCGGCTCAGCTGCGTGGCCGTCGCGACGTAGCAGACGACGACGCCGCCGGGTGTGAGCGCGTCGGCGACCGCGTCGATGCACTCCCACGGGGCCAGCATGTCGAGCACGACACGATCGACGGATGCCGACGCCACAGTCCGCGGCAGATCCTCGGCGAGATCGCCCACGACGACATCCCAGTTCGCCGGGACCTCCCCGGTGAACGTCTCGACGTTCGCGCGCGCGACGTCGGCGAAGTCCTCGCGCCGCTCGAACGACACCAGGCGCCCCTCTGCCCCGATGGCGCGCAGCAGCCACAGCGACAACGCGCCCGAGCCCACTCCGGCTTCGACCACGGTGGCCCCGGGGAAGATGTCGGCCTCGGCGAGGATCTGCGCCGCGTCCTTGGGATAGACGATGGCCGCGCCGCGCGGCATCGACATCACGAAGTCGCGCAGCAGGGGTCGCAGCGCGAGGTACTCGTGCCCGCCGCTGTTCGCGACGACGGATCCGTCCGGGAGCCCCACGAGATCGGCGTGGCGCAGGACGCCGTGGTGCGTGTGCAGCTCGCCGCCCTCGCGAAGCGTGACGGTGTGCAGCCGCCCCTTCGGGCCGGTGAGCTGGACGCGGTCTCCGAGGCGGAAGGGTCCGCGTGGCTGCTCTGTCATCGGGTGACCCCTTCCGTCGCGGCGGCGGCAGCGGCCCTGCGGTGCGACGCGTGGAGGCGCGCCAGGTCGTCGACCGTCCGCCCTTCGAGCGTGGGCCAGATCTCGTGCGCCCCCGCGCCGGCGAGCGACACCATGAGCGGGACACCGAGGACGACGGCGCCCGACGCGACGGCGGACCGCAGGCCGTTGGGCGAGTCCTCGATGGCGACGACTTCTTCGGTGGTCACGCCGAGTGCCTCGCACGCCTGCAGATACGGATCGGGGAACGGCTTCGGGCGCGTCGCGTCGTCGCCGGCGATGATCACATCGAATGCCTCGAAGTCGATCAGATCGACCACCGTCGTGGCCATGCGCCGCATCGACATCGTGACGAGGGCCGTCTTGACACCGCTCGCCCGCAGACTCGCGAGCAGCTCGCGGGCGCCGGGACGGAACGGGACGCCCGTGGTGGCGAGCCGGCGCATCACATCGTCGGTCAGGTGGTCGATGATGCCGTCGACGCTCATCCGGACGCCGGTCTGCTGCAGGATTCGCGCCGAATCCTCGAGGCCGAGGCCGACGAGGCTCAGCGCCTGCTCGTGCGACCACGTCCCGCCGAAGCTCTCGATGAGCGGCGTCTCGGCCGCCATCCAGTACGGCTCGGTGTCGACGAGGGTTCCGTCCATGTCCCACAGGACCGCCGCAAGGCGTGGCGCATTCACCGTGCAATCCTACCGAGCGGGCGCCGACCCCTCCGCGGGACCGGGGCCTATCCTGGAGGGAACCCCTCGCCGGGGTGGAGGAGGTCTCGTGGACGGACTGGGTCGCCGTGTGCTGGTCGCCGCGTTCGACGGCTGGAACGACGCGGGCGAAGCCGCGTCGTCGGCCATCACGCGCCTGCGCGAGGGGGGCGAGTACGAGACCGTCTTCTCTGTCGACCCCGAGCTGTACTTCGACTACCAGTACACGCGCCCGCACGTCGCCACCGACGGCGAAGGACGCCGCACGCTTCGCTGGCCCGAGGCCGCGCTGCTGCGTCCGGCCCGTGCGACGCGCGGAACTCAGCTCTGGCTGCTCACCGGCGTGGAGCCGGCGCGCGCCTGGCAGGCGTTCGCATCGGAGTTCGTCGACATCGCCTTGCGCGAAGACATCACCGGCTTCGTGGCGATCGGCTCGATGATGTCGGACGTCCCGCACACCCGGCCGATCTCGGTGTTCGCCGGGAGCGACAACGAGGCGCTGCGCGGCGCGCTCGACCTCGAGCGCAGCACCTACGAAGGGCCCGTCGGCATCCTCAGCGTGCTGGGTCACGTCGCCGAGACGGCCGGGATCCCGACCGCCGCCCTGTGGGCGAGCGTGCCGCACTACGTCGCAGGCCACACTCCGTCCCCCAAGGCCACGCTCGCGCTGCTCGACAAGCTCGAGGACCTCACCGGCGCCGCCGTCCCCCGCGGCGACCTCGCGACCGAGGCGGCCGCATGGGAGGCGTCCATCGACGCCGCGGCAGCCGACGACGAGGAGATGACGGAGTACATCCGCCAGCTCGAGCGCACGCGCGACACGTGGGACTCGCCCGAAGCGTCGGGAGACGCGATCGCGCAGGAGTTCGAGCGCTATCTCCGCCGCGGCGGCGGAGAAGGGCCGACCAAGCCCGGCCGCGACGACCCGCGCCGCTGAGGCGAACGGCTGATCGCCCCAGCGGCGGTCGCCGGCATCAGTGCACGCCGTGACCACCGGCCGGAGGCGCAGTCACGCCCGGCGCGATCACGATCGCGGCGAGAAGCGCCGCGACGGCGGCCGCCACCGCCGCTGCGCTGAAGCCTGCCACCGCGCTGGACGCGAGGAGCGCCGCGAAGACCGAGACCCCTGCGGCGCTTCCGATCTCGTGGGACGAGCTGAGAACGGCCGACGCCGTTCCCGCCTCGGCATGATCCACGCGGCCGAGCGTGGTCGTGCTCGCACACACGAACGAGGCGCCGAGCCCTGCGGCGCACACGCTCATGGCGGCCACCGCGATGCCCTCCGGCAGGCCGCCGGCGATGGCGATGGCCGTCATCGCGAGACCGGCGGCGGCGAGCACGAGGGCGACCGGCGCGATGCGGCGGGCACCCGCAGCGCCGATGGCGCGACCGGCGAGATGCGCGCCGACCATGACGCCGACCGCGATCGGCAGGAAAGCCAGGCCCGTCGCGATCGGCCCCCATCCGGCGCCGATCTGGAGCTGGAAGGAGAACATGACGAAACCGCCCACGAGCAGCCCGGTCGCGACCAGCATGAGGAGCGATCCTGTCGCCACCGGTCGTGACCGCAGCAGGCCGGGGCGCACGAGCGGATCGGCTGTGCGTCGCTCGACCGCGACGAACGCGGCCAGGACGAGAAGCCCGCCTCCGGCGGCCACGGCGCCGGCGAGCGGACCGACCTGCTCGGTCACGGTGAACGACGACACGACGGCTCCCAGCCCGGCCGTGGCGAGCAGGCCGCCGGCGACGTCGATCCGGCCGCTCGCGCGTGCGGCTGTGGTCGCCGACCCGACGATGACCGGAATCGCGAGGGCGACGAGCACCCCGACGGGCAGGTTGACGAGGAAGATCCAGCGCCAGCCGGGCCCGCCGGTGAGGAGACCGCCGAGGAGCACGCCGACAGCGGCTCCCGCGCCGCCGATCGCACTCCAGACGCCGAGCGCACGATGGCGTCCGGCACCGTGGAAGCGATGGAGCAGGGTGGCGAGCGCGGCCGGCGACAGCAGCGCCGCACCCACGCCCTGTGCGGCGCGAGCGCCGATGAGCCATCCGGGGCCGGCCGCGAGCGCTGCCACGAGCGACGCGACGGTGAACACGACGAGCCCGGCGAGGAGCATCTTCCGCGCGCCGAGCACATCGGTGAGCCGTCCACCCAGGATCAGCAGCCCGCCGAACGGCACGGCATAGGCGGCGATCGCCCACCCCGCGAGCGCAGGTTCGATGCCGAGCTCTGCGCTCATCACGGGCAGCGCGACGTTGACGACCGTCAGATCGATGACCAGCATCGCCTGGACGAGCGCGAGGACGAACAGCGTGAGGCGCGGCCGACCGGCGCGATGCGGGAAGGGGACGTCGGTGGCGCCGGGCGCGGGCGGCGGCGAGGCATGTGACATGGTGCTCCTATCTCGAACACGAGTGTTTGAGTTAACTTGTACATGCCTGTTCGAGATAGTGTCAAGTCATGGCCGATGCCACTCCCCGCGCCACGCGCGCCGATGCCGTCCGCAACCGTGAGGCGATCCTCGACGCCGCCGTCGACGAGCTCACCCGCGATCCGCGCGCGAGCATGGCCGCCATCGCACGAGCCGCCGGCGTCGGCCGGGTCACCCTCTACGGGCACTTCTCGTCACGCGAGCAACTCGTGGAACAGGCGCTGCTGCGGGTGATCGCACGCTCGGAAGCCGAGCTGGCCTCGCTCGATCTGAGCGGCGAGCCCATGGCCGCGCTGGACCTGCTGATCCGTCGATCGTGGCGGATCGTCGACACCTTCCACCGGCTGCTCGGCGTCGCCGAGGAGACGCTCTCGAACGATCGGATCCTCGCCCATCACGCCGAGCCGATGGCACGCGTCCGCGCACTCATCGAGCGCGGGCAGCAGGAGGGCGCGATGCGCACCGACCTCGACTCCGGTTGGCTCACGGCCTGCTTCACCGCGATGCTGCACACCGCCGCCGCAGAGGTCCGTGCCGGCCGGCTGGACGACGCGGATGCCGACCGCATCGTCACGGCGACGGTCGTGTCGCTGTTCGCGGCGCGCGGGTGAACTGCAGGTCTACGGCTGGATGGCGCCCACGCTCAGCAGCACGAGCAGCAGCGAGCCGAGCGCCACGCGGTAGACCACGAACGGCAGGAAGCTGTGCTTGGAGATCCAGTTCATGAAGAACGCGATGACTCCGAGCGCCACGGCGAAGGCGACGCCTGTCGCGACGGCCGTCTCGCCCAGCGTGAAGACGCGCGGCTCCCCCAGGCTCTTGAACAGCTGGTAGAAGCCGCTGCCGAACACGGCCGGGATCGCGAGCAGGAACGCGTAGCGCGCCGCGGCGGACCGCTCGTAGCCCAGGAAGAGTCCTGCCGTGATCGTGCCGCCGGATCGCGAGACGCCCGGGATGAGCGCGAGCGACTGCGCCAGGCCGAACACGACGCCGTGACCGATGGTGATGTCCTGCAGCTTGCGCTTCTTCGCCCCGACATGGTCGGCGATCCCCAGCAGCACGCCGAAGAAGATCAGCATGCCCGCGACGAGCCAGAGCGACCGCAGCGTCGTCTCGATCTGATCCTGGAAGAGCAGTCCGAGTACGACGATCGGGATGCTGCCGACGATGATCAGCCACCCCATCTTCGCGTCGGGGTCGTTGCGCGGGATGCGTCCGAAGAGGGCGCCGAACCAGTGCGAGATGATCCGGACGATGTCGCGCCAGAAGAAGACGACGACCGCGGCCTCGGTGCCGATCTGCGTGATGGCGGTGAACGCGGCTCCCGGATCCTGCGCCGACGGCAGGAACTCTCCCAGGATGCGCAGGTGCGCGCTCGACGAGATCGGCAGGAACTCGGTCAGCCCCTGGACGAAGCCGAGGATGATCGCCTCGAGAAGCATGGGCGCCTTTCAGCTCTACGGGACGGATGCCGCGGCGCGCGGCATCCGTCGCGTCTTCAGTACGTGCGGAGGAGGTCGGTGAGCACCGTCCGGCCGAAGACGAGCGCGTCGATCGGGACGCGCTCGTCGACGCCGTGGAACATGCCGGTGAAGTCGAGGTCGGCGGGCAGCCGCAGGGGCGCGAACCCGTAGCCGGCGATGCCGAGCGCGGCGAGAGCCTTGTTGTCGGTGCCGCCGCCCATCAGGTAGGGGATCACCGGGGCCCCGGGGTCGTGGCGACCGAGCGCACCCACCATCGCGTCCACCAGATCGCCCGAGAACGGCGACTCGAGCCCGATGTCCTGGTGGACGACCTCCACGTCGATCCCGTCGCCGACGATGCGGCGGATGTCGGCGAGAGCGGCCTCCTCGGTGCCGGGGAGGACACGCACGTCGACGAGGGCCTCGGCGCGGTCGGGGATCACGTTGTGCTTGTAGCCGGCGACGAGCCCGGTGGGGTTCGTGGTGGTCCGCAGCGTCGAGCGCAGGAAGCCGGATGCCGCGCCGGTCGCGGCGGCGACGGCGTCGGGGTCGTCGGTGGCCTGGCCGGTGAGCGCGGCGAGGGCCTCGGTCATCTGCCGGGTCGTCTCGGTGAGCGTCACGGGCCACGCCGTGCGGCCGAGCGCCGCGACGGCCTCGGCGAGCCGCGTCACCGCGTTGTCGGCGTGGAGACTCGAGCCGTGCGCGGCGCGGCCGCGGGCGACGAGCCGGATCCACACGAGCGCCTTCTCCCCCACCTGGAGCAGGTAGGCGTGCTGGTCGCCGATCGGGATGGAGTATCCGCCGACCTCGCTGATCGCCTCGGTCGCCCCGGCGAACCACTCGGGACGGTTCTCGATCACGAGGGCGGACCCCTCGACGCCGCCGTTCTCCTCGTCGGCGAAGAACGCGAGCACCAGATCGCGCTCGGGCTGCTCGCCGGCGCGCAGGATGTCGGCGACCGACGTGAGGATCATGGCGTCCATGTCCTTCATGTCGACCGCGCCACGGCCCCACAGCATGCCGTCCTTCACGACGCCCGCGAAGGGATCGACGCTCCAGTCCTCGGCGATGGCCGGGACGACGTCGAGATGGCCGTGCAGCACCAGGGCCGGCTTGTCGCGGTCCCGTCCCGGCACCCGCGCCATGACGTTGGTGCGGCGCGGGATCGGCTCGTAGTACTCGGGCTCGAGCCCGACACCCTCGAGGTAGGCGCCGACGTACTCGGCAGCCTCGCGTTCACCGGCGGCGCGTCCTCCGCCGTGGTTGGTGGTGTCGAAGCGGATCAGGTCGCGCGCCACGGCGGCGACCTCGGGAAGTTCGGCTTCGGGCATGCCGTCAAACCTATCCTCTCGACGACGAAGGCCCCCTTTCGGGGGCCTTCGACCTACTGTGCGCGAGGGGGGACTTGAACCCCCACGCCCTATACGGGCACTAGCACCTCAAGCTAGCGCGTCTACCTATTCCGCCACCCGCGCAGGTGGATTTCGGTTTCGCAACCGAGGAACGACATTACCACGTCGGCGGACCTTGATCGAATCGGGCGACCCCCGGGCGCGTCAGGCGAGCGACACGCCGAACAGCAGTCCGAGCAGGTATGTCACGGCGGCGGCACCGTACCCGATCGCGAGCTGCCGCAGTGCGCGCCGCAGCGGCGGCGCGCCGGACAGGACTCCGACGGCGGCGCCCGTCGCCATGAGTGCCACGCCCACCAGCACGAGCGCCACGACGAGGGCCGCGACCCCCGAGAGACCGAAGATCCACGGCAGCACGGGGATCACCGCGCCCGACGCGAAGAACAGGAAGCTCGACAGCGCCGCACCCCAGGCACTCCCCACGACCTCGCCGTGTGCGGCGACCTCCACGGGCCCGGTGTCGGCCCTCCCCTGGCCGGCGGCGTGCGCGGCTTCGACGACGCGGCGAGCTCGCGCAGAGGCCTCGGCCTCCGGCATCCCCCGTGTGCGGTACACGAGCGCGAGCTCGTTGGCATCGATGTCGAGGTGAGGGATGGCACCGTCGGCGTAGTCGCTCGGCTCCGTCGCCGCCAGCAGCTCGCGCTGCGACCGCACCGAGACGAACTCGCCGGCACCCATCGAGAGCGCGCCGGCGAGCAGGCCGGCGATGCCGCTGAAGAGCACGAACTGACTCGAGACGCCGGTCGCACCGATGCCCATGACGAGGGCGAGGTTCGAGACGAGGCCGTCGTTGGCGCCGAACACGGCGGCGCGGAACGTCCCCGACAGGCGCCGCCGGCCGCGCGCGGCCAAGCCGCGGACGACCTCGTGGTGGATCTTCTCGTCGGCAGCCATGCGGGCGGTCGCGGACGGCTCGTCGTCGTACGGTGAACGGGCCTCGGCACTCTGCGCGAGAGCCAGCACGAAGATCGAGCCGAAGCGCTTGGCCATCCATCCGAGCAGGCGCGTGCGCGCGTCCGGCCGCGGCAGCCTGCCCGGGGTGCCGCCGAGGAGGTCGAGCCAATGCGCCTCGTGTCGTCCCTCGGCCTCCGCGAGGGCGAGCAGGATCTCGCGCTCCTCGCCGGTGCGCCGGTCGGCGAGATCTCGGTACACGCGGGCCTCGGCACGCTCGTTGACGAGATACTGCGCCCAGCGGCGGCGGTCGCGGTCGGTCGGTGCGGCGGGCGCGCTCACAGGGGCCTCCAGGCGGGATCGGACCTGTCCACGCTAGTCATCGCTCCGAGCACCGACGCGCCAGAGCCGAGGATTGCCAGCATTTCGGAGCTCCGAACGTCAGCCCGCGCCCAGGGCCGCCCGCTCCCCCGCAGGTCGCCGCGGACCGGCGCCGGGCAGGAGAGCTCGCACGAGCTCCTCCCACACCTCCTGCGGCGGCGCGGCGACGCGCCCCCGCGATTCGAAGGAACCCCGCCGGTATGCGGGGCGTCTCGGCGCGCCCGGCGACGGGGTCAGGAGTGCACGCGCTTGCGCAGCACGTCGATACGCGCCTGCAGCTGCGCGACGGTCGCGTGCGACACCGCGGGGCCGCCGCAGATGCGGCGGAGCTCGGCGTGGACCAGGCCGTGCGGCTCCCCGGACTGACGCGCGTAGAGGCCGACGAGGCTGTTCAGCAGCTGCCGCTGCTCCTTGAGTGTGCGGTGCAGCGCCTGCGGAAGCGCCGGCTCCTGCGTCTCGGGAGCCGCCGCCTCCTTCGCCTCGCGGGCGCTGCGGTGGCGGCTCTGGCGCGCCTGGCGCTGCATCAGCAGCTCGTGCACGTGCTCGGGCTCGAGCAGCCCCGGCAGCCCGAGGAACTCCTCCTCCTCGGGAGTCCCGGGCACCGCGAGCTGGCCGAACTCCTTGCCGTCGTACATCACGCGATCGAAGTGCGCGCGCGAGCCGAGCGCCTGGTAGGTGAACTCCTCGGTGAGCGCGTCGGACGCCTTGTCCTCCCGCTCGGCGGCGTCCATCAGGTCTTCTTCGGCGTTCCACTCGTCGTCGTCCGAGTCGCGGTCGAGTGCGTGATCGCGCTGGCGCTCCATCTCGTTCGCCAGGGCGAGCAGCTGGGGCACGTTCGGCAGGAACACGCTCGCCGTCTCGCCACGGCGACGGGCGCGCACGAAGCGGCCGATCGCCTGGGCGAAGAAGAGCGGCGTGGACGCACTCGTGGCGTATACGCCGACGGCGAGGCGCGGTACGTCCACGCCCTCCGACACCATGCGCACGGCGACCATCCAGCGGCTCGTTCCCTTCGAGAACTCCTCGATGCGGCTCGACGCCTCGGCCTCGTCCGACAGCACGACCGTGGGCTGCTCGCCGGTGATCTGCTGCAGGATCGCGGCGTAGGCGCGCGCGGCCGTCTGGTCGGTCGCGATCACCAGGCCTCCGGCATCCGGAACGTGCTCGCGCACCTCGGTCAGGCGCCGGTCTGCCGACCGCAGCACGGCCGGGATCCAGTCGCCGTCGGGGTCGAGTGCGGTGCGCCAGGCCTGCGACGTGATGTCTTTCGTGTTGTCCTGCCCGAGCTGGGCCTCCATCTCGTCGCCGGTCTTGGTGCGCCACCGCATGTGCCCGGCGTAGACGAGGAAAAGCACCGGACGCACGACGCCGTCTTCGAGCGCGCGCCCGTAGCCGTAGGCGTAGTCGGTGCGCGAGACGCGGATGCCCTTGGCGTCGGGGTGGTACTCGACGAACGGGATCGGCGCGGTGTCGCTGCGGAACGGCGTGCCCGACAGCAGCAGGCGGCGCGTCGCACGGCCGTACGCCTCGCGCAGGGCGTCGCCCCAGCTGAGCGCGTCGCCGCCGTGATGCACCTCGTCGAGGATCACGAGCGTGCGCGCGTCCATCGTGAGGCGCTGGTGGACGGATGCCTTCACCGCGACCTGCGCGTATGTGACGGCGACGCCGTGATACTGCCGCGCTGGGGCGACGTGCCGGTTGCTGAAGGCGGGATCGAGACGGATGCCGACACGCGCGGCCGCATCGGCCCACTGGGTCTTCAGGTGCTCGGTGGGGGCGACGACGACGATGCGATCGACCACGCGGCGCCGCAGCAGCTCGCTCGCCAGGCGCAGGGCGAACGTCGTCTTCCCGGCGCCGGGCGTCGCCGCGGCCAGGAAGTCGCGCGGGCCGCTGCCGGGGCCGTCCGGCCCGTCGAGCGAGAAGTACAGGTCGAGCGCCTCGGCCTGCCACGCTCGCAGACGCTGTGCCGTGCCCCATGGGGCGCGCTGCGGGTACGTCGGGCTCAGGTGCTCCGCGGCGAAGCTGCCGATGTGCGGCTCACCCTCGCGGGCGGGGCCGTGGGACTCGGGCGTGTGGTGTTCGGTGGAAGCGGGCGCTGATTCGAGCGTGGTTCCGTCCGTCACCGATTACACCTCCCCCGTGGACAACGAGTCACCACCATAGTTCACAGACCCGACGTCCCCCCGTCGCCCCACCACGTCATCCGTCCTGTCCCTTGCGCGCGGTACCCTGGGCACCGGTCACGAGCCGGAGGAAGACGGATGTCAGCGACACAGCAGGATCCCCGCACGCCGTATGTGCCCAACGCCGGGCCGCACCCGTGGCGGCGGTACGTCGCGATCGGCGACTCGTTCACGGAGGGTGTCGGCGACGCCGAGCCGGCGTCGCCCAACGGCTTCCGCGGCTGGGCCGACCGGGTCGCCGAGGTGCTGTCGCAGCAGGTGGACGATTTCGCGTACGCCAACCTGGCGATCCGCGGCCGGCTGATCCGGCAGATCGTCGACGAGCAGGTGGAGCCCGCCGTCGCCCTCAAGCCCGACCTCGTCACGTTCTCGGCGGGCGGCAACGACGTGATCCGGCCCGGCTCCGACCCCGACGCGGTCGCGCAGCTGTTCGAGGACGCCGTGGTGCGGCTCTCCCGCGACGGCGCCACGGTCGTCGTCTTCACCGGCATCGACACCGCCTTCACCCCGGTGTTCCGCGGCATCCGGGGCAAGGTGGCGATCTACAACGAGAACATCCGGACGATCGCCGACCGCTACGACTGCATCGTGGCCGACCAGTGGGCGCTCAAGGAGGTGCAGGACATGCGCTTCTTCGACGACGATCGTCTGCACTACAACGCGCTCGGGCATCACGAGGTGGCGCGCATGGTGCTGCGGGCGCTCAACGTGCCCAACGACCTGCAGCCGATGCAGCCCGACCCGCTCCCGATGCGCACGTGGCGCGAGGCGCGCGCGGTCGACCTCGTCTGGGCCCGCGAGTACTTCGTGCCATGGGTGCTGCGGCGCCTGCGCCACCAGTCCTCGGGCGACCACATCAAGGCGAAGCGGCCCGACCCGACGCCGGTGACGACGCTCACGTCGCCGCCCGACGCCGCGCAGCAGGCGGACGAGGACTGACATGGCCGTCCACGTGATCACGGGTGCCGGGTCCGGAATCGGCGAGGTCCTCGCGCAGCGCCTCGCCGAGCGCGGCGACGAGCTGTGGCTGCTCGCGCGGGACGCCGGGCGCGCCGCGCAGCTGCGCGGACGATTCCCGGGCGCGCAGACCCTGGTCGGCGATCTCGCCGAGCCGGAGCGCCTGTCGTGGGCGTTCGGCCACCAGAGCGTTCCGCCGCGCGTGGACTCGCTCCTCCACGTCGCCGGCGTCGTCGAACTGGGCGCCGTGGCCGAGACGCCGGTCAAGGCCTGGCAGCAGCAGCTGAACGTCAATGCAGTGTCGCCCGCGGAGCTCACCCGGCTCATGCTGCCGGCGCTGCGCGCCGCGCGCGGCCAGATCGTGTTCGTCAACTCCGGCGCAGGGCTGCGCGTGAGCCCCGAGTGGGGCGCGTACGCGGCGAGCAAGTTCGCGTTGCGCGCCCTCGCCGACGCCGTGCGTGCCGAGGAGCGGGCGAACGGCGTGCGCGTCACCACCGTGTATCCGGGGCGCACGGCGACGCCGATGCAGCAGAAGGTTCACCAGCAGGAGGGCGCCGACTACGACGCGTCGCAGTGGATCGACCCCGCCTCCGTCGCGACGACGATCCTCGCGGCGCTGGACCTGCCGCGCGACGCGGAGCTCACCGAGCTCACCGTCCGCCCAGGCGCCTGACGCGGCGCGGCGGTCACCGCGCGCGCAGCTCCCACAGCGCCACGGCGCTCGCAGCCGCGACGTTGAGCGAGTCGACGCCGCCCGCCATCGGGATCGTCACCACCGTGTCGGCCACCTCGAGAGCGCGGCGCGACAGGCCGTCGCCCTCGGCGCCGAGGAGCAGAGCCACCCGCTCCGGACGCCTCGCGCTGAACGCATCAAGGCCCACCGCGTCGTCGGCGAGCGCGAGCGCGGCGAGTTCGAACCCGGCCTCGTGCAGCACGCCACGCGCCTCGCCCCACTCCGGCAGCCGGGTCCACGGCACCTGGAACACCGTTCCCATGCTCACCCGGACGCTGCGGCGGTACAGCGGATCCGCGCAGCGCGGGCTCACGAGCACCGCATCGGCGCCGAGTCCTGCCGCGGCGCGGAAGATCGCGCCGACGTTGGTGTGGTCGACGATGTCTTCGAGCACCACGACCAGCCTCGCGCCGGCGACGACCTCGGCGACCGGCGGCAGGGCGGGCCGGTGCATCGAAGCCAGCGCGCCGCGGTGCACGGCGTAACCGGTCAGCGATTCCGCGATGTCGGGCTCGACGACGTAGATGGGGATGGACGCGTCGGCGACGAGCTCCTGGACCTCGTCGAGCCACTTCTCCTGCACCAGGATCGACCGCGGGCGATGGCCCGCAGCGAGCGCTCGGCCGATCACCTTCGCCGACTCGGCGATGTACAGGCCTCCCTCGGGCTCCAGCACACGCCGCAGTGCGACATCCGTCAGGTCGCGGTAGTCCGCGAGGCGCTCGTCCGAGGCGTCCGAGATGCGTTCGATCGTCACCGTCTCACTTTCGCAGAACACGTAACATGCCCGAAAACCGCCGGGCCTACACTCGACGCGAGGGGGTGCGCCACGTGACGACCACGATCGGGACCGCGTTCGACGCGCAGACGACGGATGCCGTGGCCGCCGCAGTGTCGGCGCTTGCCGGACGCCGCATCGCGGTGCTGACCGGCGCCGGCGTGTCGACCGATTCCGGCATCCCCGACTATCGCGGCACAGGCGCGCCGGTGCGCACGCCGATGACCGTGGAGCAGTACTTCTCGAGCGAGGCCGCGCGACAGCGCTACTGGGTGGGCAGCCACCTGGGGTGGCGGGCGTTCGCCGCTGCCCAGCCCAACCCCGGCCACCGTGCGCTCGCCGACCTCGAGTCCCGCGGGATCGCGTCGGGCGTCGTGACTCAGAACGTCGACGGCCTGCACGTGCGCGCCGGCAGCCGTCGGGTCGTCGAGCTGCACGGCACCATGCGTCGCGTGTTCTGCAGCCACTGCGGTCAGGTGTTCGACCGCCGAGACCTCGCGCAGCGCGTCGAGCACGAGAACCCGTGGATCTCGGTGCCCGAGAACGTCGCCCTCGGCCCGGACGGAGACGTGCTCCCCGAGAGCGTCGAGGGGTTCCGCATCCCGGCGTGCAGCGTCTGCGGCGGGGTTCTCAAGCCCGACGTCGTGTTCTTCGGCGAGTTCATCCCCGCCGAGAAGTTCCGCGAGGCCGAACAGCTGGTCCACGCGAGCGAAGGGCTCGTCGTGGCGGGATCGTCGCTCGTCGTCAATTCCGGCATCCGCCTGCTCGAACGCGCTCGGCGGCGCCGGATGCCGGTCGTCATCGTCAACCGCGGCGACACCCGCGGCGACACGCGTGCGACCGTCAAGATCAACGCGGGCGCGAGCGAGGTCCTGCGCGCGCTCGCCGAGTCGCTGCCACCGCTGGATTGACGTCTCGGGCTGTCCCCCAGGTCGGCTGGGTAGGCTCGCAGGGTGACAGCGCTGACCCTGATCCGCCACGGCGAGACCGACTGGAACCGCGACCGCCGGATCCAGGGGTCGACCGACATCCCCCTCAACGACACCGGCCGCGCGCAAGCGCGCGCGACGGCGGCGCTGCTGCGCGACCGGATCGATCTCGGCCTTCCGGTCTCGATCGCCTCGAGCGACCTGGCCCGCGCACGCGAGACCGCCGAGATCATCGCGACCGAACTCGGGATCGGCGCCCCGCGCCAGTACCGAGGACTGCGTGAACGCTCGTACGGCGAGGCCGAGGGCGTCGGCGTCGACGAGTTCCGCGAGCGCTGGGGCGACTGGTACACCGCCGAGGTGCCCGGAGCGGAGCCCTGGCCCGAGCTGCGGGCACGCGGCATCGCGGCCCTCGGCCGGGCCGTGCGGGATCACCGGCGCGCGACGGCCCCGGCCGCCGCCTCGCTGATCGTCGTCAGCCATGGCGCGTTCATGCGCGAGATGATGCGCCACGCCACCGCCGGCGCGCTCCCGCCGGCCGGCGAGCGCCTGCTGAACGGCTCGGCCCACGACTTCGTCTACGAGCGCGACCACCTGCGGCTCGTCGCGTACGCCGGCCTCGTCGCCTGACCGCCTGCCGCGCCGATCCGGGGTCCTCACTCCGCACTCGGCTCGTACTGCGGCTCAGGCTCCGCTCGCGGCCCGCGAAGGGCGATGACGAGCACGAGCACCCCCATGACGGCGACACCCGCCCACATGGCCTGCTGCCATCCGGCGACGAACGCGTCCTGCGCGGCCGTGAGGATCTGCTCCGCGTGTGACCCTGCTCGATGGCTGACCTCGGCGGCATTGGCGATGCCATCCCGCGCCGCGCCGGCGAGGTCTGCCGGCACGCCGTCGAGGCGATCTCCGATGGAGCTCTGGTAACCGGCGATCAGGACTCCCCCGAGGAGCGCGATGCCCAGTGCAGAGCCGAGTTCGCGGGTGAGGTCGTTGAGCGCGGAGGCCACGCCCTGCCGCGCCCGTGGGAGCGAGGACGTGATCGCCTCCGTCGACGGAGTCATCGCGAGCCCGGCTCCCAGACCCATGGTGATGAGACCCGGCAGGACCGGGAGGTACCCCCCGGTGACTGACACGAGGACAGCCATGAGCGCGAGGCCGAGGGTGGCGAGACTCAGTCCGATGACCATCGCTGCGCGGGCCCCGATCCTGCTGACGAGCCGTGGTGCGAGAGCGGAGGCGAGCATCATCACCAGGGCCATCGGCATGAGGCCGAGGGTGGCCAGCAGCGCGGTCCAACCCAGGACCACCTGGAAGTACGGGTAGAGCACGAGCGAGACGCCGCCCTGGATGCCGAACAGGACGAGCAGCAGCGTCGTGCCTGACGACAGCCCTCTGGTGCGGAAGTACCGGACGTCCAGCAGCGGGAACGAGGCGTGCAGCTCCCACAGGATGAACACGACGATGGCGACCACAGCTGTCGCGAGGGAGAGGAGGACGATCGGGGCGCTCCAGCCGAGCGTGGGCGCCTCATGCAGTGCGAAGGTGAGGCCCACGGTGGCGATGATCGACGTGAGAGCGCCGAGCACGTCGAACCTGCCCGGGGCGGCCGCGCGGGAGTTCGGCACCGCGCGGAGACCGAGGAGCACCGCGGCGACGGTGAGCACGACGGGGAGGGCGAACAGCCATCGCCAGCTCGCGACGTCCACCAGCACTGCAGAGAGGTACATGCCCAGGATGCCGCCCCCGCCGGCGACAGCGGTCCACATACCGATCGCCTTCGCGCGCGCCTCGTCGGGGAACGAGGAAGTGATCACTGCGAGGGTGACGGGCATGATCATCGCCGCACCGACGCCGCTGAGCGCGCGCGCGGCGAGCATGATCTCGATGACAGGCGCTCCGGCGGCCACGATGTTGGCAACACCGAACACGACGAGTCCTGCGATGAGCACGGGCTTGCGCCCCAGGCGGTCGCCGGCGGACCCGAGAGGCAGCAGGAGGGCTGCGAGGGTGAGGACATACGTGTTGATGATCCAGAGCACCTCGCCCTGTGAGGCGTCGAACGTCGTCGCCAGCTGTGGCTGCGCGACGTTGAGGCCGGAGACCGACGCGACGACAGCCATCAAGGCGATGCAGACGGCCCAGAGAATCGCGCGGCGTCGACGCGGGTCGTCGACGATCGGCGCGTCCTCGTTTGTGTTCGCAGAAGAGGTGGAGGTCATGCTTGCGAGGTCCTTTGCAGTGATGCGGCGTCGGGGTCGGGTCCGACGCACGTCGAGAAGGAGGTCGGCCGCGTCGACGTGGGATGCCGTCGCTCGTGCTGCCTGAACCAGGATCACTTCGCATCCGACAAGGTGGCAAACATATTTGCCGAATGGCAAAGTGGACGTCATGGGCAACGCCACCGATCAGACCCTCGACGCCGTCGGACCACGTCTCAAGCGTTTGCGGCTCCACCGCGACGTCACCCTGACCACGCTGGCCGCGGAGATCGGCGTCTCGGCCAGCACGCTGTCCCGGCTCGAGGCGGGGTTGCGGCGACCGACGCTGGAGCAGCTCCTACCGCTGGCGCGCTACTACGGTGTCACGATCGACTCGCTCGTCGACGCGCCGCGTACCGCCGACCCTCGCGTAGACCTGCGCCCGGTGTCGTGTTCCGACGGGTCCGTCATCATCCCGCTCACACGCCGGCCAGGAGGCATCCAGGCCTTCAAGTTCGTCCTCCCCACAGGCAGTGACGACGCCGTGCCCGACCTGCACACCCATGAGGGACACGATTGGGCGTACGTGCTCAACGGAACGCTGCGCCTCATCCTCGGCGACCACGATCTGCTCCTCCACGCCGGAGAGGCCGCCGAGTTCGACACCCGAATCCCGCATTGGTTCGGTGCGACCAGCGCCGGGCCCGTCGAATACCTCAGCCTCGTCGGACGCCAGGGTCAGCGCGCTCACGTCCGCGCGGTGACCACTCGCCGCTAGAGCCGTTCAGCGCTCCGCGTCACGCACGGTGCGCTGTGTCGCAGCCGCAAGCGGGACCGCTGAGCCGCGCGCCGCAGGGGAATGATCGACGGTCAGTCTGCGAGCGGCACCACCTGCGGCGCGCCGCCGGACGATGTGACGACGAGGACGCGCGCAGCGGCGAGGCCGTCGAGCGCGTGAACGACGGCGGCGGCGTCCGCATCGGTCGTCGGACCGTCCGCAGCCGCTGCGCGCCACACCGTGACCGCGGCACCTGTCGCCGACCGGATCCGCCGGGCGAGTTCGTCCGCATCGTCGCCCGCCACGAGGATCACGCGGCCGATGACATCGGGGGGCGCCGCGGCAGGCGCGAGCGCGCGGTCGCGGCGCCAGATCGCGAAGTGATAGCCGAACACGACCGCCGTCGCGCTCAGCAGCCCGAGGGGCGCGCGGATGCGCTCCAGGAGTCCCGCGGCGCCCCCGGCGTCGAGAAGGAACTCGAACAGCCGGTACCCGATGATGAGCAGTGTCACGAGCCCGACGACGGCGCTCGCCCCGAACACGACGATCAGGTAGACGCGGCGAGCGGGGTCCGCGGCATCCGCCGTCGTCACCGTCCGTGCCGGACGCCACGCGATCACCCACGCCGGCACTCCCACGACCAGCGCGCTGATGCCGCCGAGCAGAAGCGTGCGCGGGTCGTCGTCGACGAGAGCCGGGCCGACCGCCGCGAGCAGCGCGTTGACGACCACGCCGAATCCGCTTGCCGCGCCGATCAAGGCGATCGCCGAGACCACGAGACGTCCTGCGCCGCGCACCCGCTCGGACCTCGCCGCGAGCACGGAGGCGTGGTAAACCCACACGAATGCGCCGACGAGCACGGCGGAGACCGCGACATCCATCGGCGCCAGCACTTCGGCGAGGGGGTCGGTGTCGAAGAGCACCCGCAACAGCACGAAGACGACGGTGCCGAGCGAGAAGAGGGCGGTCGCCGCCGACGCGCCGATGACGATGACCAGCAGCACCGCCGCGAAGGCGCCCGGCGCGCGGCGCGCCCCCTCGCGGAACCAATGCCACCACCACTCGAGTGCGCCGAGGGCGAGCCACACCAGGCCCCGCAGGACCGGCACCGCCCAGTGCTCCGACGCGATGAGCACGGGTGCGACACCCGAGAGAGCCTCCGACAGCAGCGCCGCGAGCGCCGAGACGGCACCGGATGCCGCGACCACGAGTCCGAACAGCGCCGACAGTGAGACCGGCACGTCGACGAGCCGAGTGGGGGTGCTCGCGGCGTTCCGGCGCATCTGCCGGTGCCAGAGCCACACCCCTGCCCATACCAATCCGGTCGCAAGCTCTCCCGGCCGCCACCGCCCGTCGACGCCGGCGGCGGCCGCGGACCCGAGGGAGAGCGTCGCCACGATGAGCGCGGTCAGGGTCATCGCCGTCAGGTACAGCGCCCACACCAGCGACGCGCGCTCGAAGGGGTCGGCGAGGCGACGGCGCAGCCACCACCACAGCACCGCGGCCAACGGCGCGCCGATCAGCGCGAACGCGAGCGCGAGCGCGAGGCCGGCGCCGGTGTCGACCAGCACGCCGCCGGCACCGATGGCGCGTTCGAGGAGTCCGCTGAGTCCCGACGCGGCGATCGTGACGAGCGCGAACAGGAGGGCGAAGAGGATGATGCGACGGATGACGGCCTGCGCGCCGCGACCGTGCGGCGCGGCGGTCCGGAGCCCGGCCGAGGCGGCCGGCGGCGGGGATCCGGACATCACCGCTGCCCGCTCTCGATGCAGACGGTGAACTGCCACGGCGCCGTCTCGATGAACCACGATCCGTCCTCGCGCACGAGGTCGAAGGCCTCCTCGCTCTGATATTCGTCGGCGCCGAGCGGGCCCG
Organism: Microbacterium cremeum; assembly: GCF_015277855.1. Taxonomy (NCBI): domain Bacteria; kingdom Bacillati; phylum Actinomycetota; class Actinomycetes; order Micrococcales; family Microbacteriaceae; genus Microbacterium; species Microbacterium cremeum. The sequence continues at coordinate 2,077,384 of NZ_CP063812.1, forward strand.
ATCCATAGATCGTCGCGACGATCACCTCCACGCGCGCAGTGCCGTCGCGCTCGGTGGTGTCGACGAGCGTCATCCGGTGATCCTCGGTGCCCGGGTGCACACGCTCGCACGAGTCCGCGATCTCGGGCGCCAGGTACGTCAGCGCCGTGCGCACGTCTCCGTCGCTGACAGCCTGCGCGTAGCGCTGCACGACGCCCTCGGGCGTCTCGGGGTCGAACTGCGTCGTCCCGCCCCGTGCGAAGACGACGATCAGCGCGACCACGACGACCAGCCCCATCACGGCCAGCAGCGCCCACAGGAACACCCGCGACGGGCCGGCGTCTTCGCTCATGGGGACATCTTGCCGCCAGACGGCCGGGATGTCAGTACCTCGCCCGGCCCACCCTCGACGTGGCTCCGCGGCGGTGCACCGTCATCGCTCCGCGCGCCGCAGCACCCCGCGCGCGTGCCGGAGCACCGGCTCGTCGACCATGCGCCCCTCGTACGTGAACACGCCCCGCTCCCCCTCGGCAGCGGCGAGCACGCCCGCCGCCCAGGCGACGGCCTCGTCGCTCGGCCGGTACGCGTCGCGGATGATCGTGACCTGACCGGGGTGGATGCAGGCGGTGGCCGTGAAACCGGATGCCGCGGCATCCGCTGCCTCGATCGCCAGTCGCCGGGTGTCGTGGATGTCGAGGTGCACCGCGTCGATCGCCGCCTTGCCGCGTGCGCCCGCCGCAAGCAGCACGCGAGAACGGGCGTAGCGGGCGATGTCGCGATAGCGTCCGTTGGGCTTGCGGCTCGAGGTGCCGCCGATGCTCGCCACGAGGTCTTCGGCACCCCACATGAGCGCTGAGACGTTCGGCAGCTCGGCGATGCGCTCGGCCTGCGACACCCCCTTGGCCGTCTCGCACAGCGCGACGAGCTCGAAGCGCTGGTCGATCTTGCGCAGACGCTTGGGCGATTCGGACTTGGCGACCATGATGCGTCGGTAGTCCGTCTGCGAGAGCGTGGCGAGGTCCGACACGAAGTCGTCGGTCCCGGGCGGGTTCACGCGCACGATCACGCGAGCCGGGTCGAGCTCGGACTCGATGAGGTGGCCGCGAGCCGCGGTCTTGTCGGCGGCGGCCACCGCATCCTCGAGATCGAGGATCACGGCGTCGGCGCGCTCGAGCGCCTTCGCGTACCGCTCGGGCCGGTCGGCCGGGCAGAAGAGGAGGGCGGGGCCGAGGTCGAACGTCACGGCTGCTCCTTCGTGTCGGGGCTGCGCCACATGAGCGCCACGCGGGTCGCGGTGGCGACGACCTCGCCACGCTGATTGCGGCCGGTGTGGCGCAGGGTCACGATGCCCTGGCCGGGCCGCGAGGACGACAGACGCTTGTCGACGACCTCCGTCTCGGTATAGAGCGTGTCGCCGTGGAACAGCGGTGCGGGGAACGCGATGTCGGTGAGGCCGAGCTGCGCCACGAGAGTGCCCTGGGTGATCTGCGAGACGGATGCCCCGACCATCGTCGACAGCGTCCACATCGAGTTCATCAGCCGCTGCCCGAACGGCTGGGACTCGGAGTAGGCGGCATCCAGATGCAGCGCCTGGCTGTTCATGGTGAGCGACGAGAACAGCACGTTGTCGGCCTCGGTGGCGGTGCGACCGGGGCGGTGGGCGTAGCGCGCACCGACCTCGAGCTCGTCGAAGTAGAGCCCTCGCTGCACGATCTCTCTGGTCTGGCCGCTGTCGCTCACCCGAGTCACGCTACTCCGAGCGATCGGGCGATGACGAGCAGCTGCACCTCGTTCGTGCCCTCGCCGATCTCGAGGATCTTCGAGTCGCGGTAGTGGCGAGCGACCGGGTACTCGTTCATGAACCCGTTGCCGCCGAACACCTGCGTCGCGTCGCGGGCGTTGTCCATCGCAGCGTCGCTCGCCGTCAGCTTGGCGATCGCGGCCTCGGTCTTGAAGGGCTTGCCGGCATCGCGCAGACGTGCGGCATGGTGCCACGCCAGGCGCGCGTTGTGCACGCGCAGCTGCATGCGGGCGAGGAGGAACTGGATGCCCTGGCGCGTGGCGAGCGCGTCGCCGAACACGGTGCGCTTCTTCGCGTAGTCGACGGCGGCCTCGAGGCATCCCTCCGCCGCACCGGTCGAGAGCGCGGCGATCGCGATGCGGCCCTCGTCGAGGATGTGGAGGAAGTTCGCGAACCCCCGCCCGCGCTCGCCGATGAGGTTGCCCTCGGGCACGCGCACATCCTGGAACGTGAGGGGGTGGGTGTCGGAGGCGTGCCAGCCGACCTTGTCATAGCCCGGCTCGACGGTGAATCCGGGGGTGCCCGTCGGCACCATGATCGTCGAGATCTCCTTGCGGCCGCCCTGCTCGCCGGTGACCGCCGTGACGGTGACGAAGCGCGTGATGTCGGTGCCGGAGTTGGTGATGAACTGCTTCGAGCCGTTGATGACCCATTCGCCGCCGTCGAGCTTCGCCGTCGTGCGGGTGGCGCCGGCGTCCGAGCCGGCTTCCGGCTCGGTGAGACCGAAGCCTGCCAGCGCCTTTCCGGCAAGGAGATCGGGCAGGAGCTCCTGCTTCTGCTCCTCGGTGCCGAAGCGGAACACCGGCATCGCGCCGAGGCTCACCCCGGCCTCGAGCGTGATCGCGATCGACTGGTCGACGCGGCCGAGCGCCTCGATCGCGAGGCACAGGGCGAAGTAGTCGCCGCCCTGCCCGCCGTACTCCTCGGGGAACGGCAGGCCGAAAAGGCCCAGTTCGCCCATCTGCGCCACGACGTCCATCGGCAGCGTCTTCGTGCGGTCGGCCTCGTAGGCCTGCGGGGCGACGACCTCGTCGGCGAAATCGCGCACCATGCGGGCGAGCTCGCGCTCGTCGTCGGTCAGGTTGTGGTGGTCCATGGCTTCCTCTGTGGGTCAGGAGGGGGTGACGGATGCCTCGTGGGCAGGGTCGGTCGAGGGTGAGACGTGGGCGAGCACCTGGTCGCGGCGCACCTGTTCGCCGGTGGCGACGTCGAGGCGCACGACACCACCATGCGGGGCGATGACGGGGTGCTCCATCTTCATCGCCTCGATGCTGACGATGCGGTCCCCCGCAGCGACTGTCGCGCCGTCGGCGACGTGGAGGGCGACCACGGCGCCCGGCATGGGCGCACGCAGTTCGGGGTCGGTGGCGGCGGCGTCGCGCTCGCGCGCGGCGAGCCGCTTCTCCATCGCCTGCCGGCGGGTGAGAGGGCGCAGGCGGTGGGTCGCGCCGTCGGCGTGCACCCAGACCCAGCCGTCGCCGTCGACCGCCACGTCGACGCTGGCGCCCACCTCGTCAGAGTGACCGATCACGCGGGCATCCGGGAGAGGGCTTGCCGCCACTCCCGCCACCGGCCCGACGAAGGGCGCGGGAACGGTGGCGATCTCCCCGGACTCGGATTCCACCGCAACGGTGGCCGGCGCAGCGGGAGCGCCGGCGCGCCAGCCCGAACGCGCTCGCCAGAGGGCGCTCGCGGCGACCGCGCGGGTCTCGTCCCGCCGATCCCGCCGGGCGGCTGCGGCCGCGGCGAGGGCGGTCGACGTCGGCTCGGGGGCCGAGGAGGGCGGCATCCGGTCGATCAAGCCCGTGTCCATGTCGCCGGCGCGCACCGCGGGCTCGGCGAGCAGCTCCCGCAGGAAGCCGATGTTCGTGTCGACGCCGAGCAGCACCGTCTCGGCCAGCGCCGCGTCGAGACGCTCCAGCGCCTGCCCACGATCGGCGCCGTGCGCAATCACCTTGGCGATCATCGGGTCGTAGTCCGCCGAGACGACGCTGCCGGACTCGACCGCGGCATCCGTCCGCACACCCTCGGCGGGCCGCCACACCAGCACGTCCCCCGTCGCCGGGAGGAAGCCGCGCTCGGGACTCTCGGCGTACACGCGCGCCTCGATCGCATGACCGTCGAGGCGGATCTCGTCCTGCGCCAATGCGAGCGGCCGGCCGGCGGCGATCAGCAGCTGCTGCTCCACGAGGTCGATGCCCGTGACGAGCTCGGTGACCGGATGCTCGACTTGGAGCCGGGTGTTCATCTCGATGAAGAAGAACTCGTCGGGCCGGTCGCCGGCGACGAGGAACTCGACCGTGCCCGCACCGCGGTAGTCGACGCTCGCGGCCGCCGCGCACGCGGCAGCTCCGAGGCGCGCCCGGGTCGCGGCATCCACCACCGGCGAGGGCGCCTCCTCGATGACCTTCTGATGACGGCGCTGCAGCGTGCACTCGCGCTCGCCGAGGTGGATCACCGCGCCATGCGAGTCGGCGAGCACCTGCACCTCGATGTGCCGCGGTCGTTCGATGAGGCGTTCGAGGAGGAGGGTGTCGTCGCCGAACGCGGCGCCGGCCACCCGGCGCGCGGTCGCGAGAGCCTCCGGCAGCTCCGTCGCCGATCGGACGACCTGCATCCCCTTACCGCCGCCGCCGGCAGACGGCTTGACGAGAAGCGGGTACCCCGTCGCCTCCGCGGCGGCGGCGATCTCGGCATCCGTCAGGCCGGCGGCGCTGAAGCCGGGCACCGTCGGCACGCCGTGGCCGATGACGTGCTCCTTCGAGCGGATCTTGTCGCCCATCACCTCGAGGGCCCGCTCCCCCGGTCCGATGAACACGATGCCGGCCGCGGCGCACGCGCGCGCGAACCCGACGTTCTCGGAGAGGAAGCCGTAGCCGGGGTGGATCGCCTCGGCACCGCTCTCGCGCGCGGCCGCGATCACGGCGTCGATGGAGAGGTACGACGCCGAGGCGGCCGCGGGTCCGATGCGCACGGCATCGTCGGCCTCGCGCACGTGCGGCGCGTCGGCGTCCGCATCGCTGTACACCGCGACGGAACGGATGCCGAGCCGCCGGAGCGTCCGGATGACGCGGCGGGCGATCTCGCCGCGGTTGGCCACGAGCACTGCGGAGAAGGGCACTGTGGAGAAGGGCACTGTGGAGAAGGGCGGGGTGTCGGAAGCCACGGGACTCACATCCGGAAGACGCCGAAGCGCGGTTCGGGCAGGGGGGTGCGCGAGACGACATCGAGCGCGAGTCCGAGCAGGTCACGGGTGTCGAGGGGATCGACGACGCCGTCGTCCCAGAGCCGCGCCGTCGCGTAGTACGGGCTCCCCTGCTCCTCGTACTGTGCGCGGATCGGCGCCTCGAACTCGGCCTGCGCGTCGGAGGACCACTCCTCGCCGCGAGCCTCGAGCTGATCGCGCTTGACGGTCGAGAGGACGGATGCCGCCTGCGCGCCGCCCATGACCGAGATGCGGCTCGCCGGCCACGTCCACAGGAAGCGCGGCGAGTAGGCGCGTCCGCACATCGAATAGTTGCCGGCGCCGAAGGATCCGCCGATCACGACGGTCAGCTTCGGCACGCGGGTCGTGGCGACGGCCGTGACCATCTTGGCCCCGTCCTTGGCGATGCCGCCGGCCTCGGCATCCCGCCCCACCATGAAGCCGGAGATGTTCTGCAGGAACAGCAGCGGCGTGCCCCGCTGGTCGCACAGCTCGATGAAGTGGGCGCCCTTCTGCGCGGACTCGCTGAACAGCACGCCGTTGTTGGCGACGATGCCCACCGGGTGCCCGTGGATGCGCGCGAACCCGGTCACCAGGGTCTCGCCGTACTCGCGCTTGAACTCGTGGAACTCGCTGCCGTCCACGAGCCGCGCGATCACCTCGCGCACGTCGTACGGCTGGTTGACGTCGACGGGGACGACTCCGTACAGGTCGGACGGATCGACGGCCGGAGGCACGCTCGGCACGACATCCCACGCCGGGGCCTCGGGCAGCGGCAGGGTGGCGACGATGTCGCGCACGATCTCGAGGGCATGCTCGTCGTCCTCTGCCAGGTGGTCGACGACACCGGACCGGCGTGCGTGGAGCTCTCCCCCGCCGAGTTCCTCAGCGGTCACGACTTCGCCGATCGCCGCCTTCACGAGCGGCGGACCGCCGAGGAAGATCGTGCCCTGGTTGCGGACGATGACGGTCTCGTCGCTCATCGCCGGCACGTACGCGCCGCCGGCGGTGCAGGAGCCGAGCACCGCGGCGATCTGCGGGATCCCCGCGGCCGACAGCCGCGCCTGATTGAAGAAGATGCGCCCGAAGTGGTCGCGGTCGGGGAACACCTCGTCCTGCATGGGCAGGAACGCCCCGCCCGAGTCCACGAGGTACACGCACGGCAGCCGGTTCTCGAACGCGACCTCCTGGGCGCGGAGATGCTTCTTCACCGTCATCGGGTAGTACGTCCCGCCCTTGACGGTGGCGTCGTTGCAGACCACCATGACGTGCCGGCCGTGCACGAGCCCGATGCCCGCGATCACGCCCGCAGCGGGCGCGTCGCCGCCGTACAGTCCCTCGGCGGCCAGCGGCGCGACCTCGATGAAGGGGCTCCCCTCGTCGAGCAGGCGCGCGACGCGGTCGCGCGGCAGCAGCTTGCCTCGGGCCACGTGGCGTTCGCGTGACGCTGCCGGTCCTCCGAGGGCGATCTCGGCCAGCCGCTCGCGCAGGCGCCGGGCCAGCTCCTGCTGCGCGCCCTGCGTGCGCTCGAACACCTCGTCGTGCACCACAGCCGTCGTCAGCCCGCTCATTTCGCTCCCTCGCGCATGATCGTCGACGTCACGATCGGATCACGCCCGTTGTCTCGGCGGGATCGTATTGGTTAGTGTTCACTAACTGAACTCCAAGGTTAGCGAGCCTTAACTGAAATGACAAGCGGAGAACTGAGATGACGGGCGGTGCGACCGACCGCGACCGGGCCAAGGCCGACCGCCACGCCGCGATCCTGCACGAGGCCGCCGCGCTGTTCGCCGAACGCGGCTTCAGCGGGGTGAGCCTGGAAGACATCGGCGGAGCAGTCGGCGTCAGCGGACCCGCGCTGTACCGGCACTTCGCGAACAAGCAGGCGCTCCTCGGGGCGATCCTCGTCGAGGTGAGCGAGCGGCTGCTGTCGGGCGGCCGCGCCGTCATCGACGAGCAGGACGGGGCCGCCGAACGCCTCGACGCGCTCATCGCCTTCCACGTCGAGTTCGCGCTGCGGGACGCCGACGTCATCCGCGTCCAGGACCGCGACCTCGCAAGCCTCAGCGACGACGACCGCCACACCGTGCGCCGACTGCAGCGCGAGTACGTCGAGGTGTGGATCGGCATCCTCTCGGCCGTCCATCCGGACCGCGACGACGACGACCTGCGAGTGCGGGCGCACGCGTGCTTCGGTCTCATCAACTCCACGCCCCACACCTCCCGCGCGCTGCGCGCGCATGCGGCCGAACGCGACGTTCGCAGCATCCTGCAGACGATGGCGCGCGCCGCCCTGATGGCCTGAAGCCGGCTCCCGGGCGCCCGCCGACGCCGCGATCCGCGACGAGATCGCGGCCGCGCCCGGGCGCACTCCCTCTGACGGCAGGGCGGGGATGCCGCGGCGCGGCCGCCGTCGCAGGGCCGCGGCATCCCACCCCCCTGCCGGCTCACCTCAGCAGCATGGCCCGCCCGGGCTCGCGCAGCACGTCGGCGACCTCGACCATGAATCGCGACCCCTGCTCGCCGTCGACCAGTCGATGGTCGAACGACAGCGCGAGCGTCATGACGTCGCGCAGTGCGATCTCGCCGCGATGCTCCCACGGCTGGCGCCGCACAGCGCCGAGCGCGAGGATGCCGGCCTCTCCCGGGTTGATGATCGGCGTTCCGGCGTCGACACCGAACACTCCCACGTTCGTGATCGAGAACGTGCCGCCCATCATGTCGGCCGGCGCGGTCTTGCCGGCGCGCGCGGTCTCGGCCAGTGCGCGGATGGCGTCGGCGAGCTCGACGAGGTTCAGCTCCTGAGCATCGCGGATGTTGGGGACCACGAGGCCGCGTCCGGTCGCGGCGGCGATGCCGAGGTTCACGTAGTGGTGCTCCACGATCTCGCCCGCCTCCTCGTCCCATCGCGAGTTCAGACCCGGGTGGCGGCCGAGCGCGAGACACACGGCCTTCGCGGCGACGGCGAGGATGCCGATGCGGTGCTCGGCGAGTGCACGGTCGGCCTTGAACGACGCGAGGAGCGCCATCGTCTCGGTGACGTCGACCGTGACGAACGTCGTCACGTGCGGCGCCGTGAAGGCGCTGCGCACCATGGCCTCGGCGGTGTGCTTGCGGACCCCGCGGATCGGCGTGCGCGTCGTCCGCTCCCGCGGCGCCTGCGCACCGAGCGGTTCGAACCGCTCCGCCGGCGCGGCCTCGGCCGGTGCCGCCGTCGTGGCCTTGCCCACGCGCTCGGCGTACGCCTCGACGTCGGCGCGCGTGATGACCCCGGACGCACCGGTCGCCTCCACGAGGGCGAGGTCGATCCCGAGCTGCTTGGCGAACCGCCGCACCGGCGGCGTCGAACGCGGGCGTTCGACCGGCCGGTCGGTGTCGCCGAGCTGGATCGCATCGTGAGGTGCCGCCTCGAGGACGGCGGTGTCGCTCGCGGCAGGACGGCTGCCGGCCGCACGCGCGCGGCGCTGCGGGCGTCCGGCCCCGCGCGGCGCGGCGCCGTAGCCGACGAGATTCGGCTCGGCGGCCGGCTCCGGGGCGGGCTCACTCGAGCCGGTCGTCGCGGGGGCCGTCGCGGGGGCCTGCGCAGGGGCGGGCGTCGGCGCATCGGCATCGGCGCCGGTGTCGAACGAGATGAGCACGGACCCCACGGCGACGACATCTCCGGGGGCGGCGTGCAGCGCCGTCACGGTGCCGGCGTGGGGCGACGGCAGCTCGACCACGGCCTTGGCGGTCTCGACCTCGGCGATCGTCTGGTTCAGAGCGACGGTGTCGCCCTCGGCGACGAGCCACTGCACGAGCTCGGCCTCGGGAAGCCCTTCGCCGAGATCGGGGAGGCGGAAGTCCTGGACGGTCACTGCTCGAACACCCCCGTCAGGCTGTTGGGCCGGTCGAGCACGCGATCCACGGCGTCGAGGATGCGGTCGAGATCCGGCAGGTGGTGCTTCTCGAGCTTCGCCGGCGGGTAGGGGATGTCGTGGCCGGTGACGCGCTGCGGCGGCGCCTCGAGGTAGTGGAAGCAGCGCTCGGTGACGCTCGCGATGAGTTCCGCGCCGACGCCCGCTTCGCGTGCAGCCTCGTGGGTCACGACGACCCGGCCGGTCTTGCGCACCGAGGCGGTGACGGTGCGGTAGTCGACCGGCGAGATCGAACGCAGGTCGATGACCTCGATCGAGACGCCGTCGTCCTCGGCCGCGGTCGCGGCGTCCAGTGCGATGCCGACCTGCGAGCCGTAGGTCAGGAGGGTGACGTCGGTGCCCTCGCGGGCCACGCGCGCGAGGCCCATCGGCGGGGCGTCCGCGAGGTCGACGCCGAGGTCGACCTCACCCTTGGTGTGATAGAGCCGCTTCGGCTCGAAGTACACCACCGGATCGTTCGACGCGATCGCCTGCCGCAGCATCACGTACGCGTCCTGCGGGTTCGACACCGCGACGACGCGCAGCCCCGACGTGTGCACGAAGTAGGCCTCGGGCGACTCCGAGTGGTGCTCGGCGGCACCGACTCCGCCCGCCCACGGGATGCGGATCGTGATCGGCATCGTGACGTTGCCGCGGGTGCGGTAGTGCAGCTTCGCGACCTGGCACACGATCTGGTCGAACGCCGGATACACGAAGCCGTCGAACTGGATCTCGACCACCGGCCGGTACCCGCGGAAGGCGAGCCCGACGGCAGTGCCCACGATGCCCGCCTCCGCGAGCGGCGTATCGATCACGCGGTCCGCGCCGAACTCGGCCTGCAGTCCGTCGGTGATGCGGAAGACACCGCCCAGTTTGCCGATGTCCTCTCCTATCACGAGCACCTTGGGGTCATCCGCCATCGCGCGGCGAAGACCCTCGTTGATGGACTTCGCCATCGTCAGCTGCGTCATCGGGCCACCTCCTCGGCACCGGCCTGCGCCGAGGCGAAGCCGTCGAGGTACGCGCCGAACCAGGCGCGCTGCTCATCGATGCCGGAGTGCGGCTCGGCGTACACATGGTCGAGCATCGTGAGCGGCTCGCGCGTGGTCGCGCTCATCGCCGCCTCGCGCACCTCGCGCGCCAGCGCGTCCGCGTCGGCCTCGACGCTCGCGGCGAATGCGTCGTCGAACTCGCCCTGTGCGCGCAGCAGCGCCTCGAGGCGGGAGATCGGGTCACGGCGACGCCAGGTCTCGACCTCTTCCTTGTCGCGGTAGCGCGTCGGGTCGTCGGAGGTGGTGTGCGGGCCCATCCGGTACGTCACGGCCTCGATGAAGGCGGGGCCGTTCCCGCGGCGCGCGTGGTCGAGCGCCCAGCGCATCGCGGCGAGGCACGCCAGCACGTCGTTGCCGTCGACCCGCATGCTCGGGATGCCGAATCCCGGGGCACGCCCCGCGATCGGGTACTTGGCCTGCACCGTCACCGGCTCGGAGATCGCCCAGTGGTTGTTGACGCACACGAACACGACGGGCGAGCGGTAGGACGAGGCGAACACCATCGCCTCGTTCACATCGCCCTGGCTCGACGCTCCATCGCCGAAGTACGCCACCGAGACCTGGTCGGTGCCGTCGCGCTGGATGCCCATCGCGTAGCCCACGGCGTGCAGCGACTGCGCACCGATGATGATCTGCTGCGTCGCGGTGTTGATCTCGTACGGGTTGTAGGTCGAGTGCTCCTCGCCGCGCCACGCCAGCACGAAGTCGGCGGGCTTCGCGCCGCGCACGTGCACGACGCCGGTCTCGCGGTAGCTCGGGAAGGCGAAGTCGTCCGCGCGCAGCGCGCGGGCGGTGCCGACCTGGGTCGCCTCCTGCCCTTGGCACGGCGGCCACAGGGCGAGCTGTCCCTGCCGCTGCAGGGCGACGCCCTCGGTGTCGATGCGACGCACCAGCACCATGTCGCGGTACAGACCGCGGAGCACGGACGCATCGACATCCTCCACCCAGCGGTCGAGGTCGGGGTCGGCGATGCGCTCGCCGTCGGGAGTCAGCAGTCGCGCGACATCCTCGATGCCGGAGGCGAGATCCGCTGTGGGGGTCAGGGTGTGCGTCATCGTCATCACTCCTCGTGCGAAGGTCCTTCGTGGGGGTTCGCGTCGTGGCCACCGGCTGCGTCGCCGGCTTATTCGAGGCTACGTCCGCATCGCACCTCGCTCAAGCATTCGGCGCCTCTTTGAGCATGTTGACAACTAGGGGCCGACAAGACCGTGCTAACGTTTCGCACTATGGGTGCCCTGGACCACGTCGACCTCGAGCTGCTCGCAGCGCTTTCCGCCGACCCCCGCGCGACCGTCGTCGCCCTCGCCGAACGCCTGGGGCTGTCACGCAACACCGTCCAGGCGCGCATGGCGCGCCTGGACCGCTCGGGCGTGTTCCTCTCGTACGAGCGCGCCATCTCGTCGACCGCGCTGGGGTTCCCGATCGAGGCCTTCATCAGCGTGATCGTGCGCCAGGCCGACCTCCCCCGCATCGCCGTCGAACTCGCCCGCGTGCCGGAGGTCGTGCAGGCCCACGGACTCTCAGGTCAGATCGACCTGCTCGTGCGCGTCGCGTGCCGCGACACTCAGCATCTGTTCGACACGGACGCGCGCATCCTGGCGATCGAGGGTGTCGAGCGCACCGAGACGTCGCTGGTGATGGGCGAGGTCATCGAGCACCGCGTGACGCCGCTCATGGAGCTGGCGCGCCGGGACTGAGGATCGACGGCCGCCGCGATCACGACGGCATGCTCGGCGCCGTCTCGCGGCTCGCGGTCGCCGAGGCGTCCGCACGCACCAGGACGACCCCCACGAGGATCAGCGCGCCGCCGATGAACTGGACCGGCGCCGGCACCTCGCCCAGGAGCAGCCACGCGAACCCGAGTGCGAAGAGGACCTCCGACAGCCCGACGAACGAGGCCACGCGCGAGCCGATGCGCGGCACCGCCATGACACCGAACGCGTACCCGAGCGTCGTCGCGACCGCCGCGACCCACAGCATCGGCACGAACCACGGCACCGCAACGCCGGCGAGCTCGACCGAGACCGCGGGCGCCTGGAACGGCATGATCCCGGTGAGACACAGCACTCCCATCACCATGGCACCCGTCAGCAGACCGCTCGCGGCGAGGGCGAGGGGCGGAAGATCGTCGCCGGCGCGCTCCGAGATGACGAAGTACGCGCACACGCACACCGCCGCCGCCAGGGCGAACAGCGTGCCGACGAGGTCGAACGACGCACCGGAGATGTCGACCACGAGCACCAGGCCGACGATCGCGACGACCGATCCCCCCAGCACGAGCGCCGACGGTGCCTTGCGCGTGCGCGCCCACACCCACAGGACGAGCATGACCGGGGCGAGGTACTGGATCAGCAGGGCCACGGCCACCGGCATCCGCTGCATCGCGGAGAAGAAGAAGAGCTGACAGCCGAGCACCGGCATGAGCCCGAACGCGACGATGAGGCGCCAGTGCCGCCGGAGGAATCCGCGCCGGCGCCTGATCGCGAGGAAGAGGGCGGGCGAGAGCACGATGCCGGCGACCCCCATGCGCACCAGGAGCGCCGCGCCGAGCGACCACCCCGCCTCGAGGAGCGGCTTGACGAACGGCCCGCTCGACGAGAACGCCAGGGCCGACACGATGCCGAGGACAAGGCCGGACGTGCGCAGCCGCGCGCCGGCGGCACCGGCGCCGCCCGGAGCGATCACGGGCAGGGACGCGGTCGAAACGGTCATGGGCGGCATCCGACTGTCAGGAGTGAAACGTGCTTACACTGGTGACAGTAGCGACGTCGATGTCAGGAGTCAACATGGTCTTCATCCATGACACGGAGCAGAGCCTCCGGGCCGCCGCATACCTGGTCAACACGCTTCCCGGGTACGACGGCGAGGACACCCTGCAGACCCGGGAGGACTTCGACGCGTACCTGCGCGTGAACCCCTACACCGGCGTGATCCGCCACGACGACGACGAACTCGCCGCGATCCGCGCCATCCGCCCGCGCCTGCGGCAGCTGTGGGATGTCGACCGCGAGGGCGCGGTCCCGCTCGTGAACGGCATGCTCCGCGACGGCGAGGCTCTCCCCCGCCTCGTGATCCACGACGACTACGACTGGCACATCCACGCCACGAGCGACGACGCCCCGCTCGCCACCCGCATCCTGGTCGAAGCCGCAATGGCGTTCGTCGACGTCATCCGCGCCGACGAGTACGACCGCGTCCGCGTGTGCGCCGCCGACGACTGCCTCGGCGTCTACGTGGACTTCTCCAAGAACGGCTCGAAGCGCTACTGCGACACCGGCAACTGCGGCAACCGCATGAACGTCAACGCGTATCGGCGCCGGAAGGCGCGAGAAACCGCGTGATCGCGGCGGCGGCCGGAGCCGGCGTCTCGTAGTGGATGAGGTGCCCGACATCCGGGATCTCGATCAGCTCCGCGTCGGGGAACATCGTCGCCAGACGCCGCTCGGCCTCGATCGGCGTGATGTCGTCGCGCTGGGCGGCCACCAGCAGCGTCGGCTGCCCGATGCGCGGAGCGAACTCGCGGACGTCGTGCGACACCGACGCGAGGAACGCGTCGTGCAGCACATCGCGGTCGGCGAACCGCGAGAAGTACGTGTCGTGCTGGTCGTGCACGAACCGACGGATGCCGGGGTCCCGGGTCTTCGCCATCGACACGCTCATCGCGCGCACGATGAGTCCGTTGCGCAGCAGCGCCTCGCCGACGCGGTGCGGCAGGCGCGCGCCCGCCCAGTAGTAGAAGACCGCGAGCCGCGTCAGCACGCCTCTCGGCCCTTCGAGCGCCGGCGCGCCGATCGGGTTCACGAGGATCACGCGCGGCGTCTCGAGTCCGCCGGCGACGGCGGCCGCCACCACGATCGAGCCGAACGAGTGCCCCAGGATGACGGCACCCGGCGCGACCGCCGCTGCGAAGTCGGTGAGCCACTGCGCGTACAGGTCGAGATCGTGGGTGCGTCCCGGCACGGGACCGGTCTCACCGAACCCCGGCAGGTCGGGAGAGACGACCCTGATGCCTGCGAGGTGAGCGACGACCGGCTCGAGTCCGTGGTGCTCGCCGCGGAAGCCGTGCACGGCCACGATCGTCACGTCGGCGTCGGCCGGGCCGTACACCCAGTAGGCGGTGGTGCCGCCGAGCACCGCGACCTCGTGCCGCTCGACGGGGATCTCGTCGAGGAGCGGTGAGTACGGGTTCGCGGCGGCCACCCGTCGAGTCTACGAGCGCGCCGCCGTCCCGGCGTCCGGAGCGCCTCGCCGCCGATGTCGCAGGGCGTGCATACCGTAAGGGGCATGAAGCCCTCGCCCCCGGAGCAGCTGTCGTTGTTCGACAGTCCCGAGTGGACGCGCGTGGTCGGCGTCTTCGACCTCGAGACGACGGGCGTCGACGTCACCGCCGACCGGATCGTCACCGCGCACGTGGGCCTGCTCGACGCGTCGGGCTCCGTCGTCCGCGCGCGCGATTGGCTCGCCGACCCCGGTGTCCCGATCCCCGAAGGCGCCAGCGCGATCCACGGCATCACGACCGAGCGGGCGCGCGCCGAGGGACGCCCCGCGGTCGCCGTCGTGACCGAGGTCGTCGAGGCCGTGCGCGCGCTGCTGGACGCGGGGATCCCGGTCGTCGCGTACAACGCGCCGTACGACTTCTCGCTGCTGAAGTACGAAGCACTCCGCCACGGCATCGCCCCGATCGACGACCCGTTCCCGGTGATCGACCCGCTCGTCGTCGACAAGGCCTACGACCGGTGGCGACGGGGAAAGCGCACCCTCCAGGTCGTCGCCGCGCACTACGCCGTGCGTCTCGACGGCGCCCACGACGCCTCGGCCGACGCGGTCGCCGCCGGCCGGGTCGCGCAGGCGCTCGCCGAGCGGTTCGCGCCCTGGCTGCCCGACACCGTCGACGAGCTGCACACGCGGCAGGTCGCCTGGGCGCGAGCCCAGGCCGCGAGCCTGACCGACTACTTCATCCAGATCGGGCGCCTCGACCCCGACGACCGCCTCGACGGGCGCTGGCCGATCCGCTGACCCCCGACGCACATCGACCCCCGCCGAGGCGGGGGTCGATGTGGGCGGAGCCGGACCGGTGATCGGTCGTGAAGCGCCGCCGAAGCGGGTGACGGCTTACTTGGAGCCGAAGTTCTTGAAGCGCTGGTTGAACTTCTCGACGCGGCCGGCCGAGTCCATGATGCGCTGCTTGCCCGTGTAGAACGGGTGCGACGCGGACGAGATCTCGACGTCGATGACGGGGTACTCGACGCCGTCGAGCTCGATCGTCTTGTCGCTGGTCACCGTCGAACGGGTCAGGAACGTCTCGCCCGAGCCGAGGTCGCGGAACACGACGGCCTGGTAGTCGGGGTGCATGTCAGTCTTCATGATGGTCCTTTGAGGATGGTGCACTGGATTTTGCCAGTGCGGTCAAAGTCTGGGGTGCGAACGCACCAAACAACGATTCTATCAGCCTCGGACCCCGCCCGCGGAATCCGTCGGCGCCGTGGCTCAGAGAGTGGCGCGGGCGGCGAAGCGACCGCCGTCCTCGGAGAGCTGGATCGGCACCCCGAACGTCTCGGTGAGCGCGTCGCCGGTGAGGGTGTCGCGGATGGGGCCGGATGCCACAGCCTGGCCGTCGCGCAGCAGCAGCACGTGCGTGAAGCCGACCGGGATCTCCTCGACGTGGTGCGTGACCATGATCATCGCGGGCGTGGTGGGTGCCTGCGCGTATCCGCCGAGGAGCGCCAGCAGCTCCTCCCGCGCGCCGAGGTCGAGGCTCGCGGTCGGCTCGTCGAGCAGCAGCAGCTCGGGGTCGGTCATGACGGCGCGCGCGATCTGAACGCGCTTCTGCTCGCCGTCGCTCAGCGTGCCGAACGTGCGATCGGCGAGGTGGTCGAGCCGCCACTCGGCGAGCACGCGCAGCGCACGGCGCTCGTCGATGTCCTCGTAATCCTCGCGCCAGCGGCCGAGCACCGAGTACGCGGCCGTGAGCACGACGTCGAGCACCGTCTCTTCGGGCGGCACGCGACGTGCCATGGCCGAAGAGGCGAACCCGATGCGCGGACGCAGCTCGAAGACGTCGGTGCGGCCGAGCCGCTCCCCCAGGATCGTCACGACGCCCGAGGTCGGGTGGATCAGGGTGTCGGCCATCTGCAGCACCGTGGTCTTGCCGGCGCCGTTGGGCCCCAGCACGACCCACCGTTCGTCGTCGCGGACGGTCCAGTCCAGGTGATCGACGATGTTCCGGGCGTTTCGGCGGACGACGACGTCGGAGTATTCGAGCACCTCGGGCATGCCGCTAGCCTATCGGCCGCCGGCAGCGACCTCCGCGTACAGCGCGGCGGTCTGGTCGGCGATCCGCTGCCAGCTGAAGTCGTCGGTCGCGCGCTGCCGACCGGCCGCGCCATAGGCGCGGGCGCGCTCCGGATCGCTCACGACCTCGGTGAGCACGCGCGCGAGGTCGGACACGAAGCGCTCCGCATCGATCGGCGTGCCGGTGCCGTCCTGCACCTGCTCGATGGGCACGAGACGCCCCGTGACGCCGTCGACGACGACCTCGGGGATCCCGCCGGTCGCGGTGCCGACGACCGCCGCCCCGCACGCCATCGCCTCGAGGTTCACGATGCCGAGCGGCTCGTACACCGACGGGCAGACGAAGGTCGTCGCGGCGGTCAGGATGGCGCACAGCTCGTGACGCGACAGCATGCGGTCCAGCCACACCACGCCCTCGCGCGTCTGCTGGAGGCCCCGCACGAGCCCCTCGACCTCCGCCATGATCTGCGGCGTGTCGGGAGCGCCCGCGCACAGGATCACCTGGACATCGGCGGGCAGCCGCTCGGCCGCGCGGAGGAAGTACGGGAGGCCCTTCTGGCGCGTGATGCGCCCGACGAACACCACCGAGGGCCGCTCGGGGTCGATGCCGAGCTCGCGCAGCAGCTCGGCATCCTCCACCGGATGCCACGCCTGCACGTCGATGCCGTTGTAGATGACGCGCACACGGGCGGGATCGAGCGCCGGGTAGCTGCGCAGGATGTCGTCGCGCATGCCCCCGCTGACCGCGACGATCGCCGCGGCGCCCTCGTACGCCGACTTCTCGATCCAGCTCGACACCGCGTAGCCGCCGCCCAGCTGCTCGGCCTTCCAGGGCCGCAGCGGCTCCAGGCTGTGCGCCGTGACGATGTGCGGGATGCCGTGCAGCATCGACGCGAGATGCCCGGCGAAGTTCGCGTACCAGGTGTGGCTGTGCACCACGTCGGCGCCGGCGACATCCGTCACGATCTCGAGATCGGTGCCCAGGGTCTGCACCGCGGCGTTGGCCTCGGCGAGCTCGGCGGGCACGCCGTACGAGCTCGTGCCGTCTTCGTCGCGCTCGCCCCCGAAGGCGCGGACGCGCACGTCCACGCTCTCCCGCAGGGCCTTCACGAGCTCCGTCACATGCACCCCTGCGCCCCCGTAGATCTCGGGCGGGTACTCCTTGGTGACGATGTCGACTCGCATGTCTCGAACGCTAGTACACCGGCTCCAGGGGTCATAGTGTGGGGGCCATGCCAGCAGCACCCAAGGTCTTCGGAATCATCCTCGCCGGCGGCGAAGGCAAGCGGCTGATGCCGCTGACCGCGGATCGCGCGAAACCTGCCGTCCCGTTCGGCGGGCAGTACCGGCTCATCGACTTCGCGATCTCGAACCTCATCAACTCGGGGCTGCGGCAGATCGTCGTCCTCACGCAGTACAAGTCCCACAGCCTCGACCGCCACATCTCGCAGACCTGGCGGATGTCGGCGCTGCTCGACTCGTACGTCGCGTCCGTGCCCGCCCAGCAGCGTCTCGGCAAGCGGTGGTTCTCGGGTTCGGCCGACGCGATCCTGCAGAGCCTCAACCTCATCATCGACGAGCAGCCCGACATCGTCGTCGTGATCGGCGCCGACCACGTGTACCGCATGGACTTCCGTCAGATGCTGGCCGCGCACATCGAATCCGGCGCGCGCGCCACGGTCGCCGGCATCCGTCAGCCGATCTCGCTCGCGAACCAGTTCGGGGTGATCGACGTCGACAAGGACGACCCGGTGCGGATCAACCAGTTCCTCGAGAAGCCGCTGGATGCGACGGGCCTCGCCGACGCCCCCGACCAGGTGCTCGCCTCGATGGGCAACTACATCTTCGACACCGATGCGCTGGTCGAGGCTGTCGAGCACGACGGCGAGCTGCCGACGTCGAACCACGACATGGGCGGCGACATCATCCCCTACTTCGTCGGCCGCGGCGAGGCGGGCGTGTACGACATGAACCGCAACGATGTGCCCGGCTCGACCGATCGCGACCGCTACTACTGGCGCGACGTTGGCACGATCGACTCGTTCTTCGATGCGCACCGCGACCTCATCTCGACCCTCCCGGTGTTCAACCTGTACAACACCGACTGGCCGATCCACTCGCAGGCGGTCAACTCGCCGCCGGCCAAGTTCGTGCGCGACTCGGTCGGCCGCATCGGCAACGCGATCGACTCGATCGTCTCGCTCGGGTCGGTGCTCTCGGGGACGCATCTCGAGCGCAGCGTCGTGGGCCCGTGGACGCTCGCCGGCGGCGGGTCGACGATCACCGACTCGGTGCTGTTCGACTACGTGCACGTCGGCGCGGGCGCGCGCATCCACCGCGCGATCCTCGACAAGAACGTCGTGCTGGAAGAGGGTGCGACCGTCGGCGTCGACCGCGAACGCGACCTCGCGCGCGGCTTCACCGTGACCGACAGCGGCATCACGGTGGTCGGCAAGGGCATCCGCGTCGAACGGTGACCGGCGATTCTCCGGCGCCGATCCGCGCCCGCTAGCGTGGTGGGATGCCTCGATCCGCGCGTTTCCTCGTCGTCCTCGACGCCGATTCGACCCTGATCCGCAACGAGGTCATCGAGCTCATCGCCGACGAGGCCGGACGCGGTGCGGAGGTGGCCGCCGCGACGGAGGCCGCGATGCGCGGCGAGGTGGACTTCGCGACCAGCCTGCGCTCGCGGGTCACGAAGCTCGAGGGCGTGCCGGTCGCGGCGTTCGAGCGGGTGCTGGCACGCATCGAGCCGACGCCGGGCGTACGCGAGCTGATCGCCGCCGTCCACCGACGCGGCGGGGTCGTCGGGGTGGTCTCGGGCGGGTTCCACGAGATCCTCGACACCGTCGCCCCCGACCTCGGCGTCGATGTCTGGCGTGCCAATCGCCTCGCCGCATCAAGCGGGGTGCTGACCGGCGCCGTCGACGGCGCGATCGTGGATGCCGCGGGCAAGGCGGCCGCGCTGCGCGAGTGGGCCGACCGGCACGGCGTCGCCCACAGCCGGACGATCGCGATCGGCGACGGGGCCAACGATCTCGTCATGATGGCCGCCGCCGGGCTCGGACTCGCCTTCAACGCCAAGCCCGCCGTCCGCGCGAGCGCCGACCTCATCGTAGGCCCCGTGGACCTGAGCGAGGTCATCCCGATGCTGCCGTGACCCTCCCGCGTGTCGGAGGCCGCGGGTAGTTTCGCAGCATGAACATCATCCTCGTTCCCGGTCTCTGGCTCGACGCGTCGACATGGGGCGAGGTGACGCCGGCGCTGGAGGCCGCCGGCCACCGCACGCACCCGCTCACGATGCCCGGCGTGGGCGAGCCCGCGTCGCGCAGCGCCGGGATCGGCATCGCCGACTGGGTCGATGCGACCGTCGCCGAGATCGACCGCCACGACGGCGACATCGTGCTCGTCGGCCACTCCGGCGGCGGGAACGTCGTCTACGGCGCGGTCGATGCGCGCCCGGAGCGCGTCGCGCGCGTCGTCTTCGTCGACACGTTCCCGCCCACCGACGGCGGCTCGATCTGGGACTTCCCGGTGGTGGACGGGGTCGTCCCGTTCCCCGGCTGGGACTCGTTCGAAGAGGGCGAGGTCGCCGATCTCGACGAGCAGACCCGCGCCGAGCTCGGCGCCCGCGTGAAGTCGGTGCCCGAGCGGGTTCCGAGCGACGCCATCCGGCTCGGCGACGAGCGCCGGCGCGCCGTGCCCGCCACGATGATCACGAGCACGGTGCCCGAGGCTCAGATCCGCGCGATCATTCAGGAGGCGCCCGCATGGGCGTCCGAGCTCGCCGCGCTCGAGGATCTCGACATCATCCAGCTCGGTGCCGACGACGAGCCGACCGGGCACTGGCCGCAGGCGTCGCGGCCCGGCGCGCTGGCTGAGGCGATCCTCCGCGCGATCCGCCGGATCGAGTAGCGCCGCGCGGCAGGGGTCAGTGCCCCATGCCGAGGCCGCCGTCGACCGGGATGACCGCACCCGAGACGTAGGCGGCGTCGTCCGACGCCATCCACGCCACGACACCGGCGACCTCGCCGGCCGTGGCGAAGCGACCCGCGGGAATGTTCTTCTTGTACTCGGCCTGCGTCTCTTCGGGCAGCTCCGCGGTCATGTCGGTCTCGATGAAACCGGGGGCGACGACGTTCGCCGTGATGCCGCGTGCGCCGAGCTCACGGGTCAGCGAGCGCGCGAAGCCGACCAGGGCGCTCTTGGAGGCCGCGTAGTTGATCTGGCCGGCGGATCCGTACAGCCCCACGACGCTCGAGATGAGGATGACGCGCCCCCACCGCGCACGCAGCATTCCCTTCGACGCGCGCTTGACGACGCGGAACGCCCCGCCGAGGTTGGTCGCCACGACGCTGTCGAAGTCGTCCTCGGTCATCCGCAGCAGCAGCGTGTCCTTCGTGATGCCCGCGTTGGCCACGACGATCTCGACCGGGCCGAGTGCGCTCTCGACCTCGGTGAACGCGGCGTCGACGGCCGCGGCATCCGTCACGTCCGCACGCACGGTCAGCGTCCCCTCGGGTCCTTCGCCCGATCGTGCCGTCACGGCGACCTTGTACCCCTCTGCGACGAAACGTTCGGCGATGGCACGGCCGATGCCGCGGTTTCCGCCGGTGACGAGGACGACGCGATCGGTGGACATGTGGTGCTCCCGGGGTTCTGTGACAGATCCGGACCAGCCTAGCGGCGCCGGAATTGACACCTTCCCGGTGCGCTGGGACGCTGGGGGCACGCATCGAAGAAAGGCACGCCGTGAGCGACAGCAACGCCTCGAACCCCACTCCGGAGCCGGGATCCCAGCCGCCGGCACCGCCGGCCGCTCCGGCAGGGCAGCAGACCCCGGGCGCCTACCCGCCGCCGCCACCCGCCTACGGTGCGCCCGCGGCTCCTCCGGCGTACGGAACGCCGGGCGCCGCTCCGGCGGCCGCGCCGTACGGTGCGGCTCCGCAGTACGGGCAGCCCTACGGCGCCGCACCCGCCTACGGCTACGGGTACGGCGCGCAGCCCAAGACCAACGTGCTCGCGATCGTCTCGCTCGTCGCCTCGATCGTCGGCTTCATCGGCCTGCTGCCGATCATCGGCTCGATCGCCGCCGTCATCATGGGGCACATCTCGCTGAACCAGCTCAAGACGAACGGCGAGAACGGACGGGGCATGGCGCTCGCAGGCACCATCGTCGGCTATGTCGGCCTCGGCCTGTGGATCATCGGGATCATCGCGTTCTTCGGCTTCATCGCGTTGATGATCCCGTACACCTACGAGTACGGCACGTACAGCTCCTGACGGCGATCTCGCGGCCGGATCGGCGTACGCTGGAACCACCGTGAAGAGCTCGAACCGCGCCCCGTCGGCGACCTCCCTGCCGCGTGCCCCACGCGACGACGTCGGCGCGCGTTCGGCGAGATATCTGATCATGATGGGCGTGCGCATCGCGTGCCTCCTGGCCATGGTGCTCATCACCCCCTACAGCTGGTACACGTGGCTGCTGGGCGCCGCGGCGATCTTCCTGCCGTACGTCGCGGTCGTCTCCGCGAACGTCGGCAACGAGGCGCGGCGCAACCGGCGCGAGGACCCGGGCCCGGCTCTCCCGCCGCCCGTGCACCCCGCGGAGACGGCCCCGCGCGTCATCCGCGTCGAAGAGACGCCTCATACGACCGCGCCGGACTCCTCCCACCCCGGCGGTCCCCCACGGCCCGGCGAGGCGGCATGATCCCCACGGCCGACGAGCCGGTCGCGGACGCGACCTGCTCGCGAGCCGGATGCCGCGTCCGCGCGCGATGGCGCATCGACTGGCGCAATCCCCGCATCCACGCCGCCGACCGGACGAAGACGTGGGTCGCGTGCGACGAGCACCGCGACTACCTTCAGGGCTTCCTCGAGGCCCGTGACTTCCCGGTCGTCGTCGCGCCGCTCGAATCGGCCGGCACCGCCGCCGCGGGAGCACCGGGGACGGACTCACCCGGACGACCTGGCGGAGCGGCAGGATGAGCCCGCAGCGCGGCGTCAGCATGCAGAGCCTTCCCCGCGCCGGCCGCTGGGCGATCTACATCGCCCTGGCCGTCGTGTTCGCCGTCGCGTGCGCGTTCCTGTCGAACTGGCAGTTCTCTCGCAACGAGGAGCGCGCGGCGCAGCTCGCACTCGTCGATCGGAACTACGACGCCGAGCCGGTCCCGCTCGCCGAGGCGATCCCGTCGGGCGAGGAGCTCGAGCGGCAGGACGAATGGCTGCCGGTGCGGCTCACCGGCCGGTACGTCACCGAAGAGCAGCTCCTTGTGCGCAACCGGCCCCACGGCGGCACCGCCGCGTTCGAGGTGCTCGTGCCGTTCCACCTCGACGACGGCCGCGTACTGCTGATCGACCGCGGCTGGGTGCCTCCCGGGCAGGATCAGCCCGAACCGGATGCCGTCCCGGCACCTCCCGGGGGCGACGTGACGGTGATCGCGCGACTGCGCCCCGGCGAACCTCTTCCCTCCTCGGGCCGCTCGGCACCGGAGGGCCAGGTGCCCACGATCAACCTGGCGCTGGTGGCCGAGACGATGGGCCCGGACGTCGGCGAGGCCCTGGAGCTCAGCGCCTACGGAGTGCTCGTGTCGGAGGATCCTGCACCGGCGACTGCTCCGCATGCGCTCGAGTCCCCGTCGGAGGACCCCGGCCCGCACCTGTCGTACGCGATCCAGTGGATCCTCTTCGCGGTGATGGGGTTCATCTTCATCGGCTACGTGATCCGCACCGAGCGCCGCCACCGGCGCGAAGAAGCGGAGGAGGATGCCGCACAGGATTCCGGAGCAGCGGCGGTTCCGGCATCCCGGCCCCGCCGTGATCGCGACGCCGAGGACGAGGACGCGATCCTCGACGCCGCCGGCCGCTGACGCGGGCGCTGCAGCTAGGCGAGCGACACCAGGTCGGCGTAGTCGCGGCCCCAGATGTCTTCGACGCCGTCCGGCAGGATGAGGACCCGCTCGGGGTTGAGCGCTTCGACGGCGCCCTCGTCGTGCGAGACCAGGATGACGGCGCCCTCGTAGTGCGCGAGCGCGCCGAGGATCTCTTCGCGTGACGCGGGGTCGAGGTTGTTCGTCGGCTCGTCCAGGAGCAGCACGTTCGCCGACGACACGACGAGGGTCGCCAGCGACAGGCGGGTCTTCTCCCCGCCCGAGAGGACCCCGGCGGGCTTGAGCACGTCGTCGCCGGTGAACAGGAACGATCCCAGCACCTTGCGGGCGTCGGTCGCGGTGATGTCGGGCGCGGCCGACATCATGTTCTCGAGCACGGACCGTGAGACGTCGAGGTTCTCGTGCTCCTGGGCGTAGTAGCCGATCTTCAGCCCGTGGCCGGGTTCCACGACGCCGGTGTCGGCGCGGTCCACGCCCGCGAGGATGCGCAGCAGCGTGGTCTTGCCGGCACCGTTGAGCCCCAGCACGACGACCTTCGACCCGCGATCGATGGCGAGGTCGACGTCGGTGAAGATCTCGAGCGACCCGTACGACTTCGACAGCCCGGATGCCGTGATCGGGGTCTTGCCGCAGGGCGCCGGCTTCGGGAACCGGAGCTTGGCGACCCGGTCCTCCTGGCGCGCCTCCTCCAGACCCGACAGCATCTTCTCGGCACGCGCGACCATCTGGTGAGCGGCCGCCGCCTTCGACGCCTTCGCACCGAACCGTGCGGCCTGCTGCTGCAGCGCCGTCGCCTTCTTCTCGACGTTGGCGCGCTCCTTCTTGCGGCGCTCCTCGTCGGCCACCCGCTGACGCAGGTAGTTCTTCCAGTTCATGTTGTAGACGTCGATGACCTGCCGGTTCGCGTCGAGGTAGAAGACCCTGTTGACCGTCTCGCCGACGAGCTCGACATCATGGCTGATGACGATGAGCCCGCCCTTGTAGCCCTTGAGGAACTCCCGCAGCCAGACGACGCTGTCGGCGTCGAGGTGGTTGGTGGGCTCGTCGAGGATCATCGTCCCCGCGTCCGAGAACAGGATGCGTGCGAGCTCGATGCGGCGGCGCTGGCCGCCCGAGAGCGTCTTCAGGGGCTGATCCAGGATGCGGTCGGGCAGCGACAGGTTGTGCGCGATCGATGCGGCCTCGGCCTCCGCCGCGTAGCCGCCCAGCGCTTCGAACCGCTCGGTGAGGTTCGCGTACTTGCGCATCGCGCGGGCGGCGATGTCGGCGTCGTCGCTGGCCATGGCGTGGGATGCCTCGTGCATGCCGATCGCGAGCGTTCCGAGGCCGCGGGCGTCGAGGATGCGCGTACGTGCGAGCATCTCGGGGTCACCCGAACGGGGATCCTGCGGCAGGTAACCGAGCTCTCCGGAGCGGTCGACGCGCCCGGCGCTGGGCAGCTGATCGCCGGCGAGCACCTTCGTGAGCGTCGTCTTGCCGGCGCCGTTGCGCCCGACCAGGCCGATCTTGTCGCCGTCGGAGACGCGGAAGGACACGTCCGACATGAGCACGCGGGCGCCCACGCGGATCTCGAGGTCGTGCACGGCGAGCACAGCGAATGGTCCGTTCCGTCGGTGGAGTGAGGGGGTGGTGGCCGAACGGCCAGCCTCCCAGTATAGGTCGCCCGATCGCACGCTCCCGGCGCGGCAGAGGCGCGGGGGTGTAGAAACCGGACAGCCGAAGTTGGATTCATTGATGGATGCCGTCCAAGAAGCGTGCGACAGCCACCCCTAGGCTGAGTCGCATGTCAACCATCGCCGCCCCGTCCGCGCCCACCCGCCGCGTGCTCGCCGACGTCATCGCCCGCCCGTCCTCCCGCATCCGCGCGTTCACGCTCGACGCAGGGCTCGTCGTCGCCGGCGCCGCCGTGGTGGCGCTGCTCGCCCAGGTCGAGATCCCGCTGTGGCCCGTGCCGATCACCGGACAGACGCTGGGCGTCATCGTCGTCGGAGCCGCGCTCGGCGCCTGGCGGGGAGCGGCAGCACTCACGACGTATCTGCTCGCGGGCCTGGCCGGACTCCCGGTCTTCGCCGGATTCACCGGTACGGTCGCCGCGGTGGGCAAGCCCAGCTTCGGGTTCATCATCGGCTTCATCGTCGCCGCGTTCGTGGCCGGCTGGTTCGCCGAGCGCGCATGGGATCGCCGCCCCGCACTCGCCTTCCTCGGGTTCGCGGCCGCCAGCGTCGTGCCGTTCCTGTTCGGCATCCCCTACATGGCGTTCATCCTGAACGTCGTGATGGGCCTCGACTTCTCGTTCTGGGCGCTGCTGGAGGTCGGGCTGCTCCCCTTCATCCTGGGCGGGATCGTCAAGGCGGCGCTGGCCGCGGCGATCATCCCGGGCGCATGGGCCCTGGTGCGGAAGGCCGACGAGAGCAAGAAGAGCTGACCGGATGCCTCGGATCGAGGCATCCGCGTTCGCCATCGAGACCCCGGCCGTCGGCCGGGGTCTCCGTCATGCACGGCAACAACGATTCGCGGACTTTCAGTGACGCAGGTAATGTAAGGCTGTCCTTACTTCCCCTCCTCGAACCGGAGATCGTCGTGCCCAGAATCCGCATCGCCGCCGCCACCGCCCTGACCGCGCTCACCGCCGTCGCCCTCGTCGGCTGCGCCAGCGCGGGCGCGGCAGACACCGACGCCGCCGGCGCGGGCACCGCCGCGTCGGGCGGGTTCCCCGTCACCATCGAGCACGCCTTCGGCGAGACCGTCATCGAGTCGCAGCCGGAGCGCGTCGCGACGGTGTCGTGGTCGAACCAGGAGGTGCCGATCGCTCTCGGCGTCGTGCCGGTGGGCATGGCCGAGGTCACGTGGGGCGACGACGACGGCGACGGCGTGCTGCCGTGGGTCGAAGAGAAGCTCGAAGACCTCGGCGCCGAGACTCCCGTGCTCTTCGACGAGACCGACGGCATCGACTTCGAGGCGGTCGCCGACACGCAGCCGGACGTCATCCTGGCCGCGTACTCCGGCCTCACCCAGGAGGAGTACGACACGCTGTCGAAGATCGCCCCGGTCGTGGCCTACCCCGAGGTGGCGTGGGGCACGTCGTACGAAGACATGATCCGCCTCAACTCGCAGGCGATCGGCCTGGCGGACGAGGGCGAGGCGCTGATCGAAGAGCTCCACGACGACGTCGATGCGGCGCTCGCGAATCACCCCGACCTCGCCGGTTCCACCGTCCTGTTCTCGTACATCGACCCCTCCGACTTCAGCCAGATCGGCTTCTACACCAGCCTCGACACGCGCCCCGGCTTCCTCACGGGCCTGGGCCTGCCCGAACCGGCGGTGGTCACCGAGGAGTCCGACGGCGAGGCCTTCTACGCCAGCGTGAGCGCGGAGGAGGCCGACCGCTTCGCCGACATCGACGTGTTCGTGACCTACGGCGACGCGAGCGGCTCGATCATCGCTCAGCTGCAGGCCGACCCGCTGCTGTCGCAGATCCCCGCGATCGCCGAAGGCCGTATCGCGATCCTCGAGGAATCGACCCCGCTCGCGGCGTCGGCCAACCCGTCGCCGCTGTCGATCGGCTGGGGCGTCGACGAGTACTTCGCGATCCTCGCCGGCGCGCTCGGCTGATCGGGCCCGAGAGCCGCTTCGTCCCAGATCGCACCGTCGTCCGAGAATCCGCCGGAGCCCGCCCGTGAGCCTGACGCAGACCCCCACGCCCGTCGCGGCCGAGCCGGACGCCGCATCGCTGCGGCGTCCGGTCGCGGTGCGGCTGCTGTGGTTCGTCGTGGCGTGCGCCGTGCTCGCGGCGCTGTGCGCGGCATCCGTCGCCTTCGGTGTGCGCGAGGTCTCGTTCGACGACATCGTCGCGGGTCTCGGCGGCGGAGTCGACGGGGTCGCGCAGGCCGCGGTCGTCGCCCGTCTGCCGCGCACCGCGCTCGCGCTGCTCGTCGGCGCGGCACTCGCGCTGTCGGGTGCCACGATGCAGGCGGTGACCCGCAACCCGCTCGCCGACCCGGGCATCCTCGGAGTCTCGGGCGGCGCCGCGCTCGCGGTCGTCATCGGCATCGCGTTCTTCGGCATGTCGGACCCGTACGCGTTCATGGCGATGGCGATCGCAGGAGCCGCGGGAGCCGCGGTGTTCGTGTATGCCGTCGGGTCGCTCGGCCGCGGCGGCGCGACGCCGCTCAAGCTGGCGCTGGCCGGCGCAGCGGCGACAGCCGCGTTCATGTCGCTGGTCAGCGCGATCCTCCTCCCCCGGGTCGACATCATGGAGACGTTCCGGTTCTGGCAGATCGGCGGCGTCGGCGGCGCGACCTGGGATCGCATCGCCATCGTCGCACCGGTGCTCGCCGTCGGGGCCGCCGTGTGCTTCCTGTGCGCGCGCGGCATGAACTCGCTCGCGCTCGGCGACGATCTCGCAGCCGGTCTCGGCGAGCACGTGTTCCGTACGCGTCTGATCGCCTCGGCGGGCGCGGTGATCCTCTGCGGCGCCGCGACGGCGGTCGCAGGTCCGATCGCCTTCGTGGGACTCGTGATCCCCCACCTCTGCCGACTGCTCGTCGGCACCGATCACCGCTGGCTGCTGCCCTTCTCGGCGATCGCCGGCGCAGGGCTCCTCGTCGCGGCCGACGTCGTGGGCCGAGTCGTGGCCAAGCCCGACGAGATCGAGGTCGGCATCATCACGGCGCTCATCGGCGCCCCGTTCTTCATCTGGATCGTTCGCCGTCAGAAGGTGCGGGAGCTGTGAGCACGATCACGACGACGCAGCGCGCCGCGAACCGTGCCGACCCGGTTGCGGCGGTCATCGCCGGCCGCCGTCGGCGGTCCCGCCGGCGGGCGCTCGTGACGGGTATCCTCGGCGCCGCGATCTTCGCCCTGTTCACGCTGTCGCTCATGATCGGCCAGACCTTCTACGGACTGGACGACGTCGTGCGCGTCCTCGCGGGCGAGTTCGTCCCGGGAGCGACGTTCACGGTGGGCGAGCTGCGGCTCCCCCGGGCCACGCTGGCGCTGCTGGCCGGTTTCTCGTTCGGCATCGCCGGCGTCACCTTCCAGACGATGCTGCGCAACCCGCTCGCCTCCCCCGACATCATCGGCATCACCTCGGGAGCGAGCGCCGCGGCCGTGTTCGGCATCGTCGTGCTCGCGCTCAGCGAGACGCTGGTGTCTGTGCTCGCCGTCGTCGGCGCACTGCTCACCGCCTTCGCCATCTACCTGCTGTCGAACAAGGGCGGGTTCGCCGGGACGCGGCTGATCCTCATCGGGATCGGGGTCGCCGCGATGCTCGACAGCGCTGTCACCTACCTGCTGTCCGAAGCGGCCGTGTGGGACCTTCAGTCGGCGATGCGATGGCTGACCGGGAGCCTCAACGGTGCCAGCTGGCCGGTCGTGCTCCCCCTCGCGCTCGCCGGCATCGTGCTGGTGCCGGCGCTGCTCGCGCAGGGTCGCGGGCTCGGCGTCCTCCGGCTGGGCGATGACGCCGCCGCGAGCCTGGGAGTCTCGATCCGCGGCACGCGGGTCGTCGCGATCGTGGCCGCCGTGGCGCTCCTGGCCTTCGCGACGGCGGCGACGGGACCCATCGCCTTCGTGGCGTTCATGGCTGGTCCGATCGCGGCCCGGCTGATGGGATCGGGGGCTTCGCTCCTGCTGCCGTCCGCACTCGTCGGAGCCCTGCTGGTGCTCGTGGCCGATCTCGTCGGGCAGTTCGCGTTCGACAGCCGGTACCCCGTCGGCGTCATCACCGGCGTGGTCGGCGCCCCCTACCTCATCTACCTCCTCATCAGGACGAACCGTTCCGGAGGCTCGCTATGACCGACACCTACGACCCCGCCGTGCCGCACACGCTCGCGGCGCAGGCGCTGACGCTCGCGTACGGCGACCGCACGATCGTCGACGGACTGGACCTCGCCGTTCCGCCCGGCCGGATCACCGCGATCGTGGGGGCGAACGGCTGCGGCAAGTCGACGCTGCTGCGTGCGCTCGCGCGCCTGCTCCCCGCGCGCTCGGGCCACGTGCTCCTGGACGGCAAGCAGCTCCACTCGCGGCCGTCCAAGGAGGTGGCGCGCACTCTCGGGCTCCTTCCGCAGAGTCCGATCGCGCCGGAGGGGATCGCCGTGGCCGATCTCGTCGGCCGTGGCCGCCACCCCCACCAGAAGCTGCTCGCCCGCTGGAGCGAGCGCGACTACCGGGTGGTCGCGCAGTCGCTCGCGGCGACCGGCATGACCGAATTCGCCGACCGCTCGGTCGATGAGCTCTCGGGCGGTCAGCGCCAGCGGGTGTGGATCGCGATGGCGCTCGCCCAGGAGACCGACATCCTGCTGCTCGATGAGCCGACCACGTTCCTGGACGTCGCGCATCAGATCGAGGTGCTCGACCTGCTGACCGACCTCAACCGCGACCGCGGCACGACGATCGTGATGGTGCTGCACGACATGAACCTCGCGGCCCGGTACGCGGACCACCTGTTCGCGCTGCGCTCCGGTCGAGTGGTCGCCTCCGGGCCGCCTGACGACGTCATGACCCGCGACCTCATCCGCGAGGTGTTCGATCTCGATGCGCTCGTCGTCCCCGACCCGGTGTCGGGCTCTCCGATCGTCCTCCCGCGCGGCAGGCACCACACCTCACCGGCCGCCGAGACCCCCGCCCCCTATCAGTCAGGAGTCCCCGATGCCGCGGTCCGCTGAGCCGTACCGGTTCTTCCGCGCCCAGGTCACTGCGATCACCGATGTGACGCCGAGCTTCCGCCGGTTCACGTTCGGCGGCGACGACCTCGCCGAGTACGGGGATCCCGGCCTCGATCAGCGCATCAAGATCGTGTTCCCGACCGCGACGGCGCCGCTTCACACCATGCCCACCGGCGACGACTGGTACACGCAGTGGCGCGAGCTGCCCGAGGCCCGGCGCCCGCCGTTCCGCACGTACACGACCCGCTACGTCCGCAACGACGCGCGCGAGGTCGACGTCGACATGGTGTCGCACGACGTGCTCGGTCCGGCATCGGACTGGATCGCCCGCGCGCAGGTGGGCGACGAGGTGCTGATCTTCGCGCCGACCGTCGCATACGGCGATGTCAGCTTCGGCATCGACTTCGTGCCCCCGGCCCGGGTCGACCGCATCCTGCTCGCCGGCGACGAGACGGCGGCGCCGGCGATCGCGGCGATCCTCGAGCAGCTGCCGCGCGACGCGCGCGGCGTCGTCGCGCTCGAGGTTCCGCACGAGGATGACGCCCGCTACCTGCCGCGCCACCCCGGCTTCGAGTATCGCGTCGGCGCTCGCGGCCCCGGCGAACGGCACAAGCACCTGGTGGCGTCGGTGACCGATGCCGCGCGCACACTCGCCCCCGAGGGCGAAGGCGCCGACGTCGAAGAGATCGACATCGACAACGACATCCTGTGGGAGGTGCCGCGCACGGCCAAGGGCGGTGCCGCGCTCAAGAGCGCGAAGCTCTACGCGTGGCTGGCCGGCGAGGCCGGGGCCATCAAGGCGATGCGCCGGCACCTCGTCAGCGAGCGCGGCGTGGACCGCCGCGCCGTGGCGTTCATGGGCTACTGGAGAGTGGGCCGAGCCGAGAACTAGCCCCGGGTCTCATGCGCGTGACCGAGGCGCAGCCCGGGCACGAGAGCCGCCAGTGCGAGCAGCCCGGCGATGACGAACACGGCCGGGAATCCGGCATCCGTCGTCACCAGCGCGGTGAAGGCCAGACCCAGCACCGCGATCGACGACGCCGAGCCGACCGAGTCCGAGATCGACAGCGCCGACGAGTTGAACCCCTGGTTGCTGGGCGTCGAGTACGCGAGCGTCAGCACCGTCAGCCGCGGGTACATCAGACCCATCCCGCCACCGGCGAGCCCCCACCCGGCGATCAGGACGGCCGGGTGCAGGTGCAGCAGCGCTGTGAGCGCGGCGATCGCGAGCGAGGCGACGAGCAGCGCCAAGCCGATGAGGGTGATGCGCACGTTGCCGAGCCGGTCTCCGAACCGCCCCTGCAGCTCGGCGGCGCCGGCCCACGCCACCGCCGCCGCAGTGAGGCCGAGCCCCGCCCACGTGGGCGAGAACCCGTACTCGTCGATGAGCAGGTACGGCACGTAGATCTCGGCGCCGAACAACGCTCCGGCGATGAGCCCGCGCATCAGCACGACGCTCGGCAGGCCTCGCGCAGCCCGCAGCGTGCCCCGCGGCAGCAGCGGTCGCGACGCGACGCCGATGACGACGACGGATGCCGCCACCACCGCCCACGCCCACGCACCGACCTCGCCGGCCAGGCTGAGGCCCAGCGCGCCGGCGGCGACCGCGATGGCGCAGGCGAGCCGTCTGCCCACTCCCCCGGTCGCCGGCTCGTCGGTGTGCAGCGCCAGTCCGTGAAGACGCGCGACGACCATCGCGAACGCGACGACGGTGAGCGCCGCGACGCCGAGGAACACCCAGCGCCAGTGCAGGAACTCGGTGACCGCGCCGGCCAGGAACGGGCCGATCAGCGAGGGCACCACCCACGCCGCCGAGAACGCGGCGAAGACCCGGCCGTGCAGCGCTCCGGGGTAGACGCGCGCGACCACGACGTAGAGGGCGACCGTCTGCCCGCCGGTTCCGAGGCCCTGCACGAGCCGCCCGGCGACCAGGAGCGGCATGGTCGGCGCGAGCCCCGCGACGAGCAGGCCCGCGACGAACAGCGCGACAGCCGTCGTGAGCGGAGCGAGCACGCCGCCGCGATCGCACCACGCGCCCACCGCGACCATGCCGATGACGCTGGTGGCGAGGATGCCCGCGAACGCGACCGCGTAGAGCCGGTCCCCGTCGAGGTCGTCGCTGACGACCGGCATCACCGTCGTCACGGCGAGGGACTGCATCGCCGCCAGGAAGATGAGCGCGACGGCACCGACTGTCACCCAGAGGTACCGCGACTGCCAGATCCCTGTTCCCTCGGTCTGCGCGGTCGACGACGTCATCCGTCCAGGCTAGCTTTCCGCGCCACCGCGAAGGGCCAGGGCGTGACGTCCGAGGCAGGCGTCGGGTCGTCCTCGTCGGTCACGACGTGACGAGCGATCCGATGCGCGCGAGACTCTCACGCAACAGCTCGGGCGAGCACCCGAAGTTGATGCGGACGTGCCCTTTCCCTTCGGAGCCGAAGAGGGGGCCGAGATGCAGCGCCACCTTGGCGTCGCGCAGCACCTTCACCGCGGGGTTGTCTCCCCAGCCGAGGTCGGACAGATCCACCCACGCCAGGAAGCCCGCGGCGGGGATGCGGTAGCGGGCACCGCGGACATGCTCGGCGAGGAGCTCGGCGAGCAGCCGCCTGTTCTCGTCCAGCGCGGCGAGCTGCGCGTCGAGCCACGCATCGCTCTCGGGTGAGAACGCCGCGACCGCGGCCAGCGCACCGAACAGTCCGGTGCGCCACTCGACCTCGTCGGGCAGCCCACGCACGACAGCGGTCGTGGCGTCGTCGGCGGTCACCATGAGGGCGCACTTGAGGCCGGCGAGGTTGAACGCCTTGCTGGCGCTGGCGAGGGTGTATCCGACGCGCGCAGCGGCGGGCGAGGCGTCGAGGAACGGGGTGAACGTCGCCCCGGGAAGCGCGAGCGGCGCGTGGATCTCATCGCTGACCACGACGGCTCCATGCCGTTCCGCGATGGCGGCGAGCTCGGCCAGCGTCTCCCGCGAGTGGACGGTGCCGGTCGGGTTGTGCGGGTTGCACAGCAGGATCGCGCGCGCCCCGCCCCGGAAGGCGGTCTCGATCGCGCGCAGGTCGAGCTCCCACGCGTCGCCGGTGTCGACGAGGGGCACGCGCTCCACGACGGCGCCCGCCTCGGGGACGCAGTCGAAGAACGGCGGGTACACCGGCGGCGTGACCACGACGCGATCGCCCGGAGACGTCACGTGGCGGAGGATCTCGACGACGCCCATCATCACGTCGCACGTGGTGCGGATGCGCGCGGGGTCGACGGTCCAGCCGAACCGTCGCCGCGCGAAGCCGGCGTACGCGGTCGCCAGACCGGGGTCGGGCGGGGTGTATCCGGTGTCGCCGAGCTCGACGGCGCGTGCGAGCACGGTGGTGATCGCCGGTGCGGGGACGAAGTCGGTCTCGGCCACGAACAGGGGGATGACGTCGTCCGGATACCGGCGCCACTTCGTGCTCGATCGCTGTCGGAGCTGGTCGATCGGCAGGGTCGGCAGGGGGGTGACGCTCACTCTTCGACCCTAGCGAGCACCGGCAAGCGGCATCCGCACTGCGTCGCTGTGTGAAGCACCGTGACGGGAGTCCTCTGCCCGACCGCGCGTCCGTCGTTCGCTTCGCAGGCGTGGCGGGCGCCGCCGTCGACCGGCTGGTGCTCGATGCCGCGAGCGGCAGCGCTCCGTGGTCAGCGGCGGAAAGTGCCGAGGTCGTGCTGGTCGAAGTACTCCAGGACGAGCGTGTCGCCGTCGAACGTCGCTCGCGAGACGGTGCCCGGCGTGCCGTTCTCGCCCTCCGGGCGGAACACGAACTCGTCGCCCGACCAGTGCTCGAGCGGCCAGCTGCCGGTCGGGCCCACACCGAGCACGAGGGTCTCCCCCTCGACGCTCACTCTCGCCGGCCCGAAGTACTCGTTCTCGTACTCCCCCGCGTACGCGGCGAGTTCGCCGGCCGGCGCCGCATCGACGGGCGGCTCCTCTCCGACCAGCTCTCCGAAAGGTGCCATCACCTCGTCGAAGACACCGCGGTACAGCGCCAGCCAGTCGCGCCGCTCGCGTCCGAACTGGGCGATGTCGGCGAAACGGGTGGCGATCGCCTCCGGCACCCCGTTCGCGGCGCCGTTCGAGAGCACGACGATGCCGAGCTGCGCGGCGGGCAGCATCT
Source organism: Microbacterium cremeum (assembly GCF_015277855.1). Taxonomy (NCBI): domain Bacteria; kingdom Bacillati; phylum Actinomycetota; class Actinomycetes; order Micrococcales; family Microbacteriaceae; genus Microbacterium; species Microbacterium cremeum. The sequence goes on from NZ_CP063812.1 coordinate 2,111,308, forward strand.
TGAACACGGTGCCCGCGCCGAGGGCGAAGGCACCGGAGTGGTTCACGTCGACGAGACCACCGGCGGTCGTGCCGACGTTGAACCCGTACCCGTAGAAGCCGGACCGCGATCCGAACGGATCGGGCACTCCCGTCGGCATCTCGGGCGAGACGGCGGGCAGGAGCGCCTCGGGCGAGACGAACCGGTCGCCGTCGTGGACGCCAGAGGCGAGCACGACACGCAGCCACGTCGTCAGGTCCGTGACGTTCGAGCTCGCACCGCCGGCGGGCGACTGCGCGTCGGGCTGACGCTGCTGCGGGCTGACGATCCACTCGCCGTCTCGCAGGACGTGTCCGACGGCGCGATTGTCGCGCGCGTCGAGATCGGCGAAGCGGAAGCTCGTGGAGTCCATGCCCAGGGGCGCGAAGACCAGGCGTTCGGCCAGGTCCGCCCACTCCTCACCGGCAGCGATCGCCACCGACTCCGCCGCCGCGGTGATGTCGAAATTGCCGTAGTGGTACACGGTCCGGAACTCCTCGAGCGGGATGTACCTCAGCCGCTCGAGTACGGCGGCCCGGTCGTAGCCGATCTCTTCGAGTTCATCGCCGGCATGCTCGTACAGCCCCGAGCGATGCGCGAACATGTCGGCGACGGTCACATGCGCGCCGACATACGGATCCGACAGCGTGAAGCCTTCGAGATGCTGCGCCACCGGTGTCTCCCACGAGACGAGACCCTCGTCGACGGCCCGCGCGACCACCGTCGCGCTGAGGGACTTCGAGACCGAGGCGAGCGGGAAGACCGTGTCGGCGTCGACGGCGTCGCCGGTTCCGATGTCGCGCACCCCGAACCCCTCGGCGTACACGACCTCACCCCGGTACACGACGCCGACGGCGATCCCGGGGGTCCCGGTGGCCTTCATCGCCTCGTCGACCGAGTCGCCGAGATCGGCGATGGCGACCTCGACCTGCTCCGGGGTCACCGTCGCGAGGGCGTCGGCAGCCGGATTCGGGTCGGCGGTCGCCGGGGGGCTCGCCGAGGGGGCGGATGCCTCGCCCGCGAACGTGCAGGACGCGGCGGTGACAGCCACGAGGGCGACCAGTGCGGTCACCGGGACGAGCCGCGCGCTGAGGAGGGCCATCGGGCGAGTGTGACACACCCGTGTGCGCGGGGCCCAGCGACTCAGGTCGTGTCAGATGGCGAAGCCGAGCGCACGCATCATGTCGCGCCCGTCGTCGGTGATCCGCTCCGGACCCCACGGCGGCATCCACACCCAGTTGATGCGGAACCGCTCCACGACGTCGTCGAGTGCCTGCGCCGTCTGCTCCTCGAGCACATCGGTGAGGGGGCATCCTGCGGACGTCAGCGTCATGTGGATGACCAGCGCGTCGTTCTCGTCGTCCCACGCGAGGTCGTAGATGAGGCCGAGGTCGACGACGTTGATCCCCAGTTCGGGGTCCATGACGTCCTTCAGAGCCTCGGTGACCTCGTCGTACTTCTCAGGCGTGAGGGTTGCGGTCATATAACGATCCTACGCTTCGGTGCTGACGGGGGCTTCGGCCGGCTCTTCCGCACCCGCAGGGAGGTAGCGATCGTAGCCCTCGTCCTCGAGTCGGTCGGCGAGCTCCGGCCCGCCCTCCTCGACGATGCGCCCGTTCACCATGACGTGCACGAAGTCCGGGGCGATGTAGCGCAGGATGCGCGTGTAGTGCGTGATGAGGAGCACGCCCAGGTCGGTCTCGGCCTTGGCGCGGTTGACGCCTTCCGACACGACCTTGAGCGCGTCGACGTCGAGTCCGGAGTCGGTCTCGTCGAGCACCGCGATCTGCGGCCGCAGGAGCTCGAGCTGGAGGATCTCGTGGCGCTTCTTCTCGCCGCCTGAGAAGCCCTCGTTGACGTTGCGCTGCGCGAACTTGGGGTCCATGCGCAGGTTCTTCATCGACGCCTTGACGTCCTTCGTCCACGTGCGGATCGACGGCGCCTCGCCGTCGATCGCGGTCTTGGCGGTGCGGAGGAAGTTCGTGACGGTGACGCCGGGGATCTCGACCGGGTACTGCATCGCGAGGAACAGGCCCGCGCGAGCACGCTCGTCGACCGACATGGCGAGGACGTCCTCGCCGTCGAGGGTGATCGTGCCGCTCGTGACGGTGTACTTCGGGTGACCGGCGATCGTGTAGGCGAGAGTCGACTTGCCGGAGCCGTTGGGGCCCATGATGGCGTGCGTCTCACCGGTGCGGATGGTGAGGGTCACGCCGTTGAGGATCGGCGTGATTCCGGCATCCGTCTCGACCGTCACGTGGAGGTCGCGGATCTCGAGGACAGACATGGTGAGTACCTTCTTCAGTTCTTGTCAGTTCAGAGCGAGCTTCACGGTCGGGTCGATGAGCACGTCATCGCCGTCGATCGTGACCGCGAACACCGGGACCGGCTCGTACGCGGGGAGGTTGAGGGGCTTTCCGGTGCGCAGCGAGAAGGCCGAGCCATGCGCCCAGCACTCGAGCGTCTCACCGTCGACGAAACCTTCGGCCAGCGAGATGTCGCCGTGCGTGCAGGTGTCGCCGATCGCGTGCACCTCGCCGTTCGAGTCGAGCACGACGGCCATCGCGACGCCGTCGACCTCGAAGCGCCGTGCTTCGTCCTGCACGAGCTCGCTGAGGGCGCACACGCGCTGAGCGGTCATCGCGAGACCTCCTTGGCGAGCTCCTCCTCGATGACCGCGAACAGCTCGGCCTCGAGGTCTTCGACGCCGATCTTCTGCACGATCTCGGCGAGGAATCCGAGGACGACGAGGCGCCGGGCCTCGTCCTCGCGGATGCCGCGGGCCTGCAGGTAGAACAGCTGCTCGTCGTCGAAGCGGCCGGTCGCGCTGGCGTGACCGGCACCGCGGATGTCGCCCGTCTCGATCTCGAGGTTCGGGATGGACTCGGCGCGCGCGCCGTCGGTGAGCACGAGGTTGCGGTTCGCCTCGTAGGAGTCGGTGCCGACGGCATCCGGTCCGATGAGCACGTCGCCGATCCACACGCTCCGCGCGCCCGATCCCTGCAGCGCGCCCTTGTAGAGGACGTCACCGGTGGTCTCGGCGCCCTTGTGGTGGAGGTACACCTGGCTCTCGAGGTGCTGGCCCGAGTCGGAGTAGCTGAGACCGTAGAGCTCGGCGCGCGACCCGGTGCCGGCCAGCTCGATGCTGGGGTTCACCCGCACGACGCCTCCGCCGAAGCTCACCACGATGTGCCGCAGCGTGGCATCGCGCTCGACGCGACCCTGGTGCGACGCCGCGTGCACGGCGTCGTCGTCCCACCGCTGCACGGTGATGAGCTCGAGCTGTGCGCCCTCGCGCACGATGATCTCGACGTTCTGCGCGAACTGGGCGGAGCCGGTGTGACGCAGGACGACCGTGGCACGGCTGTGACGGGATGCCTCGACCACGACATGCGCGTGCGCGACGAGGTCGGCACCGCCGCCGAGGGCCTCGACGATCACGGGCTCGTCGAGCTCGGCCTCGGCGGGGATCTTCACGTAGAGCGCTTCCGCCGACCGGGTCCACGCGACTGCGGCGGGAAGGTCGTCGGGCTGGAACACCTCGCCCCGGGGCGACGCGCCGACCGGAAGACCTGCCGCTGCCAGCGGTCCGGCGATCGAGAGCGAGACCGCACCGGTGTCGCCCGCGGCATCCGCGAATAGGCGCTGCAGGCGCGCGACAGGAGTGTGCTTCCAGTTCACCTCCCGCCCGGTCGGCGCTTCGAACGCGGCCGGGTCGTAGGAGCGGAATCGCTCGGAGCGTGTCTGAACCGGGACGAACGCACCGGCGCCATCGGTGTGGCCCTTCGCGCCGGGAACGGTGGCGGGGGCCTGAGTCGCAGAGCTCACTAGCCGACGGATCCTTCCATGCCCATCTCGATGAGCTTGTTGAGTTCGAGCGCGTACTCCATGGGCAGCTCGCGGGCGATCGGCTCGATGAAGCCGCGCACGATCATGGCCATGGCCTCGTCTTCGGGCAGACCCCGGCTCATCAGGTAGAACAACTGTTCTTCGCTGACCTTCGAGACGGTGGCCTCGTGGCCGAGCTGCACGTCGTCGACGCGGATGTCGATCGCGGGGTACGTGTCGGAGCGCGAGATGGTGTCGACGAGCAGGGCGTCGCAGCGGACCGTGTTGGCCGAGTGGTGCGCGTTCGCGTCGACGCGCACCTCGCCGCGGTAGCCGGCGCGGCCGCCGCCGCGCGCGATCGACTTCGAGACGATCGAGGACTGCGTGTACGGCGCCATGTGGATCATCTTGGCGCCGGCGTCCTGGTGCTGGCCGGGACCGGCGAACGCCACCGAGAGCGTCTCGCCCTTGGCGTGCTCCCCCATCAGGAAGATCGACGGGTACTTCATCGTGACCTTGGAGCCGATGTTGCCGTCGATCCACTCCATCGTCGCGCCCTCGTGGGCGACCGCGCGCTTGGTGACGAGGTTGTAGACGTTGTTCGACCAGTTCTGGATCGTCGTGTAGCGCACGCGGGCGTTCTTCTTCACGATGATCTCGACCACGGCCGAGTGCAGCGAGTCGCTCTTGTAGATCGGGGCCGTGCAGCCCTCGATGTAGTGGACGTACGAGCCTTCGTCGGCGATGATCAGCGTCCGCTCGAACTGGCCCATGTTCTCGGTGTTGATGCGGAAGTACGCCTGCAGCGGGATCTCGACGTGGACTCCCGGGGGCACGTAGACGAACGAGCCGCCCGACCACACCGCCGTGTTGAGCGCCGCGAACTTGTTGTCGCCGGCGGGGATGACGGTGCCGAAGTACTCCTCGAAGAACTCCGGGTGCTCGCGCAGCGCCGTGTCGGTGTCCATGAAGATGACGCCCTGGGCCTCCAGGTCATCGCGGATCTGGTGGTAGACGACCTCGGACTCGTACTGCGCGGCGACACCGGCGACCAGCCGCTGGCGCTCCGCCTCGGGGATCCCGAGCTTCTCGTACGTGTTCCGGATGTCTTCGGGGAGGTCCTCCCACGACTGCGCCTGCTTCTCGGTGGAGCGCACGAAGTACTTGATGTTGTCGAAGTCGATCTCGGAGAGATCGGCGCCCCACGTCGGCATCGGCTTGCGGCCGAACAGCTGGTAGCCCTTCAGCCGGGTCTTCAGCATCCATTCCGGCTCGTTCTTCAGAGCCGAGATTCCGCGGACCACGGATTCGTCGATGCCCCGCTTCGCCACGGCGCCCGCGGCGTCGGCATCATGCCACCCGAACTCGTAGACACCCAGGCCATCCAGCTCCGGGCGGTCGATCAGCACATCAGACATCGTCACGTTCTCCTCCGGGCCCGGGCGGTGTCATCCGTCCCGGCAGCCGTGACCTCCGGTGGAGATACCGGAGGGGGATGCCGCTTCTCGGGCCCTCTCAGTGGCGCTGGCCATCGCGCCTAGACTGTCAGTGGTGCTCCGCGCCCCTTCCCTGGTGGCTGAGTGCGCGCGCAACCCGACACCCCGATTCTACAGGTTCCCCGCGAGCCGGAGGCCCCCATGCTCACGAGTTCCGCGACGCCGCCCACCGACACCCGGATCGTGATCCGCACGCCGCTGCGCGTCCTGGCCTGGCTGTCGTTCATCGCCGAAGTCGTGATCATCGGCACCGGCGGCGCCGTGCGGCTCACCGGGTCCGGGCTCGGGTGCTCGGAATGGCCGCTGTGCACCCCGGATTCGCTGGTCCCGCTCCCCGAGCAGGGGATCCACGGTGTCATCGAGTTCGGCAACCGGACCATGACCGGCGTCGTCGGCATCCTCGCACTGGGGGTCGTGCTGCTGACCCTCGCCGCCGTCGGGGGCGCGGCCCTCGTCCGGCGCGCCGTCTGGTTCGCGGTCGGCGGCATCGTCGCGGCGGCGCTGGCGTACGCCGTCACCGCCCCGTTCGGTCTGCCCGCGTTCGGGTTCTTCTCCGGCGTCCTGCTGGCGGCGGTACTCGTCGCGATGGCGGATTCCCTGCGCCGCACGGCGCGGCGCCGTGATCTCGCCGCGCTCGCGTGGGTGACACTGGCCGGCGTCATGGCGCAGGCGGTCGTCGGGGGCGTGACGGTCATCAGCGACCTGAACGCATTCGCCGTGGGGTTCCACTACGTGTCGTCGCTGCTGCTGGTGTGCGTCACGGCTGCCTACCTCGTCCGCATGAACGCGGTCGCCGGACCGCGCGAGAGTGCTGTGCCGCGCTGGTTCGCGGTGCTCACCCACATCACGGGCGTCGCCCTGGCCGCCACCATCCTCTTCGGGGTGCTGACGACGGGGTCCGGACCGCATTCGGGCGACGCGAGCATCATCCGCACCGGCTTCGACGCGACCGTTCTCTCCCACGTCCACGCGTGGCCGGGCTACATCCTCGCGGTGCTCGTGGCGACCCTCACCGTCGTCGCGTGGCGCAGGGGACTGCCGGTGCGCCACTGGCTCCTCGTGCTCTGCGCGGCGATCGTCGTGCAGATCGGCGTGGGCGTGTGGCAGGCCAGGGAAGGACTGCCCGAGATCCTCGTCGGGATCCACATGGTGCTCGCGGCCCTCACGGCCGCCGCGTACACGGTCGTCGTCCTGCATCTCAAGGAGCCCGTCGTTCCCGCGTCGAAGTAGGGCCGCGCACAGGAGATGCATAGCGTCCGCATCGGCGGCGCACGGGCCCGCCTGCGTAGGGTGAGGATGCCGCGGCCACCCGGGCCCGCGCATCCGAGGAGTGATCGACACATGTCCACCCGTCCCCGTCTCGTCCGCAGCATCCCGTTCTGGGGTCTTCTCGCCGCCTCGCTGGCCAGCGCCGGCGTCGGCCTCTACATCGTGAACGACAAGCTCGGCACCATGACGTCGACCATCAACGACGGCACGGCGACTCCCGTCGACGTCTACGTGGGACCGTCGGTGGTCCTCGTGGGCGCGATCGCGCTCGGCGCCGGCATCGTCGGCGTGCTGCTCACCCTCGCGGTCGCGGCCGCGTCGACCCTGCGCCCCCACCCGCCTGTCGAGATCGTCGAGCCCATCGACTGGGACGCCGACGCCGACGACGCCCCTGCCGGCACGCACGGCTACGAGCGGGGACTCGGCTACACCGAGGCGATCGACACCGCTCCCGCCGCCGGCGAGCCGGCGGACAAGCCGGCCACCGGGGCATCCGTCACCGGCTGATCCCGAACGCGACGAAGGCCGCCCGTTCCGACGGGCGGCCTTTTCGCATGTCCGGCGTCAGAAGGGCAGCAGCGGGTCGATCGCGATCGCGACGAACAGGAGCGTCAGGTACGTGATCGAGGCGTGGAAGACGCGCATCGGGCGGGGCTCGGTGCCGCGCACCGCGCGGTTGTAGAGACGGTGCGACTCGTAGATGAACCAGCCGCCGAACACCAGCGCCGACACCGTGTAGACCACGCCCATGCCCGCGACGGGAACGAGCAGCAGCGAGCAGGCGACGGTGGCCCACGCGTAGAGGATGACCTGGAGGCCCACCTGCGAGCCGTTGCGGGTTGCACCGAGCATCGGCACGTGGACCTCTTCGTACTGTTCCTTGTACTTCATCGACAGCGGCCAGTAGTGCGGCGGCGTCCACAGGAACACGAGGGCGAAGAGGATGACCGGCGGCCAGGCGAGGGAGCCGGTCACAGCGGTCCAGCCGATCAGCACCGGGAAGCAGCCGGCGATGCCGCCCCACACGATGTTCTGCTCGGTGCGGCGCTTGAGGATCATCGTGTAGATGACGACATAGAAGAAGATCGCCGCCGCCGACAGCGTCGCGGCGAGCCAGTTCGTGGTGAGCCACAGCCACACCGTCGAGAACACGGCGAGCGACCACGCGAAGACGAGCGCTCCGCGGGGCGAGACCTCGCCGGTCACGAGCGGACGGTTGACCGTGCGCTGCATGTGCGCGTCGATGTCGCGGTCGAGGTACATGTTGAACGCCGCGGCCGAGCCGGCGCTCGCGGTGCCGCCGATCACGGTGGCCAGAACGAGCCACAGGTTCGGGAAACCGCCCTGCGCGAGGATCATGACGGGCACCGTCGTCACCAGGAGCAGCTCGAGCACACGCGGCTTCATGAGCGCGACGTAAGCGCGGACGGTGCGGCCGAATCCCTGACGCGAGCGGGACGGGACGCCAGCCGATGCCTCGGACCCGGCCGTCTTCGTGATGTCCATCGCCCCCGCAATCGCCGCCAGCAGAACTCGGTCAAGTCTATGGCATCGCGTACGGCGGCCCCGGTCGTGCCTCCACCCTCACATCGCCGGCACGTCACGCGTGAACAGAACGTGACCGCGACGACACCGGGGCGACACGGAACGCGCGGCGGAGAGCGCAAGACTCCGTCACACAAGGGCTCGCATGGCCTCGGCGGCACACCGCTTCGCTATGCTGAGACCACACGCGCGCCCGCCCGCCGATTCCCCCTTCTCCGCCCGGACAAGGGCCGCGGACCGGCCTCGTTCTGCGGGCGCACCTCCTCGAGAAAGGCGGCCCGGTGACGGATCTGCGTTGGGATGAGATCGATCGGCGCGCGGTGGACACCGCCCGCGTGCTGGCGGCGGATGCCGTGGAGAAGGTCGGCAACGGCCACCCCGGGACCGCGATGAGCCTCGCGCCGGCCGCGTACCTGCTGTATCAGCAGGTGCTGCGGCACGATCCGGCCGACACGCACTGGCTGGGCCGGGACAGGTTCATCCTGTCGGCGGGCCACTCGTCGCTGACGCAGTACGTGCAGCTGTACCTGGGGGGCTTCGGGCTGGAGCTGGACGACCTGAAGGCCCTGCGCACGTGGGGCTCGAAGACGCCGGGTCACCCCGAGTACGGCCACACCAAGGGCGTCGAGATCACGACGGGCCCGCTGGGCCAGGGCCTGGCCTCGGCGGTCGGGTTCGCCTACGCCGCCCGGTACGAGCGCGGCCTGTTCGATCCGGAGGCTCCGGCGGGCACCTCGCCGTTCGACCACTTCGTGTATGTGATCGCCGGTGACGGCGACCTGCAGGAGGGCGTCACGAGCGAGGCCTCCAGCCTCGCCGGGCACCAGCAGCTCGGCAACCTCATCGCGATCTACGACTCCAACCAGATCTCGATCGAGGACGACACCAACGTCGCGTACACCGAGGATGTCGCCCAGCGCTACGAGGCGTACGGCTGGCACGTGCAGACCGTGGACTGGAAGAAGACCGGCGAGTACGTCGAGGACGTCGCCGAGCTGCATGCCGCGCTCGAGGCCGCGAAGGGCGAGACCGACAAGCCGTCGCTCATCATCCTGCGCACGATCATCGGCTGGCCCTCCCCCGGCAAGCAGAACACCGGCAAGATCCACGGCTCGGCCCTGGGCGCCGACGAGCTCGCCGCGACCAAGAAGGTGCTCGGCTTCGACCCCGAGCAGTCCTTCGTCGTGGCTGACGATGTGCTCGCGCACACGCGCGCACTGAAGGAGCGCGCCGCCGAGGAGCGCGCCGCCTGGCAGGAGTCCTTCGACACCTGGGCCGCCGCCAACCCCGAGCGCAAGGCTCTGCTCGACCGGCTCGAGTCCGGCGAACTGCCCGACGGCATCGGCTCCGCGCTGCCGTCGTTCGAGTCCGGGAAGGACGTCTCGACGCGCGCCGCGTCGGGACTGGTCATCAACGCGCTGGCCGCCGAGCTCCCCGAGCTGTGGGGCGGCTCGGCCGACCTCGCGGAGTCGAACCTGACCACGATCAAGGACGCGAAGTCCTTCATCCCCTCGGAATGGTCGACGCACGAGTGGTCGGGCGACCCGTACGGCCGCGTGCTCCACTTCGGAATCCGCGAGCACGCGATGGGCGCGATCGTGAACGGCATCAAGCTGCACGGGCCGACCCGCCCGTTCGGCGGGACGTTCCTCATCTTCAGCGACTACATGCGCCCCTCGGTGCGCCTGGCCGCGCTGATGGACATCCCCTCGATCTTCGTGTGGACGCATGACTCGGTCGCCCTCGGCGAGGACGGCCCGACGCACCAGCCGGTCGAGCAGCTGGCGACCCTTCGCGCGATCCCGAACTTCACCGTGGTGCGCCCGGCGGACGCGAACGAGACCGCGGCGGCGTGGCTCGAGATCCTGCGCCGTCAGGGCGGACCCAGCGGCATCGCCCTGACGCGCCAGAACATCCCGGTGTTCCCGCGCGGCGAGGGCGAGGCCTCGGGCGACGTGTTCGCGTCGACCGACGGTGTCGCCAAGGGCGCGTACATCCTGGCCGAGGCGCCGAACGGCACCCCAGACGTGATCCTCATCGCCACCGGCTCCGAGGTGCAGCTCGCGGTCGCGGCACGCGAGACGCTCGCGGCCGAAGGCGTGGGCGCCCGCGTCGTGTCGGCGCCCTCGCTGGAGTGGTTCGCCGAGCAGGACGCGGCGTACCGCGAGAAGGTCCTGCCCGCGGGCGTCAAGGCGCGCGTGTCGGTCGAGGCCGGTTCCCCGCTCACGTGGCGCGGCATCGTCGGCGACGCCGGCCGTTCCGTGGCGATCGACCACTTCGGCGCGTCGGCCGACTACAAGACCCTGTTCCAGAAGTTCGGCATCACCGCCGACGCCGTCGTCGAAGCGGCCCGCGAGACCATCGCGGCCGCTGCGGGCACGGCACAGTAAGCACGAGGAGAAGGCAGAATGAGCACCCCTACCGAGAAGCTGGTCGCCGAAGGCGTCAGCATCTGGCTCGACGACCTGTCGCGCGAGCGGATCACCTCCGGGAACCTGACCGAACTCATCTCGACGCGCAACGTCAGCGGCGTGACGACCAACCCGACGATCTTCCAGGGCGCCATCGGCGGCGGCGGCCACGCCTACGCCGCGCAGCTCACCGAGCTCGCGCAGGCGGGCGCATCGGTCGACGAGGCGATCTTCGCCGCGACGACCGATGACGTGCGCGACGCGGCCGACATCTTCCGTCCGGTGTACGACGCGACGGATGGCATCGACGGCCGGGTGTCGATCGAGGTCTCCCCCGACCTCGCGCACGACACCGAGGCCACGATCGCTCAGGCCCAGGAGCTGTGGGCGAAGGTCGGCCGGCCGAACGTCCACATCAAGATCCCCGCCACCAAGGCCGGGCTCCCGGCGATCACCGCGACCCTCGCCGAGGGAATCTCGGTCAACGTGACGCTGATCTTCAGCCTGGAGCGCTACGCCGAGGTCATCGACGCGTTCCTTTCGGGCATCGAGCAGGCCCAGGCGAACGGCCACGACATCTCGCGGATCCACTCCGTCGCGTCGTTCTTCGTGTCGCGCGTGGACACCGAGGTCGACAAGCGCCTCACCGCGATCGGCACGGACGAGGCGGCGGGCCTGAAGTCCCTCGCCGGCGTCGCGAACGCGCGTCTGGCGTACGAGCTGTTCGAGAAGGAGTTCGCCACCGACCGCGCGAAGGCGCTGACGGAAGCCGGCGCCCACGTCCAGCGCCCGCTGTGGGCCTCGACCGGCGTCAAGGACCCGTCGCTTCCCGACACGCTGTATGTCACCGAGCTCGTCGCCCCGGGCACCGTGAACACCATGCCCGAGAAGACGCTCGAGGCGACGTTCGACCACGGCCAGATCGCGGGCGACACCGTGACCGGCACCTACGAGGCGGCGCACGGCGTGTTCGCGCGCCTCGCGGAGGTCGGCGTCGACTTCGCCGATGTCACCCAGGTGCTCGAGGACGAGGGCGTCGACAAGTTCATCGCCTCGTGGCACGACCTGCAGGGCACGGTCAAGACGGCGCTCGAAGACGCTCTGCAGGCCGCGCGATGACCTTCGACATCCATCTCAGCGGACGCGTCAAGTCCGTCGTGCACGAGGTGCTGCCGGGGCTGGCCGCCAGCCTCGTGGCCTCGGGCATCACCGCAGGAGACGCGTCGCTGTGGGGGCCCGAGGCGGAGAGCGAGGCGTCTCAGCGGCTCGGGTGGGTTCAGGCCGTGGAGGTCTCCCGTCCGCTCGTCGCCGAGATCGAGGCGCTTCGCGGACGCCTGCGCGCCCAGGGCGTGACGCGGGTCGTGCTGGCGGGCATGGGCGGCTCGTCGCTCGCACCCGAGGTCATCGCGCAGACGGCCGGCGTGCCGCTGGTGATCCTGGACTCGACCGCGCCGGGTCAGGTGCTCGCCGCCCTCGACGGAGACGCCGAAGGCGGCGACCTCAGCCGGACGGTGCTGGTCGTGTCCTCCAAGTCGGGGTCGACCGTCGAGACCGACTCCGCGAAGCGCGCCTTCGAGGCGGCGTTCCGCGATCTGGGCATCGACCCGGCCGAGCGCATCGTCGTCGTCACCGATCCGGGCTCGCCGCTGGACGAGGCGGCGCGGGCCGACGGCTACACCGTGTTCAACGCCGACCCGACGGTCGGCGGCCGCTACTCCGCGCTCACCGCGTTCGGGCTGGTGCCGGCCGGTCTCGCCGGCGCCGACATCCGCGAGCTCCTCGACGAGGCGGAGGCCTCGCTCCTGGAGGTCGCGATCGACAGCCCCGACAACCCCGCCCTGGTGCTGGCGGCGGCGATCGCCGGCGGCGAGCCGCGACGCGACAAGCTGGGTCTGATCACCGACGGCACGCACATCGTCGGGCTCCCCGACTGGATCGAGCAGCTGATCGCGGAGTCGACCGGAAAGAACGGCACCGGCATCCTGCCCGTCGTCATGCTCCCCGTCTCACCCGAGGTCGAGAGCAAGCCGGCCGACCTGCAGATCGTGCGCCTGGTCGACGAGGCACGGCAGTTCCACCTGTTCGAGCACCACGAGGGCGAGATCCTCGTGAGCGGATCGCTCGGCGCCCAGTTCGTGGTGTGGGAGTACGCGACGGCGATCGCCGGGCACATGCTGGGGATCAACCCCTTCGACCAGCCCGACGTCGAGTCCGCGAAGGTCGCGGCGCGCGGCCTGCTCGACGCGCGCCCCGAGCCGAGTGCGCCGGCGTTCACCGTCGACGGCGTCGAGGTCCGCGTGTCGGACCCCGACCTCGCGGCATCCGGAACCGTCGCCGGCGTTCTCGACGCCCTCTGGGCGCGCCTCCCCGAGGACGGGTACGTCGCCATCCAGGCGTACGCGAATCGGCTCGAGGTGCCGCAGCTCGCGGGCCTGCGCGAGCTGGTCGCGGCCGACTCCGGGCGCCCGGCCACGTTCGGCTGGGGCCCGCGGTTCCTGCACTCGACCGGGCAGTACCACAAGGGCGGACCCGCCAACGGCGTCTTCCTGCAGATCCTCGAGCAGACCGATGTCGACCTCGAGATCCCCGGCCGCCCGTTCACGTTCGGCCAGCTCATCCAGGCGCAGGCCGCCGGCGATGCGAGCGTCCTGGCCGACGGCCACGGCCGCCCCGTGGTCACCCTGACGCTCACCGACCCCCAGATCGAAGTGATGTCGCTCTTCGAAGCGGCCCAGTAGGAGCCCAAGCCTCAATGACCGTCGAGATCTCGCGCGGGCGGAATCCGCTGCGCGACTCCGAGGATCGTCGCCTCAACCGCATCGCCGGTCCGAGCGCGCTCGTCATCTTCGGCGTCACGGGAGACCTTTCCCGCAAGAAGCTCATGCCCGCCGTCTACGACCTCGCCAACCGCGGTCTGCTGCCCCCGGGCTTCGCGCTCGTCGGCTTCGCGCGCCGCGACTGGGAGGACCAGGACTTCGCCCAGGTCGTGTACGACGCGGTTCGCCAGCACGCGCGCACCGAGTTCCGCGACGAGACGTGGCAGCAGCTGCTGCAGGGCATCCGGTTCGTCTCCGGCGAGTTCGGCGACCCCGACGCGTTCCGGCGCCTGCGCGAGACCGTCGACCGCCTCGACACCGAGCGCGGCACGATGGGCAACCACGCGTTCTACCTGTCGATCCCGCCCAAGGACTTCCCGGTCGTCGCCGAGCAGCTGAAGGCGTCCGGTCTCGTCGACGACACCGCCGACCAGCCGGACCGGTGGCGGCGCGTGGTGATCGAGAAGCCCTTCGGGCACGACCAGGAGTCGGCGCGCGCGCTGAACGACGTGCTGCGGTCGGCGTTCCCGACGGATTCGATCTTCCGCATCGACCACTACCTCGGCAAGGAGACGGTCCAGAACATCCTGGCGCTGCGCTTCGCGAACGAGCTGTACGAGCCGATCTGGAACCGCAACTACGTGGACCACGTGCAGATCACGATGGCCGAGGACATCGGAGTGGGCGGCCGCGCCGGCTACTACGACGGCGTCGGAGCGGCGCGCGACGTGATCCAGAACCATCTCCTCCAGCTCATGGCGCTCACCGCCATGGAGGAGCCCATCTCGTTCGACGCGAAGGACCTCCGCGCCGAGAAGGAGAAGGTGCTGGCCGCGGTCACGCTGCCCGAGGACCTCGCCCGTTCGACGGCGCGCGGTCAGTACGCGGGCGGCTGGCAGGGCGGCGAGAAGGTGCTCGGCTTCCTCGAGGAGGACGGGATGAACCCGCACTCGACCACCGAGACGTACGCCGCGATCACCCTCGAGGTCAACACGCGGCGCTGGGCGGGTGTGCCGTTCTACCTCCGCACCGGCAAGCGGCTCGGCCGCCGCGTGACCGAGATCGCGGTCGTGTTCAAGCGCGCGCCCGAGCTGCTCTTCTCGCGCAGCCAGACATCGGGTCAGGGGCAGAACGCCCTCGTGATCCGCGTGCAGCCCGACGAGGGCGTCACGATCCGCTTCGGGTCGAAGGTGCCGGGTGCCGGAGCGCAGGTGCGCGACGTCACGATGGACTTCGGATACGGCCACGCCTTCACCGAGGCGAGCCCCGAGGCCTACGAGCGGCTGATCCTGGACGTGCTCCTCGGCGACCCGCCGCTGTTCCCCCGACACGAAGAGGTCGAGCTCTCGTGGCGGATCCTCGACCCGATCGAGCAGTTCTGGGAAGCCCAGGGCGTACCGCTCGAACAGTATTCGCCCGGGTCGTGGGGCCCGGCATCCGCGGACGAGATGCTCGCCCGCGACGGCCGTAGCTGGAGGCGCCCGTGATCGTCGATCTTCCCGACACCACCGTCAGCAAGATCTCGCGGGCGCTCGTCAGCGTGCGCGAGGAGGGCGGCGCCGTCGCGCTCGGCCGCGTGCTGACCCTCGTCATCCTGACGCGCGAGGGCGCGGTCGAAGAGGTGATCGAAGCCGCGAACGACGCCTCGCGCGAGCACCCGATGCGCGTCATCGTGCTGATGATCCCCGACAGCACCGACGGGACCTCGCGTCTGGACGCCCAGATCCGGGTCGGCGGCGACGCCGGCGCGAGCGAGGTCGTGACCCTTCGCGCCTTCGGCGAGGCGGGCGAGTCGAACCTCGAGAGCCTGGTGACGGGCTTGCTCCTCCCGGACGCTCCGGTCGTGGTGTGGTGGCCGAACCGCACGCCCGAGAACATCTCGAAGACCTCGATCGGCAGGATCGCGCAACGACGCATCACGGATGCCGCCACGAAGTCCGACCCGTCGGCCTGGGTGGCGAGTCTCGGCGAGCAGTACGCGCCCGGTGACACCGATCTGGCCTGGACGCGCCTCACGCGCTGGCGCGAGCAGCTGGCGGCGATCCTCGATCAGCCGCCGTACGAGCCCGTCCTCGGCGTGCGGGTGCGCGGCGCGTCCGACTCGCCCTCCACGGCGCTCCTCGCGGCCTGGCTGCGGCTCGCGCTCGATGTGAAGGTCGAGTGGGAGTATCTCGCCCCCGAGGAGTGGCCGCACGGCATCAAGTCGGTCGCCCTGGTGCGCCCGAGCGGCGAAGTGCTGCTCGAGCGCCCGACGCCCGGCGTCGCGATCCTCACCCAGCCGGGGCAGCCGAGCCACGAGCTCGCGTTCCCCCGCCGCACGCTCCGCGAATGCCTGGCAGAGGAGCTCCGCCGTCTCGACCCGGACGTCCTGTATGGTCGAGTCATCACCGAGGGTTGGGAGCTGCTCGACCCGCCGGCGACGAAGGAGACGCAGGTCTGATGAGCGGTTCGTGCGGGTGAGTGGCGAGCATGGTTGAAGCCTGGGCCGAGAAGCGCGTCGTCATCAGTCCCGATCCCGCGAAGCTCGCCGAGTCGGTCGCTGCCCGGTTCCTGAGCCGGGTCGCCAAGCGCACCGACGAGGGCAAGCTCGCGCACATCTCGCTCACCGGCGGATCCATGGGCTCGGCGGTGCTGGCAGCCGCCGCCCGCAGCGACCGCGTGGCACGCATCGACTGGTCGTTGGTGCACTTCTGGTGGAGCGACGAGCGGTTCGTTCCCAGCGGCGACGCGGATCGCAACGAGCAGCAGGCGCGTGACGCGTTCCTGGACCGGCTCGACCTCCCGGAGACCAACATCCACGCACCGCTCGCCAGCGACGCAGAGCCGGACCTCGATGCCGCCGCCGCCGCCTACGCGCGCGAACTGGCCGTCTTCCCCGGCCCCGACGGACCGTGGCCGTCGTTCGACGTGTGCTTCCTGGGCGTGGGCCCGGACGCCCACATCGCGTCGCTGTTCCCCGACCGGCCCGAGATCCAGATCACCGATCGCGCGGTGGTCGCCGTGCGCGACTCCCCCAAGCCGCCGCCCGAGCGCGTCACGATGACACGCCCGGTCATCAACGGCTCCAAGCGAGTCTGGCTCGTCATCTCCGGTGCCGACAAGGCCTCCGCGCTGGGGCTCGCACTGGCCGGTGCGAGCTACGAGAGCGTGCCCGCGGCCGGCGCGAAGGGGCGCCGGCGCACCGTGTTCTTCGTCGACGAGGCTGCCGCCTCCCAGGTCCCGCCCGACCTGATCGACAGGGAGTACTGACGTACGAACGAGAGAAGAGCGGATGCCTCGGCATCCGCTCTTCTCATTCGACTTCGACCCGCGTCACTCCTGGCCGCGGCGCTCGCGCAGCTGCTTGAGCGCGTCTTCGAGGAGGGCGTCGGCCTCTTCCTCGGTGCGGCGCTCCTTCACGTAGGCGAGGTGCGTCTTGTACGGCTCGGTCTTCGCGAGTGCGGGCGGGTTGTCCTTGTCGCGTCCGGCGGGAAGGCCCGAGTGCGGCGAGTCGATCGTCTCGGGGATCTCCTCTTCGGGGATCCCGGCGGCGAAATAGCGGACCGTCTCGTTGCCCAGCGCGTCCCAGTACGAGATCGCGATGCGCTCGGCGTGGAACCCGTGGTCCTGCTCGCCCATCGGCCCGGCACCGACGCGGGTGCCGCGGATCGCGTTGCCTCCGGTCGCCATCAGAGTGCCTGGAACTTCGTCATGAGGCCGAGCGCGACGATCGCGGCGAACCACACCAGCGCCAGGATCACGGTGAACCGGTTGAGGTTGCGCTCCGCGAGCCCGGACGAGCCGAGCGCGGAGGTCATGCCGCCGCCGAACATGTCGGACAGGCCGCCGCCGCGCCCCTTGTGGAGCAGGATGAGGAGAGTCAGCAGGAGGCTCGTGATGCCCAGGAGCACCTGCAGGACGAACTCGAGGATCTGCACTGTGTAGGCCTTTCGTTGCGATCGATCGCCGATCGCACAAGCGTCAAGTATAACCATCACCTCGTTTCGTCTCGCTTCGCGAGCCGAAACGAATTCACACGCCGACGTGCTTCTGGTAGCGGATGATCGCGGCGAACTCGTCCACGACCAGACTCGCCCCGCCGACGAGCGCGCCGTCGACGTCGGGCTCGCGCATGAAGCTCGCGATGTTCGCGGCCTTCACCGAGCCGCCGTAGAGGATGCGCGTCCGTGCCGCGGCGTCCTCCCCCAGCTTCGCCGCCACCACTTCTCGAAGCTTCGCGCACACGTCCTGAGCCTGATCCGGCGTCGCCGCCTGGCCCGAGCCGATCGCCCACACCGGCTCGTACGCGACCACGATCTCGGCATCCGCCTTCAGGCTCTCGAGTGCCACCGAGAGCTGGCTGACGGGCACGGCGCTCGCGCCGAACTCCTCGAGGTCCTCACTGGTCTCGCCGACGCAGATCACCGGCACCAGCCCGTGGCGGAGGGCTGCCTGCACCTTCGAGCCCACGACCTCATCGGTCTCGGCGTGGTACTGGCGCCGCTCGGAGTGGCCGATGATGACGTAGCGGGCGTCGAGCTTGGCCAGGAACGCGCCCGACACCTCACCGGTGTACGCGCCGCCGTCGTGGGCCGAGAGATCCTGCGCGCCCAGCGCGAACGGGATCTTGTCGGCGTCCAGCAGCGTCTGGACGGTGCGAAGGTCGGTGAAGGGCGGGAACACGGCCACCTCGACCGAGCCGTCCTCGTGCTTGGCGTCCTTGAGCGTCCAGTGCAGCTTCTGCACGAACGCGACCGCCTGCAGGTGGTCGAGGTTCATCTTCCAGTTGCCTGCGATGAGCGGGGTGCGGGTGCTCACTGCCATCCGAGGACCTCCAGTCCGGGGAGCTTCTTGCCCTCGAGGAATTCGAGGCTTGCGCCGCCGCCGGTCGAGATGTGACCGAAGGCGTCGTCGGCGAATCCGAGCTGGCGCACGGCAGCGGCGGAGTCTCCGCCGCCGACCACCGAGAGGCCGTCGACCTCGGTGAGGGCCTTGGCGACGGTCTTGGTGCCCGCGGCGAAGGCGGGCATCTCGAACACGCCCATGGGGCCGTTCCAGAAGACCGTCTTCGAACCGCGCACGGCGTCTGCGAACAGCGACGCGGTCTCGGGCCCGATGTCGAGGCCGAGCCCCGAGGCGCCGAAGGCGGTGTCCTCGAGGGCGTCCGCTCGCGCGACGACGTGCTCGGCGCCGGCCGCGAAGGAGGCCGCGACCACGGCGTCCACGGGGAGCACGAGCTCGACGCCGCGCTCCTTGGCCTGCGCGATGTACCCGCGCACCGTGTCGAGCTGGTCCTGCTCCAGCAGGCTCGAGCCCACCTTGTGGCCTTCTGCCGCAAGGAAGGTGAACATCATGCCGCCACCGACGAGCAGCTTGTCGACACGCGGCAGCAGGTGCTCGATGACACCGAGCTTGTCGCTGACCTTCGACCCGCCGAGGATCACGGCGTACGGGCTCTCGGGGTTCTCGGTGAGGCGGTCGAGGACATCGACCTCCTTCTCGATGAGGAATCCCGCGGCGGAGGGCAGGAGCTCGGCGAGGTCGTAGACGGACGCCTGCTTGCGGTGCACGACGCCGAAGCCGTCCGACACCAGCACGTCGCCGAGAGCGGCGAGCTCCTGCGCGAACGCGCGGCGCGCAGCATCGTCCTTCGCCGTCTCGCCGGGGTTGAACCGCAGATTCTCGATGACGGCCACGTCGCCGTCCTCGAGGGCGGCGACGGCCTCACGGGCCGACTCCCCCACGGTGTCGCGCGCGAACGCGACGGGCTTCCCGAGCAGTTCCGACAGGCGCTGCGCGACCGGCGCGAGGCTGTACTTCGTGTCGGGGGCGCCGTCGGGCCGCCCCAGGTGGGAGCAGACGATGACGCGGGCGCCCTGGTTGATGAGGGCGTTGAGCGTGGGGAGCGTGGCCCGCACACGGCCATCGTCCGTGATGACCCCGTCCCGGAGCGGGACATTGAGGTCAGCACGGACGATGACGCGCTTGCCGGCCAGCGAACCCAGCGAGTCGAGGGTGCGCAGAGCCATGGCCGGGTTTACAGACGCTCGGCGACGTACTCGGTGAGGTCGACGAGGCGGTTCGAGTAGCCCCACTCGTTGTCGTACCAGGCCGAGACCTTGACGAGGTTGCCGCTGACGTTGGTCAGCTCCGAGTCGAAGATCGACGAGTGCGGGTTGAGCTGGATGTCGCTCGAGACGATCGGGTCCTCGGTGTACTCGAGGTAGCCGGCGAGCCGGCCGTCGGCGGCCGCCGTCTTGTACGCCTCGTTGACCTGCTCGGCGGTGAGGCCCTCGGTCGGCGTCACGATGGTGAGGTCGACGATCGAGCCGGTCGGGACCGGCACGCGGTACGACGACCCGCTGAGCTTGCCGTTGAGCTCGGGCAGCACGCGGCCGATCGCCTTGGCGGCACCGGTCGAGGCGGGGACGATGTTGATCGCGGCAGCGCGGGCACGGCGCAGGTCGCTGTGCGGGCCGTCCTGCAGGTTCTGGTCGGCCGTGTAGGCGTGCGCGGTCATCATGAAGCCGCGCTCGATGCCGAACGCGTCGTTGAAGACCTTCGCGAGCGGCGCGAGGCAGTTCGTCGTGCACGAGGCGTTCGAGATGATGGTGTGGTTCTCGGGGTCGTACTCGCCCTCGTTCACGCCCATGACGATCGTGACGTCGTCGCCGGTCGCGGGTGCCGAGATCAGGACCTTCTTGGCGCCGCCGGCGATGTGCTTCTTGGCGTCCTCGGCCTTGGTGAAGCGACCGGTCGACTCGATGACGATGTCGACGCCCAGCTCGCCCCACGGCAGGTTGGCCGGGTCGCGCTCTTCGAAGACCTTGATCGACTTGCCGCCGACCGTGATCGAGTCGCCGTCGTACGAGACGGACTCGCTGAGCGGGCCGCCGACCGAGTCGTAGGTGAGCAGGTGCGCGAGAGTCTTGTTGTCGGTGAGGTCGTTCACCGCCACGATTTCGAGGTCCGCACCCTGCGCGAGCGCCGCGCGGAGGTAGTTGCGTCCGATTCGGCCGAAGCCGTTGATGCCGATCTTGACAGCCACGGAGTTTCTCCTGAGATGTGTCGTGCGCGAATGCGCGGTTTGGTGCGATTCAGACTGGACAACGGCGTCCCGGCGGGCGGTCCCGCCGGGACGCCGCGCCTGCTATGACAGTACCAGCAGGCCCGAGGTCTTCTGGCGGGCGGCGTCGAGGCGCTGCGCGACGTTCTGCCAGTTCGCGATGTTCCAGACCGCCTTGACGTAGTCGGCCTTCACGTTGAGGTAGTCGAGGTAGAAGGCGTGCTCCCACATGTCGAGCTGGAAGATCGGGATCGTGCCCTGAGCGGTGTTGCTCTGCTGGTCGAACAGCTGCTGGATGAGCAGCTGCTCCCCGATCGGGTCCCAGCTGAGGACGGCCCAGCCCGACCCCTGGATGCCGGTGGCGGCAGCGGTGAAGTGGGCCTGGAACTTGTCGAATCCGCCGAAGAACTCGTCGATCGCGGCACGCAGCTCGCCCTCGGGCTCGCCGCCGCCCTCGGGAGAGAGGTTCGTCCAGAAGATCGAGTGGTTGACGTGCCCGCCGAGGTTGAAGGCGAGGTCCTTCTCGAGCTTGTTCACGTTCGCGAGGCTGCCGGATTCCCGCGCCTCGGCGAGCTGCTCGAGTGCGGTGTTGGCCCCGGTCACGTACGCCTGGTGGTGCTTGCTGTGGTGCAGCTCCATGATCTTGCCGCTGATGTGCGGCTCGAGGGCGGCGTAGTCGTAGGGGAGGTCGGGCAGGGTGTACTTCGCCATGTTCTCTTCTTCCTGTCGGCACGGCGCCGAGAAGCCCGGCGCTGCGAGGGTGACGGCTTCATCCTACTGAGCACCAACGCACCGACGAGGGGGTTGCTTCCCCCTGTGACGGGGCGATACTGCGAGCCCGGACCGGGCGGCGTCAGTCCTCGATACCGGCGGGCACGGCCGATTCGGTGTCGGGCAGACCGTCGGCCTCCGCCTTCTTGTCGGCCATCGCCAGCAGACGGCGGATGCGTCCGGCCACGGCGTCCTTGGTCAGCGGCGGGTCGGCGTGGTGCCCGAGCTCGTCGAGACTCGCATCGCGGTGCGCGAGCCGCAGCTCCCCGGCCTCGCGGAGGTGCTCGGGCACCTCTTCGCCGAGGATCTCGAGCGCGCGCTCGACGCGCGCACACGCGGCGACGGCTGCCTGCGCCGAGCGCCGCAGGTTCGCGTCGTCGAAGTTCACCAGGCGGTTCACGCCGGCGCGCACCTCGCGCCGCTGGCGCAGCTGATCCCACTCGGAGGCAGCGCGCACGGCTCCCATCGCGGCCAGGGCGGCGCGGATCGCCTCACCTTCGCGCACGACCACCCGCGGCACGCCGCGCACCTCGCGTGCCTTGCCCGAGATGCCGAGGCGATGCGCCGCGCCGACGAGGGCCATCGCGGCCTCGGACGACGGGCACGTGATCTCGAGCGCGGCGGACCGGCCCGGCTCGCTCAGGCTGCCGGCCGCGAGGAAGGCCCCGCGCCAGATCGCGGCGAGATCGGCGCGCGATCCGGTCGTGAGCTTGTTCGGCAGACCGCGGACCGGACGGCGGCGCTGATCCAGGAGCCCGGTCTGGCGCGCGAGCGTCTCGCCGCCCTCGATGACGCGGACCGCGTAGTGGCTGCCGTTGCGGGCGCCGGAGCCCTGCACGTGGACGAGCTCGGGACGCACGCCGTACAGCTCGACCAGGTCGCGCGCGGTGCGCCGCGCAAGCAGATCGGAGTCGAGCTCGGCCTCGACCGCGACGCGGTTGGCGATCGAGTGCAGGCCGCCCGAGAATCGCAGCAGGGAGGTCAGCTCTGCCACGCGGGCCGTCGGGCGCGGGTCGCGCACGGTGATCAGCTCGGCCTTCACGTCAGCGGTGAGCGACACGGGTCTCCTTCGCAGTGGGGTTCGGGACAAAGAGACAGCCTACTCGGGCGGACTCGATCCCACCCAGGCCCACGCGGTTCATTCGCGACCGAGGTCGCGATGCTTCACGCGCACCGCGACGCCGGGGATGCTGCCGAGCCGCTCGGCGAGCTCGCGCGCCATCACGACCGATCGATGCTTGCCGCCGGTGCAGCCCACCGCCACCACCGAGTGACGCTTGTTCTCGCGTTGGTAGCCCTCGAGCACCGGGCGCAGCGCCGCCGCGTAGGCGTCGAGGAATTCGCGCGCGCCCTCCTGCTCCAGCACGAAGTCCCGCACATCGGCGTCCTCGCCGGTGAGGGCTCGCAGCTCCTCACTCCAGAACGGATTGGGGAGGAACCGCATGTCGGCGACCAGGTCGGCATCCGGCGGCAGCCCGTACTTGAACCCGAAGCTGAGCAGAGTCAGCGTGTGGCGTGCAGCGCCCTCTTCGCGGAAGAGGTCGCTGACCTGCGTGGCGAGCTGATGGATGTTGTACGACGAGGTGTCGATGATGACGTCGGCGCTCTCGCGCACCGCTGCGAGACGCTGGCGCTCCCGGCGGATGCCGTCGAGCAGGGTCCCGTCGCCCTGAAGCGGGTGCGGGCGTCGCACCGCCTCGAACCGGCGCACGAGCACGTCGTCCGAGGCATCCAGGAACATCAGCCGGATCTGGCGCCGCTCGCGCAGCGCCCGCATGGCCTCGGGGAGGTCCGAGAACAGGTCGCGCCCGCGGACGTCGACCACGACAGCCACCCGCGGGAGCACGCCCGCGGCGAGCTCGGTCAGATCGAGGAGCGGCTTGAGCATCTGCGGCGGCAGGTTGTCGACGACGTACCAGTCGAGGTCCTCGAGGGCGTTCGCAGCGGTGGAGCGTCCTGCTCCCGACATCCCGGTGACGATCAGCACCTCACCGGTGTCGCGCCCGTTCTCGTCGCGACGCGTCGCCTCGCTCATGACCACCCCCGTCGTCGGCCCCCAGCCTACTCATCAGACGGCGCGCTCGGCTGCGCGAGGTGCGCGTGGATCGCAGCGGCGAGCTTGGGGCCGACCCCGGGAAGCTCGGCGATCTCGTCGGGCGTCGCCTTCCTGAGTGCCGACACCGAGCCGAAGTGACGGAGCAGCGCTTTGATGCGCGCCGCGCCGAGACCGGGGACCTCGGCGAGTACGCTCTGGATGTCGCGACGCCGGCGGCGGCGCTGGTGCGAGATCGCGAACCGATGCGCCTCGTCGCGCAGCCGCTGCAGCAGGTAGAGCGCTTCGGAGGTGCGCGGAAGGATGACGGGGTACTCCTCCCCCGGCAGCCAGACCTCCTCCAGCCGCTTCGCGATGCCGCACAGCGCGATCTCGTCGTGCCCGGAATCACGAAGGGCACGCGCCGCGGCCTCGACCTGCGGCTTGCCGCCGTCCACGACCAGCAGCTGTGGCCGGTACGCGAACCGGGGACGCCGTCGTGCGGTCACGACCTCCTCGTCCGCCGTCGGGTCGGGGGCGACGTCGATCCCGGGCCCCGCGCCCGACGACGGCTCTTCCGGGCGATCCAGATACGCGAGCCGCCGCATGAGCACCTGGTGGAGCGAGTCGGTGTCGTCGGTCGTCTCGGCGACGCCGAACGACCGGTACTGGTCCTTGCGCGGCAGCCCGTCCTCGAACACCACCATCGACGCGACGACGTTGGTGCCGCCGAGATGCGACACGTCGAAGCACTCGATGCGCAGGGGCGCTTCGGCGAGGCCGAGCGCTTCCTGCAGATCGGTGAGCGCCTGCGAGCGGGCGACGTAGTCGCTGGTGCGCCGGGTCTTGTGGAGCATGAGCGCCTGCTGGGCGTTGAGGCTCGCCGTCTTCATCAGCTCGGCCTTGCGGCCGCGCTGCGCGACCTGGATCGACACCGCCTTGCCGCGGCGGGCGCGGAGCCACTCCTCCAGGTCGGCCGCGTCCTCCGGCATCGCGGGCACCAGGACCTGCCGCGGGATGTCGGCCCCCGCGGCGTTGCCGTACGTCCGCTGGATCACCTGGTCGACGAGCTCACCGCCCGTGATGTCGAGCTCTTTCTCGATCGTGGTGGCGCGGACGCCGCGCACGCGTCCGCCGCGGATCACGAAGTGCTGCACCGTGGCGGCCAGCTCGTCCTCGGCGATGCCGAACAGATCCGCATCCGTGTCGGCGGCGAGCACCAGCGCGCTCTTGTTGAGGACCGCGTCGATGGCCTGGAGCTTGTCGCGGTACACCGCAGCGGCCTCGTAGTCCATCGCCGCCGACGCCTCGCGCATGCGCGCGGTGAGCTCCCTCGTGAAGCGCTGGTCGCCCCCGGCCATGAACGCGATGAAGTCGTCGACGATCGCTCGATGCTCCTCGATCGTGACCTTCATCGAGCACGGCCCGCCGCAGCGGCCGATCTGGCCGGGGAAGCAGGGGCGCCCCGTCGCCATGGCCTTCTTGTACGATGCGTCGCTACACGTGCGGATCGGGAAGACCCTGATCATGAGGTCGATGGTGTCGTGCACCGCCCACACCTTCGGGTACGGCCCGAAGTACTTGGCGCCCGAGATCCGACGGTTGCGGGTCACGATCACGCGCGGCGCCTCGTCGGCGAGCGTGATCGCCATGAACGGGTACGACTTGTCGTCCTTGTAGCGGACGTTGAACGGCGGATCGAACTCCTTGATCCACTGGTACTCGAGCTGCAGAGAGTCCACATCGGTCGCGACGACCGTCCATTCGACGGATGCCGCGGTCGTGACCATGCGCCGGGTCCGCTCGTGGAGCGTGTGCAGCGGCGCGAAGTAGTTCGACAGCCGCGCGCGGAGGTTCTTGGCCTTGCCGACGTACAGCACGCGGCCGTTCGCATCGCGGAAGCGATAGACCCCGGGATTGGTCGGGATCTCGCCCGGCCGCGGCTTGTACGGGACGGTGGGAGCAGGGCGTGCCATGCCGTTCAGCCGGCCTTGCGCGCCTCGACGAGATCCGCCGGGGCCCGCAGCCCCAGCACCTCGGCGAGGAACGCGCCGGTGTGGCTGCCCTCGACGCGCGCGACCTGCTCGGGCGTCCCGGTCGCGACGACGCGGCCGCCGCCGGCACCGCCCTCGGGGCCCAGGTCGATGACCCAGTCGGACGACTTGATCACGTCGAGGTTGTGCTCGATCACGATGACGGTGTTGCCCTTGTCGACGAGTCCGCCCAGCACCTCGAGGAGCTTGCGCACGTCCTCGAAGTGAAGCCCGGTGGTCGGCTCGTCGAGCACGTAGATCGAGCGGCCGTTGGTGCGCCGCTGCAGCTCGGTGGCGAGCTTCACGCGCTGCGCCTCGCCGCCCGAGAGCGTGGTCGCCGACTGACCGAGCCGCACGTACCCCAGGCCCACGTCGACGAGCGTCTTGAGGTAGCGGTGGATCGCCTGGATCGGCTCGAAGAACTCGGCGGCCTCGGCGATCGGCATCTCGAGCACCTCGGCGATGTTCTTGCCCTTGTAGTGCACTGCGAGCGTGTCGCGGTTGTACCGCTTGCCGTGGCACACCTCGCAGTCCACGTAGACGTCCGGCAGGAAGTTCATCTCGATCTTGATCGTGCCGTCGCCCGAGCACGCCTCGCAGCGCCCACCCTTGACGTTGAAGCTGAAGCGGCCGGGCTGGTACCCGCGGACCTTCGCCTCGGGCGTCTCGCTGAACAGGGTCCGGATGCGGTCGAACACCCCGGTGTACGTCGCGGGATTCGAGCGCGGCGTGCGGCCGATCGGCGCCTGGTCGACGTGCACGACCTTGTCGAGGTTGTCGAGTCCGGTCACGCGCGTGTGCTTGCCCGCGACGCGGCGCGCGCCGTTGAGGCGCGTCGCCAGCACCTGGTACAGGATGCCGTTGACCAGGGTGGACTTGCCGGAGCCGCTGACGCCGGTGACCGCGGTGAGCACGCCGAGGGGAAAGTCGACGGTCACGTTCTTGAGGTTGTTCTCACGCGCGCCGACGACCGTCACCTGCCGGGACTTGTCGATCTTGCGCCGCTTCTTGGGGATCGGGATCGAGCGGCGTCCCGCGAGGTAGTCGCCGGTGACGGATGCGCCGTCGGCGAGGAGTTCGCCGATCGGACCCGAGTGGACCACCGCGCCGCCGTTCACGCCCGCCCCGGGACCGATGTCGACGATCCAGTCCGCGGCGTGGATGGTCTCTTCGTCGTGCTCGACGACGATGAGCGTGTTGCCCAGGTCGCGCAGCGCCACGAGCGTCTCGATGAGTCGGCGGTTGTCGCGCTGATGGAGGCCGA
Organism: Microbacterium cremeum; assembly: GCF_015277855.1. Classification (NCBI taxonomy): domain Bacteria; kingdom Bacillati; phylum Actinomycetota; class Actinomycetes; order Micrococcales; family Microbacteriaceae; genus Microbacterium; species Microbacterium cremeum. The sequence continues at coordinate 2,137,836 of NZ_CP063812.1, forward strand.
TCGACGGCTCGTCGAGCACATAGAGCACGCCGGTGAGCCCGGATCCGATCTGCGTCGCGAGACGGATGCGCTGCGCCTCGCCGCCCGACAGCGTCGCTGCGGCGCGGCTGAGGCTCAGGTAGTCCAGGCCCACGCGGATCAGGAAGTCGAGACGCACGCGGATCTCACGCAGCACCTGCGCGGCGATCGTGGCCTCGCGCTCGGTGAGGGTCAGCTTCGCGAAGTACTCGCGCGCCTCGCCGAGGCTCAGGCGCGAGGCATCCGCGATCGAATGCCCATGGACGAGCACGGCCAGCACCTCGGGCTTGAGCCGGTCGCCGTCGCAGACGGGGCACGGCACCTCACGCAGGTACTCGGCCCAGCGCTGGCGCTGCGTGTCGGACTCGGCCTGCGTGTACTGCCGCTCGATATAGGGAACGACCCCTTCGAAGCCCGACGAGTAGCGCATCTCACGGCCGTAGCGGTTCTTCCATCGCACCGTGACCTTGTAGTCCTCGCCGCGCAGCACCGCCTCACGCACCGACGCCGGGAGGTTCTTCCACGGCGTGTCGAGCGAGAACCCGAGATCGGCTGCGAGGCCCTCGAGAAGCCGCTCGTAGTACTGGAACAGCCCCTTGCCCTGCGTCGTCCAGGGGATCAGCACGCCCTCGCGGATCGAGAGCTCCTCGTCGCCGAGCATCAGATCCACATCGACCGACATGCGCGTTCCCAGGCCCGAGCAGGTGGGGCATGCGCCGAACGGCGCGTTGAACGAGAAGGTGCGCGGCTCGATCTCGGTGAGCTGCAGGGGGTGGCCGTTCGGGCACGCGAGCTTCTCGGAGAAGGACTGCCACGCGGCATCGCCCTCTTCATCGACGAAGTTCACCTGCATGACGCCGCTCGCCAGCGAAAGGGCGGTCTCGACCGAATCGGTGACGCGGTCGAGGATGCCGGGCGCCGCGACGAGCCGGTCGACCACGACGGCGATGTCGTGCTTGTAGCTCTTCTTGAGCGCGGGCGGTTCAGCCAGCTGGATCAGCTCGCCGTCGACGATCGCGCGCGCGTAGCCCTTCGCGCCGAGCTCCTTGAAGAGGTCGACGAACTCGCCCTTCTTCTGCGTGACGACGGGAGCGACGATCTGGTAGCGGGTGCGCTCCGGAAGATCTGCGAGCTGGTCGGCGATCTGCTGCACGGTCTGCCGCTGGATGACCTCGCCGCATTCGGGACAGTGCGGCACGCCGATGCGCGCCCACAGCAGGCGCATGTAGTCGTGGATCTCGGTGATCGTGCCGACAGTCGATCGCGGGTTGCGGTTGGTCGACTTCTGGTCGATCGACACAGCGGGGCTCAGGCCTTCGATGAAGTCGACGTCGGGGCGATCCACCTGACCGAGGAACTGGCGCGCGTACGCGCTCAGCGATTCGACGTACCGGCGCTGGCCTTCGGCGAAGATCGTGTCGAACGCGAGGCTCGACTTGCCCGATCCCGACAGACCCGTGAACACCACGAGCGAATCGCGCGGGATGTCGAGGTCGACGTCTTTCAGGTTGTGCACGCGGGCACCGCGGACGCTGAGTTTTCCGCTGGTGTTCGCGGAGTTTGCGGGCAGGGCGACAGGGACGATGGGCACCAGACAAGTTTAGGCGGGGCCTCCGACATAGGCGCCGGAGACCCCGCCTTCACAGGATCGACTCGGGTGCTACTTGACCACGACCGTCACGGGCGCGCTCTCGGAGGGCTTCACCGTGTCGCTCCCCGTGTACTCCGCCCGCAGTTCGTGCTCACCCGGCGCGAGGGTCGGCAGCGTGATCTTCGCGACACCGCCCTCGCCGGTGGTGGTGAGCGTCGCGGTGGCGATCGCCGTGTCGCCGTCGTAGACGACGACCTCGCCCGCGACGGGCGTGCCGAACTCGGCGGTCACGGTCACGGCGTACTTGACCTTGCCGTTGCCCTTCGAGTTGGCCAGCACCTTGTTGGGCGTGCCCACGGTGACGCTGTCGGCACGGTCGATGTCGACGGGCACGGTGAGCGTGGTGCCGGTCTGCGCGCCGGTCAGCACGAGCTCGGCGGTCGAGCCGAGCGGCACGTCGGCCGGCAGCTCCACGGAGATCGAGGCGGTGCCGTAGTCGTCGTACACCGCCGTTCCGACGGTGTTGTCGACCGGGAAGGTGCCGAGCACCTCGCCGTCGAGCGACACCGCGATCTCGGAGTCCGTCACATCACCGGGTGCGGTCATCGCCCACGACTTGACGCCCAGCGCGACGGTCGCGCCCGGGTCGTACGCGGCCGGCGCACCCGCCGCGAAGGCCACCTCGACCGCCCGCTGCGAGTAGTCGACCGCCAGCGGAGAACCGGCGGGCGCGAACTCCTCGAGGTAGTCGACCATCGCTGCGAGGTCCACCTTGCCGGTGTCGCGCTTGTCGGCGCCGTTCCCGAACTCGCGGAAGTTGTCGCCGCCGCTCGCGAGGAACGAGTTGACCGTGACGGAGTAGGTCGCCGCCAGGTCGATCGGCTCACCGTTCAGCCACATGCCCGTGATGGTGCCCCGCGGCGCCTCGTACGTCAGCCCCTCTTCGTCCAGTGCGGTCGCGGGGTTGTCCTGCTGCACCTCGGTCACGATCTGCTGGGTGTAGGTGTACTGGAAGCCCTCGGACGCACCGAGCCGCAGGTAGGGCCGGGTCGGGAGCGCGTTGAACGCGTCCCGCTGCCACTGCTGCTCGAGCACGGTCTGGATCTGCGCGCCGGTGAGCTGGAGGTTCACGAGCGTGTTGGCGAAGGGCTGCACCAGCGCCGCCTGCTTGTAGGTCAGGGTGCGCGGGAACGACCCGTCGGCGGGAACAGTGCCGACCATGTCGGTACGGAGGCCGCCGGGATTCATGAACGCGATCTGCGCACCGCCGGATTCCGGCGCTTCGGTCGCCCACTGCTGCACCTCGGCGACGAGGTTGCCCAGCGTCGACTCGCCACCACGGTTCTCGCTGGTGCCGTTCGCGAGCTTGGCACGGTTGAAGGCTCCGGCGATCTCGCCCAGGGGCTCGGCGCCGAGCACCTCGGCATCGGCGAGCGCCGCCGCGACGAGCTGCGCGACCTCGTCATCCGGTGCCGCCGGGTGCGATGCGATCGCGATGATCGACTGCGTCTTGGCGTGGACCTCACCGGTCGCACCGTCGACGGTGTAGACCAGCTGGTTCAGGTTGGTGCCGTACTGGCCGGCCGAGACCACGGGGCGCGTCGTGACGGCGCGGCCCTGGTCGATCCACTCCTGGACCGGGTACTCGCAGTTGTAGGCGAGGTGCGTGTGGCCCGACACGATGGCGTCGACGTCGGCCGACACGCCGCCCACGATCTCGCCCCATGCCGTGCCGGGCGCGACGCCCTGGGTGCAGTCGGTGACCGGCGATCCCTCGTGCACCAGCATGACGACGAGGTCCGCCCCCGCGGCGACGAGCTCGGCGGCCTCGGCGTTGACCGAGTCGACGATCCCCCGCACCTCGATGTCGGCGATGCCGGCGGGGCTGACCAGTGCGTTGAGCTCTTCGGTGACGGCGCCGACGAAGCCCACCTCGACGTCGCCGAACTCCTTGATCCAGGTCGCCGGCACGGCGTCGTCACCGGTGGCGCGCATCTTGAGGTTCGCGGCGATGTACTGCCACTCGGCTCCGCCGTACGGGTTCGTCACCGGGTCGTAGGGTGCCATGACGCGCTCGACGAGGTCGTCGTAACCCTGGTCCAGCTCGTGGTTTCCCACTGCCGAGACCTCGAGTCCGGCGGCGTTGAGGGCGTCGATCGTCGGCTTGTCGTTCTGGATGAACGACTCGAACGTCGAGGCGCCGATGAGGTCGCCCGCGGCGGCGAACACCGTGTTGGGGTTGGCGGCTCGCAGCGCCTCGACCGCGCCCGCGAGCTTCGCGGCGCCGGCCTCGGCGCCGTTCGCCGCGATGCGGCCGTGGAAGTCGTTCGTGGCGAGGATCTGCACCTCGGTGGTGGCGGCGTGGGCGGCAGGCGCGGTGAGCGCGCTCACGCCGATCGCGGCCGCAGCCGCGACTGCGCATACGGCGAGCCGCCGGGATGCGCGGGGACGGTCTGGGTGGGACCTGATTCGCATGGATGTTTCCTCTTGCTCTCGGGTTTCGATGCCGTCGTGCTGACACGGGGGTTCGCCGTCGCTGACACGCCGTGCCTCGAGCCTAGGATCGGTTGGCGCGGCAGACCAGAGGGGCGACGGAGACTTCACCCACCCGTTACGCAACTCACCGCCCGTGCGGGTGAGCGGTCGGGCCCTCAGCGCCTGCCGGCGAACGGTGCGAGCGCATCGCGCAGCGCGGCGAGGGTCGCGGCATCCGTGCCGACGCTCGCCATCACGTGTCCGGGCACTTCGAGGGCACGCCGGCGCAGTGCCTGCCCCGACGGGGTCAGCGCCACGTCGAGCACCCGCTCGTCGTCGGCGCGCCGGGTGCGGGTGACCAGGCCCTGCGCTTCGAGGCGCTTGATGAGCGGAGACAGCGTCGCCGGCTCCAGCGCGAGCTCCTCCGCGAGGTCTCGCAGCGACCGTGGTGACGACTCCCACAGGGCGAGCATCACGAGGTACTGCGGGTGCGTGAGCCCGAGCGGCTCGAGGATGGGCCGGTAGATCGCGACGACGTTGCGGGCGGCGGTGACCAGGGCGAAGCACACCTGGTTCTCGAGCTTCAGCAGGTCGTCGGCGGTGGGAGGGGTGTCGGTCACCCCGAGATTCTATCGACGCAAATCGTTAGTACACTAATGACTATGACAGAGACGGATGCCGCAGACCGCCGCTCGCTGCGCCAGCGGGTGCGCGAGGCCGGCGGGTGGTACGCGTGGTGGAACACGAAGCTCATTCGCGTGGCGGGGCCTGCGGCCGTAGGGCCCTACGAGACGGCTCCCCCGCCCACGGCGGCCGAACGCGCCGAGCGCGCGTGCCCGCTGTGCGGGGCACCGATCTCGCAGCACGTCTTCGACCGCTCGGGCCCCAAACCCCTCATGCACTGCCCGTAGCAGCGCCTGAGCCGCCCGGGCTTCAGGCGTGCCCGGCGCGCTCCATCGCCCGCAGCTCCTTCTTGAGATCCTGCACCTCGTCGCGCAGGCGGGCCGCCAGCTCGAACTTCAGCTCTCCCGCGGCGGCGAGCATCTGGCTGCTGAGGTCGGCGATCGTCGCCTCGAGCTGCTCGGCGCCCTCGGCCGCGATCCCCTCCCGACGCAGCTGCGGCGTCGGCGACTTGCCCTTGCCCGACTTGGTCTTCGCGGCGGCTTTGCCCCGCAGCATCCGGTCGGTGTCGGAGGCCTCGCGCGCGAGCACCTCGGTGATGTCGGCGATCCGCTTGCGCAGCGGCTGAGGGTCGATCCCGCGCTCCTTGTTGTACGCGACCTGCTTCTCGCGCCTCCGGTCGGTCTCTTCGATCGCGTTGCGCATCGAATCGGTGATCGTGTCGGCGTACATGTGCACCTGGCCCGACACGTTGCGCGCCGCGCGGCCGATGGTCTGGATGAGCGATGTGCCGCTGCGGAGGAACCCCTCCTTGTCGGCGTCGAGGATCGCCACGAGCGACACCTCGGGAAGGTCGAGGCCTTCGCGGAGGAGGTTGATGCCGACGAGCACGTCGTAGACGCCGGCCCGCAGCTCGCTCAGCAGCTCGACGCGGCGGAGCGTGTCGACGTCGGAGTGCAGGTAGCGCACGCGCACGCCGTGCTCGCCGAGGAAGTCGGTGAGTTCTTCTGCCATCTTCTTGGTGAGCGTCGTCACGAGCACGCGCTCGTCGCGCTCGACGCGGATGCGGATCTCTTCGAGCAGGTCGTCGATCTGGCCCTTCGACGGCTTCACGATGATCTCGGGGTCGACGAGGCCCGTCGGACGGATGATCTGCTCGACGACGCCGTCGGCCACGCCCATCTCGTACCGGCCCGGTGTCGCCGACAGGTACACCGTCTGCCCGATGCGCTCCTTGAACTCGTCCCAGCGCAGCGGCCGGTTGTCGAGCGCGCTCGGCAGCCGGAACCCGTGCTCGACGAGCGTGCGCTTGCGCGAGGCATCCCCCTCGTACATCGCGCCGATCTGCGGAACCGTCACGTGCGACTCGTCGATGACCATGAGGAAGTCGTCGGGGAAGAAGTCCAGCAGCGTGTGCGGCGGCTCACCGGCGGACCGCCCGTCGAGGTGGCGCGAATAGTTCTCGATGCCCGAGCAGAACCCCAGCTGCTGCAGCATCTCGAGGTCGAACGTCGTGCGCATGCGCAGCCGCTGCGCCTCGAGCAGCTTGTTCTGCGACTCGAGCTCTTGGAGCCGCCCCGCCAGCTCCTCTTCGATCGTGCCGATCGCGCGCTGGACGGTCTCGGTGCCGGCGACGTAGTGCGAGGCGGGGAAGATCGGCACGCTGTCGAGCCGCTGCACCACGTCGCCGGTGAGCGGATGCAGCATGTACAGCGCCTCGATCTCGTCGCCGAACATCTCGATCCGGATCGCGTACTCCTCGTACACCGGGATGATCTCGATCGTGTCGCCGCGCACGCGGAAGTTGCCGCGCGAGAAGTCCACGTCGTTGCGGTTGTACTGCATCGCGATGAACTTGCGGATGAGCGCATTGCGGTCGTACACCTCGCCCACCTGCAGCGCGACCATCGCGCGCATGTACTCCTCGGGCGCACCCAGGCCGTAGATGCACGACACCGTGCTCACCACGACGACGTCGCGGCGGCTGAGGAGCGAGTTGGTGGTGGAGTGGCGCAGGCGTTCGACCTCGGCGTTGATCGAGGAGTCCTTCTCGATGAAGGTGTCGGTCTGCGGGACGTAGGCCTCGGGCTGGTAGTAGTCGTAGTAGCTGACGAAGTACTCGACGGCGTTGTGCGGCATGAGCTCGCGGAACTCGTTCGCGAGCTGCGCGGCGAGGGTCTTGTTGTGGGCCAGCACGAGCGTCGGCCGCTGCACGGCCTCGATCAGCCAGGCCGTCGTGGCCGACTTGCCGGTGCCGGTGGCGCCGAGCAGCACGACGTCGGTCTCGCCCGCGTTGATGCGGGCGGCGAGCTCGGCGATCGCCTGCGGCTGGTCGCCCGACGGCTCGTACTCGCTCACGACCTCGAACGGCCGCACGGATCGTGTGGTCTGCATCTGTCCCAGCGTAGGCGGCGGCTCCGACATCGCGGCCGACTCGAGGTATCGGATCGCGCCGCGTTCGCGGCAAGCGGATGCCGGGCGCCGATCTCATCGATCGCCGGCGAGGTCCGCGCGATCAGCCGCCGAACCCTCCCCCGTCGAATCCTCCGAAGCCTCCCCCGTCGAATCCCCCGCCGAGGCCTCCGCCGTCGAACCCGCCGCCGAAGGCTCCCCCGTCCGCGCCCGACGCGCTGCCCAGGTCGTAGGTGTCGCCGATCCACGCCGGCCCGGAGGCGAGCTGGAGAGAACCGGCGCCGACCGTGTAGTACGCCGTGACCGCGCTCGAGAAGAGGAACTGGTTCGCCACCAGCGACATGACGCCGGCGCTCGCCAGCATCGTCCGCACGTCCACCGCGTCGCGGGCGTCCTCGGCGCCGGGGCGCCGGCCCACGACGGTGCCGAGTGACGCGCCGGTGACGGCATCCGTCCCCCCGACCGCCGCCCTCCGCGCCCGGTGCTCCTCCGCCCGCCGCACCAGCCGGGCGAGCACGGTGGGGTCCTCGGCTGCGGCCTCGCGCTCGGACTCGGCCATGAAGGGCCGCAGCTGCTCGAACATCTCACGGCGGCGCTGGGGCGGCAGGTCGCCGAACGCGGTCGCGTGCGCGCTCTCGATGACCGAGGCGGGAAGCGTCCCGAGCAGGTAGACGTACCGCGCGATCCGCTCTTCGTCGGTCACAGCGCGGTACGGGTCCCTGCGCCGGCGGAATCTCGAGAGCATGCCCATGCGACACCTCCATGACGTGCGTCCAGAGTACGCCGCCGCGCTCCGCAGCGACACCGCCCGCGTCGGGACCGCGACGCGCCTAGAGTGAAGGCGTGCTGGAGTTCCTCGTCGGGTCGGGACTCGCCACGGCGGCGGGGCTCAACGCGTGGATGCCGCTGTTCGTGCTCGGGCTCGCGGACCGGTTCGTGCCGGCGGTCGAGCTGCCGGCGGGCTGGGCCTGGCTGTCATCCGATGTCGCCCTGTGGGTCGTCGGCGTGCTGCTGGTGGTCGAGATCGTCGCCGACAAGATTCCGGCAGTCGACTCGGTCAACGACGTGATCCAGACGCTCGTGCGCCCGGCGGCGGGCGGCATCGCCTTCGGCGCGGGCTCGAGCGCCGAGACCGTGCGCGTGGACGACCCGGAGCTCCTCTCCGGGACGGCCTGGGTGCCGATCGCGATCGGCGTCGTGATCGCGCTCGCGGTGCACGCGCTGAAGGCCGCGGTGCGCCCGGCGGCGAATGTCGCCACGGCGGGAATGGCAGCTCCCGTCATCAGCACCGTCGAGGATGCGACCTCGCTCGCCCTGTCGGTGCTCGCGATCGTCGTGCCGGTCGTGGCGCTGCTCGTGATCGTGGGCCTCGGCGTCGCCGTGGCGGTGACGTTGCGCTCCCGGCGGCGGCGGCGCGCGGCGCGCGATGGCGCCCCGCCGGACGACCGCTGATCGCGCCGGCTACCGCGCCCGCGCCGCCCGCAGGTGCACGGGCAGTCGCTCCCACAGCTCATCGACCTGCCGCAGCGTGTGCTCGAGTGTGCCGGCGGTGTCGATCACGACGTCGGCGATCGCGAGCCTCGCGTCGTCCGGTGCCTGCGATCCGATGCGGGCCGCCGCCTCGGCCTCGCTCAGCCCGCGCAGCGCCACGAGCCGTCGCGCGCGCACCTCCGCCGGCGCGTGGGCCACGACGACGAGCTCCCACGGGTCGTCCACCCGCGCCTCGACGAGCAGCGGGACGTCGTAGACGACGACCGCCTCGGGATCGGCCGCGAAGGCGGCCTCGAACCTGCGGGCCGACTCCGCCCGGACCGCGGGATGCACGATGGCGTTGAGGCGTGCGATCGCCGCGGGATCGCCGAAGACGCGCGCGCCGAGGGCGGCGCGATCGAGCGATCCATCGGACCGCAGCACATCTGCGCCGAACTGGTCGGCGAGGGCGGCGAGGACGCCCGACCCGGGCTGCTGCACGTCGCGCACGAGCTGATCGGCGTCGACCACGACGGCGCCGTGCTCGGCGAGACGCCGTGCGATCGTTGACTTTCCGGAGGCGATTCCGCCCGTGAGTGCGACGAGTGGCATGACTCGAGGATGCCATGTGCCGGCGCGGCCTCACGGTCACCGGCGCCGCAGCAAGCCTGGGCCGTTCCTGAGCGGGGCCTGAGGCGCCGCTGAGGGCCCGGGAGTAGCCTCGGGGACACCCGAAGGAGCAGCACCGCACGTGCGGAGTCTGGGGAGGGTGGGGCCATGACCTCCGGATGCGACGACGTTGCGTCCGGCATGATCCCGCTCCGACGCACGCGCCGCTGCGCCGCCTTGCGCGGCGGAGCGAGCGACGCGGTCCGCTCCCGGCGCGTAGGAGCGGCGATCGTGGGGGCGATCGCCACTCCGACGCGCGCACCGAGGACGCGCGCAGGGCGGGTTGTGGGGAAGCTCCCCGCCCTCCGCGCGGCCTGTCGTTCCGGCGGAACGAGCGGGCGGCGCGGATCGGGACCCGCCGCCCGCCACCCGGCCGGACGCCGCGCGGTCCTGACCGCCGCCTCGACGATGTGCCGCTGATGCACGAGGGGCAGCACCTGTTCCAGAGCCCGATCTGGGATATCATGACCGACGTCCAGCTGCCGGCGCAGGCATCGCCGGCTCCGGGGGGTGCAGCAGTGCAGGAAGCACGCGTAGCGGTCGTGATCGAGGATGAGGACGACATCCGGTCCCTGCTGTCGACCGTGCTGGCACAGGCCGGCTTCGAAGTCCACGGCGCCGCGAACGGCGCGGACGGTGTCGAGCTCGTGCGCGCCCACCGCCCCGTTGTCACGACTCTCGACGTCAACATGGCCGGCATGGACGGATTCGAGACCGCCAAGCGCATCCGCTCGATCAGCTCGACCTACATCGTGATGCTGACAGCGCGCACGGAGGAGATCGACGCGCTGCAGGGACTGGAGGCCGGCGCCGACGACTATGTCGCGAAGCCGTTCCGGCCCCGGGAGCTGCGCGCGCGGATCGATGCGATGCTGCGCCGCCCGCGGGAGGTCGCGCCCGCCCGCGCCGACACGACGGCGCCGTCGTCCGCGTCCGCGGCGGCGTGGCTCGATCATCACGGTCTGAGGCTCAACCCCGAGACTCGCGTCGTGACGGTGGACGGCGACGAGGTCGTGCTGACGCGCAGCGAGTTCGACATCCTCGCCGACCTGCTCTCCGGCGGACGACGCGTCCGGGCGAAGACCGACCTCGCGATAATGCTGCGCGGCGACCAGTCCGTCGCCGACTTCGTCAGCGACAGCGACGCACGCGCGATCGAGGTGCATGTCGCGAACCTCCGCCGCAAGCTCGGCGAGTCGCCGTCCGAGCCGAGATGGATCGAGACGGTGCGCGGGGTGGGCTATCGCTTGACGGGATGAGCCCGTTCTCGGTCGCTCCGCGGCGGTCGTGACCCGGGGCTAACCGGCATCCGCCATCAGCACCGAGCTCTCGACGCTGGTCGCCGCGCGACCCGCCGCCTCGCGCGCCACGCGCACGAGTTCGCCGCCGCGGTACCCGGCGGCGTCGCTCAACGCGACGCCGACGCCGATCACGGGGATCACTCCCCCGCCGACCTTGCCGAGATCATCGAAGAGGCCGCGGTAGATGGCGCCCGCCTGGCGGCGGGCCTCCTCCGCATCGGGGACCGCGATCCCCACGACCAGCCCGCTGGATCCGTCCTGACCGACGACGGCGTTGGCGGGCGCGTGATGGCGCACGCCCGCACGCCACGCCTCGGCGATCGCGCCCGCGACGTCGGTGCCGAACGCCGACGAGATTTGGTCGAGGTCGTCGAGGCGCACGGCGGTCACCGCGATCAGCTCGGAGCGGCTCGCCGCCCGGTCGCAGAGCGAGCCGAGAAGTTCGGCGAACTCGTCCTGCGTCGCGATCCCGTCCTCGGTCCGGCCGGACGTGGACTGGCGCAGATAGCCGCGCAGGGGTGCGCGCGCCGCGCGGAGCACCGAGGTCACCACGACCGCGACGATCGTGAGCGTCACGGTGAGGAAGCTCGTCGAGATCGTGCCGAAGGCGGCACGGAACAGCGTGCTCTCGGGTCCTGAGATGAGGAACGCCGTCGTGCGCGACACGTAGTACAGCGACTGGAGTCCGAGCACGATCCCCAGCACCCACGCCGTACGCGATGCGCGCAGCGCGCCGCGGAGGCACTCCGCGGCACCGAGGCCGGCGAACACCACCAGCGCGCCGAACATCCACAGCGCGCCGGCCCAGTCCCCGCCCGCCTCGCCCTCGATCGCCACCGACACCGCCGCCGCGGCGACGCCCGCGCCGACCAGGAGCGACGGCCAGGTCATCGAGCGTCCGTTGAAGCGGCGGCAGCCGAGCCACATGCAGCCGGTGCCCGCGACGAACGCGGCGTTGCCCACCGCGACCGCCCACCACGCATCGTCGAGCTGCGCCCACACCACGTACGACAGCGTCGTGAGCATCGCCGCCAGGAACCCGAGGGACCAGATGCGGCCTGCGCCCTCGTCCCGGCGCAGCAGCGTCTCGAGGATGAAGAGCACCCCGCTCACGTTGACGACCAGCGCGGTGATGACCATGACGCTGAGGAGGTCCAGACTCATGACTCGCGTCCTTCCGGCCGGGTCGCCGGCAACTTGACGATGAAGGTCGACCCCACTCCGGGCGAGCTGTGCAGGCCCATCTCGCCCCCGTGGGCGCGCACGATATCGCGCGTGATCGCGAGTCCGAGACCCGTGCCCGCCCTGCGGTTTGCGCCCGCCTTGTAGTAGCGGTGGAACAGGCGGGATCGATCGGCCTCCGAGATGCCGATGCCGGTGTCGCGCACGAGGATCCAGCTCGAGGAGCCGTCGGAGGTGGTGCCGACGTGAACGGTGCCGCCGTCCTTGTTGTACGTGATCGCGTTCGACACCAGGTTGTCGACGACCTGCCGCAGCCGCAGCGCATCGGCCCACACCGGCGCGGGCTCCAGGCCCGACGTGTCGATCGTGATGGCGCGTACTGCGGCGCGGGTGACGGCATCCGTCGCCGCCGCGCGGACGATCTCGCTCGCCTCGACAGGACCCGGCGTGAGCGAGGTGCCCAGCGACGACGCCGAGGACCGCCCCGCCGCCAGGATGTCGGCGACGATCTGCAGCAGCCGCTCGGCATTGCGCTCGGCGATGTCGAGGTTCGCTCGGACGGCGTCCGGCGTGTCGGGGTCCTCCATGGCCAGATCGAGGTAGCCGAGGATCGCGGTGAGCGGGGTGCGCAGCTCGTGCGAGACGGAGGCGACCAGCTCGTCCCGCGCGCGGAGCGCATCCAGCTCGGCGGTGACGTCCCGTGAGACGACGACGGCGCCGGCGTCCGCGCCGTCCGGGTCGGTGAGACGCCGCGCCGTGATCGTGAGCGCGCGTCGCGCGCCGGGCTCCGCCCCGAACCACATCACCTGGTCGTCGAACGACTCGCCCCGCCGTGCCCGTTCGAGCGGCAGCTCGTCGGGGGGCACCCGTGTCGCGCCGTCGTCGCGGAACACCTCCAGCTCCGCGGCCTCGTGGGCTTCCAGCCCCTGCTGCAGGCGCGCGTGGGCGTCGTTGGTGACGGCGATGCGGCCGTCGGCGTCGATGCGGACGACGCCGAAGTCCACCGCATCGAGCACCTCGGTGACCACCTGCTCCTGCCGTCGTGTGCGCGCCAGGATGCTGCGCAGCAGCCGCGACTGCTTCGCCAGCAGCATGCGCTGCGCGTCCGAGCGGCGGGTCGTCAGGTGCGCCGTGGTCGCCACGGCCAGCAGCACGAGGGGCAGAATGAACGTGCGGTACGTCACCTCTTCGGCTGTCAGGGCCGTCAGCACGCTCACGATCCCGGCGATCGCGACGATCACGCCGGCCAGGCCCAGCATGCCGAACCCTCCGGCGAGCCACATCACCGGGAAGATCCACAGCAGCCCGAGCCGGGAATCGGGTGCGGCGAGCTGCATCAGGGTGATCGCGGCCATGTCGAGCGCCGGGACGATCGCGACCCAGCCGTAGCGAAGCGAATTCCACGGTACGACCAGCGTGGCACCCGTCACCGCCACGATCAGGACCACTCCGAAGAAGAACAGCGCGCTGTCGCCCTGGAACGGCGTGAGCATCACCATCCCGGCGAGCACGAAGACCACGCCGGCCAGCAGCAGCTGATTGAGCGTCGCGATGCGGTCGCGCGTGCGGTCGGCGATGTCGTGCCCGCGCGCCGCCGCGCGCAGGCGGGGGCCACGCGAATGCGCTTCTCGCGGCGTCGCGGCGGTCATACCGGGACGCTAACGGATGCCGCGGCCCCTGTGTGAGCGTCGTGCCGGCGCGGTGCCGGTCCCGGGGCGCGCGCCGTGCCGGTGCCGGATCACCCGCGCGCGGCGACGGCCTCGCTCAGCCACCGGGTGTGCAGCGCCCACGGGTCGTCGATCCCGGCCGCCACCGCGGCGACGTGCCGGGCGATGTCGTCGCTCAGCCGGAACCACTCGGTGCGCGGGAATCGATGGACGGCGAACTGCGCGTGCCGCCGCTGCTCGAGCGCGCGGCCGCCGCGTTCGAACGCGAGCAGCTCGTCGTGCCAGATCGCCGCGAGGCGCTGCCGCGGATTCGAGCTCGTGCCGATCTTGACCCTCTCGCCGAACCGCACGTAGTAGACGACGTCGACGCGCGGCGGCGGCAGCTCGGCGTCGGGAACGTCGCCGTGACACCATTCGCACGCCGCGCACAGCCAGCCCGACCGGTAGCGCACTCCGAGGCGGGATCCGCACACCCGGCACGGCGACGGAAGCACGTCGGTGACGCCGTACTCGGCATCGGCCCAGTCGGACGCCGCGGCGAGATGCCCTTCGCACAGCGACACCGGGGCGTCGTCCGGCACGGCGCCGCGGCACCCGTCGCCGGCTGCCAGGCAGAGTCGCACGGAACCGTTCGAGGGCACGGGGTGAGAGTACGCGCCACTTCCGACACGACGCGCACCGGCGGGCACCGCGCGTCGGGGTGTATCGCTGACGGGAGTGCGGCCCTCTTCCCGGCATGGACACCCCAGCGCCGGTGCCGCGAACGCGGAGCCGAACTGCACGCCGCACCACGCACGCGGGCGCTGCGGCGCGTTGCGCGGGGACCCTCTCGATCGCCGCGCTGAGTCTCGGCCTCGCCGCGTGCGGCGACTATGCGCCCGGCGCCGATGCGGATCCGCCGCCTGCCCGCGAGGAGCGCGAGCGACCCGGCCGCGAGACGCCGGCGGACGGCGACCGCCCCGACCCCGAGGGAGGCTCGGGCGGAGGCGGGATCCCGGACACGTACGCGTGGGGACTCCCCCCGAGCGACGTGAGCCTGACCGGCAACGACGGTCCCGCGTACCAGGCGCTGCGCAGCGGATGCTCGGAGGCCGAGCAGTACCTCGCCGCGGTGAGCGTGGAGCGGCCGTTCACGTCGAATCCGTACGGCTTCCTCAACGCGCGGTACACCGAGTTCTACGCGGCGGGCCTCGCCCTGTGCCGCGGCGACGTCGGCGCCGCCCGGATCTACCGCGATCACGCCCTCGCGCGGTGGACGACCGCAGGCATCGATCGTCCGGGCGACCCGAAGAACCCCGACGGCACCGACTACGTCGGACCGCCCCGGCCGCCCGGCTACGGCGAGCCCGAGTGCGACCTGTACCGCACGCTCGCCAGCGTGCTCGACCAGGTCGCGCCCGACTCGATCGTCTGCCCGGGCGGCGATCGGCCCGGACACGTCTTCGTCGACTACATCGTGGACGACGGTCAGGGGCCATACACCACCAGCATCTACGACGACCCGATGACGCTCGACGTGGACGAGAGCCTCATCGTCCCCGCCAACGCCGTCGACCCGTCGCCTCCCGGCTCCGAGGTCACGCCGGACGCCCCGTCGCCCGAGCCGTCGGACCCGACGACGGATGCCCCGCCTCCCGCACCCGGTGAGGTCGCGCGATGACGACTCTCGACGTCGACGGGGCCGCGGCGCCGGACGCCGACGGCGGCGTCGACGACCCGCTGGCGGCCGCCGAGAGCCGTGACATGCGCAACGGGCTGGTGCGGACGCTGCTCGCCGTGCTCGCCAACGTGGGCGTGCTCACGGCGCTGCTCGTGTACTTCGGATGGGTGCGCGCCGACCGCATGGCGACCCTGGTCGGCCTGGACGAGGCGATCCTCGGGATGACGGTCGACGACTACGTGCGTCGCAGCGTCCGGTCGGTGTTCCTGCTCCCGATCTTCGCGGCCGTCGCGGGCCTGGCGTGGGTGGGGCTGGACCAGTCGTGGCGGCGGCGTCGCGTGCGCGCCGGGGTCGATGATCCCGCGGTGGTGTTCGTCGCCCGCTGGCTGTGGGCGGCGGCGGCGCTGGTCTTCGCGGCCGGCCTCGCGCTGTGGCTCGCCGGCTACGCCCTGACCTTCACCCTGGGCCCGTTGGTGTGCGTGGCGGGACTGCTGCTCTTCCTATATGCCCTGAGCCTGCGCTCGCGGCTGCCCGGCGCGGTCGGCTTCGCGCCGCTGACCGAAGGCGTACTGCGCGGCTCGATCGCGCTCCTGGCCGCGGTGGGCCTGTTCTGGTCGGCGACGAACTTCGCGACGGTCGAGGGCACCGAGCTCGCCCGGGACTTCGAGGCCCATGTGGCGACGAGGCCCGGTGTCGAGATCGACAGCGCCGCGCCTCTGGACATCGTGGCGCCCGGGGTCGAGACCTCGTGCTTCGGCTCCGGCGCCGACCGCCGGTATCACTACCGGGGGCTGCGGCTGCTGGAGTCCACCGGCGGGAACTACTTCCTGACGTCCGAGGACTGGTCTCCCGAGTACGGGGTCGTGCTGATGCTGCCGACGGATGCCGAGGGCACGCGGTTCACGTTCGTGCGCGATGTCGACGGGATCCGCGCGGGGGCGTACCCGCCGTGCGAGCCCGAGGAACTCGCGGGCACCGGCGCGGGCGGTTGAGAGCACGAACGGCGAGAGGGCCGGAACCCGAAGGTTCCGGCCCTCTGTCACCGCCTCGGCCGCGCTGCGGCCGGGGCGATCAGTGCGATGCGCTCAGCGACCCGAGAGCTTCTCGCGCAGTGCGGCGAGAGCCTCGTCGTCCGCGAGCGTGCCCGCGGGGCCGCTGTCGGACGAGAAGGAGCTGCTGCCGGTCTCGACCGGCGCGGCGGCCTCGGCCTCGAGGGCCTTGAGCACGGCGGCCTTGTGAGCCTCCCAGCGAGCGTGGGCGGCGGCGTACTCCTGCTCCCACTTCTCGCGCTGCTCGTCGAAGCCTTCGAGCCAGGCGTTGGTCTCGGGGTCGAAGCCCTCGGGGTACTTGTACTCCCCGTTCTCGTCGTACTCCGTGACCATGCCGTAGAGGGCCGGGTCGAACTCGGTGCCGTTGGGGTCCACCGACTCGTTCGCCTGCTTGAGCGAGAGCGAGATGCGGCGACGCTCGAGGTCGATGTCGATGATCTTGACGAAGACCTCTTCGCCGA
The DNA here is from genome assembly GCF_015277855.1 of Microbacterium cremeum. Lineage (NCBI taxonomy): Bacteria > Bacillati > Actinomycetota > Actinomycetes > Micrococcales > Microbacteriaceae > Microbacterium > Microbacterium cremeum. Next base: position 2,154,412 of record NZ_CP063812.1, read on the forward strand.
CCGACACGACCTGCTCGGCGAGCTCGACGTGCTTGCCCGACAGCTCCGAGATGTGCACGAGGCCCTCGATGCCGTCCGCGACGCGCACGAACGCACCGAACGGAACGAGCTTGGTGACCTTACCGGGCGCGACCTGGCCGATGGCGTGCGTGCGGGCGAAGACCTGCCACGGGTCCTCCTGCGTCGCCTTCAGCGACAGCGAGACGCGCTCGCGGTCGAGGTCGACCTCGAGGATCTCGACGGTGACCTCCTGGCCCACCTCGACGACCTCGGACGCGTGCTCGATGTGCTTCCACGAGAGCTCGGAGACGTGCACGAGGCCGTCCACGCCGCCCAGGTCGACGAACGCACCGAAGTTGACGATCGACGAGACCGTGCCCTTGCGGACCTGGCCCTTGTGCAGGTTGTTGAGGAACGTGGTGCGCGACTCGGACTGCGTCTGCTCGAGCAGGGCGCGGCGCGACAGCACGACGTTGTTGCGGTTCTTGTCGAGCTCGAGGATCTTCGCCTCGATCTCCTGGCCGAGGTACGGCGTCAGGTCGCGCACGCGGCGCAGCTCGATGAGCGACGCCGGGAGGAAGCCGCGGAGGCCGATGTCGACGATGAGACCACCCTTGACGACCTCGATCACGGAGCCGGTGACCACACCGTCGTTCTCCTTGATCTTCTCGACGTCACCCCACGCACGCTCGTACTGCGCGCGCTTCTTGGAGAGGATGAGGCGGCCTTCCTTGTCCTCCTTCTGGAGAACGAGGGCTTCGACCTCGTCGCCGACCTTGACGACCTCGTTGGGGTCGACGTCGTGCTTGATGGAAAGCTCACGCGAGGGGATGACGCCCTCGGTCTTGTAGCCGACGTCGAGGAGGACCTCGTCGCGGTCGATCTTCACCACGGTGCCCTCGATCAGGTCGCCGTCGTTGAAGAACTTCAGAGTCTTCTCGACCGCGGCCAGGAAGTCCTCGGCAGATCCGATGTCGTTGATCGCGACCTGCTTGGTGGCCGGGGCGGTCGTTGCGCTAGTCATGTAGTGGGTTGTCCTTGTTGGGTTGGGTTCTCGGGCCTCCGCCGTCATCGGCGCCCGGTCCGCGCGAGCGCGGGCGAGCACCTCGAGCCGAGGCGAAGCGGATTGTCGTCATTCGATGTCACGAGCCCTTGCGGGATCCGGCGACCGGCGCGAACCGGCCACAGGCGTGGCGAAACAGCCACACGAGTGACACTCCAGGGTAACAGAACGCCGGGGTCGCCCGCGATGTTCCTGCGGAGTGCGATCCGGGCCCCGCCGTCAGCGCGGCAGGTCGATGGGCGCCGTGTCGGTGCCGTCGGGTCCGGCCGGCTCCTGCTGCCCCTGCGGCGGGTCGCCGCGGAGCTCGGCCAGCCGCTCGACCTCCCGGCGCTGTGCATCGGCGAGCCAGTCCCACCCCATCGTGCCGGCCGGATTCTCGTCGTGGCGCTCGACGGCGACGGGGAGCGTGTCGTACGACGCCGCGGCGGCGACGGATGCCGGGACTCGCGGCGGCGGCGGCAGGACGGGTGCGGGTGGCGGGGCGGGGTGCGACGGGTCGCCGCGGCCGGCGTACCCGCGCAGACCGGCCTGCTGGATGACGCGCTGGATCGTCAGTCCGCGCTCGTCCGGGTCGCCCACGAATCGGATCTCGCGCAGGCCCTGCTCCTGCGCCGCGGACTCGAACACGAAGTGCCCGAACCCGAACATGCGCCCGACGACGGGCTTGTGCACCGAGATGTCGAGGATGCGCGACAGCGGCATCGTCGCGATGCGCTGCGACAGGATGCCGTGCACGCGGAACACCCGCATGTTGGTGATGACGAACCGGTCCATCCGCTGCTCGAGGATCCGCCAGGACGCGTGGAGCACGACCGCGCCGCCGGCGAGCGCGGGCACCCACCACGCCTGAGGCGGCACGAAGAACGTCAGGAGGAACACGACGGTGCCGCCGAACAGCTCCAGGACCGCGGCGACGGTCGCCGCCCAGTGCTTGCGCACCTCGTCGACGACGACCTCCCCCTGATCCGCGATCAGGTGCCGATCGATCCGCGGATCGAACATGCTCAGCCCCCGGCGAGCGCCACGAAGAAGTCGACGACGGCGACGCCGGCACCCCAGACGGCGCCGAAGGCGCCCTGGACAGCGTTCGCGGCATCCTGCGGTCGCGTCACGAGGTAGAAGACGGCGAAGGCGATCACGAGCCCGATGATGATGCGCTTGACGATCTTCATGTGAGGGGGTCCCTTCGGGTCGTTGACGTGCGATCCCCCCAGAACGCAGACTCTGCTGTTCTACCGTCATTCCGGCCGTTTGGCGATGAGGCACGCGGGCGCGTCGCGGTTGCGGCCGGTGAGGTCGCCCCCGCCTGGCACGATGGACCCATGTGGATCGGATGGATCGAGTTCGACCTGCTGCTGGGCGACATCCACTCCCTCAAGGAGAAGCGCGGCGTGCTGCGCCCGCTCGTCGCGGAGCTCAGCCGCCGCACCGAGGCCGCCGCCGCGGAAGTGGGCGAGCACGACCTCCATCGCCGGGCACGCATCGGCGTGTCGGTCGTCGCGTCGGGGGCTTCGCACGTGCGCGACGTGCTGGACCGCGCCGAGAGGCTCGTCGCCGACAGGCCGGAGGTCACACTGCTCTCGACGCGGCGGGGCCTCCACTCGAGCGAGGACTGAGCTCAGCCGGCGATGGCGTGGCCGATGACCTCGTCGCCCCCGCCGAAACGGATCGTGCGGCCGATCGTGCTGTCGTCGGCGATGGCCGCAGCGATCGTCGCAGCGACGTCGGCGCGCGGCACCGCTCCCCGACCGACGGGATCGACCTCGATGCGGCCGGTCGGCGGATCGAGGGTGAGCGCGCCGGGCGCCAGGATCGTCCAGTCCAGCGCACTCGCGGCGAGATGCTCGTCGGCCGCGCGCTTGGCGTCGGCATACGGGAAGAACGACGAGTCGGCCGCGACTCCGTGGTCGGGCCGCGAGCCCAGCCACGACACCATGACGAAGCGGTCCACCCTCGCCGCCGCTGCCGCCTCCATCGAGCGGATCGCCGCGTCGCGGTCGACCGCGTATGTGCGTGCCGGGTCGCCGCCTCCCGCGCCCGCCGACCAGACCACGACGTCGTTCCCGGCGACGAGGTTCGTCAACTGCTCGACGTCCAGCAGCTCGACATCGGCCACGACCGGCTGCGCTCCGGTCGCGGCGACCTCGGCCTCATGGGCGGGATCGCGGATGACGGCGGTCACGGTGTGACCGTCCCGCACGAGAAGCGGCTCGAGCAGCAGCGCGACCTTCCCGTGTCCGCCGAAGATCAGGATGCGGGTCATGGCTTCTCCGTCCGTTGCTCGCTCCACCGTACGCCCCGGCGCCTCGCCGTGGATCGCGCGCCGCGGTCCTGGCGACGGCCCGCGTCCGCTGCTACCGTGCCAACCGGAGATTCACCGCACCGGCGAAGGGACGACGACGTGACCCAGGCACCGCACAACGCCAACTCAGCGGAGGCGCCGACCCGCCCGCGCGAGCAGTGGACCGGACAGATCGGGTTCATCCTCGCCGCGATCGGTTCGGCGGTCGGCCTCGGCAACATCTGGCGTTTCCCGGGCGTCGCGTACGAGAACGGGGGCGGGGCGTTCCTGATCCCCTACCTCGTCGCGCTGCTGACCGCCGGCATCCCGATCCTGTTCCTCGACTATGCGATCGGGCACCGGTTCCGCGGTGCGGCACCCACGGCGTTCCGGCGGCTCGGCGGCCGCCGCAACGGGCGGTGGCTCGAGGGGCTCGGATGGTTCCAGGTGGCCATCGCCTTCGTGATCGGCCTGTACTACACCGTCGTGATCGCGTGGGCGCTCAGCTTCTTCGTCTTCTCGTTCGACCTGCGCTGGGGCGACGACCCCGCCGGCTTCCTCATCGGCGAGTATCTGCGCACCGGCGACCCGGGCATCAGCTTCGAGTTCGTGCCGGGCGTGCTCATCCCGCTCGCGATCGTCTGGATCGCCGCCATCGTCGTGCTCGCCGCCGGTGTCGCACGGGGCATCCAGCGCGCCAACGTCATCTTCCTCCCGCTGCTGGTGGTCGCCTTCCTCATCCTGGTGGTGCGTGCCCTCTTCCTCGACGGCGCCGCGGAAGGGCTCAACGCGCTGTTCACGCCGCAGTGGGAAGCGCTCGCCGATCCCAACGTGTGGATCGCGGCTTACAGCCAGATCTTCTTCTCGCTGTCGATCGCGTTCGGCATCATGATCACCTACGCGTCGTATCGCAGGCGCCGGTCGAACCTCACGACGCCGGGTCTGGTCGTGGCCTTCTCGAACTCGTCGTTCGAGATCCTCGCCGGTATCGGCGTGTTCGCGACCCTCGGGTTCTTCGCGTTCCAGCAGGGCATCGCCGTCGGCGAGCTCGAGGGACTCACCGGCGTCGTGCTGTCGTTCATCACCTTCCCCGCCATCGTCTCGGAGATGCCCGGAGGGCCCATCTTCGGCGTGCTGTTCTTCGGCTCCCTGGTGATGGCAGGCTTCACCTCGCTGCTGTCGGTGCTGCAGGTGGTCTCGGCGGCGTTCCAGGAGAAGTTCGGGATGTCGCCGCGCAAGGCCGCCGTCGTGCTCGGGATCGTCTCGGCCGTGCTGTCGATCCTCCTGTTCTCGACCACGACGGGGCTGATCGCCCTCGACACCGCGGATGCGTGGGCGAACAACATCGGCATCGTGGCATCGGCGGTGCTGACGTCGGTGTTCGTGATCTGGATCCTGCGACGCGGCCGAGAGCTGCGCTTCCACCTGAACAGCGTGTCGACCTTCCGCGTCGGCCGCCTGTGGGTGTTCTTCGTCGGCCTGCTCGCTCCCGTCGTCCTCGGATACATGCTCATCTCGCGCATCGTCTCGCTGATCGTCGACGGGTACGAGGGCTATCCGGCCGAGTATCTCCTGGCCGTCGGATGGGGGACCATCCTCCTCATCGTCGTGGCCGCGGTGGTGATGCCGCTGCTGCCGTGGAAGCGGTCGCCCGACGACTTCACCGCCTGGCCGGCGTACACCGATTCGCCTGACGCGGCATCCGAAACGAAGGAGGCTTCACGATGACTCCGATCGCGATCGTGTTCCTGCTGCTCGCAGTCGTCCTGGTGTGGGGCGGACTCCTCGCCAGCGCGCTCTACCTGCGACGGCACCCCGAGCCGGCGTCGTACCCGCCGGGGGGCGTCGACGACCATCGCGAGGATGCCGCGCCCATCGAGCACGACACCTGAACCGCGGCCTCGCTCAGTTGAGGCTGCGCGTGGACGCGGGGATCACTCCGTCGCGGTAGAGGTCGGCGGCGGTGTCCTGCAGCGCCGTGAGTGCGACCCGCTGCGTCATCGGTCCGTACGAGATCCGCGCCGCGCCGAGCGCCTCGTACTCGGCGGCGCTGAGGGCGCCGGGCAGCCCGATCACGCTGAGCTTGCGCTCCCCGATGCCGTCGACGAGCCGGCGGGTGATGTCGGCGTCGAGGATGCCCGGAACGAACACCAGGTCGGCGCCGGCGTCGAGATAGGCGCGGCCGCGGACGATGGCGTCGTCGACGGATGCCTCGACCGGGCGCCCGCGGCCGCGCGCGAACGCATCGGTGCGGGCGTTGAGCACGAACGGCACTCCCTCGGCCTCGCCCGCGGCGACGATCGCCTCGACGGCGGCGACCGCTTCGTCGAGGGGACGCAGCCGATCCTCGACGTTGGCGCCGACGACGCCACGGCCGATGGCGCGGCGCACGGTCTCGCCGGGATCGCCGTAGCCGGCGTCGAGGTCGGCCGTCACTGGGAGGTCGCCCACGGCCTCGACGATGCGCCCGATCATGTCGAGGGCGATCTCGAGCGGGATCTCGCCGTCGGAGTACCCGAAGGTCGCCGCGATCGAATGGCCCGCCGTGGCGATGGCGCGCGTCTCGGGGAGTGCCGCGATCGTCTTGGCCGAGACGGCGTCCCAGACGTTCACGACGCGGAGGATCTCGGGCGCGGAATGCAGCCGCGCGAGCGTTCGGGCCTTGTCTGCCTGTGTGGTCACGCCTTTCACGTTAGCGGTGCGTCACGACCCCGGGACGCACCGCCTCACGATTCGCGCACCGCCCCGTCGAGGTAGACCCATCTGCCCGCGCGGCGGACGAACCGGCTGCGCTCGTGCAGTTCGCCCCGGTCGCGGCCGTGGCGCCACCGCGCACGGAACTCGACGGTTCCCTCGTCGTCGCCTTCGGCGCCGGCCTCGACGTGGACGATCTCCAGCCCGGTCCAGTGCTGCGCGGGGTCGAGCGCGAGCTCGGCCGGGCGCGTGCGCGGGTGCCACGTCGACGCGAGGTGACGCGCGTCACCCACGACGAACGCGGTGTAGCGCGACCGCATCAGACCTTCGGCGGTCGGCGCAGGCTCTCCGCGCAGCACCGGGCGGCAGCATCCGTCGAAGCGCTGGCCGCTGCCGCACGCACAGGGGTCGTCCGCCGAGAGGCGCGCGAATCCGCCCGCCGAGCGGGCCGCGGGTCCGAACGACACGTCAGGAGCCCGCTTTCTCGGCGCACGAGACGCAGCGGGTCGCGAACGGACGCACGCGCAGACGCGCGATCGGGATGCCGCGGCCGCAGTCGACGCATACGCCGTAGGTCCCGGCTTCCCACCGCTGCACGGCGTCGTCGATCTCGGTGATCTCGCGCAGCGCCGCCTCCTGGAGCCCCACCGCGCGCGCCCACTCCCCCGACAGCGTGACGCCTTCGGGATCGTGCTCGTCGTCGGCGACGTCCGCACCGCGATCGGCGCGCAGCTCCGCGATCGTCTCGTCCATCGCCGCCAGGCGCGCGACGGCGTGCTCGCGCAACTCGTCCAGGAGCTCGCGCAGCTCGGTCCTGCTCGCGGCGGAGGTCATCGATGAAGCGTACGCCCGTGGACGGTCGTAGAGCACGTGCCCTGCCGTCAGTCCGATACCTCGACCGTGAACGTCACATCCTGGATGCCGCCGCCGGAGTTGGAGAGCACGACCTCCGTCCGCCCCTCCGCGAGGCCCTCCACACCCGGGTTGAAGGTCGCGCCGTCCTCTTCGCGGCCCGGCGTGAACCGGGCGATGGACGGGTCGGCGACCTCGCCGCGGTAGCTGTCGACGGCGAGATCGCCGGTGTCGATGTTCAGCACCTGCCCGACCTCGAGCTCGACGGTCGCCCCCTGCAGCGACCCCGCATCGCGGGTCACGGGTGCGATGACGGGCTCCGCGGGCACGCACGCGGCGAGGAGCAGGACGATTCCGGCGACGAGGGTCGCCGCGAGCGGCTGGACGGACTTCATGCCGTCATGATGGCAGGCGCACGTGCCGCTCGGCCAGGGGGGCGACCGGCGCCGAGCGCGCCCAGCGCAGCGCGCGGCGTGACCGCTGCAGCATCCGCACCACGGTGCGCAGCGGCATCCCGATCGCGTAGGCCACCGCGCCGGCCGCGGACGCGTCGTCGGCGCCGAGCGCGGTCTTGCGCTCCCACGCGTCGCGCAACGCGCCGCCGCGCCGGGCGAACGGCGCGCGCGGCGCGAGCGCGTCGGCGCGTCGCAGCGAGACGAGCTGCGCGAGCCGGTCCTCCCAGTCGTCGGCGTGCGGGGGGTGGAAGTAGTTGTCGTCGAGCCATTCCGGATCCGGATGCCGGAACCGTCGCGCGACGACGTCGTCCTCGGAGCCGAGCAGATCGGCGTCGGCGAGCGTCTCGTTGATCAGCCGCGGCGACACTCCGAACGTGTCGAGGGCGATCACGGGCACACCACGGGCGATCGCCTCGATCGCGGCGGTCGAGCTCACCGTGACCAGACCCTCCGCAGCGTCGAGGGCGTCACCCATCGCGGCGGTGGAGGTCACCAGGTTCGGGGGAAGCGGGCCGAGCGACGCGAGAAGCTCGGGATAGCCGTCCTGCTCGACGTGCGTCTGATGCTCGCCGGTCGCCGCGCGCAGCTTCACCACGACCCGGCGTCCGGGATCGGCTTCGGCGGCTCGCACCAGCATCCGCGCGATGCGCAGACGATCGGCTCGGTCCGCCGGGACCTTCGCCTGCGTGGCGAACACCAGGTCGGTGCCCTCGGCGGCCGCACGGCGCCCGGGACGCGACCGCGCGAACGGCAGCGTGGCGAGCGCGTAGCGATGCGTGTAGCCGGTCCGGGCCGACAGCGCGCCGAACTCGCGCAGCTCTCGGCGCGAGTGCACCACGAACAGGTCGCTCTGCAGCCGGTACACGACCGCCTTGCGCGTCGCGGGGATCGAGATGCCGGGCAGGCCGGTCGCGATCACGGGCCGGGGCGAGAGCGCCGCGACGTCGCGCGCGAGCACGCGCACGAGCGGTCCGCGCGCGGCCAGCACGACCGCGTCCGCCCGCAGGTCGCGCAGCCGCGCGGCCAGACCCGCGTACTCCACGCGCTCGACCCGGTCGCGCGGCAGGCCGCTGCCGCGCAGCGCGGACGCGAGCTGGGCTTCGCTCACCGCGACCGGCGTGCTCAGCACGAGCACCGAGGCATCCCACCGCCCGTCGAGGCCGCCCAGCAGCGACGCCGCCCACTTCACGTACGAGTCGGTGTCGGCGATCGCGACGACGCGCAGCCGTTCGCCGCGCGGGCCCGATGGGCTCACGCCGGGACGCGGCGGAGCTTCGCCATCGGCGCGAGCTCGCCGGGGTAGACGCGCTTGACGCCGTCACCCAGTGCGGCCTCGATGACGCGGATATCGCGCACGAGGTGCTGCAGGCCCGCGGGCTCGAGCGAGGCGGCGTGGTCGGACCCCCACATCGTGCGGTCCAGCGTGATGTGCCGCTCCACGGCGACCGCGCCGAGGGCGACGGCGGCGAGCGAGATCTGCAGGCCGCGCTCGTGCCCCGAGTAGCCGACGGGAACACCGGGGTACCGCTCGCGCAGCGCCGGGATCATGCGCAGGTTCGCCTCGCCGGGCTCCATCGGGTACGTCGAGGTGGCGTGCATGAGCAGCAGACGCTCGGTGCCGAGCACCTCGATGGCCGCGTCGATCTCTTCGATCGTAGACATCCCCGTCGAGAGGATGATCGTCTTGCCGGTGTCGCGGAGGGCCCGCAGCAGTCCGTGGTCGGTGAGGCAGGCCGAGGCGACCTTGTGCGCGTGGACCCCGAGGTCCTCGAGGAACGCGACGCTCGGCTCGTCCCACGGCGACGCGAACCACTCCAGCCCCCGCAGCATCGCGTGGTCGGACACCTCGATGTACTGGTCGCGGTCGAACTCGACGCGCTGCCGGTAGGCGAAGTACGTCATCGTGCCCCACGGGGTCTCGCGCGGCACATCGCGCATGTGCTCGGGCGTGGCGATCTCGGGCGTGCGCTTCTGGAACTTCACGGCATCCACCCCGGCGTCGGCCGCGACGTCGATGAGGCGCTTGGCCAGTTCGACGTCGCCGTTGTGGTTGAGACCGATCTCGGCGATGACGTACGCGGGTCGCCCGCCTCCCACGACGCGGTTTCCGATCCTGACGGTCATGATGCCTCCTGTGGTGCGGTGGTCGGACCGGTCGCGCTGCGGCGACCGGTCGCGTGGATCTGTGTGCTGCCGGTGCTGCCGGTGCTGGCGCTGCCGGTGCGCGACGCCGTCCCGGCGAGCACGCGCTCGGCGAGCTCGCGCACGGCGCCCGCCCCGCCGCGGTGGTCCAGGACCACGCGCGCCGACGCCAGCACCAGCGGATGCGCCTCGGGGACGGCCACCGGCCACCCCACGAGGTCGAGGCAGGGCAGGTCGTTGACGTCGTTGCCGAGGTACGCGATGCGCGACGGCGCGATGCCGTGCTCGTCCGCCCACGACTGCAGGGCCGCGGCCTTGTCGCCCTGGCCCTGCAGGACATCGACGCCGAGCTTGCGGGCACGGGCCGACACCACCGGGTTGGTCTCGGTCGACAGGATGAGGAAGGGGATGCCGGCGGCCCGCAGCAGCGAGACGCCCATGCCGTCCGAGCGGCTCACGGTGACCGACTCGCCGCCGCCCTGATCGACGCGGACGCTGTCGTCGGTGTGGACGCCGTCGAAGTCGGTGACGACCGCGTCGGCGATGATCGGCTCGGGACGGTCGACGAGCGGGGCGAGCGCGCGCGCGATCTCCAGCTCATCGGCCGTGTCGATCTCGAGGGCACCGCGCGGCGACACCTCGGCGATGCCGACGCTTCCGAAGAAGCGGTGGCGGGAGGCACGGAATCCCGCCGCGCGCATGACGTAGAAGCCGCCGGTCTCGAGGTAGTGCGGCGTGCGGTCCTGGCGGCGAGGCCGCACCTCGACGTCGTGGTTGACCGCCTGTGCGGCACCGCCGGCGCCCTTCTCCCACAGGAACCCGTAGGTCTCGACCGCGGAGAACACGCTGTCGCGACGGCGTGAGCGCACCAGCTGCACGGCGCCCGCGAGGGCGTCGATGTCGATGAAGGGCGAGGTGGCCTGTACGAACGCGACGACGCCGACGTCGATGCGACGCGCTTCGAGCACGTCGAGGGCGTGCAGCAGCGCGCTCTCGGACGACGCCTCGTCGCCCGACAGCTCGGCCGGGCGCGCGATCGTCTCGGCGCCCCACTCGGCGGCGACCGCGGCGATCTCTGCGTCGTCGGTGGTGACGACGACGCGATCGATCGCATCGCACCGCACCGCGGCGTCCACGGCCCGTGCGACGAGCGGCACGCCGCCGACGCGACGCAGGTTCTTGCGGACGACGCCCTTCGACCCGCCGCGGGCGGGGATGATGGCGACGACCTCGCTCACGCGACGGCCTTCCGGCGCGGCGTCGTCCCGGTGCGGACGGTCGATCCGGTGCCCGCGAGCACGAGCGGCAGCGTGCTCGTCGTGCTCGAGGGCAGCGTGCGGATGTCGAGCGGCTGCCGGGCGCCGGCGAGCACGAGCTCCACCGGCAGCCGCGTCTCGAGGATGTCGACCCCGGGGATCGCGGCGACGGCGGCGAGCTGCTCGGCGGTCTCACGGCGATGCGGCAGGTAGACCGCGCCGCCGGCTGCGGCATCCGTCACCCACGCGATGTAGTCGGCCGCCGGCATACGGCCGTCGACGGGCCGTGCACTGCCGAGCACGATACGACGGCCGAGATCGGGCGCCGCCGGCGCCGTCGCGCGCGTCCACGAGAAGTCATGGCGACGGATGCCGAACCCGCGGTCCCCGAGCGCCTCGACGCGGTCGGCGCCGAGGTCGAACGCCGTGAAGAGGTGGGCGCGACGGGCTCCTGCGCGCCGGTGCACGACCTCCGCGGCGAACGGCGCGACGAGGGTCGTGAGGCCCCGCTCGTGCACGCCCGGTCGCGCGTACGGCCTCCGGCCGAGCAGGGAGTCGGCGAACGAGAGCGCAAGGGCGCCGTCGTCGAGGAAGGTGACCCGGTGCGGGCGGAGGACGCCGGCGGCGAGGCGGAACTGGCCCGAGAATCCGTCGCCGATCAGCCAGTGCCCGTGCCGCGCGAGGAGGTTCCACGGGATGCCGAGATAGGGCTCGAGCTCGCCGAAGCGCGCGCCCCGGGCCAGCAGCTCATCGGCCGTCTCGGAGATCTGCGCCGTGAGCCGGCCCGCGACCGGCACCGTGGTGCGATGCGCGGCGGCCCACTCCGCGGCGCCGAGGAGCTGAAGGGGCGACTCCACCCACGCGAGCACGTCGTTCCTGCCCATGTCGCCTCCTCTCGCCGGCCGTTCCCCCCACGGTGAGCGGCGGACGTGAACGAGACGGGTTCCGGCAGGCGACGCGAAGCGGTCCGCGAGGTGAACGGCTCGTGGCGTCGGCACCGCGTGCCAGGATGGCCGTTGTGGCTGACCGACTGATGTTGCTCGACAGTGCTTCGCTGTACTTCCGCGCGTTCTACGGCGTGCCCGACACGGTGCGCGCACCGGACGGCACGCCCGTCAACGCGGTGCGCGGGTTCCTCGACATCATCACGAAGCTCGTGACGACGTACCGGCCGACGCACCTCGTGGCCTGCTGGGACGACGACTGGCGCCCGCAGTGGCGGGTCGACCTCATCCCGACCTACAAGTCGCACCGCGTCGCAGAGGTCGTGGCCGCCGGCCCCGACGTCGAGGTGGTGCCGGATCCGCTCGAGATTCAGGTGCCCGTCATCAGGGCGGCACTCGAAGCGGTCGGAATCCGCATCGTCGGAGCACCCGAGCACGAGGCCGACGACGTCATCGGCACGCTTGCCACGGCCGCCACGATGCCGGTGGACGTCGTGACCGGCGACCGCGATCTCTTCCAGCTCGTCGACGACGGGCGGGACGTGCGCGTCGTCTACACGGCGCGGGGCATGAGCAACCTCGAAGTGCTCACCGATGCATCGGTGGTCGCGAAATACGGGGTGCTGCCGTCCCAGTACGCCGACTTCGCGACGCTGCGCGGCGACACCTCCGACGGACTTCCCGGCGTCGCCGGGGTCGGCGAGAAGACCGCGGCGGGTCTCCTCGCGACCCACGGCGACCTCGAGCGCATCATCGAGGCGGCGGCGAGCGGCGAGGGGATGTCGGCCGGAGTCCGCGCGAAGATCCTCGCGGCCCTCCCCTACCTCGAGGTCGCCCCGAAGGTCGTCGCGGTCGTGCGCGACCTTCCGCTGACCGTTCCCGACACGCGGCTGCGCCCCCTCACCCCGGAGCAGAAGACGGGTGCCGCCGCCCTCGCCGAGACGTGGGCACTGGGCGCCGCGATGAACCGCATCGTCGACGCGTTCGACGCCCTCGACGCCCGGTGATGCCGGGCACGGTGCCGGGCCGGGCGGCTCAGGCGCCGCGCTCGCGCGTGGTCCAGGCGCGCAGGCGGTCGAGAGACCACGTGGTCACGATCCGCTCCGGCGGCACCCCGAGCCGCTCGGCCCGCTCGGCGCCGTAGTCCAGGAGCGAGAGCTGGCCGGGCGCATGGGCGTCCGAATCGATCGAGAACAGGCATCCGAACTCCAGCGCCAGCGCCATCAACTCGTCCGGCGGATCCTGCCGTTCCGGCCTCGAGTTGATCTCGACCGCCACGCCGTGCTCGGCGCACGCCGAGAACACCGCGCGCGCGTCGAACGTGGAGGGCGGTCGCGTGCCTCGCGAGCCCTCCACGAGACGGCCGGTGACGTGCCCGAGCACGTCGACGTGCGGATTCGACGCCGCCGCGACCAGGCGCCGCGTCATCGGCGCGCGATCCATGCGGAGCTTCGAATGCGCCGACGCCACCACGACGTCGAGTTCGTCGAGCAGCTCCGGCTGTTGGTCGAGCGAGCCGTCGTCGAGGATGTCGACCTCGATCCCCGACAGCAGCGTGAATCCGTGGCCGCTCATCCCGGCCACGACGCCCAGCTGCTCGCGCAGCCGCTCCGGTGACAGGCCGTTGGCCACGCGGAGCCGTGGCGAATGGTCGGTGAGCGCGAGGTACTCGTGGCCGAGCGTCCGCGCCGCGTCGACCATGAGGTCGATCGAGGTGAGGCCGTCCGACCAGTCGCTGTGCGAGTGGAGGTCGCCGCGCAGGAGGCCGCGAAGCGATGAGCTGCGCTGCATGCCGGCGCGCTCCCGCAGGTCTTCGAGGTACTCCGGGACCTCGCCGGCGAGCGCCTGCTGGATGACGGCGAACGTCGACTCCCCGATTCCCTTGCGGCGACGCAGGGAGGCGGCATCGGCCAGCTCTTCGGCGCTCAGCCCCGCGATGGCGTCGGCCGCCGCGCGGAACGCCTTCGACTTGTACCGCGACGACCGCTCGCGCTCCAGGAGCGTCGCGATCTCGGTGAGGGCGTCGTGGGGATTCACGCGACCTGCCGGCGCGTCACGTCACACCGCCGTGGCGCGCCGCACGACCACCGGGGCGCTCGCGAGGCGCTGCAGCGCCCAGCCGAACATGATCGAGAGGATGCCGATGCCGATCGCGAAGGCCGCGACGCCGAACGACACCACCGACGTGAACAGCGACGCCCGCAGGAACGACGCGTTCATCATGGTCGCCCGCAGCGGATCGTCCTGATCGAGCTCGGCATACGTCCTTCCCCCGGACGCCTCGAGCGCGTGGTGCTGGATGATGTCGGCCTGCACGTAGGCGGTGAACGGGCCGGCGACCGTCTGGCCCTGGAACGCCATCGCGTCGTCGGGGACGGTGATCCGCTCTGCCTGCAGCTGGCTCGAGACCATGATCCAGACCACGACGCCGACCACGATGAGCACGATCCCGGCGAGGATGCCCAGAACGCCGACGGCCTTCACGCCGCCCAGCTTGCGCGCGGGCGGTTCGACGGAGCCTTCGAGGCGGGCGATGGTGTCTTCGGTCACGGTGTCCTCCATATGCGAACGCGAACTCCGCGCCTCACGCTAGCGGCACCCGCCGACGACGCGGAAGAGCCGGAGTCGGCCCCGCCCGTCAGCGTCAGGACGCGAGGGCGCGCGTGGTCTGCACCCAGCGCTCCAGCGTGGCGGTGGCGCCGCCGCTGTCGATCGCCGCCGCGGCCTCGTCGCGCGCTTCGGCGAGCCGCTCCAGGATCGGGCGCTGCACCTGCGCCGCATCGCGGAACAGTCGGTAGGCCACGATGCCCGCAGCCGCGTTGAGGAGCACGATGTCGCGCACCGGGCCCTCCTCACCGCCCAGCACCCGGCGCACCACGGCAGCGTTGTGCGGCGGGTCGCCGCCGAGCAGGTCGTCGATCTCCGCCAGCGGGATGCCGAGATCGCGCGGGTCGAGGTCGTGCTCGTGGATGTCGCCGCGGCTGATCTCCCACAGGCGGCTGTGACCGGTCGTCGTCAGCTCGTCCAGCCCGTCGTCGCCCCGGAACACCAGTGCCGTCGCCCCGCGGGTGCGGAACACACCGGTGATGAGCGGCACGCGGTCCAGCTGCGCCACCCCGACGGCGTTCGCCTCGGCGCGCGCGGGGTTGACCAGCGGACCGAGGAAGTTGAACACGGTCGGGACGCCGAGCTCGCTGCGCGACGGCCCGGCATGCTTGAACCCCGGGTGGAACGCCGCGGCGAATGCGAACGTGATGCCGGCGCGCGACAGCGTCTCGGCCACGGCTTCGGGTGACAGTGCGAGATCGACGCCCAGCGCCCCCAGCACGTCCGACGACCCCGAGGACGAGCTGGCCGCGCGGTTGCCGTGCTTGACGACGGGGATCCCGGATGCCGCCGCCACCAGCGCCGACATCGTCGACACGTTGACGGTGCCGAAGCGGTCGCCGCCGGTGCCCACGATGTCGAGGACTCCGGGGTCCACAGGCAGCGGGAGCGCCGCCTCGAGGATCGCGTCGCGGAAGCCGACGATCTCGTCGACCGTCTCGCCCTTGGCCCGCAGCGCGATCAGGAACCCCGACAGCTGAGAGGGCGTCGCCGAGCCCGACATGATCTGCCGCATCGCCCACGTCGATTCCGAGACGCTGAGATCGCGCCGCTCCAGGAGTGTCGTGAGGATGCCCGGCCAGGTGTACAGCTCCGCCATGGCTGACAAGCCTAGCCGCGCGCGCGAATCGAAACGGATTCGTGACACGGGGTCCCGCACGGCACGATTCCCCGTCTTCACCTCGGGTTCACGGCGGACTCGCGGCGTTCTCTTAGGTCCCCCTAAGTTCGGCTCCCTGCAATCGGGTCCCCGCCGATGCGAAAATCGGTGCCTCGAATCGGCCATAATGGGGAGCGTGACGACCTCCACAGCGACCTACTCCCAGGCCATGCGGTCCGTCAAGCGGCCGGATCCGGTCGCTGTCGGCACCATCGTGTGGCTCGGCAGCGAGGTGATGTTCTTCGCCGGCCTCTTCGCGATCTACTTCACCCTGCGCAGCACCTCGCCCGAGCTGTGGGCGCAGGAGACGCAGCTGCTGAACATCCCCTACGCGTTCGTCAACACGGTGATCCTCGTGCTCTCGTCCGTCACATGCCAGATGGGCGTGTTCGCCGCCGAGCGCTTCCAGCCGTACACCGTCAAGACGAACCGCTTCTGGCAGCGGTGGGGCATGGTCGAGTGGTTCTGGCTGACCTTCGCCCTCGGCGCGATCTTCGTGTCGGGCCAGGTGTGGGAGTACGCCCAGCTCGTCGCCGAGGGCATGCCGATCACGGCGAACGCGTACGCCTCGGCGTTCTACCTCACCACCGGCTTCCACGCCCTCCACGTCACCGGCGGCCTCATCGCCTTCCTCCTGGTGATCGGCCGCGCCTACGCCGTCAAGAACTTCGGGCGCAAGGAGATGACCTCCTCGATCGTCGTGTCGTACTACTGGCACTTCGTGGACGTCGTCTGGATCGCGCTGTTCGCCGTCATCTACTTCCTGCGATAAGAGCGGAGCTGAAACCCGACATGGCACGAGAGACCACGCGCCGCTCGAAAGGCCGCCGCAGCCCCTGGGCCGCGGCCGCACTGATCGGCATCGGCCTGCTCATCACCGGCGGCGTCTACGCCGGCGCGTCCGCCGCGATGGCGGCCACGACGCCGCAGACCGCCGTCGACACGGCACTCACCGTCGAGGACGGGCAGAAGCTGTTCCAGGCGAACTGCGCCACCTGCCACGGGCTCGATGTCCAGGGTACCCAGACGGGGCCCTCGCTCTACGGCGTCGGCGAGCTCGCCGTCCACTTCCAGATGAGCACGGGCCGCATGCCGCTGCAGATGCAGGGTCCCCAGGCTCCCGAGAAGCCGGTGCAGTTCACCGACGAGCAGATCGCCGCGATCGGCGCGTACATCCAGTCGATCGCCCCGGGCCCCTCCTACCCCGACGAAGAGGTCCTCGACGGCGGCGGCCGCACCGCCGAGGGCGGCGAGCTGTTCCGCATCAACTGCGCGATGTGCCACAACGTGGCCGGTGCGGGCGGCGCTCTGACCGAGGGCAAGTACGCGCCCGCGCTTCACACCACCACCCCACTCAACATGTACGCGGCGATGGTGACCGGCCCGCAGAACATGCCGGTGTTCAACGACATGACGCTGACCACCGAAGAGAAGCGCGACATCATCACCTACCTGCTGTACCTGCAGGACAACGAGTCGGCGGGCGGGTTCTCGCTCGGCTCGCTCGGCCCCGTCTCCGAGGGCCTCTTCATCTGGATCTTCGGCATCGGCTCGCTGATCGCCCTCACCGTGTGGATCACGGCGAAGTCCAACTGATCGACGTACGCAAGACGCAACACTGACGAGGAGCAGCATGGCCCACGAGGACGACCCGCTCGAGCACGAGAGGGCTTCCTGGAAGCCCTCCCCCGGGCTCGCCGTCGCGGTCACCGACCCGGTGAGCAACCCTGGGCTCCCCCCTCACCGCGAGCGGATGACCGACAAGGACCCGGTCGCGATGCGCCGTGCCGTCCGCACGGTCTACACGCTCTTCTACCTCTCGGTCGGCGCAAGCATCTGGGCCATCGCCGCCTACTTCCTGTTCCCGATCGAGAGCGGCCGGATCGTCGACATCCGCGCCAACAACCTCTTCATCGGCCTGGGCATCGCGTTCGCGCTGCTGGCGATCGGCCTGGCCACGATCCACTGGTCGAAGGCCGTCGTCTCCGACAAGGAGTTCATCGAGCCCCGCCACGCGACGCGCGGGCGGGATTCGACGCGCGACGCGGCGATCAAGGCGTTCTCCGACGCCAACGAGGAGTCCGGCTTCGGACGCCGCACCATGATCCGCAACTCGATGATCGCGGCGCTGGTCGCCTCGATCGCGCCCGGCATCGTGCTCTTCCGTGGTCTCGCGCCGTTCGATTCGCCCGAGCACCCCGACGCCGGCAACCCGGTGGCACTTCTCGAGCACACGATGTGGAAGAAGGGCATGCGCCTCGCGCACGACCCGACCGGTGAGCCGATCCGCGCTGCCGACCTGACGCTCGGCTCGGCCGTGCACGTCATCCCCGAGGCGCTCGCCGAGCTGTCGCACAGCAGCGGCTACCTCGAAGAGAAGGCGAAGGCGATCGTGCTCCTCGTCCGGCTGCTCCCGGAGCAGATCGTCGAGTCCGAGGACCGCAAGGAGTGGTCGTACAACGGGATCGTCGCGTACTCCAAGGTGTGCACGCACGTCGGCTGCCCGGTCGCTCTCTACGAGCAGCAGACCCATCACCTGCTGTGCCCCTGCCACCAGTCGCAGTTCGACGTCACCGATCGCGCCAAGGTCATCTTCGGCCCGGCCGCCCGGGCGCTGCCGCAGCTGCCCATCACCGTTGACGATGAGGGATATCTGGTCGCCCGGAGCGACTTCACCGAACCCGTCGGCCCGAGCTTCTGGGAGCGTCATTGAGTACCGCCACTCACCCCACCGAGAACCTCACTCGGGAGCCGGCCGTCTCGCCCGAGCCGCCTCTCACGCGTGACAAGCCGCTGGGCGGCCGCTTCATCGGCGCCACGGCGAACTACATCGACGAGCGCACCAGCCTGTCGGGCTTCGTCAAGGAGCTCGGCCGCAAGATCTTCCCCGATCACTGGTCGTTCATGCTCGGCGAGATCGCCATGTGGGCCTTCGTCGTCGTGCTGCTGTCGGGAACCTTCCTGACGTTCTTCTTCCAGGCGTCGATGGTCGAGACCCACTACACCGGCGCGTACCTTCCGATGCGCGGCATCGAGATGTCGGCGGCCATGGCCTCGACTCTCGAGATCTCGTTCGACCTGCGCGGCGGCCTCCTGGTGCGCCAGATCCATCACTGGGCCGCGCTGGTGTTCGTCGCCGGCATCGGCGTCCACATGCTCCGCATCTTCTTCACCGGAGCGTTCCGCAAGCCGCGCGAGCTGAACTGGGTCATCGGCTTCGTGATGTTCATCCTTGCGCTGGGTGAGGGCTTCACCGGCTACTCGCTCCCGGACGACGTCCTCTCGGGCAACGGTCTGCGCATCATCGACGGCATGGTCAAGGGCATCCCGCTCATCGGCACGTGGACGTCGTTCCTGCTGTTCGGCGGTGAGTTCCCGGGCACCGCCATCGTCGGCCGCCTGTACGCGCTGCACATCCTGCTGCTGCCGGCGCTCCTGGTCGCCCTGCTCGTGATCCACCTCATGCTGATGGTGATCAACAAGCACACGCAGTTCGCGGGCCCCGCGCGCACGAACAGCAACGTGGTCGGCTACCCGATGATGCCGGTCTACATGTCGAAGATGGGCGGCTTCCTGTTCATCACGTTCGGCGTGATCGTGCTGATCGCCTCGCTGTTCACGATCAACCCGATCTGGAACTACGGCCCCTACGACCCGTCTCCGGTCTCGGCCGGCACGCAGCCCGACTGGTACATCGGCTTCGCCGACGGTGCGCTGCGCCTCGTCCCGCCGGGCTGGGAGATCGTGTTCCTCGACCGCACCTGGTCGTTCAACATCCTCGTGCCGTTGGTCGTCCTGGGTCTGTTCATCCTCGTGGTGCTCATCTACCCGTTCATCGAGGCGTGGGTCACCGGCGACAAGCGGGAGCACCACATCGCGCAGCGTCCGCGCAACGCGGCCACGCGCACCGCGATCGGCGCCGCCGGCGTCACCTTCTACGCCGTGCTCTGGGCGGCGGCGGCCTCCGACATCATCGCGACGCACTTCTGGCTCACGATGGAGGGCGTCATCCACACCCTCCAGGCGCTGCTGATCGTCGGGCCGATCGTCGCTTACTTCGTCACCAAGCGCATCTGTGTCGCCCTTCAGAAGAAGGATCGCGAGATCGCCCTCCACGGGTACGAGTCGGGTCGCATCGTCCGGCTCCCCGGCGGCGAGTACATCGAGGTTCACCAGCCCGTCGACGAGTACGACCGGTACAAGCTGGTCGACTTCGAGACCTACGAGCCGCTGGTCGTGCGTCCCAACGCGAAGGGGCGGATCCCCTGGCACCAGAACGTGCGTGCGTCGATCTCGCGCTGGTTCTTCGAGGACCGGCTCACGCCCGTCACGCAGAGCGAGCTCGACGCGGCGCTGGCGCACCAGCACCACGCGCTGGAGCACATCGCCGCCGAGGAGGATGCCGAGCTGCAAGCGGCCCACGACCGCGCCGGCGTGCCGGATGCCCCGCACACGCCGATCGACGACGGCCGCAACTCCGAGACGGCGGTTCGCCCCTCGAACGTGATCGTGCGCGAGCCGGAGCCCGGCACCAAGCCCGCGAAGAACCGCGAGAAGGAGGCGGGTCAGTAGACCCGGTCCGCTCACCGGATGCCCCGGCACGACCGCAACGGATCGTGCCGGGGCATCCGTCGTTTCCGCACGCCCGCGCGGCTTCGCACGCGATCGGCGGTCCCGTCTCGGGGCGCGCCCGGATCGGCAGGATTCCGGCGTCCCCTGTCCGCACGCGGGCGGGTCCGGCGAGGCCGTGGGTCGTAGCCTGGTGGCATGACCGACGCATTGACGTACTTCTCCACGAAGCTCGCCCTCGAGACGGACGCGTCCGACGTGTACGCCGCGCAGAAGGCCGGCGACGAGTTCGTGCTCGTCGACGTCCGCGGCGACGAGGCGTGGGCGCAGGGGCGCATCTCAGGCGCGATCCACATGCCGTACCGCGACATCGCCGGGCGCGCGCCGCACGAGATCCCCACGGGAACGCCCGTCGTCGTCTACTGCTGGAGCCCCGGGTGCAACGCCGGCGCCAAGGGCGCGGTCGAATTCGCGAAGCTCGGCTACGCCGTCCGCGAGATGATCGGCGGTTACGAGTACTGGGTGCGCGAGGGCCAGCCCACCGAGAACGACGAAGGCGCACTCCCCCGCGTCTTCGACCCGCAAGTCATGGTGGTGCGTGCGCCGGTGGCCCACTGAGCGCAGCGACTCGGCAGACGTGCCGGCGGCGAGCCCTGCGTGTCGGTCAGGCCGACTCCAGCCCCTCCATGAACCGCTCCGCCGCGGCACCGTAGTACCTGGTCGCACCTGTCACGGCGCCGGCATCGGCCGGCTCGAGGTCACTCGCGACCACGTCCGCCACGACGACCGTGACGTTGTCGCGCGTTCCGGCGTCGAGAGCGAGCGTGACGCACGCGGCAGCCGCATCCTCGACCGCGCGATGATCGAGCAGGATCCGTCGGACATCGGCCTCGGGAACATAGTCCGTCAGCCCGTCGCTGCACAGCAGCCAGCGGTCGCCGGCCTGGTGGTCGTGCGCGGCGACGGTCGCCTCGTCGTGCTCCGCCCCGCTGAGGGAGGCGGTGATCACGTTGCGACGCGGGTGGCTCGCGGCATCCTCAGGCGAGACGAGACCCTGGTCGATCAGCGCCTGTACAAGCGAGTCGTCGCGGCTCTGCTGGCTCAGCACGCCGGAGCGCAGGAGGTACGCGCGTGAGTCGCCGGTATGCGCCAGCAGCAGCTCACCGTCGCGAGACACGAAGAGGCCGGTGAACGTCGTCGCCATGCCGTGGAGTGCGGGATCGCGCTGCACGTGCAGCCGGAGGTCCCAGTTGGCCGACCGGATGCTGTCAGCCAGCTGCTCCGCGTGGATGCCCTCGAGCGGGCCCGCCGCAAGGCGGTGCACGAACGCCGCCGAGGCGAGATCACCGGCAGGTCCGCCGCCGACACCATCGGCCACGGCTGCGCCCCAGGAGGCCGTGAACGCGGCGTCCTGGTTCGTCGCGCGGTGCGCTCCGACGTCCGAGACGGCGGCCGCACGCAGACGCACGTGAGCGCCCCTCAGGAGAGAGACCTCACGTGCGCGCTCCGGATCGGCATCTGCCAGCAGTGCTCAGCGGCAGTGCTCAGCGGGCGAAGTGACCGCGGTAGTACTCGTAGACCCAGCCGACGATCGCGACGACGAACACGGCGATGCCGATGGGCATGAGCCAGACACCGACCGCGAGCCCGATCATGCCGAGCGCGGCCGAGAAGGCGAGCACGATCGGCCACCACGACCAGGGGCTGAACTCGCCGAGCTCCGGGTCGCCGTCGTCGATGTCTGCGGTCAGGATGTCTTCGGGCAGCTCACCCTGCTGCGCCTTGTGCACCTTGCCGACGTAGAACGCGATGAGTGCGCCCATGAAGGCGGTGAAGACGAGCGCGACCGTGCCGACCCACTCCACCGAGTCGGTGAAGTAGATCCACGCGTTCCCGTCAGGGTTCGCCTCGACCGCGGCCGCCCAGTTCTCGAGCAGGTTCCAGCCGGTGTACAGCACGCCCACCAGCAGGAAGAACGCCGACAGCAGCCACCAGAGTCCGGTGTTGGTCCGCACTTACTTCACCTCTCCGTCGGCCATGTCTGCAACCGGGGCTTCGGGCGCGTCCTTCGCCGGGCCGACGCCCACCGGGATGCCTGCCTCGGGGTGGTTCAGGTCGAAAGCGGGCCGCTCGCTCCGGATACGCGGGATCGACGTGAAGTTGTGGCGCGGCGGCGGGCACGATGTCGCCCACTCGAGCGACGCACCGTAGCCCCACGGGTCGTTCACAGTCACCTTGGGCGCCTTGCGCGCCGTGATCCACACGTTGAACAGGAACGGGATCATCGAGGCGCCGAGAAGGATCGCACCGATGGTCGACACCTGGTTCTGCCACGTCCAGCCGTCGGCTGCCGAGTAGTCCGCGTAGCGGCGGACCATGCCGTCGACACCGAGCCAGTGCTGGATGAGGAACGTCATGTGGAAGCCGATGAACAGCATCCAGAAGTGCACATAGCCGAGACGCTCGTTGAGCATCTTGCCGGTCCACTTCGGCCACCAGAAGTAGAAGCCCGCGAACATCGCGAACACGACGGTGCCGAACACGACGTAGTGGAAGTGAGCCACGACGAAGTACGAGTCGGACAGGTGGAAGTCCAGCGGCGGCGAGGCGAGGATGACGCCGGTGAGACCGCCGAACACGAACGAGACCAGGAAGCCGAGCGCGAACACCATGGGCGTCTCGAACGTCACCGAGCCTCGCCACATCGTGCCGATCCAGTTGAAGATCTTCACGCCCGTCGGCACCGCGATCAGCATCGTCATGATGGCGAAGAACGGCAGCAGCACGGCGCCCGTCACGTACATGTGGTGCGCCCACACGGCGACCGACAGCGCCGCGATGGCGATCGTGGCGTAGATCAGCGTCTTGTAGCCGAAGATCGGCTTGCGGCTGAACACCGGGAAGATCTCCGACACGATGCCGAAGAACGGCAGCGCGATGATGTAGACCTCGGGGTGCCCGAAGAACCAGAAGAGGTGCTGCCACAGCAGCACGCCGCCGTTCTGCGGGTCGTAGATGTGAGCACCCAGCACACGGTCGGCCGCGGCCGCCAGGATCGCGGCGGCGAGCACCGGGAACGCCATCAGGATCAGGATGCTGGTGACCAGCGTGTTCCACGAGAAGATCGGCATCCGCCACATGGTCATGCCGGGTGCGCGCATCGTGATGATCGTGGTGATGAAGTTCACCGCACCCAGGATCGTCCCGAAGCCGCTCATGCCGAGGCCGAGCATCCACAGGTTCCCGCCGACGCCTGGAGAGAAGGTCGCGCCGGCCAGCGGCTGATACGCGAACCATCCGAAGGACGCGGCGCCCTGCGGGGTGAGGAACCCGGCGACGGCGATCGTCGAGCCGAAGAGGAACAGCCAGAACGCGAAGGCGTTCAGTCGCGGGAACGCGACGTCGGGCGCGCCGATCTGCAGCGGGAGGATCGCGTTGGCGAAGCCGGCGAACAGCGGCGTCGCGAACATCAGCAGCATGATCGTGCCGTGCATCGTGAACAGCTGGTTGTACTGCTCCTTGGTCGGCACGATCTGCATACCGGGCTCGAAGAGCTCCGCGCGGATGATGAGCGCCATCACTCCCCCGAGGAGGAAGAAGATGACGGACGAGACGAGGTACAGGTAGCCGATCGTCTTGTGGTCGGTGGAGGTGATCCACTTGACGATGATGTTGCCCTTCTGCTCGACGCGCGAGGCGCTGAGCAGCGCCGCCTGACGCGGCGGCAGGGTGGTCGGGCGACCTGGTGTCGTCTCCTCGAGCGGAAGCGTCGTCGCCATGATCAGTGGTCTCCCTCTTCCTCGGACGCCTCGCTGCCTGCACCCGTGCCGGGGAGGTTCTGGAGGCGGTCGTACGCATCGTCGATGTCACCGGTCTGGCCGGCGTCGCGGAGCTCGTCGAGGTAGTCCTCGTACTCGGCTGCGCTCACGACCTCCACGTTGAACAGCATCATCGAGTGGTACTCGCCGCACAGTTCGGCGCACTTGCCGGCGTACGTGCCCTCACGCGTCGGGGTGAACGACCAGTAGTTGTCCTTCCCGATGTACATGTCCTTCTTGTAGAGGAAGTCGATGATCCAGAACGAGTGGATGACATCGCGGGACTGAAGCTTGATCTTCACCGACTGGTCGACCGGCAGCACGAGAGTCGGAAGCTCGCTGATGACGTCGCCGCGCTCATCGGTCTGGGCCTGGACGCCCATCGACCACACGGTGTCGTCGTCGGTCTCGCCCTGGTACTGGAAGTCCCACGACCACTGCTTGCCGATGGCCGTGATCTCGACATCCGGGTCGTCGTACTGCGTCTCGAGGATCGCCTGGTCGCGCGCGGTGAACGCGAAGAATCCGATCACGAGGATCAGCGGCACGATCGTGTAGAAGATCTCGATCGGCATGTTGTACCGCAGCTGTACGGGCAGGCCCATCTGGCCCTTGCGACGCCGGTACGCGATGGCCGCCCAGCCCATGAGGCCCCATGTGATGACGCCGACGGCGAGCAGCACGATCCAGGAGTTGACCCAGAGCCCCGAGACCATCTCGGTCTTGTCGGTGGCCGCGGGACCGTTCTCGACGAAGCCCGGGAGGAACCCGTTGGCCTCGGTCGGGGTGCATCCGGCAAGGACTGCTGCCGTTGCGATCCCGAGGGGAAGAACGGCCCAGCGGATACGGCGTTTCGAAGGCACGGTGCACCTTTCCGGATCGCGAACAAGACTCCAGTCAGTCTAGGGCAAGCGCCCAGGCGATTCAGGCCAAGCATCCAGCTTGGATCGTGTCGTGGAGACGGAAAACGGCGGGTCCGGGCGCTGTTCGCAGCGCCCGGACCCGCCGGAAAGTGCTCGGATCGTTAGCGATCCGGATGTCGGCTCAGTGGAAGCTGTCGCCGCAGGCGCAGCTGCCGGCCGCGTTGGGGTTGTCGATCGTGAAGCCCTGCTCCGAGATCGTGTCCTTGAAGTCGATCGTCGCACCGTCGAGGTACGGGACGCTCATGTCGTCGACGATGACCTCGACCCCCTCGAAGTCGACGGTCTTGTCGCCGTCGAGGTACCGCTCGTCGAAGTAGAGCTGGTAGATCAGGCCGCTGCATCCGCCCGGCTGCACAGCGACGCGCAGGCGCAGATCGTCGCGGCCCTCCTGCTCGAGCAGGTTCTTGACCTTGAGCGCGGCCGCATCGGTCAGCAGCACGCCGTGCTCGCGTACGGTCTGGTCACTCGTCAGTGCGGTGTCGGTCATGGCACTCCTCCGGATGGGCCGCCCGGTTCGATCGACCCCGGCCGGGCGGCGGGATGCCTCGATTCTACGCGCGCCGGCCGCCAGGTGGCTCCGAACCCGGCGTGTCTACGCGTCCGCGGCGCGCGCGTCGAGCTTCTCCAGCAGCAGCGCCTCCGAGACGACGGCGTTGCGGAACGTCTCCAGGTGCAGCGATTCGTTCGGGCTGTGCGCCTTGGCGTGGGGGTCTTCCACCCCGGTGACGAGGATCTGCGCGCCCGGGAACTCGCGCACGAGATCGGCGATGAACGGGATCGAGCCGCCCACGCCGATGTCGACGGACTCGACGCCGTACCCCTCGTGAAGCGCCTCGCGCGCGGCCGCGACCGCCCACCCGGAGGTGTCGACCAGGAAGGCGTCGCCGAAGTCGTGGTCGCTGAACTCGAGCTGCGCGCCGAACGGCGCGTGCGCGCGCAGGTGCGCCTCGATCGCGGCGTAGGCGTCGCGGGCGGTCTGCCCGGGGGCGATGCGGGCCGAGAGGACGACCGAGACCTCGGGGCTGAGGGTGTTGGAGGCGTTCACGACGCTGGGGGCGTCGATGCCGGTCACCGTGATGGACGGCTTGTTCCAGATGCGGCTGAGGATCGTGCCGCGGCCGATCGGCGAGACGCCGTCGGGCAGCCCTGCCTCGTCGCGCAGCGTGTCCTCGCTGTACGCCGGGGTGTCGGCATCCCGCTCGGTCAGTCCCGTCACCGCGACGGCGCCGCTGTCGTCCCACAGCGTCGAGAGCAGCTTCACCGTCGCCATCATCGCGTCGGGCACCGCTCCCCCGAACATGCCGGAGTGCGACGCGTGCTCGAGGGTCTTCACACGCAGCGTGAAGCGGGTGTTGCCGCGCAGCGACACCGTGAGCGCCGGGGTCTTCGCGTCCCAGTTGCCCGAGTCGGCCACGACGATCACGTCCGCGCGGAGCGCGTCGGCGTTGTCGGAGAGGAACTGCGCGAACGACCGCGACCCCGCCTCCTCCTCGCCTTCGAAGAACAGCGCCACGCCGAGGTCGAAGTCCTCGCCGACGGCGTCCTTCAGCGCCCGCAGCGCCGCGAGGTGCGCCATGATCCCGGCCTTGTCGTCGGCCGCGCCGCGGCCGTACAGGCGCCCGCCGCGCACGGTCGGCTCGAACGGCGCCGACTCCCACAGCGTCTCGTCGCCGGCAGGCTGCACGTCGTGGTGCGCGTACAGCAGGATCGTGGGCCGGCCGTTGCGTGCGGCGCGCGTGGCGACCACGGCCGGGTTGCCCTGGTCCGCCGTCCCGGGGATCGCGGCGGTGCGGATCTCGACGGACTCGAACAGTCCCGTGCCGCGCACGAGCTCCGCGACGGCCTCCGCACTGCGCTGCACCTCAGCGGAGTCGAAACCGGGGAACGCGATCGACGGGATGCGCACGAGGGCACCCAGATCGGCGAGGGCGGCGGGGATGCCGGAGGCCGCGGCTTCGCGCACGGCATCCTGTCGGGAGAGCTCGGAGGTCATGCGGGTAATCTTAAGCGCACCCCGTCTCCCGTCCCGAGGATCACTGTGGCCAAGACACCTGAAGCTCCTTCGTCCAACGACGCACCGTCCGAGGGCACCGTGCTGAACGGCGTCCCCGCCGGAAAGGGCCGCGCGACCCCGACACGCGCCGAGCGGGAAGCGGCCCGCAAGCGCCCGCTCGTGCCCGACACCAAAGAGGCGAAGGCGCGCGCCCGCGCCGACCTCGCGGCTCAGCGCGAGAAGGCCCGCGTGGGCATGGCCAGCGGCGACCCGCGCTATCTGCCGGCGCGCGACCAGGGTCCGCAGCGCAAGTTCGTGCGCGACTGGGTCGACGCCGGCTGGCACCTCGGCGAGGCGGTCATGCCGGCCATGGTCCTCGTCATCCTGGCCACGTTCCTTCCGGTCCCGGCGCTGCAGTACTACGCGTTCGTGGGCCTGTGGATCTTCATCTTCATCGTCATCGGCGACATGGTGATCACCTCGATCACCGTCAAGCGCGCCGTCAAGCGCAAGTTCGGCGCCGACAAGATGGAGAAGGGCCTCGGCTGGTACGCCGCGATGCGGACGGTGCAGATGCGATTCCTGCGCCTGCCGAAGCCACAGGTCAAGCGCGGCCAGAAGCCCGTCTGAGTCAGCCCGCGCGGCGACGCGCGGGGTCAGCGCGCGCGAGTCCGCGATTGATCTGGCGAGCCCACAGCGGCCCGCGGTAGAGGAACGCGGTGTACCCCTGCACGAGGGTGGCCCCGGCATCCAGGCGTTCCCTCACATCGCCGGCCGTCTCGACGCCGCCGACCGAGATCACGCAGAAGTGTGCGGGGACGACGCCGCGGACGAGCCGCAGCACTTCGAGCGAGCGCGCCTTCAGCGGCGCTCCCGACAGCCCGCCCTGACCCGCGGCGGCGATGGTCGCGGGATCGGTGACCAGACCCTCGCGCGAGATCGTGGTGTTGGTCGCGATGAGTCCCGCGAGCCCCAGTTCGACGGCGAGACCCGCGATCGCGGCGATCTCGTCGTCGGGGAGATCGGGTGCGATCTTCACGAGGAGCGGAGTCGTCCCCGCGGCATCGCGGACCGCCTCCAGCAGCGGGCGCAGCGTCTCGACGGCCTGCAGACCGCGCAGGCCCGGCGTGTTGGGCGACGACACGTTCACCACGAGGTAGTCGGCGAGCGGCGCCAGCAGCGTCGCACTGCGCACGTAGTCGGCGGTCGCGTCGGCGACGTCCACGACGCGGCTCTTGCCGATGTTGACCCCGAGGACCGCGCGGCGCGACCGACGGCGCAGCGCGCGCAGCCGTGTCGCTGCGGCCTCGGCGCCGTGGTTGTTGAAGCCCATGCGGTTGACGACGGCGCGGTCCGGGATCAGGCGGAACAGCCGCGGACGCGGGTTTCCCTCCTGCGGGATGGCCGTCAGTGTCCCGACCTCGACGTGCCCGAAGCCGAGCGCGTGGAGGCCGGCAGCCCCCTTGACGTCCTTGTCGAATCCTGCCGCGACGCCGAAGGGCGACTCGAACGAGAGCCCGAGCGCGGGGGTCGCGAGCTCCGGAGCCGGCCGGGTGATCGCGCGGGCGGCCCACGCGAACGGCGGGACGCCCACAACCCGTATCACCGCCATCGCCAGGTGGTGCGCGGTCTCGGGATCCATGCGCGAGAGCACGGTGCGGAACAGAAGGGGATACATCAGGCCTCGGCGGGTTCCGCTGCGTCCGGAGTCGCGCGGCTCGCGTGATCGACACGAAGCTGTTCGATGGCGGCTTCGAAGTCCTCGAGCGAGTCGAACGCCTGGTAGACGCTCGCGAAGCGCAGATAGGCGACCTCATCGAGGTCGCGCAGCGGACCGAGGATCGCGAGTCCGATCTCGTTCGCGTCCAGCTGCGACGCACCGGTCTGCCGGATGCTCTCCTCGACGGTCTGCGCCAGCACGGCGAGATCGGCTTCGGTCACCGGCCGGCCCTGGCACGCCTTTCGCACCCCCGAGATGACCTTCTCGCGGCTGAACGGCTCGATCACGCCCGACCGCTTGATGACGTTGAGGCTCGCGGTCTCGACCGTGGTGAAGCGCCCTCCGCACTGCGGGCACTGGCGACGGCGACGGATGCTGAGACCGTCGTCGCTCGTGCGGGAGTCGATGACGCGCGAATCGGCGTGACGGCAGAAAGGGCAATGCATGGCAGTGACAGCCTACGACGCGAACCGGACCGGTCAGTCCTGGAGCCGCACGGTGATGGCCTCGCCGTGGGCGGGCAGCGCCTCCGCCTCCGCGAGGGTCACGATCGCGTCGCGCACCGCGGCGAGGGCGTCACGGTCGTATTCGATCACCTGCTGCGGCCTGAGGAACGTCGCCGCCGACAGGCCGGCCGCATAGCGCGCCTGGCCGCCGGTGGGCAGGACGTGGTTGCTGCCCGCGAGGTAGTCTCCGAGGCTCACCGGCGAGTGCGGGCCGACGAAGACCGCGCCGGCGTGGACGAACTCCTCCGGCCGGGGGTCGGCCAGGTGCAACTCCAGGTGCTCCGGAGCGTAGGCGTTGCTGAAGGCCGTCGCGGAGTCCGCGTCGTCGACGAGCACGATCGCCGACTGCGGACCCGACAGCGCGGCGGCGACCCGCTCGGCGTGCCGCGTCGCCGCGGCGCGTGCGACGACCTCGTCGCGCACCCGGGCGGCGAACGGCTCCGACGTCGTCACGAGGACGGCGGAGGCCTGCTCGTCGTGCTCGGCCTGGCTGATGAGGTCGACGGCGACCAGCCGGGGGTCGGCGGTGTCGTCGGCGACCACGAGGATCTCGGTCGCGCCGGCTTCGGCATCCGTGCCCACCAGGCCCGCTACGGCGCGCTTGGCCGCTGCCACGAAGTTGTTGCCGGGTCCGGTCACCACATCGACCGGGTCGAGGCCGAGCTCGGCGACGCCGTGCGCGAGCGCACCGATGGCTCCGGCTCCGCCCATCGCGTAGACCTCCGTCACGCCGAGGAGCTTCGCGGCGCCCAGGATGACCGGGTGGACGCGGCCGCCGAACTCGCGCTGCGGCGGCGAGGCGAGGGCGATCTCGGTCACGCCGGCGACCTGCGCGGGCACGACGTTCATCACGACGCTCGACGGGTAGACGGCCTTGCCGCCCGGAACGTAGAGGCCCACTCGACGCACGGGCTGCCAGCGCTGCACGACGCGGGCACCCGGGCCGAGCTCGGTGACGGCGGCGGCGGGCACCTGGGCGGCGGACGCCTCGCGTACGCGGCCGATCGCCTGCTCGAGCGCGTCCCGCACGGCGGGATCGAGCTCCTCGAGCGCCTCGTCGAGGTGTTCGGCGGGCACCCGCAGGTCGTGGCCGCTCACCCCGTCGAAGCGCTCGGCCTGCTCGCGCAGAGCAGTCGCGCCTCGCGCGGCGACGTCGTCGACGATGTGCGCGGCGGTCGTGAGGGCTTCTTCGCGCGCGGTGGTGGCGCGAGGAACGGTCGCGAGGAGTTCGGCGCGAGAGAGCGTGCGTCCCCGCAGATCGATCGTCCGGAGCATCCGACTACGGTACCGCGGCGAGGGTCGCGACTAACCGCGCGTGACGCCGGTGACGTCGTGGAGATAGCCGATGCGGCCGTCCTCGTGGCGCACGACGAACGTCTCGCCACGATCCTCGATCACCAGCGCCCACGCCGTCGGACCGACGCGGAACACCGGGATTCCGATCTCGTCCACGACGTCGCGCTCCTCGGGGACGAGTGCCCAGAACGCCTGGTGCTGCGTGGTCGTCGCGGCAGGCTGCTCGAACGCCGTGGTCTGAGCCGTGGGCTCGAAGGCGGTGGTCTCGGCGGTCGGCTCGGCGGGCGTGGCTGCAGCCTCGCGTGCGGTGCCCTCCGGCAGCGCGTCGTCGGTCACGGCCGCGGCCGGTGCGGCGGCGCCGGAGTCTGCGTACGGCGTGCCGGCGGCCGGTGCCGGGGTCGCCGGGGCCGCATAGTCGTTGTACACCGGCTCGGCGTCGGGGCGCGGAAGCGGCGCGGGGCGCGGCGACACCGGGCGGACCGGACGGGCGTTGCGGTGCGCGGGCACCTCGGGGCGCCCGTGGAAGTCCTGCGCGAACGGCGGGATCAGCGGTGCGAACGCGGTGAGCACCACGCCGGCGAGCATCAGGAAGAACTCGACCCAGACGACCCACGTGCCGGGGAAGAACCGCTCCCCGGCGAGCGTGATGAAGCTGTTCCAGATCATCGTGAGCCACAGCACGGTCGAGACCGAGAAGGCCACGGAGGCGAACTGGTCGATGCCGAGCGAGCCGACGCGGCGGATACCCTGCGGCGACAGACGGCGCAGCGCGATCAGGAAGACGGCGACCGTGGGCACGCCGATGGTCAGCACCCAGTCGATCCCGTTGCTCCACACCGACGGGCCGCGGCCGATCTCGCCGATCACCGGGAAGAACGACACCACGAAGGCGACGAGCCACGTCCCGGCGAGTGCGACCTCCCGGATCGAGAACGGTCCGACCCCGTACTGCGGCGGCTCCTCGATCGAGGTCGCCTCCACGTCGATGTTCTCGTTCCCCTGCTCGTCCGTCACGATCGTCCCTTCCGGCGGGCCGGCGGGGCCCGCGTCGTCCTGATACTACTCACGGCGTATGAGACGCCGATGAGACCACGTGCGCGTCGGGCGCACGTGTCTGCAAGGCTCACGCGGAGCGTCAGCCGAGGCACTGGGGCCCGAGCAGGCCCTTGAGCTCTCCGTAGAGGTCGGGCGTGATCCGCACCGTGTGCGGCACCTCGAACACCTTCGCGACGGTGCCGCTGTGCAGCTTCACGGTCACCTCGGTGTCGCCCTTGTGACGCTGCAGCACCTGCAGCAGCTCGCCCACGACACCCTCGCTCGCACGCCGCTCGGGCATGAGCAGCACGAGGCTCGAGGCATCGTCGAGCGCGCCGAGATCGGGACTGAACGCGGACTGCGCGTGCAGGTTCATCCCGTCATCGCGTCGCGACACCCGGCCTCTCACCACGAGGATCGAGTCGGCCTGCAGCATCGGCGAGAACTCGGTGTAGGTCTTGCCCATGAACATCACCGTGATCTCTCCGTCGAAGTCCTCGACGGTGATCATGCCGTACGGATTTCCGCTCTGCTTCGCGACGCGATGCTGCACGCTCGTCACCAGCCCGGCGATGGTGACCTGCTCGCCGTCCTGGACGTCCTCGCTCGCGAGCAGGTCGTGGATGCTCGTCGAGGCGTGCTTGGCGAGCTGGATCTCCAATCCCGCGAGCGGGTGGTCCGACACGTACAGGCCGAGCATCTCGCGCTCGAACGCGAGCTTGTCCTTCTTGGTCCACTCCGGACGCGGCGGGACCTTCGGGGGCGCGACCTCCTCCGCGGCGTCGTAGAGGCTGTCGAAGTCGAAGCCGATGGCACCCTGTGCCTCATTGCGCTTCCGGTCGACGGCCGCCTCGGTGGCATCCTCGTGGATCTCCAGCAGCGCACGCCGCGTGTCGCCCATCGAGTCGAACGCGCCGGCCTTGATCAGCGACTCGACGGTGCGCTTGTTCGCGACGTGGATCGGCACCTTGTTCAGGAAGTCGTGGAACGACGAGAACTTCTCGTCGTGGCGGGACGCGACGATCCCGTCGACGACGTTCGCACCGACGTTGCGGACCGCGCCGAGCCCGAACCGGATGTCGTCTCCGACGGCGGCGAAGTACCGGATCGACTCACTGACATCGGGCGGCAGGACCTTGATGCCCATGCGGCGACACTCGTTGAGGTACACCGCCATCTTGTCCTTCGAGTCGCCGACGCTGGTGAGCAGCGCCGCCATGTACTCGGCCGGGTAGTGGGCCTTGAGGTACGCCGTCCAGTACGACACGAGGCCGTACGCGGCCGAGTGCGCTTTGTTGAACGCGTAGTCGGAGAACGGCAGCAGGATGTCCCAGAGCGCCTTGATCGCGTCGTCGCCGTAGCCGCGCTCCTTCATGCCGCCGGAGAAGCCCTCGTACTGCTTGTCGAGCTCGGACTTCTTCTTCTTTCCCATCGCGCGACGGAGGATGTCGGCCTGCCCGAGCGAGAAGCCCGCGACCTTCTGCGCGATCGCCATGACCTGCTCTTGATAGATGATCAGGCCGTAGCTGATGTCGAGGATCTCTCGGAGCGGCTCTTCGAGCTCTGGATGGATCGGCGTGACGGGCTGCTGACCGTTCTTGCGCAGCGCGTAGTTGATGTGCGAGTTGGCACCCATGGGTCCCGGGCGATACAGCGCGATCACGGCCGACACGTCTTCGAAGTTGTCGGGCTTCATCAACCGGAGGAGCGATCGCATCGGACCGCCGTCGAGCTGGAACACGCCGAGGGTGTCTCCCCGCGTGAGCAGCTCGTAGGCGGCACGGTCGTCGAGGGCGAGGTGCTCGAGATCGAGTTCTTCGCCCCGGTTCATCCGGATGTTGTCGAGGGCGTCCGAGATGATCGTGAGGTTGCGCAGCCCGAGGAAGTCCATCTTGATCAGACCGAGCGCTTCGCACGACGGATAGTCGAACTGCGTGACGATCTGGCCGTCCTGCTCGCGGCGCATGATCGGGATGATGTCGAGCAGCGGCTCGCTCGACATGATGACGCCCGCGGCATGGACGCCCCACTGACGCTTGAGTCCCTCGAGCCCGAGGGCCCGGTCGAAGACCGTCTTCGCCTCGGCATCGGAGTCGATGAGGGCTCGGAACTCGCTCGCCTCTTTGAATCGAGGGTGCTGCGAGTCGTACATGCCGCTCAGCGGCATGTCCTTGCCCATGACGGCGGGCGGCATCGCCTTGGTCAGCCGCTCGCCCATGCTGAAGGGGAAGCCGAGCACGCGGCCGGCGTCCTTCAGCGCCTGCTTCGACTTGATGGTGCCGTACGTGACGATCTGCGCCACGCGCTCGGAACCGTACTTCTCGGTGACGTAGTCGATCACCTCGCCGCGGCGGCGGTCGTCGAAGTCCACATCGAAGTCGGGCATCGAGACGCGGTCGGGGTTGAGGAAGCGCTCGAAGATGAGGCCGTGCTCGAGCGGATCGAGGTCGGTGATGCGCATCGCGTACGCGACCATCGACCCGGCACCGGATCCGCGACCCGGACCGACGCGGATGCCGTTGTCCTTCGCCCAGTTGATGAAGTCGGCGACGACCAGGAAGTAGCCGGGGAACCCCATCTGCAGGATGATCCCGGTCTCGTACTCCGCCTGCTTGCGGACCTTGTCGGGGATGCCACCGGGGTACCGGTAGTGCAAGCCCGCCTCGACCTCCTTGACGAGCCAGCTGTCTTCGGTCTCGCCGTCGGGGACGGGGAAGCGCGGCATGTAGTTGGCGCTGGTGTTGAACTCGACCTCGCAGCGCTCCGCGATGAGCAGCGTGTTGTCGCACGCCTCCGGGTGCTCCCGGAAGATCTGGCGCATCTCCTGCGCGGTCTTGATGTAGTAGCCGTCGCCGTCGAACTTGAAGCGGTTCGGGTCGTCGAGCGTCGAGCCCGACTGCACGCACAGCAGCGCGGCGTGCGCATCGGCCTCGTGCTGGTGCGTGTAGTGCGAGTCGTTGGTCGCGACGAGCGGGATGTCGAGATCCTTCGCCAGCCGGAGGAGGTCGGTCATGACACGGCGCTCGATCGAGAGACCGTGGTCCATGATCTCGGCGAAGTAGTTCTCCTTGCCGAAGATGTCCTGGAACTCCGCGGCCGCCGCACGTGCGGCGTCGTACTGACCGAGGCGCAGACGCGTCTGCACCTCGCCGGAAGGGCAGCCCGTCGTCGCGATGAGCCCCTTGCCGTAGGTCTCGAGCAGCTCGCGATCCATCCGCGGCTTGAAGTAGTAGCCTTCGATGCTCGACAGCGAGCTGAGCCGGAAGAGGTTGTGCATGCCTTCGGTGCTCTGGCTCCACATCGTCATGTGGGTGTACGCACCCGAGCCCGACACGTCATCGCTCTTCTGCTCGGGAGTGCCCCACGCCACGCGCGACTTGTCGCTGCGATGCGTGCCGGGCGTGACGTACGCCTCGAGCCCGACGATCGGCTTCACGCCCGCAGCGTTCGCCGCGTTGTAGAACTCGAACGCCGCGAAGGTGTTGCCGTGGTCGGTGACCGCGATCGCCGGCATGCCGTACTCGGCGGCGGCCTGGGTCATCGCGCCGATCTTGGCGGCCCCGTCGAGCATCGAGTACTCGCTGTGAACGTGCAGATGGACGAAGGAGTCGGATGCCACGGATCGAGTCTACGAAGAGGTCCCGACAAGCCTGCGGCCCGGGCGGCGGGTCGGCCGCCCGGGCGGCGGAAACGGCTCACCTTCGAGTTGAACGTCATGGTGGCGCCCGGGCAGGTCCGGCTCGTGGGGGCCGTTAGCATAGCCTTACCTCCCTAATTCGATCGTGAAGGTTCCGCCATGCCCAGACGCCCCCGTCTCGTCGTCGCCGCCGTCCTGGCCACCGGGGCGCTCGCCACCGGCTGCGCCGCCTCGCCTGACGCGGAGGCGCCTGCCGATCCCGACGCGCTCGTCATCTACAACGCACAGCACGAGCAGCTGACGGAAGAGTGGGCGGAGGCGTTCACGGCAGAGACCGGGATCGAGGTCGTGCTGCGTCACGGCGGCGACAGCGAACTGGCCAACCAGCTCGTCCAGGAGGGCGAGGCATCCAAGGCCGACGTGTTCCTCACCGAGAACTCGCCCGCGATGTCGCTCGTGGAAGAGGCGGGCCTCTTCGCGGACGTCGACGCGGCCACCCTCGAGCGTGTGCCGGCCGAGCGGCGCCCGGCATCCGGCGCCTGGACCGGGATCGCGGCGCGGTCGACCGTGCTGGTCTACAACCCCGACCTGGTGTCGGAGGACGAGCTGCCGGCATCCCTCATCGACCTCGCCTCCCCCGAGTACCGGGGCCTGTGGGGTGCGGCGCCCGGCGGAGCCGACTTCCAGGCGATCGTCAGCGCCGTCGTCGCGACGGAGGGCGAGGAAGGTGCCCGCGAATGGCTCGAGGGAATGGCCGAGAACGCGACGGTGTACCGCAACAACATCGTGACGATGAAGGCGGTCAATGCGGGCGAGGTGCCCATGGGCATCATTTATCACTACTACTGGTACCGCGACCAGGACGGCACCCGCGAGAACAGCGGCAACACCGCGCTGAAGTACTTCGGGAGCGCCGACCCGGGTGCGTTCGTGAGCGTCTCGGGCGGCGGCGTCCTCGCGAACGCCCAGCACCCGGAGGAGGCCCAGGAGTTCCTGGCGTTCCTGGTCGGCGACGAGGGTCAGCGCATCCTCGGCGAGGGCTACAGCTTCGAGTACCCGGTGGCAGCAGGCGTGCCCGCCAATCCGTCGCTTCCGGCGCTCGACTCGCTCGAGGCTCCCGTCATCGATCCGTCCACGCTCAACGGGCCCACCGTGATCGCGCTGATGACCGAGGCCGGGCTGCTCTGACCGTCGTCACATCGGCGAAGGCTTCGTCCGCCGCCGCTCCACCGCCGCACGCGCGCCCGCCGGCGCGCGGCCGTCGTGCACCCGTCGGCCTGCTCGTGATCGTCGCGGTGCTGGTGGCGGGATGCCTCGTCCCGGTCTGGTACGTCGTCCAGTCGGCGATCGCGCTCGGCCCCGACGAGCTCGCCAGGATCCTGATGCGGCCCTATATCGCGCGCCTGCTCACCGACACCGTGCTGCTCGTCGTCATCAGCCTGCCGTGCACGATCGTCCTCGCCGTCGGAGGGGCCTGGCTCGTCGAACGGACCGCCCTTCCGGCCCGTCGTGTGCTCGCCGTGGCGCTGGCCGCGCCGCTGGCGATCCCCGCGTTCGTGGCCAGCTACGGGTGGGCGAGCGCGATGCCCGGCATCAGCGGCCTGTGGGGCGGCGTCCTCGTCGCGACGCTGGCGTACTACCCGCTGGTGTATCTGCCGGTGCTCGCGGCGCTGCGCGGACTCGACCCGGCGCTCGAAGAGACAGCCCGCTCGCTCGGCATGGGCTCGTGGGGCGTCTTCTTCCGCGTGGTGCTGCCGCAGCTGCGGCTGGCCCTCCTGGGCGGCGCACTCGTCGTCGGTCTTCACCTGCTCGCCGAGTACGGCGCCTTCGCGTTCCTCCGCTTCGACACGTTCACCACGGCGATCGTCGTCGCGTACCAGTCGACCTTCGCCGGCCCGAACGCCGCCGGTCTCGGCATCGTGCTCACGACGCTGACCGTCGGACTGCTCGCCGCCGAGGCCGCCGCTCGGGGCCGCCTCCCGTACGCGCGCGTCGGCGGCGGAAGCGCTCACCCGCCCACGCGGCTGAGCCTCGGCCGGTGGATGCCGGTCGCGCTCGGCGCGGTGCTGGCCGTGCTGACAGCCGGCGTCGTCGTGCCGCTGACGACCGTGGTGCGCTGGCTGACCGCCGCACAGCCTGCTGACTACGCGTCGCTCGGTCCGGCGGCCGCGCAGACGATCGCGCTCGCCGTCGCCGGCGCGCTGTGCGCCATCGCGGTGGCCCTGCCGATCGCGTGGCTCTCGGTGCGATACCCGGGCCGCGGGGCGCGCATCCTGGAGGGCGCGGCCTACCTCGCCGGCAGCCTTCCCGCCATCATCGTGGCGCTGG
Organism: Microbacterium cremeum; assembly: GCF_015277855.1. NCBI lineage: Bacteria > Bacillati > Actinomycetota > Actinomycetes > Micrococcales > Microbacteriaceae > Microbacterium > Microbacterium cremeum. Next base: position 2,191,690 of record NZ_CP063812.1, read on the forward strand.
CCCTCGTGGTCGTCTCGCTGCGCCTCGTGCCGGCGACCTATCAGACCGTCGTGACGGTGACCGCGGCGTACGTGATCCTGTTCCTGCCGCGGGCGCTCGTGACCATCCGCGCCGGCCTCGCCCAGGTCCCCGAATCGCTCGAGCAGGCCGCCCGCTCGCTCGGCCGCTCCCCCGCGGTCGCCCGGCTCGTCATCACGATGCCGCTCCTGCTTCCCTCGCTGGCCGCGGCCGCCGCGCTCGTAGGTCTCGGCGCCGCGAACGAGCTGACGGCGACCCTGCTCCTCGCGCCGACCGGCACCCGCACGATCGCGACGGAGTTCTGGTCCGCGGCATCCTCTCTCGACTACTCCGCCGCCGCGCCGTCCGCACTCGCGCTCGTGCTGCTGTCGGCACCGGCGGTCGCGCTCATGTTCGCCCACGCCACCCGACGGAGCCCCCGATGACCCTGCGGATGACCGGCGTGTCGAAGTCCTTCGGCACCGAGACGGTGCTCTCGGACGTCGACGTCGAGCTGCCCACCGGCCACCGGCTCGCGCTGGTCGGCGAGTCGGGCAGCGGCAAGAGCACGCTGCTGCGACTGCTGATGGGGTTCGAGCGGCCGGATCGAGGGACGATCGAACTCGACGGGCGCCTGCTGTCAGGACCGGGAACGCACGTTCCGACCCATCGTCGCGGGCTCGGCTACGTCCCGCAGGACGGCGCGCTGTTCCCGCATCTGTCCGTCGCGCGCAACATCGCGTTCGGCCTGGCGCGCGGCACCCCAGCGCGCGGGCGCGTGCGCGAGCTGATGGAGCTGACCGCGCTCGCCCCGGCCCTGGCCGACCGCATGCCGCACGAGCTGTCGGGCGGCCAGCAGCAGCGGGTCGCGCTCGCCCGTGCGCTGGCGCCGCGGCCGCGCGTGATCCTGCTCGACGAGCCGTTCAGCGCACTCGACACCGGCCTGCGCGCACACACCCGCGAATCCGTCGTCGAGATCCTCGAGGCGACGGGTGTCACCGCGGTGCTGGTCACGCACGACCAGGAGGAGGCGTTGTCGTTCGGCGTCCAGGTCGGGGTGCTCGAGGGCCAGCGGCTCGTGCAGTCCGGTCCGCCCGCGGATGTCTTCGATGCGCCGGTGGACGCGGCCGTCGCCGCGTTCCTCGGCGACGTCGTGATCCTCGACGCGACGCGCACCGCAGCGGGAGCCGCGTGCGCTCTCGGCGTCCTGCCGGTCCGTCACGATCTCGCACCGGGAGACACCACGGTGCGCGCGATGGTGCGGCCCGCACAGATCACGATCACGCCGGCGGATGCCGGCAACGCCCGCGTCCTGCAGGTGCGGACGATCGGCGCCGGCGTCGATGTGCGGCTGGCGTTGGAGAGCGACGACTCCCGGACCGAGCTGGTCCATCGCGTGCCCGCCCATCAGGCGGCCCGCCTCGCCCCGGGCTCGCGGGCCGACGTCGCCGTCGACGGCGGCGTCGTGCTCTACCCCGCGGTGCGCGCCGACTGACGCCGCGCACGTGCCTGAGCCCGCGACCGCGAGAGCGCGTGGGTCGCGCTGCCGTACGCCTTCCACACGACGATGCCGACGACGAACGAGAGCAGCAGCCCGACCGCGGGCGCGGACTGCTCGAAGGGCGGGTAGACCTGCCAGTGGGTCAGGTACACGAACATCGACGACCCTGCCAGCACGCCCACGACGGGCGCGACGAACCGCGGCAGCGGGACGGCCGGAAGCCACAGCAGGATCAGCGTGCCCGCCAGAACGATCGCCTCGCGACCGAGATCGCCGAAGAAGCCGGGGATGGCGACAAGGGCGAGGGCGGCGACGAGCAGCCGTTGCGCAGTCGTGCGGGCGCGGGCGATGGCCCAGCCGAGCGCGACCAGCCACACCACGACGACGGCGGAGTACTTCTCGAGACCGTCCGCCGTCACCCCGGCGACGAGCAGGCGCGCCCCCAGGGCGACGGCGAGCAGTGCGAGAGCGAAAGCGAACGGGGCGCGCCGTTCGACGCGATCCAGCGCCGGAAGTGCGAAGAGGCCCGCGAGCAGCAGCAGGGCATACAGTGCGGCCTCGAGGAACCAGAACTGCCACTGCGGCGTGAATGTGCCGTCGCCCGGGGTGAAGTTGTTGATCAGCAGGATCGTGGTGGGGTCGTACATCGCGGTGACCGCGGCGACCGCACCGATCCACACGACGGCCGGAACGGCGAGGTGGGCGGCGCTGCGCAGGAGCCGTCCGCTGCGGGCGGCGCCGCCACCGCCGGCGAGCTGGAAGCGCGCGAGGTTGTAGCCGGCCACGACCAGCAGCAGGTGTGCTCCGCCCTGCAGCGAGAACAGGTCGGCGTGGGTCCCGACGATCAGCACGATCGCGAGGGCGCGCAGCACGGCGGGGGTCTCCACGCGGAGCGGGCGCAGACGGGGGCGACGAGGCCGGGATGCCGCGTCCGCCGTCACGGCGGGCGGCTGATCGATGGCGCTCGCGTCCTGCTCGTCCGCGGTCTCGGCCGTCTCGTGCCGCGCTGCGTCCGCGTGCGCCGCGGCCAGCTCGCGTGCCGTGAGCTCGGGCCAGTCGCGCGGCAGCCGCCCGAGCAGGGCTTCGAGCCGCAGCGAGGCCTCGACGTAGCTGAGCGAATCGCCGCCCATGCCGGCGAACGAGTCGTCCACACCGGCGTCGGGGCGGTCCAGCACCCCGGCGTACAGCGCGCGGATGGCCTCGGCATCGACCGCGCCCGCGACGGCGCCGCCGTACCGGGGCCCGGCGTCCACGGCACGGGCGTGGCGCACGAGGGCGGCGGTGTCGGGCTTGCCGCTCGCCGTCCGGGGGAACACCGCCACGGCATAGGCCGACACCGCGTGCACCGGGATGCCGGCGAGGGCGGCCGCACGCGCGCGTGCCCGGCGTGCCAGCCGATCGGAGCGGGCGAAGACGAGCAGGCGCTCGTCCACGCTCGCCGTGCGCACCTCGAGGTCTTCTTCGGCCAGGAGCTCCTGCATCCGGTCCAGGTCGATGCGGAGCCCGAAAACCTTGACGAACCGGTTCATGCGCCCGACGATCTGGTACAGCCCGTCGGGGCGTCGCCGCGCCACATCGCCCGTGCGCAACTCATCTGTCGTGCGGCCGAGGGCGAGATCCTCCGGGGCCTCGGCGTAGCCCATCATGACGTTGGGTCCGAGGTAGACGAGTTCGCCGGTTTCGGCACCGGGCTCGGCGTCGATGACGAATCGGCCCCCGGGGATCGGGCGGCCGATCGCCTCGGGTGCCGTGGCCGCGAGCTCGGGCGGGAGGAACGCCATGCGAGCCGTCGCCTCGGTCTGCCCGTACATCACGAAGAACTCGAAGCCTCGCGCGCGTCCGAGCTCCGCGTACCGCCGCACGGCCTCGGGGGCGAGTCGACCCCCGGCCTGCGTCACGTAGCGCAGGGTCGGCAGGTCCCGCTCGGCGAAGCCGGCCGCGTCGAGCAGCTCGAACGTGTACGGCACCCCCGCGAAGCTGGTGACGCGGTGCCGGCGGGCCTGCTCCCAGAAGCCCTCGTCGGTCACCGACAGATCGGTGAGGGCGACCGCTGCACCGGCGAGCAGGTGACTGTTGATCACCGAGAGGCCGTAGCAGTAGTGCGGCGGGAGGGTCGTCGCCGCGCGATCCCGCGCATCGAGGCGGAGGTACTCCGCGATCGCCGCCGCGTTGCTGCGGATGTTCTCGGCCGAGAGGCGCACGAGCTTCGGGGAACCTGTGGAGCCGGACGTGCTCGCCAGCAGCGCCAGTTCCGGGTGCAGATCGTGAGCCGTTCCCTCTCGCCTCTCGACGAGGGAGTAGCCGTCCTCGGCGCCGAGCCCGAGCACGTCGGGATCGAATCGCGCGATCAGCGACTCCCGATGACGTCGTGACGCGTCGTCGTCTCCCGGCGCGACCAGCAGCACCGGATGCCCCCCTCGGAGCGCTGCGAGATAGGTGACGAGCGGCTCGAGGTCGTTCGCCGCGCACGCCATCACGAGCCGGCGCACGGGCCCGAGCTGCTCAGCGCGCTCGTCGATCCGCCGTTCGAGGTCGGCATAGGTGACGACGCCATCGGGGGTGATCAGCGCGGCATCGTCGGGCGAGCCGCCGAGCAGGGAGAGACCGGGCTCGAGGTCGGTACGGGGCATGCAGGACTCCGGGCTGGATCGCGAGATCACACGGACGGGGATGAGGTAAGCATAACCTTATTTCCCGCTCATCCCCGCGGCGGGTCCTCTGCTCACCTCGGGTGTTGCCGGATGCCGCGACGACGGTTCACGGAATCTCAGAAGTCCTCGTCGAGGGCGTATTGCTGCTGCCACGTGTGCGGGCGGTCGATGCCCAGTCCGTACAGATAGCGGATGAGCTGACCCTGGTGCTGCGTCTCGTGCTCGAGCAGGGCGAGCACGTAGCGCAGCGAGTCCTCGTCGGCCGCGTCGATGCCGGCGACCCACCCGTCGACGTCGGCGGCGGTCTGCACGAACGCGGAGCGGAGGGTCGCGGCATCCGTCGACCCGTCCCTGGCGACCGGACTCGTGAAGCCCTGCCACTCCCCGGCGCGAGCCGCCTTCGGGAAGCTCTCGCGGGCGCCGAGCACGCACCACAGCTGGTGCCCGATCGTGTCGGACGGCAGGTCGCGCAAGTAGGAGCCGAGGTGCTCGGGCGGCATCGTGTCGAGCAAGTCGAGGTAGAGCGTGTTCGCCCGCTCGAGGCGTCGCTGCAGGAGGTGGTTCACGCGTCCACGCTAGAGGTCGCGCCGCATGAGCACACGCGGAAATCCCGACAGCACCGATTCGGTGTCGGCAGCCTTCACGAAGCCCGCCGACTCGAAGAGGCGACGCGTGCCGACGTACGCCATCGTGAGGTCGACGCGGGCGTCGCCGTTGTCGACGGGGTAGCCCTCGATCGCGGGAGCCCCCTGATCCTTCGCGAACCGCACCGCTCCCTCGATCAGCGAGTGCATGATGCCCTTCTTGCGGTGGCCGGGCCGGACGCGGAAGCACCACAGCGACCACACGTCGAGGTCGTCGACATGGGGGATCTTGCGGAACGTCGCGAAGTGCGTGCGCGTGCGCGGGGCGACCGCTGCCCACCCGACGACGTCGTCGCCGTCGTACGCCAGCACGCCGATCGGGCCCTCCTCGTCCATGAGCCGTCGTACGCGCTCGGCGCGCTCGGGTCCGCGCAGTGCGTTCGCCTCCTTCGACGGGATGCGGTAGCTGAGGCAGAAGCACACGCTGGACTCGGGGTTCTTCGGGCCGATGATGGTCGCGACATCCTCGAACACGGTGGCCGGCCTCACGTCGATCGTCATGCCCCCAGTGTCGCCGAGGCCCCCGACACCCGTTCCCCGGTCCCCTCCCCGGCCCCGTCCCGGCCCGTCCCCGGCTCCGGGCTAGACCGCGAGAGTGCTCCTGGTGGACGAGGGGTAGGGAGTTTGCCTAGCCCTCGTCCACCAGCTGCACTCTCGCGGATCGACGAGCGCTGCAAAGGGGGCGGGCCCCGACCGGGCTCAGTCGCCGCGCAGCACGTCGAGGGCGTGCGCCAGATCGGCCGGGTAGCCCGAGGTGAAGGTCACCCACTCCCCCGTCGACGGGTGGGCGAACGACAGCTCGTGCGCGTGCAGCCACTGACGGGTGAGGCCGAGTCGCGCCGACAGCGTCGGATCGGCGCCGTAGAGGGGGTCGCCGACGCACGGATGCCGGTGCGCGGCCATGTGGACGCGGATCTGGTGCGTGCGCCCCGTCTCGAGATGGATCTCGAGCAGCGATGCACCCGGAAACGCCTCCAGCGTCTCGTAGTGGGTGACGGAGTCCTTGCCGTCCGGCGTGACCGCGAACTTCCACGAGTGCGTGGGATGCCGTCCGATCGGCGCGTCGATCGTCCCGGCGAGCGGGTCGGGATGCCCCTGCACGACGGCGTGGTAGATCTTGTCGACCTCGCGCTCTTTGAACGCGCGCTTGAGGGTCGTGTACGCACGCTCGGTCTTGGCCACGACCATGAGTCCGCTGGTGCCCACGTCCAGGCGGTGCACGACGCCCTGCCGCTCGGCGGCACCTGTCGTCGCGATGCGGAAGCCCGCGGCCGCCAGGGCGCCCAGGACGGTCGGCCCGTCCCAGCCGAGAGAGGGGTGCGCCGCCACGCCGGCGGGCTTGTCGACCACGACGATGTCGTCGTCGTCGTACGCGATGCCGAGGTCGGGCACCTCGACCGGGACGACCCGGGGCTCCTCCTTCGGCGCCCACGACACATCGAGCCATGCACCGCCACGCAGCTTGTCGGACTTCGCGAGCATGCGTCCGTCCATCGTGACGCCACCGGCTTCGGCCACCTCGGCCGCGAACGTGCGCGAGAACCCGAGCATCTTCGCGAGAGCCGCGTCGACGCGCGTCCCGTCGAGTCCGTCGGGCACGGGCAGGCTGCGGGACTCCACGTCAGTCCTCGGAGGCGGTCTGCGGGGAGTCGGATGCCGCGGCATCCGTCTGCTCGCCCTGCCCGCGCGCTTCGCGCGACCCGTCCAGGTGAACGCCGGCGAGGACGAGGATCGCGACGCCGATCATCATCGAGACGATGAAGATGTCGGCCACGTTGTAGATCGCCGGCGACATACCGGGGAAGAACCACATCCACGGCGTGTTGATGAAGTCGATCACGTGCCCGACGGCGAAACCCGGCTCACGGAAGAGCCGATCGGTGAGGTTTCCGAGCACTCCGCCCAGGAGCAGCCCCAGAGCGACAGCCCACAGCCGGGAGCGCACGCGCGTGACGGCGAGCCAGCCGATCACCACCGCGACCGCGGCCAGGGCGATCGTGAAGACCCACGTGACACCCTCGCCGAGCGAGAAGGCGGCACCGGGGTTCTTGGTGAGATAGAGGATCAGGAAGTCGCCGATGACGGGCACCGGCTCTTGGTACGGGAGGTTCTCGAGTGCGAGGTGCTTGGTGAACTGGTCGGCGGCCAGCACCACCACCGCGAGGATCGCGATGGTGATGCCGGCCGCCGCCTGTCGAGCCTTCGACGAGCTCAGGGAACGGGGTCGGCCTGCCAACGCCTCGGCCTAGAGACCGATGGCCGAGACCGGCTGCGCACCCGAAGAGGTCGCGGTGGTCTCGAGGTCGCGGAGCTTGCCCTCGATGTAGCTGCGCAGCTGTGCGCGGTAGTCGCGCTCGAAGTTGCGGAGCTCCGAGATGCGGCCCTCGAGCGACGAGCGCTCACGGTCGAGCTTGGCGAGCTCCTCGCGTCCTCGCGTCTCGGCCTCCGAGACGATCGAAGCGGCCTGCGCCTTGGCGTCGGCGATGAGCTGGTCGCGCTGGGCGATGCCCTCGGCGACGTGCTCGTCGTGCAGGCGCTGCGCGAGCTCGATGATGCCGGCGCTCGCGACGGGTGCGGCGGCGGTGGGGGCCTCGGCGACCGGCGCGAGCGCCGGAGCGGGCTCGACTGCGCGCGCGGGAGCGGCGCCCGACTCGTACGCCGCAAGCTTGGCCTTGAGCTCCTCGTTCTCGGTGAGGGCCTTACGCCACTCGACGACGATCTCGTCGAGGAAGTCGTCGACCTCGTCGGGGTCGAAGCCCTCCTTGAACCGAACGTGCTGGAACTGCTTGGTGACGACGTCATCGGGGGTCAATGCCATGGTGATTCCTCTTTCGAGCGCTCTGGTCGCTGGCCGATGTCGGTGCCGGTCGCCGGGCGGCCGGTCGTATCAGGCAAGCATAGCCGCGGGTTCTGGGAGTGTCGAAGGACGGCGACGCGGGTCGGGCGATCCCGCGTCAGGCCGCGATTGCGCGCGTGACGCTGAGCAGGATGAAGCACAGCAGCATCGTCAGCGCGAAGCCGAAGTCGATCGCGATGGCACCCACGCGCAGCGGCGGGATGAACCGGCGGAACAGCTTGATCGGCGGATCGGTGACGGTGTAGATGATCTCGGCGGCGACGAGCCCGGCGCCTCGCGGGCGCCACTCGCGATTGAAGAACGGGATCCAATCGAGGATCAGGCGTGCCAGCAGTACGAAGACGTACAGCAGGAGTGCGAGGTTGAGGATCGATGCGATGAGTTGGACGACGGCCACGTAGCCAGATTACGGCTGCGAGAACGGAACCGACTCCGGATCCGCCTGAGCGACCGCTCCGTCGCCCGACACGGCCACGTTCTCGGGCGAGAGCAGGAACACCTTGCTCGTGACTCGCTCGATGCGGCCGTACAGGCCGAGCGACAGCCCGCTGGCGAAGTCGATGAGCCGTCGGGCATCCGCGTCGCTCATCTGCGACAGGTTGATGATGACGGGAACGCCCTCGCGGAAGTTCTCGGCGATGACCTGCGCGTCGCGATACTGCTTGGGGTGGACCGTGAGGATCTCGTTGATCGCGGACGGCGCCGGCTGCCGGACCACCGCCGGGCGGTGGATCGGCGTCACGGGCGCGCTCTTCTCGACGGCCTTCTCGGAGGTGCGGGAGCGCGGCTGCGGCGCGGGCTCGTCGTAGACCTCTTCCTCGTCGGCGAGGCCCAGGTACACCATGGTCTTCTTGAGCGGGTTCGACATCGCATCCTCCGTAGTGCTCATCTGTTCCGAGGTTAACCGCGTTCCGGCCGGGGACCCGTGATTGCCGACCCGATCCGAAGGTGTGTCGCGCCTGCCGCGATCGCCTCGGCGAAGTCGGCGGTCATGCCGGCAGAGATCCATCCGGCGTCGGGCACGGTGGCGCGCACGACGGCCGCGCAGTCCCGCAGCCGCTCGAACGCGGGCGCCGGCGGCTCATCGATCGGGGCGACGGCCATGACGCCGCGTACCCGCAGCGTCGGCAGTCCTGCGGCGTGCTCGGCGAGGGCGGCGAGTCCGTCGGGTGCCACGCCGCCGCGTCCGGGGTCGTCGGTGAGATTGACCTGCAGCAGCACGTCGAGCACCGGGTCGTCGTCCGCTGCGGCGGCGTGCAGCGCGTCGGCGAGCCGCGCGCGATCGACGGAGTGGACGACGGATGCCGCAGCCCGGATCGCGCGCGCCTTGTTGGTCTGCGCCTGACCGATGAAGTGCCACCGCAGCCCGTCGAGGTGGGCGACCTCCGCCGCTTTGCGGCTGAACTCCTGCTGCCGGTTCTCGCCCACGTCGCGCACGCCGAGCCGGTACAGGTCTTCGACGAGCGACGCGGGATGGAACTTCGTCACGACGATGCGCGTGAGCTCCGACGGATCGCGCCCCGCCGCACGTGCCGCATCCGCGATCCGTCGGTCGACCTCCTCGAGGCGTGCGCGCAGGTCTCCCACGGTTCCTGAGCCTGTCGACCGACTACTTCAGGAAGTCGGGGATGTCGAGGTCGTCGTCGCCGAACGCCGAGTCGAACGACGAATCCGACGAAGCGCCGACCGGCACCGGGGCGCCGTGCGAGACGGGCTCGGGGTCGGCGTCGCGGTCCTTCGCGGCCTCTTCGGCAGGGGTCACCGGCAGCGCGGGCGCCGAGACGACGCGCGACGCCGACATCGGCTCGATGCGCGTCTGCGGCTCGCCGCCGTCGAAGCCCGCGGCGATCACCGTCACGCGGACCTCGTCGCCGAGGGTGTCGTCGATCACGGTTCCGAAGATGATGTTCGCCTCGGGGTGAGCGGCTTCCTTGACCAGCTGGGCGGCGTCGTTGATCTCGAAGATCCCGAGGTTGGAGCCGCCCTGGATCGACAGCAGCACGCCGTGCGCGCCCTCGATGGATGCCTCGAGCAGCGGCGACTCGACGGCGAGCTCGGCCGCCTTGATCGCGCGGTCGGCGCCGCGCGCCGACCCGATGCCCATGAGCGCGGAGCCTGCGCCCTGCATGACGGACTTGACGTCGGCGAAGTCGAGGTTGATGAGACCGGGTGTGGTGATCAAGTCGGTGATGCCCTGCACACCGGCGAGGAGCACCTGGTCGGCCGTCGCGAACGCCTCGATCATCGAGATGCCGCGGTCGCTGATCTCGAGCAGCCGGTCGTTCGGCACCACGATGAGGGTGTCGACCTCTTCCTTCAGCTTGCCGACGCCGGTCTCGGCCTGCTGCTGACGGCGGCGTCCCTCGAACGAGAAGGGCTTGGTCACGACACCGATGGTGAGCGCGCCGATCGACTTCGCGATCTTGGCCACCACGGGGGCGCCGCCCGTGCCGGTACCGCCGCCTTCGCCAGCGGTGACGAAGACCATGTCGGCGCCGCGCAGGGCCTCCTCGATCTCTTCCGCGTGGTCTTCGGCAGCGCGGCGACCCACTTCAGGGTCGGCTCCTGCGCCGAGCCCGCGGGTGAGCTCGCGCCCGACGTCGAGCTTGACGTCGGCGTCGCTCATGAGCAGCGCCTGGGCGTCGGTGTTGATCGCGATGAACTCGACGCCCCGCAAACCGAGCTCGATCATGCGGTTGACCGCGTTGACGCCGCCGCCGCCGACGCCGACGACCTTGATCACGGCGAGGTAGTTCTGGTTCTGGCTCATGCCGGCCTCCGTAGCCCTGGACCTTGCTAACCTTCAACCTCTAGTAGAGGTATAAAGAATTGCCCGGTATGCAATTCCTGATCTCGAAAGTAGGACGATGCCGGGCATGCGCCCGGAGGCCCACGGCGTGTCGCGGCAAACCGGTCGCGAACTGGCCGGCGGGGAGCCCACGGAGGCGGGTCAGCGTATGACGACGGCGTCGGGAGACGAGACGTCGTAGGCCGTGACGTCCGCCGGCGGGTGCGACAGCATCATGCGCTGCAGAGCGAGCGCCTTCTCCGCCGACCGCTCGGCGCTCCCCCACACGACCTGGCTGTTGGCCCCGCCGAGCGTGAGCGTCACGTCGTCGGGAGTCGATGCCGACACCGCGGTCACCTGCGCGCGGATGTCGGCGGGAAGCGAGCGCATCACCTGGCCGGCGGCGGCGAAGGCGTCCGAGTCGACGCCGCCCGTGATCTCGAGGATCGGTGTTCCGGGGCTCGGGGCCGCCGTCGTCGACAGCGCGACGCCGGCCGCATCCACCAGCGTGTACCCCGCGCGGGTCTCGATGAGCCCGATCGGGGTCCGCTCGACGATCCTGATCACGAGCTCGTGCGGTGGCCGCGCCTCGAGCGCGTACGTCTCGATGAGCGGAAAGCCGACGAGCTCGGCTTTGACGGCGCTCTCGTCGATGAGGGCCATCGGCGTACCGACCTGACCCTCGAGCGCGCCCACGATGTCGTCGGGGTTCAACTGCTGGGCGCCGGTGACCACGATCCGCTCCACGGCGAACAGCGGACTGTACGCGGCGCCGATCGTGCCGAGTGCCAGCACGACGACGGATGCCGCGACACCGAGCCACAGCGCTCGCCGACGTCGCTGCCGCACCGTGAAGCGGCGGATCTCGGCCCGGAGCGCTTTGCGACGCGCCCGCGACGCTCTCCAGACGTCGCGCAGGCCGACGTTCGCCGCCACGGGATCGTCGGCAGGATCGTCGGCGGTCGCCGCCTCGAGCCCGTCGAGCCGAGGACGCGACGCCTTGTCACCGAGCGGGATCACGGGAGCGGTCAGCTCCGGCGCGGCGTCGACGTCGGGCGCCGAGTCCGGGCTCGCGGGGCCGGCGGCTCCGCTCGACACGCTGGAAGCGACCGCGGCCGCCGTAAGGAGCGTCGCCTCGTCGTCCGGTCCCGTGGCGGCGTCCGCGCCGCCGGGCGCGTCGCGGCGTTCGCGTTCCCGCTGCGCGCTCGGCGCGCTCGGCGCGGGCGGCTGCGGCAACGGCGACGGACGGCGCATGCGGCGCTACTCCCCTGCCCCCGAGCCGCTGCTCGCGAGCGCGTCGAGCACCTGCGGGATGATGAGGTGCACGTTGCCGCAACCGAGGGTGATGACGTAGTCGCCCTCGCGCGCGATCGAGGCCGTGTAGTCCGCCGCCTCCTGCCAGTCGGGCACATAGTGCACGTGCGACGGGTCGTCGAAGGCGCCGCTGACGAGCTCGCCGGTCACACCGGGTACCGGATCCTCGCGCGCCCCGTAGACGTCGAGCATCACCGTGTGGTCGGCGTGCTGTTCCAGCACCTCTGCGAACTCGCGGTACATCTCCTGCGTGCGCGAGTAGGTGTGCGGCTGCTGGATGGCGATGATGCGCCCGTCGCCGACGACGCTGCGCGCGGCGGCGAGCGCCGCGGCGACCTCGGTGGGGTGGTGCGCGTAGTCGTCGTAGACGCTGACACCCCGCTCCACGCCGTGCAGCTCGAAACGCCGCACCGTGCCGGCGAAGCCCTCGACGGCGCGGACGGATGCCTCGAGCCCGTGTCCGAGCGTCAGCAGCACGGCGACCGCGCCGGCGGCGTTGACGGCGTTGTGAGCGCCGGGGATGGGTAGCTGGGCGCTGACCGTCTCGCCCTCGTACGTGATCGCGAACGACACCGGACCCTCGGTGACGATGTCGCTCACGCGCACGGTCGCGTCGGGCGCCTCGCCGAAGGTCACGACGTGCGGGTGGGTCAGCTGCTCGGCGACGATGCGGGCGCCCGCGTCGTCGGACGAGATGACGACGGCTTCCCGCGCCTCGTTCGCGAAGCGTGCGAACGCCGCGTAGAACGCGTCGCGGGTGCCCCAGTGATCGAGGTGGTCGGGGTCGACGTTCGTGACGAGCGCGACCGAGGTGTCGTACAGCAGGAACGTGCCGTCGGATTCGTCGGCCTCGATGACGAAGAGCTCGTCCGAGCCGGTGCCGCTCGACACGCCCAGCTGGGCGATGACGCCGCCGTTGACGAACGTCGGCTGCACACCGAGGTCGCGCAGCGCGGTGACGATCATCCCGGTCGACGTCGTCTTGCCGTGCGCGCCGGCGACCGAGACCAGGCGGCGGCCGCCGATCAGCCAGTACAGTGCCTGCGACCGGTGGATGACATGCAGTCCGCGCTGCTTCGCCAGGACGAACTCGGGGTTCTCAGGCCAGATCGCCCCGGTGTGCACGACGGTGTCGACGTCGTCGCCGAGGTTCGCGGCGTCGTGCCCGACGTGCACGGTGGCGCCGAGCTCGGCGAGCTCGCGCAGCGCCGTGCTGTCGGCGCGATCGGAACCCGACACGCGGATGCCGCGCTCGAGGAACATGCGCGCGAGCCCGGACATGCCGGAGCCGCCGATTCCGATGAAGTGGGCGGCCCCGATGCTCTCGGGGATGGGAAGGCTGAGATCGGGTCTGATCATGACCGTCCAATCCTAAGTTGGGTGACGGATGCCGCGGCCCCGGCGCGCTGGCGCAGCCCGCGTGCGGATCGACGCCTATGTATTGACACATTGTCACAGAGGTCGACACAATCGGAGACGTGGAGTTCTCGTTCGAGATGCCGATCGCGGCGTTCACCTTTCTGTTCGTCGGCATCCTCCTCGCTGTTCCCGCGGTCGCACTGGTTGCGACGCGCGGACCCGCTTATGGCCACACGCGCGCTCACGCGTACTCCGTGCGTGCCAGGCTCCCGTTCGGATCCGAACTGACAGCGGGCAAGGTGGCGTCACGCCTGAGAACGCAGATGCGAGCCAACATGTGGGCGTTGCTCGGTGTGATGGCAGTGACAGGCCTGCTGCTCCTCAACCCGGGAGTCGTGGCGTCGCCGCAGGTGATCTGGGTGGTGACCGTCACGATGCTGATGTGCGCACTGAGCGCAACGGCAGTGGTCGTGAACGTGCGGGGTCAGCTGTTCGAAGTCGCGCCGGCGGCTCCGCGGGTCGCGCACGTTCGCGACCTCACGATCCGGGACTACCTGCAGCCCTGGCGACGTCTCCCCGCGCCACTCCTGCTCGTCGCCGCAGCAGGGTCGGTGGTGCTCTTCGGCGCAGGCGAAGCGGGCGGGCTCTGGCGTGCCCCCTCGATGGCCGCGGTCCTCATCTACTCCTCGATGGCACTCGCCCTGGTCGTCGCGGTGGGAACGCGAGTGATCGAGGCTCGCGTGCTCGCGCAGCCACGGCGCGCGCACGACGAACTCGAGCTGGCGTGGAACGACATCTTCCGCGCGGACACGCTCGGGGCGTTGCGCATGTCCACGGCGGTGACGGCCTGGCTGCCGCTCGGACTGTCCGCGTCATTCCTCATCTTCCAGGCCGTATCGGCGACTGAGCCGACAGTGGTCACCTTCCTGCAGCAGTTCCCGTGGTGGGGAGTGTGCGTTCTGCAGGCGCTTCTGCCCTTGGGGCAGGGAACGATGCCCGCGGCGCTCTATCCTCCGCCCCTGCGCTCGAACGTCCCGCCGTATCCGATCGCCATGGGAGGCCCGGCATGATCCTCATCGACCCGTCGTCCGCGGTCCCGCCGTTCGAGCAGCTTCGCAGCCAGGTGCTGGATGCGGTGACCACGGGTGAGCTGGCTCCGGGCCAGCGCCTGCCCACCGTCCGCCGCCTCGCCGACGACCTCGGGGTCGCACCGGGCACGGTCGCTCGCGCGTACCGCGAGCTCGAGGCGTCCGGCATCATCGAGACCCGCGGACGCAACGGCACGTTCGTCGCGTTCGACGCCGACCCCGCCCGCCAGCAGCTGCAACGTGCCGCCGCCGCGTTCGCCGCACAGGTGCGCGACCTGCGCCTCGACACCGACGAGGCGCTCGCGGTGGTGACGGCCGCCCTGCGCTCGCCCGACACGACCACCGCGTGAGGATCGCGACGCGTCAGCGTCGTGCGAGGGCCTCGTCGATCATCGCGACGACGTTTTCGGTTCCGGTGCGGGTGCCGACGGATGCCGCGGCCTCGGCCATGCGGGCGCGCGCCGTCTCGTCGGCCAGCAGCGGCACGACCTCGGACCGCACGCGGGCACCCGTGAACTCGGCATCCGGGATCAGCACCGCCGCTCCGGCGCGCACCGCGGACGCCGCATTGAGCGCCTGCTCGCCGTTGCCCACCGCGTACGGCACGTACACCGCGGGGATTCCCAGCGCGCTGATCTCGCTCACGGTGGCGGCGCCCGCGCGCGAGACGACGACGTCCGCGAGCGCGAACGCGAGGTCCATGCGGTCGAGGTAGCGCCGCACGGCGTAGCCGTCGGCGGCGGGATCGGCCAGTTCCAATCGTTCGCCCGTGGCGTGCAGCAGCTGCCAGCCGGCGGCGAGCACATCGCGCCAGGCGGCGTCGTGCCCCTCGCCGAACGCCTCGTTCAGCCGCCGTGCGCCCAGCGAGCCTCCGAAGACGAGGAGCACGGGGTGCGACGCGTCGAGCCCGAAGTGCTCGGCCGCCTCGGCGCGCAGCGCCTGTCGGTCGAGCGTCACGATCTCGCGGCGCAGCGGCATCCCCACGACCCTCGATCGACGCAGCGGCGTGCCCTCGAAGGCGACCCCGACACCGGCGGCGCGGCGCGCCCCGAGGATGTTCGCGAGCCCCGGGCGGGCGTTGGCCTCGTGGACGACGACCGGCACCCGTTCGCGGCGTGCGGCGACATACGCCGGGGCCGACGCGTAGCCGCCGAAGCCGACGACGACGTCGACGCTCCGGGAGGCGATGTGGGCGCGGACCTGCCCGATGGCTCGGCGGAACCGTGCCGGGAACGCCACGGCGGCCCGGTTCGGCCGCCTCGGGAACGGCACCTTGTCGACGATGAGCAGCTCGTACCCGCGCTCGGGGACGAGCCGGGACTCGAGGCCCTCGCGCGTGCCGAGCACGAGGACCTCGGCGCCGGGGTCGCGGTCGCGCAGTGCGTCGGCGACAGCGAGAAGCGGGTTGACGTGGCCGGCGGTGCCACCGCCGGCGAGGAGATACGTCGTCACTCCCCGAGCCTATCCGGCGCGAGGGCACGGGTTCGGAGAACTCGGGGCGCCGGGGGTCAGCGGGGAGCCGGACGGGGTGCCGCACGACGACGGCGCGCGGCGGCCGCGTCGATCGACGCCTGACGCCGGGCGACGGCGTCGGGCAGAGTCCGGGTGAACGCCAGCAGCACGCCGGACGCCACCAGCACCGACAGCAGCGAGGTGCCGCCCTGCGACATGAACGGCAGCGGCACGCCCAGCACCGGGAACACCCGCAGCACCACACCGATGTTGATGAGCGCCTGCCCGACGACCCACACGGTGATGCCGCCCGCGGCGATGCGGACGAACGGGTCGTCGGTCTTGCGGATGACGTGGAACGCGCCGACCGCGTACAGCGCGAACAGCGTCAGCACCACGGCGCAGCCGATGAGACCGAGCTCCTCGCCCACCACCGCGAAGATGTAGTCGTTCGCGATCGCCGGGAGCCAGTCGTACTTCTCGCGGGAGTTGCCGAGCCCGAGCCCGAAGATCCCGCCGTTGGCGAGGCCCCAGATGCCGTGCAGCGGCTGGTAGCAGTCGTTGTAGTAGTCGTCGAGGCAGTTGGGGTTCAGGAAGCTCATGAACCGCCGCATGCGGTCGGGGCTCGTGACCGCGAGCACCGCGACCGCGGCCGCGGCGAGGATCGCGGGCAGCACGAAGATCCGGAGCTTGACGCCCGAGAAGTACAGGGCGCCGAGCACGAGCAGGACGAGCACCATCGCGGTGCCGAGGTCGTGCCCTGCGAGCACCGTCGCGATGGCCAGGCCCGCGACGGGCACGAGCGGGATGAACACGTGCTGCCACTTCGTCAGCAGCGTGCGCTTGCGGAACAGCACGAATGCCACCCACAGGGCGAGGCCGAGCTTGAGGAACTCCGACGGCTGCGCCTGGAAGCCGGCGATCACGATCCAGTTGCGGTTGCCGTCGCTGGCATTCCCGAGCGGCGTGAACACGAGCAGCTGGAACGCGACGCCGAAGATGAGCGCGGGCCACGCGATCCTCTTCCAGAACGACACCGGCAGCCGGCTCGCGATGAACATCAGCGGGACGCCGATCGCGGCGAACACCATCTGCTTCACCGCGGCGTCCCACGGCGCCTCGCCATCGGCGGTCGCAGTCGCCGACGTCGCCGAGAGCACCATCACCAGGCCGAAGACCGTCAGCAGCAGCGCCGTCGATGCGATGAGCAGGAACTCGCTGGGCACCGGGGCGAGGACGCGCCCGAGATTCACGCGCGCAGCGAGACCCCGGCCTCCTCGGCCCGGCTCGGGCTCAGTGCCCCCGGCGGGTCGGATCCGCGGCTGCGTCGTCGTCATCGCCCGCCCCCGTTCCGATCCGTTGCCTCACCGCCGCCGCGAATCTCTCGCCGCGGTCGGCGTAGGACGCGAACTGGTCGAAGGATGCCGCGGCGGGGGCGAGCAGTACGACGTCCCCGTCACGCGCCACCCCGGCCGCCAGCTCGACGACCCGCGCCATGACCTCTTCAGTCTCATCGGCGTCCACCTCGAACACCGGCACCGCGGGCGCGTGTCGTGAGAACGCCGACATCACGACCTCGCGCTCGGAGCCGATGACGATGGCGGCCTTCGCCTGTGCGCCGCGGCCCGCGACGAGGTCTGCGATGTCGACGCCCTTGAGGAGGCCGCCCACCACCCAGACGGCCCCGGGGTACGCGGCGAGCGACGAGGCGGCGGCGTGCGGGTTCGTCGCCTTGGAGTCGTCGACCCAGGTGATGCCCTCGTGCCGCGCGACGACCTCGATGCGGTGCGGGTCGAGACGGAAGCCGCGCAGCGCGTCGCGGATGGCGGCCGGCGCGACGTCGAGCGACCGCGCGAGTGCGGCGGCGGCGAGGATGTTCGAGACGATGTGCGGGGCGGCGAGGCCGAGCTGCTGGAGCTCCTCGACCGTCGTGAGCTCGAGGGCGCTGGTGCGGCGATCCTCGAGGAAGGCCCGGTCGACGACGAGACCCTCGACGACACCGAGATCACTGGGCCCCGGCACGCCCAGGTCGAAGCCGATGGCGCGCGCCCCCTCGACGACGTCGGCGTCCTCGACCATGCGCTGGGTCGCGGCATCCGACTTGTTGTAAACGCACGCGACGCGCGTGTTGTCGTACACGTGCGCCTTGGCCTCACGGTACGCCTCGAACGATCCGTGCCACTCGAGGTGGTCGTCGGCGAGGTTGAGGCACACCGCGGCGTGCGGCGACACCGGGGCGGGGCCTTCCTGCAGACCCAGATACCAGAGCTGATGGCTCGAGAGCTCGACGACGAGCGCGTCGAACCCGGCCGGATCGCGCACGGCGTCGAGCACCGGCGTGCCGATGTTCCCGACGGGCGCGGCGCGGAGCCCGCCCGCGACGAGCATCGTCGCGGCGAGGCGCGTCGTGGTGGTCTTGCCGTTCGTGCCGGTGACGAGGATCCAGTCCGCCGGCGTGCCGTCGGCGCGCACGACTTTGTCGCGCACGCGCCACGCGAGCTCGACGTCGCCCCAGAGCGCGATGCCGGCCTCGCGAGCCCACGCGACGAGCGGATGCCGGGGCGCGAACCCGGGCGAGGCCACCACGACATCGGGGTCGAAGCCTCGGAGCTCCTCGGGCACGGAGTCGAGGGGTCCGGTCCACAGCCGCGCGCCGATCACCGGCAGCAGGCGCGCGTACTCCTCATCGGCCCGCTCGGTCACGACGAGCACGTCGGCGCCGAGCTCTGCGAGCGTGTCGGCGACCGAGAATCCGGTGACCGACAGGCCGAGCACGGCGACGCGCAGGCCCTTCCAGTCCGCGTGCCAGCTGGTGAGCGAGTCGAGCCGGGAGCCGCCCGCTCCGTCGCCTGCGACCGCGCTCATGTCCGCGTCAGCCACTCGACGTAGAAGAACCCGACGCCGGACACTGCGAGAAGGCCGGCGATGATCCACATGCGCACCACGATGGTCACCTCGGACCACCCTCGCATCTCGAGGTGGTGGTGGAACGGGCTCATGAGGAAGAGCCGCTTGCCGCGGGTGACCTTGAAGTAGAGGCGCTGCAGGATGACCGATCCGGGGGCGATCACGAAGACGCCCGCGACGAGGACCGCGAGCAGCTCGGTGCGGGTCAGGATCGCCATGGCGGCGAGGACGCCGCCGATCGCCATGGAGCCGACGTCGCCCATGAAGACCTTCGCCTTCGGCGCGTTCCACCACAGGAAGCCGACGAGCGCGCCGACGAAGGATGCCGAGACGATGGCGAGGTCGAACGGGTCGCGGGTCGGGTAGCAGGCGGCCTTGGCCGCGGCGGCGGCCGCCTCGCTCCCCCAGCACGCCTGGTTGAACTGCCAGAACGCGATGAGGCTGTAGGCACCGGTGACGAAGATCGCCGCCCCTGCGGCGAGCCCGTCGAGGCCGTCGGTGACGTTGGTGCTGTTCGAGAAGGCCACGCCGATGAACGACACCCACGCGAGGTACAGGATCCAGCCCGCGATGGCACCGAACGCCATGAACGACAGGGCTTCGACGTCGCGGAAGACCGAGATGTACGGTGACGCCGGCGTCTCGCCGTACCGGTTCGGCAGGTTCAGCGCCACCACGCCGAACGGGACGGTGACCGCGATCTGCCCGACGACCTTGCGCCAGCCGCTCAGGCCCATGAATTTCTGCTGGCGCACCTTCATGTAGTCGTCGATGAATCCGACGACGCCGAGACCGACCATCATCCAGAGCACGAGCAGACCCGAGATGGTCGGCGGGTTGTTTCCGGTGTAGCCGCCCACGAGATAGCCGACGATCGTGCCGACGATGAAGATCGTGCCACCCATCGTGGGCGTGCCGCGCTTGGTCTGGTGGTTGGGGTTGCGGATGTCCTCCGGAGTGCGGATCACCTGCCCCCAGCCCCACTTGCGGAACAGCCGCAGGAAGACCGGCGTCAGGAAGAGCGTGAACGCCAGCGAGATCGCCGCCGCGGTCAGGAGTGATCTCACGAGAACGATTCTCCCAGACGATCGCCGAGGAACCGGAGCCCCACGGCGTTGGACGACTTCACCAGCACACGGTCGCCGTCGCGCAGCTCGCCGCGCAGGTACTCGAAGGCCTCATCGGCGGTCTCGAAGAAGACGGCCTCGTTGTCCCACGATCCCTGCGCCACGGCTTCGAGGTACATGCGGCGCGCCTCGGGTCCCACCACGACGATCCTCTGGATGCCGAGTCTGACTGCGAGCAGGCCCACGCGGTCGTGCTCCTCCTCGGCATGCTCGCCGAGCTCGGTCATGGCGCCGAGCACCGCGACGGTGCGCTCGCCCGGCTGCGCGATCTGGGCGAGCGTGCGCAGCGCGGCGGCCATCGAGTCGGGACTGGCGTTGTAGGCGTCGTTGATGATCCGCACGCGGTCCGATCCGAGCGGCTGCATACGCCAGCGCTCGGCGATCTCGACGGTCTCGAGGCGTGCGACGGCGTCGGCGAGCGAGACGCCGAGCGTCGTCGCCGCCGCGATGGCGGCGAGGGCGTTCATGACGTGGTGCTCGCCGAGCACCCGCAGTCGCAGCGGAGACGACTCGCCGTCGGCGGTGACCACGCAGGTGGTTCCGGATGCCGTGACCTCGACGTCGTCGGCGCGCACGTCGGTGGCCGCGGGGCCGCGCCCGAACCACCGCACCGCGGCATCGCGCTCCGCGGCGATCGGGGCCATCGAGGCCACGCGGGCGTCGTCCGCGTTGAGCACGGCGGTACCGCCCGAGTGCAGGGCCCGCACGAGCTCTGATTTGGCGTTCAAGGTCGCTTCGATGCCGCCGAATCCGGCGGCGTGCGCCATGCCGACCATCAGCACGACACCGACATCGGGCTCGACGAGTCCCGCGAGGCGTGCGATCTCACCGGGCGCGCTCGCACCGAACTCGCTCACGAGGAACCTCGTGCTCTCGGTGACCCGCAGCATCGTCAGGGGCGCGCCGACCTCGTTGTTGAACGAGGCCTTCGGCGCGACGGTCTCGCCTTCACCCTCGAGGATGCGGGCGAGCAGGTTCTTGGTGGTGGTCTTGCCGTTCGAGCCGGTGATCCCGACCACGCGCAGGTTCCCGCTCGCCTTCACCCGCGCGACGACCTCGCGCGCGAGGTCCGCGAGCGCGGCGACGGCGCTGGGCACCACGATCTGACTCACGGATGCCTCGACCGGCCGCTCGACGATCGCGAGGGCTGCGCCCTTCTCGACGGCGGCGTCGACGAACAGGTGCCCGTCGGTGTCTTCGCCGGGCTTGGCGACGAAGATGCCGCCCGGCTCGATGAGGCGTGAGTCGGTGTCGACGACGCCCGAGACGACCGTCTCGAGCGTGTCGTCGCCGGCCGGGCGCGCCTCGCCTGCGACGGCGTGGGCGATCTGGGCGATGGTGAGCGCGATCATGGGTCTCCGGCCGGTTCGGGGAGCTCACCCGAACTTGGGCAGCAGCTCCGGCGCCGTCGTCGAGGGCATGACGCGGTACGTCTTCAGCACCTGGGTCATGGCCCTCTGGAACGCGGTCGCGTTGGCCGCAGACGATGTTACCTTCGTCGGCTCGTCGAGGGTGACGACGACGACGTACTCGGGGTCCTCGACCGGAGCGAACCCGATCATCGTCGTGTAGTAGACGCCGGACTTGTATCCGCCGTTCACGAGGTCCGCCTTCTCACCGGTTCCCGTCTTGCCGCCGATCCGGTAGCCCGGGATCTCGACGGTGTCGGCGTAGGCGGCCTGGAGGAACACGTTCTCGAGCATCGAGCGCATCTGGGCCGACGTGCTCTCGCTGACGACACGCTCGGGCTTGCCGAGCTCGGGCGTGACGACCGTGCCATCGGGCTTCGTGCACGACTCGATGATCGACAGCGGCATCATCACGCCGTCGTTGACGATCGCGCCGTAGGCGCGCGCGAGCTCGGGCATGGTCGTCGTGAGGCCCTGCCCGAACGACGTGTTGTAGGTGGTCTGAGCGCCCCAATCCTCCACGGGGTGGAGGAGGCCGTTCGCCTCGCCCTGGTAGCCGGATCCGGTGCCCTGCCCGATGCCGAGGCGCGTGAAGTAGTCGTACCGCACCTCCGGGCTGACCTTCTCGCTGAACTTCGAGATGCCCGCGTTCGACGAGTCCATCAACACGCCGGCGAGCGTGTAGTCGTAGGCGGGGTGCTGGAACGCGTCCCGGACGCGCGCGCCGTTCGGGAAGTACTCCTGCCACGACGAGGTGACCGTCGACGTCGGCGTCTGCCCCCCGGCGTCGATGACCGTGGCGGCGGTGAGCGCCTTGAATGTCGAGCCGGGCTCGAACGTGCCGCGGAAGATCTCACTGGTGCGGTCGTCGGGCTCGGTCGCCTCGATGTCGTTGGGGTCGACCGTGGGGAACTCCGCGGCCGCGCGCACCTTCCCGGTCTTCACCTCGTAGACGAGGATCGAGCCGTGCTGGGCGGCCATGTTCTGGGTCTGCTCGGCGATCAGCTGCTGCAGGTACCAGTTCAGGTCGCGGTTGATCGTCAGCTGCAGCGTGCCGCCGTCGCTCGCGGGGATCTCGGTCTCGGTGCCGGGGATGACGACGCCGTCCTTGCCGCGCTGGTACGTGCGCTTGCCGTTGGTCGCCGACAGGCAGTCGTCCTGAGACTTCTCGAGACCTTCGAGGGCATCGCCGTCGACGCCGGTGAAGCCGACGAGGTTGCCGGCGACCGCGCCGTCCGGATACGCCCGGGCCGGATGCTGCGCGCAGGCGATATAGGGCGCTCCGAGGTCGGCGAGGGCGCGGAACTGCTCCGTCGAGAGGCTCTTCTTCAGGTACGCGAACTGCGAATCGGGGTTCTCGGCGAGAGCCGTCGCCACGATGCCGCGGACTTCTTCGGGCGTCTGCCCGGTGATCTCGGCGACGTCCTCCGAGACGTCCGCCCACAGCCGGGCGTCCGAGTCCCCCGCCAGCACGTCCGCGTCGATCTGCTTGATGAGCTTCGGCGACACCTGGCAGTCGTACCGCAGGATGCTGCCCGCGAGCGTCTGGCCGTTCTCGTCGACGATGGCGCCCCGGGCGCCGTACAGCGTCTGCGACCCCGCGAACGCGCGGTCCAGCGAGTCCTCGATGTGCTCGCCGGCGTTCACCACCTGGATGTCGACCAGCCGGACGATGAATCCTGCGAGCACCGCGAGGACGACGGCGAGTGCCACCACGGTACGGCGGCGCGGGGTTCGCGTGCTTCGTGTCGTCATGTCCGTCTCGGTGTCGTCTCGCTGTCTTGTCTGCAGGGGCGTCCGCGGCGCGGCGTCATGATCAGTGTGTGCTCGGGATGGGCAGTCCGTCGGTCAGGGGCGGCGGAGTGTTGACGACACCGCCGTCGACCGGTGTCTCGACGACCTCGGCCGGAAGTCCCCCGATCGTGGCGCCTTCCACGGTCACCAGCGGCGTGTTCGCGATGAGGGCGTTCGGCACCGACCCGCGCCCGATGGCGTCGATCGACGACGACCCCAGCGCGACCTCCGACGCGCCCAGGATCGCGCCGTCGCTGAGCCGCAGATAGCTCGGCGACTCGTCGACGACCATGCCGAGCGCGGCGGCGTTCGCCGCCAGGTACTGCGGAGAGCTGAGCCCGGCGACCTCGTCGTACAGGATCTGCTTCTGGTACGTCAGCTCGCTCTGCTTCGCGGTCAGGGCCGAGAGCTCGTACGAGCCCTGCGTCGTCATGATCGACAGGGCCATCTGGGCGCCTGCGATGAGGAAGGCGCCGAGCACGGCGATGATCCCGTACAGCAGCTTCGGCCGGCGGCGCGGCGCAGGAGCGTCGACGACGCGCAGGCGCCGGTGCGGGGCATCCGTCCGTTCCGGAGCGGCCGTGCCGGTGACGCGGGGGGCGGTCGGGAGCGCGTGGGCGATCGTGCTCATGCGTCCTCCCTCATCCGTTCGGCAGCGCGCAGACGCACCGGCGTCGCGCGCGGGTTGACCGCGCGCTCCTCGTCACCGGCGAGCTCGGCGCCCTTCACGAGCAGCCGGAAGCGCGGCGCGTGCTCGGGCAGCTCGACCGGCAGACCCCGGGGCGCCGTCGAGGCCGAGGCCTCGGCCAGTGCGCGCTTGACGAGGCGGTCTTCGAGGGACTGGTACGACAGCACGACGAGGCGCCCGCCGACGGGCAGGATGCCGAGCGCGGCGGGCACCGCGCGCTCGAGCACCGAGAGCTCGCGGTTGACCTCGATGCGAAGCGCCTGGAACACCCGCTTGGCCGGGTGCCCGGTGCGCTGCGCCGCGTACGGCGTGGCCGCGGAGAGGATTTCGACCAGCTGCCCGGAGCGCTCGATGGGAGCCTGTGCGCGCGCCGCGATGATGGCTCGCGCATAGCGTCCGGCGAGCTTCTCTTCGCCGTAGCGCTCGAAGATGCGCCGGAGATCGCCTTCGCCGTAGCTCGCGAGGATGTCGGCGGCAGTGGTCCCGCCGGTCTGGTCCATGCGCATGTCGAGCGGCGCGTCCTGCGCGTACGCGAAACCGCGCTCGGCCAAGTCGAGCTGGAGGGACGAGACGCCCAGGTCGAAGAGGATGCCGTCGGCGCGCTCGAATCCGGCCGAGGCCACGGCTTCGGCGATGCCGTCGTACACCGTGTGCACGAGCGTGACGCGGTCGGCGAACGGCGCGAGCCGCTCGCCGGCGATCCGCAGCGCGTCGGTGTCGCGGTCGAGCCCGATCAGGTGCAGGCGCGGGAAGCGCTCGAGGAACGCCTCGGAGTGCCCGGCCATGCCGAGCGTGGCATCGACGAAGACGGCGCCGTCGCGATCGAGCGCGGGGGTCAGCAGCTCGATGCAGCGCTCGAGGAGTACCGGGGTGTGGATGTCGCGCAGGTTCATGATGTCGGAGCCTCTGCGGCTGTCGTTCCCTCGGTCCTGATCCCCATCCGCTCTGACCTGGCACCGGGGAAGTGGCGTCAGGGCGTGAGCGGCTGGGAGTCGGGGCCGAGGGGCGGCAGCGCCTCAGAACAGGCCCGGGATCACCTCCTGCTCCAGCTCGGCGTATGTCTCTTCGTTGGCCGCGGCGTAGGTGTTCCACGTCTCGGCGTTCCAGATCTCGGCGTGGGCGCCCACGCCGGTGACGACGAGGTCGCGATCCAGGCCGGCGTATGCGCGCAGCGGAGGGGGGATCGTGATGCGGTTCTGGCTGTCGGGCTTCTCGGCGCTCGCGCCCGAGAGGAACATGCGCAGGAAGTCGCGGGCCTGCTTGTTGGCCAGCGGCGCCTCGCGGATGCGCTCGTGCACCCGCTCGAACTCCTGCGTGCTGAACACGTAGAGGCAGCGATCCTGTCCCCGGGTCACGACGACGCCCCCACCCAGGTCGTCGCGGAATTTCGCGGGGAGGATGACGCGACCTTTGTCGTCGAGCTTGGGAGTGTGCGTGCCCAAAAGCATCGGTACATCACTCCCCCTTCGTCCGGCCCCCCGGGATGTTCGCCACTTTACTCCACTCTCCTCCACTTTGCTACCACCATGCCGTCGGCTCTCTCCCCCAGGCCCCTCGGCATGCCCGCGCGCGCTTGGCGACGGGCGTTCGCAGGCACAAAAAAAGCACCGACCCGAAGGTCGGTGCTCAGTGAGGGGTCAGGCGGCGGTCGCGCTCAGCGCTCGCCCTGCCGCTTGTCCCAGCGGTCGTTCATGCGGTCCATGAACGAGGAGTTGCTCGCGGTCGCTTTCGGAGGCGGGTCGGAATCGACTCGGACGCGCCCGGGGCCGCGGCCGGGCGTGACGGCGAGGAGGACGCCGCCCAGCATGACGACGAATCCGATCACACCCACGACGATCAGCTGCTGCGAGACACCGACGATGAGACCGCCGAGGCCCACGAGCACGAGGATCGTGCCATAGACGATGTTGCGATAGCTCAGAGCGCGGCCGTCGCGGGGCGCGCTGACGACATCGGCGTCGTTGCGCATGAGATGGCGTTCCATCTCGTCCAGCAGGCGCTGCTCCTGTTCGGAGAGTGGCATGCATCCCCCTTTGTACTTCCGTCGGCCGTGTACGAGGCCGTGATCAAAGTCTACGCGTGCCGTAGATCACTAGGCTAGGCCCGTGTCCGCCTCCGCAGAGTCGATCGAAGCCATTTCCCAGCGAGTGGACATGTTCATCTCGGCGCAGCGCACCAGCGTGACGGACGCCGGAGCCGAGGCGGCCCGCTTCATCGAGGCCGCCGCTGCGGCGACCGCCGGGGGCAAACGGCTTCGCGGCCGGTTCTGCGTCGCCGGGTGGAGGGCTGTGGAGGAGGCATCCGGTCCCGCCGGCCCGCCGGTCGAGGCCGTGGTGACCGCGGCGGCCGCTCTCGAGGTCTTCCATGCCGCAGCCCTCGTCCACGACGATCTCATCGACAACTCCGACACGCGACGCGGCCGTCCGGCGGCGCACCGCTCGCTCGAAGCGGAGCATCGCGCGGCCGGCTGGCTCGGCGATCCGGCCGCCTTCGGCCGGTCGAGCGCGATCCTCCTGGGCGACCTGCTGGTCGCGTGGAGCGACGACCTGCTCGAACAGGGGCTGGCCGCACTGGATCCCGCACGCGCGGCCGCGGCGCGTGCGCACTACGGCGCGATGCGCCGCGAAGTCACCCTCGGACAGTTCCTCGACATCGCCGAGGAGTCCGCCTATGCGACCCAGCCCGACGACCGGCACGCCGAACGCGCCCTGCGCGTGGCGTCGTACAAGTCGGCGCGCTACAGCATCCAGCAGCCGCTGACCATCGGGGCGGCGGTGGCGGGGGCGGATGCCGCGCAGTCGGAGGCGCTCGAAGGTTTCGGACACCCGCTCGGCATGGCCTTCCAGCTGCGCGACGACGTGCTGGGGGTCTTCGGCGACGAGCGCGAGACCGGCAAGCCCGCGGGCGGCGACCTCCGCGAGGGCAAGCGCACGGTGCTCATCGCGTTCACGCGCGAGGCGTTGCCCGCCTCCGCGCGCCGCATCGTCGACGAACTGCTGGGCGACCCGTCGCTCGACGACGAGCAGATCGCGTCGCTGCAGCGGACGATCGCCGACTCGGGCGCCCTCGACCGCGTCGAGGAGTTGATCGCCGGCTATGTGCGCAAGGCCGACCGGGCTCTCTCGGGCGCGCGTCTCGGCCACGCCGCGGTCAGCGAGCTGCGCGACCTCGCGCGCGCGGCCACGGTTCGCACCACCTGACGCCGGCGCCGTCGCGGCGCCGCCTGTTCAGGCCAGCGTGCGCGCGACGCGACGGACTTCGCTCTTGCGGCCGGCTCGCAGCGCCTCGATCGGCGCGACCCCGATGGTGTCTTCGGGCGCGAGCAGCCAGTCGATCGTCTCGTCGTCGGTGAAGCCGGCGTCGTGCAGCGCGAAGACGGTGCCGCGCAACGACGAGAGCGGCTCGCCGTCGACGATGAAGACGGCGGGAACCTTGAGTGTGCCGTCCCGCCGCGAGCCGACGAGGTGCAGGTCGTCGAGGAGTCGGCGGACGCGTCCCAGCGGCTCGCCCAGCACCTCCACGAGCTCGGGCAGGGTGAGCCATTCGGTCTCGATGAGCGAGGCGTCGTCAGTGGTCACGACAGCAACTATTCCAGATCCACCCCGGACCGCGAGCCGCCGCCTGTCGGGGTTCGCCGGGATCCCGTTGTTCACTTCTGTCACTTCTGCACCGGGACATACCACCCGTTGACACCATTTCACTTCCGTGACACGGTTTTGGAGTCGACTGAGGGGGGAAACTCGTGCGACCAGTCCGCCACACCCATCGCGGGGCCCGGCCCCGCACCGCCCTGTCCGGGGTTCCGGTCGCCGTCGTCGGGTCGATCGCCCTCACGCTCTCGGCGACCCCGGCACACGCCGATCAGACCGACGCGTCCACGCGCGACACCGCGTCGCCCGCACTGCGCACGGCGAAGGCCGCGGCATCCGTCCCCGTCGCGTCGCAGACCGCCGCCGCACTCGCGGCGCGCCGAGGCCAGTCATCGGTACCGGCCACCCACACCGTGCAGCCGGGAGACACCGTGAGCGGGATCGCGAGCCGCTACGGCCTGAGCACCGCCGACGTGCTGGCGCTCAACGGGCTCGGCTGGCGCTCGGTGATCTATCCGGGCCAGGTGCTCGCCCTCACCGGCACCGCGGCCGCCGCGGCGCCGGGCCCTGCACCCGCGACGGCCCCCGCGGCCGGCGCGTACACCGTGCAGCGCGGCGACACCGTCAGCTCGATCGCCCAGCGCCACGGCCTCTCGACCGACGCGGTGCTCGCGGCGAACGGCCTCGGCTGGTCGTCCATCATCTACCCCGGGCAGACCATCGCGATCCCGGGTGCCGCAGCGCCCGCCGCCGCCGCTCCCGCGCCCGCGCCCGCGCCGAGCGCCGGCGCCAGCTACACCGTCGTCGCGGGCGACACGATCAGCGGCATCGCCCAGCGCCACGGCGTCTCGACCGACGCCGTGCTCGCCGCCAACGGGCTGAGCCGGTCATCGATCATCTACCCCGGGCAGACCATCGCGATCCCGCTCGCCGCGGTGCCGGCATCCGCTCCCACCGTTCCCGGACTCGATGCCGAGCAGGTCGCCAACGCGCAGCTGATCGTGCAGATCGGGCGGGAGCTCGGCGTTCCCGACCGCGGGATCGCGATCGCACTCGGCACCGCGATGCAGGAGTCGTGGATCCGCAACCTCGACTGGGGCGACCGCGACTCGCTCGGCCTCTTCCAGCAGCGCCCGAGCACCGGCTGGGGCACGGAGGCGGAGGTCCGCGACGCCGCCCGGTCCATCCGGGCGTTCTACGGCGGAGCGTCCGATCCGAACGGGGAGCGCACCCGCGGTCTGCTCGACATCCCGGGATGGCAGTCGATGTCGTTCGCGGATGCCGCGCAGGCCGTGCAGATCTCGGCGTACCCGGAGCGCTACGCGCAGTGGGAGGCTCCCGCCCACGCGTGGCTCGCGGCGCTCGGCTGACGCGGGTCACCGCCCGGTAACGGAACGGTCGCAGGGTGAGCCGCTCCGCGGGCTCGCAGGTGCACGTCCGTAGACTCTGAGCGTGAGCACGAGTCAGCAGACGGACCCGCTGATCGGCCGACTGGTCGACGGCCGGTACCGCGTGCGTGCTCGCATCGCCCGGGGCGGCATGGCCACGGTGTACGTCGCGACCGATCTGCGCCTCGAGCGCCGCGTCGCGCTCAAGGTCATGCACGGCCACCTCAGCGACGACACGGTGTTCCAGAGCCGCTTCATCCAGGAGGCGCGCGCTGCCGCACGCCTGGCCGATCCGCACGTCGTCAACGTGTTCGACCAGGGCCAGGACGGCGACATGGCGTACCTGGTCATGGAGTACCTCCCCGGCATCACCCTGCGCGAACTGCTCCGCGAGCAGCGGCGCCTCACCGTGCCGCAGGCCATCTCGATCCTCGACGCGGTGCTGTCGGGCCTGGCCGCGGCGCACAAGGCGGGCATCGTGCACCGCGACGTCAAGCCCGAGAACGTCCTGCTCGCCGAGGACGGCCGCATCAAGATCGGCGACTTCGGCCTCGCGCGAGCGACCACGGCCAACACCGCCTCTGGCGCCCAGCTGCTGGGGACCATCGCCTACCTCGCCCCCGAGCTCGTCACGCGCGGCACCGCCGACGCCCGCAGCGACATCTACGCGCTCGGCATCATGCTGTACGAGATGCTCACCGGCGAGCAGCCGTACAAGGGCGAGCAGCCCATGCAGATCGCGTTCCAGCACGCGACGGACTCGGTGCCGCGCCCGAGCGTCAAGAACCCGGGCGTGCCGGAGCCGCTGGACGAGCTGGTGCTGTGGGCGACCGAGCGCTCCCCCGACGAGCGGCCCACCGACGCCCGCGAGATGCTCGAGCGACTCCGTGAGATCGAGCGCGAACTGGGCGTCACGCCCGTCGTCACCCGGACCGGGCCGATCAGCGTCGTGCGCGACGACGCCGCCGCGACCGGCGAGCTCACCGCCGTGCTCCCGTCGGCCGCGACCGGCCCGACATCGGGGCTCGAGGAGGTCGACAACGCCACGCGCCTGCGCCGCGCGGTCAAGCGACGCCGCGCCAAGGGCGGGTGGCTCGTCGCCGCCGTGATCCTGCTCGCCGCGCTCGCCGCCGGTCTCGGCTGGTGGTTCGGCTCGGGGCCGGGGTCGATGGTGGTCGTCGCCGACGTCTCGGGGATGACGTTCGAGCAGGCGTCCGCCGAGCTCGAGCAGGACACGCTCGTCGCCGTGCGGCAGGAAGCCTCCAGCCTCGATGTGCCCGCGGGCGAAGTCATCAGCACCGACCCGGGACCCGGCACGCGCGTCGAGCGCGACAGCGAGGTGACGGTCGTGGTTTCGCTCGGCCCCGCCGAAGCGACGTTCCCGAAGCTCAACGGACTGACCGAGGAAGACGTCCGCGCGCAGCTGACCGCCCAGCACGTCGCCCCGGGCGAAAGCGCCTCGTACTACACCGACGGCCCCGCCGGCACGGTGGTGTACGTGGTCGTCCATCCGGCCGCCGGCGGCGACGACATCGAGTGCGGCGAGGGATGCACGGCCCGCCAGGGCGACACGGCCTCGCTCGGCGTCTCGCTCGGTCCGCTTCCGAGCGTCGTCGGAGAGCCCGTCGACGATGCGACCCGGATCCTCGCGGATGCCGGCATCTCCGTCGCGGGACAGACCGAGGAGTACAGCACCGACATCGCCGAGGGGGCGGTCATCCGCATGGCCGAGCGCGATCCCGCCGGCTGGTGGCGCGCGGGCGACAGCACCACCCTCACCGTCTCGCTCGGACCGCCGCCCATCGAGGTGCCCGACGTCGTCGGCGACAACCTGGCGGATGCCATGGCCGAGCTCGAAGAGGCCGGGTTCCGTCCGACCACCGTCGTGCCGCAGTTCGTGTGGGGCCTGTTCACGGTGGCGTCCACCGACCCTGAGGCCGGCACGACCCACCGGCGCGGCACCGAGGTTCGCGTGACGGCCGCCGGCTGAGGACGTTCCCGGCGCGTCGCGCCGAGGCATCCGTCGCCGCCGGCCTCTCACGCCGCCCGTCGAGAACACACCACCGCACCGTTCGACGGCCCAGGTCGGTGCTATCGCGTGTTCTCGCCGCGCAAGACTCGCGCGACGCGCTCAGCGAGCGCCGAGCAGTCGGGGTCCACGTCGGCGGCGCCCACCAGGATCACGTGGTACCCCGCGTCCTGGAAGAGTTGAACGCGCGTGAGGTCACGCAGCCACCGCTCCCGCGATGCCCGGTGCTCGTCGCCTTGATACTCGATCAGCACGCGAGCGGCCGGGTAGCCGAGATCGGCGTGCCGAATTCCAGCTGGTGTCATGATCGGAACCTGCACGTCGGGCTCCGGGAGACCCGCCCGCACCAGCCCGAGGCGCAGGCGCGTCTCGTACGGCGAGTCGACCGGGCTCCGCACGTCCGTGAGCGCGCGACGCAGCTCCGCGATCCCCCGCCGGGAACCGCGCCGTTCGATCGCAGCCCGCAGATCGTCCACGGTGTACAGCGGTGCATCGCGCTCCCCGCCGCGGCGGCGCCTGCCCGTCGTGAGGAAGTCGCCAGCCGCGACCAGCCACTCATGCGAGATCACCTCGCCCTCGATCACTGCACTGCGCGCGGCTAGGTGACACCACGTGTCGGCCGGCGACACGACCGGGAGCACGCCGAACATCTCGGTCCGGACTCGGGCGTCCTTCGTCACCCAGCCGGTCGTCCCCGCATGGCGGAGCGGCGCCCTCGAACCGATCGATATCACGTGCAGCGATTCGACCGGGTGGTAGCCGGGCCGCAGCGGAATGCCCCAGATGCGCGCAGCGGTGCGGTGGCTGAACCAGTGATGCGGGGCGAGAACGGGGATCAGCCGTTCGCAACGGGCCATTACGTCGTCGTCGCGTGCGTCCGACAATGCGATGTGAACGCCGCGGTGAGGGCTCGTCACGTCGCGTCCTCGCAGCCGTCCCCGGCCGACGCCGGCGGCGCGCGCCTGTGCGGTGGTGAAGGCGGAGCCGGCGAACTCGGGCGGCAGTGGGGCATGCGGCATCCACCGATCCTCACCGATTCGACGCGAGGGCTCCGAGAGTCATCCACAGGCTCGTCGAGAACACACACCCGCACCGACGGTCGGACGATTCCGGTGCATTCGCGTGTTCTCGGTGATGCGGGGCGAGAGATGACCAGACAGACATGGCCAGACAGAGAAGAGTCCCGGATGCCTCGTGGCGAGGCATCCGGGATCTCCGACGTGTCAGGTGGACCGCGTCAGCGCTTCTCGAGTTCTTCCGCCACCAGGAACGCCAGTTCGAGCGACTGCATGTGGTTCAGGCGCGGGTCGCACAGCGACTCGTAGCGCGTCGCGAGGGTGGCCTCGTCGATCTGCTCGGACCCGCCGAGGCACTCGGTGACGTCGTCGCCCGTGAGCTCGACGTGGATGCCGCCCGGGAACGTGCCCACGGCCCGGTGCGCCTCGAAGAAGCCGCGCACCTCGTCGACGACGTCGTCGAAGCGACGCGTCTTGTAGCCGGTCGGCGTCGTGATGCCGTTGCCGTGCATGGGGTCGGTGACCCACAGCGGGGTGGCGCCCGAGTCGCGCACGGCCTCGAGCAGCGGCGGCAGCGCGTCGCGGATCTTGCCGGCGCCCATGCGCGTGATGAACGTGAGGCGGCCGGGCTCGCGGTTCGGGTCGAGCTTGTCGATGAGCGCGAGCGCCGTCTCGGGCGATGTCGTCGGCCCGAGCTTGACCCCGATGGGGTTGCGGATCTTCGAGAAGTAGTCGACGTGCGCGCCGTCCAGCTCACGCGTGCGCTCGCCGACCCACAGGAAGTGCGCCGACGTGTTGTACGGCGTGTTCGTCCGGGAGTCGATGCGCGTCATGGGCCGCTCGTAATCCATGAGCAGGCCCTCGTGACCGGTGTAGAACTCGACGCGCTTGAGCTCATCGAAGTCGGCGCCGGCGGCCTCCATGAAGCGGATCGCGCGGTCGATCTCGGACGCCATGCGCTCGTACGCCTGGTTCGCCGGGTTCTGCGCGAAGCCCTTGTTCCACGAGTGGACTTCGCGGAGGTCGGCGAAGCCGCCCTGGGTGAACGCGCGGATCAGATTGATGGTCGACGCGGCGGTGTGGTACCCCTTCAGCAGCCGCTGCGGGTCCGCCTGACGCGATCCCTCGGTGAAGTCGTAGCCGTTGACGATGTCGCCGCGGTACGCGGGCAGCGTGACATCGCCGCGGGTCTCGGTGTCGCTCGAGCGGGGCTTGGCGAACTGGCCCGCCATGCGTCCCATCTTCACGACGGGCATCGAGGCGCCGTAGGTGAGCACGACGGCCATCTGCAGGACGGTCTTGATGCGGTTGCGGATCTGCTCGGCGGTCGCGCCCGCGAAGGTCTCGGCGCAGTCGCCGCCCTGCAGCAGGAACGCGTTGCCGGAAGCCGCGCGCGCAAGCCGGTCGCGAAGGTTGTCGACCTCGCCGGCGAAGACCAGCGGGGGCAGCGTCGCGAGCTCTTCCGACACCGCCGCCACCGCGTCGACGTCGGGCCACTGCGGCTGCTGCTTGATGGGCAGGTTCCGCCAGTGGTCGAGAGCGTCGAGCTGTTGAAGCATCCCTCGATTCTAGCCGGGGGTGGATGGCACCCGGCGCCGCATGACAGGCGTCCCGCGGTCAGCGCGACTTCACGGTCAGCCTGTCCTTGACGGTCGAGGCGTAGACGTCCTCGTACTCCTGCTCCCCCAGTCGCTGCAGCGCGACCATGATCTCGTCGGTGACCGAGCGGAGGATGTAGCGGTCGCCCTCCATGCCTTCGAAGCGCGAGAAGTCCAGCGGCTCCCCGATGACGACGCCGACGCGCGCGATGCGCGGCACGCGGGTGCCGATCGGCATCATGGTGTCGGTGTCGACCATCACCACCGGCACGACGGGCACATGGGCCTCCAGCGCCATGCGGGCGATGCCGGTCCGTCCGCGGTACAGCTTCCCGTCGGGGCTGCGGGTTCCCTCGGGATAGATGCCGAGCAGGTCGCCGCGGCCGAGCACCTGCAGACCGGTGTTGAGGGATGCCTCGGACGCCTTGCCGCCGGAGCGGTCGATGGGGATCTGCCCCGTGGCCTTGAAGAACATGCGCGTCGCCCAGCCCTTGAGGCCCTTGCCGGTGAAGTAGTCGCTCTTGGCGAGGAACGCCACGGGACGGTCGATCATGAGGGGCAGGAAGATCGAGTCGACGAACGACAGGTGGTTGCTCGCGAGGATCGCGGCGCCCTCGGCCGGGACGTTGCGGCGGCCGACGATCCACGGGCGCCAGATCGCCTTCACGATCGGTCCGATCACCACGTACTTCATCAGCCAGTAGAACATCGCGCTATCCCTCCGCAGCGGCGAGGTCGGCGGCGCCGATGAGGCCCGCGTCGTTGACGAGCTGCGCGATCGCGAATCCTGCGACCGGCCGGTCGCCGTACCCGGGCAGCGACGTCTCGTAGGCCAGGCGCACCGGCGCGAGCAGGTCCTCGCCCAGCTGGGCGACCCCGCCGCCGATCACGAACAGCTCGGGGTCGAGCACGGCCTGGAATCCGCCGCAGGCCTCGCCGAGCGCGGTGGCGACGCGGCGGAGCGCCTCGGTCGCCCCCGGATCGCCTGCCAGCACGAGTCGCGACACGGCGGGGCCGGAGATGGTCCCGTTCTCGGCGCGCAGCTGCGCGAGAGCCACGCCGATGCCGCCCGCGTCGGCGATCTCGTTCGCCTCCCGCTGCAGGGCCCGGCCGGAGGCGTACTGCTCGAGGCATCCGCTCTGCCCGCAACCGCACAGCAGCCCGCCGCGGACGAAGCGCATGTGGCCGAGCTCGGCGGCGATGCCGTGCCCGCCGCGGAACAGCTCGCCGTCGAGGACGATCGCGCCGCCGACGCCGGTGCCCATCGTGAGCATCACCATGTGGCCGACGCCGCGCCCTGCGCCGAACCGGTACTCGGCCCAGCCCGCGGCGTTCGCGTCGTTCTCGATCGCGACCGGCAGTCCGATGCCCGCCTCCAGTCGCGCTTTGAGCGGCTCGTTGTGCCACGCGATGTTGGGGGCGTGGATGACGGTCGCACGGTCCCGGTCGATGAAACCGGCCGCGGCGACCCCGACGGCGGCGACATCGTGGGTGGCGCGGAAGTGGCGTGCCATGTCGATCACCGCGGCGGCGAGAGCGCCGGTGTCGGCAGGCGTGTCGACGCGGACCTTCTCGACGATGCGCCCGTCGGAGTCGACCACGCCTCCCGCGATCTTCGTCCCGCCGATGTCGATGCCGACCTTGAGCACTGCACTCCCTCCCGCAGCCGCGCGCGCGACAGCGCCTTGAAGTCTATCCAGGCACCGCTCATCCACATGGGCGGTGGTCGTCGCATGACAGCGGATTAGACTCGAGTGAGATCCACCCGAGATTGAAAGTCAACCCGGTGCCGAAGGAGCTGCCGTGATCCAATTCGAAGTCCCCGCGATCGTCCCCGCCGATCCGCAGGCGAACATCACCGATCTCCTCGTCGAGCGCGTCAAGCAGACGCCCGACCTCGCGCTGTTCTCGGTCCCCGACGGGGAGGGCTGGCGCGACATCACCGCCGCCGAGTTCCAGAAGCAGGTGGTCGCACTCGCGAAAGGCTTCGCAGCCGCCGGCATCGAGCCCGGCGACAAGGTGGGCTTCATCGCCCGCACGACGTACGACTGGACTCTGGTCGACTTCGCGCTGTTCTATGCCGGCGCGGTCATGGTCCCGATCTACGAGACCAGCTCGCCCGCGCAGATCTCGTGGAACCTCTCGGACTCGGGCGCCATCGCCGTCATCACCGAGTCCCCCGACCACACGGCGCGCGTCGCCGAGGTCCGGGGCGAACTGCCGCTGATCCGTTCGGCCTGGGAGATGCACTCCGGCGACCTCGACAAGCTCGTCGCCGAGGGCGCCTCGGTGTCGGACGACGAGATCGAGCGCCGCCGCAACATCGCCGTCGGCGCCGACATCGCGACACTCATCTACACGTCGGGATCCACCGGCCGCCCGAAGGGCTGCGTCCTCACGCACAGCAACTTCGTCGAGCTGTCGCGCAACTCGGCCAAGGCGCTGCACGAGGTCGTCGAGACTCCCGGCGCCTCGACGCTGCTGTTCATCACGACGGCGCACGTCTTCGCCCGCTTCATCTCCATCCTCAACATCCACGCGGGTGTCAAGACGGGTCACCAGCCCGACACCAAGCAGCTCCTCCCCGCGCTCGGCTCGTTCAAGCCCACCTTCCTGCTGGCCGTGCCGCGCGTGTTCGAGAAGGTGTACAACTCGGCCGAGCAGAAGGCAGAGGCCGGCGGCAAGGGCAAGATCTTCCGCGCCGCCGCGCACACCGCGATCGAGCACTCGCGGCTGCTGCAGGAGGGCCGGAAGGTGCCGTTCGGCACGAAGATCAAGTTCACGCTGTTCGACAAGCTCGTCTACAGCAAGCTGCGCACGGCGATGGGCGGCAACGTCACCTACGCCGTGTCGGGTTCAGCGCCGCTCGGCCCCCGCCTCGGGCACTTCTTCCACAGCCTGGGCGTCACGATCCTCGAAGGCTACGGCCTCACCGAGACGACCGCGCCGGCGACCGTCAACCTCGCCAACAAGTCGAAGATCGGCACCGTCGGACCCGTGCTCCCCGGCATCGGCATCCGGCTCGCCGAGGACGGCGAGGTCGAGGTGCGCGGCATCAACGTCTTCAAGGAGTACTGGCGCA
Source organism: Microbacterium cremeum (assembly GCF_015277855.1). Taxonomy (NCBI): domain Bacteria; kingdom Bacillati; phylum Actinomycetota; class Actinomycetes; order Micrococcales; family Microbacteriaceae; genus Microbacterium; species Microbacterium cremeum. The sequence continues at coordinate 2,227,969 of NZ_CP063812.1, forward strand.
ATCCCGAGGCGACCGCGGCGGCGTTCGACGACGACTGGTTCAAGACGGGCGACCTGGGCGCCTTCGACGACGAGGGCTTCCTCACGATCACCGGTCGCAAGAAGGAGATCATCGTGACCGCCGGAGGCAAGAACGTCGCCCCCGCCGCGCTCGAGGACCCGATCCGCGCCAACCCGATCGTCGGCCAGGTGGTCGTCGTGGGCGATCAGAAGCCGTTCATCTCGGCACTGATCACGCTCGACCCCGAGATGCTGCCGACGTGGCTGTCGAACAACGGCCTCGCGGCCGACATGCCGCTCACCGAGGCCGCCAAGAACGACGCCGTCCGCGCCGAGGTGCAGCGCGCGATCGACGAGGCCAACAAGCACGTCTCGCGCGCCGAGTCGATCCGCAAGTTCACGATCCTGCCCACCGAGTGGACCGAGGCGAGCGGACACCTGACGCCCAAGATGAGCATCAAGCGCAATGTGATCCTCACCGACTTCGCCGGCGACATCGAGGAGATCTACGCCGTGCCGGTGAACACGACGAACGTCTCGCTCAGCTGAGACGCGTCCCTCGCCTGTCGTCGAGCGACACTTCGATTCGCTTCGCTCGCTCAGTGCGGGTCTCCGCGAGACGAAACGCCCCGAACCGACGCGATGTCGCTGGTTCGGGGCGTTTCGTCTCGGTCGCTGCGCTTCTCTCGCTCAACGAACGGGTATGTCAGAACCAGTCGGACTCCCGGATCTCGCGCATCGCGACGCGGCGCTCCTCGGGCGTGAGGCGATCGAGGTAGAGCGTGCCGTCGAGATGGTCGGTCTCGTGCTGCAGGGCCTGGGCGAGCAGCCCCTCCCCCTCGAGCACGATCTCGTTGCCGTCGAGGTCGATGCCGACGACCTTGGCCCACGGGTACCGCACCGCGTCGTGCCAGAGACCGGGCACCGACAGGCACCCTTCGCCGATCGGCTCGGGCTCGCCCGACACCTCGACCAGCACGGGGTTGAGCACGTACCCGATGTCGCCGTCGATGTTGTAGCTGAACGCGCGTACGCCGACGCCGATCTGCGGGGCCGCCACGCCGGCGCGGCCGGGCAGCTCGACGGTGTCGAGCAGGTCGCGCACGAGCGCACGCACGCCGTCATCGATCCCCTCGATCGGGGCGCACACGGACTTCAGGACGGGGTCGCCGAACAGGCGGATGGGACGGACTGCCATCGGATGCCTCAGGCCGCGGTCGCGTGCGAACGCAGGCCCTCGACGACCGCGGCGGCGAGTTCGCGGGCGGCGAGGCGCGTCGCCGGCTGCAGATCCTTGAAGACGATGCCGCTGCCGGCCGCGATGTGCGCGTCGTACGGAACCCGGACGACCTTGCGCACGCGCGTGCGGAAGTGCGCGTCGAGCTCGTCGAGCTGCACGAGCGGCTGCCCGGGCCGCGCGTTGTTGAGCACCACGACGGCGCCGCGCACCTTGTCGGCGTAGCCGTTGGTCTCGAGCCACGTGAGCGTCTCGGAGGCGAGACGCGCCTCGTCGACGCTGAGGCCGGCGACGATCACGAGCTGGTCGGCGAGGTCGAGCGTCGCACCCATCACCGAGTGGACGATGCCGGTGCCGGTGTCGGTGAGCACGACCGAGTAGTAGTGGGCGGCGAGCGCGGCGACGTTGCGGTAGTCGGAGTCGTTGAACGCCTCGGACACCCGCGGGTCGGAGTCGGACGCGACGACGTCGAGGCGGGTCTCGTCACGGGCGACGATGTTCGACAGGTCGTTGAACCCGACGACGTCGCCGCTCACGCGCACGAGGTCGCGCACGGTCTTGCCGCTCTCGCGCGAGATGCGCTCGGCGAGCGTGCCGCGGTCGGGGTTGGCGTCCACCGCGATGACGCGGTCGTCGCGGGCGTCGGCCAGGGCCATGCCGAGGAGCGTCGTGACGGTCGTCTTGCCGACGCCGCCCTTGCGCGAGAGCACCGGCACGAAGCGGGCGCCGCCCGCCAGCGGCGCGGCGATCCGGCGGTCGAGCTCCTTGCGCGCCCGGGCGCGCTTGCTGTCGCCGAGGTTGATGCGGCGCCCCGAGACGGAGTAGACGAGGTGCTGCCACATGCCTTCGGGCTCGGAGCGCACCACCTGGTGCGGGTCGAGCAGCCGGTCGGCGGTGAGGAGGTCGGCGGTCTCACGGTCGGCCTCGAACTCGCCGAGGCGCTTCGAGGTGAGCGAGACGCCCGTCGCCGGGAAGGCCCGCTCGACGGCCCGGTCCGCCGGGCGCGTGGGTGCGGGGCCCGTCTCGCGGCGAGATGCCGCGGCCGGGAACGGCTCGGCTTCTGCCGGCTTCGGCTCTGCGGCGGGGCCGGACATGCCGGACGCCCCTTCGGAGTCGGACGGCGTTCCTGCAGTCATGGGATCCTCCGCGGTCTCATCGTTCACGGCGACGTCGCCGGACGCGACGGCGTCGAAGGCGACATCCTCGAACTCGACGTCGTCGAACTCCGCGACGTCGAAGTCGGCGCCCTCGAACTCGGCGACCGCCGCATCGACCGCCGCGGACTCGACATCGTCGACGGTCCCCACGCCCCCTCCACGCACCGCTGGCGCGTCGCGCGGAGCCTCTGGGCGCGTGGGCCCAGCCGCAGCCTCGGGCTGCACCGCGGGCGCGGGCACGACGGTCTCGATCTCTTCGAACACCTCGTCGGCGTCGGCGATGTCTTCCGCGACCCCGGCGTCGGCGAAGCCCGCGCCCTCGACGGTCCATTCCTCCGGGTCGGAGACGTCGACGATCTCCGCCTCGGCGGTCTCCGCCGAGGGCTCGGCCGCGAGCGTCATGGTGACCGGAAGGTCGGCGTCTGCCGGGATCTCCACGACGAAGGGCATCTCGTCGCCGATGACGTCGTCGTCGGCGAGGTCGTCGTCGGACTCGGTGGGCAGTTCGACGTTCACCTGCGCCGTTCCACCGCCGAGGATTCCGAGACCGGTCGTGTCGAGGCTTCCCGTGTCGGAGAGCACGCCGTTCTCAGGCTCGTCGGGTGTGTGGTCGGGGCGATCGGGCGTCACTGCGTACTTCTCCTGGGGGCGGACGGCGGTTTCGGGCGGATGCCGCCCTCCAGGCTACTGGGCAGGACGGATGACGACCAAAAGGTCGCCGGCGTCGACCTGCGCCGTCTCGGCGATCGCGAGCCGCTCGACGACCCCGTCGATGGCAGCGGTGATCGCGGCCTCCATCTTCATCGCCTCGATGGAGGCGATCGGCTGCCCCGCGGTGACGGTGTCGCCGACGCTCGCCTTCAGCGTGACGACCCCCGAGAACGGCGCCGCGACCTGACCCGGCTTGGAGGTGTCGGCCTTCTCCACCTGGCGCGTCTCGACCTTGATGCTGCGGTCGCGCACGAAGACCGGTCGCAGCTGTCCGTTGAGCGTGGTCATGACGGTGCGGATGCCCTTGGCGTCGGCCTCGCCGATGGCCTCCAGACCCACGTAGAGCTGCACACCCGGGTCGATCTCGGCGATGTGCTCCTCGCCGGGCTTGAGACCGTACAGGTAGTCCGGCGTCCCGAGTGCCGACAGGTCGCCGTACGTCTCACGGTTCTTCTCGAACTCGCGTGCCGGACCGGGGAACAGCAGGCGGTTGAGCGCGCGGCGACGCTCGGCGGCGTCGCCGGCCAGGCCGGCGCGCTCCTCGTCGGTGAGCGGCGGAACCTCGATCGAGATCGAGCGCCCCTCGAGCACCTTCGTACGGAACGGCTCCGGCCATCCACCGGGCAGGTCGCCGAGCTCACCCGCCATGAAGCCGACGACCGAGTCGGGGATGTCGTAGCTCTGCGGATTCTGCTCGAAGTCCGCCGGGTCGGCGCGCACGGCGACGAGGGCCAGCGCGAGGTCGCCGACGACCTTCGACGACGGCGTCACCTTGGGGATGCGACCGAGGATGCGGTCCGCCGCGGCGTACATGTCCTCGATGAGCTCGAAGTCGTCGGCCAGACCCAGCGCGATCGCCTGCTGACGCAGGTTCGACAGCTGCCCGCCGGGGATCTCGTGGTGGTACACGCGACCGGTCGGCGACGGCAGGCCCGACTCGAACGGGCGGTACAGGTGCCGCACGGCCTCCCAGTACGGCTCGAGGTCGCTCACGGCCTGAAGGTCGAGGCCCGTGTCGCGATCGGTGTGCGCGAGGGCGGCGACCAGCGCCGACAGCGACGGCTGGCTCGTGGTTCCCGACATCGGGGCGGCCGCGGCATCCACCGCGTCCACGCCCGCCGCGCTCGCGGCCAGGAGCGTCGCGAGCTGCCCGCCCGCGGTGTCGTGGGTGTGGAGGTGGACCGGCAGGTCGAAGTTCTCACGCAGCGCGGCGACGAGCTTCGCGGCCGCCGCGGGGCGCAGCAGTCCGGCCATGTCTTTGATGGCGAGGATGTGGGCGCCCGACTCGACGATCTGCTCGGCGAGCCGCAGGTAGTAGTCCAGCGTGTACAGCTTCTCGGACGGGTCGAGCAGGTCGGCGGTGTAGCAGAGGGCCACCTCGGCGATCGCGGTGCCCGTCGCGCGCACCGCGTCGATGGCGGGGCGCATCTGCGAGACGTCGTTGAGGGCGTCGAAGATGCGGAAGACGTCGACGCCGGTGGATGCCGCCTCGCGCACGAACGCGTCGGTGACCTCGACGGGGCGCGGCGTGTAGCCGACGGTGTTCCGCCCGCGCAGCAGCATCTGGATCGGGATGTTGGGCATCGCGGCGCGGAGCGCCTCGAGGCGCTCCCACGGGTCTTCGGCGAGGAACCGCAGCGCCACGTCGTACGTCGCGCCTCCCCACGCCTCGACCGACAGCAGCTGCGGCGTCATGCGCGACACGTGCGGACCGACCCGCACCAGATCGCGAGTGCGCACCCGGGTCGCCAGGAGCGACTGGTGGGCGTCGCGGAAGGTGGTCTCGGTGACCGCCAGGGCCGACTGCTCGCGCAGCGCCCGCGCGAACCCTTCGGGGCCGAGCTCGCGCAGCCGTGCCAGGGTCCCGGCCGGAGGCTCGGCGGTGAGGTCGATGTCGGGCAGCTTGCTGCCGGGCGACACCGACAGCGGCTTCTCGCCGTACGGGCGGTTGACCGTGACGTCGCCGAGCCAGTTGAGGAGCTTGGTCGCCCGGTCGCGCGAGTGATTGCTCGTCAGCAGCTCCGGGCGCTCGTCGATGAACGAGGTGCTGACATCGCCGGCGACGAACGCGGGGTCGTCGAGCACGGCGCGAAGGAACGGGATGTTCGTCGAGACGCCGCGGATGCGGAACTCCGCGAGCGCGCGCCGTGCGCGGGCGACCGCCGCCGGGAAGTCGCGCCCGCGGCATGTGAGCTTGGCGAGCATCGAGTCGAAGTGCGGGCTGATCTGCGATCCCGCCGCGGTGGTGCCGCCGTCGAGGCGGATGCCGGCACCGCCGGGCGAGCGGTACGTCGTGATGCGCCCGGTGTCGGGACGGAAGCCCTGCGAGGGGTCCTCGGTGGTGAGGCGGCACTGCAGTGCGGCGCCGCGCAGTTGGATGCGGTCCTGTGTGAGGCCGAGGTCGGCGAGGGTCTCCCCCGCCGCGATCAGCATCTGCGACTGCACGAGGTCGACGTCGGTGACCTCCTCGGTCACGGTGTGCTCGACCTGGATGCGCGGGTTCATCTCGATGAAGACGACCTCGCCGGTGCGCGGGCCGGCGGTCTCGAGGAGGAACTCGACCGTGCCGGCGTTCTCGTACCCGATCGAGCGGGCGAAGGCCACGGCGTAGCCGTGGAGCGCATCGCGAACGGCCGGGTCGAGGTTCGGCGCCGGGGCGATCTCGATGACCTTCTGGTGGCGTCGCTGCACCGAGCAGTCGCGCTCGAACAGGTGCACGGTCTCGCCGGTCCTGTCGGCGAGCACCTGCACCTCGACGTGGCGCGGGCGCTGCACGGCCTGTTCGAGGAACACGCGCGCATCGCCGAAGGCGCTTCCGGCTTCGCGCATCGCCTCGGCGAGGGCGGGAGGCAGCTCCTCGGGGCGCTCGACGCGCCGCATGCCGCGGCCGCCTCCTCCGGCGACCGCCTTCACGAAGATGGGGAACCCGATGTCGTCGGCCTGCGAGACGAGTGCGTCGACGTCGTCGGACGCCTCCGTCGAGCGCAACACGGGCACGCCCGCCGCGATCGCATGCTGCTTCGCGGTGACCTTGTTTCCGGCCATCTCGAGGACGCGCGCCGGCGGACCGATGAACGCGATGCCGTTCGCCGCCGCCTTCTCGGCCAGCTCGGGGTTCTCCGAGAGGAACCCGTAGCCGGGGTAGATCGCGTCCGCCCCTGACGAGAGTGCGACGCGGATGATCTCGTCGATGTCGAGATAGGCGCGGACGGGGTGCCCCTTCTCGCCGATCTCGTAGGACTCGTCCGCCTTCTGACGATGGAGCGATCCCCGGTCCTCGAACGGGAAGACGGCCACGGTCCGAGCACCGAGTTCATAGGCCGCGCGGAACGCGCGGATTGCGATCTCACCACGATTGGCGACCAGGATCTTGCGGAACATTCGACCTCCGAGGCGGCGGCGCAGGCGGGCCCTGGTGACGGGCTGAGTGTGCTCTCAGCCTAGGGGACGGTAACGTGGTGCCTTGTGCACGTCCTATCCGTCAGCTCGCTCAAGGGCGGGGTCGGCAAGACGACCGTGACTCTCGGACTCGCGTCGGCGGCCTTCGCCCGCGGTGTCCGCACGCTCGTCGTCGACCTCGACCCGCAGTCCGATGTGTCGACGGGCATGGACATCCAGGTCGCCGGCCGCCTGAATGTCGCCGACGTCCTGGCCAATCCCAAGGAGAAGACGGTCCGCCAGGCCATCACCTCCAGCGGGTGGGCGAAGGTGCATCCCGGCACGATCGACGTCATGATCGGCAGCCCGTCGGCCATCAACTTCGACGGACCCCACCCGAGCGTGCGCGACGTGTGGAAGCTCGAAGAGGCGCTCGCCACGATCGAGGCCGACTACGACCTCGTGCTGATCGACTGCGCGCCGTCGCTGAACGCGCTGACGCGCACCGCGTGGGCCGCGAGCGACCGGGTCATCGTCGTGACCGAGCCCGGCCTGTTCTCGGTGGCCGCCGCCGACCGCGCGCTGCGGGCGATCGAAGAGATCCGCCGCGGGCTCTCGCCTCGGCTGCAGCCCCTCGGCATCGTCGTCAACCGCGTGCGTCCGCAGTCGATCGAGCACCAGTTCCGCATCAAGGAGCTGCGCGACATGTTCGGGCCGCTCGTGCTCGCGCCGCAGCTGCCCGAGCGGACCTCGCTGCAGCAGGCGCAGGGCGCCGCGAAGCCCCTGCACATCTGGCCCGGTGACTCCGCTCAGGAGCTCGCGGCCGACTTCGACTCGCTCCTGGACCGCGTCATGCGCACCGGCCGCATTCCCGTGCCCGGCGAGGCGCGCGCCTGACCTCTCGGCGACGGATGCCTCGGCATCCGCCGCACGCGCACCCACGCCGCGATGGGCTGACCAGTCTGCTCACCGGATGATCAGATTGCTCGATTCGTGCTCGGTCGAATGATCATGACTTGCCTTTCGACGTCGCGTCGTTGAACATATCGTTCATGGCATCGATGACGCTGCACCCTGACAGCATCGCCGTGCACGCCGGACGCGACGACCTCGCGGACCTCGGCGTCCACGCACTCCCCCTCGACCTCTCGTCGACGAACCCGCTCCCCGACCTCGAGCTCGGCGGCATGTCGTACGAGGTGCTCGCCACCGGCGGCCACCCGTTCGAGGGCGGATCGAACGTATACGCCCGGCTGTGGAACCCGACCGTGGCGCGGTTCGAGGAGGCGCTGGCGCGGCTGGAGCACGCGGAGGAGGCCGTGGCCTTCTCGTCGGGGATGGCGGCGATGACCGCGACCATGCTCGCGATCGCCCACGAGACGGGCAAGCGCCACGTGGTCGCCGTCCGGCCGCTCTACGGCGGCACCGACCACCTGCTCGCGTCGGGTCAGCTGGGGATCGAGACCACGTTCTGCAGCCCCGACGGAGTCGCAGCGGCGGTGCGTGACGACACCGCGCTGGTCGTGCTCGAGTCCCCGGCCAACCCGACGCTGGACCTCGTCGACATCCGCGCGATCGTCGCCGCCGCGGGCGAGGTCCCGGTGCTCGTCGACAACACGTTCGCGACGCCGGTGCTGCAGCAGCCGCTCGACCTCGGGGCCGCCCTGTCGCTGCACAGCGCCACCAAGTACCTCGGCGGTCACGGCGACGTGGTCGGCGGCGTCGTCGCGTGCGATGCCCGCCACGCCGCGGCGCTGCGACGCACGCGCGCGATCACCGGCGCGATCATGCACCCCCTCGCTGCGTACCTGCTGCACCGCGGGCTCGCCACGCTTCCGGTGCGGGTGCGGGCGCAGCAGGCCGGCGCGCGCATCGTCGCCGAGTGGCTCACGACGCACGACGGGATCGCACGCGTCCGCTTCCCCGGGTTCGCCGAATGCGATCCGCTCGGACTCGTGGGCACGCAGCAGTCCGGCCCTGGCGCGATGATCTCGATCGAGCTCGCCGGCGGCTACGACGCCGCGCGCGCCCTGACCACCTCGGTGCGGCTGTTCACGCACGCGGTGTCGCTCGGCAGCGTCGACTCGCTGATCCAGCACCCTGCGGCTCTCACGCACCGCCCGGTGCAGTCCGACGCGAAGCCCTCCGACGCCCTGGTGCGGCTGTCGATCGGGCTCGAGGATCCCGCCGATCTCATCGCCGACCTCGAGCAGGCGCTCGAGGCGAGCGTCGGCGCACGCGACGAGCGTCGCGCGGCGGCCGTCTGACGCGCCGGGGAAGGCCTCAGGCCGAGCGTGCCGCCGAGAGGCCTCCGGCCGAGCGTCGCGCCGGGTGGCTCAGGCCGAGCGTGCCGCGCGGCGCGCCGCGAGCTCGTCCATCGGGGAGGGCTTCTCGACCTCGAACTCGACGAGCTCGGACTCGACCTCTCGCAGCACCTTTCCGACCGCGATGCCGAACACGCCCTGGCCGCGGCTCACGAGGTCGATGACCTCGTCGTTCGACGTGCACAGGTATACCGAGGCTCCGTCGCTCATGAGCGTCGTGCCGGCGAGATCGCGGATGCCGGAGGCACGGAGCTGCTCGACCGCGGTACGGATCTGCTGCAGCGAGATGCCGGTGTCGAGCAGTCGCTTGACGAGCTTGAGCACGAGGATGTCGCGGAAGCCGTAGAGCCGCTGCGATCCGGAGCCGCTCGCACCGCGCACGGTGGGCTCGACGAGCTCGGTGCGCGCCCAGTAGTCGAGCTGCCGGTAGGTGATGCCGGCAGCACGCGCGGCGACGGCGCCGCGATAGCCGACCTCGTCGTCCATCGCCGGAAGACCGTCGGTGAAGAGGAGTTCGGCGACGAAAGGCTCGCCGTCAGACGTGTCTCGAGCAGTCACACTTCCCCCCTCCGCAATCGGATACCTCCACGCTAGATGAGCGCCCCCCTTGCGGCAACGACATCCGCTGTTCGGCGTCCGGCGTGTCGCAGACTTCGACGCGCCGGCGCCGTCACGACAGCAGTCGCTCCAGCGCGGAGCGCACGAAGATCGCGCGCACCTCGTCGAGGCGCTTGGCGAGCTCGGGCGCAAGCTCGCCGGCACGGCCGCGGGATGCGGCATCCGTCCGGCGCAGCAGCGGCGCGAGCGCCGACTCGACCAGCGCGACGTCGCGTTCGGCGTTCTGGCGCAGCGCCCGGACGTGGCGCGGCTCGATGCCATGGCGATCGAGCGCGACCAGGGCGCGCAGCAGCGCGACGGACTGCTCGGTGTAGCTCTCGGCACCCGTGAGCACACCCGTGCTGATCGCGTCGTTGAGCAGCTGCGGAGCAGCCCCTGAAGCCGCCAGCAGCTCGTCCCGGCGGTACCGCCGGGACGCCGGCAGGATCGACGGCGGCGGCACCGCGGTCGGCGTGGCCGGATCGCGCCCGGCGTCGACGTCCTCGAGGTACTCGCGGATGACCGACAGGGGCAGGTAGTGGTCGCGCTGGAGCGTCAGCGCCAGCCGCAGCCGCTCGAGGTCGGCGGATGAGAACTTGCGGTAGCCCGACTCGGTGCGCGTGGGCGTGACGATGCCCTGCACCTCGAGGAAGCGGAGCTTGCTGGAGGTGAGGGAGGGGAACTCCGGTGAGAGCCGCGCGAGCACCTGACCGATGCTCAGAAGGCCCGCGGACGCCGAGCGTTCGCGGGCGGATGCGCTGGGCATCAGGCGTCCGCCGCCTGGTGGAGGTCGGCGGGAGATACGAAGAAGTTGAGCCGGAACTTCCCGACGCGCACCTCGGCGCCGTTGCTGAGCGTCGCGCGGTCGACGCGTTCGCCGTTGACGTAGGTGCCGTTCAGCGAGCGCTGATCGACCAGTTCGAACGTGGTGCCCGTGCGCGTGATCTCGGCGTGACGGCGAGACACGGTGACGTCGTCGAAGAAGATGTCGGCCTCGGGGTGCCGGCCCACCGTCGTCACGTCGCTGTCGAGCAGGTAGCGGGCACCGGCGGTCGGCCCGGAGCGGACCAGCAGCAGGGCGGCACCCGTCGGGAGCGCTTCGATCGCCTCGAGCTCGGCATCGCCCAGTTCGCTGCCGAACGGAACGAATGACAGATCGGAATCGTGCCCGAACGTCTGGGTCGTATCGGCCGCACGATCGGAGTCGTGCGCGTCGGCCCCCGCAGCCCTGCGGATGTCGCCCTGGCCGGGTCGGCGGTCGTCGTCCACGGTGCTCCTCCTTCGACAGCCCAGCCTATCCGATCGCCCGTCCCGCGGAAGAGCCGGATTCCGACCCGGGCGCGTCGCCCGTCTTCACGCGCACGTGCCCATTGTTTCGTCGCGTGTCGCGTGGGGTGCCGCGCGCGGGGGACGAGTTCTAGCCTGGCTGAACCGTCCGGGCGGAGACATTCCGCCGACGATCCGACGACAGGAGCCGACCGTGTCCACCCCGCACCGCCACATCCCGCCCCTCGAGGTGCGCGAGCGTGTGGCGTGCATGTGCGACCACGGCGACGCCTGCACCTCGTTCGCACCGGGCCACGCGCTGCATCTGATCCAGGCGCGCCTGGCGGCGGCAACGCCGTCGGACTGGGCGGACGCGATCGTCGAGGCATCCGACCCGCGCTCGGGCTTCCTGATCGTGCGCACGCTCGCCGGCGCCGAGCCGGTCTCGTTGTGGAACGGCACGGGCGCGGCCGCGCACGCGGCACCAGGGACCCCGGTCGCGCTTCACGAGCGCTACGACGTGCTCGCCGTCGGCGGCACGCGCTTCAACGTCCTGCGCGGCTGACACTTCGACGGGCTCAGCGCCCGGGAAGCGGGCTCTCAGCGCCCGGGAAGCGGGCTCAGCGCGCGAGACGAGAAAGGCGACGAGCTCAGCTCATCGCCATCATCGAGTTCTTCATGGCCATGCAGGCCTCCATGCACGCCTTGCAGGCCTGAGCGCACATCTTGCAGACCTCGCTGTGGTCGGCGTGCTCCATGCACTCGTCCATGCACAGCTGGCACATGGCGATGCAGGCGTCGAGCATCGACATCATCACCGCCGGGGTCATCCCCTGCGGGCGCATCATGGCGCGCATCATCGTGTTGCACATGTCCGCGCAGTTCATGCACGCGGGCGCGCACGACATCATCTGCGTAGAGCACACCGTGCATGCCTGCTCGCAGGCCGAGCAGGCGTCCATACAGGCCTGCATGACCGACATGTCCATGGTCTCCATGCCGGGCATCGACATCATGTCCTTCGACATGGCGCCCATCATCATGGCGTCCATCTCCACCGTCCTTCCGCTGTCGGGCCGGCGGGGGCAGGTGCTCCCGCCTGCGGCCATGCTAGCCCCGGCGGGCCGTGGATCGAAGGGGCGGGCATGCGGCGGCTCCCGTCGCGTCTGATGCGCGACGGGAGCCGCCTCGTCCGGTCGGTGCCGGGTCAGTGCTCGATCACTCGCCGGCGGCGGCCCAGAAGATCGCCTGCGCCGCCTGGCTCATTCCCCCCTTGGGGTGGGTGCGGAAGAACGGCGACGTGCCGAACACCACGGCGCGGGCGCCGGATGCCGCTTCTCCCGAGACGACCGACGCCTGGCCGGCCGCGGAGGCCGGGCCGTTGGTGCCGGCACCGGTGGCCCGCCAGTGACCCGCGAGCAGAGGGTCGTCGGCATAGGTCAGCTGCGCGACGGTGCCCTCGCCGAGGCCCGTGAACCAGTACGCGGGGTAGATGAACGCCGCGTCCTGCGGGTGGTTCGAGAAGATCGACCCCTCGGGCACGTCGACGTCCACGATTCCGTTGCCCGACCCGTTCCCGGCGACCACCGTGCCCGAGACCAGCCCGTACGTCGATGCCACGGCGAACGCCTGGTTCGTCCGCCCGACGATCGAGCCGCCGGCGTCGACCCACGCCTGCACGTACTGGCGGCCCGGGGAACCGGCGGGCAGCGAGAACGCCGAGCCCACCCAGAGCAGGTCCGCACCCTCCAGCCCTGTGGTACCCGTGGCCACGCCCGCCTGCACCCCGGCCGCCGTCACGCGCACGAGGTCCGAGAATCCCAGCTCCGCGAGCGCGAGCACGTCGTCCTGGGTGCCGGCGACCGCGATCGTGAGCTCCTCCAGCACCGTCGCCTCGTCGAGGGCCGCGATGTCGGCATCCGAGACCGTCTCGAACGGGATGTCGTACGTCACGACCGCGTTGGCGGCTGCGGCGAGGCCTTCCGGACCGACCACCGCCCGGCCGTCGTCGAGGAGCCACACCGGAGCGTCCGCATCGAGGAGGGCGTTCAGCGCCCGGTAGTCCTCGACACCGGCGACGTCGAACGCGACGTACGGCGCCTTCTTCGGCAGCACGCCGTCCTGAGGCACGCGGTGAAGCGGCACGACCCCGCCGATCGCGGCGTCCGTCGTGTCGCCGACCTTGTCGACGGTGGCTCCCCACAGGTACGCGAGACTCCAGGCCGAGATGTCGTACATCGACGGGACCTTGCCCGAGATGTCGGTGCCGAGGTCGAGGAGCACGTTGGCCAGGCCGCGGCGCGGCTGATGCATGTCGACGACGAACGACCCGGCGGGGTACGTGACGCCGCCGACCGTCGTGTCGTGCGCGAGGGCGCCGACCTGGACGCCGTGGAACAGCAGGGCGTCCACGAGCGCCTCGGCGTCGGACGCCGAGCGCTGCCCCTCCCCCGTCGGGATGACGTACGCGCGCGGCAGCTGCACCGGATCCTGGTCGTCCGCGACGTCCCAGTGCTCCTTCCACTCATCGGGTCCGGGCGTGGCTGCGACGCCCGCCGTGGTGAGCGCGGTCTTGGGCGCCCCGGCGAGCCCGCGGCGGAACACCTCGATCTGGTCCGCGAGGATCGCGTCGGAGTGGGCTGCGACGTACCGCAGCATCGACTCCATGGTGACCTTGGCGACCTCGGTGTTGATGCGCGCGTTGGTCGGCGTGGTCGTCGACCCGGTGCGCCCGAGCGGCAGCTCGACGGTGGCGGTCACCGCGCCGTGGTACGCGGCGTACTGCGCGGTGAAGATCGGCGGGTAGTCGTCCCACCCCGACGCCGTGTCGCGGTACGGGATCTTGATGCTGCCGGTGTTGGTCGTCGTGGTGCCGCCCGTGGCGCGGTCGTAGTACCGGTTTCCGGGGATCGCGGCCGCGACGACGTCGGTTTCGACCCGCAGGGCGAGCGCATAGCCGTGCGGGATGAAGAGGTCGTACTCGTAGTTCTCGCCGTGCGGCGGCCCGCAGGGCTCGACCTGCAGCACGTTGGTGTAGCCGTGGAAGTCCGCGGCGTACAGCGGCTGCAGCGCCTGGGCCGTCGCGACGAACGACCGCGCCTCGGGGGTGGTGAGGGTGACCATGTCGCGGTTCCCGTCGAGCGAGAGCGCGGTCGCACGCGTCGCGATCGTCCGGCCGTCCGGGTTCAGCGACAGCGAGAAGTAGAGCCGGTGCTTCTTCAGCAGCGCGATCGTCTCGGGGTCCTGCGAGGCCGCGAGCTGCTCGATGAGCTGCACCGCCGCGTCGGTCCCCTCCCACTCGTTGCCGTGGATGTTCGCGCTGATCCAGATCGGAGTCTTGTAGTTCGCCGCGAGCCTACGGTCCTGGGCCGCCTTGTCGGGCGCGGTGCGGATCTGCTCGCGCCACTTCGTCTGCTGCGCGGTCTCTCCGCGGCCTTCGGGCGCGGTCACCGTGACGAGGTAGAGGTCGCGCCCGCTCGTGGACTGGCCGACCACCTGCGTCGAGATGCGGTCGCTCTGCGCCATGAGCCCGTTCAGCAGCGGGGCGAGCTCCGAGAACGCGATGGTCTCGTTGAGCCGGGTGGCGTCGTTCTCGTCCGCGGGATAGACGGTCAGGGCGGGCTGGTGGGGGTAGGACGCCGGCATCGCGATCGCGCCGTCGGCGGCCTTGGCTGCCGGACCGGTCTTGGCGAGCTTGACGAGGTCGGCGAAGGACGCAGAGCCGGCGGAGTCGGGGTCGCGCTCCGGTCCGCGCCCGCCGGAGTCGTCGGTGAACGCCGCGCGGAGTGCGGTCGGCGCGCTCGGTGCCGAGGCCGCGAACGCGGTGCCGCTCGTGAGCGACGCGGCGATCGCCGCGCCGCTGAGGACCGCGATGGTTCGCAAGAGTCTCATGACTTCCTTTCAGGGTTGTATCGCGCGCGGGCACCGAGGCGTCCGTCTGCTCGGCGCCAGCGTGGCAGTCGCCTGTTTCGCGGCCGCGTCAGATCGTGAAGGGCATGTTTCCGGCCGCCACTTCGCGTCCGGCTGGGCCGAACGTACCGGTTAGGCTCGATCAGGTGCTAGCCCTCGGACTTCGCAGCTTCCGCCTTTCCCGCCTCGTCGCCGTCCTGGCGGCCCTGGTTCTGGCCGCCGTCGCGGTGCTCGCCGCAGCGTCCCCCGCTCGTGCGCACGACGAGCTGCTCGGCAGCGACCCCGCGGCCGGAAGCACGGTCGACACGCTCCCCGCCGACCTGCGCCTGACCTTCAGCGGCGCGATCGCCTCCGAGCCGGGAGCCTCCGAAGTGCAGGTGACGGATGCCTCGGGCACGCCGCTCACCGACGGCGATCCGACCGCGCAGGACAACGTGCTCACCCAGCCGCTCGGCGGCACGGGCGGCGCGGCATCCGGCACCGTCACCGTGCTGTGGAAGGTCGTCTCGAGCGACGGCCACCCCATCTCGGGCGAGTTCTCCTTCACCGTCACCGGTGCCGCGGCGCCGACGGCCACCGCCGACCCGACGCCGAGCGAGACCGTGGTCCCGACCGAGACGACGGAGCCGACGACGACGCCGAGCGCTGCCCCGACGGCACCTGCCGAAGACGCGTCGGACCCGACGGAGGCCTGGCCGTGGATCCTGCTCGCCGTCCTCGCGCTCCTCGTGGTCGCCGCGGTCGTGTACCTGCTGGTGTCGCGCTCCCGCCGCGAGCGTGCCCTCGCCAAGGACGCCGCAGCGCCGGCCGACAGCGCGCCGCAGCCCGGCTCCGAGCCTCCTGCCGACCAGTAGGCTTTTACCCATGCCTCACTACGACGTCGCCATCCTCGGCGCAGGCCCCGGCGGGTACGTCGCGGCCGTCCGTGCCGCCCAGCTCGGCCTCACGGTCGCGATCATCGAAGAGAAGTACTGGGGCGGTGTGTGCCTCAACGTCGGCTGCATCCCCTCGAAGGCTCTGCTGAAGAACGCCGACCTCGCGCACCAGTTCCACCACAAGGCCGACCTGTTCGGCATCTCGGGCGACGTGCACTTCGACTACGGCGTCGCGTGGGATCGCAGCCGCAAGGTGGCAGACACCCATGTCAAGGGCATCCACTACCTGATGAAGAAGAACAAGGTCACCGAGTACGAGGGGCGCGGCACCTTCACCGGGCCCAACGCCATCCGGGTGGCCAAGACGGACGGCTCCTCCGAGGACGTCACCTTCGACAACGCGATCATCGCGACCGGCTCGCGGGTGCGTCTGCTTCCCGGCGTCACCCTGAGCGAGAACGTCGTGACGTACGAGGAGCAGATCCTCACGCGCGAACTCCCGAAGTCGATCGCGATCGTCGGCGCCGGCGCGATCGGCATGGAGTTCGGCTTCGTCATGGCGAACTACGGCGTCAAGGTGACGATCATCGAGTTCCTCGACCGCGCACTTCCCAACGAGGACGCCGACGTCTCGAAAGAGATCACGAAGCACTACAAGTCGTACGGGGTCGACATCCTGACCTCGACCAAGGTCGAGACCGTCACCGACCACGGCGACCGCGTTACGGTGACCTACACGCCGGCGGCAGGCGGCGAGACCCAGTCCATCGACGCCGACAAGGTGCTCATGTCGATCGGCTTCGCGGCGAACGTCGAGGGCTTCGGCCTCGAGAACACCGGCGTGAAGCTCACCGACCGCGGCGCCATCGACATCGACGACCACATGCGCACGAACGTGCCGCACATCTACGCGATCGGCGACGTCACCGCGAAGCTGCAGCTGGCCCACGTGGCCGAGGCGCAGGGCGTGGTCGCGGCCGAGACGATCGGCAAGGCCGAGACGATGCCTCTCGGCGACTACCGCATGATGCCGCGCGCGACGTTCTGCTCGCCGCAGGTGGCCTCGTTCGGACTCACCGAGCAGCAGGCGCGCGACGCCGGCTACGACGTCAAGGTCGCGAAGTTCCCGTTCTCGGCGAACGGCAAGGCCAACGGCCTCGGCGAGGCGATCGGCTTCGTCAAGCTCATCGCCGACGGCGAGCACCTCGAGCTTCTCGGCGGCCACCTGATCGGGCCGGACGTCTCGGAGCTGCTGCCCGAGCTGACCCTCGCCCAGAAGTGGGACCTCACCGCCCTCGAGGCGGCCCGCAACGTCCACACGCACCCGACGCTGTCGGAGGCCGTGCAGGAGGCCTTCCACGGACTCGCCGGCCACATGATCAACCTCTGACGCGGGTCAAGGTCGAGGAGGCGGCAACGAGCCGTATCGAGACCCGATCCGCACAGCACGACAGAACCCCCGGGATCGCCTGATCCCGGGGGTTTCGTGCGTCAGTGGCCGAGGGCCTGCGCGAGTTTCGAGTCGGATGCCGCGGGCCGAGCCCCCGCGGCCAGAGCCGCCCGCTCGACCGCCGCGAAGAACGCCGCACGCGTGTCGGGGTCGGCGGGTCCGGCAGGGCCGAGCTCGATCTCCCATTCGTGCCACGCCCGCTCGCGGCCGGAGCGCTCGTCGCGTGTTCGCACGTGGTCGTCGGCGAACTCCGCGACCACCCGGGCCGACGCGTCGAGCAGGAAGTACACGGTGCGCGTGTTCTGGATGCGCGCGAGCGGGCGGAACGCGGCATCCGTCACCGCCGCCAGCTCGGCGCGCACCGGTTGGGGCACAGAATCGGCCTCGCCGAGTGGCCACTGCAATTCGACCCGGCCCCCGTCGGCGCCGCGCGGTCCCTTGATGTGCCACCCGGCATCGGGCCCGCCGGTGCGGCGGCGCAGCGCGAACCCGGCACGGGCGAGCGAGAGTCCGTCGTCGTCGAAGTACGCGGCGTCGAGCTCGCGGTGCTCGCCGGCGGTCACCGAGACGACCCCGGGCAGTGCCGACCAGTCGGGCAGCGCGGTGGCGTCGTCGACGTCGAACTTCAGCTCGATCTCGACGGAGCGCGAGGGCGCCGCAGCGCGGGGCTCAGTCGTCACGCCCGTCCGGATTCGGGTCGATGTCCTCGGTGGCCTCGACGTACTCGAAGCGGACCTCGGTGGGGCCGTCGCCCTCGCCGGTGTTGCGCTCGCCGCCGTCCCGGCGGTAGACGAGCTGTCCCTCGCCGTAGGGGACGATGTAGGCGTCGTTCATGGTCGGGTCGAGCGGGACGATCTGTCCGTCCAGCGGACCGCCGTGCAGTCGTGCGATGGCCATGTGCCCAGCGTAGACCCGGGTGCCCCCGTGCAGCGGGCTTCTTGACGCCGCGCCTCGAGGGCCGCCCGTGCAAGCGCTTCCAGCATCTGCGCCTAGAATCGCGATCGTGAAGGCCATCCGAACGTTCACCGTCCGCCCCGTCCTCGCCGAATCCCTCGCCCCGCTCGACCGCCTCGCATCGAACTGGCGCTGGTCGTGGAGCCGCGCCACCCACGCGCTGTTCGCGTCGATGGATCCGGCGCTGTGGGACGAGACCGGCAAGAACCCGTCTCGCATGCTCGGCGCGCTCGGCCAGCAGCGGCTGGATGAACTCGCTCGCGACGACGGCTTCGTGGCGAGGGTGCACGAGGAGCACGAGCGCCTGACGGCCTACCTCGAGGGCGAGCGCTGGTATCAGCGGCTGGCGGGCCCGAAGCCCGCGCACATCGCGTACTTCTCTCCGGAGTTCGGAGTGGACGGCTCGCTCCCGCAGTACTCGGGCGGCCTCGGCATCCTGGCGGGCGACCACCTCAAGAGCGCGTCCGATCTCGGCGTCCCGCTCACGGGCGTCGGCCTCTTCTACCGGGCCGGGTACTTCCGCCAGTCGATCGGCGACGACGGCTGGCAGCGCGAGAGCTACCCGCTGCTCGACCCGTACGGGCTCGGACTGACCCTGCTGCGCGATCGCGGCGGCGCACCCGTCGAGATCGCCCTGGACCTTCCGGCCGACCGCCGGCTGCACGCGCGCGTGTGGATCGCCGACATCGGGCGCATCCCGCTGCTCCTGCTCGATTCCGAGACGCCGTCGAACACCGACGAGATGCGCCGCGTCACCGACCGGCTGTACGGCGGCGGCGGTGAGCACCGACTGCTGCAGGAGCTGCTGCTCGGGGTGGGCGGCGTGCGCGCGGTGCGCGCGTTCAGCGAGATCACCGGGCGCCCCGCGCCCGACGTCTACCACACCAATGAGGGGCACGCCGGGTTCCAGGGATTGGAGCGGATGTCGGAGCTCATCACGGGCGCCGGCCTGAGCTTCGACGAGGCGCTCGCGCAGGTGCGCGCCGGCACGGTGTTCACGACGCACACCCCGGTGCCGGCGGGGATCGACCGGTTCCCGCGGGATCTCATCGCCGACTACCTCGCGAGCGGGCTCTTCCACGGCCTGGACGCGGGCCGCGCCATCGCGCTGGGCCTGGAGACCTGGGACGGCGGCGACCAGGGCGTCTTCAACATGGCGGTGCTGGGCCTGCACCTCGGCCAGCACGCGAACGGCGTATCGCTGCTGCACGGCGAGGTCAGCCGCGGGATGTTCGGGATGCTGTGGCCCGGCGTCGACTCCGACGAGGTGCCGATCACCTCGATCACCAACGGCGTGCACGCGCCGACCTGGGTGCACCCCGCGCTGAAGGCCGTGAGCGAGCGCGCGTGGGGCGATGCGCACACCGACACCCACGACTGGACCGACCACGACGCGGTCAGCGACGCCGAGCTGTGGGGCGTGCGCCAGCAGATGAAGGGCGAGCTGGTGGCCGAGGCGCGGCGGCGGGTGGCCGCCGGCGTGTCGAACGGGTCGGGCGTGACGCCGTCCTGGGTCGAGGATCTCCTCGATCCCGAGGTGCTGACGATCGGGTTCGCGCGGCGGGTGCCGACGTACAAGCGTCTGACGCTGATGCTGCGCGACCCGGAGCGCCTGACGCGGCTGCTGACCGATCCCGAGCGCCCGGTGCAGATCGTGATCGGCGGCAAGTCGCACCCGGCCGACGACTCGGGCAAGATCCTGATCCAGCAGCTCGTGCGCTTCAGCCGCGACCCCCGGGTGCGCGGCCGGATCGTGTTCCTCCCCGACTACGACATCACGATGGCCAAGGACCTCTACCCGGGGTGCGACGTGTGGCTGAACAACCCGCTGCGACCGCTCGAGGCGTGCGGCACGAGCGGCATGAAGGCCGCGCTCAACGGCGTGCTGAACCTGTCCATCCTCGACGGCTGGTGGGACGAGTGGTTCGACGGCGAGAACGGCTGGGCCATCCCCACCGCCGACACCGCCTCGAACGACGAGGAGCGCGACGACGCCGAGGCGACGGCGCTGTACGACCTCATCGAGCACCAGCTCGTGCCGCGGTTCTACGAGCGGGAGGGCGGCATTCCCACCGGCTGGCTGCGCATGGTGCGCCACACCATGACCGAGCTCGGCAAGAAGGCGACGAGCGACCGCATGGTGCGCGAGTACGTGGAGCGGCTGTACGTCCCGGCGGCGGCGCACGATGTCGCACTGCGCGCCGACGGCTTCGCGCAGGCCAAGCAGCTGGCGGCGTTCGTCACGCGGGTGAAGGATGCCTGGGGCCGGGTGTCGATCGCGAGCGTCGACAGCTCCGGCATCCCACAGCACGCCCAGGCCGGCGACACCCTCGAGGTGCGCGCCGACGTGCGGCTGGACGGGCTGTCGACCGACGACGTCGCAGTCGAGCTCGCCTACGGGCGCACCGACGAGGATGACGCGCTCGCGCGTGACCACTCCGTGCACCGCCTCTCCCCCGCGGCACCAGCCGTGGACGGCCTCACGACCTTCACCGGCTCGCTGCCGCTGACGGTGACGGGCACGTTCGGCTACACGGTGCGGGTCGTGCCGGCGCACCCGCAGCTCGTCTCGCCGGTCGAGCTCGGGCTGGTGACGTACGCGTCCTGAGTTCGCGCGGCGTCCGGGGCGTTTCGTCTCGCTCGCTGGCGCTCGCTCGCTCAACGACCGGGTGCTGCCCCCCACCGCCACACCCGGTCGTTGAGCGAGCGAAGCACCCGGTCGTTGAGCGAGCGAAGCGAGACGAAACGCCCCGACCGCCCCCGTAGGCTGGTCGAGTGAAACCGTTCGTCCTCCTCGCCACCCGCGCCGAGGACGTTCCGGCCGACGAGGAGTACGCGCTCTTCCTGCGGTTCACCGGGCTCGACGAGCGTCAGCTCGTGCGGGTGCGGCTGGAGGCGGGGCCGATGCCGGCACTCGACCTCGATGCACTGTCGGGGATCTTCGTCGGCGGCGGTCCCTTCAACGCGTCCGATCCGCCCGGCCTCAAGTCTCCCGCGCAACGGCGGGTCGAGGCCGAGTTCACGTCTCTCCTCGATCGGGTCGTCGCCCGCGACTTCCCCTTCCTCGGTGCGTGCTACGGCGTCGGCACGCTCGGCGCTCATCAGCGCGCCGTCATCGACCGCACGTACTCCGAGCCGATCAGCGTCGTGCCGGTCACGCTCACCGCTGCCGGGGCATCCGATCCCCTGCTCGCCGGGATGCCGCCGGTGTTCGAGGCGTTCGTCGGGCACAAGGAGGCGATCTCGTCGCTGCCCGCGTCGGCGACACTCCTCGCCTCGTCGCCCGGGTGTCCGGTGCAGATGTTCAGGGTGCGCGAGAACGTGTACGCGACGCAGTTCCATCCCGAGCTCGACGTCGACGGCATCACGACGCGCATCCACGCGTATGCCGACCACGGGTACTTCGCCGCCCACGAGCTCGAACTGACGCTGTCGGCGGTGCGGCGTGCGCCGGTGTCGCACCCCAGCCGCATGCTGCGCACCTTCGTCGAGCGCTACGCTCGCTGAGCCGACCCCCTTCGCACCGGCGCGCTGCGGTGGTACGCTCCCCGCACCGGCTGCCTCCGCCGCCCGAAACGAGGTGCGTCATGGGTTCGAAGAAGCTGCTCGTCACGGGGTCCGTGATCGCGGGCGTCGCCGCTGCAGGCATCCTCGTGCCGAGCATCGCAGCGGGCGTCCCGTTCGCTCCCCCGTTCGCACCGGCCACCGTGGTGGTCACCGAGGACGGACCGGGCGGGAACGGCCGGGGCAACGCGTTCGGCCACGACAAGGAGGCCGACGAGTTCCCGGGCAACAGCAGGGGCGACAAGCACGACAAGCACGACAAGCACGACAAGCACGGCGATGGGCCCGGCAACAACGGCCGTGGCAACGCGTTCGGTCACGACAAGGACTCCCCCGGCTTTCCGGGCAACGGCGAGCGCGGCGAGCGCGGCGACGACTGACCGGGCGTTTCGACGAGGGCCACGGTCGTTGAGCGAAGGGCGCTCTGGCGCCCGAGACGAAACGCCGCGAGCCGGCGCGCGACGCTCGCTCAGCGACCGGGTGTTCCCGGGGCGGTGACGACGCGCGAGACGGTGGTCTCGGCGACCGGCCGGAATCCCTCGAGCTCCGAGCCGATGCCGATGTCGGCGAGCACCAGTTCACCGGCGAGCTCAGGCCCGCCGCCACGGACGAGTCCCGCCTTGACCGCGCCGAACGTGACGGTGACGGATGCCGGGAGCACGGCATCCCCCGCCGCGCCCGTGTCGGGCTGCAGACCGCTCGGCACGTCGACGGCGATGACCCGGGAACGTCCCGCCCGGACCGCCGGGAGCAGCGCCTCGACCGCTTCGCGGGCGTTGCCCCGCAGAGCGGGGTCGACGGCACCGATGCCGAGGATGCCGTCGAGGATGAGGTCGTAGTCGGTCGCGGCCTCGCGCACCGCCGGCATCTCGACGCGCCGGGCACCCGCGCCGAGCGCGGCAGCCAGACCCGCCTCGTGCACGCGCACACCGACGGTGAGCACATCGACGTCGACCTCTTCGGCGAGCAGCGCCGCGGCGTACAGCGCGTCGCCGCCGTTGTCGCCGCTCCCCGCGAGCACGAGCAGATGCTTGGCGTGCGTGGCGGGACGGGAGTCGGCATCGGCTGCGACGGCGTCACGGCCGTCATGGTAGGCCTCGCGAACCACCTCGGCGAGCGCCGCCGCGGCGCGCATCATGAGCGGCTGACTCGCCGCGAGGAGCGGCGATTCGGCGATGCGCACCTGCTCGACGGTGTAGACGGGCACCCGGGTCATCGCTTCGCCCTCTCGGCCTCGGCGTCGTCGCGGGCGAGTCGCAGCTCTTCCGTCGCGACCGTGACGGCATCCTCGGCACGACGCACGCGCCGGATCGCGAAGGTCGGAGAGCCGTGCCGCTCGCGGACGCGGTCGGCGCGTTCGCGCTCGGCGACGATGATCCACGTCCCCGCGATGAGGATCACCTGAGCCGAGAGGTTGATCCATATCAGCAGCGCGATGAGCGCGGCGAACGACACGAGGAGCGGGTTGGCTGCCGCGCCGCGCACGAACAGGCTCGACAGCTGCTGGAGCACGGTGAGTCCGAGCGCTCCGAGGAACGCGCCCGACCACAGCGAGCGCGCGCTCGCGCGCACTCCGCTCAGCGTCGCGAACGCGAGCGCGACGAGCGCCATGTCGAGCGCGAACACGACGACGACCGACACACCCCGCGTCGCGAAGTCGGCGACGGGGCTCCTGCCGATCCCCGCCCAGTCGAGCGCGACCTCCACGAATGCGGTCCCCACGAACGTCGCGCCGGCCGTGAGCAGCAGCCCGCCGCCGATCGCGATCGCCAATCCCAGGTTGCGCAGCAGCACCCACACGAAGAACACGTCGTCGCGCACGCGGTCGGCGAGGACCCGCAGTGCCGCACGCAACGATCCGATGGCTCCGATGGCGGCGCCCGCGAGGACGACGAGTGCGATCACACCGGTGACGGTGAACTCGACGGCGGCCGGGAGGTCCGAGACATCGACGAGCCCGTCCTCTCCGACGAGGCCTGGGATCACGGCATCCACCGCTGCCACCAGCGATGCCCACGCGTCGGGGTTGCCGCTCAGCCAGACCGCGGCGACCGAGAACCCCAGGAGCACGCCGGCGAACACCGAGAAGAGGGCACGGTAGGTGATGCTGTCGGACAGCATCACGCCGCGGCGCTCCGCGTAGTGCAGCAGCACCCGCACGAGGCGCAGCGAGAGTGCCCACGCGGTCACGCGTGCGATCAACGGTCGCTTCGAGGGGGTCGCGGACTCCGGCATGGGCTCAGGCTATCCGCGGATGGCGCGTGCTTCCGAGGGGTTGACGCGCGCCTCCTCAGCTCTCGATGCGATCTCGGCCGGACTTCCGCAGCACGCCGCAGAACGAGAAGATCGGCATGTACAGCGGCGCCGCCGCCCTAGGATGGCGAGCGGGGATAGGGGAATCACCATGAGAGGTCTCGCTCAGACGCTCGTGCTCACCGGAGCCGTTCGCGCCGCCGACATGTCCGCCGCGATCGCGCAGGTGGGCGCAGACGGGCCCGAACTGCAGCAGCTGCTGGTGAACCAGAAGCTCGTGACCGAGGCGCAGGTGGCCGAGGCGATCGCGCTGCACACCGGGCACCGCTACATCGACCTGGCGAACATGCCCCTCGATCCGAACGTCGTCGCCCTCGTGCCGGGGAACCTGTGCCGGCGCTACGGGATCATTCCGGTCGATCGCCGCGGCGACCGGCTGACCGTCGGCGTGCTCGACCCGACCGACATCGTCGCGCTCGACGATGTCGCGAGCATCACCGACCTGTTCGTCGAGCCGGTCGTCGTCGCCGGCGATGCGCTGGCGCAGATGTTCGAGCGATTCCTGCGATCCGACGAAGAGCTGAGCGAGCTCTCGATGACGATCGAGGAGTCGGCGGAGGCGAAGCAGGCCGCGTTCACCGAGACGCTCGAGGAGCAGGACAACGACGCTCCCATCGTCCGGTTCGTGAACCTGCTCATCGCGCAGGCGATCAACGACCGCGCGAGCGACATCCACGTCGAGCCGGGCGAGAAGCAGCTCACTGTGCGGTTCCGGATCGACGGCGTGCTGCACGAGATGCAGAAGGCCGACCGCGCGATCCAGGACGGCATCATCTCGCGCCTGAAGATCATGTCGTCGATTGACATCGCCGAGAAGCGCAAGCCGCAGGACGGGCGCCTCTCGGTCACGCATGAGAACCGCCAGGTCGACCTCCGCGTCGCGACGCTGCCGACGGTGTGGGGCGAGAAGATCGTCATGCGCATCCTCGACAACACCGGTCAGGTCATGACGATGCGCGACCTGCTGTTCTCGGGCGTGAACGAGAAGCGGTTCCGCGACGCCATCACGCGGCCGCACGGCATGATCCTCGCGACGGGCCCGACCGGGTCGGGCAAGTCGACGAGCCTGTACACGGCGCTGCGGGCGATCGCCAACCCGAAGATCAACGTCATCACGGTCGAGGACCCGGTCGAGTACCGCATCCCCGGCATCAACCAGGTCCAGGTGAACAACCGCGCCGGGCTGACGTTCTCGACCGCGCTGCGCTCCATCCTGCGCAGCGACCCCGATGTCGTGCTGGTCGGCGAGATACGCGACTTCGAGACGGCCAACATCTCGATCGAGGCGGCGCTGACGGGTCACCTCGTGCTGTCGACCCTGCACACGAACGACGCCCCCTCGGCGCTGACACGTCTGACCGAGATCGGCTGCGAGCCGTTCCTGGTGGCGACGGCGCTGAGCGCGGTGGTGGCCCAGCGTCTCGCGCGGCGGCTGTGCATGCGCTGCCGTGAGCCGTTGACCGAGGCCTCCGACGTGCTGGCGGCGCTCGGGTTCCCGCATGACCCGTCCGACGTGCCGCAGCTCTACAAGGCGGTCGGGTGCCCCGCCTGCAGCGGGACCGGTTACCGCGGCCGCGTCGCCCTGCACGAGATCATGACGCTGAGCGACGAGATCGAGTCGCTCGTGGTGACCCGCGCGACGGGCACCGAGATCCGCCAGGTCGCACTGGAGCAGGGCATGGTGTCGCTCCGCGACGACGGCTGGTCGAAGGTCGCCCAGGGCTTCACGACGATCGAAGAGGTCCTCCGCGTCTCGATCTGACGTCCCCTCTCCCTCCCCGGTCGTTGAGCGAGCGAAGCGAGACGAAACGCCATCGCACCCCGCCCCGGTCGTTGAGCGAGCGAAGCGAGACGAAACGCCCCGACGCACGCGCGAACCCCACCCCGTTTCGTCTCGGGCGCCAGAGCGCCCTTCGCTCAACGACCGGGGGTCTGGCGCCGTCGATCGCGGTCGCGACGGCTCCATCCCCGCACGGCGTCGATGCCGCCCGTCACGAACGCCTCGCGCTTGTCGTGGCTCCAACCCTGAAGGCGCTTCTCCCAGGCGAAGGCCTCGTCGATGCGCGCGAACTCCGCCGACCAGGCGATCTCGACCGGAAGCCGTCGCCGCGTGTATGCGGCACCGTGGCCGCTCCGGTGCTGCTCGAGTCGGCGATCGAGGTCGGTGGTGCTGCCGACGTAGAACGTGCCGTCTGCACAGCGGAGGATGTAGAGGAACGCCATGGCCACACTGTGCCGGGCGGGAGGAGCGGGACGGATGCCGCGGCTCGCGGCCGTGGAGAATCCGCCGCCACCGCGGCTTGGGGAGGAGCGGATGCGCACCCCGTTTCGTCTCGGGTGCCAGAGCGCGCATCGCTCAACGACCGACCCCCGGTCGTTGAGCGAGCGAAGCGAGACGAAACGCCCCCACGCACCCGCGAACCCCACCCCGTTTCGTCTCGGGCGCCAGAGCGCGCATCGCTCAACGACCGACCCCCGGTCGTTGAGCGAGCGAAGCGAGACGAAACGCGTCAGCCCTGGTTGGCGAGCTCGCCGTAGAGGGTGAAGATCGGCAGGTAGAGCGAGACCACCATCCCGCCGATCACGATGCCGAGCCCGACGATGAGCACGGGCTCGATCGTCGACGACAGCTGCGCCGTGGCGGTCTCGACCTCGTCCTCGTAGAAGTCGGCGATGCTCGAGAGCATCTCGACGAGCGTGCCCGACTCCTCGCCGACCGACACCATCTGCGGCACCATCGACGGGAAGACGTCGGCCTTCGCGAGGGGCGCCGCGAACGACCGGCCCTGCCGGATCGAGTCCTGCACGTCTCGCACGGCCTGCTCGATCTTCCAGTTGTTCGACGCCTGCCCGACGATCGCGAGGGCCTGGATGATCGGCACGCCCGCGTTGAGCATCATCGAGAGGTTGCGGGCGAACCGCGCGACCGCGATCTTCGTGGTCAGCTTGCCGAAGATCGGCATCTTGAGCTTCACCGGGTCGACCACGCGCCGGTACTGCTCGGTGTGCCGGTTGGCGCGCCACCAGATCACCGCGATGAGCGCCAGCAGCGCGATCGCGGGCAGCATCCACCACATGTTCTTCGAGACCGTGACGAGGATCTGGGTCGGCAGCGGCAGCTCCGAACCGAGCCCGGCGAACATGCCCTCGAAGATCGGCACGACGAAGGTCACCATGACCAGCACACCGATGATCGCGATCACGAGCACGATGGCCGGGTAGGTCACGGCCGCCCGGATCTTGTTCTGCAGCTCGGCCTCGCGCTGGTAGTTGTCGGCGATCGACGACAGTGCGCCGCCCAGGAAGCCGCCCGCCTCGCCCACCTTGACGATGCTGAGCATCAGCGGCGGGAAGGTCTGCGGATGCCGAGCCAGCGCGGCCGAGAACGACGAGCCCGATTCGACATCGGCCTGCACCTGCACGAGCGCCGGCTGCAGCCGCTTGTCGTCGGTCTGCTCGATGAGGATCGACAGCGTCCGCATGAGCGGCAGCCCGGCGTTGATGAGACCGGCCATCTGGCGTGAGAACACCGCCAGGGCCCGCGCCGAGACGTGTCCGCCACGGCCGGGGAGTTTGATCTCGCGGTTGAGTCCGGTGTTCGACTTGAGGGTGACCTCCAGCGGCGTAAGGCCCTGCGCCTTGAGCTTGCCGGCGACGGCCGACTCGCTGGCCGCCTCGATCGAGCCCTTGACGACCGACCCGCCGCGCGGATCGACCGCGCGGTACACGAATTCCTGCACGACGGCCATGGCTCAGCGCTCCCGTCCCGAGCCGAGCCAGTCGACCTGGATGTCGTCCTGGTCGGTCCAGCTGACCTCGCGCGTCGTGGGGTCGACGCGGCCGCCGACGGTGGGCGTGCCGAACCGCGAGCCCATGCCGATGCCCGTGCCGGCCGCAGCGTTCGCAGTGACGGGGGCTCCGGCATCCGCCCGCCACTCCCCCGCGTGCTGCGCCCATTCCTCGGCGTCGAGGTCACGTGGCCGGACGTAGACGCCGTCGAGGTTCTTGGGGTCGACGGCGAAGTCCTTCGCGACGTTGAGCGCGATGGTGCCCTCCTGCACGAGCCGGCGGAGGTCCTGGTCGAGGGTGTGCATGCCGATCTCGGCGCCGGCCTGCATCGCGGAGTAGAGCTGGGCGACCTGGCCCTCGCGGATCATGTTCGCGACGGCGGGCGTGTTGATGAGCACCTCGGTCGCGATCGTGCGGCCGTTGGTCTGGGCGAGCGGCAGCAGCGTCTGGCTGATGATGCCCTGCAGGGTGTCGCCCAGCTGGGTGCGGATCTGGTGCTGCTGGTCGGCCGGGAACACGTCGATGATGCGGTTGATGCTCTTCGCGGCGCCCTGCGTGTGCAGGGTGGAGAGCACGAGGTGCCCGGTCTCGGCCGCCGAGAGGGCGGTCGAGATCGACTCCGGATCGCGCAGCTCGCCGATGAGGATCACATCGGGGTCCTGACGCAGCACGCGGCGCAGCGCCTCGGCGAACGACTGCGTGTCGCGGCCGACCTCGCGCTGGTGCACGAGCGAGCGCTTGGACTCGTGGTGGAACTCGATCGGGTCCTCGATCGTGATGATGTGCGCCGCGATGAGCTGGTTGACGATGTCGACCATGGCGGTGAGCGTCGTCGACTTCCCCGAGCCCGTGGGTCCGGTCAGCAGCACGAGACCTCGGGGTCGCAGCGCGAGGTCGCGCGCGATGGCCGGGGCGCCGAGCTCTTCGAGCGTGTACACGCGATCGGGGATGTAGCGCAGCGCGATCGCGATCGACCCGAGCTGGCGGTACACGTTCGTGCGGAAGCGCCCGATGCCGGGGGTCGCGTGGGCGAGGTCGACCTCGCCGTGCTCCATGAACTCGCGCCGCTGTCCCTCGGTCATGAGGTCGAAGGCGGTCTTCTCGACCCATTCCGCCGAGAGCGCGCCCGGGTAGCCCGGCACCGGGACGAGATCGCCGTCGACGCGCAGCAGGGGCGGCGCGCCGGCGGTGATGTGGACGTCCGACGCGCGGTGCCGTGCGCCGCGCGCGAGGATCGTCTCGAACCCGACCTCGGCGTGCGCCGCGGTGTCGTGTACGGTGTCGGTCGCCATGGCCGTCACCCCTCCCTGTCGGACGCGGTGTCGAACGCGGTGTCGACGTAGGTCAGCGCCGTGATCTGCACGTCGACGGTGCCCGACCCGGTCTGCGTCGAGGTCGCGGTGACGTTGCTGAGCAGACGGGGGCCCGCGCGCAACGCGTCGAGGAACGCGGTCGCCTGCGCCATGTCGGCCGCGGTGGCCTGGATGACGAAGTCCACCTGCTGACGACCGGCGCCGGCACCGGCACCGGCAGTCGGGGTCGTCGCGGCGTCGCCGGTTGCGGCATCCGTCCCCCCTGCCGTCGGCGCGGGTGTCGGAGCCGGCGCGGACGCGGCGGCCGGATCGTCGTCGACACCGGTGCGCACGACGAAGGCGACCTGCTCGCCGGCGGTGACGGCGGTGAGCGCGACGCCGGATGCCTCGGCAGCGCGTCCGACGACCTCGAACACGTCGTCGAGCTGGCCGGTGGCGGGGATCTGCGAGCGCAGGTCGGCGACGCTTGCGTCGATCTCGTCGAGGCGCTCCTCCTCGGCACGCAGGCCGTCGACCTGCGCCTGGTAGATGGCGTTGGTGTTCGCCACGGTGGCGGTCTGCACGTCCACGGCGACGGCCTGGAAGTACAGCGGCAGCGCGACGAGGAACACGCCGAGCGCGATGACGCCGAGCGAGAGGATGAGACCGAGTGCGGTCACGAGGTGCTTGGGCATCATTCGCCTCCCTCGGCGGCGTACTCGCCCGAGTACGCGGTCTGATCGAGCACGACGTTCAGCAGGTACGAGTAGCGCCCCGCCGACTGCTGGCTCGTGGTGACCGACTGGCCGTCGGCGTAGAGAACGCCCTCGACGCCACGCAGCGACCGGATGATCGCGACGATGTCGAGCGGGGTCGGGCTGTCGACCGAGAACGTGCCGACGAGTCCGGGCTCGGCGGCGGGGTCGCCGCCCTGGGGCACGCCGCCGACGGTGAAGTCGAACTCGGTGAGGGTCGTCTCGGCGGGCAGGATGCCGGTGACCTTGGCGATCGCGGGTGTCCAGGCGAGATCGTTGGCCATCGCCTCGCCGCGGAAGGCGGTGAGTTCGGACTCAGTGGCGAGCGCCTGGCTGACCTCGGAGAGCGCCGCGATCTCGGTGAGGAGCGCGCTCGTGCGCGCCTGCTCGGCCGACAGCCGCTGATCGGCGAGGAACTTGAACGCGAAGGCGCCCGCGATGACGAGCAGGGCCACGAGGATCGCGCCGAACACGAGCCACACCCACATGCGCACGAGCTTGTCTCGCTCGCGCCGTGCGACCTCGACGCGCGGCATCAGGTTGACGCGGGCGACCCCCGAGAACGGGACCGGTACGGCGGTCATCGGTGCACCTCCCCGAGTGCGATGCCGACGGTGCCGACGAGGTTGAGCGCGACCTCTCCGGCGGGCGGCGGTGCCGACATGCCGATGACGTCGGCGACCGAGACGACGCTGAGCGGCGTGTCGATCGCGGCGGTGAGGGCCGGGATGACCCCGTCGACTCCCGCCCCCGCGCCGGTGACGAACACGTTCGACAGCGGTGCCGCGTTGGGGCGGCTCGCGAAGAAGGCGAGCGTGCTGCGCAGGCGGGCGGCGAGGTCCGAGACGCCGGGCGGCATCGCGGCACGGAGCGACCCGCGGGTGCGGCCGCCGTTGGCGCCGGGAGCACCGGCGACGACGACACCGCCCGTCGAGGCGCCCATGCCGACGCCGACGGCTGCGTACTCGAGTGCCGGCTCGAGGTCGGAGGCGGTGTGCCGGCGGGTGGCCGCCGTGTCGACGTCGATGGGCAGCACGCGTACGAACTGCGGCACACCGGCGCGGGCGATCACGACCTGGGTCGTGTGGTCGCCGACGTTGACGGTGGCGACGGTCTCGTCGGGTCGGGCGAGCGCCGCGGTGACGCGCGCGAGGCCGAACGCGGTGAGGTCGACCGCCTGGGCGCGCACCTTGACCTTCGAGAGGGTCGAGATGATCTGCTCGATGTTCTCCGAGACCGCCGCGACGAGCAGGCCCGAGACCTGATCGCCCTGCTGGCCCAGCGGGAAGAAGTCGAGCACGGCCTGGCTGGCCGGCACCGGCAGGAGGTCCTGCACCTGATACGGCAGGGCCTCGCGCAGGAGGTCGGGCCGCATGGCCTGGGTCGTGTATTCGCGCACCAGGATGCGGCGGCTGGCGACGCCGAGCACGGCATCCCTGCTCTTGAATCGTGCTCCGGTCCACAGCTGCCGGAGGGCGACGGCGACGGCGCCCGCGTCGAGCACCTCCGAGTCGTGTGCCGAGTCGGGCGGCAGCGGTACTTCGCCGTAGGCGATGAGCTGGGGTTTTCGGCCGAGAGAGAGTTCGGCTGCGCGAACGCTCTCTTCGGTCACCTCCAGCCCGACGATCGTCTTCCCCATGTGATTCCCCTTCCCCAAGTTCCCCAGAACCCCCAGTGCCTGCCGGGGCGTGCTACGTGCTCGTGAACATGTCCACGTACCATCGGCCGACGGACTCGCCGGCGAAGACGCCCGTCCACGCGCCGAGGATCATCCACGGCCCGAACGGGATGCGGGTCCTGCGTCCGGCGCGACGCAGTGCGATCAGCGCGATGCCGAAGATCCCGCCCCACAGGAATGCCGCGAACGCCCCCACGGCGAGCGCACCCCAGCCGATCCAGCCCAGGTAGATGCCGATGACGCCGGCGAGCTTGACGTCGCCGCCGCCCATGCCGCCCGGCCGGATGAGCCGCAGCAGCGCGTAGAACGCGTACAGCACGGCCATTCCGATGCCGGCGCGAAGCAGCGCGACCCAGTCGCCGGTCAGCCAGGCGGCGATGGTGAAGAGGATGCCGGCGACGACGTACCCCGGCAGCACGATGCTGTTCGGCAGCCGGTGCGTGTCGATGTCGATCAGCGTCAGCACGATGCTGACGGCGGCGAGGTACAGGAACGCGACGATGACGAGCCCCAGCGCCCATGCGTCCGCTCCCGCGAGCCCCTCGGTCGTTGAGCGACCGAGCGCCAGCGAGGGAGACGAAACGCCCCCAACCACCGGGTACACCGCGATCCCCCACCATGTCACCACCGCGAATGCGACGCCGGTCACCGCTTCGACGATCGGATACCGCGGCGAGATCGGCGCCTTGCAGTTCGCGCACTTGCCGCCGAGGGCGATCCACGACACCACCGGTACGTTCTGCCACGGCTTGATCCGCGCGTCGCAGTGCGGGCACCGGCTCTCGCGCATCAGCGAGATGCCTGCGGGCACGCGGTACGCGACGACATTGAGGAACGATCCGATGAGGAGTCCGAGAACGCCGGCGACGACGACGAGGAAGACGGCGAGTGAGGTCATGCGCTACCTCTCCGTCTGGTACACGAGACCGTCGAGCCGTGTGATCGTGTTCGTCGGATCGAAGATCCCGCCAGGGCCCTTGATGCCGCAACTGATGGTCGGAAGGGTCGGCACCCACGACATCGGGACGCACGTGAAGGTACCGCCGTTGAGGTGCAGACCGTCGCTTCCCATGTAGAGCTGACCAGACATCGTCAACGACATCGTGCTGCCGATTCCGCACGCGCTGTAGATCAAAGTCCGCACGTTGTTCGTACCGCTCGCGGTGAACTTGTCGAGGCTGCTGCTTCCGCAGACAGGGGGGCGCCCGTCGCTGCCGTTCGGGTCAAGATGGACGATAAGCAATTGCGGTCCCGTTTCCAGGGTCGTGGCGCCCGGGCGTGAGATGGTCCCCGTGAGCTCGAGGTCCATCTTCTCGTTTGCGGGGACGAGGATCACCACGTCACGTGCAACGGTCACGTTCCCTGGGTTGACTTTGATGCCGCTTCCACCTGCGTGGCACCCAGTCATGTCGATGACAGCTCGGGTTCCGGGAGCGCTGAGGATCGTCTGAAGCTGAGCGGTCGAGCACACGGTGCCAGGCGTCGGCGCATAGACCGGCAACGCACTCGAACTCCAGGTCGTTGTCGCCGTCAGTTCGATCCAACTCGTGGCGGTGTAGACCTGCTCCAGCGTCGGCGAGATGACGGGTGCGGAGGCGTTGTCATCGACGGGCACAGCGGCGGGTGGCGTCGCGCCATTGGTCCACTTGCTCGAATCGTGGTCGATCATGTCACCGGGAGTCTTGAATGATCCCTTCACAACACCGGAGCCGGTCTTCGTGTCGATGTTCCCCGCGGCGTAGACATCGCCGCCGACCTCGACGCCGTTCGCGTTGAGCTTGATCATTCCTTCCACCGAAATGAGGTCCCCGCCCACCTTAAGCTGCTTGTTCGCAACGCTGATGGCGTCACGAACATAGACACTTCCCGTCACAATGCACGTATCGGTGATGGTGAGCTTGCCCCGCAACACCCAGAGGTCACCCTGGACGCCACCAGATGCTCCGTTGTTGCACTCGTAGTCGCCTTGGCGGATGACGAGGTCACCCGTGTACGTGGACTTCGTCGCTGTGAACTCGCCCTCGAAGAAGGCAACAGTCCCAGACGGGGTCGTAGAGGGTCCGAAATACCACTCGTAGTACGCCTCGATCGTCGTCTTCGCGGTCGGAACCTGCCACCCAGTGGACTCGATCTTCACCCACTTCGTGGCGTTGGTCGGGCACGCGGTGGTCCAGTCAGTGGTGCTCAACGTTTGAGGGGATGCCGTGTCTTGGCTCGTCGTGAAGATCGTGTACTCGAAGCTCGGCGCCGTTCCGCTCGCGGTCATAGCAGGCGGATCCGAAGCACAATCGACGCCGTTCTCGCCGATCTTCGATCGGATGGAGCCCACCGCGACGTCACGCCCCGACTCGGCGGCGATGAACGCCTCGGTGCGGTCCTTGTTGTCTTGGTTCGCGGAGATCGTGAACATCACCGACGCGGCGATCGTCGCCGCGATGATGAATCCGACGAACATCACGACGACAACGGTCACGAGGACGGCACCGGAGTCGTCCCGGGCCGTGCGACGGCGCGCCTGTGAGACCAGCCTGGCTACCAGCATCCGTCTGTGCCCTTCGTGTCGTCTCCCGATCGTGGGCGGATGTCGCCGGTGAAGCTGACCGGCGAAGCGTCGGTCTCGATCTGGAATGTGTAGGTCAGGGTGCCGCCCGCCGACTCCGCGAAATAGGCGGTGGCGCCCTGCTTCGCGATCCCGGTCTTCCACGGCGAGAACGCCGGAAGAGCGGTGGCGTCGGTCGCCAGCAGCACGCTGCCGTAGTCGGGTGCGGAGCCCTCGGTCAGCTGGAACGCCTGGCACCGGAGGCTGCCGGCGAGAGAGGTGCGGACGTGCAGTACGTCGCCCGTTCCGCTCACCTCGAAGTAGAGGGCGTTGCGCATCGCGCGCTCGATCATCGAGGCGACGACCTGGCCCCGGTTGGTGGCCTCCGTCGTGCTGACGACCTGCTCCTGCGCACGCCACGAGTTGATGAAGATCATCCCCATGGCGACGATGACGATGCCGCTCACGACGACGGCGACGATGAGCTCGAGGAGCCCGAGCCCACTGTCGTCGTCGCGCGTCATTGATGCGGTCATGGGATGTAGATCAATGCCGTCGTGGAGGCGAGGGTGCGGCCGTCGCCTTCGATCTTGAGCTCGAGAGTCGCCGTGAACCCGCTGGCGCAGCCCGACACGGTCGTACCGGCGGTGCTCATGGATACGCCTCGGCCGTCCGACACCGCCGGCAACGCCGCGATCGAGCCGAGGTAGGAGCACGAGGCGTTCTCGCGCGCGTCGTCGACGATCGAGTGCATGTACCGCGTCGCCGTCGCAGTCGACGACTGCTGGGATGCCAGCATGATCCCCTGCCAGAGCGCAGGAAGCAGCGCCACCGCGATGACCCCCAGCAGGAACATCGCGATGACGACCTCGACGAGGCTGAACCCGGATGATTCCGAGTCGTATCCCCTCATCCGCGCACCTCCCCAAGTGGCAGACTTCCCCAGCGATCGTCATGACACCAGAGCCCGAGGAGACTGGCCCCTCGGGCCTGGTGCATGAACCGACTAGCAGCCAGGGCCGGTCGGGATCGTCGCTGCGTCTGCAGCGGCGATGGTCCATGCAGGGTTACTGGCCGTGGCACAGATGCCGTCGATGGTCGACGGAGCGACAGGAGTGAGCGAAACCGCGATTCCGTCATCACCAGCCGACAGTGCGGCGGCGTCGGGGTCGCCAGCAGGGACCTGCGCGAGCGCAGCGGCAGCGGCCGTCGCGCCGTTCGCCGCAGCAGCCTTGAGCGCGTTCAGCTGCGCCTGGTACTGGATGTTGGCGAACAGCGGGATCGCGATCGCGACCAGGATGCCCAGAATCACGACGACGATGATGAGCTCGATGAGCGAGAAGCCGCCCTCGCGGCCCTCCTCCTCGCGGCGGATCTTCTCTGCCTCGAGGTAGTTCTTGATAGTTGCACGCATGGCGCGATCTCCCCAGTGTGTGAGTTGCAAGGTCAACTCCGACCGCCCGGCACCCCACGTGCCGATCGCGATGATCCCCAGTATCGAAAATCCCAGTCCTGTCGGAGCTGGGTTCGAGATGCACGCGCATGCGTGAATCCCCTCCCAGGCATGAGCATGGCGTGTCGGCGGTGCATGCGTCAATGCGAATGCATGAAGTGTTTGCTCAGGAAATGCTCAAGCACCTGGGCGCACCTTCTCGTGGCTGCACGTTCGTGGGCGTCGGAAGCGGCCTCCTGGGCGGTCGGTCGCAACCCGCGGGTCTTTGCGGCGGTTGTGGACATCGCCCCCTCGTTCGCTGCTTTGATCGAATGTCGGAGGTTGTTCCTACTATAAAGATATGTACTTTTCATCGACGCACAGCACCGAGGAGCCGTGGGTCACCGCCGACCCCGACCGCTTCGTCGACGCGCGAGACATCCTCGAGCCGGGTGAGTTCCCGCCGGAAGTAACGGTCGCCGAGCTCGAGGCGAGCGGGGCGGCGCACGCGGCCGCGCTCAACGCGCTGGAGGGCGCGACGGTGCAGGCGCGAATGCTCGTCGCCGACCTGTACGCGGGTATCGCGCAGGTGTTGACGGATGCCGCGGCCTGCCCCGACCCGTGGGTCGGGGCCGATCCCACCACCGATCCGGCGTGGCAGGATCCGCGGGGTCTGCCGGTCGCAGCCGTTCGTGCGGAGCGGCGCACCATCGCGGTGCGCGCCGCCACGCTCGACCTCGCCGTGCGGTTGGGGATGTCGGAGCTGATGATCCGCGCCCGCGCCGCCCACGCCGATCTGCTTCGGGAGCGGTGCCCGCGGGTGTGGGCGGCGTTCCGGTCCGGCCAGGTCAGCGAGCAGAACGCCACCACCGCCGCGCAGCAGGCGGGCACCCTTCCCGACGACCCCGAGACGTGGGGACGGTTCGACGACGCCGTCGAGGCCGGCGCGAAGACGCTCCCGCCGGGCAAGTTCCGGTTGCGGGCGCGGGTGGCCCGAGAACGCGCGCACCCCGAATCGATCGAGGTCCGCCATGAGCGCGCCGCGGCCGACCGCGACGTGACCATCCAGGGCGAGCATGACGGCATGGCCACGCTCTCGTTCTACGGTCCCGCCGCCGCCGTGCACGCGGCCCACGCCCGCATCGACGCTCAGGCACGACACCTCCGCGCGCAGCCGGAGGAGGACCGCACTCTCGGCCAGCTGCGCGCCGACACCTTCGCGGACCTGATGGCCAACGGCGAGACCACCGCATCCGGGCCGCGCGCGGGCCACCCCTCGGTGGCGATCACCGTCCCCGTGATGACACTCCTCGGCCACGACGACGAACCCGCCACCCTCGAAGGCTACGGTCCGATCGACACCGACACCGCGCGACGCCTCGCCGGCGATGCGAGCAGCTGGGTGCGGATCCTCACCCATCCGATCACCGGCACCGTGCTCGACGTCGATCGCACCACCTACCGCGTCCCGAAAGCTCTCCGACGCTGGCTCGGCGTGCGAGACCCGGTCTGCATCACGCCCGGCTGCACCCGCCTCGCCCGCGACTGCGACATCGATCACCGCCTCGACTGGCAGTACGGCGGCGCCACCTCCGCCGACAACACCGCCCCGCTCTGCGAACCCCACCACATCCTCAAGACCAAGAGCAACTGGCGGCTCTACCGCGACGACGCGACCGGCGCGACCTGGTGGGTGACCCCCACCGCACTCACTGTGCCGACCGATCCTCCGCCCTGGTGATCCCGCACCTCGACACCTGAGAGTCGACACCCATCGACGAAGCGGCGAGCTCCGCGTTTCGTCTCGGGCGCCAGAGCGCCCTTCGCTCAACGACCGAAACCGGCCGGACGTCGAGGCGATTCGACGTCCGGCCGGCCGGTCCGGTCAGTCCGTCGGGATGCCTGCCCGGCGCCGACGCTGCAGCAGCAGGAGTCCTGCCCCCAGCATCAGCGCGGCGACTCCCGCGAACATCGGTGCGAGCGGCATCTCCGAGCCGGTGGCGGCGAGCGGAGTCACCGACCCGGGCGCCGGACGCATCACCGTGACCGACACCGTGTCGTCATCGCACCCGACCAGCTCACCGCCGGAGTCCGCAGAGCCCCAGCAGATCTCGGCCGTGTTGTCGATCGTGCCGGCAGCGACATCCGCCGCCGTCGTCACCGACAGCACGATCGCCGGCGCGGTCTCGCCCATCATGAGCGGGCCGAACAGCGTGCACTCGAGCGTTCCGCCGAATCCCGCGGCATCGGTCCCCGTCACTGCACAGTCCTGCCAGCGCGGGAACGCGGCACCGTCGGTCGTGACCGAGTCGACCCGCAGGCTCGCCGGGATGACGTCGGTGATCACGACGGGATCCGCGACCGAGTCCACGCTGATGTTCGATCCCACCAGCGTGTAGTCGAAGCCCTCACCCGGGGCGACCGACGTCTTCGACGCCGTCTTCTCGATGAGCATCGCTGCCGATCTCGGCATCGCGCAGTTCTCGGTCTGCGGCGGGTACGTCACCTCGACGACCACGGTCGGGTTGACCTCGAAGGTCACCGTCGAGTCCAGTCGCCAGGGGTACGTCGGGTAGGACGTGTCGAGCACCCTGCCGTTGTAGACCAGCGAGGGATCCACCGCGAGCGTGCCGTCCGGGTTGTAGTCCGCCTCCGTGAGGAGACGGTACCCCGGCCACTCGATGCTGTTTCCGTTGCCGGCGAACGCGGCACCCGGCCACACGATCGAACCCGAGTCGCCCGACGCGAGCACGCGCTGCACCTCGGCTGGATCAGCCGGACCCGTGGTCGGCGCCCACGTCATCGTGATCGGCATCCCCGCGAGGCTGCCGCTGGTCTGCACGGCGTAGTGCAGGTACGGCGCATCGGCGACGCACTCCACGAACACGTCGACCAGCAGTTCGTCGCGCGGCACGGTGTCGGTGTCGCAGTCGTTGCCCGGGAAGATGTCTCCCGGAACGTCGACGCACGCCGTGTTGACGATGTCGCCCTCGAACTCCCCGATCGGACCCGGCTCAGGAGCAGGCTCGACCTGCACCTGCACCACGATCTCTGCCGACGCGCCCGGGGCGAGTGCCACGCCCGACACGGTGACCTGGTTGCCGCTCGACTCATCGAGCCACCCAAGGGGCACCGTCACGCCGAGCACCGTCAGCGAGTCGGGAACCGTGTCTGACACGACCCCGTCGGTGAAGGCCTGCGTGCCGACGTTGGTCACGGTCAGCGTGTACGAGAAGACCTGCCCGTACTCCACCGCGCCGTCCGGAATGGTGGAGTGCGTCTTCTCGATCGCGACGTCGCGGATCGGCTCGGCGCACTGCGGCGGGTCGCCGATGATCGCCTCGAACTCGGCCTGCGTCACGATCACCGCGTTGGTCGCGGTCTCGGGCTCGGCGTCCGGGCATTCGGCGACGTACGCGACGGAGTAGTGCGAGATCTCCTTGCCCGACGGATGGCTGATCGTCACCGACGTCACGGGCGGGTTCAGCACGACGTACACCGGGCCTTCACCCTGCTCGATCGATCCCGCCTTCACGCAGTACCCGTAGATGAGCATGCCGGGCGGCGCCGTGATCTCCCACGACGTCTGCTTGCCCACCGTCGTCTCGTGCCCGGTGTGGAGGTCGGCGCAGACCTGGTCGTTGTCATCGGCGGCGGCGAGCGCCATCACCTCATCGACCGCGTCGGCGTCGTCCGGAGCCTCAGCAGGCCCAGCAGCGTCCGCCGCATTCTCCTCGGCCGATGCCGGCGGCGCCACCTCGGCGGGCGGCTCGGCGGGCGGCCCGGCGGGCTGCTCGGCCGCGGGGGCCGGATCGACCACCGCTGGTTCCTCCACCGCCGCGGGCGGTTCTTCGACCGCAGGCTCCTCGACCGGCGGCGCCGGTTCCGGGGCGACGGATGCCTCGGCCACGACCGCGTCGGTCGTGCCGGTGGCGGGTTCCTCCGCCGACGCGAACGACGCTCCCGAGAGTACGAGCGCGGTCACGACCGCGAGCACCGTCCCCGAGCGCACCGCGGCCCGCGCACCACGGCGCGGACCTTCATCGGCGTTCCCCCCGATACAGGCGCGATCGCGCCCACCCAGAATTGCACGCATGCGAAGCATGACTGATCCCCTCCCCAGAGACCGCCCGCGTCCGCGTGCTTGGCGCACGCGGTTCCCAGCGCGGGCGACCCTTCCCAGTACCGGAGATTCTCCGCCTGCTCGTGATACATATCAAGACACCGGCCCACGTCGCGCGAGGAGACGTCCGGCGCCGCCAACCGGACAACCCTGCCGCAAGCCCGCGGCAGCCCCGTGACGGGTCCGCCCTCCGTCAGGCGTCGAGCACGTGCAGCCGCACCGTCACCGGGCCGCCGTCGACGAGGCCCTCGGCATCCCGCACCGCCTTCTTCAGCGGCAGCACGTACGACCCGCTCTTCGAGTCGGGGAAGATCGACGTCGTCCACTCCGACCCGCCGATACGGGCGCGCACGCGCACCGACCCGAAGCCCCGTGCGGGCCGCGGGACCTCTCGGATGTCGTCGCTCAGCTCGGGCGGCACCGCGGTGAAGAACCACGATGAGTCCTCCCGCGCGTCCCACCGGAACACGTCGGACTCGAACTCGATGATCACGGCGTCGACCCTACCGCCGCGACACGACACCGGCCCCGCGCTGCCGCGATCAGCGGAGCCGCTCCCCCGGCGCCCCGCCGTGCCGGTCGACGAGCCGCTGCAGGCAGTTCGACCATCCTTCGACGTGGTTCGCCCGCTCCTCCGCCGACAGGAACCCGGTGTGCCGGACGATCACCCGGGTCGAGGCATCCGCCGCACTCTCCAGCGCGATCTCGACATCGGTGGAGTGCTCCTCGCCCGCCCAGCGCCACGCGAGCCTCAGGCTGCGCGGGGCGTCGAACGCGAGCACCGTCGCCTCGACGGCGAGACCGGCCACCTCCGACCGCACCTCCCACCGCCCCAGCTCGCGCAGCTCGATGACGGCGGTCGTCTCGAATCTCGGCGGCCAGATCCACTCGGCGAGGCGCCCGGCCCCGGTGAGGTCGAGCCAGACCGAGTCGACGGATGCCGCGACCAGCGCCTCTTCGGTGAGCTCGTGCATGCCCGCCACGGTAGCGGGTTGCTCGGACGCCCGGGGCGGCTAGCGCCCGTACTCGGGCGTCCAGTCGTCGCCCTCGGGGATCCACTCGGCGCCCGCCGCGGCATCCGTCGCCCCGTCGCGTCGCCGCCACGCGGCACCCTCGGGCCAGCTCACCGCGAACGTCGTCGCCACCTTCGCGATGCGCCGCGACAGGCCCGACAGCGTCTGCACCGGCCGCGCCGACACCGGCATGCGCAGCTGCGGGTCGTACCGCACGCCGTCCGAGGCGCGGAGCCGGATCGTCAGGTCGAGGTCGTCGTGGATGCGCGCGTTGCCGCGGTCGACCTGATCGCGCACCCGCTCCCACACCGACGTGCGCATGGCGAAGTTCGACCCGAAGACCAGCGGGATGCCGAGCCACTTCTTGATCCAGTAGTGCCCGCCGCCGATGTACCACCGCTCGCCGAGATAGTTCTGCAGGGCCGTGCCGCCGTAGAACTCCGCTCCGCCGGTGAGCACGCCGAGCGACGGATCGGCGACGAACGCGCGCACGAGCCTCGCGATCCAATCCGGGTGAGGCCGCGAGTCGGCGTCGAGCCGCGCGATGATGTCGGCGTCGGCCATCGCCTCGTCATAGCCGCGCGCGGCCGCGGGCCAGATGCCGATGGCGGACTCGGCCACCACGTCGGCGCCGTGCCGGCGCGCGACGGAGGCCGAGGCATCCGTGCTCGCGTTGTCGACGACGATCACTCGGTCGGCGGGGTGGGACTGCGCCGCGAGCGCGGCGAGGCACGCGTCGAGATACCCGGCATCGTCGCGGCACGGTATCACGACAGCGATGCGAGGGACGAGGGGCACAGCAGAACCCTACTCCCGCGCTGTCGCATGCCAGGGATACCCTGCCGTCGTGGACGGGTTGCGCATCGTGCCTGCGAACGAGGCCTCGTGGGACGACCTGCAGGCGATCCTCACCGGCGCCGCCAAGCGATGCCAGTGCCAGCGGCAGCGCCTCGGCGATCGCGACTGGTGGTACCTCCCCGAGACCGAGCGCGCTGCGATCCTGCGCAGCGAGACGCACTGCGGCGATCCCCGTGCGAACGAGACGATCGGCCTCGTCGCGTACCGCCACGACGAGCCGGTCGCGTGGTGCGCAGTCGACCGGCGCGCCGTGTACGGCCGTCTGCGCGGGTCGCCGGTGCCGTGGGAGGGCCGCGACGAAGACCCCGACGACGACTCGGTGTGGGCGATCGCCTGCCTGATCGTCCGGCGAGGGCATCGCGGCCAGGGGCTCACGTATCCGCTCGTCGCAGCCGCGGTGGACTACGCCCGCGAGCGTGGCGCGGCGGCGGTCGAGGGCTACCCGCTGCTCACCGGCGGAAGCCGGATCTCGTGGGACGAGATGAACGTCGGGCCGGTCGGACCGTTTCTCGCGGCGGGCTTCCGCGAGGTCGCGCATCCGACCAAGCGCCGGCTGGTGATGCGCATCGACCTGACACCGCCGGGGTGAGCAGCTCGGGAAATACCCCTTGAGACCGCTCCCACGATTGGTTACATTCCAGTAAGTAACGGTATTCCGCCGCATCACCTCAACGGAGAGGACTCCACATGCCCGCCCCCGTTCCCCGCCGCGCCCTCCGGCTCGGTGCCGTCGCCGCCGGCGCCGCGCTCGTCACGAGCGCGCTGCTGGCCACCCCGGCCACCGCCGCCCCGCCGCGCGCCGTCGACCCCTTCGCGCCGGACCTCGGCCCGAACGTCACGATCTACACGCCCGACACGCCGCTCGCCGACATCCAGGCCGACCTCGACGCCCTGCACGCGCAGCAGGTCGACGCCGAGATGAGCACGAACCGCCAGGCGGTGTACTTCCTGCCGGGGCAGTACGGCTCGGCCGAGGACCCGCTGCAGGTGAAGGTCGGCTACTACACCGAGATCGCCGGACTCGGGGCGTCGCCCGAAGACGTCACCGTCCACGGCGCGATCGAGGTCTACAACCGCTGTCTGGAAGGCGGCGGCACCGCGAACTGCATCGCCCTCGTGAACTTCTGGCGGACGATCTCGAACCTCTCGATCGACATCGACAAGGCCGGGCAGGACGGATGCCGCCAGAGCGCAGAGTTCTGGGCGGTGTCGCAGGCCGTCTCGATGCGCCGGCTGGACGTCTCGGGCGGAAACCTGTCGCTCATGGACTACTGCACGGCCGGACCCCAGTACGCCAGCGGCGGGTTCATCGCCGACTCGCGCCTCCCGGCGGTCATCAACGGCTCGCAGCAGCAGTGGCTCATCCGCAACAGCGAGGTCGCCTCGTGGTCCAACGCGGTGTGGAACCAGGTGTTCTCGGGCGTCGTCGGCGCCCCCGACGACTCCGCGTTCCCCGACCCGCCGTACACGACGATCGACCAGACGCCCCTCAGCCGTGAGAAGCCGTACCTCTACGTCGACGACGAGGGCCGCTACCAGGTCCGGGTCCCCGCGGCCGAGCAGAACACGAGCGGGATCACCTGGGGCGACGGCGAGACGGCGGGGCGCAGCATCCCGATCACCGAGTTCTTCATCGCGACCCCCGGCGACTCGGTGAAAGACATCAACAACGCCCTCGCGCGCGGTGCGCACCTGATCCTCACCCCCGGCGTGTACGACGTCGACCGCACCATCGAGGTGAAGCGGCCCGGCACGGTCGTGCTCGGTCTCGGGCACGCGACCCTCACGGCAGTGGGCGGCGCGGTTCCGCTGGCGGTGAAGGATGCCGAGGGCATCGTCGTCGCGGGCGTCACGATCGATGCCGGCACCGAGCTCTCGCCGGTGCTCATGCGCGTCGGCGCGGCGGGCAGCGACAAGGCGCTCGACCCCGCGAACCCGATCACGCTGAGCGACGTGTACTTCCGCGTCGGCGGACCGCACATCGGGCGGACGACCACCGCGCTCGAGATCAACGCCGACAACGTGCTCATCGACCACACCTGGGTGTGGCGCGGCGATCACGGCGTCGAAGGCTTCACCCAGGGGGTGAACGGCGACACCGACCGGTGGAACACCAACACCGGACTCAACGGCGTCATCGTCAACGGCGACGGCGTGACCGCGACGGGCCTGTTCGTCGAGCACTTCCAGCAGCACAACACGCTGTGGAACGGCGAGAACGGCCGCGTCATCCTGTACCAGAACGAGCTGCCGTACGACCCGCCGACCCAGGCGGACTGGACGCAGCCCGACGGTACCCTCGGCTACCCCGGGTACCGGGTCGCCGATGACGTCACGACGCACCGCCTCGACGGCGCCGGCGTGTACGTGTTCAACCAGAACAACCCGTCGATCATCACGGCGAACGGGTTCTCGGTGCCCGAGACACCGGGCGTGCAGCTGCACCACATCATGACGGTCAACCTGTCGGCCGGCACGATCCAGCACGTGGTGAACGGCATCGGCGGCCAGGCCGACAACACGAACACCGGCGCACCGCAGTTCGTGGTCGACTACCCCACGCCGTAACCGCGCCTTCGCTCGCTGAGCGAGCGAGGAACGAGCGAGACGAAACGCCCCGGACCGACGTCGAACGTCGGCTCGGGGCGTTTCGTCTTCGGGCGCCAGAGCGCCCTCCGCTCAACGACCGGTGGTGGTGCCGTGATTCACCAGAGCGGATGGATCGCCGCGCGCAGGTCGCGGTCGTACACCTCGCGCACGACGGCATCGAACTGCGCGATGTCGAAGTCGCCGTCGAGCAGCGCCGCGGCATCCGCGTTCGCCTGCGCCTGGCGCACGTTGCGGGCGCCGGGGATCACACTCGTCACGCCGGTCTGGGCCGCGATCCACGCGAGCGTGGCCGCGGGCAGCGACACGCCCTCGGGGAGCGCCGCCGCCAGCTCGGCGGCCGCCGAGAGCCCCACCTCGTAGTCGACGCCCGAGAACGTCTCGCCGCGGTCGAACGACTCGCCGTGGCGATTGTAGGTGCGGTGGTCGTTCTCGGCGAACGTGGTCGACGCCGTGTACGTGCCCGACAGCAGGCCCGACGCGAGCGGCACGCGCGCGAACACGGCGACCCCCGCCTCGGCGGCCGCCGACAGCACCTCGTCGAGCGGCTTGAGCCGGAACGGGTTGAAGATGATCTGCACGTTCGACACGCTCGGGCGCGCGATCGCCGCGAGCGCCTGCGCACACGTTTCGACCGAGACGCCGTATGCGGCGATCGTGCCGTCGGCGACCAGCGCGTCGAGCGCATCGTACGTGGCGTCGTCCTCGATCACCGCCGTCGGCGGGCAGTGCAGCTGCACCAGGTCGAGCGTGTCGACGCCGAGGGTGCGGCGCGACCGGTCGGTCCACACGCGGAAGTTCTCCGGCGAGTAGTTCCCGGGCTCCTG
Organism: Microbacterium cremeum; assembly: GCF_015277855.1. Classification (NCBI taxonomy): domain Bacteria; kingdom Bacillati; phylum Actinomycetota; class Actinomycetes; order Micrococcales; family Microbacteriaceae; genus Microbacterium; species Microbacterium cremeum. The sequence continues at coordinate 2,272,616 of NZ_CP063812.1, forward strand.
CGGCAGGCGCCGGCCCATCTTGGTCGCCACGGTGATCCCGTGTCCGGGGCGGTCCGACAGGAACCGGCCGATGATCGACTCGCTGCGCCCGTCGCCGTACACATCGGCGGTGTCGAACAGAGTCACGCCCCGGTCGACGGATGCCGCGAGCACCGCCGTCGCGTCCTCTTCGCTGACCGCACCCCAGTCGGCGCCGAGCTGCCACGTGCCGAGGCCGATCGCCGAGATCGAGCGTCCCGTGCCGCCGAGTGCGCGCTGCTGCATGAGGATCCTTCCGGAGGGGTCGAGGGGAGGGTCCCAGCATCCCACGTTCAGGGGTTCACGATGACGGGCGTGCCCTCGGCAAGCTCGGCCAGCCGCCCGATCGCAGCGGGGTCGACCCGGAGGCAGCCGTTCGAGATCGCCCCCGACCTGTCGTCGTGGTAGTGGAAGGCGGTGACCGCGACATCCGCTCCCCCGAAGCCGTCGAGCGTCGGCGATTGCACCGACAGGTAGACGATCGGGTGTCCGCGCGTGTACCAGTACTCGGGTACGACGCGCGTGGTCATGATGAACGTGCGCCCCAGAGGCGTCGGCGTGTGGTCGGTGCCCCACGCGAAGTCCGTCGCGATGCGCTCGGCGACGCCGTCGCGGACGATGTCGATCGTACGGTCCGAGATGCTCACAACGACGCTGGCCGCGGTGGGCGCGAGCTCGACGTCGGAGACTCGCAGCCAGCCCGCGACCTGCGCCGGGTTCCCGGCCGAGGGGATCGCCTGACGGCCGGTCAGCAGCACCTTGATCCAGTGCGCCTGCTTCTCGACGACGGGGACCGCCGTGCCGCCGTAGGGGAACTCCCGCGGCAGGTACGCGACCGGCTCGCCGGTCGGATCTGCCCAGATCGGCGCGCCGACGCCGTGGGCGACCGCGTGCTCGGGCAGCGGCGCGGCGAAGGGCGCATCGTCCACGGGCAGCGCGGGGAGGACGCTGAAGACGTTCACCTGCGCCAGCGCGCCCATGTCGTACGACGCGGTGTTCGGCGCGAACCCGGTCGGCGTCGGAGTCGGGGCCGGAGTGGGACTCGGCGTCGGGGACGGCGAGGCGACGGTGGGCGTCGCCGAGGGTGCCGCCGTGGTCGGCGCCGGTGTCGGCCACAGCAGCGCGCCCACGAACACGGCGACGACCGCGATGGCGACCGCGATCAGGCTCCACGCGATCGCGCGGCGCCGCGTCGACGCCGCGGTGCCGCGCGCGGACGCGCCGGAGCGGGCTTCGGCATCCCCCATGTGTCCATGGTCTGCGCGGTCGGCGGACGCCGCAAGCACTCGGCGCTCACGATGCCGCGGATAGCCTGACGTGGTGAACACCAGCCAGGACGACGCGGCGCGTCCGATCCGCACGCTGGGGGTCGTCGGCGCCGGGAAGGTCGGCCTCGTGATCGCCCGGCTCGCCCTCGGCGCGGGCTATCGCGTGCTCGTCGCGGGGTCGGGTGAGGCGGCGAGGATCGCCGGGCAGCTGGACGCGGTGGCGCCCGGCGCGACCGCGGCCGAGGCATCCGTCGTCGCCCGGCGTGCCGACGCCGTCGTCCTGGCCCTGCCGCTCCCCCGGTACCGCGCGCTGCCCGTCGAGGCACTCCACGGGAAGCTCGTCATCGATGCCACGAACTACTGGTGGGAGGTCGACGGCCTGCAGGAGGAGTTCGCGGACCCGCTCACCTCGACGAGCGAGATCGTGCAGGGGTTCCTGCCGGATTCGCGCGTGGTGAAGGCCCTCAACCACATGTCGTATCGCGACCTCGCCGACGAGGCCCGGCCCGCCGGCGCGCCGGGCCGCAAGGCCATCGCGATCGCCGGAGACGACCCCGGCGACGTCGCCGCCGTCGCACGGCTCGTCGACGACCTCGGATTCGACGTCGTGACCGCCGGCACGCTCGCCGACGGCATCATGCTGCAGCCCGGCGGCGAGGTGTTCGGCGCCGACGTCGACGCGGCCGAGCTGCGCGCCATGCTCGACCGGTTCACGACCTCGCAGCGAGGCCTTGTGATCGCGCGCGCCCGGGCACAGCGCGCCCAGCGTGACGAGCCGGGGCCGGATGCCGCGCCCTGACCGCTACGTCGTGCGCCGGCCGCGGGATCCCGCGAGGTCGACCACCGTGGCCAGGGCGATCGTCACGACATATACCGCGAGATCTCGCGCGTCGAACACCGTCCCGAGCACGAGCGTCACGGGGGCAAAGGCCGCGCCCCACGCGAGCGGCAGCCCGGTGAGCTGGAAGAGCTCGACGCCCACGCACCACGCGGCGGCGATCGCGCCGACCGCGAGCGCGGGAAGGCGAGGCGCGACCGCCACGACCAGCAGGTACGCCGCCCCCGCGTAGAGCGCGTCGCCCGCGATGTCGGTCGCAGCGGTGTCGGGGAGAGCGCCAAGGACCACGAGTCCCGCCACGACCACCACGGCCAGCGTCACGGCCGCGACCAGTCGCCGTGTGCGTACCCGCGGCGCCGCGACCTGTCGCCGCGGCGCGGTCACGCGATCACTCCGGCGGCCCGCGCAGGCGCCGCGTAGGCGTCGGCGAGCGAGGCGACCGTGTCGTGGGCGTTCAAGCCGCTGGGGTTGGGCACGACCCACAGCTCCGCGCCGCCGAGCGTCTCGTGCTGCCGGCCCGCGAGCGCGCGCGGACGCGCGAAGCCCTGGCGGTACGCGGTGACCCCGACGACCGCGATCACACGCGCGCGCCACGACGCGGCATCCGTCGTCAGTCGCTCCGCTCCCGCGCGCAGCTCGCTGCGCGCGAGCTCGTCGGCACGCGCCGTGGCGCGGTGCACGACGTTCGAGATGCCGATGCCCGCGTCGAGGAACATGCGCCGATCGGCCTCCGGCATGCCGTCCTCGTCGATCCTCGGCAGCCGCGGGATGATGCCTGCCGCAACCAGCGCCGGGTAGAAGCGGTTGCCGGGACGCGCGAAGTGCACGCCGGTCGCGGCCGTCCACAGACCCGGGTTGATCCCGACGAACACGAGCCGCGGATGCGCGGGGATGAGGTCCGGAACGCTCCGCCCGCGGTGACCCTCCAGCTCGGCGCGCGTGAAACCCATGCGACCAGTCTCGCTCACCTGGGGTCGCGGGCCGGACGCGCGGGTGTCAGCGGTTCTCGAGCCGGAAGAAGTTCGAGCGCGATCCGTCGGCACGGGTGTCGTGGTACACGAAGCTCAGGCCGTGCTCGTCGAAGGCCCGGAGCCACTCATCCCAGCTCACCTCGCGCAGCTTCTCCTCCTCGGCCTCGACCATGCCGAAGCCGAAGTCGAACCGCAGCAGATCGAGGTGTCCGTCGTGCTCGGCTCCTTCGAGCGTCGCCGGCGTCGCGTGCCGGTCCTCCGCCCATTGCCGGATGACGTCGTGATCCGTCGTCGTGTGCTCCTGGTCGATGTGTTCGGCGCCGTGCGCGGCATCGTGGGCCTGTCCCGTCGCGGCGGGCGCGACGTCCGGCTGTTCTGGTTCGAAAGTCATGTCGCACTCCTCTCCGATTCCAGCGTGGCGTCGCGCGCAGTCCTTGCCGAGGGGCTTGAAATACCCGCGGACTCCCGCTAGGCGCGTGCCGATCAGCGCGAGAGGGACACCACGATCAGCGTCACGGCGAGCACGGTGTCCAGAACGCAGCAGAACTCGGCCATCGACGAGGCGACGACGCGCTGGGTGCGCAGATGGTAGACGTCCCACGCCGCGTGCGCCAGGAGTCCCACTCCGACGAGGAGGCCGGCCACGCGGCCGCTCACGAGCGCGACGCCGAGGGCGACGAGCACGATGGCCGCCATCGCGAGGGCCTGGAGCGGCAGCCCCCACCCCGGCCTGATCGCGCCTCGGACGAGACCGATCACCGCGATCACGACCGCGGCACCCACGATCGTCCACCCCGGATCGAACGCGGGGACGGCGAACCCCACCCCGATCACGACGAACGTGAGTGCGAACAGCGGCCAGGCGGCGCGGCGGCTGCCGAGCGCGGCCGAGCCGAGATAGACGAAGCCCGCGGCGGTGAGCACCTGGCCCGCCTGGGCGGTGCTCGAGAATCCGACCCAGTAGGCGACGGCGAGCGCTCCGCCGAATGCGAGTCCGGCAAGGCTCGGCCACCGGCGCGCGATCCACGAGCCGCGACGACCGTCGTGCGCGTGCGCAGCTGTGCTCATCGCCTCACCTCCGATGTCGGGGTTGATCCCACAGCAGTGTACGAATGCGCGATTGAGCGTATCGTGACGCACATGTGGACAGTTCTTCTGATCCTGCTCGTGGCGTGGGTGGTGCTGTCGATCGTGGGGTTCGTGTTCGAGGGCCTGCTGTGGCTCGCGATCATCGGCATCGTGCTGTTCGTCGGCACGCTCCTGTTCGGGTTCCTCCGCCAGAACGCCCGGCGCAACCGGCCCTAGGCGGCTCCGTTCCCGGTCGCGCCGCGGATCCGCAGCGCGCCCGGTCGCACGCTGATCCGCGCCCGCGTGACGAGGCCGAAGCTGTCGCCGTCGAGCTGGATGAGGTGAGGAACGTCGAATCGGGCCTCGAACCGCCGCCCTTGCACATAGGCCAGCGAATGCAGGTCGGGCGTCGCCCCGAGCAGTCGACGGCTGAAGCGGGACCGACGCGCGATGCCCTGCAGGGTGAGGCGCGTTCCGATGCCCGCCCACCCGAGGCGCCCCTTCGGGCGCATCATCACGACATCCAGCAGCCCGTCGTCGATGATCGCGCGCGGGATCAGGAGCATGTTCCCGGTCAGCGTTCCGCAGTTGCCGACGATCACCGTGTGGGCCCGAGTCGATCTCACGCGTCCGTCGTCCACCCGGTAGTCGAGGTGGAAGAGCCGGTTCGCGATGACCGACCGGGCGATGGGGGTGATGTAGGCGAGCCAGCCGAAGCGCTTCTTGGCGAGCGCGTTCGTGTTCTGCGCCATCTCGGCGTCCAGCCCGATGCCTGCCATCACGAGGAACACGTGCGTGCTCCGCTCGCCCGACTCGCTTTCCAGTTCGGCGACGCCGACGTCGACGGAGCGTGTGTCGCCCGAGAACGCCGCCGCAACGCATGCCTCGACGTCGTTGATGACCATGTCCAGCGCTCGCGCGAGGAGGTTGCCGGTCCCGGTCGGCAGCAGCGCGACAGGGATGCCGGTGCCGTGCAGGACCTCGGCGACGGCGCGGACGGTGCCATCGCCTCCGGCGACGATCACGACCTCGGCGCCGTCGGCGAGCGCCTGGCCTGCCGCCGCGCGCCCGGAGTCGTCGCTGCGGGTCTCGTACCAGCGGGTCTCAGCCCACGCGGCATCCGCCTGCTGCGCGGCGACGGCGCGACGGAGCCGGTCGATCGGCCCCTTCGTCGGGTTGTAGACGACGGCCGCGTGTGGTCGTTCCATGTTGTCGTCGGAGACGACGCGGATCAGCGCCCGCGACCGCCTTCGTCGGTCCACTCATCGATCTGGGCTCGGTCAGCGGCGACCGTGCCCGCCGTGCCCGGCGCCGCGCTCGCCGCGGTGTCCCGCGACGTCGTGAACGTCACCGATTCCGCCAGCGCCGCCACCGTCGCCACCCGGGCCTGCTCGTTCGCGGCCCTGTCGTGAGATCGTGCGGCCGCGGCATCCTGCTTGGCGTGAACGCCGTCGCTGATCTCTGCGAGCCGATCAGCCAGTCGTGTCGAGAGCCCATCGCGCAGTTCTTGCAGGTTCGTGTGGGCGATCTCGAGACGTCGGTCCGAGACTCTCACCTCCACGGTCGGATACCCGGCCGTCGCGAGGAACTCGCGGGTCTCGTTCCCGAGGATCTCCGCCACCTCGTCCCGCTCTGGGCGACGCGTGAACACCGCTTCGACGGTGTAGCGGTCGGGTGCGTTATCTGTCATCAGCGAAGCAGGCAACGAACCCACCAGCACCGATCCCAGGCCCAGCGTCGCGGCGTGTGCGCCGCTCGTTCGTGTCTGTGTCTCCATATCCGCACCGTACGCCCCGAATCTGTACGGCCCACAGGTTCACGGAGGCCGGCTCGGGTCTTGACGGAACGTGTTCTGCGATCTTCTCTTGTATTCGACCACTCCGTTGATCAACTGCTTGTCCGCATACGACATGGGCGAGTCGCTCGACAAGGCCTTCGCGGCCAGAGAAGGAGAAGGAACAATGACGCGGGTGGTCGCCGACATCTCGATCTCGCTCGACGGCTTCGTCACCGGCCCGAACGCCGGATCCGACAACGGGCTGGGCGACGGCGGCGAAGCGCTCCACACGTGGGCGTTCTCCGACGATCCCGTCGACCGGCACGTCGTCGCGCAGGCGACGACCCGCTCGGGAGCGGTCGTCATGGGCCGCCGGCTGTTCGACATCGTCGACGGCCCGCACGGCTGGAGCGACGAGGTCGGCTACGGTGCGCGCGAAGTGGGCAAGCCGCCGTTCGTCGTCGTGACGAGCGCCCGGCCCGAGAGCGTCCGGCTCTCGGAACTGGACTGGACCTTCGTCACCACCGGACTGGCCGATGCGATCGAGGTCGCACGCTCGCGCGCCGCGGCGGCCTCGGCCCGGCGCGGCGAAGACCTCGACGTCGTACTCATGGGCGGCGGCGAACTGATCGGCTCCGCCCTCGCCGCCGGGCTCGTCGACACGCTGTCGCTCCATCTCGCGCCGGTGGTGCTCGGGGCGGGCACTCCCCTCTTCTCCGAGGGAGCCTCGCGGTCCCTCGTGCAGCGAGAGGTGACCGTGAGCCCGAACGCGACGCACCTCGTGTACGACGTCGAATGAGGGCCCCTCCCCGACGGCGGAAGAGGGGCCCCGGAAGGATGCCCTCAATCGCTGGTTCATGTAGGCCGCGTCCGACGGTGCCCCGATGAGACTCATGCCCGGAGTGTCACCCCGAGGTGAGGACTCGGCGCGCCGATCGGCGGGACCAATGACCCAGCGAGCGGCCCGTTCCCGCCCCAGACTGAGGGCGATGGCCGGCCCCCGTGCGACGTCTTCTGGGCGTTCGATGCGGGGCGACAACGACAGGAGTGCCGCATGACTGACATCGAAGTCACCGAACGCGCTGAAGTGCTCACCGCAGGTGTGCGCAAGACGGTGCCGACGGATGAGTTGACCGACTTCTTCTCGCACGCCTTCGCCGAGACGATGCGCGTGCTCACAGCACAGGGGGTCCAGCCCGCTGGGCCGCCGTACGGCAAGTACTACGGGATGCCCGGAGCCGCTGTCGACGTAGAGGCCGGGTTCCCCGTCGCCGCGCCGGTGACCGGCTCCGGCGAGGTGGAACCGGGGTTGCTGCCCGGCGGCAGCGTCGTCGAGGCCGTCCACATCGGACCGTACGACACTCTGGTGCAGACGTACGCCGCCATCGAGGACTTCGTCGCCGTCCGAGGCCTGACGCCGAGTGACGTCATGTGGGAGAGCTACTTGAGTGATCCGGAGGTCGAACCGGATCCCGCGACGTGGCGCACACTCATCTCGTGGCCGGTGACAGGTGAAGCGTCGCGTGCACCGATGACCCAGTGAACCGACCGGACCGCGTCCGAGTACTCTCTCCGGCGACTCTCACCACTCCGGAGGCCCGACATGCGTCCACCGCTCCCCGCTTCGGACGTGTGGCCCGAGTGCGGACTGTGCAGTCGTCGGCTCACCGACTGGGACCTGGATGTCCCCCACGCGAACCTGCATGAGGAGGGAACGTGGGAGGCTCTCCTCACTCTGGGCAACGGGTACTTCGCTACTCGCGGTGCGGCGCCGGAGGCGATCTCGGACGGAGCGCACTACCCCGGCACCTATGTGGCCGGCGTCTACGACCGGCTGACTTCCTCGGTCCACGGCGTGCGAAGCGAGGACGAGAGCATTGTCAACCTGCCGAACTGGCTTCGACTCACGCTCCACACGCCCGGCGGGCAGCTGCTGGATCCGCAGATCGCACACTATGAACACGATCATCGGCAGTTGGACATGCGCCGTGGGGTTCTCCTCCGGGAACTTCGCGTCGAGGACCCTGCCGGTGACAGGACCGTGGTCCGGCAGGAGCGGTTCGTCTCCATGCGGCATCCACATCTCGGGTACCTGCGCACCACCGTCCTCCCCGTGAACTGGTCCGGTGCGCTGCATGCCGAGTCGTGGACGGATGGGGCAGTCTCGAACGGCAACGTCGAGTCATTCCGTGGGCTTGGCGGTAGACATCTCATCATCCGGCACGCAGACCCCTTGACGGAGGGATCGGCCGTCCTCGTGGCCGAGACCCTGCAATCCAAGCTCCGCATCGCGGTGGCGATGCGCACCCGCGTCGACGGGTCCCCGTCGACGGTTGCCGCTCTCGAACGCGACGCAGCCGTTGGCGTGCAGTGGGATGGCAGCGCCGCGCGGGGTACAGCTGTCGTCATCGACAAGACCGCGGCTGTATTCACGTCACGCGATCACGCGATCTCCGAGCCCGCCGTCGCGGCGCGGCGAGAGCTCGCACATGCTCCGGAATTCTCGGAGGCTCTGCGCGCTCATACAGCTGAATGGCATCGCGCATGGGGACTGATGCGGCTCGATGTCGAGACGGCGGAGAACCGACGAGTCGCGGACGGGGAGGTGCAGCGGACCGTCAATCTGCACCTGTTCCATCTGGCGCAGACCCTGTCCCGGCATACCGCCGACAGCGATGTCGGAGTCCCCGCCCGAGGGCTTCATGGGGAGGCCTATCACGGGCGCGTGTTCTGGGACGAGCTGTTCGTGTTCCCGATGCTCAACCTGCGAACCCCCGAGCTGACGAGGTCGCTGTTGATGTACCGCTACCGTCGGCTCCCCGAAGCGCGCAGGCTTGCCGAATCCATCGGTGCGAACGGCGCGCTGTTTCCCTGGCAGAGCGGAAGCGACGGGCGCGAGGACACGCCCCCCTTCTTGTACAACCCTCTTTCCTCCGCGTGGCTGACCGACAACTCGCGCCGGCAATTCCACATCGGGCTGGCAGTGGCCTACAACACCTGGCACTACTTCCAGGTGACGGGCGACGTCGAGTTCCTCGCCTCGTACGGCGCGGAACTGCTCGTCGAGATCGCGCGGTTCTGGTCGGCGCGTGCGGAGTTCGACGCACACACCGGGCGCTACAACCTGCGCGGGATGATGGGCCCCGACGAATTCCACGACTGCTACCCCGGTCGCCCGGGGAGCGGCGTCGACGACAACGCCTACGTCGCCGTGCTCGCTGCGTGGGTGTTCACGGTGACACTGCGTGCGCACGATCTCCTCGGCGACCGCCACACCGACGGGCTCTGGCAGCGCCTGGGACTGGGGAAGGAGGAGCTGGATCGGTGGAACGCGCTCAGCCGACGGCTGTACGTGCCGTTCCTGCCGTCGGGCATGATGGCGCAATTCGAGGGCTACGCAGACCTCGACGAGCTCGACCTCGGCGCCTATCGAACTCGGTACGGCGATATCGGGCGACTGGATCTCATCCTCGCCGCGGAAGGCGATTCGACGAACCGCTACAAGGTCTCCAAGCAGGCCGACGTCCTCATGCTCTTCTATCTGTTCAGTGCCGAAGAGCTCGCGTCCACGATGACGCGCCTGGGGTACGACTTCGACCCGCAATCGATCCCGCCGACGATCGAGTACTACCTGGCGCGCACGACGCACGGTTCGACGCTCAGTCGCGTCGTGCACTCGTGGGTACTGGCCAGAGGGCACCGACGCGCGTCCTGGCATCTGCTGCGCGAGGCACTGGAGGCCGATCTCAAAGACAGGCAGGGCGGAACGACGCGCGAAGGGATCCATCTGGGTGCGATGGCCGCGACAGCCGACATCCTTCAGCGCGGATACACCGGCCTCGAGCTGCGCGACGACGCCCTTCACCTGCATCCCCAGCTTCCGGATGCCATCGACCGCCTCGCATGCGAACTGCGCTATCGAGGACACTTCCTGACCCTCGTCGTCACGCAAGAGACGATGGAACTCACGTCGGGGCGAGGGGACGCACGGTCCATCCGAGTCGTGGTCGACGGACAGCACGCCCAGCTGCGGAGCGGGGGCACGGTGCGGCTCGACCTCCGTGACAGGGATCGCGGGGATGCCAGGGACGTTGGTCCCGGCCACGACGTCGGCGGATCAATACCGTGACTCCTGGAAGGGACGTCGAGGAGAGAGTCATGGAGAAGGTCGTGGTGGGATACGACGGCAGCCCTGCCGCGGAATCCGCGCTGGACTGGGTGACCGATCGCGCGCTCCGCGCGGCCATGCGAGTCGAAGTGATGCTCGTGGCCAACACATTCCTCTCCGACCAGGCGGACGCGGATCACCGGCTGGAGCAGGCCAAGGCCCGGCTGACGACACGAGTGCCCGGATTGCCTGTGGAGACTACCCGCGTCGACGGCGTGATGCCCGGCTCGCTCGTTCAGGTCGCGGCGGGGGCAGACCTCCTCGTGGTCGGGGTCGATCGCGGTCACCCCGTCAGGGCCGCGCTGCACGGATGGCTTCCGCAGCGGGTGAGTGCGGAGGCTGCGACCCCGACCTGTGTCGTCCCGCGCGGTTGGGTGGCGGTCGATGGTGCGGTGACGGTCGGTCTGGCGGACGACGGGTCCTCTGAGGCCGCCGTAGACTTCGCCGCCGCCGAGGCGGACGCCGCCTCTCGCCCGCTGCACCTCCTGCACGCCTGGTTCGGCCCACTGTCGACGGACGCCGCACCGGATCCGCAGCCGATGTCGATGCGCCGCCTGCACACCGAACACCAGCGCTTCGCCGCCGATGCCGCCGACCGAGTCCGCGGTGTACGTCCGGGCGTCGAAGTGCACGTCGTCCTCACGCAGGCCAATCCCAGCACGGCTCTCGCCGCCGCGAGCCGCCTCAGCTCGCTGCTCGTGATCGGCACCCACCGCCGTGGCATCCTCGCCGGAGGGCTCGTGGGCTCGGTCGGTTTGGACTTGATCGGCGTGATCAGCGCACCGCTCTGCGTCGTTCCCCTTCGAGGGTGAACGAGCCGGTGCGTGGAGGGGCACTGCTGCCGCTGTCAGGAAGGTCAAGCCGCGGCATCCCCTCTCGCACGGGTCGAAGATCCCATCGACGGGAACACCGCGGGACCTTCGGCCCGGCGCCGCGGACGGCGCACCGCTCGAATGAGGTGTCAGACGAAAGGATCACCATGACTCACTACGCTCACCGATTCTCGGGCTGCACAGTCATCGTCACCGGCGCCGGAGCGGGGATCGGCCGCGCCACCGCCGAACGCCTCGCGGCAGAGGAGTGCCGCGTCATCGCCGTGGACGTCTCGGCGGAGCGGCTCTCCGCGCTGTCCGCCGAGGTGGACGGCGACATCGTCGCGGTGACGGCCGACATCACCGACCCGGACGGCATCGGGGCGATCCTCGCCGCCGCCGGCAGCCGAGTCGACGGCCTCGCGAACGTGGCGGGCATCATGGACGGATTCGAACCCACCGCTGAGATCGCCGACAGCACATGGGACCGCGTACTCGCGGTCAATCTGACCGGCATGATGAAGCTGACTCGCGCGGTGCTGCCGATCATGCTCGGCCGCGGCAGCGGCAGCATCGTCAACGTCGGCTCCGAGGCCGGGTTGCGCGGTTCCGCCGCGGGCACCCCGTACACGACGTCGAAGCACGCCGTGAACGGCTTCACCGTGAGCACCGCCTTCTTCTACACGCCGAAGGGCGTGCGATGCAACGCCGTCGCCCCTGGGCCGGTGGCCACGAGCATCGAGGCGCCGTTCCGCTCCGAGTGGGGCCAGACGCGTCTCGGCCCCTTCCTGCAGACGAACGTGCCGCCGGTGGCCCGACCCGAAGAGCTCGCAGCGGCCATCACGTGGCTCCTCAGCGACGACGCATCGAACGTCTCCGGCGCGATCCTCGCCGTCGACGGCGGATGGGCGGCGATCTGACAGGTCCCGAGATCGCGTCGGGAAGAGATCGCGTGATCAAGACCGGACTCCCCGTTGACGGAACAGGCTCCACGCCAAGACTTCGCGCGGCGATCTACCGCACTGCCCCTCGATCGACCCCAGAAGGTCGACACGACGGTGTCGCCATGGTTCAGTACACCGCCGTGAGCGTCCGCGCCGTCGAGTCGAGTCTCAGCAGCCCGCCATACGGGATCACCCATTGAGGTCGGGTGTGACCGAATGGTGGCCCCAGGCACACCACCGCATCGGGGTTGTACTTGCCGACCTCGGCGATCACCACCTCGCGTTGCTCCCGGCGCAGACGATCGCGGGTCGCATCGTCGGGAACCGACTCGTGCGAGCTCACCGGCGGCCGGGCAACGACAACCGCATCGACGGCGCCGAGCACACCACGCTCGCCGAGCGCACGCAGCCAGCGCCCGATCAGGACCGCGGGCGGAACCTCCTCGCTGGACTCGAGGATCAGAATCCCGCCGCGAAGCGCATCCGACGAGGGCATCCTCCCTGCGACCGCGAGTTGATCCACGACCTCGAAGCACCCACCCCAGGTTCTTCCCTCGACCACACGGTGCGGACCAGCCCATGCCCACGGCTCTGTGGGCTCGCGGCGGCCGAACTCCACGAGGGCTGCCGGCGAGAGCCAGTCGGGCCCGAAGTCCTCGGATTCGCCCGGCTCGGTGATCTCGACCTCCCCGCCGTCGAAGAGTGCGGCGCGCAGGCCGGCCAGATGGACGGGGTCGATGCCCGGACCTGGACCGAGATGGACCTGGGTGGACCCGCCGTAGAAGCCCGGAACACCCAGCTGCCACAACCAGTTGAGGATGTTCGTATTGTCGCTGTAGCCGAAGAACGGCTTCGGGTTCTCGCTCACGACGCCCGGGTCGAGGTGAGGGATCACGGTGATCTGGTCGTCACCGCCGACGCTTGAAAAGATGGCGCCGATAGTCGGATCCGCGAACGCGGCGTTGACGTCCGCAGCTCGAGCCTCGGGCGATGCCCCTAACGCACGTGTCGTGGGGAACTCGACCGGGATGAGACTCAGGTCAGCCTGAATCCTGCGCATCGCCTGCTCATGCACAGCGGGAGCGAAGCCGGGAGCCGCGAAGGAGGGCGACAGCACCGCCACCCGGTCCCCCGGCGCAAGCTTCCGAAGGCGAGTCATCGCCACTTGCTGAACCATCCGGCCATTCAACCATCGGTCGCCGTGGGCGCCGCTGACCGTCCACGTCTCGCCGACGCGTCACCCATACGCCGACGAGATCTTCTCGAGGGTCGCGGGACTTTCGTCGATCTGCGGTCACTTCGGCCCAGGAACGACGGAAGCCCGGAAAGAACTTGCGTCTCTCCGGGCTTTTCGTCGGGATGACAGGATTTGAACCTGCGACCCCTTGACCCCCAGTCAAGTGCGCTACCAAGCTGCGCCACATCCCGATGCCCCCGCTCGCGCGCGGACAACTCGACCATCCTACCCGGTCCGCGGGAGCGTCGCGAACCGGCGATGCGCCGGGCGTGGCATCCGTCTCCCTTGCCGGTGTCGGCGCTGACGAATAGCGTCGCGGCATGGCGCACATCACAATCGAACCCGTCACCGCCGACCGCTTCGACGACGCCCAGCACGCCCTGAGCGGCGGCGGAGACGGCCGCAGCTGCCAATGCCAGTGGTGGACCCTCACGAACAAGGAATGGCAGAACACGTCGAAGGAGGAGCGGGAGGCGCTGCTGCGCGACGAGGTCGACGCCGGTCCGCCGCCCGCGCTCGTCGCCTACGTCGACGGCGAGCCTGCAGGCTGGGTGCGCGTCGGGCCGCGCACGAGACAGGTGCGGCTGGGCCGCACGCGCAACTTCACCGCGGGATCAGAAGAGCCCTGGGACGACCCCGACGTGTGGGCCGTCAGCTGCTTCGTCGTGCGCAACGAGCACCGCCGGGCAGGACTGAACGACGAGCTGCTCCGCGCCGCGATCGACTATGCCCGCGAGGGCGGCGCGCGCGTCGTCGAGGCATACCCGTTCGATCCGGCGGCCGGGCGCAAGAAGACCTCGAACGAACTCTTCCACGGCGTCGTCTCGACCTTCCGGTCCGCCGGCTTCCGTGAAGTGGCGCGACCGCGTCCCGACCTCGCGATCGTGTCGCTCGACCTCACGGGCTGACGCCTGGCGCAGCATCCGCGATCCTCCACAGTCGGCGCGGGGGCGCCACGCGACATGCGACGATGTGAAGGCCCGTGTCGTGCACGTATCGAGGAGGATCATGCGTCGACTGTGGATCGCGTTCATCCCGTACATCGTCGTGTCGGGAGTGCACGTCGCCGCCCTTGCCGCGGGCGCCGAAGCGCTGGCCGCTCCCACGAAGCTGGCGCTCATGCCGCTGCTCGCGCTCGCCGTCGTGTGGACCGCGTGGGGGCGCGCCTGGACCACCGCGCACACGCTGCTCGCCATCGCGCTGGGCTTGTCATGGCTCGGCGACGGCGCCGCGACGTTCTTCCCCGGGCTTCCCACCGTGCCGATGATGCTGCTGTGGTTCGGCCTCGCCCACCTCTGCTACATCTGGCTGTTCTGGCGCGTGCTCGCAGTGCGCCGGCCTCCGCTGTGGTCCGCGGTGTACGTGGTGTGGTGGGTCGTGCTGCTCGCGGTGCTGTGGCCGAGCCTCGGGACGCTGCTCGTCCCGGTGGCGGTGTACGGACTCGTCCTCGGGGCCACCGCCGCCGGCGCTGCCCGCTGCCACCCGCTCATCGCGTGGGGTGGTGCGTTCTTCCTCGCGTCCGACACGGTGCTGGCGTTCCGCCTCTTCGTGCCCGAAGCGATGCCCGGCTGGACGAGCCCGGTCGTCATGCTCACGTACTGCACCGGCCAGGGCCTCATCGCTGCAGGAGTGCTCGTCGCCGTCCGCGCACGCCGTTCCGCCGTCGCCGCCGAGGTGGCGGCATGACCGATACCCCGCCGTCCGCCCGCGTCGATGCGTGGCTGTGGGCGGTCAGGGTCTACAAGACGCGTTCGGCCGCGACGACGGCATGCCGCGCCGGGCATGTCCGGCTCAACGGCGACCGCGCGAAGGCCGCGCAGCCGGTTCGCCCCGGCGACGAGCTGCGCGTGCGCATCAGTGGGTTCGACCGCATCCTCGTCGTCAAGAAGCCCATCTCCAAGCGCGTCGGCGCCGCCGTGGCCGCCGAAGCCGTCGAGGACCGCACGCCTCCCCCGCCGCCCCGCGAGCTCACGGCGTTCGTGCCGGTGCGCGATCGCGGCGCCGGTCGCCCCACCAAGCGCGAGCGCCGCGACATCGACCGGCTCCGGGGCCGCGACGGGGACGCCCTCGGGCGTTGAGTGAGCGAGGATGAGCGCGGCTCACCGCGTTTCGTCTCGCTTCGCTCGCTCAACGACCGACGGGCAGGATGTCGCCGGTCGTTGAATGAGCGTTTCGTCTCGCTTCGCTCGCTCAACGACCGACGGGCAGGATGTCGCCGGTCGTTGAATGAGCGTTTCGTCTCGCTTCGCTCGCTCAACGACCGACGGGCAGGACGTCGCCGGCCGTTGAATGAGCGTTTCGTCTCGCTTCGCTCGCTCAACGACCGAGGGGCAGGATGTCGTGCAGCCAGCGGGCGCCGCGGACGGCGGTTCCGGCATCCGTCGACCGCTCGGCCAGACCGCGATCGCTCGTGACCACCGTCACGGTCCGCCCCGCAGTGACGAGCCGCTGCGCCTCGGCGACGATCCTGTCGTCACCGGATGCCTCGGCGCGCACCACCTCGACGCCCTCGGCGGCTGCGACCGAACGAGCCTGTCCTTCGACCACCACGACCCACTCGGGGAACCACGTGTGCTCGGAAAGCCCGAGCGCGTCGGCGGGCACGCCGTCGGCGGCGAGGGCCGAGAGCCGCTGCAGCAGGCGGTGGGCAGCGCCCGCCCGATCCCGCCACCATCCGTCCGGCACGGAGCCGACGACGTTCGCGGCGTCCACGACGATCGCGGGCCGCACCGGCACGAGGCCCCGCAGCCGGCCCCACGAGTCGGCGAAGCCGGGATGCAGCGGATGCCGGGGCACGTCGTCGATCGGCACCCACGCCAGCTCGCGGCTCTCGGGATCACTGATCGTCGGCTCGAACGGCGTCACGACATCGCCGACCAGCGTGGTGTAGCTCCAGTACCCGAGATCGAAAACGCTCAGCACCCGGGGACGGATCGCTCCGTCCGGCACGCCGGCCTCCTCGGCCGCCTCGCGCAGCGCGGCGTCGCACGCCGACTCGTCCTCGTGGCGGGCGCCTCCCGGCAGCGCCCAGGTGTCGCCGAAGTGGCTCCACGACACGCGGTGCTGCAGCAGTACGCCCTGATGGGGATCCACCGCCAGGAGCCCCGCGGCGCCGAACCGGCCCCAGTAGCGCTCCCCCGTGGGTGCGACGACCCACGCGTCGCCGGGATCGCGAGGACCGTGCGGCCGTCGCGGTTCGCCGGGGGCGGGAGGCTCGATCGTCACCCTGTCAGCCTGTCACACCGGCCGGATCGGGGCTCGCGCGCGACCGCGCGTGACACCGGGCCTTCGGTCCACGGGCCGTCGTGCGGCCCGTCCCCGCCCGGTCGAGGACCGGCCAGAATGTCGGGATGGACTACGAGCTCGACGACGATCCGGGGCGGATCCAGCGCGACATCGTGTGGGAATGGCTGTCGACCGAGGCGTACTGGGGTCGCTGGCGCACGCGTGCCCAGGTCGAGACGCAGCTCGACACCGCGTGGCGAGTCGTCGGCGCCTACCGCACCGACACCGGCGCGCAGGTGGGGTTCGCCCGCGCCGTGTCGGACGGCGTCGGCTTCGCCTACCTCGCGGACGTGTTCGTGCTGTCCGGGCACCGCGGCCACGGCCTCGGCACACGGCTCCTGCAGCTCATGATCGAAGACGGGCCCGGTCGCGACATGCGCTGGACTCTGTTCACCGACGACGCCCACGTCCTCTACCGCCGGTTCGGGTTCGCCGAACCGGGCCGTACCGCGATGGTGCGCCCCGCCGCGCAGGGCACCTGACGACGGCCTCGGGCCGAGGCATCCGTCTCACCCGCCCGTCGGCGCACACCGGCGGCGCACACCGGCGGCGCTCACCGTCAGCGCTGGCGACGCTCCCGCACGCGCATGTTGATCACGATGGGCGTGCCCTCGAAGCCGAAGAGCTCGCGCAGACGCCGCTGGATGAAGCGGCGGTAGCCCGGGTCGAGGAACCCGGTCGTGAACAGCACGAAGGTCGGCGGACGCGTCGACGCCTGCGTGCCGAACAGGATGCGCGGCTGCTTGCCGCCGCGGACCGGGTGCGGGTGCTCGGCGACCAGCTCCGACAGGAACGCGTTGAACTTGCCGGTCGAGATGCGCTGATCCCACGACTCCAGCGCGGTCTCGAGCGCCGGCACGAGCTTTTCGAGGTGACGCCCGGTGCGTGCTGAGATGTTCACGCGCGGCGCCCACGCGACGTGCGCGAGGTCCTGCTCGATCTCGCGCTCGAGGTACCGGCGGCGGTCGATGCCGTCCATGTCGTCGTCGTTCAGACGGTCCCACTTGTTGAACGCCAGCACGAGCGCACGGCCCGACTCGAGCACCAGGTCGATGATGCGCACGTCCTGCTCGCTGAGAGGCTGGGTGACGTCGAGCACGACGACGGCGACCTCCGCCTTCTCGAGAGCGGCCGACGTGCGCAGCGACGCATAGAAGTCCGCGCCCTGCTGCAGGTGCACGCGACGGCGGATGCCGGCGGTGTCGACGAAGCGCCACAGCCTGCCGCCGACCTCGACGAGCTCATCGACGGGGTCGCGCGTGGTGCCGGCCAGCTCGTTGACGACGACGCGCTCCTCGCCCGCAGCCTTGTTGAGCAGCGACGACTTGCCGACGTTCGGACGGCCGAGGATCGCGACGCGGCGCGGGCCGCCGATCTCGTTCTTGGCGACGGCCGAGACATCGGGCAGCACCTTCACGACCTCGTCGAGAAGGTCGGCGACGCCGCGGCCGTGGATCGCCGACACCGGGTGCGGCTCGCCGAGACCCAGGTTCCACAGGGCGGCGGCCTCGGGCTCCTGACGGGCGTCGTCCACCTTGTTGGCGACGAGGAAGACCGGCTTGCCGCTCTTGCGCAGCAGCCGCACGACGTGCTCGTCGGTCGAGGTGGCACCCACCATCGCGTCGACCACGAACATCACGACGTCCGAGAGGTCGATCGCCACCTCCGCCTGGGCGGCGACCGAGCGGTCGATGCCCTTCGCGTCGGGCTCCCAGCCGCCGGTGTCGACGATCGTGAACCGCCGATCCATCCACTCGGCCTTGTACGTCACGCGGTCGCGCGTGACGCCGGGGGTGTCCTCGACGACGGCCTCACGACGGCCGAGGATGCGGTTGACCAGCGCCGACTTGCCGACGTTGGGCCGGCCGACGATCGCGACCACCGGGAGCGCCGGCAGGACCTCGATGCCGTCGACACCGTGGACGAGCCCCTCCAGGAGCTCCTCGTCCTCGGTGTCGAGGTCGTAGTCCTCGAGACCGGCGCGCAGGGCCGCCGCGCGCTGTGCGACGAGGTCGTCGTCGAGCGCGGCGAGGTTCTCGGCGAGGTGGTCCTCGCCTGCTTCGTACTCCTCGAACTCGGAGCGGTCGTCAGCTGCCATCTCGGGCTCCTGTCTGAACGGGACCATCCGCGGACGCGCCGAGCGTGTTGTCGATGACGTCGAGCACGGCATCCACGGTCTGGTCGAAATCAAGGTCGGTCGAGTCGACGACCTCGACGCCGGGTGCGGCGGTGAGGAAGTCGACGACCGTCGAATCGGAAGCGTCGCGCCGGTGGAGGGCCGCGGCGACGGCCGCGGCATCCTGATGCGTCAGCTCGGCGCTGCGGCGCGCGGCCCGCACCTCGGGCGCGGCGGTGAGCAGGATGCGCACCGGTGCGTCGGGCGCGACGACCGTGGTGATGTCGCGGCCCTCGACGACGACGCCCGGACGCCCAGACCCCGCGACGAGCGCACGGAACAGCGCGTTGACCGACTCGCGCACGGCGGGCACGCGCGCCACACCGCTCACCGCGTCCGACACGCGCGGCTCGCGGATGGCGTCGGTCACGTCGGTGCCGCCGACCCGCACCCAGTAGGCGTCGGGGTCGAGCGAGATCGCGTAGTCGAAATCGCTCGCGACGTCGAGAACGGATGCCGCGTCCGACGTGTCGATGCCATGCTCGAGCGCGTGCCAGGCGAGTGCCCGGTAGGCGGCGCCGGTGTCGAGGTAGCCGTATCCGAGCCGGCGCGCGGCCTGCTTCGAGACGCTCGACTTGCCGCTGCCGGCAGGCCCGTCGATCGCGACGATCACGGTGCCGGGCGCCGCGACGGCGGGCGCGCTCATGGGGTCAGTCATTGGTGGTGCTCGCAATCTTCCAGCCGCGCGCTTCGAGGCCGTCGACGGCCCGGCGCACCGCGCTCGGGACGACGCTGATCTCGGCGAGGCCGAACTGAGCGCCGGGCGAATGCTCCAGGCGCAGGTCTTCCACGTTGACGCCGAGCTCGCCGAGCTCGCCGAAGAGGCGCCCGAGCTGACCCGGGGTGTCGTCGACCATGACGACGACCTGCTCGAAGCGGCGATTCTGCCCGTGCTTGCCGGGAAGACGCTCGACGCCGTCGTTGCCGCGGCGGATGGTGTCGGCGACCGCGCGCCGCGCGCCGGGGGCATCGGGGGCGCGCAGTGCGTCGGCCACCGCCGACAGGTCGGCGGCGAGGCGGTCGAGCACGTCGACGACGGGATCGGAGTTGGCGCCGAGGATCTGCACCCACAGTTCGGGGGCGGATGCCGCGATGCGGGTCGTGTCGCGCACGCCCTGGCCCGCGAGGCGCAGGCTGTCGTCGGGCGCGTCGACGAAGCGCCCCGCCAGCAGGCTCGCGACGAGCTGCGGCACGTGCGAGACCAGGGCGACGGCGCGGTCGTGGTCTTCGGGCGACATCTCGATCGGCGTGGCGCCCAGGTCGAGCGCGAGCGCCTCGACGAGTGCGAGGTCGGCGGACGGCGTCTCGGCGTCGCGGCAGACGACCCACGGGCGACCGACGAAGATGTCGGCGCGCGCCGAGATCGCTCCCCCGCGCTCCCGGCCGGCGAGCGGGTGCGAGCCGATGTAGTGCGTGAGATCGACACCGCGTTCGCGCAGCGCGCGCAGCGGCTCGAGCTTGACGCTCGCGACGTCGGTCACGACGGCCCGCGGGAAGCGGGTGAGCTCGCGCTCGATGATGTCGGCGGTCACATCGGGCGGCACGGCGACCACCACGAGCGCCGGGTCGTCGCCGTCGGACGCGCGCCGGCCGGCACCGTAGTCGACGGCGAGGCGCAGCTGCGAGGGCGACGTGTCGTCGAGCGCGACGTCGACCCCGCGGGCGCTCAGCGCGTGGCCGATGCTCGCGCCGAGCAGGCCGGCGCCGACGATGCGCACCGGGCCCCGTACGCGCGGAGCGAGGCCGGCCGTGTCGCGGGCGGCGCGCGCGGCGGAATCGGTCACTTACGTCTCCTGTTCGTCCTCTCCCGCCAGAGTGGACGAGGTGTCACGGCGCGCGAGAGTCAGCAGAGCGCCGCGCTCCACTTTAGTCAACTCGCGGGCACGCCCGGCTGGCAGTGTTCCCAGGTGGAGCGGTCCGAACTGCCGGCGGACGAGTTCGATGACCGGATGCCCCACCGCATCCATCATGCGCCGCACGATGCGGTTGCGGCCGGAGTGCAGCGTGAGCTCCACGAGCGACCCGCCGCCGGAGGCGCCGGCCACCGAGCCCGTCGAGGTGGACAGCAGCCGGGCCTTGTCCGCCGCGATCGGGCCGTCCTCGAGCTCGATGCCCCGCACGAGCTTCTGGATCGTCTGCGGCGTCACCTGCCCGTCGACCTTGGCGATGTAGACCTTCGTCACCCCGAACGACGGGTGCGCGAGCACGTGCGCGAGCTCGCCGTCGTTGGTGAGCACGAGCAGGCCGCTGGTGTCGGCATCCAGTCGCCCCACGTTGTAGAGGCGTTCGGGCCAGTCCTTGGTGAAGCCGCGCAGATCGGGGCGACCGCGGTCGTCCTTCATCGAGCTCACGACGCCGGTCGGCTTGTTGAGCATGACGTAGCGCTTCGACTGGTCGAGCTGCACCGCGGTGCCGTCGACGTCGACCAGGTCGTGGTCGGGGTCGATGCGGGAGCCCAGTTCGGTCACGACGGCGCCGTTGACCCGCACCCGTCCCTCGACGATGAACTGCTCGGCGACCCGGCGTGACGCGACCCCCGCATTGGCGAGCGCCTTCTGCAGCCGGATGCCCTCCGCCGGCCGCTCGGGCTGCTGCGGGTCTCGATCGGTCATCGTGGTGTCCTTCCGTCGAAGACGTCTCCCGTGACCTCGTCGGCGCCGTCGAGCAGCGGCGAGATGTGGGGCAGCTCGTCCAGAGAGTTGATGCCGAGGTGCCCGAGCAGGGCCTCCGTCGTGCCGTAGTTGATGGCGCCGGTCTCGGCATCCGTGAACAGCTCGGTGATGAGTCCGCGCGCCAGCAGCGTCCGCACCACCGAGTCCACGTTCACCGCTCGGATGGAGGCGACCTGACTGCGGGTCACCGGCTGCTTGTACGCGATCACGGCCAGCGTCTCCAGCGCCGCCTGCGACAGTCGCGACGGCGCCTGGCCCCCGACGAACTCGCTCACGAGGTCGTCGAACTCCTCGCGCACGTACAGTCGCCACCCGCCGCCGACCTCGCGCAGCTCGAACCCGCGCACCGGTCCGCCGGCACGGCCGTCGTAGTCGTCCACGAGTGCTTCGATCGCCTGCCGCACGGCGGGCACGGGCGCTCCGACGGCCGCCGCGAGGCTCACCAGGCTCTGCGGCTCCTCGACGATCAGCAGGATCGCCTCCAGCCGGCGCGCGACATCGTCGGCCACGTGCGGCAGGTCGCCCCCCGTTGCGGGTGCCCGCGAAGCGGGGGTCTCGGGATCATCGGTCATAGTCGGCTCCCAGGGTCGCGAGGTTCTCGTCGGACCACCGCTGCGCGCTCCAGCGGAGAGTCAGCTCGCCGAGCGGCTCGAGCTGCTCGAACGAGAGGGCGGCATGGCGGTAGAGCTCGAGCACCGACAGGAATCGCGCCACGACGACTCCGGACTGGTCCACGCCGGCGATGAGCTCGCGGAACGTCAGGCTTCCGGCATCCCGCAGCAGGGTGACCACGATCGCCGCCTGCTCGCGGATGCTCACCAGCGGCGCGTGCAGGTGGTCCAGGCCCACCCGGGGGATCTCCTTCGGCGTCATCGCGAGGAGCGCGAGCGCGGCGAAGTCGTCGACGGTGAGCGACCACGCGAGCTCGGGCACCGCGTTGCGGTACTTCTCGTCGAGGCGCACCGAGCGCGTGTGCCGCCGCTCCTCGCGGCGCAGGCACCGCTCGAACCACGCCGAGACCTCCTTGAACGCGCGGTACTGCAGCAGGCGGGCGAAGAGCAGATCGCGCGCCTCGAGCAGCGCGACCGACTCGGCATCGACGAGCTCGCCCTGCGGCAGCAGCCCCGCGACCTTCATGTCGAGCAGTGTCGCCGCCACGACCAGGAACTCGGAGGCCTCGTCGAGATCCTCCTCCGGCCCCAGCTGCCGCAGATACGAGATGAACTCGTCGGTCACCTTCGACAGCGACACCTCGGTGATGTCGAGCTCATGCTTCGAGATGAGGTTCAGCAGCAGATCGAACGGGCCGTCGAAGTTCGACAGCGAGACGCGGAACCCCTCGCCCGGTTCGGTGACCTCAGGCGACGGCGCCACGGGCGACCAGCTCCCGCGCCAGTCGCAGGTACGCCTGCGCGGCAGCGTGCTCGGGCGCGAACTCGGTGATGGGCATGCCCGAGACGGACGCGTCCGGGAACTTGACCGTGCGCCCGATCACCGTCTCGAGCACGTCGTCGCCGAAGGCGTCCACGACCCGCTCGAGCACTTCGCGCGAATGCAGAGTGCGAGGGTCGTACATCGTCGCCAGCACGCCGTCGAGCGTGATCGTCGGATTCAGCCGGTCGCGCACCTTGTCGATCGTCTCGATCAGGAGGGCCACGCCGCGCAGCGCGAAGAACTCGCATTCCAGCGGGATGATCACGCCGTGGCTCGCCGTGAGCGCGTTCACGGTGAGCAGGCCGAGCGACGGCTGGCAGTCGATGAGCACCACGTCGTAGTCGTTGGCGACGGGGCGGAGGACTCGCGCGAGCGTCTGCTCCCGGGCGACCTCGTTCACCAGGTGAACCTCCGCGGCCGACAGATCGATGTTGGCGGGGAGCACGTCCAGGTTCTCGACGCGCGAGCGCACGATCACCTCGCGCGGGTCGCGCTTGCCGTCCAGCAGCAGGTCGTAGATGGTGGGGGTCTCGTGCGTCTGGATGCCGAGTCCCGCCGACAGGGCGCCCTGCGGGTCGAAGTCGACGGCGAGCACCTTGCGTCCGTACGACGCCAGCGCCGCGGCGAGGTTGATGGTGGTCGTCGTCTTGCCGACGCCGCCCTTCTGGTTGCACAGCGAGATGATGCGGGCGGGGCCGTGGCCGTCGAGCTGGGGAGGCGTGGCGAAGCCGTGGTACGGACGCCCGGTCGGTCCGATCGGAACCTCGGACTTCGAGGTCTTCGCCGACCCTGTCTTCGTCCTGCTGTCAGCCACCGTGCTCCCGCTTCCTCGTGCTCGCTCGATACTAGTCGGCCACCGGGATTTCACGCGGCACGGCGCCGGACCGGCGGCGAATGCCGCACACTTCGATCCCCCGGCCGCTCACCGCGCCCGGGGGTGCGAGGTGGCATAGACGTCGCGCAGCGCATCCACCGAGACGTACGTGTAGATCTGCGTCGTGGCGACCGACGCGTGCCCCAGCAGCTCCTGCACCACGCGGACGTCGGCCCCGCCCTGCAGCAGGTGCGTCGCGAACGAGTGGCGCAGTGTGTGCGGCGACACGTGCGCCGTCAGGTGCGCGCGTTCGGCGGCGGACTGGATGACGAGCCATGCGCTCTGCCGCGAGAGCGGCGCGCCCCGCGCCCCGAGGAAGAGCCTCGGGGTCGCCCGTCCCCGGCGCGACAGCTCGGGCCGCGCGCGCGTGAGGTACACGTCGAGCGCGGCGCGCGCGTACGAGCCGACCGGGACGATGCGCTCCTTCGAGCCCTTGCCCCGCACGCGCAGCACATCGCCGTGACTCACGTCGTCGACGTCCAGCTGCACGATTTCGGAGACGCGTGCGCCGGTCGCGTACAGCAGTTCGAGCAGCGCACGGTCGCGCATCCCGATGAGGTCTCCCGGCGCCGCTCCCCCGCTCGGAGCCGGACCCGCCGCGGCGGCGCCCGGCGCATCAGACGCCGCCACCGTCGCGGGCGCCGGGCCGGCGGCATCCAGCAGCTTCTCCACCTGCTCGATCGTCAGCGCCTTCGGAAGCCGGCGCGGCTGCTTCGGCGGACGCAGGCGGGCCGCCGGATCGACCGTCTCGACGCCCTCTCGGGCGAGGAACCGGTGAAGCCCGCGCACCGAGGACTGGAGCCGGGCGAGCGACGACGCCGCGATGGGCGGACGAGCCGCGGCGCGATCCGCGACGAAGGCACCGACCACGTCGGCGGTCACCGCCGACGTGTCGTCGATGCCTCGCTCGCGCAGCCAGGCCACGTAGCCGGCGAGGTCGCGGCGATACGCCGCCACCGTGTTCTCCGACAGCCCGCGCTCGATCGAGACGTGGCGCAGGTAGGAATCCACCGCCCGGTCCAGTCGCATGCGCGAACCCGCCGCCCGGATCAGGCGCCCGTGGCCTCCCGCGCGGAGCGCAGGCGCTCACGCGCGGCCAGCACGCCCACCGTCATGATGCCGTTGCGCAGCCGGCCCGAGAAGATCCCGTCGACGACATCGTCCAGCGCCACCCACTCCAGGACGATGTCGGCCTCCTCCTCCTCGCGTGCATGCACGGCGCCCGCGGGCGACAGGCCGCGCGCGAGGAACAGATGCACGACCTCGTCATTGCCGCCCGGGGTCGTGAAGACGCTCACGAGCGGCTCCCACGACTCCGCCACGAGGTCCGCCTCCTCGGCGAGCTCCCGCCGGGCCGTCTCGAGCGGGCTCTCGCCGTCGACGTCGAGCAGGCCTGCCGGCACCTCCCAGTCGCGGAGCCGGATCGGATGCCGGTACTGCTGGATCAGCAGCACCCGGTCATGCTCGTCCAGCGCCACCACCGCCGCCGCGCCGGGATGGTCGACGTACTGACGCACGATCCGGCCGTCGCCGTACGACACGGTGTCGCTGCGGACATCCCACACGCGACCCTCGTACACCCGCTCGCTCTCGACGATCGTCGCGTCGACCGGTTCATCGGCGAGCACGCGCACCGGCGTGCTCGGGGCGCCGGGCCGCGGCATCCGTTCGCCGGTCACGCCACCGATTCCTCGGCCGGCTCGAAGGGCTCGCCGTCGAACAGCTCGCTCGAGCGGTGACGCTCGAGCGCCGCGCCGACGAGGCCGCGGAACAGCGGGTTCGCATCGGTCGGGCGCGAGCGCAGCTCGGGGTGCGCCTGCGTCGCGATGTAGTACGGGTGCACGTCGCGCGGCAGCTCGACGTACTCGACGAGATCGAGATCCGGGTTCACACCCGAGAACACCAGCCCCGCCTGTGCGATCTGCTCGCGGTACCGGTTGTTGACCTCGTACCGGTGACGGTGACGCTCGGACGCGCGGTTCGAACCGTACACCTCGGCGGCGATGCTGCCTTCCACGAGGTCGGCGGGGTACAGCCCCAGACGCATCGTGCCGCCGAGATCGCCGTGGTCGAGGATGTCGACCTGCTCCTCCATCGTCGCGATGACCGGGTGCGCGGTGTCGGGGTCGAACTCGCTCGAGGACGCCCCCTCGATGCCCGCGACGTGGCGTGCGTACTCGATCACGATGCACTGCAGGCCCAGGCAGATGCCGAGGGTCGGGATGCCCTGCTCGCGCGCGAACTTCAGCGCCCCGATCTTGCCCTCGATGCCGCGGATGCCGAAACCGCCCGGGATCACGATGCCGTCCAGCGGCGCGAGCGCCTTGGCGGCGCCCTCCGGCGTCTCGCACTCGTCCGACGGGATCCAGCGGATGTTCACGTGGGTCTCTTGCGCGAACCCGCCCGCCTTCAGCGCCTCGGTGACCGAGAGGTAAGCGTCCGGCAGGTCTATGTACTTGCCGACCAGGCCGATCGTGACCTCGTGCTTCGGGTTGTGCACGGCCTGCAGCACGCGCTCCCAGCGCGACCAGTCGACATCCGCCGCCTTCGAGAGGCCGAGCGCGCGCACGATGTACTCGTCGAGACCCTGGGCGTTGAGCATCGACGGGATGTCGTAGATGCTCGGCACGTCGACCGCGTTCACGACCGCGCCCTCGTCGACGTCGCACATGAGCGCGATCTTGCGCTTGTTCGACTCCGTCACGGGGCGATCGCTGCGCAGCACGAGCGCGTCCGGCTGGATGCCGATCGAGCGCAGTGCCGCCACCGAGTGCTGCGTGGGCTTGGTCTTCTGCTCGCCCGAGGCGCCCATGAACGGCACCAGCGAGACGTGCACGAAGAAGACGTTGGTGCGGCCGAGCTCGTGGCGGATCTGCCGCGCCGACTCGATGAACGGCTGCGACTCGATGTCGCCGACCGTGCCGCCGATCTCGGTGATGATGACGTCGGGACGCGGCTCCTCGGTGGCCTGCAGGCGCATGCGGCGCTTGATCTCGTCGGTGATGTGCGGGATCACCTGCACCGTGTCGCCGAGGTACTCGCCGCGGCGCTCCTTGGCGATCACCTGCGAATAGATCTGCCCCGTCGTGACGTTCGCCGCCTCGCTCAGCTCGATGTCGAGGAAACGCTCGTAGTGGCCGATGTCGAGATCCGTCTCGGCGCCGTCGTCGGTGACGAAGACCTCGCCGTGCTGGAAGGGGTTCATCGTGCCCGGGTCGACGTTGAGGTACGGGTCGAGCTTCTGCATGACCACGCGCAGTCCGCGCGCCGTCAGGAGGTTCCCGAGGCTGGCGGCGGTGAGACCCTTGCCCAGAGAAGAGACGACACCACCGGTCACGAAGATGTGCTTGGTGGTGTCGTCAGTAGAGTCGCCGCGGGAAGAACCAGAAGTCTGCATCACGGGCTTTTATCCTATCAGTCCAGGTCCGTGCGAAGTCTGAGCAACTCGCGTGCGTGTGTGAGCGCGGCATCGGAATCCGGCATCCCCGAGAGCAGTCGCGCCATCTCGGCCTCGCGCTCGGCACCGTCCAGACGCCGGACATCGGATGCCGTGACCGAGCCGTCGCTCGCCTTCACGACCGTCAGATGATTGGCCGCGAACGCGGCGACCTGCGCGAGATGGGTCACCGCGATCACCTGCGACGACTGCGCGAGCCGGGCCAGACGCCGGCCGACCTCGATGGCGGCCGCGCCGCCGATGCCGGCGTCGACCTCGTCGAAGACGAAGGTGGGCACGGGGTCGACGGCGGCGATCACGACCTCGATCGCGAGCATCACGCGGCTGAGCTCGCCGCCGCTCGCGCCGCGCGAGACCGCCCGCGGCTCGGCGCCGGGGTGCGGGGCGAGCAGGATCGCGACGTCGTCCCGGCCCGACGCCGACTCGGCTCCGGGGGTGACGGCCACCTCCAGGCGCGCGTCGGGCATCGCGAGGGCGCGCAGCTCGGCCGTCACCGCAGCGCCCAGTCGCTCCGCCGCCTCGGTGCGCGCCGCGGTCAGCGCGCCCGCGGCCGTGTCGAGGGCGGATGCCGCGGCATCCCGCTCGCTCGTGAGCCGCTCGATGCGATCACCGTCGTCATCGAGTTCGGCGAGCCGCGCGGATCCGGAGTCGAGCAGGTCGAGCGCCGCGTCGAGCGAGCCGTGTGCGCGCACCAGGGCCGCCAGCACCGACCGGCGCTCCTCGACGGCGGCCAGTTCGTGGGGGCCGGTCTCGTCGAGATCGGCGAGGTAGCCCGCGAGCGCCGCGGCGACGTCGGCGGTGCGATAGCCGAGGTCGGCGACCTGCGCACCCAGCTCCTCGAGCACAGGATCGTGCACCCGTTCGAGGGCCCGGCGCGCCTCGGCCAGAAGCGATCCCGCATCGGGCGCGTCTCCCTCTCCCGACAGCGCATCGTGCGCGGAGGCCGCGGCCAGCCTCAGCTCCTCCGCGTTCGCGAGCCGCTCGGCGCGCGTGGCGAGCTCGGCGTCCTCGCCGGGCTGCGGCGCCGCCTGCTCGATGTCGGCGAGCTGCGCGCGCAGCTCCTCCGCTTCGCGCGCCCGGGCATCCCGGTCGGCGGTCAGCTGCGAGAGCTCGCGGTCGAGCGTGCGCCAGTGCTCGTACGCCAGGCGGTACTCGGCTCGCGCGGCCTGCACGGGCTCGCCGCCGAACCGGTCGAGCGCATCGCGCTGCGCGGCGGCCGAGCGCAGGCGCAGCTGGTCGGACTGACCGTGCACCACGACGAGCGAGTCGGCGAGGTCGGCCAGCACGCCCGCGGGGGCGGCGCGACCGCCGACCGATGCGCGGCCGCGGCCCTCGCTCGAGATCGAGCGCCCGACGAAGAGCTCGGCGCGGCCGTCCCCGAGGGGCTCGACGTCGCCGCCCGCCTCACGCACGCGCTCGGCGACGGCGCCCTCCTCCGGCACGATCCACACGCCGTCCACGGTCGCCTGCGCGGCGCCGGCGCGCACCGCGCCCGAATCGGCGCGCTGCCCGAGCAGCAGCCCGAGACCCGTCACCACCATCGTCTTGCCCGCGCCGGTCTCGCCGGTGATCGCGGTGAACCCAGGCCCGATCGGCAAGGTGGCCTCCGCGATCACCCCCAGGTCGCGCAGCCGCATCTCTTCGATCACGGGGCGACCTCTCCGGCGAGACGCGCCGCGGGATCGGCGGGGGCCGCGGATGCGGCATCCTTCGCCGGCGCGAGCGGGAGCGCGGCGGTGATCGCCGCCGGACCGCGCCACCCCTCCACCGGCAGGCGGAACTTGCGCACGAGACGGTCGGTGAACTGCGCCGGGTGAAGACGCGCGAGACGCACGGGCCGGCTGGAACGGCGTACGACGACGCGCGCTCCGGGCGGCAGATCGTGCGAGCGGCGCCCGTCGCACCACAGGATGCCGGTGCCGTTCGTGTGTTCGAGCACCTCGATCGCGACCGAATGCTCCGGCCCGACCACGAGCGGCTCCGCGAAGAGCGCGTGCGCAGAGAGCGGCACCACCGCGATGGCCTCGACGGTCGGCCAGATGACGGGCCCGCCGGCCGAGAAGTTGTACGCGGTCGAGCCGGTCGGGGTCGAGATCACGACGCCGTCGCATCCGAACGTCGACAGCGGCCGGCCGTCGATCTCGATGACGACCTCGAGCATGCGCTCGCGGCTCGCCTTCTCGACCGTCGCCTCGTTGAGCGCCCACGTCTCGTAGATCACCGAGTCGGCGGTGTCCTTCACGCGCACCTGCAGCGCAAGTCGCTCCTCGACGTCGTAGTCACGCTCGATCACTCGGCGGACGGCGTCGTCCATGTCGTCGCGCTCGATCTCGGCGAGGAAGCCGACGTGCCCCATGTTGATGCCGAGCACGGGAGCCGTGCCGTCCCGCACGAGTTCGGCCGCGCGCAGGATGGTGCCGTCGCCTCCGAGCACGATCGCCAGCTCGATGTCGGCGACCGCGACATCGCGGCCGAGGATCGCGATGTCGGCGAACGACGGGCGCACCGCGATGACGTCTTCGCTGTCGTCCGGCGAGAGCACCGGCCGCGCTCCCGCGGCGCGCAGCGCCGTCACGACCCGCTCCGCGGCATCCACCGTCTCGGCACGGTGCGCGTGCGCGACCACCAGGATGCTGCGCTCGGCCCCTGCGTCGGCCCGTGGATCGGAGTTGTTCATCGGCTCCCCGCCAGTCGGTTCACAGTGCCCAACCATTCTGTCGGATTGCTCCCCTGCCCCGGCGCGAGGTGTGCGATGAACTCGGAATTCCCGTGCGTCCCCACGACCGGGGAGGAGACGACGCCGCACGTGCCGAGTCCGGCATCCCACGCCGCCCACAGGACGCCGGCGACGGCATCCGCCCGCAGCGCGGGATTCGTCACGAGCCCGCCCTTGACCGCCGTGCGCCCCACCTCGAACTGCGGCTTGATGAGCAGCACGAGATCCGCCGGTGCGGCCGCGACGTCGCGCGCGGCCGGCAGCACATGCGTCAGCGAGATGAAAGACAGGTCGCCGGTGATCACGGACGGCGGCGCGTCGATGCCCGACGCCTCGGCGAGAGAGTCGCGTGTCATGTGGCGGACGTTGAACCCCTCGACCGAGATGACGCCGGGGTCGTCGGCGACGGATGCCGCGAGCTGCCCGTGGCCGACATCCACCGCGATCACCGGCTCGGCGCCGCGCTCCCGGAGCACCTGCGTGAAGCCCCCGGTCGAGGTGCCCATGTCGAGGGCGAGCCGCCCGCGCACGTCGATGCCGAACGCATCCAGCCCGGCGATGAGCTTGTGGGCCGCGCGGCTGACGTAGTGGTCGCCGCCCGCGACCTCGAGCACGCTGTCGTCGGCGACCTGAGCTGCGGGCTTGACGACAGGTCGGCCATCGACGGAGACCAGGCCCTGCGCGATGAGGGTCGCGGCGTGCGTGCGCGAGCGGGCGAGTCCTCGAGCAGCCAGCGCGGCGTCGAGGCGCGGCGTCATGACGGCGTGCCGGGGGTCGCCTCGAGACGGCGGGCGAGCGTGTCGTGGAGCGACTCGTACGCCTCGGCGCGCGTCGCGAGCGGCTGCGCCTCGATCACCTCGAGAGACGACAGCAGGTCATCGGCCTCGTCGTCGCGTTCGCTGGGCTGATCCATGCCCCCAGGATACGGGCGCGCCGCGACGCCGCCGGGGATCACGGCCGGTGGAACGGATCCGCGTAGAGCCGCTCGGGAACGCGGAAGCCGAAGATCGCCCGGCCGGTCGACCAGATGGCAGCAGCGCCCGCACGAACCAGATCGATCGGCCGCTCCCCCTCGCTCACGATGCGGATGTCGGGGTCGTCGATCGCGACGCGCGCACCGCGGACGGTCGCGACGCCGTCCCGGACCTGCACCTCGGGATACGGCTCGTGCAGCTCGCGCAGGTCACCCAGGATGTAGGTCGGGCGCGAGCCCTCCGGGGCGGCGAGCACGTGCTTCGGGCGATCGATGCCGGTGAGCACCAACGCCGAAGCCATCCCCGCCCTGTTGGCCCCGAGGATGTCGGTGTCGAGCCGATCGCCGAGGAACAGCGGACGCTGCGCACCGAACCGCGCCGTCGCCTCCTCGAAGATCGG
Organism: Microbacterium cremeum; assembly: GCF_015277855.1. Taxonomy (NCBI): domain Bacteria; kingdom Bacillati; phylum Actinomycetota; class Actinomycetes; order Micrococcales; family Microbacteriaceae; genus Microbacterium; species Microbacterium cremeum. Next base: position 2,303,705 of record NZ_CP063812.1, read on the forward strand.
CACCTCCGGCTTGCCTGCGACCGTGGCCAGGCGCCCGACCGCCGTGTGCACGGCCGAGACGAGAGTGCCGTTGCCGGGGGCGACGCCACGCGACTGCGGGATCGTCCAGTCGGTGTTGGTCGCGATCCAGGGGATCCCGCCCTCTTCCTCGGGCACCTTCAGCGCGAACGCCGCCTCGGCGAGCTGGGCCCACCCGACCTCCGGTGCGAAGCCCTGGACCACTGCCGCCGGATGCTCGTCCGCGCTGCGGGTCACGACGAAGCCGGCCTTCTCGACTTCGACGACGAGGCCGTCGCCGCCCACCACGAGGACGGTCGAGCCAGGCGCGATCCTCGAGCTCAGCAGCCGCATCGCAGCCTGCGGACTCGTGACCACGTCACGCGCGGCTGTCGCCAGCCCGAGCTCGGTCAGGTGCGCCGCGACCGAGGCATCCGTCCGAGAGGCGTTGTTCGTGATGTATCCGAGTGCGCGGCCCTCACGCGCGGCCTCGAGGCTCTCGACGGCGTACGGCAGCGCGCCGGCGCCGGCGTAGACCACGCCGTCCAGGTCGGCCAGCACGACGTCCACACCGTCCAGCGGGGCGGCAGTCGTCGACCGCCGTCCGAACAGACCCATCAGCGGTCGGCCTCGTCCGGCTCGTCGACACCGGCCTCGACGAGCAACTCGGCCACCTCGTCGGCGACCGAAGGCTCGGGCTCGGCGTCGGCCGCGGCGGGCTCCTCGGCGTCGTCGAACTCTTCGGCGTCGTCGGCTGGTTCCTCGGCGTCGTCGTCGGACTCGTCGTCGTCGTCGACGTCGGACTCGTCGTCGACGTCGGACTCGTTGTCGTCGACGGCGAACTCGTCGGCATCGTCGGCGAGCTCGAGATCGGACTCGAGGTCGGATTCCGCCGGCTCCTCCTCGACCTCCTCCTCGACTTCCTCCACGATGACCGTCTCGAGGTCACCGAACCCGGAGGCGGCGTCCAGCGCCTCGGCCGCCACGTCGGCGCGCGCACGCCACTTCGCCGCTTCGTCGTCGCGTCCGAGTTCCTCGAGCACGGTGGCACGGGCGGCGAACAGGGCAGGGCTCCACTCGTACGCGCGGTCGGGATCCAGTTCGGGGATGTCGAGCTCCAGCAGCGCCCGCTCGGGATCGCCCTGGTCGAGACGCGCACCCGACATGGCGATCGCGAGCTCGACGCGCACGGGCGTTTCGAGCGAGGAGCGATCGACTGCCCGACCCGCTTCGAGTGCGCGGTCCGGGCGGCCCACGCCGCGCTCGCTGTCGACGAGCAGGGCGATCTGGTCGTCCTTGCCGGAGATCCGGCGATACGTGCGGAGTTCGCGCACGGCCAGCGCGTAGTCGCCGGTGGCATACGCGGTGATCGCGAGCGTCTCGCGCACGACCGCGATGCGTCCCGCGCGACGCGACGCCGAGACGGCGTGCTGGTGCGCCAGCTCAGGGTCCTCGTGGATGAGCTGCGAGGCCATCGCCAGGTGCCGAGCGACCTGATCCGCGTTCTCCTTGCTCAGCGTCTTGAGCTCGTTGCGGGCGCTCGGGTGCAGATCCCGCGCGGTGACGTCCTCGGGGATGATCGGATCGTCGTGACGCGCACGGACCGGCCGGATCTCGCCCTCGCGCACCTCACGGTCGGGACGGTTCGCTCCACCGCGGGTCGGCCGCGGCGCACGGGACGACGAGCCGCGGTCATCGTCGCGACGCGCATAGGGCTTACGGTCGTCGTCGCGACGCGCATAGGGCTTACGGTCGTCGTCGCGCTTCTGGTACGGACGGTCGCTGTCGCGCTTCGCGTACGGCTTGCGGTCATCGTCGCGCTTCGCGTACGGCTTGCGGTCGTCGTCGCGCTTCGCGTACGGCTTGCGGTCATCGTCGCGCTTGGCATACGGCTTGCGGTCGTCGTCGCGACGCGGGTAGGGCTTACGGTCGTCGTCGCGCTTCTGGTACGGACGGTCGCTGTCGCGCTTCGCGTACGGCTTGCGGTCGTCGTCGCGACGCGCATAGGGCTTACGGTCGTCATCGCGCTTCTGGTACGGACGGTCGCTGTCGCGCTTCTGGTACGGACGGTCGCTGTCGCGCTTCGCGTACGGCTTGCGGTCGTCGTCGCGCTTCGCGTACGGCTTGCGGTCGTCGTCGCGCTTGGCATACGGCTTGCGGTCGTCGTCGCGCTTGGCATACGGCTTGCGGTCGTCGTCGCGACGCGGGTACGGCTTACGCTCATCGTCCCGCTTCTGGTACGGACGGTCGCCGTCTCGCTTCACATACGGCTTGCGGTCGCCGGCACGCGGGGCAGCCGACCGGCGTTCGCCACCGTCACGCCGCTCGTAGGGCTTGCGGTCGCCGCCGTCACGGGAGGCATACGGCTTGCGGTCGCCATCGCGCTTGGCGGGCGGCGTGCGCTTCGAGGACGTGTCGTCACGCCTGCCGCGGGGTCTGCGTTCAGCGTCGTCGCGCGACTCGTGCTCTGCCATCTCTCGATCCTCTCCGATGCTGATCCCTCAGACAATCGGCTGTTAACGCGGAATGGCCACCCTGCGTTGGGTGGCCATTCCGTTAATGGGTGTCCGGCGGTGTCCTACTCTCCCACAGGGTCTCCCCTGCAGTACCATCGGCGCTGGGAGGCTTAGCTTCCGGGTTCGGAATGGGACCGGGCGTTTCCCTCTCGCTATGGCCGCCGAAACTCTCTTGATGTTTCAGTCAAACACACATGATCGTGAAGATTGTGTGTGGTGTCCCGACCGTACATCGGGAACCACTCAGTGGACGCGAACACTCGCAGAAGTGTTGGGTGTTATCAAGTCATCGGCTTATTAGTACCAGTCAGCTGCACACGTTGCCGTGCTTCCACATCTGGCCTATCAACCCAGTAGTCTGGCTGGGAGCCTCTCACCCCGAAGGGTATGGAAGTCTCATCTTGAGGCCGGCTTCCCGCTTAGATGCTTTCAGCGGTTATCCATCCCGAACGTAGCTAACCAGCGGTGCACTTGGCAGTACAACTGGCACACCAGAGGTTCGTCCAACCCGGTCCTCTCGTACTAGGGTCAGATCCTCTCAAACTTCCTACGCGCGCAGCGGATAGGGACCGAACTGTCTCACGACGTTCTAAACCCAGCTCGCGTACCGCTTTAATGGGCGAACAGCCCAACCCTTGGGACCTACTCCAGCCCCAGGATGCGACGAGCCGACATCGAGGTGCCAAACCATGCCGTCGATATGGACTCTTGGGCAAGATCAGCCTGTTATCCCCGAGGTACCTTTTATCCGTTGAGCGACAGCGCTTCCACAAGCCACTGCCGGATCACTAGTCCCGACTTTCGTCCCTGCTCGACCTGTCAGTCTCACAGTCAAGCTCCCTTGTGCACTTACACTCGCCACCTGATTGCCAACCAGGTTGAGGGAACCTTTGGGCGCCTCCGTTACTTTTTGGGAGGCAACCGCCCCAGTTAAACTACCCACCAGGCACTGTCCCTGAACCGGATTACGGTTCGAAGTTAGACATCCAGAGTGACCAGAGTGGTATTTCAACAACGACTCCACGAATACTGGCGTATCCGCTTCACAGTCTCCCACCTATCCTACACAAGCCACACCGAACACCAATACCAAGCTGTAGTAAAGGTCACGGGGTCTTTCCGTCCTGCTGCGCGTAACGAGCATCTTTACTCGTAATGCAATTTCGCCGAGTTCGCGGTTGAGACAGTTGGGAAGTCGTTACGCCATTCGTGCAGGTCGGAACTTACCCGACAAGGAATTTCGCTACCTTAGGATGGTTATAGTTACCACCGCCGTTTACTGGGGCTTAAATTCTGAGCTTCGCCTTGCGGCTGACCCGTCCTCTTAACCTTCCAGCACCGGGCAGGCGTCAGTCCGTATACATCGTCTTGCGACTTGGCACGGACCTGTGTTTTTAGTAAACAGTCGCTACCCACTAGTCTCTGCGGCCACCAAACGCTTTCGGAGCAAGTCCTAATACGCCGATGGCCCCCCTTCTCCCGAAGTTACGGGGGCATTTTGCCGAGTTCCTTAACCACGATTCTCTCGATCTCCTTGGTATTCTCTACCTGACCACCTGAGTCGGTTTGGGGTACGGGCGGCTAGAACCTCGCGTCGATGCTTTTCTCGGCAGCATAGGATCACCCACTTTTCATCCGCATCGTGTCTCAGCCTTCATGAGAGACGGATTTGCCTATCTCTCGGCCTACGCACTTGCCCCGGGACAACCATCGCCCGGGATGGGCTACCTTCCTGCGTCACACCTGTTAATACGCTAACCGCACCAGCATAGGGTCGTGTGCTAGGCCCGGCGCATCACCCCGAAGGGATCCGTCACCGGGATTCGGACACTTAGCATCACTGGATTGATTGGGGCGGTTCTTCGCCGGTACGGGAATATCAACCCGTTGTCCATCGACTACGCCTGTCGGCCTCGCCTTAGGTCCCGACTTACCCAGGGAAGATTAGCTTGACCCTGGAACCCTTGGTCTTTCGGAGGACGTGTTTCTCACACGTCTTTCGCTACTCATGCCTGCATTCTCACTCGTGTGGCGTCCACGGCTGGGTCACCCCGCCGCTTCACTCGCCACACGACGCTCTCCTACCCATCAACACGGCTGGACCACGAAGGCCTACCAATAATGTCAATGCCACAACTTCGGTGGCGTGCTTGAGCCCCGTTACATTGTCGGCGCGGAATCACTTGACCAGTGAGCTATTACGCACTCTTTCAAGGGTGGCTGCTTCTAAGCCAACCTCCTGGTTGTCTAAGCAACTCCACATCCTTTCCCACTTAGCACGCGCTTAGGGACCTTAGATGGTGGTCTGGGTTGTTTCCCTCTCGACTATGAAGCTTATCCCCCACAGTCTCACTGCTGCGCTCTCACTTACCGGCATTCGGAGTTTGGCTGACGTCAGTAACCTTGTAGGGCCCATCGGCCATCCAGTAGCTCTACCTCCGGCAAGAAACACGCAACGCTGCACCTAAATGCATTTCGGAGAGAACCAGCTATCACGAAGTTTGATTGGCCTTTCACCCCTATCCACAGCTCATCCCCTCAGTTTTCAACCTAAGTGGGTTCGGCCCTCCACGACGTCTTACCGTCGCTTCAGCCTGGCCATGGATAGATCACTTCGCTTCGGGTCTAGGACATGCGACTGAATCGCCCTATTCAGACTCGCTTTCGCTACGGCTACCCCACCCGGGTTAACCTCGCCACATATCGCTAACTCGCAGGCTCATTCTTCAAAAGGCACGCTGTCACACCTACCAGGGGTGCTCCAACGGTTTGTAAGCAAACGGTTTCAGGTACTATTTCACTCCCCTCCCGGGGTACTTTTCACCTTTCCCTCACGGTACTTGTCCGCTATCGGTCATCTGGGAGTATTTAGGCTTATCAGGTGGTCCTGACAGATTCACACGGGATTTCTCGGGCCCCGTGCTACTTGGGATCCTCTCCACGCTGCGTCCGACATTTCAGTTACGGGGCTGGCACCCACTCTGGCCGGCCTTTCAAGACCGTTCACCTATATCGACGCATCACGTTCACTGCTCGGCAGAACAGCACGGAAAGTCCCACAACCCCGAATACGCAACTCCTGCCGGATATCACACGTACTCGGTTTAGCCTGTTCCGGTTTCGCTCGCCACTACTCACGGAATCGCGGTTGCTTTCTCTTCCTGTGGGTACTGAGATGTTTCACTTCCCCACGTTCCCTCTACCCGCCCTATATATTCAGGCGGGAGTCACCAGGCACGCACGCGCCCTGGCGGGGTTTCCCCATTCGGACACCCTCGGATCAAAACTTGCTTATCAGTTCCCCGAGGCTTATCGCAGATTGCTACGTCCTTCTTCGGCTCCAGATGCCAAGGCATCCACCGTTTGCTCTTAAAGACTTGAAATCACATGAGCCGATCCATTAAGAATCGAACATTCAACACCCCACACACCCGAAAGCATGCAGAGCGTCTTCTTTAAGATGCTCGCGTCCACTGTGTAGTTCTCAAAGTACGGGCGGCACCCACCCCACCCACCAGCAAAACCGGCGACAGGATGAGCCCAGAAGAACCCGAAGGCATAAAGCCCGGTCCCTCAGGACCCAACAGCGTGCAAGCCCCCACCAGCAACCCCCCACCGTTCCAGCCGCCCCGAAAGACGACGTACTCAGCAGAAAGACCACCAGAAGAGGCCCATCTCATATGTTCCACCCATGAGCAACCGGCGAGAACATTCGTCTCGATCCGGCGCCTGGACACCCCGAAGAGTGCCAGAAGCTCCTTAGAAAGGAGGTGATCCAGCCGCACCTTCCGGTACGGCTACCTTGTTACGACTTAGTCCTAATTACCGATCCCACCTTCGACGGCTCCCTCCACAAGGGTTGGGCCACCGGCTTCAGGTGTTACCGACTTTCATGACTTGACGGGCGGTGTGTACAAGACCCGGGAACGTATTCACCGCAGCGTTGCTGATCTGCGATTACTAGCGACTCCGACTTCATGAGGTCGAGTTGCAGACCTCAATCCGAACTGGGACCGGCTTTTTGGGATTCGCTCCACCTCACGGTATTGCAGCCCTTTGTACCGGCCATTGTAGCATGCGTGAAGCCCAAGACATAAGGGGCATGATGATTTGACGTCATCCCCACCTTCCTCCGAGTTGACCCCGGCAGTATCCCATGAGTTCCCACCATTACGTGCTGGCAACATAGAACGAGGGTTGCGCTCGTTGCGGGACTTAACCCAACATCTCACGACACGAGCTGACGACAACCATGCACCACCTGTACACCAGTGTCCAAAGAGTTCCCTATTTCTAGGGCGTTCCGGTGTATGTCAAGCCTTGGTAAGGTTCTTCGCGTTGCATCGAATTAATCCGCATGCTCCGCCGCTTGTGCGGGTCCCCGTCAATTCCTTTGAGTTTTAGCCTTGCGGCCGTACTCCCCAGGCGGGGAACTTAATGCGTTAGCTGCGTCACGGAATCCGTGGAAAGGACCCCACAACTAGTTCCCAACGTTTACGGGGTGGACTACCAGGGTATCTAAGCCTGTTTGCTCCCCACCCTTTCGCTCCTCAGCGTCAGTTACGGCCCAGAGATCTGCCTTCGCCATCGGTGTTCCTCCTGATATCTGCGCATTCCACCGCTACACCAGGAATTCCAATCTCCCCTACCGCACTCTAGTCTGCCCGTACCCACTGCAGGCCCGAGGTTGAGCCTCGGGATTTCACAGCAGACGCGACAAACCGCCTACGAGCTCTTTACGCCCAATAATTCCGGATAACGCTTGCGCCCTACGTATTACCGCGGCTGCTGGCACGTAGTTAGCCGGCGCTTTTTCTGCAAGTACCGTCACCCGAAAGCTTCTTCCTTGCTAAAAGAGGTTTACAACCCGAAGGCCGTCATCCCTCACGCGGCGTTGCTGCATCAGGCTTTCGCCCATTGTGCAATATTCCCCACTGCTGCCTCCCGTAGGAGTCTGGGCCGTGTCTCAGTCCCAGTGTGGCCGGTCACCCTCTCAGGCCGGCTACCCGTCGACGCCTTGGTGAGCCATTACCTCACCAACAAGCTGATAGGCCGCGAGCCCATCCCCAACCGAAAAATCTTTCCAAACGTTGACCATGCGGCCACGTCTCGTATCCAGTATTAGACACCGTTTCCAGCGCTTATCCCAGAGTCAGGGGCAGGTTGCTCACGTGTTACTCACCCGTTCGCCACTGATCCACCCAGCAAGCTGGGCTTCACCGTTCGACTTGCATGTGTTAAGCACGCCGCCAGCGTTCATCCTGAGCCAGGATCAAACTCTCCATAAAAAAATGATGCACAACCCCACCGGGAAAACAGTGAAAGCCATGCGAGTTCAACCTGACCAAAAAAGACAGACCACCAAAAAAATGATGACCCATCGAATTGATCCAAAAACCACCCCCACCAACCACAAAAGCAGTCAGCAGAGACAAAAATTGGCATATGACAAGTGCACGCTGTTGAGTTCTCAAGGATCGGACGCACCCACCAACCAACCACCAAAACACAGCAGCCAGCCCAGCAGGGCAACTTCACAACCATACCCCACCCACAGACCTTCGGTGCTGCCGGCCACGGATCGAGATCCGTGCCGGCGGTCGAGGACTGCCTCGGAGGGGAAGACTCCCATCTTAGACCCGAAGGTCGGGCCACTCAAGTGAGTGGGCCGTGTGAGAAGGGAGGTGGTCCGCCAGCTTGAGGGGGGTGAGACTCTCGGTCTCTCCGCTCCCCTGTGGGGCGAACAAGTAAAACTTTACGTGCGATCCTCCGATCGGTCCAATCCAGCCCGCATCCCGGGCGTGTCGCACCCCACCACCCGCGGAAACACGCGGAATCCGGACGGGAGGCGCCTGCAACGCACGGGGCGCCGGGCGCCGTCCCCGGACGGCCGGTGTCACCCCTTCCCGGGTGCGCGGGTGCGGGTGCTCTGCACGACGACGCAGAGCACCAGCGTCGCCGCACCCCACACCGCGCACGCGGGCGGCAGCACGCGGTAGGCCAGATGGGCCACGGTGAAGCCGTCGTCGAGCGCCCCGTAGGCACCGAGCCCCCACAGCCAGGCGACCAGGAGGCACGCGGGAAGCGAGATCCACCACGTCCACCGCACCGCTGCGGGAAGTGCGCGGGCGACGGATGCCTCGGGCCGGCGCCGGACCAACCACACCAGCATCCACACGCCGAGGATGACCAGCCCGATCGTGGTCGACCCGTGCTGCAGCCACTTGTAGCCCGGCAGCGGGCCCCAGTCGTCGCCGAGCGCCGGGAGCGCGGCGACTCCCCACCGTCCGTCGTGCGTGAAGAGGTCCCACACGATGTGGCTGACGACGCCGATCACCAGCGACGCGACGAGCAGGGCCACCGCGCCCCACGCGACCGGCCGCGCCGCGGGCGCGGAAGCGGGCGTTGCGCCCCCGAACGTCTCGCGCAGCGCCGCGACGGCGCCGCGGTCCCACTCCCCCGGAAGCCGCACCGCCAGCCATCGCGGCGCGAGCTCGCGTGCCGCGGGGCGCAGCACGCACCGCCAAACGAGGAGGAGCAGCAGCGCGAGGGCCACCGTGACGGGCAGCCACTCGAATGCGTGCGACCGGCCGTAGTGCAGCGGGAAAGGGCGCACGAACAGCGGAAAGTCGGGTGTCATCGCCCCCACGGCGATCGCCGCCGGCACGAGGGGCGTCCGCATGAACGGGAGTGCGACGACCGCGTGACTCGGCGTGAACGGCATCGGACTCCGATCGGCGAGCGGGAGCCGACGTCAGCCGAGGAAGACGCCCGCCAGCGTCTTCTTGCCGCGCCGAAGCACCGACACCCCGCCGGGCAGTCTCCCGGCCACCACGGCCGTGTCGTCGTCGACCTTCGCGCCGTCGAGCGACACGCCGCCCTGGGCGATCGCGCGGCGCGCCTCGGACAGGCTCGACACGAGCCCCGTCTCGACGAGGGCGTGCACCACCGGCGTGCCGGCGGCGACGGTCGCGTTCGGCAGCTCTTCGAGCGCATGACGCAGCGTGGTCGCGTCCAGCGCCGAAAGGTCGCCCTGACCGAACAGCGCCTCGGATGCCGCGATCGCGGCGGCCGTGGCATCCGTTCCGTGCACGATCGTGTTGACCTCGAGGGCGAGCCGCTTCTGCGCGGCGCGGCGGAACGGCTCTTCGGCCACGAGGCGCTCGTACTCCGCGATCTCGGCCCGGGTGAGGAAGGTGAAGACCTTGAGTCGCTCGATCACATCGGCGTCGTCGGTGTTGAGCCAGAACTGGTAGAACGCGTACGGACTGGTCATGTCCGCGTCGATCCAGATCGCGTTGCCCTCGCTCTTGCCGAACTTGGTGCCGTCGCTGTTGGTGATCAGCGGCGTGCCGATCGCGTGCACCGAGACGCCCTCGACACGGTGGATCAGGTCGGTGCCGCTGGTGAGGTTGCCCCACTGGTCGCTGCCGCCGGTCTGCAGGACGCAGCCGTACTGGCGGTAGAGCTCGAGGAAGTCCAGGCCCTGCAGGATCTGGTAGCTGAACTCGGTGTAGCTGATGCCCGCGTCGGAGTTGAGGCGCGCGCTGACGGCGTCCTTCTTGATCATCGTGCCGACGCGGTAGTGCTTGCCGATCTCGCGGAGGAAGTCGATGGCGCTCAGCGGGGCGGTCCAGTCGAGGTTGTTGACCAGCCGCGCCGCGTTCTCGCCGTCGAAGCTCAGGTACTGCTCGACCTGGCCGCGCAGACGCTCCACCCATTCCGCCACGGTCTCGCGCGTGTTGAGGGTGCGCTCGGCGGTGGGGCGCGGATCGCCGATGAGTCCCGTCGAGCCCCCGACGAGGCCCAGCGGCTTGTGTCCGGCGAGCTGGAGCCGGCGCATCGTCAGCAGCTGCACGAGGTGACCGAGGTGCAGGCTCGGAGCCGTCGGGTCGAAGCCGCAGTAGTACGTGATCGGGTCCCCGGCGAGAAGGGCGCGCAGCGCTTCCTGGTCGGTGGACACATGCACGAGGCCACGCCACACGAGCTCGTCCCAGACGTTGTCGAACGTCGGGTCGTTCGCGGGGCGGGTCGCGCTCACGACGGATTCAGACACGCGGTTCAGGCTATCAGCGACGCATCCGTCTCATACCGCCGCGTCGAGACGGGCGAGCTGGTCGACCGTCAGGGTGAGGCGCACGGCGTCCATCGCCGCGTCGAGCTGCTCGACCTTGCTGCCGCCGAGCATGGGACGCACCCCGTGTGCGACGTGCCACGCGAGGACCGTCTGCCCGCGCGTCGCGCCGAGCTCCGCGGCGACGTCGTCGAGGACGCCGAGGCGCCGGTCGTTGCCGACGTGGTCGTACTGCTCGGGGATGGTCTTGGCGGGGTTGTCGTAGGCGCCCGACAGCAGCGGCGTGTAGGCCCACACCTCGAGTCCGTGCTCATCGGCGTAGTCGCGCTGCTCGTCGCTGAGCACGCCGAAGCGGTGCTCGACACCCGGGGGCCGGGTGCCCGGACGCACGCGGAGGTAGGTCGCGTTCAGCTGCAGGGCGTCGATGGGGATCGCCCCGATCGCACGTGCGTGGGTGCGGGCGCGCTCGACCCGCCAGGCGGGGTGGTTGGATGCCCCGACCCGGTGCGCGCGCCCCGCCCCGGTGAGCTCGGCGAGCGCCTCGACGGTCTCTTCGATGGGTGTGGTGCGGTCCTCCTGATGGAGCCACAGGAGGTCCACGGACTCGAGGCCGAGCCGGTCGAGGCTTCCGGCGAACGCGTCGAGGACGGCGCGGTGCGACAGCCCGGCACGGCGGTCCGGCCACGATCCCGCCCACAGCGGCTCCGCGCCGAGCTTGGTCGCGATCCGCACGCGCTCTCGCACGCCGGGCCGCGCTGCCAGCCAGCGCCCCAGCACGCGCTCGCTGTCGCCACCCTGTCCGGTGGCGCTGGCCCAGAAGCTGTAGCAGTCGGCGGTGTCGATCCAGACCCCGCCGCGCTCGACGAATCGGTCGAGCAGCGCGAAGGACGTGGTCTCGTCGATGGTGGTGCCGAACATCATGGCGCCCAGCACGAGCGGTGAGGTGGGAGGAGTGGATGTCGTCATGACCCCACTGTGCAACCTGGAGTTCGCTCCAGGTCAAGCTCTATCCTCGGAACATGACCACCTACTCTCCTGCGGAGGCCGCCGCGCTCTCGGGGTTCTCGCTGGACACGCTGCGCTACTACGAGCGCGAAGGCATCCTGCCGCCCGTCGCCCGCAGCGCGGGCGGACACCGGAAGTTCTCGGAGGCCGACCTCGGGACGCTCGGATTCCTCAGGTGCCTGCGGGAGACCGGCATGCCGATCGAGAAGCTGCGACGGTACGGGGCGCTGTGCCGTGACGAGTCGACGATCCCGGAGCGGATCGCACTGCTCGAGGAGCACGCCGCCGCCGTGAGGGACGAGATCGAGGAACTCCTGCGGCAGCAGGCCAGACTCGACGAGAAGCTCGCGTGGTACCGCGGACAGCTGCCACCGCAGTCACCATCTGCCCGGGACCTTTAGTCCGTGTGCTGACGTCGCCCTCCTTATGCCCCATGGCTTGACTTCTGATAGCTTGGAGACTGAACTGAAGCATTGTTTAGCTCTTTAACTAAAGGAGGCGGGATGTTCGTTCTCACCGCAGACCAACGGGGCAGCCGAGCGAACGCCGACCTGGTCCCGTCGGCCCTCGCGATCGTGAACCGACGCGGTGCGACGGCACTCGCCCTCGCCCCTGAACGCACCGCCGGCGACGAACTGCAGGTCGCCCTCGCCGACCCCGCCGCCGTCCTGTCGGTCGTGCTCGAACTCACCAGGACCGACCAATGGAGCGTCGGCGTCGGAGTGGGAGACGTCGAGTCGCCGCTCCCGGCAAGTGTCCGCGCCGCCCGCGGAGCGGCCTTCGTCAACGCCCGCGACGCCGTCGACCGCGCCAAGAAGACTCCCACGCGGCTCGCCATCACCGCTCCGGCCGGAGGCCCCGACGCCGAGGCGCTCGTGCGGCTGCTCGTCGAGCTGCGCGACCGGCGCTCGCCCGAGGGCTGGGAGGTGTACGACCTCCTGGCGGCCGGACACAGCCAGCGCGAAGCCGCGGAAGTCCTGGGCATCTCGCAGGGCGCGGTCAGCCTGCGAGCGAAGGCCGCGGGCCTCCGCGCCGAGGAGGCTGCGGTCCCCGCCCTGGAACGCGTGCTCGGAAGCCTCGATCCCGGCGATGCGCGGGGCGGTGCTCAGCGCGTCGCGTGACGCACGGCGGCGAGGTCCTGCACCAATCGACGGAGTTGGTCGTCCGTGGTCGTCGGCGAGGCGATCGCCTGCTCGGCGTCCTCCATCAGATCGAGATAGGCGATCGGCACGCCGTCCACCGTGATCTCGGCATCCCACGACACCGCTCCGCCGGCGAAGTGCAGCCATGCCGTGAGCAGCCCCGCCACCGCCCGGTCCTCCCAGCCGTCGTGGGGCGGTGCGAGAAGGTCCGCGGCCTCGGCGGGGGTTCCGGCGGAGTACGTCTCGCCGAACACGCCGGACACCGCGGCGACGGTGCCGAGGTAGCCGGCCGCGACCGGCGGGTCGACGTGAGGCCGCCCCGTGCCCGAGAACTGGTGCATCCACCAGCCCTGCCCGAACGCCGTATCGGCGGTGCCGGTCGCGATCACGCCGGCGGAGGCATCCGTCGTCCCCCCGTCGTCATCGGCCACCGCGACCGTGAGGCGGCTCACGCCTGCCTCGGCGAATCCTGCGGTCACCGCGTCCGACGCCTCGAACGGGAAGGATCCGGACGGGCTCAGCGGCGGGTCGGGCAACGCGCCGTCGTTGTAGACGATCGACTCCGCGCCGGTCGACCACGTGAAGGCGAGGTCGTCGCTGCCCTCGTCCGCTGCGACCGCGTCGGCCTCGATCTCGCCGCCGGCCTCGAGGACGGAGAAGTCGCCGCCGGGGAACGCGACGACATCCGGCAGCGTCAGCTCGACCTCCGGGGTCAGGTTCCATACGTCGAGAGGAACGCTCCCGACGCCCACGCCGCCGTCGTCGTCGGTGACGGTCACCGCGACGGCGTACGAGCCGTCGTCTCCGTAGACGTGGTCGACGCCGAGCGCGAGCTGCGGGATCGTCACCGGTTCGGGCGGAGCGCCGTCCCCCCAGTCGATCTCGGCAGCGAACGTGTCGGTGCCGGGGTCCGCCACCGTCGCCCGCACCGACGCCGGGGCCCCTTCGTCGGCGGGCGTCGCGACCACCGAGACGGTGGGCGGCACGTTGCGGACGGTGATCTGACGGCCGGCGGTGGCGCGCAGCGCTTCGACACGGTCGTACACCACCAGCGTGACCGTTCCGGCGAAATCGTCTGCGAGCGTCAGTTCCGGCGTGGTCCCCGCGAGCGAGAACTCGGCCGGCTCCCACCGGTACGTGAGCGGGAGGCCGTCAGGATCGCTGCTCTCGGACGCATCGAACGCGATCGTGTCGCCCTCGTCGACGACGAACGGACCCCCGCCGAGGACGGCCGAAGGCGGGTCGTGGTCGCACGGTTCCGCGACATAGTCGCCCTCGACGAGCTCCTGGCCCGGGATGTCGCAGATGCGCGCGATGACGCGGGCCCCGTCGTCGAGGAAGCCGCCGAGCGCGTCCCACGTGACCGGCGCCCCCGGGGTGTCGGGCACGGCGACCTCCCAGTGGAGGTGCGAGGCCCGATCGCCGGGCCCGCCGCCGGCGGTGCTCGCCGCGCCGATGTCGTTCTCGAGGCCGATGATCTCGCCCGCCTCGATCCAGTCGCCCTCGGACCAGTTCGCGCTCACGGTTCGCGTCCCGAGGTGGGAGTACTTCGAGTACTCGCCGTTGGGGTGCTCGATCCAGACGTAGTTGTTGTACCAGCCGCAGTTGCCGCCCCAGACGGTGCTCGACGCGTCGTTGTTCCCGCACGCGTGCTCGAGGGCGTCGTCCTGCGGCTGCGGCGGGATCTGCACGTCCCGCCCGTCGCCGGCGCCCGGCTCCTGGCCGTGGTGGTCGACGATCGCACGGATCCATCCAGAGGCGGCAGCGACGACCTCGCTGCCCAGGCCCGCGTTCATGTCGTACGCCACGTTGTGATCGTGGTGCCAGTCGGTGACGGTGAGCGCCGTGCCATCGGCGTACGGGAGGCGGTAGATGCCCGTCGACGTGGCCGCGGCCCCGTGATCTGCCACCGCGGGCGGAACCCCTGCGACAGCGGACCCGACGACGAGGCCCACCGCGATTCCGAGTGCCACCGCGATCCCCCGTCGCGATGCCGGCCGACGCATCGGCTGCCGCTTCATGCTCTGATCCCCTCCGCGCGCCCGATCACGCGGCAGTGAATGCCGGCGTGAGGCCGAACGCGTCAGGACGGCTCTTCCCCAGCGCCGCCCACTCCCCTGCGGATACCGTACGCCGCGGACGCACATCGCACCAGAGGGCTTCTCCGAGAACGGATGCCGCGCCCCGGCGGCGTCGCGGGCTCATGCCAGACTGAGCGCCATGGTCTTCCCCGACGTGCTCCTGACGGCGGCGCTCTCGATCTTCCTGGTCCTCGCGATGTGCGCTGCACTCGTGCTGGTCATCCTCAGCCTCCGCAAGCCCGGAAATGTGCTGCTGGCGGCCGCAGGATCGCTCGTGGTGGTGTGCCTGCTGATCGTGACGGTGTCGCCCCTCAACGTGCCGCTGCCGGTGGGGCTCGGCATCGCGCTGCTCGGCACGGCGCTCGCGACCCTCGGCGGAAACCCGGTCACCCGCCGCGTGCTCGAGATCGCGACGCACGGAAGGGTCCAGGAGGGCGACAACGGCGGCATCCTGCTGCGCGCCCCCTCGATCGTCGCGGGCTCGGAGGGTGCCGTGCGCGAGGTGCTGCGCGGCGGCACCACGATCGGCTACCTCGAGCGGCTCGCGGTGGCGCTCGGGATCATCTCGGGGTTCCCCGAGGCGATCGCCGTGGTCGTGGCTCTCAAGGGCATCGGCCGGTTCTCGGAACTGGCCGCGGCAGAGGCGCGCGAGCGGTTCATCATCGGCACGCTCGCGAGCCTGGTGTGGGCCTGCGTCGTGGCGGCCCTGGTGCGGCTCGCGATCTGGTGACCCGCCGCTGCCGGCGGCCGCGGGCTACAGTCCCAGGGCGTGCGCGGCGGCCTGCACGCGCTCGATGAGCGCGACCCGCTGTTCGGCGACGCGCACAGGCGCGGTGCCGCCGGCGCCGGTGCGGCTCGCGACGGACCCCTCGACCGAGAGCACCTCGCGGACGTCGGGAGTCAGCTGCGCCGACACGCCGGCCAGCTGTTCGTCGGTCACCTGATCGAGCTCGATGCCCTGCTCTTCGCACACGCGGACCAGCCGGCCCGAGATCTCGTGCGCATCGCGGAACGGCACGCCTCGCTTGACGAGCCACTCGGCGACGTCCGTGGCGAGCGAGAAGCCCTGCGGAGCGAGGGCAGCCATGCGGTCGGTGTGGAAGCGCATCGTGGCGACCATGCCGGCGAACGCCGGGAGCACCGTCTCGAGCGTGCGCATCGAGTCGAAGACCGGCTCCTTGTCTTCCTGCAGATCCCGGTTGTATGCCAGCGGCAGGGCCTTGAGCGTCGCGAGCAGCCCGGTGAGGTTGCCGATGAGACGGCCGGACTTGCCGCGCGTGAGCTCGGCGATGTCGGGGTTCTTCTTCTGAGGCATGATGCTCGACCCGGTCGAGTAGCCGTCGTCGAGGGTGATGAACCCGAACTCCCGCGTGTTCCACAGGATGATCTCTTCGGCGAACCGCGAGAGGTCGACGCCGATCATGGCCGCGATGAAGGCGAACTCGGCGACCACGTCGCGCGCCGCGGTGCCGTCGATCGAGTTCTCCGCGGGACGGTCGAGCCCCAGATCGCGCGCCACGACCTGCGGATCGAGGCCGAGGGTCGAGCCGGCCAGGGCTCCCCCGCCGTACGGCGAGACCGCCGCCCGCGCCCACCAGTCGCGCAGGCGCTCCAGGTCGCGCACCAGAGGCCAGGCGTGGGCCTGCAGGTGGTGGGCGAGCAGCACCGGCTGGGCGTGCTGGAGGTGCGTGCGCCCGGGCATGACCGCCTCGGGGTGGGCCTCGGCCTGCGCGACCAGCGCGTCCACCACGCGGAGCACCTCACGCGCGATGGTGCGGGTGTGATCGAGCAGGTACATGCGCACGAGCGTCGCGATCTGGTCGTTCCGGCTGCGGCCGGCGCGCAGCTTGCCGCCGAGCTCGGGTCCGACGACCGCGATGAGCGCCTGCTCGAGCGCGCCGTGGACGTCCTCATCGGATGCCGTGGGCACGAGCGTGCCGTCGGCGACGGCCTGCGCCAGCGCGTCGAGGCCGTCGTGCATGGCAGCCTCTTCGGACGCGGTGAGATAGCCCGCGAGCGCGAGCGCCTTCGCGTGTGCGTGGGAGCCCGCGATGTCGTAGAGGGCGAGGTCCCAGTCGAAGTGCGTCGAGCGGCTCAGCTCAGCGAGCTCGGGCGACGGCCCGGACGCGAATCGCGCGCCCCACAGTGCGCCTTCGTTGGTTGCATCGCCCTTCGGATCGCTCACCCGAGAAGCCTACCGGGCGGCCGTGCCGGCCATGGTCCGCGCACGATCCAGCGCGAGACGCGATCGACCGCCGTTTCGAGCGGACCGCGGCCGATG
The DNA here is from genome assembly GCF_015277855.1 of Microbacterium cremeum. Taxonomy (NCBI): domain Bacteria; kingdom Bacillati; phylum Actinomycetota; class Actinomycetes; order Micrococcales; family Microbacteriaceae; genus Microbacterium; species Microbacterium cremeum. The sequence continues at coordinate 2,320,801 of NZ_CP063812.1, forward strand.
AGCAGCGCCCACGCCGTGCACAGCACGACCGTTCCGAGAGTCAGCGGCCAGAACGGTTCGAGAGCGCGGAATCCCCGCAGGTCGCCCGGGTCACCCAGCACGATGCTCGCCACGACGGCCCACACCACCAGCTGCGCCGTGTAGGCCGTCAGGGGCATCGCCCCGACGGCCCGCAACGGCAGCACGATCAGGCGCAGGAACGTGCGGCATGCGAGAAGGCAGACTCCCAGCACCGCGAGCGCGAACCCTCCGGATCCGATCACCTCGAGCAGGCCGGTGGAGTGCGGCCGCGCGGTCCACAGGGCGCCCGCGAAAGAGCCCGCGTCGGCGGTTCTGGCGCCGATCGCGGCATCCGTCCCGTATCCGGCCAGCGCCAGCGCGGCTCCGGCGCCCACCAGCCACAGCTGCACCCTCAGCCGCGTGATGCCGGCGCGCGCAGCGCCGAGCCCCGCCAGCACGAACACGATCCAGGTCGTGAACGGATAGTGCCAGCCGAGCACGAGCGACAGATCGTTCCCCGCCATCGTCTGCCACAGCGGGAGTGCGTCCAGGGGCACCTGCACGATGGGCATGACGATCGCCAGGGCGCCCGCGATGGTCAGCAGGACGCGCGCCGGGAGCCTCGCGAACGCGAGCGCGATGAGGAACAGGATCGCGTAGGCGGGCAGGATGACGTACACCGGCACACCGGTGAGGACGAGCATCACGCCGAGCAACCACAGCAGCGCAGCGCGCACGGCGAGGCGCCCGCGCGCGACGCCCATCGCCGGGCCCGGCAGCGGTTCGGAGCCACCGGTCACCAGCCCGATGGACACGCCCGCAAGCGTGGCGAAGAGGATCGAGGAGCGGCCCTCGGCGACCGCGATCCAGGTCGCGGGCTCGGCGAGATCGAAGGGCTCGGTGATCCACAGCAGGTGCGCGGTGAACATGCCGAGCACCGCGAGCCCGCGTGCGAGGTCGACGCCGCCGATGCGCTGCGGTCCGTTGAGGCGGTCCCAGCGGGTGCGCAGCCGAGCGGCGGTCCTCGGCGCACGACGCTGGGTTTCGCTCATGATCGCGGTTGTCGGGGGGCGCCGGAGACCGATCAGTCCTGCCGCAGCAGCCAGACGAGGAGCGCCTTCTGGGCATGGAGGCGGTTCTCCGCCTCGTCCCACACCACGCTCTGCGGTCCGTCGATCACCTCGGCGTCGACCTCGTAGCCGCGGTCAGCCGGGAGGCAGTGGATGAAGATCGCGTCGCCCTTGGCCAGCGACATGAGCTCTTGCGTGACCTTGTAGCCGCCCAGGTCGCGCAGTCGCTCGAGCTTCTCCTCCTCCTTGCCCATCGACACCCACGTGTCGGTGACGATGACGTCGGCGCCCGCCGCCGCCTCGTTCGGGTCGGTGTAGAGCGTCACCGAACCACCCGTCTCGGCGGCGCGGCGGTCGGCGTCGGCGATCACGTCGTCGCGCGGGGCGTAGGCCTCCGGCGAAGCGACGCGCACGTGCATACCCGCCGTGACGCCGGCCAGCACGTACGAGTGCGCCATGTTCGACTTGCCGTCGCCGAAGAACGCCAGCGTGAGACCGGCGAGGTCGCCCTTGTGCTCCTTGATGGTCAGCAGGTCGGCGAGCAGCTGGCACGGGTGGAAGTCGTCGCTGAGGGCGTTGACGACCGGGACGCGAGTGCCGCGCGCCATCTCCTCGAGGCCCGCCTGGGCGTAGGTGCGCCACACGATGGCCGCCACCTGGCGCTCGAGCACCCGCGCGGTGTCGGACGGGGTCTCCTTGCCGCCGAGCTGGCTGTTGGCCGTCGAGATGATCAGCGGCGAGCCGCCGAGGTCGGCGATGCCGACCGCGAACGACACGCGCGTGCGCGTCGACGACTTGTCGAAGATCACGGCGACGGTCTGCGGGCCCTGGAGCGCCTTCAGCTTCCAGCGGTCCTTCTTGAGCGCGATCGCGAGGTCGAGGATCTCGTCCTGCTCGGCCTGCGTCAGGTCGTCGTCGCGCAGCAGGTGACGGGTCACGCGTGCACCTCCGTCGATGCGGCCGAGGGGGCGTCCAGCAGGAGGGCGTCCTCGACGGTGCGGACCGCCGCCGTGAAGAGCTCCACGAACTCATCGATCTCGACGTCGCCGATGGTGAGCGCCGGCACGAGGCGGATCGTCTCGTCGTTGGGAGCGTTGATCACGAGGCCGTGCTCCTGCGCCGCCGACACGACCGCCTTCGCGACGGGATGCCGCAGCGCCACGCCCAGCAGCAGCCCGCGGCCCCGGCATCCGGCGATCAGCTCCGAGTCGATGCCCTCGATCGCCTTCGTCAGCTGCGCGCCGCGCTCGGCGGCGTTCTGGACGAGGCCGGCGCGTTCGATCTCGCCGACGACGGCGCTCGCCACCGCCGTGCCCAGCGCGTTCCCGCCGAACGTCGACCCGTGCGTGCCGGGATAGAACAGCTCGCTCGCGGCGCCGAACGTGATGAGCGCGCCGATCGGGAACCCACCGCCGATGCCCTTCGCCACCGTGATCGCATCGGGGGTGATGCCCTCGTGCTGGAACGCGAACCACTCGCCGGTGCGACCGGCGCCGGTCTGGATCTCGTCGATGATCAGCAGGGCGCCGTGGCGCTCGGTGATCTCCCGTGCCGCCTTCAGGTAGCCCTCGGGCAGCTCGATGACGCCGGCCTCGCCCTTGACGGGCTCGACGAACAGTGCCGCGACACGGTCGTCGATCGCGGCTTCGAGCGCCTCAGCGGTCGAATCGATGAACTCGACGCCCGGCGTCATCGGCAGGAAGGGCTCCTGCATCCACGGCTTGCCGGTGAGCGCCAGCGTGCCCATGGTGCGGCCGTGGAACGCGTCCTTGAGCGCGAGGATGCGGGGCCGGTCGGACCCGTTCTTCCGGCTGTCGGCGCCGTGCAGGCGCGCGAGCTTGAAAGCCGCCTCGTTGGCCTCGGCGCCCGAGTTGCCGAAGTACACGCGACCCGTCTCGCCGGTGCCGGCGAGCCGCTTGAGCGTCGCCGCGAGCGCGAGCTGCGGCGGCGTCGCGAAGTAGTTCGACACGTGGGCGAGCGTCGCGGCCTGCCGTGAGATCGCCTCGACGAACACCGGGTGGGCGTGACCGAGCGAGTCCACCGCGATCCCCGCGAGGAAGTCGAGGTAGCGCTTGCCGTCGGCATCCCACAGGTACGAGCCCTCGCCGCGGACGAACAACGCCATCCGCTCGCCGAAGCTCCGGACAAGGTCCCGCCCCGCGTCTTCCTGCCACGTCATCCGCGCACCACCTCTGTTCCGATTCCCTTGCTGGTGAAGATCTCGACGAGCACCGAGTGCGGCACCCGCCCGTCGATGATGGCGGCCGTCTCGACGCCGCCTTCGACCGCCTCGAGGCACGCCGACATCTTGGGGATCATGCCCGACTCGAGCCTCGGCATCATCGCGCGCAGCTCCGTCGAGGTCAGATGCGACACGAGCGAGTCGCGGTTCGGCCAGTTCGCGTACAGGCCCGGCACGTCGGTGAGCACCACCAGCTTCGCCGCGCCGAGCGCGACGGCGAGGGCGGATGCCGCGGCATCCGCGTTCACATTGAGCGAGTGCCCCGGGTGGTCGAGGTCGGGGGCGATGCTCGAGACGACCGGGATGCGGCCGGAGGCGAGCTGATCGAGCACCGGCTGCGGATCGACCTCGACGACGTCGCCGACGCGGCCGAGGTCGTGCTCGATGCCCTCGATCACGACGCCGCGGCGGCGTCCGCCGAAGAGCCCTGCGTCTTCGCCGCTGAGACCGGTGGCCACGGGACCGTGCGCGTTGATCTTCGACACGAGCTGCGGGTTGATCTGCCCGGTGAGCACCATGCGCACGACCGAGATCGCCTCGGTCGAGGTGACGCGGTACCCGCCCTTGAACTCGCTGGGGATCTCCAGGCGATCGAGCATCGACGAGATCTGCGGACCGCCGCCGTGGACGACGACGGGCTTGACCCCCACGTAGCGGAGGTACGCGATGTCGGCGGCGAAGGCATCCTGCAGCTCTTCGCTGACCATCGCGTTGCCGCCGTACTTGATCACCACGACCTGGTCGCGGAAGCGCTTGAGCCACGGGAGCGACTCGATCAGCGTCACGGCGCGGGCGCTGGCCTCGTCCGGATCGGTGTCTTGCAGGTCTGTCATGAGGAGTACGCGCTGTTCTCGTGGACGTAGTCGTGCGTGAGGTCGTTGGTGAGGATCCGGGCGGATGCCTCTCCCACCTTGAGGTCGATGACCAGGTCGGTCGCGCGCGGGGTCAGGTCGACCTCTTCGCGCGGCCGGTCGGGGCCGCCCTGCGCGCACACCCGGACACCGTTCATCCACACGTCCACGTCGTACGGATCGAACACGGCCTGCGTGGTGCCGATCGCGGCGAGCACGCGGCCCCAGTTCGGGTCGTTGCCGAAGATGGCGGCCTTGAAGAGGTTGTTGCGGGCGACCGAGCGACCGACCTCGACGGCGTCGTCTTCGGAGGCGGCGTTCCGCACGAGGATGCTGATGTCGTGGCTGGCGCCCTCGGCGTCGCCCTGCAGCTGCTCGGCCAGGGTCGTGCACGCCTCGGCGAGCGCCGCCCGGAACTCCGCGGGGTCGGGGGTGATGCCGGACGCGCCGCTGGCCATCAGGGTCACCTGGTCGTTCGTCGACATGCAGCCGTCCGAGTCGAGTCGGTCGAAGCTGACGCGAGTGGCGTGACGCAGATGCGCGTCGGCTTCCTCGGGACTGAGCACGGCGTCGGTGGTGAGCACCACGAGCATCGTCGCAAGGCCGGGCGCCAGCATCCCCGCCCCCTTCGCCATGCCGCCGATCGTCCAGCCGCCGACGCTCGCGACGACCCGCTTGGGGCGGGAATCGGTCGTCATGATGGCGAGGGATGCCGCCTCACCGCCGGCGGCCGACAGCTCGGCGATGGCGTGCTCGGTGCCGGCGAGCACCTTCGCACGGAAGACCTCGTCGCCGGTGCCGATCAGCCCCGTGGAGCACACCAGGACGTCGCCCGCGCTGACGTCCAGGAGCTCGGCGGCCTTCTCAGCGGTCTGGTGCGTCGTCTGGAAGCCGAACGAGCCGGTGAAGCAGTTGGCCCCGCCCGAGTTGAGCACGATCGCCTCGACGGTGCCGTCCTGGATCACCTGCTGCGACCACAGGATCGGGTTCGCCTTCGCGCGGTTGCTCGTGAACACCGCCGCGCCGACCTTGAGCGGGCCGCGGTTGACGACCACCGCGACGTCGGGGGCGCCGGTCGACTTCAGTCCCGCCGCGACGCCCGCGGCCTCGAATCCCCGGGGCGCCGTGACGCTCACGGTGCCACTCCGTTCACGGTGAGCGCGGTGGCCTCGGGAAGCCCCAGCGCGATGTTCATGGATTGCACGGCGGCACCCGCGGTGCCCTTGGTGAGATTGTCGAGCGCGGTCACCACGACGACACGGTTCGCAGCGCGGTCGATCGCGAGCCCCAGGAGCGCGGTGTTGGCGCCGAGCACATCGGCCGTGCGCGGGAACTCCCCTGCCGGCAGCAGCTGCACGAACGTCTCGTCGCCGTACGCCGCCTCCCAGGCGCCGCGGATCTGCTCGTCGGAGACGCCCGGCGCGATCGGCGCGGTCGATGTGGCGAGGATGCCGCGCGCCATCGGCACGAGGACAGGAGTGAAGGAGATCCGGATGTCGTCATCCGACGTCTCGGTCGTTGAGCGAGCGGAGCGAGACGAAACGTCGCGTCTCGTCTCGTCGCTGCGCTCCTCGCTCAACGACCGGTACGACGCCCGAGCCGCGTACAGCGCCTGGCGGATCTCGGGGATGTGCCGGTGCGTGCCGCCGACGGCATACGGATTCGCGCTGCCGAGGATCTCGCTGGCGAGCAGGTTCGTCTTGAGGCTCTTGCCGGCGCCGGACGGGCCCACGGCGAGCACCGTCACGATGTCGGACGGGTCGATGACGCCCGCCGCGACGCCCGGGGCGAGCGACAGCGAGACCGTCGACGCGTTGCAGCCGGGGGCGGCGATGCGGGTTGCCCCGATCAGCCGCTCGCGCTGCTTGGCGCCTGCCACCGGCAGCTCGGGCACTCCGTAGACCCACGGCTCGTGGAAGTCGCCGCCGTAGTACCGGTCCCAGTCGGCGACCGACTCCAGCCGGTGGTCGGCTCCCGCGTCGATGACGAGCGGGGTGTCGCCGAGCGCGTCGGTGTACTGCCCGGATTGCCCGTGCGGAAGTGCCAGGAACACGATGTCGTGACCGGCGAGGATCTCGGGCGTGGTGTCCTGCAGCGTCAGGTGCGCGAGCGAGCGAAGGTGCGGTTGGTGCTGGATGAGCGGCTGTCCCGCGTTGGAGTGCGCGGTCACGGTGCGGATCTCGACGTCGGGATGCGCGGCGAGGATCCGCAGGATCTCGCCGCCCGCATAGCCGGATGCGCCGGAGACGGCGACCGAATATGTCATGGATTCCACCTTAGAGTCTGGGGCGGGGCCGTTACGGCCCCCGGGCCGGAGACGGCGACGCCCGTTCGCAGACGTCCAGGACAGGACGGCGTTCGGGGGTCGCCTAGACTCGGCGCTCGCGCGGGTCCAGAGAAAGGCGCTGACGGCGTCGGCGCATGGGAGCGGCGCTCAGAACGAGCGTCGGAAGTCCCTGGGTCGCCGAAGGCATGCGCCGACGATAGCCGTCGGGCTGCGGCATCCGCAAATCCGCCGTCTACGCCGCTGCGACTTCTCGCACAAGCGCGAGCTCGTCGGCGCGCGCGAGCCCCGCCCGGCGCGGGCGGTCGAGCCCGCGGGCCTGCTCGTCCCGGAACGTGCGCTCGAGCGTGTCGCGCAGGGGGCGCAGCCGGCCGCCGAGCAGCCGGTACACCGCGTTCGATCGGGTCCAGAAGCCGGTCATCTCGCGTGGCAGCCACAGCGGCAGCGACCGCGGGCCCGACCAGTATGCGACGTCGTGCTGCTCGAGCCAGGTGTCGGTCGCCGTCACGAGCGCGCCGGTGTGGCCGGCGACCTCGCGGGCCAGCCGGAGCACGTCATCGAGATCGGTCGGATCGCCCACGGCATTCGCCACACCGGTCCACCGCTCGCGCCCGATCGCCTGCACGAATCCGGACAGATCGTCGACGTCGATCACCTGGGTCCCGCGCGCGTCGAGGTCCGGCACCAGCACGTCCCCGTCACCCGCGAGCCCGAAGCGCCCGACCCAGTAGCCGAAGCGGTCGGTCGGATCCCCGGGGCCCACGATGAGCCCGGGTCGCACGATGGCCGCGCGATGCCCCAGTGCGCCGCGCACGGATGCCTCGGCGCGCACCTTCGCGCGGCCGTAGTCCTCATCCTCATCCGGGCCGGCGGGCGCGAGCAGCTCGGCCGACTCGCCCGCGCCGGCTTCGTCGTTCGCGGCGTACACCGAGACCGTGGAGATGTACGTCCAGTGCTTCGCCCGCTCCCCCAGCGCCGCGACGGCGGCGGCCACGTGCGACGGCGTCGACGAGATGTCGACCACCTCATCCCACTCACGGCCGGTGACCGCCGCGTAGGCCTCGGGTTCGTCGCGGTCGCCGACGACGAGGGTGGTCCCATACGGCGCGTCCCGACCACCCCGGGCGAGGCAGGTCACGGATGCCCCGGCATCCGCCCACTTCTCGGCGATGCGCCCGCTCAGCCACCCGGTCCCACCCAGCACGAGCACATCGGTCATGGCTTCACCCAACCAGACACGCCGTGCCGCGGCATCCCGATCCGCCGATGGCGGAATCCTCCCTCGCGGAACCCGCTACTCGCGCAGGGTCGCACCGAAACGCTGTGCCGCCACCGCGACGCCGGCGAGCTTGGCCTCGCTGGCCTCGGCTGCCGTCAGCGTGCGATCGGAGGCGCGGAAGCGCAGCGCGAACGTGAGGCTCTTCGCACCCTCCGGCACCCCCTGGCCGCGGTAGTCGTCCACGAGCCGCAACGACTCGAGCAGCTCCCCCGCGCCTTCGACGAGGGCCGCGCGCACCTCGGCGGCGGGCACATCGGCGCCGACGACCAGCGAGACGTCCTGCGTCGCGGCAGGGAAGCCCGACAGCGACGCCGCGACCACCTTCTCGCCCGCGAGCGAGAGCACGAGGTCCAGGTCGAGCTCGGCGACGATCACGCGACCGGGAAGGTCGGAGGCCTCGGCCACCGCGGGCAGGAGCTCGCCCACGTATCCGACCTCGGTACCGGCGACCGACAGCACGCCGGTGCGACCCGGGTGCAACGCCGCGCGCTGCCCCTGCGTCACCTCGACCGCGACGCCCGCGGCGACCGCGATCGTGCGCACGGCGTCCAGCGCGTCCGAGAGGCCGGCGGTGACGGCGTCCACGCCCGGCTGCTTCGCGACGAGGCTCCCGGTCAGCAGCACCGCGACGTGCCGGTGCTGCGGCGGGATCGAGGCGTCGAGCTCGGCGAGGGTCGAGGCGTCCGGACGCACCGCCAACGGCGGCACGTGCGAGGTGCCGTACTGCACGCCCGGCTCGGGAAGGAACACCGCGCCGGTCTCGAACAGCGCGAGATCGGTGAACCCGCGCGAGAGGTTGCGGTGCGCCACCTGCAGCAGGCCCGGGATCAGCGAGCGGCGCAGGAACGGCGCCTGACCGTCGAGCGGGTTGGCGAGCTTGACGCTCGGCAGGTGCTCGCCCGACGCCGAGCCGTGGAGGTCGTTCTGCTCCTCGGTCGTGAAACCGAACGACGGCGTCTCGATGTACCCCGCAGCCGCGAGGGCGTTCGCGACGCGCCGACGTCCCTGCTGCGCGGCGGTCAGGCCGCGGCCCGACGGCGGCAGCGGCAGCACCGACGGGATGCGGTCGTACCCCTCGATGCGGGCGACCTCCTCGGCCAGCGTCCACTTGTCGGTGAGGTCGGGGCGCCACGACGGCGGGATGACGTGCCACCCGGCCGCGTCGTCCTCGTTGGACACGACCTCGCAGCCGATGAGGCGCAACGAGGACTCGATCTGCCCCGGCGTGTAGTCGACGCCGATGAGATGCTGCACGAACAGCGGCGGAAGCTCGATGCCCGGCACGAACACCTCGGCGAACAGGGCCCCGCCGTACTCGTCGTCGCTCGTGCCGCCCGCGTACTCGACCATGAGGTCGGCGACGTGGCGCGCGGCGACGAACGGGACGAGCGGGTCGACACCGCGCTCGAAGCGGCGGGATGCCTCGGAGGGGAGCTTGTGGCGACGGGCCGTGCGCGCGATCGACACGGTGTCGAACGTCGCCGCCTCGATCAGCACGTTGCGCGTGGTGCCGCTCATCTCGGTCGTGCCGCCGCCCATCACGCCGGCGAGGCCGATCGGCCCGGACTCGTCGGTGATGAGGAGGTCTTCGCCGTCGAGCGTGCGCACCTTGCCGTCGAGGGTCTCGAGCTGCTCGCCGCGCGTCGCGCGACGCACCGTGATGCCGCCGTGCAGCTTGTCGAGGTCGTACCCGTGGATCGGCTGCCCGAGTTCGAGCATGACGTAGTTGGTGATGTCGATCAGGATGCCGAGCGAGCGGATGCCCGCGAGCGCGAGGCGCGCGATCATCCATGCCGGTGTCGGCTTGGTGGGGTCGACGTCGCGCACGACGCGGACGACGAACTCGGACGCGCCGACGCGGCCGCGGATGGGCGCCTGGTCGTCGACGACGATCGGGAAGCCCGACCCGGGGGCGAGCTCCTCCCACGGGCGATCGGCCGGGTCGCGGAACGCCGCCCCCGTCGCGTGCGAGAACTCGCGGGCCACACCGCGGATCGACAGCGCGTAGCCGCGATCGGGTGTGACGTTGATCTCGACCGCGGTGTCGTCGAGTCCGAGCAGGGCGATCGCGTCGGTGCCCACCGGCGCGTCGATGCCGAGCTCGACCAGGCGCAGGATGCCGTTGTGCTCGTCACCGAGCCCCAGCTCCTTGGCCGAGGCGATCATGCCATCCGAGACATGCCCGTACGTCTTGCGGGCCGCGATCGGGAACGGGCCGGGGAGCACCGCACCGGGCAGGGTCACGACGACCTTGTCGCCGGCGAAGAAGTTGCGCGCGCCGCACACGATGCCGTGGACGGCGTCGCCGCCGTCGGCCGCGGTCGATCCCTCGGGCGCCACGCGCACCTGGCACCAGCGGATCGTCTTGCCGTTGGACTGCGGCTCCTCGACGAACTCGAGAACCTCGCCGACGACGATCGGACCCTGCAGCTCGAAGCGGTGCACGTCCTCCTCTTCGAACCCGACGCGCACGAGCGCCGCGAGGACGTCCTCGGGCGAGGCATCCGTCGGCACGTCGACATACTCGCGCAGCCATGAGAGAGGGACGCGCATCAGACCACCATTCCGAACTGCTCGCTGAAGCGGACATCGCCCTCGGCCATGTCGCGCATGTCCTGGACGTCGCTGCGGAACATCAGCGTCCGCTCGATGCCCATGCCGAACGCGAAGCCCGAGTACTCCTCGGGGTCGATCCCCGCCGCACGCAGCACGTTGGGGTTGATCATGCCGCAGCCGCCCCACTCGATCCATCGCGCGCCGCCCTTGAAGGTCGGGTGCCACAGGTCGAGCTCGGCGGACGGCTCGGTGAAGGGGAAGAAGTTCGCGCGGAACCGCGTCTTGGCCTCGGCGCCGAACAGCACCTTCGCCGCGTGGTCGAGGGTGCCCTTCAGGTGCGCCATCGTGATGCCCTTGTCGACGACGATGCCCTCGAACTGCGTGAAGACGGGCAGGTGCGTCGCGTCGAACTCGTCGGTGCGGTACACACGGCCCGGGCACAGCACATACAGAGGCAGGTCGCGTTCGAGCATCGAGCGCACCTGCACCGGGCTCGTGTGCGTGCGCATCACCAGGTGACGGTCGACCGGGTCGACGAAGAACGTGTCCTGCATCTGACGCGCCGGGTGGTCGACGTCGAAGTTCAGCGCGTCGAAGTTGTACCACTCGTGCTCGAGCTCGGGGCCCTCCGCGATCTCCCAGCCCATGCCGACGAAGATGTCGGCGATCTGCTCCTGCAGGAGGGAGATCGGATGCCGCGCCCCGACGCGCGCGCGTGCCGGCAGCGCCGTGACATCCACGCGCTCGGCTTCCAGACGCGCAGCGGTCTCGGCTGCGACCAAGTCCTCCTCGCGCGCCGAGAAGGCCTGGTTCACCCGCGCGCGGGCCTGCCCGACGAGCTTGCCGAGCTCGGCCTTCTTCTCGTTCGGCACGTTCCGCAGGCGCGCGTTGAGCCGGGCCAACGCCGAGCCCTCGGCGGAGTGCGCGGAACGGGCCGCCTTCAGCGCGGCGGTGTCAGCGGCCTCGGCGATCGCGGCGAGCGCCGCGTCCACGGCAGCGGACACCGCATCGGGCGTGATCTCCGCCGGATCAGACAGGGGTGTTTCGGGTGCGTCGGACACGAGAGACGAGTCTACCGACGGCGGATGCCTCGCCTCGCCGTGTCAGAGCGACGTTCCGTCGTGCCGGCCCAGCCCGCGATTCGCCGCCGTCCGCTCAGCCTCGTCGGCCCGCGCCTCGGCCTCGAGGAGCGCCGCCGGATTGAGGGGATCCGCTGCCTTGCCCCGACGTGTGCGCCCGCTCGCCGTGCGACGGGCGAGCCAGCGGGCGAACCACGACAGCGTGAGGTTGATCGCGAGGTAGATCACGAGCGTCACGATGAACATCGAGAACAAGTACCGGTTGCCGAAGAAGCTCAGCAGGTTGTTCATGTTGTTCCGGATGATCTCGTTGTACCCGACGATGTAGCCGAGCGACGTGTCCTTCAGGAGCACGACCAACTGCGCGACGATGATCGGCAGCATCTGCCGGAACGCCTGCGGGAACTCCACGAGCATCTTGGACTGGAACTCGCGCATACCGACGCTGAGCGCGGCTTCACGCTGACCGCGCGGGAGCGCCGCGAGGCCCGCGCGCAGGATCTCACCGATGAGGGTGCCGTTGTACAGGATGAGGGCGATCACGACGGCCCAGAAGGCACCGGTCGAGGCCACGAGGAGGATGAAGAGCATCATCAGCAGCACGGGCATGCCGCGCAGGAACTCCAGCAGTCCGGCGACCGGAATGCGGATCCAGCCGAACTTCGATGTGCGCAGCAGCGAGAACACGATGCCGAGCACGATCGCGCCCACGGCCGCGACCGCCGCCGCCTGCAGGGTGGCGACGACGCCGCGCCCGATCGAGGCCCACACGACCGGGTCGGTGAATATGTCCCAACGGCTGGGATCGAACATGCCGGGAAGCGTGATGCCGCCGGACTCCCGCGGCGCCGCCAGGAGCGTCACGACCCACACCGCCACGGCGAGGATCAGGATCAGCGAGACGATCGAGAGGACCCGCGAGAGCATGCGCGCCCGCGGCCCGGGTGCGTCGAAGAGGACGGAGGTGCCGGTCATCGCTTCACCACCCAGCGCTTCTCGAGCCGCGCGGCGGCGAAGCCGAGCGGAACGGTGATGACGAGGTAAAGAACGGCCGCCGTGAGCAGGATCGGAATCACGATGTTCCCGTTGTCGTTGGCGAGCTGACGCGTCGTCGCGAACAGCTCGACGACGAAGAATCCGCCGGCGACCGAGGTGTTCTTGGTGAGGGCGATGAAGACGTTGATGAGCGGCGGGATGGTCATGCGGAACGCCTGTGGGAGGACCACCAGCGAGACCGTCTGGCCGAAGCCGAGACCGATGCTGCGCGCGGCTTCGGCCTGGCCGATGGGGACGCCGTTGATGCCTGATCGCAGCGCCTCGGCGACGAACGGCGAGGTGTAGTAGGTCAACGCGACGAACGCGAGCAGAAGGTACGGGGCGCGCATGCCCAGCATGGGGAGCACGAACGCGGTGAAGAAGAAGACGAGCGTGAGCGGCGTGTTACGGGCGACCTCGGTCCAGAACGCTGCGAACCCGCGCAGCGCAGCGACGGGGGAGATGCGCATCGCCGCGATGAGCGTGCCGAGGATCAACGACAGCACACCCGATACGACGAGCAGGAGGAGGGTGACACGGAAGCCGTCCATGAAGATGGGCATCAGCGACCAGAGCTGCTCCAACGAGTTCTCCTTCCTGCCGGTCGAGGGACTGGCGACGACCCGGCCCGGTGCCGGGCCGGGTCGTCGTCGTGATCAGTAGCGGTCGGGTGCCGGCGGCTCGACGTACGGCAGCACTGTGCCGGCCGTGGAGTTCCAGGCCGCCTCGTAGCGGCCGTCCTCGTACGAGGCCTCGAGCACGTCGTTGATCCACATGCGGAACTCAGTGTCTTCGAGCGCGAGGCCGATGCCGTAGGGCTCATCGGTGAAGGGCTCGCCGACGACCTTGAACTCGCCCTCGTTCTGGGCGGCGAGGCCCGCGAGGATCACGTTGTCGGTCGATACCGCGACGACCTGGCCGTTGCGCAGCGGCTCGAGGCAGTTCGAGTAGGTGTCGGTGAGCACCGGCTCGGCGCCGATCTCGGCGAGCTTGGCCGCCGGGGTCGAACCGGTCACGGAGCAGACGGGCTGCCCGACGAGGTCTTCCTCGCTCTCGATGTCGTCATTGTCGGCGAGCACGAGGATGGACTGGCCGGCCATGTAATACGGGCCCGCGAACGAGACGACCTCCTTGCGCTTGTCGTTGATCGTGTAGGTCGCGATGACGATGTCGACCTCACCGTTCTGGATGAACGGCTCGCGGTTGGCCGAGACCGATTCCTTCCATTCGATGCTTCCCTCGTCGATGCCGAGCTCGGCGGCGATGATCTTGCCGATCTCGACGTCGAAGCCCTCGGGCGTGCCCGAGGGGCCCATGAGACCGAACAGCGGCTGGTCGAACTTGGTGCCGATCGTGATGGTGCCGGCCTCGTTGAGCTCGGCCATCGTCGTGCCCTCTTCGAAGGTGACCTCTTCGGGCTCGGGGGCGGGGGTGTCTTCGCCGCCGGGCGTGCCGCCGGTGGCGCACGCCGACAGCGCAAGGGCGCCGGCGGCGGCCAGCGCGATCAGCGGAAGTCGCATTCGCTTCATGTCTTCGTCCTTTGCTGTGATGGACCGCTCGTGACGGTCCTCTCGGATCCCGGCCGCTCGGGCCGGGAGTCTGGGTCAGTGCTCCAGGATCTTGGACAGGAAGTCCTTCGCCCTGTCGCTCTGCGGGTTCGTGAAGAACTTCTCGGGCGTCGCCTCCTCGACGATCGCCCCATCGGCCATGAACAGCACGCGGTCGGCGGCCTTGCGCGCGAAGCCCATCTCGTGGGTCACGACGATCATCGTCATGCCCTCCTGGGCGAGCCCGATCATGACATCGAGCACTTCGTTGATCATCTCGGGGTCGAGCGCGCTCGTCGGCTCGTCCATGAGGATGAGCTTGGGGTTCATCGCCAGCGACCGCGCGATCGCGACGCGCTGCTGCTGCCCGCCCGACAACTGGCTCGGCATCTTCTTGGCTTGATTGGCCACGCCGACACGGTCGAGCAGCTGCATCGCCTTGTCGTCGGCATCCTTCTTCTTCATGCCCCGCACCCTGATCGGGCCGAGCGTGACGTTCTCGAGCACCGACTTGTGCGCGAAGAGGTTGAACGACTGGAACACCATGCCGACGTCGGCGCGGAGCTTCGCGAGGCCCTTGCCCTCTTCGGGCAGCGGGACGCCGTCGATCATGATGCGACCGGAGTCGATCGTCTCGAGCCGGTTGATGGCGCGGCACAGCGTCGACTTGCCGGAGCCGGACGGACCGATCACGACCACGACCTCGCCGCGGTTGACCACGGTGTCGATGTCGTTCAGCACGTGGAGGTCGCCGAAGTGCTTGTCGACGTGCTCGATCACCACGAGCGGCTCGCCGCGACGGACATTGATGTTCGAGGTACGCGGCGCCGCTGCCGGTGCGTCAGGTGTCGCCATGTCCATCACCCTAGGCGCGCGCGTCTGCCCTCGGCCAGTGGGGCGCGGACCCTTTACCGATCTGTAACAGCAGCGGAATGAACGCCGCTCACCCGGCAGCGCGCTGGGCGAACGCCGTCTCGTACAGGCAGACGCTCGCCGCGGTCGCGAGGTTCAGCGATTCGGCGGCGCCGTAGATCGGCAGCCGCAGCGACAGGTCCGCGAGGGCGAGGGCGTCCTCGTCGAGACCTCGGGCCTCGTTGCCGAACAGCCACGCGGTCGGCTCGGCGAGCAGATCGCGCGACGCGAGGAAGTCCCCTCCCCCGACATCGGCGGCCACGACCCGCACGCCGGCGGCATGGGCCTTCTCGACGGCTGTCGCGAGATCGACGCCGACGGCGACCGGCAGGTGGAACAGCGATCCGGTCGTGGCGCGCACGACCTTCGGGTTGTAGGGGTCGACGGTGCGCCCGGTCAGCACGACCGCGTCGGCGCCCGCCGCGTCGGCTGCGCGGATGATCGTGCCGAGATTGCCGGGGTCGCGCACCTCCTCGCAGATCGCGACGAGGCGCGGCGCGGCGGCGAAGACGTCGCGCACCGACGTCGGGGACTGGCGCGCGACGGCGACGATCCCCTGCGGCGTCACGGTGTCGGCCATCGCGTCGAGCACGGCCTCACTCGTGAAGACCACCTCGATGCCGGCATCCGTCGCCGCCTCGCGGAGGTCGGAGTGCTTCTCGATCGCCGTCGGCGTGGCGAAGAGCTCGACGAGGGTCTCAGGACGATACGCCAGCACCTCCCGCGCCGCCTGCGGCCCCTCGAGCAGGAACAGCCCGGTCTCGTGCCGGGCGCTGCGCTTAGTCAGCTTCGCGACGGCGCGGACACGCGGAGAGCGAGGGTTCTCGAGCACGGCTCTCAGTCTAGGTCGCGGCATCTGCGTTTCGTCTCGCTTCGCTCGCTCAACGACCGACGGGAGGGGTCGCTCGCTCGACGACCGACGAGGGGGGTCGCTCGCTCAACGACCGACGGGCGCCCGGGAACGCGAAAAGGGCGCCCTCCGCGAGGAGGACGCCCTTTCGAAGCCAGGCAGCCGGTGTCAGGCGCTCTTGGGAGCGTTGACGTTCTCGGGCAGAGCCTTCTTGGCCGTCTCGACGAGCGACGCGAACGTCTTGGGCTCGTTCACCGCGAGCTCCGCGAGCATGCGACGGTCCACCTGCACACCCGCGAGGCCGAGGCCCTGGATGAAGCGGTTGTACGTGATGCCGTTCTGGCGGCTCGCGGCGTTGATGCGCTGGATCCACAGGCGGCGGAAGTCGCCCTTGCGCTTGCGGCGGTCGCGGTACGCGTAGACGAGCGAGTGGGTGACCTGCTCCTTCGCCTTGCGGTACAGGCGCGAACGCTGACCCCGGTAACCGGAGGCGCGCTCGAGGATGACGCGACGCTTCTTGTGGGCGTTTACGGCCCGCTTGACTCTAGCCATTTCGTTTGGTTCCTAACTTGCGTCGGCGCGATCAGCGGCCGAGGAGCTTCTTCGCGACCTTGGCGTCGCCGGGGGCGAGGACCTGGTCCTGCGACAGACGGCGGGTACGGCGGCTGGGCTTGCCCTCGAAGTTGTGGCGAAGGTTCGCCTGCTGCTTCATGAGCTTCCCGCTGCCGGTGACCTTGAAGCGCTTCTTGGCGCCCGAGTGGGTCTTCTGCTTCGGCATCTCTTCTTCCTTCGTTTCACTTCCCGCACAGGCGGGAGTCGGATCCCGCGGTGCGGGGGTCGGTGGGGCCTTACTCGGCCGGGGCGGCCTCTGCGGCGTCGTTCTCGTCCGGCGTGGCGGGCGCGCCGCCGGTGCGGGCGGAACGGGCTGCTTCCTTGTTGGCGGCGCGCTGAGCGTTCTGCTCGGTCTTCACCTCGGACTTGTTCTTGTGCGGCGCGACGACCATCACCATGTTGCGGCCGTCGATCGTGGGGTTCGACTCGACCGTGCCGAACTCCGCGACGTCCTCGGCGAACTTGCGGAGCAGGCGCACGCCCTGCTCGGGGCGCGACTGCTCGCGACCGCGGAACAGGATCATCGCCTTGACCTTGTCGCCGGACTGCAGGAAGCCCTCGGCGCGCTTCAGTTTGGTTATGTAGTCGTGTGCCTCGATCTTCAGACGGAACCGGACCTCCTTGAGGACGGTGTTCGCCTGATTGCGACGCGCTTCCTTGGCCTTCTGCGCAGCCTCGTACTTGAACTTGCCGTAGTCCATGATCTTGACCACGGGGGGCTTCGAGTTCGGGGCCACCTCGACGAGATCGAGGTCGGCCTCTTGGGCCAGGCGCAGTGCCACCTCGATGCGGACGACGCCGACCTGCTCACCCGCGGGTCCGACGAGGCGGACCTCGGGGACGCGGATGCGGTCGTTGGTGCGGGGATCGCTGATGCGGAGCTCCTTCGTGCGGGTGATGACCACCGCGACACGGATGCGTCGCGGGCGGAGGACGATCCACTCCACCCGTCGAGACGCTGGGAGCGCCGACTCTGCACCCTGTTCCCGCGCGATTCCCGAGCGGCTACCCCGGCCGCGGAACGGTCGGGGCGGAGTGCGTGACCCGGTAGCCTGGAACGGCAAGCGCGGGTGGGATGTAGATCCTCTTTCCGATCCGGTGCAGAACGCACCGGAGACCGCAGCAGTCTATCAGAGAGTACGGCGTGGACACGATTCGAGACCGGGACGGCGACATGAACGGCACAGCGGCGGCACAGGATGCCGACCGCCAGGCCCGCTGGGAGGATCAGGAACGCGCTGCGGCATCCGCCACCCGCGACATCGCGGACGTGCCGGCGGTCGAAGTCATCACCACGACCGCGGTGCATCTCCTGAGCGCCGCCGCGGTGAAGGTCGGACTCGCCGACGACCCGGCGGCCCAGACCGATCTCGACGAAGCGCGCAAGCTCATCAACGCCCTCGCCGGTCTCATCACGGCGGGGGCACCCGAGATCAGCGACATGCACGCACGCTCGCTCCGCGACGGTCTGCGATCGGTGCAGCTGGCCTTCCGCGAGGCGTCGGTGATCCCCGACCCGATCGGTCAGGGCCCCGGCGAGAAGTGGACCGGCCCGGTCAACTGATCCCCACCGCCGCCGCGCCGCGCGCGACAGCGTCCACGGTGCGGGCGACGGCTGCGGCATCCGTCCCCCGATTGCTGACGGCGAAGCGCACCACGGTGCGCCCCTGCCATGCCGACGACGACGCCCACACGGTGCCCTCGGCGCGCAGCCACTCCCCCAATGCGGCGGTCGCGGTGTCATCGGGTCCGGCGAGGCACACCTGCGTGAAGACGACGTCGTTGAGCACCGCGAGGCCGGGGATCATCCGGAATCCGGCGGCGAGGGCGGATGCCGCGGCCGCGAGCCCGTCGACGAGGTCGGCGACGCCGGACCGGCCGAGCGAGCGCAGCGCCGCCCATACCGGCACGCCGCGCGCACGGCGCGAGAGCTCGGGAACGCGATCGTACGGGTCGGGGATGTCGGCGACCGTCGGCAGATAGGCGGCATGGGCGCCGAGCGACGCCGTCATGGCGGCCTCGTCCCGCACGATCGCGACGCCGCAGTCGTACGGCACGTTGAGGGTCTTGTGGGCGTCGGTCGCCCACGAGTCCGCGTCGGCCATTCCCGCCACGAGGTGGCGCAGGCGTGGCGCCGCGGCCGCCCACAGTCCGAAGGCGCCGTCCACGTGCACCCAGGCCCCGGCGCGCCGGGCCACCTCGATCGCCGCGGAGAAGTCGTCGAATGCGCCGGAGTGCACGTCACCGGCCTGCAGCGCGACGATGGCCGCCGCGTCGGGGTCGATGGCGAGCGCGCGCTCCAGGCCTTCGACGTCGATGCGGCCCTCGTCGTCGGCACCCACGGTCTGAGGCGCGCCCAGGCCCGCGATCCGGGCGGCGAGCACGACCGACGTGTGCACCGCGTCACCGGCGAGCAGGCGCACGCGCGGGGCGCGCTGCAACCCGCGGAGCGGATCGTGCCCACGGGCGCGCAGCACCGCGTCGCGCGCGACGACCAGGCACGACAGATTGGCGCTCGTGGCGCCCGTGACGAACCCGACGCCGCTTCCGGGCGGAAGCCCGAGGAGGTCGAGCAGCCAGCCCGCGGCGACCTCCTCGACCGCGGCGGTGCCGGGTGTCGGCTGACGCGACCCGGTGTTCTGGTCCCACGCCGAGACGAGCCAGTCCGCGGCGAGCGCGGCGGGGTACGTGCCGCCGATCACGAAGCCGTAGAAGCGGGGCGACCCCATCGCCATGAGTCCGGGCTCGACGGCCTCGGCCAGCGCGCCGACGACGTCGAGCGCCGGCTCCCCCTCGTCGGGCAGTCGACGGTCCAGTCGCGCCAGGATGCCGTCGACGTCGGCCTCCGGCCGGATCGGCCGGTCCGCGACGGAGTCGAGCCACGACCGCGCGTGACGATGCGCCGCCTCCAGCGCGGATTCGTATTCAGGACGCTGCGCAGACATGGCACCCTCCCGGTGTCGGGGTTCACACGACGCCAGGACGGACTCTACGCCGATCACCCGATGCGCGGCATGCCGGGACTCGGCACGACGCGACAGGTTCAGCGAGTCACGCGCGGACGAGCTTGACGGTGAGCGAGTCCACGAGCACCGCGATGCGATCATCGGCGGCCCACCGCTTGGCGAGGCGCGCGAGGACCGCGTCGAGCTCCTCCTGCTCCAGCCCGTGGATGAGATGAAGCCGCACCACGAGCTCGGGTCCGCGCAGCCGGGCGTCCGGGTCGCCGGGCTCGACGGCGAAGTCGATCACGGCGAGTTCGCCGCCGATGCTCTCGTTCAGCCCCGCGAAGACCTCGGGCGACGCGAAGCTCGGCTCCCAGGGCTGCCCCTGACCGATCGCCCACACGGCGGGGCGGCGGATCACGAACTCCGTCGGCGAGGCCGGGTCGACGACGATGAGCTCGGTGTCGTCGGCCACGGCCGCCAGCGCCGTGCGCACGCCGTCGACCGGGACGGGCCGTGCCGAGGCATCCCACCGCCCCATCGCCTCGACCGACGTGAACACCGGCAGCACGCGGCGCCCGTCGGGGGCGGCGACGGTGACGATCGACAGCTCCTGCGTCTTGTCGACGGCGAGACCGTGCGCGCCGACGCTCCCGGAATCCGGTTCGTCAGCCTGTCCGAGTGCTGCGAGCAGCGGGATCAGGAGGCGGGCGCCGCGGTACGCGTCCACGACCTCGCGCTGGCCGCCGCGACCGGCCCGGAACGCCGTCAGCGCTGCGAGCAGCGCGGGATCGGCCGAGCCGTCGTCGGACGAGTGGGGATTGTCGTGAAAGCTGCGCCCCGCCCACGGCACGCCGGCGGAGTCGGTCGCGGGATCCGCGCCGTGATCGTGGTCGTGCGGGCTACTTTCCGGCGACATCCAGCGCCTCGGCGAGCGTGAAGGCGCCGGCGTACAGCGCCTTGCCCACGATCGCTCCCTCGACGCCCAGCGGCACGAGATCGCGCAGCGCCACGATGTCGTCGAGACTCGACACACCGCCGGACGCCACGACCGGCTTGGGAGTACGGGAGGTCAGCTCGCGCAGCAGCTCGAGGTTCGGACCCCGGAGCGTGCCGTCCTTCGTGACGTCCGTGACGACGTAGCGGCTGCAGCCCGCCTCCTCGAGGCGGGCGAGAACCGTCCACAGGTCGCCGCCCTCGCGCGTCCAGCCACGGGCGGCCAGCGTCGTGCCGCGCACATCGAGTCCGACGGCGATCACGTCGCCGTAGCGCCCGATCACGTCGGCGGCCCATTCCGGGTTCTCGAGCGCCGCGGTGCCGAGGTTGATGCGCGAGGCCCCGCTCTCGAGCGCCGCCTCGAGCGTGCGATCGTCGCGGATGCCGCCCGACAGCTCCACCTGCACGCCGCGGACCTGCTTGATCACCTTGCGCATCACGGCGGCGTTGTTCCCGCGGCCGAACGCCGCATCGAGGTCGACCAGGTGGATCCACTGCGCCCCCTGGCGCGCGAAATCGAGCGCCGCGTCGACGGGGTCGCCGTAACTGGTCTCGGTGCCCGCCTCTCCCTGGGTCAGGCGCACCGCCTTGCCGTCCGCGACATCGACCGCGGGAAGAAGGACGAGCTTGGGTGTGGAGGCGAAATCGTTCATGGCTCCCTGGCTGTTTGAGAACTGTGCGGGAGGTTCCGCGGAGCGCACTCGGCGGACGGCACGATCTCAGAGGGTAGCCCCGCTGAGCCCTTCGATCCAATTCGCGAGCAGCCGGATGCCGGCATCCCCCGATTTCTCGGGGTGGAACTGCGTAGCCGACAGCGGCCCGTTCTCGACCGCGGCGAGGAACGGGGCTCCGTAGGTGCACCACGTGAGGGTCGGCTGCGGGAACGGCGGCTGCACATCGAGCAGCCACTTCTGCACGCCGAACGAGTGGACGAAGTAGAACCGCTCGTGCTCGATGCCACGGAACAGCCTCGACCCCGCCCCGGGCTCCACCGTGTTCCACCCCATGTGCGGGAGGACGGGCGCGTCGAGCTCGGTGACGATCCCGGGCCACTCGCCCATGCCCTCGGTGTCGACGCCGCGCTCCACGCCGCGCTCGAAGAGCACCTGCATGCCGACGCAGATGCCGAGGACGGGCCGGCCGCCGGCGAGGCGGCGCTCGATGAGCTCATCCCCGCGGCTGGCGCGGAGCGCCTCGGCGACGGCGCGGAAGGCGCCGACCCCCGGCACCACGAGCCCGTCAGCCTCCAGCACGAGACCGCGATCGGACGTCAGGCGGGCGTCGGCACCGGCCGCCGCGAGCGCCTTGACGGCGGAGTGGACGTTGCCCGAGCCGTAGTCGAGGACCGCGACGAGCGGCTTCGCCGCGTCTACTGCGCGAAGCTCGGGAGCCTCGCTCACAGAGCACCCTTCGTGCTGGGGATGCCCTCGACCAGCGGATCGAGCGCCTTCGCCTGGCGGAAGGCGCGTGCGAACGCCTTGTATTCGGCCTCGGCGATGTGGTGCGGGTCCCGGCCCGACAGCACGCGGACGTGGACGGTGAGCGCGGCGTTGAAGGCGATCGCCTCGAATGTGTGGCGCACGAGCGAACCTGTGAAGTGTCCGCCGATGAGGTGGTGCTCGAATCCGGCGGGCTCGCCGGTGTGGACGAGGTACGGGCGCCCGCTGATGTCGACGACGGCCTGGGCGAGCGCCTCGTCGAGGGGGACGAGCGCGTCGCCGTACCTCGAGATGCCGGACTTGTCGCCGAGCGCTTCGCGGATCGCCTGGCCGAGCACGATCGAGATGTCTTCGACGGTGTGGTGCGCGTCGATGTCGGTGTCGCCCGACGCCCGCACGGTGAGGTCGGTGAGCGAGTGCTTCGCGAACGCCGTCAGCAGGTGGTCGAAGAACGGCACGGTCGTGTCGATGCGGCTGCGCCCGGAGCCGTCGAGGTCGAGCTCGAGCTCGACGGTGGACTCGCTCGTCGCTCGCCGGAGCGACGCCGTACGGGGTTCAGCGCTCATGCGGCCGATCCTACCGAGGCCAGCGCGTCGAGGAATGCGGTCGTCTCGTCCGCCGTGCCCGCCGTGACCCGGAGGTGGTGCGGGATCCCGACGTCCCGGATGAGCACGCCGCGGTCGTAGAGCCCCTGCCACGTCGCGGCCGGGTCGTCGACGCCGCCGAAGAGCACGAAGTTCGTCCACGAGTCGTGCGCCGTGTAGCCGAGCGCCTCCACCGTGGCGGCGATGCGGTGGCGCTGCACGACGATCTCGTCCACCATCCGCAGCATGACCGGCGCGTGGCGCAGCGCCGCACTCGCGGCCGCCTGCGTGAGTGCGCTCAGGTGGTACGGCAGCCGCACCAGGCGGAGCGCGTCGATGAGGACGGGGTCGGCAGCCAGGTAGCCGACACGGGCCCCTGCGAACGCGAACGCCTTGCTCATCGTGCGCGACACGACGAGCCGTTCGCGCCCCTCGAGCAGGGTCAGAGCGGAGGCCTGGTCGTGCGGGGCGAACTCGAAGTACGCCTCGTCGACCACCACCACGCCGTCGGTGGCGTCGTAGACGGCCTCGACGACATCGAGGCCGAGCGGAGTGCCGGTCGGGTTGTTGGGCGAGCACAGGAACACCACGTCGGGCGCCGCGTCGGCGACCTGAGCCGCCGCGTCCGCGGCCTCGAGCGTGAAGTCGGGCGCCCGGGTGCCCGAGATCCACTCGGCGCCGGTGCCCCGCGCGAGCAGGGGGTACATCGAGTACGTGGGGGCGAAGCCGAACGCGGTGCGCCCCGGCCCGGCGAAAGCCTGGAGGATGTGCTGGAGCACCTCGTTGGAGCCGTTCGCGGCCCAGATCCGGTCGCGGTCGAGCCCGTGGCCGAGATAGTCGGCGAATCCCTCGCGTAGAGCAGTGAACTCGCGGTCCGGGTAGCGGTTGACGTCGCGCAGGGCGCGGGCGATCGAATCCACGATGTCGTCGGCGACGTCCTGCGGCACGGGATGCGTGTTCTCGTTGACGTTCAGCGCAACGGGAAGCGCTGCCTGCGGGGCTCCGTACGGCTTCTGCCCGCGGAGATCGGCGCGCAAGGGAAGGTCTTCGAGGCGTGGACTCACCCCTCCCATGCTACGGGCGCCGCACCGACCACCGGCGACCCGTGACGTCGCGCGACGTCACGGCGTCGGCTCGTACTCCGACGGGATCGACAGGCGCTGCCCCGCCCACACCACCGCGCTGTCGAGCGCGTTGAGCCGCACCAGCCGGTCGACGACGTCGCGCGGGTCGTGCGACGGCGCGACCTCCTCGGCGATCGACCACAGCGAGTCGCCGGGCGCCACGGTGATCGTGGAGAAAGTGCCCGCCGGCGCCCCCTCGTCGCGCGACGCGAGCGCCGCGCCGCCGCCGATGATCGCGAACGCGAGGGCGATGATCGCCGGCAGAGCGGCGGCCAGCGCGAGGACGCGACGCCCGCGCACGGTCAGGCGCAGACGCGTCGCCCGGATGGCGACGGCCCGCGTGGCATCGGCGGGCGAGGGAACGGTCGTGGTGACGCCGATCGCGGTCATGCTGTCCTCCTCTGGGGGCGGGAGATTCGCACTCCCCGCTCGGCCGGGAGCGGGGAGGTGCGAACCTCTTTTCCGAAGCTATCTTCGAGTCTGTAGGATGTCAATACCGGAATCCGGATCGCGACTCTCGAACGCGACACGCGGCGAGGTTGTTCCCCTCGCGGGTCACAGGCGGATACGGTTTCGATACGAGAACCCCACCACGGGCCTCCGACATTCGAAGAAACCGCGCTCCACCGACGGGCGCGAGACGGGAGCCGGACATGAGCGACGCGGCCGGGCGCGAGAAGCCCCAGACACGACGGCGCAAGAGCCTGAGCGACAAGCAGCTCGCGATCCTCGAAGTGATCCAGCGCTCGATCGCCCGTCACGGCTATCCGCCGAGCATGCGCGAGATCGGCGACGCCGTCGGCCTCAAGTCGCTCTCGAGCGTGACGCACCAGCTGAATCAGCTGGAGCTGAGCGGATATCTGCGCCGCGACGCGGGGAAGACGCGCGCCATGGAGGTGCTGATCGATCTGCCCGGCACCGCCACCGAGAGCCCGGCCGACAGCGCGCCGTCGGTCGGCGACGCCGCTCTCGTGCCTCTCGTGGGCCGCATCGCCGCCGGCGTGCCCATCACGGCCGATCAGCAGATCGAAGAGATCTTCCCGCTCCCCCGGCAGCTGGTCGGCAAGGGCGACCTCTTCATGCTGCGCGTGTCGGGCGACTCGATGATCGACGCTGCGATCTGCGACGGCGACTGGGTCGTGGTCAGGTCGCAGGCCACGGCCGACAACGGCGAGATCGTGGCGGCCATGCTCGACGGCGAAGCGACCGTCAAGACGTTCCGCCAGCGCGACGGCCACACCTGGCTGCTCCCGCGCAACTCCGCCTTCGAGCCGATCCTCGGCGACGACGCGGTCGTGCTCGGCAAGGTCGTCGCCGTGCTCCGGGCGGTCTGACGGATTTCATCCGATGCGCGTGTAGCCGTGTGAGCGGCACCACGATATAAGGGTGAGATGACCACCGCAGCGCCCGACGCCGACTCCCCCGACCTCTACGCCCGCTTGGCCGAGCTCGAGGCGGAGAACGCCCGCCTCCGCACCGAGGCGCCCCCGGCCGCGGACACCGCTCGCGGTCCCCGCGGCTCGCGCTGGCGGGCGTTCCTGTCGGCGCTGTGCATCGTCATCGCGACGATCCTCGTCCCGCTGGCCGTCGTCACCGCGTGGGCGCGGCTGGAACTCGTCGACGAGGCGGCCTTCGTCTCCACGCTCGCGCCGCTCGCCGACGATCCGGCCGTGCAGCAGATGCTCATCGACGAGACGGTCGAGGCCGTCGAGGCCCAGGTCGACTTCGACGCGCTCACCGCCGACGTCTTCGACGGGATCGCCCAGCTCGGCCTGCCGCCTCGCGCGACCGACGCCCTGCGGCTGCTGGAGGCGCCGGCCGCGGAGGGCCTCAGCAACCTCCTCACCCAGACCGTGACGAGGGTCGTGGAATCCGACGCGTTCGCCGACACCTGGACGACCACCACGCGTGCCGCGCACCGGGTGCTGACGGCCGCCGCGACCTCGGACGGCGGCGGCGTGGTGGTGCTCACCGACGACGGTCTCGGCATCCAGCTGGGCACGATCGTCGACGGCGTCAAGCAGAACCTCCTCGACCGCGGCGTCGGGATCGCGCAGCTGATCCCGGCCGTCGACCGCGTCGTCATCATCGGCACCGGCGAGACCCTGGTCACGGTGCGGACCGTTTACGCGCTCGCCACCACCCTGGGCTGGTGGCTCCCGGTCATCGCCATCGCCCTGTTCGTCATCGGCATCCTCATCGCCCGGCGCCGCAGCACGGCGGTCCTCGGGACCGGCATCGGTTTCGTGGTGGGCGGCGGCGCCCTCGCCCTGGCGTTCGCGATCGGCTACCCGGTCGTCGGCCAGGCCGCCGTGCAGCTCGGCCTGTCTTCGGCGGCGCTCGGCGTCGTGTACGAGAGCCTCGTCGGGGCGATGCAGCAGACCGCGGCGATCGTGGCGCTCCTGGGAGCGGTGATCGCGGTCCTCGGCTGGTTCGCCGGGCGATGGTCTCCGGCCGTCCGGACGCGCGGCGCCGTGGGCTCGATGAACGCCTCGTTGCGCGCGCGGCTGGCGGACCACGGCTTCACGACCGGCCGCTTCGGAGCGTGGCTCGCACGGTACCGCATCGCCGTCCGCACGATCGTCGTGGCACTCGCCGTCATCTGGCTCTTCGCACTCCGGCCGCTGTCGGCGGGCGACGTCCTTCTCGTCGTCATCGTCGCGCTCGTGGTCACCTGGATCCTCGAGATCCTGCAGCGACGTGACTCGGCGACGGATGCCGAAGACGACGTCGCGGACGAGGTCGTCGTCCTCTCCGCCCCCACCGAGGAGCCCGCCCCCACCGAGGAGCCGGTCGACACCGAGGAGCCGGTCCCCTCCGCGGAGCCGGCCGAGGCCGGGACGGCGGAGCCGGCATCCGTCGGCACGAAGCGCAAGCCGCGCGTCCGCTGAGGGCTACACCGGCGCCGCGACCGACTCCCGCGCCGAGCGCGTGGCCTCGATGATGTTGCGCAGCGAGGCGACCGTCTCGTCGTATCCGCGGGTCTTGAGGCCGCAGTCCGGGTTCACCCACACCTGCCTGAGGGGCAGCTCGGCGACGGTGCGGTCGAGCAGCTCGGCCACCTCGCCCACCGACGGCACGCGCGGCGAATGGATGTCGTACACGCCGGGCCCGATGCCGTGCGCGAAGCCGGAGTGCGCGATGTCGCCGATCACCTCGCCCCGGCTGCGGGCGGCCTCGATCGACGTCACATCGGCGTCGAGGGCCGCGATCGCGTCGATCACGACGTCGAACTCCGAGTAGCAGAGGTGCGTGTGCACCTGGGTGGCCGCCGCCGCTCCCGCCGTCGCGAGACGGAACGAGGCCACCGACCAGTCGAGGTAGGCGGGCTGGTCGGCCGTCTTGAGCGGAAGGAGCTCGCGCAGCGCCGGCTCATCCACCTGGATGATGCCGATTCCGGCCGCCTCGAGATCGGCGATCTCATCGCGCAGGGCGAGCGCGACCTGGTCGGCGGTCTCGGCGAGGGGCTGGTCGTCGCGCACGAACGACCACGCCAGGATCGTCACCGGACCGGTGAGCATGCCCTTCATCGGCTTGTCGGTGAGCGACTGCGCGTAGGTCGACCACGCGACGGTGATCGGCGCCGGCCGCGACACGTCTCCCCACAGGATCGACGGGCGCGTCGCCCGGGACCCGTACGACTGCACCCAGCCGTTGCGCGTCACCGCGAAACCGTCGAGGTGCTCCGCGAAGTACTGCACCATGTCGTTGCGCTCGGCTTCGCCGTGCACGAGCACGTCGAGTCCGACCTCCTCCTGCAGCGCGACGACGCGCGCGATCTCGTCGCGCAGGAACCGCTCGTACTCCTCGCGCGTGAGCTCGCCCGCGGCGTGCCGGGCGCGGGCGCGGCGGATGTCGCCGGTCTGCGGGAACGAGCCGATCGTCGTCGTCGGGAGCACCGGCAGGTCGAGAGCCGCCTGCTGGGCCTCCACTCGCGCGGCGTACTCACCGCGCGAGTAGTCGGCGGCGGCGAGCCGCGCCGCGCGGCTGCGCACCGCCCCGTCGCGCACGCCCGGCGCGCTCCGCCGGTCGGCGAGGGCGGCGGATGCCTCTGCCAGCGCGTCGCCGATGGCCTCGCGTCCTGCCACCAGGCCGGTGGCCAGCGTGACGACCTGCTCGACCTTCTGGTCGGCGAACGCGAGCCATGACGCCAGGCGCGGCGCGAGGCCGGGTTCGTCACGGACGTCGTGCGGCACGTGCTGGAGCGACGTCGAGGTCCCGGCGCTCACGTGTGCGGCGTCGAGGGAGCCGAGCGACTCCAGACGTTCCCACGCCGCCTCGAGGTCGCCACGCCAGATGTTGCGACCGTCGATCACCCCGCCGACGACCGTCTTCGCCTCGAGGCCCGGGGCCGCGGCCGGGACGGACCCCCGCACCAGGTCGATCGCGAGCGCCTCGATCGGCGCGGCGGCGAGAGCCGTCCAGGCCTCGGCCGACAGCTGCGCGTATCCCGCGGCGACGAGGATCGCGGGCCGGTCGGCCGCCTCCCCGAGCCGCTCGTAGGCGCGCGCCGCGGCATCCGCCAGCTCCTGCGTCGTGGCCGGCAGGCTCTCGCTCACCAGAGCCGGCTCGTCCAGCTGCACCCACTCGGCACCCGCGGCGCGCAGGCTCGCCAGCAGCTCGGCGTACACCGGGAGGAGGTCGTCGAGCCGGTCCAGCGGCGCGAAGCCCTCGGGAGCCCCGGGCGTCGCCTTCGCCAGCGCGAGCAGCGTCACCGGGCCCACGATCACGGGGCGCACCGTGAAGCCGTCGGCCGCCGCCTCGGCCACCTGTCGCGCGAATCGGTCGCTCGACAGCGCGAACCCGGTGTCGGGACCGATCTCGGGCACGAGGTAGTGGTAGTTGGTGTCGAACCACTTGGTCATCTCGAGCGGGGCGTCCTCGCCCGCGCCGCGAGCGGCGGTGAAGTACGCGGCCAGGCCGACCGTGCCGTCCGCGTCCTTCAGCGCGGCGAACCGCTGCGGGAGGGCTCCGACGGTGACCGCAGCGTCCAGCACCTGGTCGTAGTACGAGAAGGTCTCGGGAATCGAGGAGTCGCCGCGGCCGAGGCCGAGCGCCGCGAGCCGGTCGCGCGTCCGGCGGCGCAGGTCGGCCGCGATGCGCTCGAGCGCCGCCTCGTCGAGCTCGCCGGCCCAGTGCGCCTCGACGGCTCGCTTGAGCTCGCGGCGGCCTCCGATGCGCGGGTATCCGAGGATCGTGCCGTGCGGGAACGGGGTGCGGGGATGAGTCATCGGCGGGTCTCCTTGTGAGGGTCGTGCGAGGTGAGGATCCCGGCGTCGCGCAGGACGGCGAGCACGGTGTCGTGGCTGTTGAAGGCGTAGAGGTGGATGCCGGGCGCACCGCCGTCGAGGACGCTGCGGGCGAGCTGGACCGCATGGGCGATGCCGACATCGCGCTGGCCCTCGGGCGTCGGTTCGATCTCGAGGGCGATCGACAGATCGACGGGCAGCTGCTCGCCGGTGAGCTCCACCACGCGACGAAGACGCGCGGGCGAGGTGACGGGCATGATGCCGGGCAGGATCGGGATGGTCACGCCCGCGGCTCGGGCGCGCGCGACGAACCCGAGGTAGTCCTCGGCATGGAAGAACAGCTGAGTGATCGCGAGCGTGGCCCCGGCGGCCTGTTTGGCCAGCAGCGCGTCGATGTGCTCGGCGGGGTGCCGCGAGCGCGGATGGCCGTTGGGGAACGCCGCCACGGCGATGTCGACCTTCGTGCGCCGCTCGACGCGCACCGCGCCGGGGATCCCGGGGAACGGCGCCTCGGTGTACGGCGCGCGCTCGGCCTGCACCCGGTCGATCAGCTGCACCAGCTGCGCCGCGCTCTCGAGATCGCCGAGGAACGCGTCGTCCTCGCCGGCGCCCGCCGGCGGGTCGCCGCGCAGCGCGAGGAAGCTCGTGATCCCGGCATCCAGGAACTCCCTGATGAGGGCGTTGGCTCCCGCGTAGGTGCTGCCGACGCACGTCAGGTGCGCAAGCGGCTCCACATGGGTCTCGCGGAGGATGTGGGTGAGCAGTTCGAGCGACCGCCCGCCGGTGGAGCCGCCCGCGCCGTAGGTCACCGAGATGAACCGCGGATCCACGGCCGCGAGGTGGCGGATGGCCTCGTGCAGGGACGCGAAGCCGGCCTCGGACCGAGGCGGGTAGACCTCGAACGAGACGGGCACCGCAGGAGTGCTCAGGTCGATCGGCATGGCGTGCTTCTCGGATCGGGGGACGGGGTCATCGGGCCTGGCGGCCGCGGCACCTCTCCATCGCCGGTGTCCGGCGGAGGGTGTCATCGCGGGCGGGTGCCGGGCTCGGCTGTCGCTCCCTGCCCGGCTTCCGCTTTCGCGACGCGCCGGGCGACGATGCGTCCACGGTAGCCGAGCACGCCGGGCCGCCGCCTCCCTGTGACCAAGTGTTTCGCCGTAGCGTGGTGGCGTGACGACACCCGCAGTCCTCCCCTACGGAACCTGGCCATCGCCCCTCTCCGCCGCCGAGGTCTCGGCGGCGTCGCCGCGCCTGGACGGTGCGCGCTTCGTGGGCGCCGAGGTGTGGTGGGGAGAGTCGGTGCCCGAAGAGGCGGGGCGTTCCGCTGTGCGCCGGAGGACGGCATCCGGAGCCGTCGAAGACGTCCTCCCGGCGCCGTGGAGCGCGCGCTCACGGGTGCACGAGTACGGCGGCGGCTCGTGGGCCGCGACGGAGGACGGCGCGCTGCTGTTCGTCGAGAAGACCGACCAGCGGGTGTGGCGGCTCGACGCCGGAGCGGCGCCGCATCCGCTCACGGCCGACGAGGGCGATGTCCGGTACGGCGGGCTCACCCTGCAGGGCGGGCGGCTGCTGGCCGTGCGCGAGGCTCACGGGGCGCTCGGCGCGCCGCGCCGCGACATCGTGGAGGTCCCCCTCCACGGGTCGGCCGCACAGGATCCGTCACGCGTCGTGTCGCTCGTCGCGGAGAGCGACTTCGTGGCGCAGCCGGCGCTGTCGCCGGACGGGACGACCCTGGCCTGGATCGCGTGGGACCATCCCGACATGCCGTGGGACCGAGCCCAGCTGCGCGTCGGCCGCCTCGAGGGCAGCCGCGTCGCGGAGTGGCGGACGGTCGCCGGCGGCACCAGCTCGCCGCTGCAGCCGGTCTGGGCGGACGACGGCACGCTGGTGTACTCCGACGACCCGACCGGACGCTGGAACCTGTGGCGGCTCGGGCTCTCGCCCGACCTGCGGCCCGAGCTCCGGGAGCACCTCGCGCCCGCCGACGCCGATACCGGCGGCCCGCTGTGGGTGCTCGGACCCCGCTGGTTCGCGCTCCTCGGCGACGGCCGCATCCTCGCCGTGCGGACGAACGGCATCGACGAGCTCGTCCTCGTCGATCCCGACGGAAGCGTGCGTCCGGTGGCCGGCCCGGCCGTCACGCGCACGTCGATCGAGGACGTCCGCGGCACGCGCGTACTGCTCGAGAGCGCGGGCGCGCGCGGCGCGGGTCTCTGGGAGATCGACGTCGACCGCCCCGGCGACGCGCGCGTGGTCGCCGGAGCGTCCTCGCCGTGGGGCGACGAGTGGATGCCGCAGCCGCGGCCTGTGACCGTGCCCGGTGCGCACGGACCCGTGCACGCCTTCGACTACCCGCCGACGAACCCCGGGGCGACCGGACCCGACGACGAGCTTCCGCCGTACGTCGTGTTCGTGCACGGCGGCCCGACGGATCATGTCGGAGGCGCCGCCACCGGCAAGATCGCGTACTTCACGAGCCGCGGGATCGGCGTGCTCGACGTCAACTACGGCGGCTCGACCGGCTACGGACGCGCCTACCGCGAGCGCCTGCGCGGCCAGTGGGGCGTCGTCGACGTCGATGACGTGGTGGCGGCCGCACGCGGTCTCGCCGACATGGGGGCCGCCGATCCCCGGCGCCTCGCCGTCGCGGGCGGGTCGGCCGGGGGCTGGACGGTGCTGTGCGCCGTCACCCGCTCCGACACGTTCGCCGCCGGGATCAGCCGGTACGGCGTCGCCGACGTGCGGCGGCTGGCCGAAGACACGCACGATTTCGAAGCCGGCTACCTCGACGGCCTCGTGGGACCACTGCCCGCGGCCGAGCAGGTGTACCTCGACCGCTCCCCGCTGTCGCACCTCGACCGCCTGCGGACACCGCTGCTCCTCGAGCAGGGACTCGACGACCTCGTCGTGCCCCCCACCCAGTCCGAGGCGGTCCGGGATGCCCTCGCCGCACGCGAGGTGCGGCACGCCTATCTCGCGTTCGAGGGCGAAGGCCACGGGTTCCGCCGCGCCGAGACGGTCATCCGCGCCCTCGAGGCCGAGCTGTCATTCCTCGGCCAGGTGCTCGGATTCGACACGCCGGGCGTGCCGAAGGTCGAGCTGGACTGAGCGGTCACCGCGTTTCGTCTCGCTCCGCCCGTTCCACGAGCGATGCGCATCGGTCGTGGAGCGGGCGAGGACGAGCGAGACGAGACGTCAGACCGCGAACGGCGCGAGCCGCGCGGCGAGGTGCTCGCCGACGCGCGCATGGACGGCGGTGCCGCCCTCCTCGTGCCGCTGCGAGAGGATCATGCCCTGCTCGTGGATCGCCGACACCAGGTCGCCCCGGTCGTACGGCACGAGCGCACGCACTTCGACGGCGGGCAGCGGCAGCGCCTGCTCGATCGCCTCGCGGAGCTCGTCGATGCCCTCACCGGTGCGCGAGGAGGCGAACAGCGCCTTGGGCTCGAGCCCGCGCAGCACCATTCGCGTGTCGTCGTCGACGAGATCGGCCTTGTTGAACACGACCAGCTCGGGGATGTCGCGGGCGCCCACGTCGCCGATCACGTCGCGCACCGTCGCCAGCTGCGCCGCGGGGTCGGGGTGCGAACCGTCGACGACGTGCAGGATGACGTCGGCGTCGCCGACCTCCTCGAGCGTCGAGCGGAACGCCTCGACCAGCTGATGCGGCAGGTTGCGCACGAACCCGACGGTGTCGGTCAGCGTGTAGACCCGTCCGTCCGAGGTCTCGGAGCGGCGCACCGTGGCATCCAGCGTCGCGAACAGGGCGTTCTCGACGAGCACGCCCGCACTCGTGAGCCGGTTCAGCAGGCTCGACTTCCCGGCGTTCGTGTAGCCCGCGATCGCGACCGACGGCACCGTGTGCCGCTTACGCTCGGCGCGCTTGGCGTCGCGCGCCGGAGCGAAGTCGCGGATCTGCCGGCGCAGCTGCGCCATGCGCGTGCGGATGCGACGGCGATCGAGTTCGATCTTCGTCTCACCGGGACCGCGCGAGCCCATACCCGCGCCGCCCGCGCCCACCTGGCCACCGGCCTGGCGGCTCATGGACTCACCCCATCCGCGCAGTCGCGGCAGCAGGTACTCGAGCTGCGCGAGCTCGACCTGGGCCTTGCCTTCGCGGCTCTTGGCGTGCTGGCTGAAGATGTCGAGGATGACGGTGGTGCGGTCGATGACTTTGACCTTCACGACATCCTCGAGCGCGCGGCGCTGGCTGGACGCGAGCTCGGTGTCGGCGATCACCGTGTCGGCGCCGACCGCGGCGACGATGTCACGCAGCTCCTCGGCCTTGCCGCGTCCGACGTAGGTCGCCGGGTCGGGGTGAGGACGGCGCTGGAGCACGCCGTCGAGGACCACGGCACCGGCTGTCTCGGCCAGGGCCGCGAGCTCGCGCAGCGAGTTCTCGGCATCCTCCGTCTCGCCCTGCGCGTGCACGCCCACGAGCACGACGTTCTCGAGGCGCAGCTGCCGGTACTCGACCTCGGTGACGTCCTCGAGCTCGGTCGAGAGCCCGGGCACGCGGCGCAGCGCTGCGCGCTCTTCGCGATCCCACTGCTCGCCGTCGGAGTCGGTGCGCCCGATGGTGGTCTCATCCTGCAGCGCCTGCGCGGCGCCGAAGACGCGCACCCCCGAGCGCGCTTCGGCGCGCGCCAGCACGCGATCCACCGCGTCGACCTCGTCGACCGGCGTCTCGTCTGTGCTCCGGGGTGTCTGGATATCCGTCATGTGTTCCTTTCGGGATGCCTTTTCCAGCGTTCATCGGCCGGTTCGAGGCATCCGTGAATTCTAGTCCCGCCCACTGGGCCCGAGCTCGATGAACCGGTGACGCTGGGCTCTCCCACGCCGTCCGGCTCCTCCGCTAGGCTCGTCAGCCATGGGGAGCGACCACTACTTCAGTGCCTCGCCCGCCAGTCCCGAGAATCTGCGGCGCGTCCGCGTGACGCTGGCCGGACGCGACCTCGAGGTCACGACCGCCGGCGGCGTGTTCAGCCCGGACCACGTGGACTCGGGAACCGCGGTGCTGCTGTCGAACACTCCTCCCCCGCCGCCCAGCGGGAATCTCCTCGACCTGGGGTGCGGGTGGGGACCGATCGCACTCAGCCTCGCGCTGGACGCTCCGCACGCGACGGTGTGGGCCGTCGACGTCAATGAGCGGGCACTCGATCTGGTGAGGCGCAACGCCGAGGCGCTGGGACTCCATAACGTCAACGCGGCGCGGCCCGACGATGTTCCCCACGACATCGTCTTCCGAACGATCCGCTCGAATCCTCCGATCCGGGTGGGCAAGAACGAGCTGCACGGCCTGCTCGAGCGATGGATCCCGCGGCTCGACGACCGCTCGGACGCGTGGCTGGTCGTGCAGCGCAACCTGGGGTCCGACTCGCTGCAGCGGTGGCTCGCGGCGACCCTCGACCGCGGCTACAGCGTTCATCGGGCCGCGACGGCGCGCGGCTTCCGCGTGCTGAAGGTGCGCCGCCACGGATCGCCGCCGAGCGAACCGATCGAGCTGCCTGCACCCTGACCCTCCGCTCGGGCATCGGCGCCGCAGTGGCGTGTCCTGCCGTCAGGCCAGCGTGACCTCGCCGGAGTAGACGAGAGTCGCCGGACCCGACAGCAGCACATGATTCTCGCCGTCGACCTCCGGCATCCGGACCCCCAGCGTCCCGCCGGGGACATCGACGACCCAGTGGTCAGGAGCGGCCGGCCCCGCCCAGTGCCGCACCGCGATCGCCGCCGCCGCGACGCCCGTCCCGCAGCTGAGCGTCTCGCCCACCCCGCGCTCGAACACGCGCATGCGGATCGATCCGACGCCCTCGCGCACGAGCGGGTCGGCGGGCACCACGAACTCGATGTTGGCGCCGTGCGGGGGGACGGGGTGCATCTGCGGCTGCGCCGCCAGATCGAGGCCCTCGAGCTCGCGCTCGTCGGGAAGGGCGACGACGACATGAGGATTGCCGACGTCCACCCCGATGCCCGGGCGCGGGGCGCCGCCCCCGCGCGTGCGCACCAGGACGTCCGCGTCGTCCACGTGGAAGGGGCCGAGGTCGACCTCGAAGCCGCGGTCGCTGCGCGTGAGCGTCTTGACGCCCGCACGGGTGCCGATCGCCACGGGCCCGTCGTCCCACGTGGCCCAGCCGACCTCGATGAGGTAGCGCACGAAGACCCGCGTGCCGTTGCCGCACATCTCGGCCTTCGAGCCGTCGGCATTGCGGTAGTCCATGAACCACTCGGCACCGGATGCCGCAGCCGCCGCTCCCTCGTCGATCGCGCTGGAGCGGACCACGCGCAGGATCCCGTCGCCGCCGATCCCGAAGCGACGGTCGCACAGCACGGCGACCTGGTCGTCGGACAGATCCAGCTGCCCGTCCGGGTCGGGGACGATGACGAAGTCGTTCCCGGTGCCGTGGCCCTTGGTGAACGCGATGGTCTGCGGCATCGCACCAGTCTATGGTCGGCGCCGCGCCCCCTCGCCTGCTCGGAGACTGTCACATCTCGCCGTCGCACGGTGTCGAATGTGTGAGTCCATCAGAGGAGGCCGACATGCGCCGCATGGCGATCGAGACGGAGCAGAGGCAGCGGCAGGGCCGACGGACGTCGATGACCGACCGGCTCACCGAACGCCTGCACGGCACGACGATCTTCGGCCGGCGGATCGGCGACCTCTCGGCCGCGGTCCGTGGCCGGCGGGTGCCGACCCACTGGACGAACCTGTTCGGAGTCGTGACGGTCACGTGCCTCCTCGTCGTCACCGTGACGGGGTTCGTGCTGATGTTCTGGTACACGCCGTCGAGCGAGATGGCGACGTACACCGGCTCGCACGCGCCGCTGCACGGCGCCGAGGCGTCGAAGGCGTTCGCTTCGACGATGGGCATCACCTTCGACGTACCGGGGGGCCGGCTGATCCGTCAGGCGCACCACTGGGCGGCCCTGCTCCTGCCGGCCTCGATGGTGCTGCAGCTGGTCGTGACGTTCTTCACCGGGGCCTTCCGTCGGCCGCGGCGTGGCCCGTGGGTGCTGCTCGTGCTCGCGTTCCTCGCCGCACTAGCCGCCGGGTGGAGCGGATACGCCCTGCCCGACGACATGCTCTCGGGAACGGGACTGCGCATCGTGGAGGGCATCGTGCTCGGCATCCCGGTCGTCGGGACGTGGGTCGCGTCCGCGCTCTTCGGCGGCCCGTTCCCGGGGCGGATCATCGAGAACCTGTACCCGCTGCACGTCCTGGTGTTCCCCGGTGCGCTCATCGTGCTCCTCGCGCTGCGCGCGGTGGCGGCCTGGCGTCACGGACCCGCGCAGTTCCCCGGCCCCGGACGCACCGAGCAGAACGTCGTCGGAGTTCCGCTCGTCCCGAACGCGGCCGCACGGGCGGGCGGGCTGGGCGTCCTCGTGACCGGACTGCTCCTGCTCGTCTCGGCCACGGTGACCGTGAGCCCGATCTGGCTCTCCGGCCCTGGCGACCCCGGGAACGCCGGGGCCGGCAGCCAGCCCGACTGGTACACGGGATTCCTCGACGGCGCGCTGCGGCTGGTCCCGCCGGGCTGGGAGGTGGTGTGGCTGGACCGCACGTGGACCCTCGCGATCCTGGTGCCGCTGGCGGTGGTCGGACTGTTCTTCGCGGTGGTCGCGGCGTATCCGTTCCTCGAGGAGTGGGTGACCGGCGACTCCCGTGCGCACCACCTGCTCGATCGTCCGCGCAACGCGCCCACGCGCACGGGCATCGGGGTGGCCGGGCTCGTCTTCGCCGGGGTGCTGTGGGCGGCGGGCGGCGCGGACATCCTCGCGATGACGTTCTGGATCAGCATCGAGCACGTCATCACCGCCCTGCAGGTGGCGCTCGTCGCGGGCCCGATCGTCGGCTTCACCGCCGCGCGACGGATCTGCCTGGGGCTCCAGCGCAAGGACCGCGACCTGCTCGCCCACGGCGTCGAGACCGGCCGCGTCGTGCGTCTCGCCGGCGGCGAGTACGTCGAGGTGCATCAGCCCCTCGACGAGGCGGAGCGTGCTCGCATCGCCCTCCCGGAGGCCCTGGAGCCCCCGGGAACCGGTCCGGACCCGCTCGGCCGCCGCACCCTGACGCAGCGCGTGCGCCTGCGCCTGTGGGACTTCTACGTCGGCGGCCGCCTCGACGATGACGATGCGGCGCCCGTCCAGGGTGCGGAGCCGGTGGCACCGGCCGAGCAGCAGCCCGCGTCGCTCAGTCGGCGATGAGGCGCTTGCCGGTGGTCCACGTGTCGAAGGGCTCGTAGCCCAGCTCGCGGTAGAAACCCTGGGCCCCGTTGTTGTCGGGGCGCACCATGAGCTGCACCTTGGGGCATCCCATCGCCAGGAGCCGCTCCTCGGCCTCCTCGACGAGCCGCCTTCCGATGCCCTGCCCGCGCCGCTGCGGGTCGCTTGCGAGGTAGTACAGCCAGCCGCGGTGCCCGTCGTAGCCGGCCATCACCGATCCCACGACCTGGCCGTCGGCCACGGCCACCAGGAACAGCTCCGGCTGCACCGACAGCTTGCGACGGATGTCCTGGTAGGGATTGTTCCACGCGCGGGTGAGACCGGTCGCCTGCCAGAGCGACACGACGGCCTCGGTCTCGGCGATGTCGAAGGGGCGGATGTCGATCGTCATGCTGTCGAGTCTGCCAGGGATGCCGCGGCCGCCCCCGGCGCCACCCACTGCACCCCCTCGTACCGCTTGAACCACGACACCTGCCGGCGGGCGTAGCGGCGGGTCAGCGCCTTCGTCTCGGCGATCGCGTCCGCCTCGGTCATCTCGCCTGTGATCTGGGCGAGCGCCTGGGCATAGCCGATCGCTCGGCGCGCGGTGACCCCGCGCTCGAGCCCCCGCTCACGGAGTGCCGCGACCTCCGCGACGAGCCCGTCTCGCCACATCCCGTCGACCCGCTCATCGAGTCGGGCGACCAGCTCGTCGCGAGGCACCGACACGCCGATGACCGTCGTCGGCTCGTGCCACAGCACGGGTGCCTCCGGCAGCGCCGCGCCGTGCGTCCGCTCCCCCAGCTCGAGGACCTCGAGCGCCCGCACGATGCGGCGACCGTTGCGCGGGTCGATCCGCTCGGCGGTCGCCGGGTCCTGTGCACGCAGACGGGCGAAGAGGGCGCCCGGGCCGTCGGCGCCGAGCTCCGCCTCCAGGCGCGCCCGCACGGCCTCGTCGCGCGGCGGGAAGCGGAAGTCGTAGAGCACGCTCGACACGTACAGTCCCGAACCGCCGACGAGGACGGCATCCGCCCCCCGTGCGTGGATCTCGCGGATCGCGGTGCGCGCGGCATCCTGATACCAGGCGACGGCCGCGTCGTCGGTGACGTCGAGCACGTCGAAGAGGTGATGTCGGATGCCGCGACGCTCGCCCGACGGCAGCTTCGCGGTGCCGATATCCATTCCGCGGTACAGCTGCATCGCATCGGCGTTGACGATCTCGGTGGGTCGTCCGCGCGCGGCGATCGTCTCGGCGAGGTCCAGCGACAGCGCCGTCTTGCCGGTGCCGGTGGCACCGACGATCACCCAGAGGCGCGGGCCCGTACCGGACTCGCTCCGGTCGCCGGGCGCGCCGACCGAGACGGAACGCACGGACTCCTCTTCCGGCTCCGGCCGTCTCGTCTCGTCGCTGCGCTCGTCGCTCAACGACCGGCCGCTTTCACACGCCGGCGCGCAGCGTGGGCAGGCCGAGCGAGACCGCACGGGGCGCTCCAGCCTCGGCGGGCGCGGGGACCGCGCACGACTCTGCCTGCGACCTGTCCCACGCGTCGCCTGACCGCGTCCGGCGGATGCGCAGCGGCGCGCCGTCGGGCGCATCGGCGAGGAGGTGGAAGGGGGCCGCGTGCGTCACCACGACCGAGACCACATCGCCGGGGCGCGGAACGTCGGAGCCGGCGGGCACCTCGAAGTGCACGAGCCGATTGTCTTCGGCGCGTCCGGTCAGACGGTGGGTCTCGGCATCCTTCTTGCCTTCCCCCGTGGAGACGAGCACCTGGAGCTCGCGACCCAGTTGCCGCTGGTTCTCTTCGAGCGAGATGCGCTCCTGCAGGGCCACCAGACGCTCGTAGCGTTCCTGGACGACCGCCTTCGGCACCTGGTCGGGCATGGTGGCCGCCGGAGTGCCCTCGCGGATCGAGTACTGGAAGGTGAAGGCGCTGGCGAAACGGGCCTGTTCGACGACCCGCATGGTGTCTTCGAAGTCCTCATCGGTCTCACCGGGGAAGCCGACGATGATGTCGGTCGAGATGGCGGCGTTCGGGATCTTCGCGCGCACCCGGTCGAGGATGCCGAGGAACCGCTCGCTGCGGTACGAGCGGCGCATCGCCTTGAGGATGCGGTCGCTGCCCGACTGCAGCGGCATGTGCAGCTGCGGCATGACCGCGGGCGTCTCGGCCATCGCGTCGATCACGTCGTCGGTGAACGCGGCCGGGTGCGGGCTCGTGAAGCGGATGCGCTCGAGCCCCGGGATCTCGCCGGCGGCGCGCAGCAGCTTGCCGAACGCATGGCGGTCGCCGAACTCGACGCCGTACGAGTTCACGTTCTGACCGAGCAGCGTCACCTCCATGGCGCCGTCGTCGACGAGGAGGCGGATCTCGTTGAGGATGTCGCCGGGCCGGCGGTCCTTCTCTTTGCCGCGCAGGCTCGGCACGATGCAGAACGTGCAGGTGTTGTTGCAGCCGACCGAGATCGACACCCAGCCGCTGTAGATGCTGTCGCGCTTGGTGGGCAGCGTCGAAGGGAAGACCTCGAGCGACTCGAGGATCTCGAGCTCGGCATCGCCGTTGTGCCGCGCGCGCTCGAGCAGTCCCGGCAGCGAGCCCATGTTGTGCGTGCCGAAGACGACGTCGACCCACGGCGCCTTCTCGAGAACGGCCTGCTTGTCCATCTGCGCCAGGCAGCCGCCGACGGCGATCTGCATGCCCTCGCGCTTGTCTTTGCGCGACTTCAAGTGGCCGAGGGTGCCGTAGAGCTTGCCGGCGGCGTTGTCGCGCACCGCGCACGTGTTGATGACGACGACGTCCGCCTCTACGCCCGCCTCCGCACGGATGTAACCCGCGCTCTCGAGAGAGCCCGACAGGCGCTCGGAGTCGTGGACGTTCATCTGGCACCCGAACGTGCGCACCTCGTACGTGCGCGCGTGGCCGTCGGCGCCGATCGCGGCGGGCGACGACTCGATGAGAGTCGGGGAAGCGGAAGGAGAAGACATGATGGGCCATTCTACGAGCCGGGCCTGGCAGCACGGCCGTCGCTGTTCGGGGCGTCCCGGTGTCAGCGGAAGCGGACCCCTGACCCGGAACCCTGCTC
Source organism: Microbacterium cremeum (assembly GCF_015277855.1). Classification (NCBI taxonomy): domain Bacteria; kingdom Bacillati; phylum Actinomycetota; class Actinomycetes; order Micrococcales; family Microbacteriaceae; genus Microbacterium; species Microbacterium cremeum. The sequence continues at coordinate 2,360,738 of NZ_CP063812.1, forward strand.
GTCCAGTGCGCGCCGCGCGGCGTCGAGCGCGATCGACCCGCCATAGCCGCGACGCGCCAGCTGGCCGCTCAGACGCCGCACCGCGGTGTCGCGGTCGAGGTCGCGCATCGCGCGCGCCTTCGTGCGGGCGTACTCCAGCGCACGGTCGGCGTCGTCGTCGGGAAGCGCGGTGAGGGCGGCTTCGCCGACATCACGCGGCACCCCGCGCTTCGCGAGTGTCTGCGCGATGACGCGTCGACCTTGCCCCTTGCGGTCGACGGCCGCATGGACGATCTGCTCGGCAAGCGCGGCGTCGTCGAGGTACCCGCGGTCGAGGAACGCCTGCAGCACGTCCTCGGCCGCGTCGGCGTCGAGGCCCGGCTCGGCCAGGACGGCGCGGGCCTCTGCGACCGAGAGCGATCGCGTGCGCAGCTTCTTCAGCAGGCGCTTCTCCGCCTGCTCCCGGACGGCGTCGGCCGACTCGGATCCGAAGCCGTCGCCGGCGTCGAATCGCGGACTGCGACCAGGGCGGGCGCCGACCGCGTCGTCATCCGGGTCATCGGCCCATGTCGCATTCCACCCCACCTCGCCCATCGGTGCGGAGTCGGGAGGAACGCGCTGCTGTCCGGTGCTCTGGGCGCCGAACAGCGGGATCACGGGGGCGAGCGAGTCCTGCCGCTCGCCCCCGTCGCCGCTATCCACACCCCACCGCGGTTGTCGAGCTCCGTCGAGACACGGTTGTCGAGCTCCGTCGAGACACGGTTGTCGAGCTCCGTCGAGACACGGTTGTCGAGCTCCGTCGAGACATCAGGCGGGCCGGCGGGCCGCCAGCTCGTCGTTGACGGCTGCCTCTGCACCCTTGGGCACGCCGATGCCGAGCTTCGTCTTGATCTTCGACTCGATCTCGGCCGCGACATCCTCGTTCTTGATGAGGAAGTTGCGCGCGTTCTCTTTGCCCTGACCGAGCTGCTCGCCGTCGTAGGTGTACCACGCGCCCGACTTCTTGACGATGCCGTGCTCTACGCCGAAGTCGATGAGGCTGCCCTCGCGCGAGATGCCGACGCCGTACAGGATGTCGAACTCGGCCTGCTTGAACGGCGGAGCCATCTTGTTCTTCACGACCTTGACGCGCGTGCGGTTTCCGACGGCGTCGGAGCCGTCCTTCAGCGTCTCGATGCGCCGGATGTCGAGGCGCACCGATGCGTAGAACTTGAGCGCCTTGCCGCCCGCGGTGGTCTCGGGCGAGCCGAAGAACACGCCGATCTTCTCGCGCAGCTGGTTGATGAAGATCATCGTGGTGTTGGTCTGGTTGAGGCCACCGGTGAGCTTGCGCAGAGCCTGCGACATGAGGCGCGCCTGCAGACCCACGTGCGAGTCGCCCATCTCGCCCTCGATCTCGGCCTTCGGCACCAGCGCGGCGACCGAGTCGATGACGACGAGGTCGATGGCGCCGGAGCGCACGAGCATGTCGGCGATCTCGAGCGCCTGCTCCCCCGTGTCGGGCTGCGACACCAGGAGGGAGTCGATGTCGACGCCGAGCTTCTGCGCATAGTCGGGGTCGAGCGCGTGCTCCGCGTCGATGAACGCGGCGATGCCGCCGGCGCGCTGCACGTTCGCGATCGCGTGGAGGGTCAGCGTGGTCTTACCCGACGACTCAGGCCCGTAGATCTCGATGATGCGGCCGCGGGGCAGCCCGCCGATGCCGAGGGCGACGTCCAGCGCGATGGAGCCGGTGGGGACGACTTCGACCGGCGCACGCTCGTCGCTGCCCAGTCGCATGACCGAGCCCTTCCCGAACTGCCGGTCGATCTGGGCGAGGGCCGATTCGAGGGCCTTCTCGCGGTCAACTGCTGAGGGCATGGCGTGCTCCTTATGCTCGCGTTCCGTCGCCTGTAGGCTGTCGCGCTCCGCCCCGGGTGGGACGGATGCTGCGACAAGGCGTGAGGTGTCGTTCGACGTGGATCACGTTACGAGCGGGCTCCGACATCCGTCTTCGCTCCTCTCGATCCGTGGACAGACACGTCCTCGACTCCTGCTGTGGAGGAGCCTACGCGGACCTCGAACGAACGTTCGATGCGACACGCCGCGATCAGCGCGCGCGGGGCTCGAGGCGTCCGACGCCGTGGCGCCGCGCCACGGGGACATCGAGTTCGGCGCACAGCGCCAGCCACACGTCGCGCGGGGGCACACCCGCGGCGATCGCATCGGCGGGCGTGCGGTCGCCGACCTGCGACAGCACGAGATCGTTCACGATCGCGTTGGAGCGGTCTCCGAACTCATCGGCGACGGCACGATTGAACTCACTGCGGCGCATAGCGGTGGCTGGTTCCCGAACTCTCTCGAAGGGTTGTTCCTGAGCGCTGCCGAAGGGCGGATCCGCCTCGTCGCGATCCGCGGCTCAGTGCAGCGAGAGCTCGGCGTCGACCGAGGCCATCAGGTCGTCGGGGACGACGTCGGGGAACGTCTGCAGCCCCTCGATCACCGAGATGCGGTCCCCCACCTCACGCATGATGGTCGAGATGGGAACGTCGAGCGCTTCTGCCACCGAGGCGAGGATCTCGCTCGAGGCCTCCTTCTGACCGCGCTCGACCTCACTCAGGTAGCCGAGCGCGACACTGGCGCGGCTCGCGACCTGCCGGAGGGTACGACCCTTCTGCTGGCGGAAATCACGAAGCACTTCGCCGATCTCTTGACGTACCAGGATCATGGCGGGCCCCCTCCTCACTTCTGATTCCGCGTGTCCGGGTGGACAACAGTACATCACCGGTTGATGTCAATCTAAACCCGTGCGCTGAGCAATGGGTGGGAATCACCGAATGTAACCGAGACGAAACACAGTCTGTTCCCGAGGCCGGTCATCCGCTCCGCAGCACGCTCGCGCACAGCCCCAGCGCCGCCGCGACGGTCGCCACGCGGATCTCGCGCCGGGTTCCGCTCAGCGCGAGACGCTCGACCGTCTCCTGCTCGGGCGTCGTGATCGCGATGTAGACGGCTCCGACGGGCTGACCGTCCTGCGGGTCGGGCCCGGCGACCCCCGTCGTCGCGATCGCGACATCGGCATCGAGCACGCGCCGCGCCCCGCGGGCCATCTGCCGCGCGACCTCCGCGTCGACCGGGCCCGCACGGGCCAGGAGGCCCCTGTCCACCCCGAGCACCGTCGTCTTCACGTCCGTCGCGTACGCGGCGATCCCGCCCCGCACGCTCGCGGACGCCCCCGGCACGTCCACCAGGGTCGCGACGACGAGCCCCGCGGTGAGCGACTCGGCGGTGCCGACCGACCAGCCGCGACGTGCGAGCGCCGCGAGCACGTCTTCCGCGGACGCCGAGGGCGCCGATGGATGCCGCTCCCCGGCGTCGCCGGTCACTTCGCCGCGCGCCGTGCGCGTGCCGCGCGGGCCTCGCTGACGACGTAGTCGATGCCGCTCGCGATGGTGAGCACGACCGCGATCGCCATCGTGATGCCGTTGACCCACCAGATCCACTCGCCGACGAGGTTCCACAGCGGCAGCAGGGCGAGCGAGAGGGCGACCGCCTGCGCGACGGTCTTGAGCTTGCCCATCCATGCCGCGGCCAGCACGTGGTCGCTGACCACGACGAACCGGTACACGGTGATGCCGATCTCGCGCACGAGGACGACGATCGTGATCCACCACGGCAGCTCGGCGAGGATCGACAGGCCGACGAACGCGAAGCCCGTCAGCACCTTGTCGGCGATGGGGTCGAGCAGCTTTCCGAGATCCGTGACGATGTCGTGCCGGCGCGCCAGGTACCCGTCGAGCCCGTCGGTCGCGATCGCGACGATGAACAGCGCAGCCGCCCACCACCGCAGCGGCCCGTCGGCCCCGCCGTCCGCGAGGAGCATCCACAGGAACACCGGCGCGCACAGGATGCGCACGACCGTGATCGCATTGGGCAACTGCCGCGGGATCGCCATGCTCCGAGCCTATCGGCCGGGTGCGAACCCGACGGTCAGTCGCGGCCGGTCAGCCCCCACGCGTCCTCGGAGCCCTCGTCGCCGCCGACGACGGGATAGCCGTCGAACTGCGACGCGACGGCATCCGTCCCGTACGGATCGCTCGCGGCCGCGGGGGCGTCGTCGGGCACGTCGTCGCCGCGGAGCCGGGCCAGCACGCCCGGCAGCTGCTCGACCGTGACGAGCACGTCGCGCGCCTTCGAGCCCTCGGACGGGCCGACGATCTCGCGCGACTCCAGCAGGTCCATGAGGCGACCGGCCTTCGCGAAGCCCACGCGCAGCTTGCGCTGCAGCATCGACGTCGACCCGAACTGCGTCGACACCACGAGCTCCGCGGCGGCGAGCAGCAGTTCGAGATCGTCTCCGATGTCGGCGTCGATCTCCTTCTTCTCCGCCACGGCGGCCACGTCGTTGCGGTACTCCGGCCGCGCCTGCGCCGTGACGTGCTTGACGACCGTCTCGATCTCCTGCTCGCTCACCCACGCGCCCTGCACGCGGAGGGCCTTCGAGGCGCCCATCGGGAGGAACAGGCCGTCACCCTGACCGATGAGGCGATCCGCCCCAGGCTGGTCGAGGATGACGCGGGAATCGGTGACGCTCGTCACTGCGAACGCGAGGCGCGAGGGCACGTTCGCCTTGATGAGGCCCGTGACGACGTCGACGGACGGACGCTGCGTCGCGAGGACGAGGTGGATGCCGCTGGCCCGCGCCAGCTGGGTGATGCGCACGATCGAGTCCTCGACGTCTCGCGGGGCGACCATCATGAGGTCGGCGAGCTCGTCGACGACGACGAGGAGGTACGGATACGGCTTGAGCACGCGCTCGCTGCCCGGCGGCAGCGTGATCTCGCCGGCCACGACGGCCTTGTTGAAGTCGTCGATGTGACGGAAGCCGAACGACGCGAGGTCGTCGTAGCGCATGTCCATCTCTTTCACGACCCACTGCAGCGCCTCGGCCGCCTTCTTGGGGTTCGTGATGATCGGCGTGATCAGGTGCGGGACGCCGGCGTACGACGTGAGCTCGACGCGCTTCGGGTCGATGAGGACCATCCGCACATCCGCCGGCTTCGCGCGCATCAGCAGGCTCGTGATCATCGAGTTCACGAAGCTCGACTTGCCCGAACCGGTGGAGCCTGCCACCAGGAGGTGGGGCATCTTCGCCAGGTTCGCCACGACGTAGCCGCCGCCGACGTCCTTGCCGACGCCGATCGTCATGGGATGGCTCTGGTTCGCGGCGGCGCTCGATCGGAGCACGTCGCCGAGCGTCACGATCTCGCGGTCGGCGTTGGGGATCTCGACGCCGATGGCGCTCTTGCCCGGGATCGGCGCGAGAATGCGCACCTCGTTGGAGGCCACCGCGTAGGCGATGTTGTTCGTGAGTGCCGTGATGCGCTCGACCTTGACGCCGGGTCCGAGCGAGATCTCGTACTGCGTCACCGTCGGGCCGCGAGAGAACCCGGTGACGCGCGCGTCGACCGAGAACTGATCGAGCACGCTCGTGATGGCGCGGACCGTGTCGTCGTTGGCCTGCGAACGCGCCACGTGCGGCGTGCCGGCCGCGAGCGAGTGCACCGACGGCAGGCGATACGGCGCCGCCGCGTCGGCGGACGTCGTCGAGCCGATGCCGTCGAGGCCCGGGAGCACGCCGTCGTCCTCGACGGGGCCGGTGTCGGAGTCGCCGCGCAGCGACGTGCGCGACGAGGACGCCGCCTTGGCTGCCGAGAGCACGGCCGGGTCGATGACCTCGGTCATCGCGTCGGCCGGCACGGGCGGCGGTGCCACGGGCGGGGCGATCGCCTGCTCGAAGCCGCCGTTCACGGCGCCCGGAGGCAGCAGCTCGGTGAGGTCCTGCGATCCGATGCCGCCCTCGGGGTCCTTCTCGCGACCGGTCTTGTTGCGGCGCCACCACGGCAGCGACGGGTCGCCGTCGTCGTCGGCGGGCGCGGCATCCGTCGTCGTCTTCGGTTCGGCGGGCTCGGCGCCGAACATCCACGCGTACAGCTCGCCGAGCCGCTTGCCGATGCGGTTGGGAGGCGTCTTCGTGAGGATCAGGATGCCGAGCACGGCCAGGAGCGACAGGGCGATGTAGGCGCCGATGTCGGTGAGCACGAGGGCGAGCGGCTCGCCCAGCATCCAGCCGAACAGGCCGCCGGCCTCACTGAGCGCCGGGAGCCCTTCGCTCGGCTGCGGGCGGCCGCCCGCGACGTGGCAGAACCCGGCGATCGTCAGGACGATCACGGCGAAGCCGATGCCGACGCGGCCGTTGTCGTGCACCGACGACGGGTGGCGGAACATCCACCCTGCGAGCAGGAGCAGCAGCACCGGCAGCACGAACGCCTCGCGTCCGAGCAGACCGCCGACCGAGTACGCGCTGATGGTGGCCGCGATGTCGCTGCCGATGAAGAACCACTCGTTCACGGCGCCGGCGATCGCCAGCAGCACGAGCAGGAACGGGAAGCCGTCGCGGCGCTGGTCCTTCTCGAGGGTCTCGGGACCGAACGCGCGGAAGAGTCCGCCGGTCGCGTGCGCGAGACCCAGCCACGCCCGCACGACGACGGGAGGCTTGTCGGGCTCGTTCACATACTTCTTGGGCGCCGGGGCGGGCTTGCGGGCACGGGACGACGACGTCCCGGCCGCGCCCGTGCCGGACGCGCGCGAGGACGCGCTCGATCCCTTGGTCGGGCTGGTGCTCCTGGGCATTACTCCAAGGTACGGCGGTCCCCCGACTTTTCGCGGCAAGCACGCCGGGGTCGGGTCAGCGCAGGCGCTTGACCATCGTGTCGCGACCGATGCCGCCACGCACCACCGCGAAGCCCTCGCTGCGGTAGAGGCCGGTCGCGAAGTTGTCGCGCTCGACGCTCAGGCTGATGCGGGCGAAGCCCTGGTCGCGGGCGTGCTCGCAGAGCCTCTGCAGCAGCGCCCTGCCGACGCCGTGGGCCCGCCAGATCGGCCGGACTCCGATGATGAGCTCGGGCACACCGGTGCCGACGTACCCGAAGCCCGGATCGCTGCGCGGCAGCAGCCGGTACCACGCCGCCCCGACCGGCTCGCCGTGGAGGTCCTCGGCGACGAACCCCGCGTCGCCCGGACGCATCCAGCCCGCGAGGTAGCGGCTGTGCTCCGACCCCGTGATGACCTCATGCCGGGGCCGGGCACCCCCGCGACGCCAGTTCACCGCCTCGACGACCATGTCGCCGAGGAAGGCGCCGTCGGCCTGCGCGGCGGGGCGGAGGCGGAAGGCGGGCGGCATGCGGGGAGTCTACGAGCGCGGTGTTACGCCTCGATGACGAGCGGCACGATCATCGGCCGGCGGCGCAGCGACTGGTTCACCCAGCGCCCGATCGTGCGGCGCACGACCTGCGAGAGCGCATGAGAGTCCCGCACGCCCGACTTCGCGGCCTCGGCGAGCGCCGCGGCGATCTTGGGCTTGACGTCCTCGAACACCGCCGAGTCCTCCGCGAACCCTCGCGCGTGGATCTCGGGCCCCGAGATGACCTTGCCGGTCGACGCGTCGACGACGACGATCACCGAGATGAAGCCCTCCTCGCCGAGGATCCGGCGATCCTTGAGGTCGGCATCCGTGATCTCGCCCACCGTCGAGCCGTCCACGTACACGAATCCGAGGTCCAGCTGGCCGACGGCCCTCGCCTCGCCGTCGCGGAGGTCGATGACGGTGCCGTTCTCGGCCAGGAGCGTGCGCTCCGGCGCGATGCCGGTGTCCTGCGCGAGTCGCGCGTTCGCCATGAGGTGGCGGTACTCGCCGTGCACAGGCAGCACGTTCTTCGGCTTCAGGATGTTGTAGCAGTAGAGCAGCTCGCCCGCCGCGGCGTGACCCGACACGTGCACCTTGGCGTTGCCCTTGTGCACCACGTTCGCGCCGAGCTTGGTGAGCCCGTCGATGACGCGGTACACGGCGTTCTCGTTGCCGGGGATGAGGCTCGACGCGAGGATCACCGTGTCGCCCGGTCCCGGCTCGATCGCGTGGTCGAGGTTCGCCATGCGGCTGAGCACGGCCATCGGCTCCCCCTGCGAGCCGGTCGACATGTAGACGATCCGGTCTTCGGGCAGGTCGCGCGCCTTCTTGTAGTCGATCAGCACGTCCTCGGGCACGTGGAGGTACCCGAGCTCCTCGGCGATCGTCATGTTGCGCACCATGCTGCGCCCCAAGAGGGCGACGCGGCGGCCGTGGGCCGCTGCGGCGTCCAGCACCTGCTGCACGCGGTGGACGTGGCTCGAGAAGCTCGCGACGATCACGCGCCGCGGAGCGCGGCCGATCACCTGGTCGAGCACGGGGCCGATCGAGCGCTCCAGCGGCGTGAACCCCGGCACGTCGGCGTTCGTCGAGTCGACCAGGAACAGGTCGACTCCTTCCTCGCCGAGGCGGGCGAACGCGCGGAGGTCGGTGAGCCGGCCGTCGAGCGGCAGCTGGTCCATCTTGAAGTCGCCGGTGGCCAGCACGAGGCCTGCGGGAGTGCGCACGGCGACGGCGAGCGCGTCGGGGATCGAGTGGTTGACGGCGATGAACTCGAGCTCGAACGGGCCGAGGTTCTCGCGCTGGCCCTCGGTCACGGTGAGGCTGTAGGGCTTGATGCGGTGCTCTTTGAGCTTCGCCTCGGTGAGCGCCAGCGTGAGCCCCGACCCGATGATCGGGATGTCGCCCTTGAGCTTCAGCAGGTACGGCACCGCGCCGATGTGGTCTTCGTGTCCGTGCGTGAGCACGACGCCGACGATGTCGTCGAGGCGGCCCTTGATCGGCTCGAAGTCGGGCAGGATCAGGTCGACGCCCGGCTGGTGCTCTTCGGGGAACAGCACGCCGCAGTCCACGACCAGCAGCTTCCCGCCGTACTCGAACACGGTCATGTTGCGGCCGACCTCGCCCAGGCCGCCGAGCGGGACGACCCGCAGGGTTCCGGCCTCGAGCTCGGGCGGGTCGAACGGTGTGGTGGGAATGCTCATCGCGTGGTACCAGAGACCTTCGGAAGTGCTCCGCCGGCAGCGGCGTTGCGATCAGGACGGAAGTTGGAGAAGTCGGCGCCCGGCACGTCCGCGACGAGGGCGAGCTCGTCCTCGATCTTGGCGGCCTCCCACTCTTCGGGGCCTACCAGCGGCAGGCGCACGCGCGGGCTGCCGATGCGGCCGAGGCCGTGGAGGATGTACTTGGCCGACACGGTGCCGGGCACGTGCGTCATGACGGCACGCACCAGGGGCTCGAGCTGCTTGTGCGCCGCCGTGGCGGCCTGGAGATCGCCGCGGTTCACGGCATCGACGATCACGCGGTACGGCTGCGCCGCGATGTTCGCGGTGACGCCGATCAGGCCGGTCGCGCCGATGGAGAGGTGCGGGAGCACGTTGGCGTCGTCGCCCGAGAAGTAGAGCAGCTCGGTCTGGTTGAGCACGCGGCTCACCTCGCTGAAGTCGCCCTTCGCGTCTTTGATCGCGAGGATGTTCGGGTGCTTGGCGAGCCGCAGGATGGTCTCGTAGCGGATCGGCACGCCGGTGCGGCCCGGGATGTCGTAGAGGATGACGGGCAGGTCGGTCGCGTCGGCGACGAGCCGGAAGTGCGTGAGGATGCCGGCCTGCGTGGGCTTGTTGTAGTACGGCGTGACGATCATGATGCCGTCGGCGCCGGCCTTCTCGCTGGCCTTGTACAGCTCGATCGCGTGTGCGGTCTCGTTCGAGCCGCCGCCCGTGATGATCTTCGCGCGTCCTGCCGCGACGTCCTTGCCGACCTCGACGAGCCGGATCTTCTCGGCATCCGTCAGGGTCGAGGTCTCGCCCGTGGTGCCGGTGACGACGATGCCGTCGGCGCCGGCGGTGATGACGTCGTCCATGTGCTTCTCGACGGCGGGCCAGTCGACCTCTCCGTCGGCCGTCATCGGAGTGACGAGCGCGACGAGCACCTGTCCGAAGGGGTTGCCCGTATGCGTCATGTGTTCAGGTTATCGGGATGCCGCGACCGCCGTGCACGACGGTCCCGGCGCGCGAGGGCCGGCGACGGCGCGCGACGGCGACTCAGCGCCCGCGTGCACCCACCCGTGCGGCCAGGCCCGGTGGCGCGATGCGCGCCAGCGCGACGAGCGCCTTGTAGCGCAGCGACGGCACCGAGACCGCGGCGCCTCGCGACGCGTCGCGCAGCGACTGGGCCACCACGTCGCGCGCGTCGAGCCACAACGCGCCGGGGATCCCCTCCACGCCCGGAGGCAGCCCCATGCGTTCGTGGAAGTCGGTGTGCGTGAAGCCCGGGCACACCGCGGTCACCGAGACGCCGCGCGGCCGGTAGCGGCCGTTCGCCCAGCGGCTGAAGCTCACGAGCCACCCCTTGCACGCGCCGTAGGTGGAGCGCGGGATGAACGCCGCGACCGAGGCGACGTTGAGGATCCGTCCATGACCGCGCGCGAGCATCGCCCCGAGCGCCGCGTGGGCGAGGCGCATCGGCACCTCGACGTGCAGCCGCAGATGCCGCACCTCGTCGTCGATGTCGTTGCGCTCGAAGGCCAGGGGCAGCCCGAAGCCGGCGTTGTTGACGAGGAGCTCGATCGGTCGCTCGTCGGCGGCGACGCGCTCCTCGACGACGGCGCGCTGGGACGCGTCGAGCAGGTCCGCGGCGAGCACCTCGACGTCGACGCCGTGCGCCGCCCCGAGCTCCGAGGCGAGCGTGTCGAGGGCACCGCGGTCCCGCGCCACGAGCACCAGATCCGCTCCCCTGGCGGCCAGCTGCCGCGCGTACTCCGCCCCGAGTCCCGAGCTCGCCCCGGTGATCAACGCCGTCGCCATGCGCGTCAGCCTACGTGGCGCGCTCCTGCACGAGGAACCGATACCGGATGCCGGTGCGCGAGGTGTGCCAGCCGCCCGCGGGGTCGGCGCTCACGGTCCGCCACCCGGTGCGGTCGGGCGCGCGCGTGTCGCCGTCGACGTCGAGATCGAGCTCGGTCACGTCGAGCCGATCGGCGAGCGGGATCGCCTCGCGGTAGAGCTGCCCGCCGCCGATGATCCAGATCCATTCCGGATCCGTCTCACGCGCCGCCGCGAGCGCGGCCTCGAGCGAGGCGGCCCGCTCGGCGCTGCCCGGACCTACTCGCCCGGAGGCTCCGGACAACGCGGTCGGAGCGTCGGGGGCGTCGGGCGCTGGGGGGACCGTCCAGTCGTCCTGGCGGGTCACCACGATGTTGCGGCGCCCCGGCAGCGGACGGAACCGCTCGGGGAACGACTCCCACGTGCGGCGGCCCATCACCACGGGCGCGCCGAGAGTCGTGCTCTTGAAGTGCGCGAGGTCTTCGGGAACGTGCCACGGCATGCCGCCGCGCGCGCCGATCACGCCGCCCCGGGCCTCGGCCCAGATGAGGCCGATGCGAGCGGTCACACGGCCACCGCGGCGCGGATGGCGGGGTGATGCCGGTAGTCCTCGAGCACGAAGTCCTCGAACGTGTAGTCGAAGATCGACGCGGGCGTGCGCGCCAGCCGCAGCGTCGGGTACGGGTACGGATCGCGCGTGAGCTGCTCCCGCACCTGCTCGAGGTGGTTGTCGTAGATGTGGCAGTCGCCGCCCGTCCACACGAAGTCTCCCGGCTCGAGACCCGCCTGCTGGGCCACCATGAGCGTGAGCAGGGCGTAGGAGGCGATGTTGAACGGCACGCCGAGGAAGAGGTCGGCGCTGCGCTGGTACAGCTGGCACGAGAGGCGGCCGTCGGCCACGTAGAACTGGAACATCGCGTGGCATGGCGCGAGTGCCATGTCGGGGATGTCGGCGGGGTTCCACGCCGACACGATCAGGCGCCGCGAGTCGGGGTTCGCGCGGATCTGGTCGAGCACCAGCTGGATCTGATCGATGTGCTCGCCCGACGGCGTCGGCCATGAGCGCCACTGGACCCCGTAGACCGGACCCAGCTCGCCGTCGACGTCGGCCCACTCGTCCCAGATGGTCACGCCGTGCTCCTGCAGCCACCGCACGTTCGACTCGCCGCGGAGGAACCACAGCAGCTCGTAAGCGATCGACTTGAAATGCACGCGCTTGGTCGTGATGAGGGGGAACCCCTGCGACAGGTCGAAGCGGATCTGGCGGCCGAACGCGCTGGTCGTGCCCGTGCCCGTCCGGTCGTCCTTGTGGGTGCCGTGCTCCAGAACGTCGCGCAGCAGGTCTTCGTACGGAGTCGGGGTCGGCGTCGTCACGGCTGCCACGATACCCGCGCCGGCCGACACTCGGGCGTGTGACGCCGGAGCGTCATATTCGCGGATACGGCCACTGTCCAGGAGAAAACGGTTAGCCTGATCTGCTGTGAACCTCGTCGGCGCTCTGATCGCCCTCGCCGCCCTCCTCGCGGCGACGGTGGCTTTCGGCGTCTACCTCACGTGGCGGCAGTCCCGGCCGCAGCGGCACGTCGAGCACGAGGTGGTCGATCCGCACCGTCTCGGGGCCGACGGGCTCGGCGAGGTCGCCACGCTGCTGCAGTTCAGCACCGAGCTGTGCGCCCGCTGCCCGGGCGTCCACCGCACGCTGGGCGAGATCGCCGACGGCCACGACGGCGTGCGTCACCTCGACGTCGATCTGACGCATCGCCCCGACATCGCGAAGCACTTCCGCGTGCTGCAGACGCCCACCACGCTCGTGCTCGACCGCCACGGCGTCGTGCAGACCCGGTTCGGCGGCGCGCCCAGCCGCGACGTGCTCGAGCTCGAACTGAACCGACTGATCGCGGAGGGCGCGAATGTCTGAGACGACGGATGCCTCGGCCCCGCGCGGCATCGATCCCCGAGGCCCCCGCTTCGCGGCGGGCATCACCTCGGTGCTGCTGCTGATCGTGCTGTTCCTCGGGCTGACAGGGCTTTCCACGGCTCAGGTCGGGGCGGTGCCGTTCGCTTGGTTCGGCGGAGTGGATTTCGCATTCGTCGCCGGGCAGACGGCCTGGCTCATCACGTTCGCGACGCCCCTCCAGCGCATCCTCGACCCCGCTTTCCTCCTCCTGCTCGTGACCGCGCTGCTGTTCCTGTGGGGCACGCTCTCGCCGCGTACCGCGCCGTGGGCCGTGCTGTACCGCAAGGCCGTCGCGCCGCGCCTGGCTCCTCCGAAGGAGCTCGAAGACCCGCGCCCGCCGCGATTCGCGCAGGGCGTCGGGCTGTTCGTCGTCAGTATCGGCCTCCTTCTCGACCTCGCCGGCGTGCCTTGGGCCCTCGTGATCGCGGCGGCGGCGGCCTTCGTGGCGGCGTTCCTCAACGCCGCCTTCGGCCTGTGCCTCGGCTGCCAGCTGTACCTGCTCCTGCAGCGCGCCGGCATCGTGGGGCGCCGGCGCCCGGCCGCCGCCTGAGCGCACCCCGGGCATCGGCGTCAACCCGTCGCGCCGCGGCATCCGTCGCCGTTAGGCTGACCGCGAGACGCCCGGAACGCGGGCGTTCCCCGAGCGAGGAGGCACCCATGACCGTCACGAGCGAAGCCAGCACCGCCTGGAAGGGCGGCCTGACCGACGGCTCCGGCGAGGTCACGCTCGTCTCGTCCGGCCTCGGCACCTTCGACGTCAACTGGAAGGCCCGGAGCGAAGGCTCGACCTCGACGACGACCCCCGAAGAACTCATCGCCGCCGCCCACTCGTCGTGCTTCTGCATGGCGCTGTCGGGCGCCCTGGCGAGCAACGGCACGCCCCCGGAGTCGATCGAGACCACGGCATCCGTCACGTTCAAGCCCGGCACCGGCATCACCGGCAGCCACCTGAACGTCAACGCCGTCGTGCCCGGCATCGAGCCGGAGGACTTCGAGCGCATCGCGCAGGAGGCCAAGGCCGGATGCCCCGTCTCGCAGGCCCTCGCGGGCATCGAGATCACGCTCGAGGCGACGCTTGCCTGAAGGTTCGACGGCTGACGGCCGGGGCCCGGCGCCGCTGCGGCGGGTGGTCGTGGGCGGGTCGTCCGGCCTGGTCGGCTCGGCGCTGGTCGAGAGCCTCCGCGCCGACGGAGTGGCGGTGACGACTCTGGTGCGGCGCCCGCCCGAACGCGACGACGAGGTCGAGTGGCTGACGAGTCCCGCTCCCCTCGACCCGGCGGTGCTCGAGCACGCCGACGCCGTCGTGGGCCTGAACGGAGCCAGCATCGGGCGTTTCCCGTGGACCCGCGCGTACAAGTCCACGCTGGTGTGGTCGCGCGTCAGCCCGACGCGCGCGCTCGCACGCGCGGTGCGCGAGCTCGGCCGCGCCGCCCCGCACTTCGTCTCGGCGTCAGCGGTCGGCTACTACGGCTCGGCGCCGGGGGCACGCCTGACCGAGCAGGCGCAGCGCGGCGAGTCGTTCCTCGCCGACCTGTGCGGCGAGTGGGAGGGCGCGGCGCTCGGTGCCGGCCCGGACGCCCGCGTCGCCCTGGTGCGTACGGCGCCCATCGTGCACCCCGAGGGCGTGCTGAAGCCGCTTCTGCTGCTCACGCGTCTCGGTGCGGGCGGTCCGATCGGCCGAGGCACCCAGGTCTGGCCGTGGATCTCGCTCGACGACGAGGTCCGGGCCATCCGCCACGTCATCCAGATGCGCCTCGAGGGCCCGGTGAATCTGGCAGGGCCCACCCGGGCGACGGCGAACGACCTGGGGTTCGCCGTCGCGGTGCGCATGAACCGGCCCTACCTCCTGCGCGCGCCCGAGTGGGCGCTGAGGCTCGTGCTCGGCCGCGATGCGACAGAAGCGCTCCTCACCTCCGACATGCACGTCGTGCCCGAGGCGCTGCAGCGGTCCGGGTTCTCCTTCACGCACGCGACGATGGAGGATGCCGTGGCCGCCGTCGTCCCCGCACCCGACTGAGCCGTGCGGCGATCACGTATGTGCGAAAAGTCACCCCCGTCGCGCGACACGCCGGGTCGAGGCATCCGTCGCCGGCGTGTCGCCGTCACCGAGGTGTGTTTTCGCACGCCGACCCGGTGAGGTGCGACCGCCACCCCCGATTCAGGGGCGGTCGGCGTGCTCGAGCCGGATGGCCTTCCGCACCGCCTCGCGGGCACGTCGCCGATCGCCCGCGGCATCGTAGGCGAGGCCCAGGCGGTACCACGAGCGCCAGTCGTCGGGATGAGCCTCGACGTCGTCGCGATACCGCGGGAAGAGGGCATCCCCGTCCTCGCGCACGATGCGCCCGCTCGGACGCACCGCGACCTCGTCCTGAGGCAGCGCATCCTCCTGTTCGAGCCGGCGACCCAGCTGCTGCGCGCGGGCGCCGAAATGCAGCTCGCGCGCGAGGCCCCACGCCGCCAGCAGCGGCAGCACGGCGAGCCCGAGTCCCATCGCCACGCCGACGGGATCGCCGCTGGTGAGCAGGATCCACGCGCGTTGCCCGACCAGCACGATGTACAGGGCGAGCAGCGCCGCCATCACGGCGACGCCGATGCGCACGCTCATGCGCCGGTGGTCCGCGCGACCTGACCGGGCACGCCGCCCTCCGCGACCGGCGCGGCGTCCGCGACGCGCGCAGGCCTGCCCACCCCGATGTCGATGAGGCTGTCGAGACCCACGACGACACCCTTCGCGTCACGGGCCGCACCGAGGGCGAGACGGATGCCGGGGGCATACGCCGGCGCCGGCTCGGTGGTGTCGTGCACGATGGTGAGCGACTCCCCCGCACCGGAGAGGATCGTCTCCTGCCGCGCGACGACACCCGGCCGGCGCAGCGAATGGACGGGCACGCTGGCCACCTGCTGCCCGCGGGCGCGCTGGTCGACGTGCGGCGACTCGACCGGGCCCACGTCCGCGCGCGCCGCGGCGATCAGCTCGGCGGTGCGCACGGCGGTGCCGCTCGGCGAGTCGATCTTGGTCTCGCGGTGGGCCTCGACGATCTCGATCGACGGGAAGAACGGCGCGGCGGCGGCGGCGAGCGCCGACCCGAGCACGGAGCCGAGCGAGAAGTTGGGGATGAACACCGCACCGGCGCCGGCGTCGTCGACGAGCGGACGGATGAGGGCGATGCGCTCGGCCGACCACCCCGACGTGCCGACCAGCACGTTGATGCCGCGCGCGATCGCCGCCCGCACGACATCGATCGAGACCGCCGGCGTCGAGGCGTCGACGACCAGGTCCGCGCCGTCGAGCTCGGCCAGGTCCGACCGCGACGACAGCACGGCGGCGACCTCGTACCCGGGCTCGGACTCGACCACCTCGCGGATGATCCCGCCGAGCTTGCCGGTGCCGCCCACGATGGCCACGCGCGTCGTCATGGCCTCCATCCTAGGCGCGTGCCCGTGCCGGCCCCGTCCCGTGCGCCGCCTACGCTGGACACGTGGTGATCCTCCGTTCCGCCGCTGTCGACGCTCCCGAGGCGCACGAGCTCCTCGCCGAGTACTTCCAGGCTCGCACCGACGGCTTCGCCGCCCTGGGCGTGGCGTATCGCACGACCTTCCCCGCCCCGGAGGCGTTCGTGCCGCCCGCGGGGGTCTTCGTCGTGCTCGACGACGATGAGGGCGCGCCGGTCGGCTGCGGCGGCATCCGTCTGGTCGCCGACGGTCCGCACGGCACGCGCTACGAGGTGAAGCACCTGTACCTGCGGCCCGAGACGCGCGGCCGAGGGTGGGGCCGCCTGCTCATCGACGACCTCGAGTCGCGCGCCCGCGCGTTCGGCGCGCGGGAGCTCGTGCTCGACACGCACCATTCGCTCGAGGCGGCAGCCGCGCTCTACGCCGGCACCGGGTTCGTCCCGACGGACGCGTACAACGACAACCCCAACGCCACACGCTGGTACGCCAAGGTGCTCTGAGCGCGCGGTCTCACGCCGACCGCAGCGCGGTGACCGGCTCGATGCGTGCGGCGCGGCGCGCCGGGATGCCTCCCGCCACGAGCCCGACGACGGCCCCCAGCAGCGCACCGCCGACGGCGACGAAGGGGTCGACGATCGGCGTCCACTGCTGCAGGAGCGAGACGGCGACGACCGCCATGACGCCGAGCGAAGCGCCGATGAGACCGCCGAGCAGCCCGATGACGATCGACTCCACCACGAACTGCGCCGCGATCTGCCGTCCGGTCGATCCCAGGGCGCGCCGCAGGCCGATCTCGGGCGTGCGCTCCATCACCGTGAGCATGGTCACGTTCGCGATCCCGAGGCCGCCCGCGAGCAGCACGATGGCGCCGAGGATCAGGAAGACGACGTTCACGTCTGCCTGCACGCTGCTGCTGAGGTCGGATCGTCCGGCAGGCGCCGACACATCGAAGGAGTCCGGTGCGTCGGGCGCGAGCGCGATGCCCGCCTGCCGTGCGACCTGCGGGCCCGCGCCCGGCGCGATCCGGATCACGAGCTCGTCGGCGTCCGCGAGGGCGGTGTCGGCGCGCGCGGCCGACAGCGGGATCACGACGGCGTCGAGGAGATCGGCTCGCCGCTGCGGTTCGTCGAAGATGCCGATCACGGCATATGCCAGGCCCGCCACGAAGATCGAGGGCTGGCTGTCGACGCGGTTCACGCCCAGCCGCTCGGCCGCGCGGGCGCCGAGCACCGCGACGCGGTCGCCGCGCAGCTCGTGGCCGGAGTCGAACATGCGGCCGGTGATCAGCCGCGCATCGGTCACCGCCAGCAGGTCGGCGGTCGCACCCACCAGCGGCGGGGAGGCCACCGCCGGCGCCGAGGGATCGTTCACCGGCACGGCCGTGATCGTCTCCTCGCCGAGATCGACCTCTCCGAGGAGTGCTGCCGCCTCGACCCCGACCAGGCGCGTCACGCGGTCCGCAGAATCCCACGGCAGCGTGGAAGTCGCGACCTGCGATCCCGAGGCCGTCCGGGCCGACGCGGGTTCGACGACCACCTGCGTGGCGGCGACGGCATCGAACTGGCGCGCGATCTGACCCGCCGCCGTCTGCGCGAACCCGAGCGTGGCGACGAGGGCGCCGATGCCGAGGATCGTGCCGGCGACCGTCATCGCCAGCCGCGCGGGGCGGGTGCCGATGTCGGCCGTCGCCTCGACGAGCAGATCGCCGAACGTGAACCGGTCGGCGCGGGCGGCCTTCGGCACGAGCGGCATGCTTCCCGCCGGGGGGTCGGCCGAGCCCTCGCTCCCGGAGGCCTCGGGCGACGCACCGGCGACCCCTGGCAGGGGTGCGGCATCCGTCGTCACCTCTTCTCCGTCGGCGACCGCGGTGCTCATGCCACCTCCTGGAGCCGGCCGTCCGCGATGCGGATCCGCCGCTGCGCCCGCGCCGCGACGGCGGAGTCGTGCGTGATGACCACGAGCGTCAGACCTTCGGCGTTGAGCTCGTCGAACAGATCCAGCACTCCCCCGGTCGTGTTCGCGTCGAGGTTGCCGGTCGGCTCGTCGGCGAGCACGAGGCTCGGACGGCTCACGACCGCCCGCGCGACCGCGACACGTTGACGCTCACCGCCCGACAGGGTGCCGGGCAGGAAGTCCACGCGGTGATGCAGCCCGACCCGATCGAGCACCTCCCGTGCGCGCGGCTCCCGCTCGGCCCGGGGAACGCCGCTGTAGAGCATGGGCATCAGCACGTTGTCGAGCACGGTCCGCCGGGCCATCAGATGGAACGACTGGAACACGAAGCCGATGCGGTGGGCGCGCACGGCGGCGCGCTGATCCTCGGTGAGATCGCCGGTGAGGTGTCCTTCGATGCGGTACTCGCCGACGCTCGGGCGGTCGAGCAGCCCCAGGATGTTGAGCATCGTCGACTTGCCCGACCCGCTCGGCCCGATGATCGACACGTACTCCCCCGGATCGATCCGCAGTGACGCACCCTTGAGCGCCTGGACCTCGGGCGGTCCGGGGAACGAGCGCGTGACATCGCGCAGCTCGACCAGCGGATGCGTCATCGGCCCACCACGACGAGGTCGCCCTCCTCCAGGGCGTCCTCCCCCGGTCGCACTTCCACCGAGCCATCGGCCGCGAGGCCCGTCTCGACGACCACGAGCCTCGTCTGGGCGCGGCCGCCCTCGCGCGGATCGCCCTCGACCACCTCCACGCGGCTCTCGCCGCCCGGGCCCGCAGTCACCGCGGCCAGCGGCACGTACAGCACGTCGCCCGCTGTCGCCCCGACGGGGATCGACACGCGGACGTTCGCACCCTGCAGCTGCATGATCTGCTCGGGCGTGAGCGGATCCGGCGTGAAGCCGATGGCCCATCGATCGCTCGAGCCCTCGCCGGGAACGATCTCGGCGATCACCGCTCGGTGCACGGCACCGTCCGGAAGCTCGAACGTGGCCTCGCCGCCGACCTCGAGCAGTCGCGCATCGGGCTCGGCGGCCGAGCCGGTGAGCTCGAGGGTCGCGCCCGAGACGGTCATCGCGACACCCTGCAACAGCGCTCCGCGGGCCGCTGCGACGGCATCCACACGCCGCGGAAGCGACCCCAGGTACAGCACCTCGCTCGACGGCAGGTGCGGCAGCGCATCCTCGCGGGCCTTCGTCAGAGCCTCCTGAGCCTGCGCGAGCTGTGCGCGCGCCGCATCCACGGCAGCGCGCTGCATGCGCGTGTCAGGCGGTGCCGCGATCTCGTCCCGCCGGAGCTTCGCGAGGACGAGGGCATCCTCGAGGTCGGCGACCACGAGCGGATCGGCCGGATCGGCGGCCCTCGCCGCGTCGAGCTGCCGCTGCGCGCTCGCGACCTGATTGTCGGCCTCGCGCAGCGCGACCGCCGACGCACCGGATCCGGCACCGGCGAGCTCCTCGTTCGCCGCGGTCAGCGACTGCTGCGCCGCCGTCACGCCCTCGGCGGCGGACCGCACGGATTCGTCGGCGCCCTCGGGTGCGGGCGGAGGCGTGTAACCGGCACGTTCGTAGAGTGCGATCACCGCCTGCGCGGCGGCCGCGTCGAACACGTCGGATGCCGGATCCCCGGCGTCGATGCCCACCGCGGCCATCGCCTGCTTGAACTGCGCGACGTCGGGTCCCGACATCCCGAACCGCAGCGATCGGTAGGCCGGCAGGTCACCCGGCAGCACGATCACCGGGCGGCCGGCGATCTCGAGGGCGATCGACAGCGGGCCGAGCTCCGCCCCCGGCGCAGGGACGCGCCCGGTGACGATCGCCGGGCCCGACAGCGACGACGTGTCGAGGGTCACCTCGACCGCGTCGGCGTAGCCGACCTCGCCGCGGATCGTGACGTCGTTGCTGAGAGCGCCGTACTCCACCGGCACCGTGATGAGGCCGGGCTCGGGCGGATCCGCGCGGGCGGCCGCCTCGGCCGGCGAGATGACGAAGCGGCCGACGAGCAGCCCGGCCACGAGGGCCACGACCGCGATCGCCGCGACGATCCACAGCGTCCGGTTGCCGTCGAAGACGCGCCGCCACCGTGCGGCCCAGCCCACGCGCGGTGCCGCCTCGGCCTCGTCTCCGCCCTCGGTCTCCGCATCGACCGCGGCGTCGGCGTCGGGCGACCCGTCCGGGGTCAGCAGATCGTCGAAGGCGTCCGTCGCGCCGGCATCGTCCGGGCCGGGCTCCTCCCCCGTGAGCGGCGCGTCCGACTCCCCGGACAGCAGATCACCGGGCTCCTGCGGTTCCGTCACGTCAGCGACCCTGCTCCGCCGCCGCCTTCAGTGCGTCGAGCTCAGCCCGGTGATCGGCGATGAACTCCTCCTCCAGGGCGAACTGGATCCGGGCGTACGCCGCGCGGTAGCCGGTCTTCTCGCGGCAGTCGAGATCCACGAGCGCGAGCTCGATCTCGCGCTCGCCGATCTCGGCCAGTTCCGGGTCGTCCTCGATCCACTCGGTCTGGTTCTCGTAGTACTCGTTGAGCTCGTCGTTGAACGACATCTGCGCTTCGCTCTGCGTCTTGTAGCCGGCGTGGCCCGCGTCGGCCATGCACTCGCTCCACTCGGCGTCGATCTCGTCGAAGGCGTTCGACTCCTGCATCTCGGTCCAGAACTCCTCGATGGCCTTCATGAGCGGCTCGAACTCGTCAGAGGTCGCCGGGTTCGCGCCCTCCATCTCGTGCTGCGCGTACCCGTAGCAGCCGGCCGTCTCCCAGTTCCACTCGTACGATCCGTCCTCGTTCAGCTGATCGTCGGGGATCGGCGGTCCGCTCAGCGTCTCGTAGTAGGCCTGCTGCTCCGACTCGGACAGGCTCATGACGTAGTCCTGGTTGGGGTCGATCCACTCCTCGGTGGGACCCGGATCGTCGCGCCCGGGGAAGTTGACCATGCCGTACCCGTACTGGGCCACCCATTCGCGGTCCTCCGGGTTCCATTCGCTGCCCGAGAACACGATGCCGCCGTTCTGCACGACCGGGATGTACTCGAAGCCCTCTTCGGACATGCACTCCGCGATGAGCTCCTCGCGCTGCGTGTTCTCCTTCTCGTACCGCTCCTGCTGCTCCTTCTCGGAGAGGTCTCCGCCCCACAGCGCCGACATGTACTTGCCCAGCGGCGAGTCCGCGGGATCAGGCGCCTCACCCGCGCCCGGCCCGGAACAGGCGGTGAGTGCGGCCGTGAGGACGGCGACGGCGGCGATGGCGAGGGGGGCGGTTGAGCGCATGGCGACTCCGTGGGGGGGAGGACGGACGACGAGCACCTCGGCGGATTCGCGTCGATCGCGCCGCCTCGGCGGACAGTGCACGTCGCTGTGCGGCCTACCTGAGCCGCCCTGGGATGAGCCCCGTCACAATGGATGTGTCCGGACCGCCCCGTTCCCTGACACGGCTCCGCGAAGCGTTGCCGAACCGTTACCCGGCGGTCAGACGGGGTAGAGCTCGGGCAGCCCGGTGCGCAGTTCGACGGGCAGATGCGACATGTCGTTGTGCGAGAGCAGCGTCCAGGGGCGGCCCTGCTTCTGCGCGATGACGGTCAGCCCGCAGTGGGCCTGGTTGAGCGTCATCCAGCGCCACTCCGGCGCCTGCAGCACCTCGCGCACGAACCACGCGATCACGAAGTTGTGGGTGATGAGAAGCTCGTGCACCTCGCCGCGCCGGCGCACCAGGAACTCGCTCACGGCGTCCGCCATCTGCGCACGGCCCGCCTCGATCTCGGCCTCGGTGACCGAACCGAAGAACGGCTCGAACACCGCGGGTGTCTCGTCCGTCATGCCGGTCGGCACGCAGTCGAACAGCAGTGCGGACGGCTCGGGCGAGAGCGACGGCATCCGCTCGGCGACCGCGCGCGCCGTCTGGCTCGCACGTTCGAGCGGCGAATGCCACACCGCGTCGAACGGCACGCCCGACAGCCGGTCCGCCAGCAGCGCCGCCTGGCGACGTCCGCGCGGCGAAAGAGGTCCGTCGACGAGGCCGTGCTCGGCATCCTGATGCTCGCCATGCCGCACGAGATAGATGTAGTGCGTCACGCAGCTCACTCCGTCGGGGGTCGCGTGCCCCGGCGGGACACCTCATCCACCCTACGACACGCGGCGGACGCCGCCTCCGCCGCCTGTGGACGGATCGGCCGAGCGGGCGTCGTGCTACTCGGAGGCGCGTGCGATGTCGGCCAGCTGCGCACGGCTCAGGCGCACGCCGACACCCTGCACGAGCTCCTCCACCTGCCCGGGGGCATAGGCGTTCACGATCGGCGCCGTGACGAGCTTCTGGGCGAGCAGCCAGGCGACCGCGACGGCCGCGTCGGGCACGCCGAGCTCGGCGCCGACCGCGTCGAGGGCCCGCAGCGTGCGGTTGCCCCGGCGATTGAGGTTCGCGGCGAGCTGCGCGCCGCGCACTGACAGCGACCCGCGCTGCTTGGAGCGCAGCCGACCCGCCAGGAACCCGTGCTCGAGTGCGTGCGACGGCGTCACCGCCATGCCCTGGGCGCCTGCGACCAGCCGCAGGTCGGAGTCGAACTCGTGGCGCCGGAGCACGTTGAACGGGACGTCGAGCACGGTGATGCGCGGATAGCCCGCGGACGCGAAGATCCGCGCCTCCACCAGCTGCGCGGCCGCGTAGCCCATCGCGCCGATCGTGCGGACCTTGCCCGTCTCGACCAGCCACTCGGCGGTCGCGAGCGTGTCTTCGAGCGCCGTCTTGCGATCTGCGGTCGCATCGAGGTACAGCACATCGATCCGGTCGGTGCGCAACCGGGTCAGCGATGCCTCCACGGCGCGCACGAGATTGACCGATCCGAGCCCGGGGTTATCGGGGTGACCGCCCACGCGCACCGCGAGCACGATGTCGTCGCGCAGCCCGCGCGAGTGCAGCCACTGCCCGATGATGTGCTCGCTGCGGCCGCTCGAGAAGCTGTCGGACGTGTGCACGGCGTTGCCGCCGAGCTCCGCGTACGCGTCGAGGATGGCGTGGCTCGACTCGAGGTCGACGTTCCAGCCGAACTCGGCACCGCCGAGGATGAGGGGGAACACCGAGAGCCCGCTCTCGTCGAGCGCGACGCGCACCTCGCTGCCCACGCCCGGCCCCTGCACCGGGATCGGGGCGGACGGGTGCACCCCGCGCACGGCCTCCTGACGCGCAGAGCCGGTGGCCGCGGCATCCGGGCTCGTCGACGGAAGCGTCGAGTCAACGCCGAAATAAGCCATGTGCCACCCCCTCACGCGACTCGGTGGGAGCCTCGTGATCACCGACGCACCCCCCGGCACGTACTTAGAGGGTAGGACAGCGCGGCGCGCACTCAGGCCGCACAGGCGAACTGCCGATAAACATTACATAACGCTTTGATCACGACGGATGCCCGTCCTCTCCGCGCGGAGAGGACGGGCATCCGGGAATCGCTGCGCTCAGCCCTCGGCAGGAGCCTCCGGGCCCTCGCTGGCCGCCGCGCGACCCTCCTGGTCGGCAGCCTCCTCCAGCACGGGCTCGAGGGAGAGCTTGCCGCGGTCGTCGATCTTGGTGATGCGCACCAGGAGCTTCTGACCGACGTTCAGCACGTCCTCGACGTTCTCGACCCGCTTTCCGCCGGCGAGCTTGCGGACCTCGCTGACGTGCAGCAGGCCGTCCTTGCCGGGAAGAAGCGAGATGAACGCACCGAAGGTCGCGATCTTCACGACGGTGCCCAGGAACTGCTCGCCGACCTCCGGGTTGGTGGGGTTGGCGATCGCGTTCACCTGGGCGCGCGCGGCCTCGGCCGACGGGCCGTCGACGGCGCCGATGTAGACGGTGCCGTCCTCCTCGATGGAGATGTCGGCGCCGGTCTCGTCCTGGATCGCGTTGATCGTCTTGCCCTTCGGGCCGATCAGCTCGCCGATCTTGTCGACCGGGATCTGGACGCTGATCACGCGCGGCGCCGTCGGGGCCATCTCGTCCGGGCCGTCGATGGCGGCGTTCAGGACGCCGAGGATCGTGAGGCGAGCCTCCTTGGCCTGGGTCAGCGCCGCCGACAGCACCGACGACGGGATGCCGTCGAGCTTGGTGTCGAGCTGGATCGCGGTGACGAACTCGCTCGTGCCGGCGACCTTGAAGTCCATGTCGCCGAGCGCGTCCTCGGCACCCAGGATGTCGGTCAGCGCGGCGTAGCGGGTCTGGCCGTCGACCTCGTCGGACACGAGACCCATCGCGATGCCGGCGACGGGAGCGCGCAGCGGCACGCCCGCGTTCAGCAGCGACAGCGTCGACGCGCACACCGAGCCCATCGACGTCGAGCCGTTGGAGCTCAGCGCCTCGGAGACCTGGCGGATCGCGTACGGGAACTCCTCGCGCCCCGGAAGCACCGGCACGAGAGCACGCTCGGCGAGGAAGCCGTGGCCGATCTCGCGGCGCTTGGGGCTGCCCACACGACCCGTCTCACCCGTCGAGTAGGGCGGGAAGTTGTAGTGGTGCATGTAGCGCTTGTGCGTGACGGGCGACAGCGAGTCGATCTGCTGCTCCATCTTGAGCATGTTCAGCGTGGTGACGCCCAGGATCTGGGTCTCGCCGCGCTGGAAGATCGCCGAGCCGTGGACGCGCGGGATGACCTGCACCTCGGCGTCGAGCGGGCGGATGTCGGCCAGGCCGCGACCGTCGATGCGCACGCCCTCGGTGAGGATGCGGCCGCGGACGATCTTCTTGGTGACCGACTTGTAGGCCGCCGAGAACTCGATCGTGGCGACGGCCGGAAGCTCGTTCGCCTCGACCGCGGCGATCAGCTCGCCCTTCACGCGGTCGCGCAGCGCGTCGTCGGCGCTGTTGCGCTCGGACTTGTCGGCGATCTGGTAGATGCCCACCAGCTCGTCGTAGGCACGGCCGGCGACGAAGTCGTAGACCTCCTGGCTGTACGCCGGGAAGACCGGGTACTCCTGGATCTCCTTCGCGGCGGTGTTCGCCACGACGTTCTGCGCGGCGACGAGCTCCTTGATGAAGGGCTTCGCGGCCTCGAGGCCCTGCGCGACGATCTCTTCGCTCGGCTTGGTGGCGCCGGCCTTGATGAGGTTCCAGCTGTGCTCGGTGGCCTCGGCCTCGACCATCATGATCGCGACGTCGCCGTCTTCGAGCACGCGGCCCGCGACGATGAGGTCGAAGACGGCCTCCTCGAGCTGCTTGGCGTTCGGGAACGCGACCCACTGGTCGGCGTGCTCGCCGTGGCCCGGGACGAGCGCGAGGCGGACGCCGGCGATCGGACCGGAGAACGGCAGACCCGAGATCTGGGTCGACAGCGAGGCGGCGTTGATCGCGAGGGCGTCGTAGAACTCCCCCGGCGCGATCGAGAGCACGGTGACGACGATCTGCACCTCGTTGCGGAGGCCGTCGACGAACGACGGGCGCAGCGGGCGGTCGATCAGACGGCACACCAGGATCGCCTCGGTCGACGGGCGGCCCTCGCGGCGGAAGAACGAGCCGGGGATCTTGCCCGCGGCGTACGAGCGCTCTTCGACGTCGACGGTCAACGGGAAGAAGTCGAAGCCCTCACGAGGGTGCTTGCCGGCGCTGGTGGCCGACAGCAGCATCGTCTCCTCGTCGAGGTACGCGGCGACGGCGCCCTGCGCCTGCTGCGCGAGTCGCCCGGTCTCGAACCGGACGGTGCGGGTGCCGAAGCGTCCGTTGTCGAGGACGGCTTCGGCTGCGGTGATTTCAGGACCTTCCAAGAGGTCTCTCCTTCTTTGTTTAGGCTCGCACGCGCGTCTCGCGCACGAGCTTGATGCGAAGGAGCAGGAACAGGCAGATCTCAGCGTGCGGGGATGCCGCGGGACTCGCCAGCACTGGTCACCAGTAGAAGACCACCCGGCGCTGACGCGACGGGGAACCCACCACAGGGGACCAGCTTCCTGCCGGCCTGCTCCACATGCCCGGATAGGCACGGTGTGCTCATATGGAATTGAGCGGATGCCCGAGGGCAACCCGCACAAGCCTATCAGCGGGCGGCTCGCCTGCCGCATCCTCTGGCGGGCCTGCGCGCACGGCGCCTAGGGTGGAGGCATGAGCACCGACGACAAGCCGAGCGCCGCGTCCGACGAGATGAAGCGCAAGTTCAAGGAAGCGCTCGACAAGAAGAACGCGCAGCAGCGGTCGGGCGAGTCCCACCTGGACGGGGAATCGGCGATCCACGGCACGCATGGTGCGGTGACCAAGCGCGAGTTCCGTCGTAAGAGCGGCTAGGACCGCAGAGGTGTGACATGAGCGATTTCCGCGAGCGCATCCCCGACGACGACCGCGATGTGCCGATCGACGACGAGGCGGAGCTCGAGCTGCCCCCGCCGACCATCGATCCGCTCGAGGCGATCGAGGAGGATGTCGACGATCTGGAGTACGAGGAGCGCGAGTCCGCGATCGAGGCGGGCGAGGTCGACCCGCACGACTGAGAGGGAGCGCTCGCGGCGTCGTGCCCGGATGTCTCAGCCCGCGGCGCTGGGCGCTCGCACGTCGCCGCGACCGCCGATGAGCACGTAGTCGGCGTGCTTGGGGTCGAGCCCGTCACCGGCGGTGCGCCCGCGAAGCCGCCGCCACACCCAGGGCAGCGCGTCGCGCCGGAGCCAGGTGCCGTGAGCGATCGGGTCGTCGTCGGCGTGGAGGGCGGCATCGAGCCCGCCGAGCGCGTCGGCGTCGGGCACGCCCAGCGCCTCGGCCGCACGGTAGGCGAGGAACCGGTGCCCACGCGAGCGCAGGTGCACCTTGTCGTCCGCCCACAGCTCCAGCTCGCCGATCGCCGGCAGGGCGTCGAGGTCGAGGAGCATCGCGCCCGTGGCGGCGGCGATCCGGCGCAGCTCCGACGCGTACACCGCGAAGCGGCGCTCGAACAGGATCGCCGCGCGCCGCCGTGGCAGGAAGGGCGTCACGAGGAGCACGTCGATCCCGGCGTCCCGGAGTGTGCGCACCGCGTCCGCGAGCACCGCCGCGAGGGCGACCGGGTCGACGCGGGGACCCACGAGGTCGTTGGCGCCGATGAGGATCGAGACGAGGTCGGGGCGCAGCGCCAGGGCACGCGGCACTTGCTCCTGTACGAGGTGTGCGACACGGCGGCTGCGCACGGCGAGGTTCGCGTAGCGGAACGGCGTGCGGCCGGCGCGAGAGTGGGCCAGCAGCTGCGCGAGGCGGTCGGCCCATCCTCGGTACTCGCCCGAGGGCATGCGCGAGGCATCGCACAGCCCCTCGGTGAGGGAGTCTCCCAGTGCGACGAACCGCGACCAGCGACGCGGCTCGGTGGTGTGCGGCACGAGCGGGACGGGACGGACGGCGACGCGACGCGACCGCGCGTCGTCGAGCGGGCGCAGCGTCCGTGCCTCGTCGTAGTGCTCGACCAGCCGCTCGCACAGCGCGGCCCACGTGCGAGCCCGCACCGACTCGCGGGCCGCGGCGGCGAACGCACGGCGCTTGCCGTCGTCTCCGACCAGGTCCGAGACGCGCGCCCGCAGGTCGCCGAGATCGCCGGGCCGGTAGAGCCAGCCGTCGACGCTCGACCGCACCAGGTCGACCGGACCGCCGACGCCGGTGGCCACGACCGGCACGCCGCTGGCAAGAGCCTCCTGGATCGTCTGGCCGAAGGTCTCGCTCTCACCGGGGTGCACGAAGACGTCGAAGCTCGCGAGCACCTCGGCCAGCTCGGTGCCTCCGAGCTGACCCGTGAACACCGCCTCGGGCAGCGCGGCCTCCAGCGCCGCCCGTGCGGGGCCGTCGCCGACGATCACCAGACGCGTCCCGGGAAGGTCCGCCAGCGCGGCGAGGTCGTGAACCTGCTTCTCGGGCGCGAGCCGGCCGACGTAGCCGATCACGGTCTCGCCGGGGGCGATGCGCGCGCGCCACGGCTCGCTGCGGCGCTCGGGGCGGAAGCGCTCGGCGTCGACACCGCGGCCCCACCGGCGCAGCCGGTCCACCCCCAGGTCCTCGAGCTGGCGGAGCGAGGCCGTCGACGGCGCGAGGGTCAAAGTCGCGCGGCGGTGGAGTCGTGCGACATGGCGCCCGACGAGGGCCGCGGCCTGCGGCATCCCGTACTTCTCCGCGTACGCGACGACGTCGGTCTGGTACACCGCGACGGACGGGATGCGGAGGGCATCGGCGGCGGCCATGCCCTGCCAGCCGAGCACGAACGGCGACGCCAGGTGTACGACATCGGGGTCGAAGGCGCGGAGGATGGCGGCGAGGCGCGCCGCGCGGGCGAACACCACGCGCACGTCGGGATACGAGGGCAGCGGCACCGACCGCAGGAGCTCGGTGCGGGCGCCGTGCAGGTCGGCCGTCACCTCGCCGGACCTCGGTGCGATGACGAGCGTCTCATGGCCCTGGGCCTCGAGCTGGCGCAGGACCTGGAGGACCGACCCCGTGACGCCGTTCATGTGGGGCAGGAACGATTCGGCGAGCAGTGCGACTCTCACGAGTCCAGGGTGGAGGGGTGCGGCGGCCCCGGACGACGCGAACCGCGTCCGCGCGGAAGTGTTCACCGGATGCTCCGAGGCAGGTCACCGGACGTGCCCCGTTCCGTCGCCGTTCACCCCCGGCGGCTACCAAGGACACGTGGTCGAGGAGCTGCTGACCGAGATCGCCCGCAATCCGTGGGCGCTCGCGGTGCTGTTCGCGCTCGTGCTCGGCGACGCGTTCCTGGTGGTCATCCCCGGCGAGGCGGCCGTCACCGCCTTCGGCGCGCTGTCGGTCTCGGGCGGCGAGCCGCCGCTGCCCGCCATCGTCGCCGTGGCCACGGTCGCAGCGGTCGCCGGCGACGCGGCCTGCTACGTCGTGGGACGCACGATCGGCCTCGAGCGGTGGCGCTGGATGCGCGCACCGCGCGTGCAGGCGGCGCTGGCGTGGGCGCGGGCGCGGCTCGAACGCCGAGCGGCCCTCGTGCTGTTCACCGCCCGGTTCGTGCCCTTCGCCCGACTCGCGGTCAACCTGACGGCAGGGGCGACGAGGATCGGCGCGCCGCGCTACCTCGCGATCGCCGCGCTCGCGGCCTTCGCATGGGCGCTCTACCAGGCGCTGATCGGGGCGGCCGTGGCCGCGATCCTGCCCGGCGGTCCGGTGGTGGCGGTGGTCGTGTCGGTGGTGCTCGCCGTCGGCATCGGGCTCGGCATCGACGCGATCCTGGCCCGCCGGCTGCGCCGAGCGCGGGAGGACCTGTGATCTCGCGCGCCCCCGCGCGCGGCGCTCGGCTGCCCGGGGACGTCCGGGGGCAGGATGGAGTCGTGGCCGACGACACCAGCAGCGGATACGACCCGGGCTTCCTCGGTGTGGCGGTCCCCCTCCCGCGGCCGCTCGGCGACACCGAGATCCACGAGCTCGCCTCCCTCCACTTCACCGTGCTGCTCGACCCCGCCCGCCGCCTCGCCGCCGTCACCGCGGTGAACATCGACGGCGCGTCGCTGCAGGACCTCCCGCGCACGGGCGAATGGCGGCTCGACCCCCGGGTGCCCGCACGGGACCAGGCGGGACCGGAGCTGTACGCCGCGAACGACCTCGACCGTGGCCATCTCGTGCGCCGGCGCGATCCCGGCTGGGGCGACGCGGCCGAGGCGCGACGCGCGACGGAGGCCACGTTCTTCTACACGAACGCCGCCCCGCAGGCCAGCGCCTTCAATCAGTCCAAGGAGCTGTGGCTGGGACTCGAGGACCACGTCCTGCAGTACGCCGATTCCACTGATCGGCGCATCGCGGTCTTCACCGCACCCGTGCTCGCGGGCGACGATCCGCTGTACCGCGGCGTGCGGATTCCGCGGCGGTTCTTCAAAGTGGCGGCGTGGGTCGCCGCCGATGCGGACGGGATGCCGCGGCTCGAGGCATCCGGCTTCGTCCTGGACCAGTCGGAGCTGATCGACCTGCGCGAGGGCGTCCTGGCGACCCCGCGGCTGGGCGCGTTCCGCACGTTCCAGGTGCCGATCGCCGACATCGAGCACCTCTCGGGGATCGACCTCGGACCGCTGCCGGCGGCCGACGTGCTCCCACCCCTCGACAGGCCTGCGGATCGGGAGGTGCGCGGACGGGACGCCTGGCGCCCCCTCCGCGCAGCCCAGGACGTGCACCTCGGCTGACGGGGGAGGCTACTCCCCCGCGAGCCCGCCCAGCAGGTGACCGAAGGAGCGGCCTTCGCCCAGGTAGTTCGCGGGATCGAACGGGTCGGCGTCCTCGACCGGCTGGCGCCGCGCGACCGCCTCGGCGAGCTCGCGCGCGCCGCGGTCGACGCGCTCGCCGAGCGGCGCGACGTGGTCGGCCGACGCGCCCCAATCGCTCGACGCGGCGAACACCCCGGTCGACACCGGCTCGGCGTGCAGGTACGTGAAGAGCGGCCGGATCGCGTAGTCGATCGCGAGCGAGTGGCGTGCCGTTCCCGCGTTCGCGCCGATCAGCACGGGCTTGCCGGTGAGGGCGTCGGGGTCGAGGACGTCGATGAACGACTTGAACAGACCCGAGTAGCTGGTCGAGAAGATCGGCGTGACGGCGATGATCGCATCGGCCGAGACGACGGCGTTCACCATCGACTCCAGGGCCGGCGGCGCGAAGCCGGTGAGCAGGTTGTTCGTGATGTCGTGCGCGTAGTCGCGCAGCTCGAAGACATCGACGTCGGCCTGGATGCCGCGCTCGGCGAGCTGCGCCGTGGTCGCCGCAGCGAGGCGGTCGGCCAGCATGCGCGTCGACGAGGGGTTCGAGAGTCCAGCCGAGAGCACCGCGATGCGGCGGGGTGCCGTGGTCATCTCACGCGTCCTTCCGGCTCGAGCCGAGGCCGAACGCCGCGCCCGCCGCGGCCGGGGCGTCCTGGTACGGGCTGTCGCCCACGAGGTTGTCGCCGCGGTTGGCACCGGGCACCGCCTGCCGCGGCGCCTGGTCGCCGTACGCGGCGGCGACGAGGTTCGCGTGGGTCGGGGCATCCGGGGTCTCGGCCGGACGGTTCCGCTGCAGCTCCTCGCGCAGCACCGGCACGACCTCGCCGCCGAGGATGTCGAGCTGCTCGAGCACCGTCTTCAGGGGTAGGCCCGCGTGGTCGATCAGGAACAGCTGGCGCTGGTAGTCGCCGAAGGTGTCGCGCATCGCGGCGTAGCGGTCGATCACCTGCTGCGGCGAGCCGACGGTCAGCGGCGTCATGTCGCTGAAGTCCTCGAGCGACGGGCCGTGCCCGTACACCGGCGCGTTGTCGAAGTACGGGCGGAACTCGCGCACCGCGTCCTGGGAGTTCGCGCGCATGAACACCTGGCCGCCGAGACCGACGATCGCCTGCTCGGGCGTGCCGTGGCCGTAGTGCGCGAATCGCTGGCGGTAGAGCGTGATGAGCCGCTGGTAGTGCTCCTTGGGCCAGAAGATGTTGTTGGCGAAGAAGCCGTCGCCGTAGTACGCGGCCTGCTCGGCGATCTCGGGGGTCCGGATCGAGCCGTGCCACACGAAGGGCGCCACACCGTCGAGCGGCCGCGGCGTCGACGTGAAGCCCTGCAGCGGCGTGCGGAACTGCCCCTCCCAGTCCACGACGTCCTCGCGCCACAGCCGGTGGAGCAGGTTGTAGCTCTCGATCGCGAGGGGAAGGCCCTGGCGGATGTCCTTGCCGAACCACGGGTACACCGGGCCGGTGTTGCCACGGCCGAGCATGAGGTCGGTGCGCCCGCCCGACACGTGCTGCAGCATCGCGTAGTCCTCGGCGATCTTCACCGGGTCGTTCGTGGTGATGAGCGTCGTGGCGGTGGAGAGGATGAGCCGCTCGGTCTGCGCCGCGATGTAGGCGAGCGTCGTGGTGGGCGAGGATGACCA
The DNA here is from genome assembly GCF_015277855.1 of Microbacterium cremeum. NCBI lineage: Bacteria > Bacillati > Actinomycetota > Actinomycetes > Micrococcales > Microbacteriaceae > Microbacterium > Microbacterium cremeum. The sequence goes on from NZ_CP063812.1 coordinate 2,392,620, forward strand.
GAACGGCGGGTTGTGGTGCTCGCCGAGGGCGAAGACGTCGAGTCCGACCTCCTCGGCGTGCCGGGCGATCGTCAGGGTCGCCTGGATCCTGTCGGCCTCGCTCGGGGTGGTGCCGGTGGTCGGGTCCTGGGTGATGTCGCTCACCGTGAAGATGCCGAACTGCATTCCCGGCCACGTGGTGCTGTCGCTCACGATCGCTTCTCCGCTCCCCTGTCTCAGGGCTCCGTTCGCCGCACGGGATCTCCGCTGCGGCGAATCTATGCAAATGAATGTATATCGTGCAACGCGTGCTCACCAAGGTTATTCCCGGCCGGATGCCTCAGGCCGAGGCATCCCGGCCCCTCACGCGTCGTCGAACAGCCGCAGCATGTCGCGCGCGAGCTGATGCGGCGTCGTCTCGCACGGCGCATGGCCGGTCGGATAGATCGCGACGCGGGCGCCGATGCGCGCCGCATAGGCGTCGTGCTGCGCCTGCGGCCACAGGTCCTGCACGCCCACCGCGATGAGCTTGGGCACGTCGACGGCGGCGACCTCGTCGGTGATGTCGGGCATCGCCATCATGAGCGCGACGACGTCGTCGATGCACGCGCGGGTCGTGACGCCGAGGCGCTCGCGCACGAACGCGATCCGGCCGGGAGGCGTGCGGTTCAGGTTGTAGCGGATGCCCCAGAGGATGAGACCCGCGGCGCGGTGGGGCGGCATGTCGGAGATCGGGCCGATGTGCTTGACGCCGCGGAACACCTGTCCGGTCGCCGGCGGCGCCGACATCAGGGTCAGGCTGCGGAAGAGCTCCGGGCGCTCCACGAGCGCGAGCTCGGTCACGAGGCCCGCGAAGCTGTAGCCCAGCACGTGGGCCGGCCCGCCGTCCTCGAGGATCGCGACGAGGTCGTCGACGAAGAGACGGTAGTCATACGAGGAGCGGGGCGGATCGAGGCGGGCCGGACCGGCCTCCACGGACTCGTAGTGCCCGGCGAGATCGTACGACTCGACGCGGTACCCCGCCGCCGCGAAGAGCGGGAACATCAGGACGAAGTCCTCTTTGGACCCCACCACGCCTGGCACCAGCACGACACGCGGCGCCGCCGGGTCGCCCAGGCGAACGCGCGCCAGGCCTCCGCTCGGGGCGGCGAACACGTCGCGCTCGGTCCCCGGCGGGAAGACGTGCCAGTCGAAGTCGGGAATGGCCTGGTCGCGCTCCAGCGCGTCGTCGATCGTCGTCATCGCGCGGAAGAGACTACCGCGCCGGAAGCCCGTCCAGCTCATCCTGGCGCGGCGCGTAGTCGATATGACCGCCCTCGGCGTCGAAGGCCTGAACGGGTCGGCGGGCCGACCACCGCTCCCACCCGGGATCGCCGCGCACCACGAAAGAGGTCCACGACCCGTGCATGGCCGTCGCGAGTGCTTGCGGGGCATCGGCGCCGCCCAAGGCGATGGCGTCGGGGGTGTCGAGCCGGTCGAAGACGAACCCCAGCTCCATCCCATGGGCCGCCCGCAGCCGATCGACGGGGCTCGGCCACCGGAACTCGTAGACCCACGTCGCCGCCGGGCCCGCGACGCGACTGTCCGCGAATCGCGTGATGGGTGCGCGCAGGAGCACGTCGGTCACCACTTCGCCCAGCACCTCGCCCGGCGTCGCATCGGGGCGGCGCGCGCGATGGGCGCGGACCACGCGTGCCGGCACGCGCGACGCGAGCCGCGCCAGCGCAAGGGTCGCCCGCGAAACGCGATCGACGACGCCCGTGGGAACGAACCACAGCCGGTACTCGTCGATCGTCGATCCGATGAGCACCGGGATGTCGCGGCCGGCTCCCGCCACGAGCGCGTCGAGAGGATTGCGGGGCACGGCGTCGCCGCCGATCGTCAGCGCCACGCTCGGGCCGCGTCCGAGCGGCGATGCGCCGGCCGAGATCGCCGTCTGCTGCGCCACCAGATCGGCCGCCGGTACGGATGCGAAGCCGGCACGAGTCGCCCCCACTCCGAGTCGGCGCGCGATCTCGCGGCTCATACGCCCAGCCCGCTTCGCGGGCTGCGCCACCAGCGGCCCGCTCTGAAGGATCGCCTGGTCGAACAGCTCCTTCGCGTGCGGAAGCGCGAGCAGCGCCGTCACGGTGTTCGCCCCCGCCGAGTGACCCATCACCGTCACGCGTGCCGGGTCGCCGCCGAAGGCGCCGATCTCGCGACGCACCCAGCGCAGGGCGGCCTCCTGATCGAGGACGCCGAGGTTCGGCGGCACGTCCTCGAGTACGGCGAACCCCTCCTGGCCGAGGCGGTACTGGATCGACACGTAGACGATGCCCGCGCTCGCGAACGTCGTCCCGTCGTAGGCCGGCAGGGCAGCCGTCCCGCGCGTGAGCGCTCCGCCGTGGACGAACACGAGCACGGGCAGCGCCGCGCCCGGCTCGCGCCCACCGGGTGTCCACACGTTGACCGAGAGGACCTCGTCGCCGGGAACGTCGACCGTCGGCAGGTACTTCTCGAGGCCGCCGCCGTACGGGGACTGCGGGGCGGTCGCGGCGAAGGCGGTGGCGTCCCGCACGCCGGTCCACGCGGCGGCGGGCTCCGGCGCGCGGAACCGTCGCGATCCCACCGGCGGCTCGGCGTACGGGATGCCGAGGAAACGATCGATCCTGCCGTCGGTGGCTCCGCGCACGAGGCCTGTGCTCAGCGTCGCGATCGGCGGTGCGTCGGCGGGGAGGGAAGAACCGCCCGCGGGCGCGGCATCCGTCATGGCGTCTCCTTCATCGGCTCGTACTCAGACTCACGCAGCGTGAGACTCGGTGTCAAGCGACGGCGGCCGATTCACCCCCGGGCTAGTCTGGTCAGCGCGCAGCGAGGGGGTGGACGATGACCGGAAGCAGCGCGCCGCCGACCGCCGCGACGCCGACGGGGTCCGTCGCGCGGCCCCGCCGTCGGCTGCCCTTCTGGGACAACGCGCGGTTCGCGTGCATCGTGCTCGTGGTGCTCGGGCACGCGGTGCAGCGCCTGACGTACGACTCCGACATCGCGCTCAGCCTGTACCTCGTCGTGTACGCGTTCCACATGCCGGCCTTCGCCGTCATCTCGGGGTACTTCTCGAAGTCCGACGCACCGACCAAGACCCAGATGGCGCGCGTGATCACCGACATCCTGGTGCCCTACGTCATCTTCGAGGGATTGTGGGCCCTCACGAAGTGGCTCGTCGAGGGGCGGGCGACCGCCGACCTCAGCGAACCGTCCTGGACGCTGTGGTTCCTGCTGGCGCTGGGCATCTTCCGTCTCGTGCTGCCCTACCTCGCGCTGCTGCGGTGGCCGCTCGCCTGGACGGTGGCGATCTCGATCGGCGCCGGCTACTTCGCCGGCATCGACTCGACGTTCTCACTGTCGCGGACGCTCGGCCTGCTGCCGTTCTTCACCCTGGGCTGGTGGCTGCGCGAGCACGACATCGTCGCGCGGTTCGCCCTGCTGGACCGCCGCCCGTGGTGGGTGCCCGCGGGAGGCGTGGGCCTGTTCGCGGTCGCGGGCTGGGCCGCGTGGCTCTTCGTGGACGACTGGCGCGCGATGAACCTGCGCGAGTGGCTGTTCTACGACGAGAACTACTCCGCCATCGGCGGCACGCAATGGTGGGCCGGGGGCGTCCGCCTCGCGCTGATGGCCGTCGCCCTGGTGCTGTCGGCCGCGTTCCTCGCGCTGGTGCCGCGCGGCGGCCACTGGTGGACGCACTTCGGCCAGTACACGATGTACGTCTACCTGCTGCACTCGTTCGTGCTGTACCCGTTCCGCGAGAACGGGCTGCTGCGGCACGCCGAGCCCACCTGGATCTGGCTGCCGCTGGTCGTCGTGCTCTCGGTGCTGATCGCGCTCGGCCTGGCCACCAAACCCGTCCGATGGCTGTTCCGGCCGCTCGTCGAACCCCGCCCGGCGTGGCTGTTCGCCGACCGACGGCTCGCGCGCCGCGAGGGTCGTCGCAGCGACCCCACCGGTTCACGACGGCCGCGCGAGGAGGAACGGATGCCTCGGCACGGGCCGCGGCGGCACGACTGAGTCGTCGAAGCGCGGGTCCCGGCTACGGGCGCGGCGACGGGAACTGCGTGCGCAGGACCCGCTCGAACGCGCGCTCGGACAGCGCGCGACGCAGCGACAGCATGAGCGTCGCGGACGGCGCGACGCGATACCGCGCCCGGGGCCGCCTCGACTCCGCAGCGCGCGCCACGCGCTCCGCCACGTCGCGCGGCGTGCACGCGAGGCGTGCGCGGGGACCGGAGTCCCACGCGAGCGTCAGCTCGGCGACCCGGCGGTTGTAGTCAGCCCACACCGGCTCGACCGGGGCGGAATCGCTGCGCTCCGCCGCGGCGTGCCCGAAGCCGGTCGTCACCATGCCGGGAGCGATCAGCGAGACGGCGACGCCGAACGGGCGCAGCTCGTACCGCAGCGCATCGCTGAAGGCCTCGATCGCGTGCTTGGTCGCTGCGTACGACCCCATGCCGGGCATGATGTACCGGCCGTTCATGGACCCGAGGTTCACGACCCGCCCCCACCGCTGGGCACGCATGCCGGGCAGCGCGAGCTGGGTCATGCTCAGCATCCCGAACACGTTCGTGGCGAACATGCGCTCCACGCGCTCCACCGCGAGCGTCTCGGTCGCGCCGAGCTCGCTGATGCCGGCGTTGTTCACCAGCACCCCGACGGCGCCCTCGCGGTCGACCACCACCTGCACGGCGGCGGCGCGCGAGGCCGCATCGGTGACGTCGAGCTCGAGGAGGCGGCATCCGCTCTCCTCCAGGTCGGCGATGGCGTCGAGGCGCCGGGCCGTGGCGTACACGCGCCACCCGCGGGAGGCGAGGAGGGAGGCCGTCTCGCGTCCGATGCCGGTGGAACAGCCCGTCACGAGCACGGCGCGGGAGATCCGCGTCATGCACCACGTGTATCGGGTCCGGCTCCCTGCGCGCAAGCGCCCGGCGAGATCCGGCTCAGCCGGCCGCCCGCAGGTACACGTCCGCGAGCCGTCGCAGGTGGGCTCGCAGCTCGCCCGGCTCGTCCACGGTGAAGTCCATGCCGAGCATCCCGATGTATGCGGCGATCGTCTCGAGGCTGTCCGCACCCGTCACGAGCACCGAGGTCGCGGGGTCGACCGCCTCGACCACTCCGACGGTCGGGTTGATGCGCGCGATCACCCGGTCGGCGGGAGCGGCGATCCGCAGCCGCGCGTGCACCTTCCAGCCGCCGACCGCGATCGATCGCAGGGCGAAGGCGGTGAAGTCCCCGCCCGGCACGGGCACCGGGTCGAAGGGCCGGCGCGTGGGCAGGCGCGGCTGGATCCAGTCCAGCCGGAAGGTCTCCCATGCGCCGCTGTCGGGATCCCGCGCGACGAGGTACCAGCGGCGCTGCCAGCTGAGCAGCCGGTAGGGCTCGACGCGGCGCGGCGTGCCGCGGTCGTCGAAGCGCAGCCATTCGCGCGCGTGCACGGCCTTCGCCACGGCGCTGAGCACCTGCGGATCCACCTCCGGGTCGGGAGCGTCGGTACCGGTGTTCTCGGGGGCGCTGTCGACCGTCGCGGCCACCGCGTCGACGGTCGGGCGCAGCCGCTCGGGGAGCACCTGCAGGAGCTTGCCGAGAGCTCGTGCGCCGGCTTCGTCGACGCCGGCGACGCCGCGGGCGGCGCGGAGCCCGACCGCCACCGCGACCGCCTCATCGTCGTCGAGGAGCAGCGGGGGGAGCTTGCCCCCCGCGGCGAGCCGGTACGACCCCGCGCGGCCGCGCTCGGCCTCGACCGGGTAGCCGAGCGATCGCAGGCGCTCGATGTCGTTGCGGACCGTGCGCCCCGAGACGCCCAGGCGCGCCGAGAGCTCGGGTCCGGACCACCGCGGCCGGCTCTGGAGGAGGCCGAGGAGCGCGAGCATGCGCGCCGACGTGCCGGCCATATGCACCGCCTCGAAGAAAGTTCGGTCTATCAGGAAGATACCTTGCCGCTTTAAACCGTAACGTCGAAGACATGAACACCGCAACCACCTCCACCGCCGACATCCGCCCCTTCCGCATCGACGTTCCGCAGACCGCACTCGACGACCTCGCCGACCGTCTCGCCCGCACGCGGCTCCCCCAGGCCGCACCCGCCGACGACTGGGAGTCCGGAACGCCCAACCATTACCTCGCCGACGCCGTCGCCCATTGGCGCGACGACTTCGACTGGCGGGCGACCGAGGCGCGCATGAACGAGTTCCCGCACTTCACCACCGACATCGACGGGCAGACGATCCACTTCGTCCACGTGCGCTCGCCGCACGAAGGGGCGACGCCGCTGCTGCTCGCGCACACCTACCCGGGATCCTTCGCCGACTACCTCGACATGATCGGCCCGCTCGTCGACCCGGTCGCGCACGGTGGCCGCGCCGAGGACGCGTTCGACGTCGTCGTCCCCGACGCGCCGGGGTTCGGGTTCAGCCAGCCCGTGACCACCGCCGGCTGGACCACGGCCCGCGTCGCGGCCGCGTACGACACGCTCATGCGCCGGCTGGGATACGACTCCTACGGCATCCACGGCAGCGACAACGGCGCGATGGTCGCCCGCGAGCTGGGCCTGCTCGCGCCGGAGGGGTTCCTCGGGCTGCACGTGCTGCAGCTGTTCTCGTTCCCCTCGGGCGACCCCGCCGAGTTCGAGAAGCTCGAACCCCAGGACTACGCCGGCCTCGAGCACATGCAGTGGTTCCAGTCGGTGGGCGGCTACAACACGATGAACGCGTCGCGCCCGCAGACGATCGCCGCCGCGCTGTCGGACTCGCCCGTCGGACTGCTGGCCTACTCCGAGCTGTTCAACTCGTTCGGCAACGGCACGTCGCTCGTCCCGCTGGACGCGATCCTCACCGAGGCGAGCATCGCATGGTTCGCCAACGCGTCCGCGGGCATGAGCCGCGCCTACCGTGAGAACGCGCTCGCCGGAGACGAGCCGCGCGTCAGCGACGCGCGCACCGGGGTCGCCGTCTTCAAGGACGACTTCCAGACGATCAAGGTGTTCGCCGAGCGCGACAACAGCAACATCGTGCACTGGAGCCGGTTCGAGCGCGGCGGGCACTACGCGGCGCTCGAGGTGCCCGAACTGGTCGTCGGCGACATCCGGGCGTTCTTCGCGGCAGCGTGAGCACCTGGCGTATCGCCTCGTCTCCCTCGCTTGACGACCGGCCGGACCCCGGTCGTCGAGCGAGGGAGCGCGGGTAACCAAGGGCAACAAAGAAGCGGATGCCGCGGCATCCGCTTACTCTCGCCTCATGACCGACCTCACGCTGCCGATCCTCGACCTGTCCCGGCTGGACGCCGGGCCGGAGGCCGCCGCACAGTTCCGCGACGACCTGCGCGCCGCAACGCACGACGTCGGGTTCTTCTACCTCACCGGCACCGGAGTCACCCCCGAGCTGGAGTCGCGCCTGCACCGCGCCGCGCGCGACTTCTTCGCCCTCCCCGAGGCCGACAAGCTCGCGATCGAGAACGTCAAGAGCCCGCACTTCCGCGGATACACGCGCGTCGGCGGCGAGCGCACGCAGGGCAAGGTCGACTGGCGCGAGCAGATCGACATCGGCCCCGAGCGCGAGGCGGTGGCCGGCCCGGCCGCACCGGACTTCGCGCGGCTCATCGGTCCCAACCTGTGGCCGCAGGCGCAGCCGGAGCTGCGGGAGGTCGTCTCGGAGTGGCACGACCATCTGTCGGGCGTGGCGCGCAAGCTGCTGCGCGCATGGGCGCTCTCGCTCGGCGCTCCCGAGAGCTACTTCGACGAGCACTTCGGCGAGCCGTCGACACTCATCAAGATCGTGCGGTACCCCGGCAAGGAGGACCCGACTCCGCAGCAGGGCGTCGGCGCGCACAAGGACTCCGGCGTGCTCACGCTGCTGTGGGTCGAGCCGGGCAAGGGCGGGCTGCAGGTCGAACGCGGCGGTGAGTGGGTGGATGCTCCCCCGGTTCCCGGTGCCTTCGTCGTCAACATCGGCGAACTGCTCGAATACGCGACCCAGGGCTACCTCATCGCCACGAAGCACCGCGTCATCTCACCGAAGTATCCCGACGACCGGATCTCGGTGCCGTTCTTCTTCAACCCGGCCCTCGACAAGCGCCTGCCGCTGATCGAGCTGCCCCCCGAGCTCGCGGCGCAGGCGAACGGCGTCACCCAGGACCCGGCGAACCCGATCCACGCACTGTACGGCGAGAACGCGTTGAAGTCGCGGCTGCGGGCGCACCCCGACGTCGCCGCGATCCACCACGCCGACCTCGTCGCGGCGCGGGAGGCGGCCTCCGCCTGAGCGGTCTTGCACGGCTCAGGCGGCCGGGCAAGGGGGTGCCGGACGCGTGCCCCCGCGCCTAGCGTGGCCGTCATGAGCGATGTCACGATCTTCGCGCCCTCCCCCACGCTCACCGTCACCGTCGAAGAGCACGGCGACGAACCCGACATCCACGTCCACGCCGGCGGGCAGGGCGTGTGGCAGGCCCGGATGCTGCTGCGCCTGGGCGTCTCGGTGACCATGAGCTGCGCGCTCACCGGCGAGATCGGACGGATGCTGCGCCACCTGCTCGAGGACGAGGGCATCTCGGTCGCCGGCGTCGAACGCCCCGGCAAGGGGTCGGCCTACGTGCACGACCGCCGCGGCGGCGAGCGCCGCCCGATCGCCGAGACCGAGGGCGAGCCCCTCGGGCGCCACGACCTCGACGAGCTGTACGGGGTCACCCTCCGCGAGGGTCTCGCCTCGGGGCTCGCAGTCCTCAGCGGTCCTGCCGGCGAGGAGGCGCTTCCGCCCGACACCTACCGCCGCCTGGCCGCGGACCTGCGCGAGGGCGGCGCCAAGGTCGTCGTCGATCTGGCGGGCGAACGCCTGGAAGCGGCCGTGGCCGGAGGGGTCGACGTGCTCAAGGTGAGCGATGAGGAGCTCTCGCGCGACGGTCTCGCCGAGGACGACTCCCCCGCCGCTCTCCTGGCCGCGATGCGCGAGCTCCACCGTCGCGGCGCCGATGCCGTCATCGTGTCGCGGGCGACCGACCCGCTCCTGCTCCTGGACGCCCACGGCTTCCTCGAAGTGGGGCCGCCCCGCATGGAGGTGGCCGACACGCGCGGTGCGGGCGACTCCCTCACCGCCGGCGTCGTCGCCGGGATGGCGCGGGGCGAGAGTCCTCGTGAAGCCATCGTGACGGGCGCCGCGGCGGGTGCCCTCAACGTGACCCGCCACGGCCTCGGCACCGGCGACTCGGCCGTGATCGAGAAGCTGCGGGACGCCGTGACCGTGCGCGAGATCTCGGACGACTCGGAGGCCGGCATCGACCAGCCCGTCACGGGCCACGTCAGCCCCGACGGCCTCGCCGCACTGGCCGAGCCCGACGAGGAGGACCGCGCATGACACGCGCGCTGATCACGAACGACGACGGCATCGACGCGCCGGGGCTGCACGTGCTCGCCCGCGCGGCGCTGGAGGCCGGCTTCGACGTCACCGTCGCCGCGCCCGCCCGGCAATCCAGCGGTACGAGCGCGTCGATCGTCGCGGCCGAGGAGGACGGGCGCATCGCGATCGATCGTCGCGAGCTGCACGGGCTCGACGGCGTTCCCGCCTACGCGGTGCACGGCGGGCCGGGCCTGGTGACACTCATCGCCGCGCACGGCGCGTTCGGCGACCCCGCCGACCTCGTGCTGTCGGGGGTGAACCACGGCGCGAACGTGGGGCGGGCCATCCTGCACTCCGGCACGGTCGGGGCAGCGCTCACCGGCGGCCTCAACGGCGCCTGGGGCGTGGCCGTGTCGCTGGATGTCGGCATGAGTCCCGCCGAGTTCCATTGGGATGCCGCCGCCGCGGCCGCCATCGGACTGCTGCCGTTCCTCTTCGCGCGGCCGCGCGGCACGGTCATCAACGTCAATGCGCCCAACCGACCCCGGAACCGCGGCGTCGTGGAGGCCGCGCTCGCCCCGTTCGGCATCGTGCAGACCACGCTCACCGAGCGTCACACCACCCACATCCGGCTCGCGGTGGAGGATCTCCCCAACCGGCCGGAGCCGGGAACGGACGCGGCACTGCTCGCCGAAGGATGGGTGACCCTCACCGGCCTCGATCCGGTGTCACAGCTGCCGCTCGGCTACGACGGCGCCGAGGCATCCGCTCGTGAGGGCACCGGCGCATGACGAAGGCCGCCCCACACCGTGGGGCGGCCTTCCAAGAATGTTTTGCGCGATTGAACGCTGGCTGCGATTAGCGGCGGAGTCCGAGACGCTCGATCAGCGACCGGTAACGGTTGATGTCGATGTCCTGGAGGTAGCCGAGCAGACGACGGCGCTGACCGACGAGCAGGAACAGCCCACGACGCGAGTGGTGGTCGTGCTTGTGCTCCTTGAGGTGCTCGGTGAGGTCCTTGATGCGCTGCGTCAGCATCGCGACCTGCACCTCGGGGGATCCGGTGTCACCGGGGTGCGTCGCGTACTCTTCGATGATCGCCTTCTTGACGTCTGCTTCCAGTGCCATAGGTGATCCCCTCTCTGCTTGTTGCGCGGTGCCCGTCACCCGATGTGCGAGCTCTCTTTCTCCGCGGCCGATCCAACGGCAACCTCAAGAGTCTACCAGCCGCCGGGCGGCACGCGCGAACCGGGGATCCTCCCCCTCGCGACGCCCGATGCCGTAGCAGGGCGGTCGCACATGCGCGGATTTCGGACGTCGCACGCCCGCGCCGGGATCGAGATCGGATGCCGCACCTAAAGTGGGCGCGTGACCACGACCGAGATCCTGCCCACGACCCGCACCACCGCCTCCGGGTGGGTCGCGACGCAGTTCGTGCTGGCCGGCGTCGTGTGGGGATCGAGCTTCCTGTTCATGAAGGTCGCGCTCACCGGGATCTCGCCGGCGCAGGTCGCCTGGACGCGCATCGTCCTCGGCGCGCTCACGCTCGGCGCCATCGTCCTCGTGCGCCGCGAGCCGCTGTCGCGGAACCTCCGCGTGTGGGGTCATCTCACCGTGCTCGGCCTCACGTTCTGCGTCATCCCGTTCCTGCTGTTCTCGTGGGCGCAGCAGCACGTCACCTCGGGCGTCGCGAGCATCTTCAATGCCACGACGCCGATCATGACGGCGGTCATGGCGTGGCTCGTCTTCCGGGTCGAGCGACTGCGCGGGATGCAGGTGCTCGGGATCGGGCTGGGCATCGCCGGCATCGTCGTGATCATCGCGCCCTGGAAGGGCGTGGCGCTGGGCGCGAGCCTCATCCCCGAACTCGCGATCCTCGGGGCGACCGCGAGCTACGGGTTCAGCCTGGCGTACATGCGCCGCTTCGCGTCGAACACGGGCATGTCGGCGCTCGCCTTCACGTTCGGCTACATCGCCATGGCAGGCGTCGTGATGGCGCTGCTGACCCCGTTCCTCGTGCTCACGCCGGTGCGACTCGACGTTCCCATCGTCGTGAGCCTGGTGCTGCTCGGATGCCTCGGCACCGGCATCGCGTACGTGTGGAACCAGAACACCGTGCGCGCGTGGGGCCCCACGCGCGCGTCGACCGTGACCTACATCACACCGGTGGTCGGGGTGATCCTCGGCATCGTGATCCTGGGCGAGACGATCTCGTGGAACGAACCGGTGGGCGCACTCGTGGTCTTCCTCGGCATCCTGCTGGCACAGGATCGCCTCCGCCGGCGTGCCGCCGGGCAGGTCTCGTGACGCCGACGACGCGGGAACGGATGCCGCGAGCCGCCGGCCTCTCGCGCGTCAGGCTGCGACGGCGGAACGTCGCACGCGCCCGGGCGTCTCGCCGGTGACCCGGGCGAAGGCGCGGCTGAACGCGGCCTCCGAGCCGTAGCCGTGCGCGGCGGCCACCGCCGCGACGCTGCGACCCTGCGCGAGCATCGCCCGCGCTGCGCGCATCCGGGCACCGGTGACGTAGGCCATGGGCGGCTCGCCCACGACCTCGCCGAACCGCGCCGCGAACGCGGACCGCGACATCGCGGCGCGACGCGCGAGCTCGCTGAGCGACCATGCGTGACCGGGATCGCGATGCACGGCGGCGATCGCGGCGCCCAGCTGCGGATCGCGCAGCGCCGCGAGCCACCCGGTGGCGGCGTCCGGCTCGTCGGCGAGCCATGCCCGCACGGTCTCGACCACGAGGACGTCGGCGAGCCGGGTGGCGATCGCCTCTCCGCCGGGCCGCGGCACGCGCAGCTCACCGGCCAGGAGCGGCACCAGCGCGCTCATGACCGGATGCCGTGACGAGTCCACCTGGACGATCGGCGGCAGCACCGCGAGCATGTCGTGCACGGCGGGCGAATCGAACACGACCACCCCGCACAGCATCGCCAGAGGAGCCTCCACCGTCTGGGGCCCGAGCCGCAGCACCGAGAACGCGTCGCCCAGCATCACCTGTGGCAGCAGGTCGGCGCGGCCCAGCAGCCGGGCACCCGGCGCGGTGGAGATCCGATGCCCGATGCCGCGGGGGACGAGCGCGAGCGTGCCGGCCCTGACCGCGTGCGGCTCGGCGCCGTCGATCTCGAGGTACGCCGTGCCTCGCGCGACGATGTGGAACGTGAGCGTATGCGGGAACTGCGGCATCTCGACTGATGCGTCGCCGGACGCCTCGGTCCACGAGTAGAACGCGCCGCGCATGCGCAACTGGTAGAGCGCCTCGGTGAGCGGATCTTCGCGATCCCACGGCATCGGGGTGGTCATCGGACGCTCCCTCCCATGCGTGGACGATCGATCATGAAACCCGTATCACTGACGATAGAACATCCAGAGCTCCGATGCGAGAGTCGGGTCATCACCGCAAGATCGAAGGAAACGGAGACCTCATGAACATCCTCGTGATCGGCGCCACCGGAGGCTCGGGCCGCGCCGTGTGCGACGCCCTGCTCGAGCGCGGCCATCGCGTGACCGCCGTGGCGCGGCGCGCCACCTCGCTCGGGCCGAAGCCCGGGCTCGACCGCGTCGACGGTGACGCCACCGACCGTGCGACCCTGGACAGGATCCTGCCCGGCCACGACGCCGTGGTCGTCACGCTCGGCATCTCGGAGCCCGTCCTCCGGGTCAGGCTCCGCGGCGCGAAGGGGACACCCGGCGACGTGCGCTCCCGCGCGACCGACCAGCTGATCCGCGCGGCACGCGACGCCGGCGTGCGCCGGGTGGTTGTGCAGTCCTCCTACGGCGTCGGGACGACGCGCGACCGGCTCGGCTTCGTCGACCGCGTCCTGTTCGCGCTGCTGATCAAACCGCAGATATTCGACTCCGAGCTGCAGGAGATGCTGCTGCGCGGGTCGGACCTCGACTGGACCATCGTGCAGCCCGTGTACCTCACCGACGGCGAGTCCACCGAAAGATTCGTCTCGACGGACGGTCGCACCCGGGCACGCAAGGTCGCCCGTCGCGGCGTGGCCGAGGTGCACGCCGACCTCGTCGAGCAGCGCGACATGATCGGCGAGACCGTCTCGGTCTCGGGCTGACGCGACCCCGACAGCACGAGAGGGCGGATGCCGCAGCATCCGCCCTCTCGATGTCAGGAGGAGGAGGTCAGCCGACCGCGATGAGGTCGATGACGAAGATGAGCGTCTTGCCGCCGAGGAAGTGACCCCCGGCCGGTCCGTACGCGAGGTGCGGCGGGATGATGAGCTCGCGGCGGCCGCCCACCTTCATGCCGGGGATCCCGTCCTGCCAGCCCTGGATGAGGCCCCGCAGCGGGAACTGGATGCTCTCACCGCGATTCCACGACGAGTCGAACTCCTCGCCGGACTCGTAGTCGACCCCCATGTAGTGGACGGTCACGGTGTCGCCGGGCTTCGCCTCGGCGCCGTCGCCCACGACGATGTCGCGGATGACGAGGTCGGCCGGAGCCGGGCCGGCGGGTGCGTCGATCTCGGGCTTGGTGCGGTCGTCAGTCATGAGACCATCCAAGCATCCGAGGCGCCCGCGCGCAGTGCGCGTTCGCGATCAGAGGAACGCCGACGGCGCCGACGCACCTGCCCGTTGACGAACCCAGCGCCCGGTGCCGCGGCGATGCCTGCGTGTCTACCGAGCGCTGAGTTGGCCTGGTTTCAGAATGCCGGGAGCCCGCCGACGATGTCAAGGCCTACGGGGCGAACATCGCGGCACGCGTCGCGGACGTCTTGGCGAGGAGGTCGCGCTCGTCCGACGCGGCGTGCGGATCCCGCCCCGTGATCGCCCGCTGGCGCGTGGCCGCGAGCGCCGTGGCGTCGGCGATGAAGGTTCTCATGAGTCCCGTGCGGTCGCCGCGCAGCGACCGCGCCCACGCGAGCGCCGCCCTGCGACCGGATGACGTGGCCAGCATGTCGACCTCCTGCGGGGTGAACCAGCCGGCCGCCGCGTACTCCCCGAGGCGGCGGCGCGTGAGGCGCGACTCCTCGCGACGCAGGGCGATGATCCCGAGGATGAACCCGGCGAACAGCGGCACCTGCAGCGTGACGTACAGCGCGAAGAAGTCGCCGAACAGCGCCGAGCCGTTCCAGAGCGCGTGCAGCGCGATCGCTCCGGCGAGCCCGAGCAGCCAGGGCCCTATCCCCTGTCCCACGGTGGCGCCGCGACGCGCGGCGAGACCGAGCGCGAAGCCTGTCACGCTCGAGAACATCACATGCGCGAAGGGAGAGAGGATGCCCCGCACGAAGAACGTCGCCGTCGTGTCGGCAGCCCCTCCCTCGATGAAGCTGATCGCGAAGTACTGGATGTTCTCGGTGAACGCGAACCCGGCGCCGATCAGCGCGCCGTAGACGATGCCGTCGACCGGGCCGTCGAACGCACGCCGCGCCGTCGCGAAGATGATGAGCACGCCCAGGCCCTTCGCGAGCTCCTCGACGACCGGGGCCTGCACGACGACGCTGAACGCCTGACGCAGGGGCGAGCCGTCGTCGCCGATCGCGATCGTGATGAGGAGATCGACGCCGAGCGCGATGCCGACCGCGGCGATGGCCCCCCACGCGACCGCGAGGACGAGCAGGCCGCGCGGCTCGGGCTCCCAGCGGTCGACGATCCGCACCGACACCAGGACGCCTGCGAGCGGCACCAGCGCAAGCAGCATGCCGACCAGCGATGCGCCCGGCCCCAGCGCGTTCAGGAAGTACCCGACGAGCGCGACCAGCACCAGCACGAGCAGTCCCGCCAGCCAGACGCTCGCGGTGCGGCCCCGGCGTGGCACCGCGGTCGCGGGGACCTGGACGGGCGCCGGCGACGTCGTCGGCGGGGTGATCGGCGCCGGGGCGGCATGGCGCGGCTGGGCGAGAGCGGAAGCGAACTCGGGCGGGCTGAGCGAGGGTCGCAGTCCTCCGGGTCCCTGATCGTGCGTCATGCGCTCAGCCTAGGGCCGCCCGGCTGCCGCCTCTGCCTACAGGCTCCGCCTCGCCGGGCCCGCTCCGCCGGCGCGCGCACGCAGGCGGCCCGGTAGGTTGGAGGGATGCGCTTCGCCCACGTCGTCCCCCCCGATTCGGAGGAGCCGAGGCTCGTCGTGGCGGACGGCGAAGAGGCCGTGTTCGTGGACGAGCTCTTCGACGGCGCTCCCCGCACGCTCGAGCAGCTCATCGCCGGGGGCGACGAGCTGCTGCGGCGCGTCCGCGAGACCGCGGACCGTGGGACGCGGCATCCCCTCGACGGGGCCCGCTACGCGTCTGCCCTGCTCACGCCGCCGGTGATCCTCGCGATCGGGCTCAACTACGCCGCGCATTCCAGCGAGCTCGGGCTCAAGACCGACTCGACGCCGACGGTCTTCGTGCTGTGGCCGAACTCGCTCGCGGGGCACCACGGCACCACCGCGTGGCCGCGGTCGCTGAGCGAGTCCGTCGACTACGAGGCCGAGCTCGGCGTCATCATCGGCACGCCCGCGAAGAACGTCTCCCCCGACGAGGCCCTCGGCCACGTGTGGGGCTACACGGTCGTCAACGACATCACGGCACGCGACATCCAGTACTCCGAGGCGCAGTGGTCGCGCTGCAAGTCCTTCGACGGGTTCACCCCGACCGGCCCGTTCGTGGTCACCGCCGACGAGGTGCCCGACCCGCAGGACCTCCACATCTGGACCGTCCTGGACGGGCACACGATGCAGGACGCCACGACCGGGCAGATGGTGCGGTCCGTCGCGACGCTGATCTCGCACCTGTCGAAGTCCGCCACGCTGCTTCCCGGCACGCTCATCTCGACCGGCAGCCCCGGTGGTGCCGGCTATTCGCGCGACCCGCAGGTGTTCCTCCGCGACCGCTCCACCGTCACCGTCGGGATCGACGGCATCGGGTCGCTCACGACCCACTGCCGGATCCTGGACTGAGCCGCCGCACCCGCAGACGCAGAAGCCCCTCGCCGGACACCGGCGAGGGGCTTTCGCGTGAAGAGACTACGGGCAGGTGATCGTGCCGCCCGTGGTGGTCTCGTAGACACCAGACGGCAGGCCGTCGCACAGGCTCGCCAGCGCCGCGGCGCCGAGCGAGACGACCGCGATGACGATGATGATCGTGAGGACGAAGAACACCGCGCCGAGGATGATCGCGGCGAGCGCCCAGCCGTTCTTGTGGCCGGCCTTCTTGCTCTGCACGAGCGCGACGATGCCGAGGATCAGGCCGATCAGCGACGCGAAGAACGACACGATGAAGGCGACGATACCCAGCGTCTTGCCGGGGACGCTCTCGGGAGCGGGCGCGGCGTACTGGGGCGGCGGAGCGGCGGCGTAGGCAGGCGGGGCGGCGGGGGCCGCCGCGGGCTGCGCCGGAGCCTCGGCAGGCGGGGCGGGCGGAACGCTCGCCGCGGGGGTCGTCGGCTCTGCGGGATTCTGCGGATCGGTCATGTGATTCCTCTCATGTAGGGCTCACATGACCGTAGTGGCATGGGGCCGCGGAGGGCAATCACCACGCCGTACGCCGCGTCCGGCGATCATCCGTCGGCCGGATCGTCCCCGGGGATCTCGCCCGGATCGACGATGGGAATCGCCGCCGTGATGGTCTCCAGACCCGAGAGCCGGGCCGGCGAAAGCTGCTTGGTGACTTCCTCGCGCGACATCAGGTCGGCTTCGACGACGAGGTCGGCGACGTTGCGTCCGGTCAGCAGCGCGGTCTTGGCCAGTGCCGCTGCGGCGGCGTAGCCGATGAAGGGCGTGAGGGCGGTGATGACGCCGACCGACGCGCCGACCAGCGCGCCCAGCCGCTCGCGGTTGGCCGTGATCCCGTCGACGCAGTTGACGCGCAGCGTGTGCATGCCGCGGCGCATCCACGTGATCGACTGGAAGATCGAGTGCGCGATGACGGGCTCGAACGCGTTGAGCTGCAGCTGGCCGCCTTCGACCGCCATCGTCACGGTGAGGTCGGCGCCCGCCACCGCGAACGCCACCTGGTTGACCACCTCGGGGATCACCGGGTTCACCTTGCCGGGCATGATGCTGGAGCCCGCCTGGCGAGGCGGCAGATTGATCTCGCCCAGGCCCGCCTGCGGACCGGACGACAGCAGGCGCAGGTCGTTGCAGATCTTCGAGAGCTTGATCGCGTTGCGCTTGAGCGACGACGAGAACGACATGAACGCGCCGGTGTCGCTCGTGGACTCGACGAGATCGGTGGCGAGGTCGAGGTCGAGGCCCGAGATCTCACGCAGGTGGCGCAGCACCGCCTGCCCGTAGCCGGGGTGCGTCGTGATGCCGGTGCCGATCGCCGTCGCACCCATGTTGATCTCGTACAGGAGGTACGCGTTCTCCTTGAGGCGGTGGTAGTCCTCGCCGAGCGTGGTGGCGAATCCGTGGAACTCCTGGCCGAGCGTCATCGGAACGGCATCCTGCAGCTGCGTGCGGCCGACCTTGAGCACGTCGTGGAACTCGACGGCCTTCGCGAGGAACGCGCGGCGTAGGAGGTCGAGCTCCTCCAGCAGCGTCAGCAGGTCCAGGCCCAGCCCGACCTTGATCGCGGTCGGGTAGACATCGTTCGTGGACTGGCTGCGGTTGACGTCGTCGATCGGCGAGAGGAACGCGTAGTCCCCCTTCTCGCGCCCGGCCAGCTCGAGCGCGACGTTGGTGATGACCTCGTTCGCGTTCATGTTGGTCGACGTTCCCGCGCCGCCCTGGATGACGCCGACGACGAACTGGTCGTGGAACTTCCCGTCGATCACCAGCTGTGCGGCGCGGTCGATCAGGTCGGCCTTCGCGGCGTCCAGGACGCCGATCTCCTTGTTCGCGCGGGCAGACGCCTGCTTGACCATCGCCAGCGCCTTGACCAGGTCCTTGTAGACCGAGATGGGCCGCTTCGAGATCGGGAAGTTCTCGAGCGCGCGGGCGGTGTGGATGCCCCAGTACGCGTCGGCGGGGATCTCGAGGGATCCCAGGGAGTCGGTCTCGGTGCGGGTTCGCGTCTTTGCGTCCAGAGCCATGTGTGCAGTCCTCGTGGGTCGATCACAGCGGTGTGGGGATGGCTCCGACACTACCCGCGTACCCGTCGTCGGTCGCTGTACACCGCGTACAGGAGGCAGGTGGTGCTCGTACACCGCGGCGTGAGGTCATCGCCGCTTGCGCGAGAACTCCTCGAGCCGCTGCTCGGGCGTCAGCCGCGACATCCGCTCGACCCACTCGGCCGAGAACACGTCGCCGGTCGGTGCGTCGACCACCGGAACGACGGCGTGCGTGATCGTGTCGTCGTACACGTGCACGAGGTGGAACGACTGCCCGGCGTCCATGCCGTTCACCTCGACGGCCGGGCGCGCGAGGTTCATCGTGTAGCACGTGGCTGCCGCCACGCTCACGGGCACGCCCGCGAAGGTTCCGCTCGTCGAGTAGTGGAGGTGGCCGGCCAGGATCGCCCGCACGTCGGAGCCGGCGACGACCTCGGCGAGCCGCCCCTGGTCGCGCAGCTCCAGGATGTCGAACAGCGGTACGTGCGACGGCAGCGGGGGGTGGTGCAGGGCGAGGATCGTCCCGAGCGGCGCCGGCGACTCGAGCTCGCGACGCAGCCACTCCAGCTGCCCCGAGTCCAGGTCGCCGTGGTGCCACCCCGGCACACTGGAATCGAGCGCGACGAGCCGCAGCCCGTCGAGGTCCCAGACGCCGGTCACCGGGTCTTCGGTCGGCTCGGCGCCGAACAGCACCTGTCGCATCGCGGGGCGCTCGTCGTGGTTGCCGGCGACCCACACCACCGGCGCCCCGAGCCGCTCGGCCACCGGCTCGACGGCATCCCGCAGCGCGGCATACGCGTCCGGCTCGCCGAGGTCTGCCAGGTCGCCCGTGAACACGATCGCGTCGGGGCGGATGCCGACCGCCTCGGCTGCCTCCAGGGTCCGGGCGAGGTTGCCCGCCGTGTCGAAGCGTCCGCCCAGCGGGGGGTTGCCCGCCAGCAGGTGCGTGTCGCTCACATGCAGGAGCGTGCGCCGCGCGGGGGCGTACTGACCGAACTGCACGGGTGCCGTCGTCATGCGCACAGCCTAGGCGGTGGCTGCGACCCCGCGCCGATCCGGCTCAGTGGTTGAAGACGATGAGCAGGATGCCGACGACCACTGCCGCCGCGCACACGGCGAAGCACACATACGCGCCGATGAGCGCGACGCGCTTCTGCGCCTCGGTGAGCGGGCTGCGCTTGGCCGCCTTCGCCGCCGCCTTCTCGGCCCGGCGCGCTTCCTTCTCGGAGATCACGGTGATCGCGTCGGTGAACTCGACCGGCGCGACCACGGGCGCCCGGCCGGCTCGCACGAGCAGACGCAGCCCGAGGGCGTAGAAGCCGACCACCAGCACGGCGGCCGTCAGCGCGGCGAGGAAGACCTGCACGAACGCCAGCCAGTTGATGACGATCATCGCTCGCCTCCCTCGTTCGGCGCGGTGGGCGCCGGTTCCGCGGCGGGCGCGCCCTTCGCCGCCTTGCCCGCCTTCGCCGCCTTCGCGGCCTTCTCGGCCTTGGCCGCCTTCTTCGCGGCGGCCTCGTCTGCGGCGCGACGGCGTGCCTCCTCGCGCGCGATCGCGCGCTGCCGGCGCGTGGGCGGCGGATTGCGCTTGACCTTCACCGCGCGCCCGGACTCGGCGACCTCGCTCATCGCGTTCGCCGCGGTCACGGCGTTGCGGCGCGAGCGCAGGAACAGGCCCAGGATGATCGTGACCGCGAGCACCGCGTCGATGATGATGCCCCAGAAGCCGAGCGACACGGCGATGAACGCGGCGACGGCGCCCACCGCACCGGCCGCGGGGAGTGTCAGCACCCAGCCGATCATGATGCGACCGGCAGTGCGCCAGCGCACCTGCGAGCCGCGGCGGCCGAGCCCCGACCCGATGACCGACCCCGACGCGACCTGCGTCGTCGACAGCGCGAACCCGAGGGCGCTCGAGGCCAGGATGGTCGCTGCGGTCGAACTCTCGGCCGCGAAGCCCTGCGCCGGCTTGACGTCGGTGAGGCCCTTGCCGAGCGTGCGGATGATGCGCCAGCCGCCCATGTAGGTGCCGAGGGCGATCGTGATCGCGCACGCGAAGATGACCCACGTCTGAGGGTCGGCGTCGGAGGAGGACTGCCAGCCCGCCGTGATGAGCGCGAGCGTGATGACGCCCATCGTCTTCTGCGCGTCGTTGGTGCCGTGCGCGAGCGCGACGAGCGACGACGTGAAGATCTGCCCGAAGCGGAAGCCGTCGCGCCCGTCGGGCTTGCTGTCGTATCGCCGCGTGAGCGCGTAGGCGAGCTTCGTCACCGTGAAGGCGATGACACCCGCCGTCAGCGGCGCGATCACCGCCGGGAGGATCACCTTCGACATGACGACGCCGAAGTCGATCGCCATGAACCCGACGCCCACGATCGTGGCGCCGATGAGGCCGCCGAACAGCGCGTGAGAAGACGACGACGGCAGGCCCAGCAGCCACGTCAGCATGTTCCAGGTGATCGCGCCGATCAGGCCGGCGAAGATGACGGCGGGGAAGACGGATGCCGAGATGTCGTCTTCCCGGATGATGCCGCCCGAGATGGTCTTGGCCACCTCCGTCGACAGGAACGCGCCGACGAGATTGAGGATGGCTGCCAGGAGCACGGCCGTCTTGGGCTTCAGTGCGCCGGTCGCGATGGGCGTCGCCATCGCGTTCGCGGTGTCGTGGAATCCGTTCGTGAAGTCGAAGAACAGCGCCAGCACGATCACCAGCACGATGATGAGGGTTGCGGTTTCCACCGTTCGCTTTCCGTGAGGGGTGGGGTGTGGATGCCGACGGGATCGGCGTGACGAACGAACAGTTCACCTTTTGTTCAGGAACCGGCAACCGGCCAGCAAGAATCCTACAACGGCTGCCCGAGCGGTCAACTCACGCGCGGCACCGGCGCGGACGCACCCTCGCCGCGGGCGACTACCGTGGACACCGTGACCGCCCACGACACGTCCGCCCTCCCGCCCGCACCCGTCGCCCAGACCCGCCCGGTGATCCGTTCGCACCACGGTGACGACGTCGAGGACCGCTACGAGTGGTTCCGCGCGAAGGAGGACGCCGCGGTCATCGAACACCTCGAAGCAGAGAACGCCTACACCGCCCGGCGCACCGCGCACCTCCAGGGCCTGCGCGAGCGGATCTTCGACGAGATCAAGGGCCGCACCCTCGAGACCGACCTCTCGGTGCCGACCCGCCGGGGCCAGTGGTGGTACTACGGCCGCACCCTCGAGGGCAAGCAGTACGGCATCCAGTGCCGCGCTCCCCTGTCCTCTCCCGACGACTGGACCCCTCCCGAGCTCTCCCCCGACGCCCCGGTGCCCGGTGAGCAGATCCTGCTCGACAACAACGTCGAAGCCGAGGGCCACGAGTTCTTCTCGCTCGGCAGCTTCGAGGTCTCGGACGACGGGCACCTCATGCTCTTCGGCGTCGACGTCGCCGGCGACGAGAGGTACACCGTGCGCGTGCGCGACCTCGTCACGGGCGAGCAGCTGCCCGACGAGATCCCCGGGACCTTCGCCGGCGCCACCTTCTCGCCCGACGGCCGCTTCATCGTCTACACGACGGTCGACGACGCCTGGCGTCCCGACACGGTGTGGCTGCACGAGCTCGGAACGCCCGTCGAGGACGACGTGAGACTCTTCCACGAGCCCGACGAGAGGTTCTGGGTGGGCGCCGGGTTTACCCGCAGCGACCGCTACCTCGTGATCGGGCTCGGATCGTCGATCACCTCCGAGGAGTGGCTGCTGGATGCCTCGGACCTGCGTGGCGAGCCGCGCGTGGTGTGGCCGCGCACGGAGGGCGTCGAGTACGACTCCGAGCACGCGGTCGTCGACGGCGAGGACGTGCTGTTCGTCCTCCACAACGACGGCGCCCTGGACTTCGAACTGGTGCGGGTCGCGGCATCCGACCCCTCCGGCGCCCGCGAGGTCGTGATCCCGCACCGTCCCGGCGAGCGGCTGCTGGGCGTGTCGACGTTCCGCGACTGGGGCGTCGTCGGCTACCGGCGCGGCGGCCTCGCGCGCCTCGGTCTGCTCGACTACGCGACCGGCGACGTCAGCGAGATCGAATTCGACGAGCCGCTGTACTCGGTCGGCACCGGCGGCAACCCCGAGTGGGCTCCCCCGATGCTGCGGCTGGGCTACGGCTCGTTCGTGACGCCCGGCACCGTCTACGACCTGGACGTCGCGACCCGCGAGCTTCACCTCCGCAAGCGCCAGCCGGTGCTCGGCGGCTACGAGTCCGGCGACTACGCCCAGGCGCGCGTGTGGGCGACGGCCCAGGACGGCGCGCAGATCCCGATCTCTCTCGTCTGGAAGCGCTCGTTCGGAGACGCCGGCGCCGCGCCCCGCCCGCTGCACCTGTACGGCTACGGCTCGTACGAGCACTCGATCGAGCCCGGCTTCTCGGTGCCGCGCCTGTCGGAGCTGGATCGCGGCGTCGTCTTCGCCGTCGCCCACGTGCGCGGCGGCGGCGAGATGGGCCGCCAGTGGTACGAGGACGGCAAGCTGCTCAGCAAGCGCAACACCTTCACCGACTTCGTCGACTGCGCGCAGCACCTCGTCGACAACGGCTTCACGTCGGCATCGCAGCTCGTGGCAGAGGGCGGCTCGGCGGGCGGGCTGCTCATGGGAGCCGTCGCGAACCTCGCGCCCGAGCTGTTCGCGGGAGTCCTCGCCGACGTGCCGTTCGTCGACGCCCTCACGACGATCCTCGACCCGTCGCTGCCCCTCACCGTCATCGAGTGGGACGAGTGGGGCGACCCGCTGCACGACCCCGACGTGTACGCCTACATGAAGTCCTACTCGCCCTACGAGAACGTGCGAACGGATGCCTCGTACCCCCGCATCCTCGCCGTCACCTCGCTCAACGACACCCGGGTGCTGTACGTCGAGCCGGCGAAGTGGGTCGCGCGTCTGCGCGAGGTCGGCGCCGATGCCCTGCTGAAGTGCGAGATGGTCGCCGGCCACGGCGGCGTCTCGGGCCGCTACAACGCGTGGCGCGAGCGCGCGTTCGAGCTCGCCTGGCTGCTGGACGTCCTCGGCGTCGCCGACGCCTGACCCCCCCCGCAGTACCGCCCCGCCGCGCTCCCGCCCCGCCGCGCTCCCGCCCCGCCTCTCCCCTGCCTCGCTCGTCCTGACCTCTTTGCCAAATCAGGACATCTGGCGAACGCAGGACGTTTCTGCGCCGAAACCTCCTGCCTCCGCCAGATGTCCTGTTCTCGCGATGACGCGAGGCAGAGGTGGCGCCGAGTTCGGCTCCTCCACAACGGGGACGACGGCGCAGTTGCGCACAGGTGTGCGGCATCGGCAGCAGACGGCTTCCGCGGGCCCGAAGAATCGTCGGCATGTCGAACACATCCCATATCCGTCCACGGCCGCGCCCGCGACGAGCAGAAGTCGCGCAGCGGGTCCGGAGCAACTCCGGCGTCCTGCACAGTTCCGATGCGCGCGCGGCCGGCTTCACCGTGTACGACATCGCGGCGGCGGTGCGGGCCGGTGCGATCGAGCGGGTGCGACGTTCGTGGCTGGTCACGCCCGACTGCGATCCCCGACGGCGGGCTGCAGCGACGGTGAGCGGCAGGGTCACGTGCGTGAGCGCCGCCGCGCTGGCCGGTTTCTGGACGCCGACCGGAGTTCGGGCGGACGAGAGGGTCCATGTCGCCATCGCGTCCACCGCCGCGCGGGTCATGTCCAAAGAGTTGCGCCTGCATTGGGGGCGCGGCCCGGCACCGGTGGGCCGCAACGACAACGCGGATCCCGTCCTCAACGTCCTGTTCCACGTCGCGCACTGCCTATCGAGACGCGACGCACTGGCGGTGTGGGAATCCGCAATACGGAAGAAGGCCGTGGATGCCGAAGTGCTCGAGCGCGTGGCCTGGCGGAGCACGCAGGCCGCCGAACTGGCGGCTGTCGCTTCCTCGTTATCGGATTCAGGGCTCGAGACCGTCTTCGTCGACGGACTGCGCCGCACCGGAGTGTCCGTACGGCAGCAGGTGTGGATCGACAGCCGCCCCGTCGACGGACTCATCGGCACGTCGCTCGTGACTCAGATCGACGGCTTCGCGCACCACAGCAGCGCGGCCGATCGACGGCGTGATCTCGAAGCCGACGCGCGGCTGATCGCTCGCGGCTACATCGTGCTCCGATTCGACTATCACCAGGTGCTGTTCGACTGGCCGTATGTGGTCGAGACGATCCTGACAGCCATCGCGCAGGGCGCCCATCAGCGACGCGTTCGCTGATCCCGCCATGCGCTACTCCGATCCGGCCCCGCTCTTCTCCTGATCCCGCCCCGCGCTTCTCCGAAATCAGGACATCTGACGAAAGCAGGATCTTCGGCGCGGAAACGTCCTGTCTCCGCCAGATGTCCTGATTTCGGAGAGCGCGCGGGGGCGCACGGAGGTGCACGGGCGCGGGGCGCACGGAGGTGCCAGGGCACGCGCGCGGCGCGAGGCGCGGAGGCTGTGAGAGCTCGGCGCGGGCCTGGGCGCGCGGCGCGGAGGCTGTGAGAGTCGGGGCGAGGGGCGGGGGGCGACGGATGCCTCGGAGCGAGGCATCCGGTCAAGGATCAGCCGAAGAGGGCTGCGGCCTCTTCGTAGCGGTACAGGGGCACGCTGTTGAGCTCACCCAGCGCGTCGGCGAACGGCACGCGGACGATGTCGATGCCGCGCAGCGCCACCATCTGACCCCACGCGCCGTCGACGATCGCATCGGCGGCGTGCAGGCCGAGGCGGGTGGCGAGGACGCGGTCGAAGCCGGACGGCGAGCCGCCGCGCTGGATGTGACCGAGCACCGTCGCCCGGGTCTCGATGCCAGTGATGCGCTCGATCTCGGGCGCGAGCACCTCGCTGATCCCACCGAGGCGCGGACGGTTGAAGGCGTCGAGCCCCTTGTCGGAGTAAGCCTCGTCCTGCCCCTTGAGCTTGAAGCCCTCCGACACGACGACGAGCGGCGCGCGACCGCGGTCGTGCGCCCGGGTGACGAGCTCGGTGATGTCGTCGATGGAGAGGGGCACCTCGGGGATGCAGATCGCGTGGGCGCCTGCGGCGATTCCCGCGTGCAGGGCGATCCAGCCGACGTGGCGGCCCATGACCTCGGCGACCATGCACCGCTGGTGCGAGTCGCCCGTGGTGCGGAGGCGATCCATCGCGTCGGTGGCGATGTTCACGGCGGTGTCGAAGCCGAACGAGTAGTCGGTGGCGCGCAGGTCGTTGTCGATCGTCTTGGGAACGCCGAGCACGTTGATGCCGTCGTTCGAGAGTCGGTTGGCCGCGGCCAGCGTGCCTTCGCCGCCGATCGCGATGATGCCGTCGATGCGGTGGCCGTACAACGTCTTGGCGATGTTCTCGGCGCCGCCGCGGGGGCCCTCGTACGGGTTGGTGCGGCTGGTGCCGAGGATCGTGCCGCCCACCTTCGACAGGCCCTTGACCTCGTGGCGCGTCAGCGGGAAGAAGTCGCCGTCGACGACACCCCGCCAGCCGTCGCGGATGCCGACGAACTCGAGGTCGTACGTCGTCGTACCCTTGAGCACGACGCCGCGGATGACCGCGTTGAGTCCGGGGCAATCGCCGCCGCTCGTCAGGATGCCGATCTTCATAGCTGTGTTCCTCGCTGTCGGGTGAAGAGAGTCGGCGACGCTGCCTCACCCGACATTAGTGCCGGATGCCGCGGCCTGCCACACGGAGCGGCCCGAGCCGTCGACGCCCTGGTCGGCAGAGCCTTCACGCGCCGACGCGTCGCCAGACGTCGCGGTCGCGCCGCCACCTCTCCTGGTCCGCGGGCCGCGCCGAGACGCCGCGGAACCAGAACGTCTCGTCGGGGTTCCACCCCGCGATCACCGACCCCGTCTCATGATCGATCTCGATCAGGCGAGTCGCCGCGGTGAGGTACCCCGCGACGCTGAGGTGCACGCCGTCGGCCTCACGGGCCACGGAGGACCAGTCGGGCACCACCCACCGGCCGTCGCGGCCGGTCACGCGGTACCAGTCGTGTCGTCGCGAAGCGGTGACGTCGATCGGATGCCGCCGGCACAGATCCGCCCAGTCCTCCGGGGTGCCGATCTCGATGACGCGGGCCGGGTAGGCATCGACGGGCACCGCCGTCGCCTCGTCGCCGCCGTGGAAATCCTCGACGAACCACAGGCCAGCCGGACCGTCGTCGCCGAGCCGCCGCGAGGTGCGCGGCAGCGCGTGCGGAGGGATCGACCACCACCACCCGCTCCAGGGAGCGGTCGGATCAGCGGGCCGCTCGACGCCGGCTCGGGCGTCGTCGTCCGCCACGCTCACGCGCCATGCCGCCAGCTCGCCGGCGGGATCGGCGGACAGCCGCCCAGCGCCCTCCCACGCCACCGCCCACTGGTCGTGCAGATCGAGCGGGCTCTCCCACCAGCGCGTGTCCGGCGCTGCGACGATGACCTCGGCCACGCGGCGGAGCGCCGTGCGGAAGGCGGGGGTCGCGGCGAGGGCATCAGCGCCGTCGGGCTCTTGCCAGTACCGCGCGGTGTCGACCGACACCGCGAGCGCTTCGCGCAGGGTCGGCCAGGCGGGAGTGTCGATCGAGATGCCGGTGAGCGCTGCTGCGGCTTCCTCCGGTGATACCCGGGGCGGCGTGAACGGATCGGGGTCGGAACGCATGACAAGGACGGCGACAGCGCCCTCCTCGAGCGCGTACTGCGCCCAGCCCACGGCGGTCGCGGCATCCTGCGCCGACCTGCTCCCGGCGCGGGACGCCGCGGCCCGGGCGTACTCCAAGCACAGCCGACGGCCGCGTGGGCCGGCGAGGAGCGCCGCGGCGTCGAGCGTCATTCCGCCACCCTAGCGACGCGACCGCACCCGGCCGCCGCACGCCCCTCTGGGGCGCCAACGCGAGACGGCCGCGCACCCCGGGCTGTGCCTCGGGATGCGCGGCCGTGCCGCGGTGACTGCTTACGCCGCGCCGAGCGCTTGGCGCAGCACGTGCATGAGCGCCGACAGCTGCACGGAGTCGCTGGACTGCGGGTCGACGGCTTCGCCGTCGAGCGCGCGAGCCGCGAGCCCCTGCTTCGAGTCGATGAGCTCGGCGATCTTCGTGTCGATCGTGTGCGCCGCGATGATGCGCCACGCCGTCACCGGCTCGTCCTGGCCGATGCGGTGCACGCGGTCGATCGCCTGCGTCTGCTCGGCGGCCGTCCACGACAGCTCGGCGAGCACGACGTTCGACGACGCCTGCATGTTGACGCCGACGCCCGCGGCGGTCAGCGAGCAGACCGCGATGCCGACCTCGGGGTCGCTGTTGAAGGCGTCGATCGCCTGCTGGCGAGCCGTCGTCGCCTGGTCGCCACGGAGCGAGACCGTCTTGAGGCCCGCCGCGGCGAAGTGCGCCTCGGCGGCGTCCATGACGTCGATGTGCTTGGCGAAGAACACCACCTTGCCGACCGAGCGCTGCAGCTGCACGGCGTAGTCCGCCGCGAGCACGGCCTTGGCCTGGCCGATCTTCCGCACCATGGTGAAGACGTTCTCGGAGCCCGTGCCGGCGGCCTTCGACTCCTCGAGCTCGCCGTGCGCGACGAGCCGGATGATGTCGTCGTCCACCTCGCCGGGAGCGAGTCCGCGGTCGCCGCGCGCCTCGATGATGCGGCGGTACTTCGCGGCGAGGCGCTCTCCGAGCTCGCGCTCGGCCTGCCGGATCGACCGGCCGAACTCGTCGTCGAGCTCGACGGGGAGGTCGGCGATGAGCTTGTCGGGGAGGTCGGCCGCGACATCCTTCTTCTTGCGCCGGACGATCCCCATCGAGATGACCGCGTCGCGCGCTTCGGGATAGAAGGCCTTGTCGGCCGGAGTGAGCCCGGTCTCGTCGAGCTTCTCCATGAGCACCGGACCGGGCTTCTCGCCGGTGGTCCAGCCGAGGAACCGCCAGATCGCGTCGAAGTCCTCGACGTCGTTGATGAGCGGCGTTCCGGTGAGGGCGAGCAGCAGCGGGTCGCGCACCTGCTCGCGGATGCGGGTCGCCAGCGCCAGCACGTTCTGGGAGCGCTGCGACGTGAGGTTCTTGATGAAGTGCGCCTCGTCGACGACCATGCCCTTCAGCCCGATCGAGCTGAGCCACGACAGGTGGCGGTCGAGGATCTCGTAGTTGACGATGAACACGTCGGCGAACGCGTCGATGTCTTCACCGTCGCCCTGGATGACGGTCGCGCGGCGCTGCGGCGTCCAGCGCTCCACTTCGCGGGCCCAGTTCATCTTCACGACGTTGGGCACGACGGCCAGCAACGGGTACGCGTTCGCGACGGATGCCGCCAGCACCGACTCCGCCGTCTTGCCGAGGCCCGGCTCGTCGGCGAGGAGGAAGGTGCGGTGTCCGTCGCGCACGGCCTCGAGGAACCGCGACTGGTGCGGCATGATCTCGAGTCCGCGGGGCGACAGGCGATCGAACTCGGGGACGGGAGGCAGGTCCATCGTGGCGCTGCCGCCGCCTGCGCCGGTCTCGAACGCCTTGTACAGCGGGCCCATGAGCTCCCAGCTGTCGAGGCGCCGGCGCGGGGTCTCCTTCGGCGCGCGGGTCGAGAGGTCGGGCGCGAGGAACGGGTTGGCCTCGCGACGCGCCTCGACCTGGGGCGGCACCACCTGGCGCTCGGCGAGAGCGGCCGGCACCACCGGGGCGGCGACCGGGGCTACGTCGGTGATGATGAGCTCGTCCGGCGCCAGCTCGGCGCCCGATTCGAGCAGCCAGTCGCGGCGCATGCGGCGCGCGACCGGCGACGTGGCCTGGTCGACCTCGAGCAGCTGGATGAGCGACGTGTCGCGCGCGGCGGTCTTGGCGAGGATCGTGGCGACGCCGTCGAGGCGCTTGAGCAGCTCGGAGCGCGCGGCATCCGTCAGCTCACCGTCGCTCTTGACTCGGGCGCGCTCCTCGCGCACCAGGAACGCGATCACCTGGAACTTGACCCGGTTGGTGGGTCCCAGCTTGCCGCGCTGGGCCTTGGCCTCGACCTCGCGCACCTTGCGGGCGAGGATCGGGATGATGGGGGCCTCGTCGTCGCGACGCGCGGACGAGGGCTTGCGGCGACGCTGCGCCGCCTGGGCGGGTGCCGTGGTCGGCATGCTCCTCCTGAGCGTGAGTGCCGGATCGGGCCCGGCGATGATCGGATGACACCGATGGTTTGCGTGCTCCCGCGGGCGGCGCGAACGCCGTCGCGAACGCGGGATCGGGGTGCGCCGTGACGGCCGCGGGCACTCGCTTCTGCGAGCTGCGACATCGTCAGCGGATTCCCCGCCGCCCATTCTAGCCGGATTCCCCGGCGGAACGGGGGAAGGGATCGCGGCGGCGGCCCGAGGAGTCAGCTCCAGAGCGTCGAGACGATGTCTTCGGTGTACCCGTCGGGGCTGAAGTTGATCCACGCGGTGGTGACGATCGCACCGTCTCCGAGGTAGTGCGTCTCGCCCCGCGTGTACTCCTGGTCATCGAGCGTGATGCCGCGCTGCTCGATGCGGCACACGGTGCCGCCGCCCAGCGCTTCGCATCCGAATCCCGCCGACTGCAGCGCCGACTCGATGTCCGCCGCCTGCTCAGCCTCGATCGCCGTGACATTGGTGGCCAGGCCGAACTCGCTGGGCTGGCCCCACGAGCAGCGCAGCGTGGGGGCGCCGCTGTGGATCACCTCGAGGAGATCGGCGTTCTCGGTCGAGAGCATCGTGACGCCGGGGTCGTTCAGCGGCGGGTTCTCGGACTGCAGCCGGGAGAGCATGGCGGCCGAGTAGATCTGCTCGCACGACGCGGGCACGTCGAAGCCGGCATCCGGAAGCTCGGTCTCGATGGGAGACACCGACGGGCCGGGCGTCGGCTTGTCGAGGGTCGCCGACGCGGTGGGCTCGGGCGTGCCGGACGGCTCGGGTCTGCAGCCGGTCGCGAGCAGCGCCACCGTGGCGAGCGCGGCGATCGCCACCGTGACCCGCTTCACCCGAACGTCGTCGAACAGCCGCATGACACCTCCGGTTCGCGCGCGCCGATCGGCGCACTTCGACCTTACGACGCGGCGACCGCCGAGGACTCAGGGCACGCCGCGGCCCGGCCCGGTCAGGGAACCTGCGCGTAGGCCTCCTGCCACTCCGAGAGCGTGTGCGGGTCGTCGGTCACGATGCCGTCCACGCCGAGCGCCGTCACGGCATCCCAGTACTCGTCGTCGTTCAGTGTGTACACGACGACGCGTGACCCGGCGGCATGGAGTTCGTCGACGATCGCCGGGCGGTCGAGAACCGCCTTGCGGCTGACGATGACGCCGCGCGCGCCCGCTTCCGCGACGGCGCTGACGACGTCGGCGGGCACGTTCTTCAGGATGAGCAGGCGCGAGACGACGTCCGACCCCGCGGCGACGAGCGCCAGCGTGCGCGCGTCGAAGCTCGCCAGCGCGACGCGGCGCTCGAGGTCTCGCGCGGCGACCTGTGCGACCGCGGCGGTCACGGCCTCGGCATCCCACTCGCCTTTCAGCTCGATGATCGCACGCGCGCCCGACGCGGCCAGCGACTCGAGGAACTCGTCGAGCGTGGGCACCGGCGTGCCGGCGTAAGCGGGGTCGAACCAGGCGCCCGCGTCGAGGGTGCGCACCTCGGCGAGCGTGAGCGCCGACAGCCGGCCGTGGCCGTCGGTCGTGCGGTCCACGGTCGCGTCGTGCATGAGGACGGGCTGGCGGTCCGCGGTGAGGGCGACGTCGACCTCGACGTAGTCGAAGCCGCTGTCGAGGGCGGCGGCGATGGCGGGCAGCGTGTTCTCGGGGGCGGTCGCCGCTCCTCCGCGGTGGCTCGCGATGAACGCCGCCTCGCCCGGAGTGCGGGGATCGCCGAGCAGTTCGCGGGCGGTGACCCGGGCGGGCGTCGCGCCGAACAGTGCGATCACGATGCTCACGACAGCGAGCACGCACACGATCAGCAGGGCGTGGATCCGGTCGCGGGCGCGATCGGATGCCGCGGAGTGTGGCATCGGGCATGTCCTCCGGGTCTTGCACCACGTCGTCGTCGACGTGGTGCGCACCACTCTACATGCGTCGTTACCGTTTCGTTACTCAATTTCGGCGCGCGATCCGCGCACCTTCAGCACAGCGTTCCACAACACCTCGGCGACGTCTCGCTTGCTCCCCGTCGCCGACGCCACCAGATCGCCGCTCGCGTCGATGATCGCCAGCGCGTTCTCGCCGCTCTCGAAGCCCCGCTCCCAGCCCACCTCGTTGACCGCCAGCAGATCCGCGCCCTTGCGGGCGGCCTTGCGCCGGCCACGCTCGAGGAGCGTCTCGCCCTCCCCCGGCGTCTCGGCGGCGAAGCCCACGATCGACTGTCCGTCGCGCCGGGCGCGCACGAGGGCGGCGAGGATGTCGTCGTTCTCGATCAGGTCGAGCGTGATCCCGTCGCCGGGGGCGGACTCCTTCGCCCGCTTCAGCGGCGACACCTCGGCCACCCGGTAGTCCGCGACCGCCGCCGCCATCACGACGATGTCGGCTGAATCCGCTTCGATCGCCGCGACCTCCCCGAGTTCGGCCGCGGTGCCGGCGCGCACGATCCGCACGCGCGGGTGGGCGCATGCCTCGACCAGGGGTCCGTCGTCGACATGCGCGGCGATCAGCACCACGTCGGCGCCACGGTCCGCCGCGGCCATCGCGACGGCGACCCCCTGGCGGCCGCTGGAGCGGTTGCCGATGAAGCGCACGGGATCGATCGGCTCGCGCGTGCCGCCGGCACTCACCACGACGCGGAGCCCCTCGAGGTCTCGCGCGCCGCCGTCGACCGCGGCCAGCGCGCGTTCGAGGATCGCCTCGGGCTCCGTCATCCGTCCCGGTCCGCTGTCGCCGCCGGTCAGCTCGCCGTCGTCGGGGCCGACCACGATCACGCCGCGTTCGCGGAGGGTCGCCATGTTCGCGACGGTCGCGGGGTGACGCCACATCTCGGTGTGCATCGCGGGGGCCACGACGACCGGCGCCGTGGTGGCGAGTAGGGTCGTCCCGAGGAGGTCGTCCGCGAGCCCCGCGGTCATCTTCGCCAGGGTGTTCGCCGTCGCGGGCGCCACGATCACGAGATCGGCCGACTGGCCGAGCGCGACGTGCCGCACGCGTGCGACGTCGTCGTGGACGGAGGTGGTCACGGCGTGGCGGCTGATCGCCTCCCACGTCGGCAGGCCGACGAAGCGCAGCGCGTCGTCGGTCGGCACCACGTGGACCTCGTGGCCGTCCTTCACGAGCAGGCGCACCAGTTGAACCGTCTTATAAGCGGCGATCCCGCCGGTGACTCCGACCACGACGAACACCCTCCGATCTTGGCACGACTGTCCGCCACGCGGCCCCGCGCCGCACGACACCACCGAGGAGCCCCGCATGTGCACCGTCGTCATCCGCGTCCCCGATTCGGCGGATGAGCCCACGCGCGTGCTCGCGATCCGCGACGAGGATCCCGGACGACCGTGGAATCCGCTGGGTCGCTGGTGGCCCGAGCCGCATAACGGCGTCGTGGGCGTGCGCGACGTGCGCGCCGGTGGCGCCTGGCTCGCTGCCGACCCCGCGGCGGGCCGCCTGGCCGTGCTCCTGAACCGGGCGGACGACTCCACCCGGCCCGAATCCGAGCTCGTCTCACGGGGCGGCCTGGTGCTCGACGCCGTCGCCGGGCGCTCACCCTCCGGGGAGCCGTCCACGCACGGCTTCAACCTCGTCGAGGTCGAAGGTGCGCGCGCACGCGTGCGGACGTGGGACGGCGTCGCCCTGCGCACGGTCGAGCTCGGGCCCGGCACGCACATGATCGCCCACGACGACGTCGACGACGCCGGCACGCCGCGCATCGCACGCTGGCTGGACGAGTTCCGCGCGACCGAGCCCGCCGACGGCGAGCGCTGGTGGATGCCGTGGCTCGAGGTGCTCGAGCGCTCGGCGGCGCTGCCGCCCACCGATGACGGCGCGATCATCCGCGACAACCGCCCCTACGGATACCCCACGCTGTCACTCCTCGCGTGCGTCGCGTCCGTCACCGCGCACGACGTCGACGTGCACTACGGCGAGCTGCGCGAGCCCGGCGCCTGGGGCGGACTCGAGCTCACCTGATCCCCGCGCCGCGCACGCCTCGCGCCCGCTCCGCGCCCCTGCGCGTCTCCGCGCGCCCCGCGCCCGTGCGCGCCTCGCGCCGCGCCCGCCGTGCGCGCCTCCGGCGTTCGCTCCGCAGTCAGTTTCCGCGTCCGGGAGACGCGTTCTCCGCGCAGGTTGTGACTGCGGAGCTCGCCGTCAGACCAGGCTCTTGGTGTGCCAGACGGTCTTGGTCTCGGTGAACGCCGCGATGCGCGCGAGGCTCGGGGCCGCGGCATCCGTCCCGTTCTCGGGAGGCAGCACCCGCGTGAGCGTCTCGGCCGCGGCGATCTGCAGGTCGACCCAGTCGAGGTCGCCCGCGCCGACGAGGTCGAGCGCGTGCACGTCGGGGTGCGACGCGAGCCACGGCGCGATCTCGGCCGGCGAGCCGGTGAGCACGTTCACGACGCCGCCCGGCACGTCGCTGGTCGCGAGCACCTCGGCGAGGCTGATCGCCGAGAGCGGATACCGCTGCGACGCGACGACCACCACCGAGTTGCCGGTCACGAGGGCCGGGGCGATCACCGAGACGAGGCCGACGAGCGCCGAGTCCTGCGGAGCGATCACGCCGACCACGCCGGTCGGCTCGGGCACCGAGATGTTGAAGTACGGGCCGGCGACCGGGTTGCCGTTGCCGGCCACCTGACCGAACTTGTCGCACCAGCCGGCGTACCAGACCCAGCGGTCGATGGCCTCGTCGACCTCGGCGGAGGCGACGGATGCCGTGACCCCGGTCTGCTGCACGATCTCGTCCACGAACTGGGCGCGACGCCCTTCGAGCAGCTCGGCGACGCGGTAGAGCACCTGACCGCGGTTGTACGCGGTGGCACCGGACCACCCCTTGACGGCGCCGCGCGCCGAGACGACGGCATCCCGTGCGTCCTTGCGCGATGCCAGCGCGGCGTTGGCGAGGAACTCGCCCTTCGGCGTCGCGACCTCGTAGGTGCGTCCGGACTCGCTGCGCGGGAAGGCGCCTCCGATGTAGAGCTTGTAGGTCTTGGGCACGGTCAGTCGCTTGGTCACTTGCCCACCTCCTTCTTCGAGCGGCCGGCTTGGCGCTTCGTCTCGCCTCGCTCGCTCAACGACCGAGAGGATGCCGCGGGCGCGCTCTTGAGGTAGGCGGCGAGGCCGTGGCGGCCGCCCTCGCGGCCGTAGCCGGACTCCTTGTAGCCGCCGAACGGCGACGACGGGTCGAAACGGTTGAACGTGTTCGCCCACACCACGCCGGCGCGCAGGCGGTCGGCGACCGCCAGGATGCGGGAGCCTTTGTCGGACCAGACACCCGCCGACAGTCCGTACGGCGTGTTGTTGGCCTTCTCGATCGCCTCGGCGGGCGTGCGGAACGTCAGCACCGAGAGCACCGGACCGAAGATCTCGTCGCGCGCGATGCGGTGGCTCGCCTGCACGTTGGTGAAGATGGTCGGGGCGAACCAGAAGCCGTTGTCGGGGATGACGCAGTCGGCGCTCCAGCGCTCGGCGCCCTCCTCCTCGCCGATGCGGCTCAGCTCGCGGATGCGGTCCAGCTGCTCGCGCGAGTTGATGGCACCGATGTCGGTGTTCTTGTCGAGGGGGTCGCCGAGGCGCAGCGTCGAGAGGCGGTCCTTGAGCCGGTCGACGACCTCGTCGTGGATCGACTCCTGCACGAGCAGCCGGCTGCCCGCGCAGCACACGTGACCCTGATTGAAGAAGATGCCGTTGACGATGCCCTCGATCGCCTGGTCGATGGGCGCGTCCTCGAACACGATGTTCGCGGCCTTGCCGCCGAGCTCGAGCGTCAGCTTCTTGTCGGTGCCGGCGACGGACTTCGCGATCTCGCGCCCGACCGCGGTCGAGCCGGTGAAGGCGACCTTGTTCACGTCGGGATGCCGCACGATCGCCGCACCCGTCGCCCCGGCGCCCGTGACGATGTTGACGACGCCCGGAGGCAGGTCGGCCTGCTGCAGGATCTCGGCGAAGATGAGCGCCGACAGCGGCGTCGTCTCGGCCGGCTTGATGACCACGGTGTTCCCCGCCGCGAGGGCAGGAGCGATCTTCCACGCGAGCATCAGCAGCGGGAAGTTCCACGGGATCACCTGGCCGGCCACACCGAGCGAGCGCGGGTCGGCGCCGAGGCCCGCGTACTCGAGCTTGTCGGCCCAGCCGGCGTAGTAGAAGAACCACGCGGCGACCAGCGGCACATCGACGTCACGGCTCTCTTTGATCGGCTTGCCGTTGTCGAGGCTCTCGGCGACGGCGAGCTCGCGCGCACGCTCCTGGACGAGCCGGGCGATGCGGAAGAGGTACTTGCCGCGGTCGCGGCCGCTCATCTTCGACCACGTGCGGTCGTACGCGCGGCGTGCGGCGGCGACAGCGGCGTCGACATCCGCTTCGCTCGCCGCGGCGATCGTGGCGATGTGCGACTCGTCGGCCGGCGAGATCGTCGCGAACGACTCGCCCGAGCCGGGGCGGAACTCGCCGTCGATGAACAGCCCGTACTCGGGCTGGAGGGACAGGATCGCGCGCGACTCGGGGGCCGGCGCGTACTCGAGGAAACTCATGTCTACTTCGTCTCTTCTGGTTGCTGAGCTTGTCGAAGCATCAGTCGATCGTCACGTAGTCAGCACCGGAGTAGTGCCCGGTCTTCAGCTTCTGGCGCTGCAGCAGCACGTCGTTGAGGAGGCTCGAGGCGCCGTAGCGGAACAGGTGCGGCTGCAGCCACTCCTCGCCCACTGTCTCGGCGACGGTGACGAGGTACTTGATCGCATCCTTCGACGTGCGGATGCCGCCCGCGGGCTTCACGCCCACCTTCTCGCCCGTCGCGCGATGCCAGTCGCGCACCACCTCGAGCATGAGGAGGGTCACCGGCAGCGTCGCGGCCGGCTGCACCTTGCCGGTCGAGGTCTTGATGAAGTCGCCGCCGGCGAGGATGGCGAGCCAGGAGGCGCGCTTGATGTTGTCGTACGTGTGCAGCTCGCCCGTCTCGAGGATCACCTTGAGCGACGCGAACGAGCCGTCTTCGCGACGGCAGGCCTCCTTCACGCGGGCGATCTGATCGAAGACGAGGCCGTAGCGGCCCGCGAGGAACGCGCCGCGGTCGATGACCATGTCGATCTCGTCGGCACCGCTCGCGACGGCCTCCGCCGTGTCGGCGAGCTTGATGTCGAGCGACGCGCGGCCGCTCGGGAACGCGGTCGCGACGGCGGCGACGCTCACGCCTCCCTCATCGGGGTCGCCGTGCGCGGCGCCGAGCGCGGCGACGGCGTGCGGCACCATGTCGCCGTAGACGCACACCGCCGCGACACGCGGGCACCCGGGGTCGGAGGCATCCGGAGTCAGCGCCTTCGCCACCAGCGAGCGCACCTTGCCGGGGGTGTCGGCTCCCTCGAGGGTGGTGAGGTCGATGAGCTCGATGATCTTGTCGAGCGCCCACGCCTTCGAGGTCGTCTTGATCGACCGGGTGCCGAGGCCCGCGGCGCGCTGCTCGAGCCCGACGGCGTCGACGCCGGGGAGACCGTGGAGATACCGTCGCAACGTGGTGTCGTCGGGCTCGCCGCCGAGCAGTTCGACGGCGCGCTGCGGCAGCGTCATGAGTGAGGTGCCTGACATGGCATGACCTGGCTTTCTGTGTGACGTGTCGTGCGGATGCGGTGAGGGAGAGCTCACGAGGTCATCCTTCGAGCAGGTGGAGCGCAGTGGCCTCGTCGGTGATCAGTGCGGTGCACAGTCCCGACCCGACCACCGCGGCGGCGATCGCGTGCTTCGGCTTGCCGGCGATCGCCGCGATCGCGACCGGCGCGCTGCGCAGCGCGGCGAGCGACAGGCCGACGGTGCGTGCGTCGAGCTCGGGATCGACGATGTCGCCGTTCGCGTCGACGTAGCGGCCCACGACATCGCCGACGGCGCCGCGCTCGACGAGACGGTCGATGTCGGCCGGGCCGAGGTAGCCGCTGTCGACGTGGACCGACCGGTGGTCGGCGGCGCCGGCGCTGAAGAGGTACGCGTCGGCCGAGCCCGCGAGATCCATGACGTTCGCGACGACGCGGTCGGCCTCGATCGCCTCCTTCGTCTCGCGGCGCTCGAGGATCGCGGGACTCGGAAGCAGGGTCGCGGTGCCCCCGCCCTTCTGCGCGATCGCGACCGCGGTCGCCGCGGCGGTGCCGGGGCGATGCGTGAGGCTGACGCCGCCGTTGATCTGCACGACGTCGGTGCCGGCCGACCACCCGTTGCGCAGCTGATGCGCGATCTCGGACAGCGTGCGGCCCCAGCTGACGCCGAGCACGCGCGGGCTCGGGCGCATCGTCGAGAGGTAGTCCGCGGCGGCCTGCGCGACACGCCGCTGCAGCTCGTCCTCGCTCTCGACGCCGGCGCGCGACACCACGATCGCGTCCGTCAGTCCGCGCTCGTCGCGCAGGCGTCGCTCCAGCGGCACGCGCCGCGCGCGCGAATGGAGGATCTCGATGCGGACGAAGCCCTCCTCCTTCGCCTGGGAGAGGAGGCGGCCGACCTTCCAGCGGGTGATGCGGAGGCTGCGCCCGATCTGCTCCTGCGTGAGGTTCTCCTCGTAGTACAGCTCTGCCGCCCTGATCGACAGCAGCTCGTCCACGGCGTCCACATCCCCTCCTTCCTTCGGTCCGCCTTCAAGGCTGACACACGAACCGGGGTCGAGCAACATCTGAACGCGGATCTGCTCACATGAGCAGATCGCGGTACCGCGGCACCGTCATCCGGTCACCACCACGATCGCGAAGGAGAGCACAGCGATCGCGGCCGCCGCCTCGACGGCCCGGAGTGCGAGCTCATGCACGCCTTGATCGTAGGGGCGTCGCCGTGCCAGGTCTACGGACGATCCGCGGTGCGGTCAGGACAGCAGCGTGCGCACGCGCTCGACGTCGTCGGCGATCTGGGCGACCAGGGCGTCGACGGTCTCGAACGCGGTCATGCCGCGGACGCGCTCCACGAACTCGACCTCGACGATGTGGTCGTACAGGTCGATGTCGGTCTCGTCGAGGACGTACGCCTCGACCTGTCGCACGTCGACGTCGTCGAACGTCGGGTTGGTGCCCACGCTGATCGCGGCCGGGTACCGCACGCTGCTGCGCGGCTCGGCCGTGCCGTCGCCGGGAATGCCCTCGTCGACCAGCCACCCCGCGTAGATGCCCTCGGCAGGGACGAATCCCTCGAGCGCCTGCGACAGGTTCGCGGTGGGGAACCCCAGATCGCGCCCGCGCTTGAGGCCGTGGACGACCTCGCCGCGCACGCTGTGCGAACGGCCCAGGAGCTTCGCCGCCGCAGCGACGTCTCCGGCGTCGAGCACCTCGCGCACCCACGTCGACGAGACGCGGCGGCCCTCGTCGATCGCGCGCACGTCGTCGACGACGTCCACGTCGAACCCGAACTCGCGACCGAGTTCGCGCAGCAGATCGGGCGTGCCCGCTCCCCCGCGACCGAAACGGAAGTCGGCGCCGACCATCACGATCGTGACCCCCAGCGCTCCGACGAGCACGTGCTCGACGAACGCGCGAGCCTCGAGGTCTGCCAGTGCGCGGTCGAACGTGAGCAGCAGCGTCGCGTCGACGCCCGTCTCGGCGAGCAGCCGCAGCTTCTGGGCCACGCCGACGAGGCTCACGGGGCAGATGTCGGGTCGCAGCAGCGCGAGCGGGTTGCGGTCGAACGTCACCGCGACCACGCGCGCGCCGATCGCCGCGGCATCCACTCGCGCCCGGTCGATCACCGCGCGATGACCGGAGTGCACGCCGTCGAACTTGCCGATCGCCACGACCGACGGCCCGAAGCCGGCGGGCACCTCGCGAGGGTCGCGGAAGACGATCACGGCGCCACCGCCGCGTGCTCCGCCGCCGCGGCTCGGGCACCCGGACGGTGGGTGATGAGCCACCACAGGCCGAGGAAGGGCAGCACGAGCGGGATGAACACGTAGCCTCTGCCGTACCACGACCACACCGTGTCGTGCGCGAACAGTTCGGGCATCACGAGGCTCAGCGTGCCGATCACGAGCACGCCCACCAGCTCGAACCCGATCGCGACCCACGCGACGACGTACCAGCCTCGACGGCCCGCGAAGACGAGGGCGAGCGTCGCGACGATGTAGACCACCGCCGACACCGCCGACAGCGTGTAGGCGAGCGGCGCTTCGTCGAAGCGCTGCGCGATCTGGACGAAGGACCTGCCGGTGGCGGCGAGCGCCATGATCGCGTAGACGATCACGAGCACGCGGCCGATGCCGGTCATGCGAGGGCGGGCGGGCGACGACATAACCCCACGATCTTAGTTCGGATGCCGCATCGCGAGGTCGTCGCGCCGCAGGCACGGGCCGGGCTCACGCGACCTGCACCGTCCAGATCACCTGCATCCGCCACACCATCACGGCGATCGACAACGCCGCGATGCCCATGATCACCGTGCTCCAGCGGCTGCGCTCCAGCAGCGCCCACGCCACCGCTGCCAGCGGCAGCAGGAACGCCGAGACGAGGTAGACCCAGTACTCCAGCAGACTCCCGGTCGGCGGGTTGCCGGCGAAGGGGGCGATGACGGCGATGACGATCTGCACGATCAGCAGCAGCTCGACGAGCGCGAGCGAGCCGACGGTCCAGTCGCTCGGACGACGGCCGGCGAGCCCGGCCACGAGGCAGAAGAGCCCCGCCCCGACGGCGACCGCCACCTGCAGGATCGTGAACCACAGGATCATCGCGACGCCTCCTCGGGCATGTTCATGACGCTCTTCACGTCGGCTCCCCGCCGTTCGACGATCCCGACGAGGGCGCCCTGCGGGTCGATCGCCGCGACGGGCTCGGCGGCGAGGCGCTCCGCGGTACCAACGAGCCGCTTGCCGTGGCGCAGGTCACGCGCCTCGTCGGCAGTCACCTCGAATCGCCCGAGGATCGCGCCCGCGGCGATGGCGGGGTCGATCGGCGCGGCGTCCGCGATGCCGTCGATGCTCGTCGCCGTCTCGACCTGGAACGGCCCGATGCGGGTGCGCCGCAGCACCGTGAGGTGGCCGCCGACGCCGAGCGCCGTGCCGAGATCCCGCGCGAGCGAGCGGATGTACGTGCCGCTCGAGCAGTCCACCACGACGTCGAGGTCGACCCATCCCCCGGCCTCCGCGCCGTCCGCGGTCGCCGAACCTGCCGAGCCGCGGCGTTCCGCCCGCAGCTCGAACCGGGTCACCGTCACGTCACGGGCCTTCAGCTGCACATCCTCTCCCGAGCGCGCGAGGTCGTATGCGCGGCGCCCGTCGACCTTGATGGCGGAGTACGTGCTCGGCACCTGCGAGATGCGGCCGGTGAGCGCCGCGATGCCGTCGGCGATCGCGGCGGGCGGCAGGGACGAGGCATCCGTCGTCGACACCACGTCGCCGTCGGCGTCGTCGGTCGTGGTCGCGACACCGAGCCGGATGGTCGCCTCATACGTCTTGTCGAGCCCCACCACGAAGGTGAGCAGCCGCGTGGCGCCCTCGACTCCCAGCACCAGCAGACCGGTCGCCATCGGATCGAGCGTGCC
Source organism: Microbacterium cremeum (assembly GCF_015277855.1). NCBI lineage: Bacteria > Bacillati > Actinomycetota > Actinomycetes > Micrococcales > Microbacteriaceae > Microbacterium > Microbacterium cremeum. The sequence goes on from NZ_CP063812.1 coordinate 2,433,495, forward strand.
GGCGTGGCCGATCTTGCGCGTGCCGAGCGCGCGTCGCGCCCGTGCGACGACGTCGTGGGAGGTGATCCCGCCGGGCTTGTCGACCAGCATCAGACCCGCGACCGCCATCAGCGCGCGCTCCCCGGGACGCGCCGCGGGTGGGCGAGGTCGGAGTTGTCGACGACGACGGATGCCGCCTCCCGCGGCGCCGCCTCGTGCAGGTACGCCTCCTGCCCGCGCCGGTAGCGGGCGTTCGTCGGGGCGTCGGGGTCGGGATCGCACCCGTCGCGCAGCGCCATCCGGGCGTAGGCGACGTCGAAGGGCACGTCCAGCCACAGCGACCAGTCCCACAGGTCCCGCAGTTCCGGGCGGTGCAGGAAGATGCCGTCGACCACGAGCACCGCATCGAGCGGCCCGGTGACCCACTGCGATTCGGCGGGCGCGTCGCGCACGAGGTCGAACGCCGACAGCTGGAAACCCGTCGTGCCGGCCGTCTGCGCGCCGTCGCGGAACGGGTCGACGAGCACGCGCCGGAAGGTGGCGTAGTCGTACGAGTCGAGGTAGAACCCCTCGGGACTGTGACGTCCGCGGGCGTAGCGCTCGGCCCGCGGACGGTGGAAGCCGTCGATGCTCGCACGGAACACGGCATCCCCGATCTCGGCGAACGCCTCGGCGAGCCCGTCGGCGAACACCGTCTTGCCGGCACCGTCCACGCCGTCCACCGCGATGATCACGCGCCCGGCGGGGTACTGTCGCCGCACGTCGTCGCGCAGCTGCCGCCACAGCGTCGTCGTCGGCGTGGCGGGAAGGCGCATGCCACCAGCCTACGGCGCGGCGGGGCCCCTCTCAGGCGCAGGGCTCGTACGACAAGGCGAGCGCTACGCATGCCGACGGCATCGCGCGGGCATCCGCACCGAACTCCCAGCAGCACGGGCCGAACGTAAGCTGGGATGCATGCCCGACCTCGCGACGCCGCTCGTCGCGTGGTACCGGCGCAACGCGCGCGACCTGCCGTGGCGACGGCCGGGATTCAGCACGTGGGGCGTCCTCGTCAGCGAGTTCATGCTGCAGCAGACGCCGGTGAACCGGGTGATCCCGCACCTCGAGGCATGGCTCGAACGGTGGCCGCGCCCGGCCGACCTCGCAGCAGCAGCCCCCGCCGACGCGGTGCGGCAGTGGGCGAACCTCGGGTACCCCCGCAGGGCGCTGTGGCTCCACCGCGCGGCCGTCGAGATCCGCGACCGCCACGGCGATGTCATCCCCCGCGACGTCGATGCGCTCCTGGCGCTCACCGGCATCGGCGACTACACCGCACGAGCGGTGGCGGTCTTCGCGTACGGCGACCGGCATCCCGTCGTCGACACGAACACGCGGCGCGTCCTGGCGCGTGCGCTCGGCGGACGCTCTCAGCCCGCGGCCCCCTCGCGCCGCGATCTCGACGTCATGACGGCGATCCTCCCGGCGGACCGCGAGGCTGCCGCCGTCGTGAACGCGGCGGCGATGGAGCTCGGCGCGACGGTGTGCGTCGGCCGGGCACCCCGATGCGACGCGTGCCCGCTCGCCGCGCAGTGCGCGTGGCGGGCAGCCGGTTACCCCGACACCGGCGACGACCGTCGGCGACAGGCCCGGTACGAGGGCAGCGACCGGCAGGCGCGCGGTGCGGTGCTGAAGACGCTCCGGGATGCCGCGGCCCACGCCGTGCCGCTGCACGAGGTCGCCGCCGACTGGCCGGACCGGCGCCAGCGCGACCGGGCGATCGACTCGCTCATCTCCGACGGCCTCGCCGAAGCCGCGGACGGGATGCTGCGGCTGCCGGCCTGACGGCGTCGGCGGCGCTCAGTCCTCGTCGTCGAGCTCGCGCGGCTTGACGTACGGATCGGCCTCGCCCGCGTAGGACGCGCTCGCCGCGAGTCCTGCGACCGACTCGTCGCGTTGGCGTGCCTCGCGCAGCAGGTCCTCGATGTGACCGGCGTTCTCGGGGATCGCGTCGGGGATGAACTCCAGCGACGGCGTCAGGCGGACATTGAGGTGCTTGCCCACCTCCGACCGCAGCATCCCGGTCGCCGACCTGAGCGCTGCTGCCGACGCCTCGCGTTCCTCGGGCGTGCCGAGCACGGTGAAGAACACCGACGCGTGCTGCAGGTCTCCGGTCACCCGCACATCGGTGATCGTCACGAAGCCGAGGCGCGGATCGCGCAGCCCCTTCTCGAGACGCTCGGCGAGGATCACTCGGATGCGGTCGCCCAGACGGGCCTGACGTTCTGAAGCCATGATCACTCCTTCTTCTTGGTCGTCGAGCGAGCCAGGCGAGTCGAAACGCCCTGAACGGATCCAGGGCGTTTCGACTCGTCGCTTCGCTCCTCGCTCAACGACCGAATAGCTCAGCCGCGGGGCTTCTCGACCAGCTCGGTGGTCTCGATCTCGTCGCCGATCTGGATGTCGTTGTACTTGCCGAGGCCGATACCGGCCTCGAAGTCCGTACGCACCTCGGTGACGTCGTCCTTGAAGCGGCGCAGCGACTCGATCGCCAGACCGTCGGCGATCACGACGCCGTCGCGGATGACGCGCGCCTTGGCGTTGCGCGTGATCGTGCCCGAGCGGACGATGACACCGGCGATGTTGCCGAACTTCGAGGAGCGGAACACCTCGCGGATCTCGGCGACACCCGACTGGACCTCTTCGTACTCCGGCTTGAGCAGGCCCTTGAGCGACTGCTCGACATCGTCGATCGCGTTGTAGATGACCGAGTAGAACCGGACGTCCACGCCCTCGCGGGCGGCACGTTCGCGCGCCTTCGTGTCGGGGCGGACGTTGAAGCCGATCACGATCGCGTTGTCGATCGTGGCCAGGTTGATGTCGGACTCGGTGATCGCACCGACGCCGCGGTGGATGATCCGCAGCTGCACCGACTCGTCGACCTCGATCTTGAGCAGCGACTCCTCGAGCGCCTCGACGGCACCCGACACGTCACCCTTGATGATGAGGTTGAGCGACTCGACCTTGCCCTCTTCGAGAGCGCGGGTGAAGTCCTCGAGCGAGATGCGCTTGCGGGCCTTCGCCAGCTGCGCATTGCGCTCCGCGGCCTCGCGCTTCTCGGCGATCTGGCGGGCGGTGCGGTCCTCCTCGGTCACGATGAACGTGTCGCCGGCTCGCGGCACCGAGTTGAGCCCCTGCACCTGCACGGGGCGCGACGGGTAGGCCTCTTCGACGGCGTCGCCGTTCTCGTCGACCATCGCACGCACGCGGCCGTAGGCCGTGCCCGCCACGATCGCGTCGCCGACGCGCAGCGTTCCCGACTGGATGAGCACCGTCGCCACCGAACCGCGGCCCTTGTCGAGCTTCGCCTCGATCGCCACACCGCGGGCGGCCTTGTTCGGGTTGGCCGTGAGGTCCAGGCCCGCGTCGGCCGTGAGCAGCACGGCATCGAGGAGCTCCTGGATACCGGTGCCCTGACGCGCCGAGACGTCGACGAACATGACGTCGCCACCGTACTCCTCGGCCACCAGACCGTACTCGGTGAGCTGCTGGCGCACCTTCGCCGGGTTGGCGTCGGGCTTGTCGACCTTGTTGACCGCCACGACGATCGGCACGTTCGCGGCCTGCGCGTGGTTCAGTGCCTCGACGGTCTGCGGCATGATGCCGTCGTCCGCCGCGACAACGAGGATCGCGAGGTCGGTCACCTGCGCACCACGGGCACGCATGGCGGTGAACGCCTCGTGTCCGGGGGTGTCGATGAAGGTGATGGCGCGCTCGATCTCTTCGTGCTCGGTCCACACCTGGTAGGCACCGATGTGCTGGGTGATGCCGCCGGCCTCACCCGCGACCACGTTGGTCTGGCGGATGGCGTCGAGCAGTCGCGTCTTACCGTGGTCGACGTGACCCATGACGGTCACGACCGGCGGACGGATCTCGAGGTCCTCCTCGTTCTCCTCCTCCAGCTCCTTCTCGAGGTCGAGACCGAAGCCCTCGAGGAGCTCCTTGTCTTCGTCCTCGGGCGAGACCATCTGGATCTTGTAGCCGAGCTCGGCGCCGAGCACCTCGAAGGTGGCCTCGTCGAGCGACTCGGTCGCCGTCGCCATCTCGCCCAGGTTGAACAGGATGGTCACGAGCGTGCCGGGCTGAACGGTGTAGCCGCGGATCGCCTCGAGCTTGTCGGCGAAGTCCGAGATGGACGCGCCGCGGCGCAGGCGGATGATCTCGCCGTTGCCCTTCTGGACGTTGACGCCGCCGACGACCGGGGCATCCCGCATCTCGAACTCTTGGCGCTTCGCCCGACGCGACTTGCGCTGCTTGGACTTGCCGCCGCCCTTGCCGAAGGCACCCGCGGTGCCGCCACCAGGACCACGGCCGCGACCGCCACCACCGCCGGGGCGACCGGCGAATCCGCCGGGAGCCCCACCGGGACGCTGGAAGCCTCCACCGGCACCGGCACCGGCACCGCCGGGACGACCGGGACCGCCGGGACGCTGCTGGAACGGAGCGCCGGGACGACCGCCACCGCCGCCGCGGCCTGCGCCACCGGGGCGAGGACCACCCGGACGCGGCGCACCAGGGCGCGGCGCCTGCGGACGCGGGATGTTGCCAGGCGTCGGACGCTGACCCATGCCCTGCTGCGAGGCGAAGGGGTTGTTGCCCGGGCGTGGGCCTGCGGGACGCTGACCCATGCCCTGCTGCGACGAGAAGGGGTTGTTGCCGGGGCGCGGCGTTCCGCCGGGACGCGGCGGCTGAGGCGTGACGCCCGGAGCCGGCTTGCCCGGAGCCGGCGCCGCAGGCGCGGCGGGAGCGGCGGGCTCGGCCGGGGCAGGTGCGGCGGCCGGGGCGGGCGCTGCGGACGGGGCCTCCTTGGCCGGTGCCTCCTTGGCGGGCGCCGCCGCGGCGGGTGCCGCGGGAGCAGCGGGACGCGCCGGACCGGGCTTGGCCGCGGGACCGGGGCGTGCGCCGGAAGCCGGCTTGGCGCCGGCAGCGGCGGACTTCGCCGGGGCAGGGGTGCCCGCGGCGGCGGGGGCGCCTACGCCGTCCGCTTCAAGCGCGGCACGGAGCTTCCGTGCCACGGGGGGTTCGATGGTGGACGAGGGGCTCTTGACGTATTCGCCGAGCTCCTTCAGCTTCTCGAGCGCGACCTTGCTGTCGACGCCGAGCTCGGAAGCGATCTCGTGCACGCGTGGTTTGGCAGCCACAAATTCTCCTGTCTGGGCCCACCCAGACAGGGCAGACCGTTAGTCGCGGACGGGTCTCATTTCGAGCCGTTCACTTTGTTTCCATAGCCATTCAGCCGTTTCTCGATGGTCTGCGTGTCAAGCGGGCCTGACACACGCAATGCCCGCACGAAGGCGCGGCGCCGGATCGCGGTCTCCACGCACTCGCTCGTCTCGTGGACCCACGCGCCTCTTCCGGGCATCGATGCACGCTCGTCGGGGACGAGGACGGAATCGATGGCGACCACTCGGAGAAGAGCGGACCGGGGAGCACGCGTGCGGCATCCGACGCACGTTCGTACGGCCTCCATTCTACACGTCCCGTCCGAACCGCCGGTGCCCGGCGCTGTGGTCGGATTCGCCGCAGCGGTCGGTCACGACTCGAGGATCGAATCGGGCTGGATGTCGATCTTCGCGCCCGTGAGCTTGGCGGCGAGGCGCGCGTTCTGCCCCTCCTTGCCGATCGCCAGCGACAACTGGTAGTCGGGCACGAGCGCCCGCACGGCCTTGTTCGAGGCATCCAGCACGAAGCTGGACGTCACCTTCGCCGGAGACAGGGCGTTCGCGACGAACTTCGCGAGCTCGGGGTCGTAGTCGACGATGTCGATCTTCTCGCCGCCGAGCTCTTCGGTCACCGCGCGCACCCGTCGGCCGAGCTCGCCGATGCACGCGCCCTTCGCGTTGATCGAGGGGTCGTTGGCCGTCACGGCGATCTTGGTGCGGTGGCCGGCCTCGCGGGCCAGCGACACGATCTCGACGAGGCCCGCCGGGATCTCGGGCACCTCGAGAGCGAACAGCTTGCGCACGAGTCCCGGGTGGGTGCGCGAGACCGTGATCGATGGGCCCTTGGCACCCTTCGAGACCGAGGTCACGTAGACGCGCAGCCGCGAGCCGTGCGAGTACTCCTCCCCGGGCACCTGCTCCTCGGGCGGCAGGATGGCCTCGACCGTGCCGAGGTCGACGTGGACCATGCGCGGGTTCGGACCCTGCTGCACGATGCCGGCGACGATGTCGCCCTCCTTGCCGCGGAACTCGCCCAGCACGGCGTCGTCGGCGATGTCGCGCAGGCGCTGGCTGATGACCTGCTTGGCGGCGAACGCCGCGATGCGGCCGAAGTCGTCGGGAGTCGACTCCTCCTCGCCGATGACGATGCCCTCCTCGTCGAGCACGGGAGTGTAGATCGCGACGTGACCGGTCTTCTCGTCGAGAGCCGCCCGCGCGCCTTCCGTCGGCTCGCCGTCGTTCGTCGTCTTCGCATACGCCGTCAGGATGGCCTGCTCGATGATCCGCAGGAGTTCGTCGAAGGGAATCTCCTTCTCACGCGAAACAGTGCGCAGCAGTCCGAGATCGATGTCCACAGTGGCCTCCATATTCAGCTCTCACCGGCACGTCGCCGCGCGCCGGAACCCTACAACGTTACCGGATGCCGGACCCGCCCGACCTGGGAGACGGCCGCTGCGCTCAGCGCCCGCAGTCGTCGACGCGCGTCTCGACCGACCGCAGCCGCTCGTCGGTCCATTTGGCCAGCACGGGCACGAAGCTCGACCGCGGCAGGAGGACGCCCAGGTGGTCGTATCCGCGGTACTGGAGGAAGCGGACCCGCTCCCCCTGTGCGCACAGCCGGTCGACGTACTCCTGCTGCAGATGCGGTGGGATGACCTCGTCCTCGTCGCCCCACGCGATCAGCAGCGGGTGCTCCCACGGCCCCGACGGCACGTTGTCGGCGAGTCTGCGCCCGAGAGCGCCCGCGGTGAGGTCGCCGACGTACAGGGGCCGGTCCTCGGCGACGCCGAGCGCCGTCGCGACCGAGACGATCACGCCGGGCTCGGTCGGGCACCGCTGCGTCATCTCGCGCACGATCGCCTCGCCCCCCGGCGCGATGTAGCGCGAGAGGTCCACGTCGTCGTACGTGTCGGCATAGGGCACGAGCACCCACGAGATGAGGATCGACAGCAGCGCGCTCGCGTCGCCCGCCGTGAGCTCTTCCGCCAGTGCCAGCGGGTCAGCCGCCGGCGCCAGCGCCGCGGTGCCGAGGATGTTGAGCTCGGGGGCGTAGTCCTCGGCGATCTGCGACATCCACAGCGCCGCATGGCCGCCCTGCGAGTGGCCCCACACGACGGTCCGCGCCGAGAGCGAGAACCCGTCCACCTCCTGGGCGGCGAGGATCGCATCCAGGGACGAGCGCGCTTCGCCCCGGCCGATGAGGTACGGGAAGACGCCGGGCGCTCCCTGCCCGGAGTAGTCCGATGCCACCACGATCCATCCGCGTTCGATCGCCTCGTCGAGGGCGGGGATCGCCCAGCGCGTCGCGGACGCATCGCGCAGGCTCGGCGCGCACCCCCGCGCCACGCCGGTCGTGCCGTGATTCCACGCGATCACGGGCCGGGCGCCCGGGGGGCGCTCGTCGGGCACGATCACGAGGGCGCTCGCGACCGCCGGCTGACCGACGGCGTCACGCGTCGTGTAGAGGATGCGGTGCACCTGAGCGCCGGGAGGCTGCTGGCCGGCGAAGTCCCCGACCCGGACGAGGCGGCCGTGCTCGTACGGCACGACGGTGGGCGGATCGTAGAAGGCGTCGACGAACGGCTCGCCCTGGGCGAGCCATGCGTTGGCGTACCACCCCGCACCGGCGAGTCCCACCAGCACCGCCGCGAGGACGTACCGGCCCGCCGCGGCCCACGCCAGGCGCGTCCGGCGGGGCGCTCCGCCTGGGTCGGAAGCCGACCCGGGCATCGCGGCACCGGCACCCGTCGACGCGGCCGCGGGCTCGGCATCCGTCTCGTCCGCCGTCACCGGCTCGACGTTCATCTCGGCCGCCTCCACGCTGTGGCGCCCGGCCACGAAGGCGCGCACGGCGCGCACGAGCAGCGTCGCGCCGAACACGATGGTCCGCACGCCGAACACGATCGCGACGATCAGCACGGTCACGTCCGGCCACGCGAACGCCAGGATGCCGAACACGATCTGAGCCGCGCCCCACGCGGCGGCCAGCACGCGCTGGCTGAGACGCCCGCGGGCGAGCGCATCGTAGAGCGACGCGAGACCGCCGAGCACCAGCAGCACGGCGATCAGCTCGGGCAGGAGGTCGAGCGTGCGGCCGAGGCCGATGAGGATCGCAAGTCCCAGCACCACCCACACGGCGCCGAACGCCACGCGCGACCAGAGCGGTGACTCCGGAGCGCTCAGGAAGCGCGCCACGCCGGTGAACACGGCGCTGAGGCCGACGTACACCGTGAGCAGCAGCAGCGAGGTCAGCGGGCGCGTGACGATCAGCAGGCCCACCAGCAGCGAGAGCGCGCCGACGAGGACGAGCACGACCGGCGGTGCACCGCCGACCAGTCGCGGGGCGATGCTCCATCCGGTCGCGCTCGGACGGCGGGCCTCGCGGATCATCCGCCCCATGATAGGCGCGGGATCGGTGCGGCACCTGTCGCCGACAGCGGTGCGCCCGCCATACTGTGCGCATGGAAGCGCTGAACGAATGGCTGCTGGTGTGGGGCGACCTGTTCTGGACGTGGATCGTGCTGCCGGTGGTGGTCGTCCTCGGGGTGTACTTCACCATACGGTCGGGCGTGGTGCAGTTCCGGCTCATCCCGGAGATGTTCCGCACCCTCACCGACAAGACTCCGCGCGACACCGCGGGCAAGCCGCAGTCGGTCTCGGCGTTCCAGGCGTTCACCATCTCGGCGGCTTCCCGCGTCGGCGTCGGCAACATCGCGGGCGTCGGGACGGCGATCGCGCTGGGCGGCCCGGGCGCCGTGTTCTGGATGTGGCTCATGGCGTTCGTCGGCGGGGCGTCGAGCTTCATCGAGTCCTCGCTCGCGCAGCTGTTCAAGATCCGTGACAAGGACGGGTTCCGCGGCGGTCCCGCGTACTACATGGAGCGGGGACTCAAGGCACGGTGGCTAGGGATCTGGTTCGCGATCATCCTCATCGTGTGCTTCCCGTTCGCGTTCAGCTCGCTGCAGGCGAACACCATCGCGGCGACGGTCACCGCCACGATCGGCGAGGGCGCACCGAGCTGGCTCCCCTGGGTCATCGGGATCGCGGTCGCGCTGCTGACGGGCCTGGTCGTCTTCGGCGGCGTGCGGCGCATCGCCTCGGTCACGCAGTTCCTCGTGCCCATCATGGCTCTGGCCTATCTGCTGCTCGGACTCGTCGTCGTCGCCCTGCACATCGACCGCCTGCCCGCGGTGTTCGCCGAGATCTTCACGCAGGCGTGGGGCTTCAACGAGGTCGTCGGCGCGGCGTTCGGGTACATCGTGCTCACGGGCGTCAAGCGCGGCATGTTCTCCAACGAGGCGGGACTCGGATCCGCCCCGAACGCGGGGGCGAGCGCGGCGGTCACCCACCCCGTGAAGCAGGGTCTCGTCCAGGCCCTCGGCGTGTACTTCGACACGTTCCTGGTCTGCTCCATCACGGCCTTCATCATCCTGGTGTCGGTGCCCGACCTCGGCGGCGCCGAGCGCGGCATCGGTCTCACGCAAGGCGCGCTCGTGAGCACGCTCGGATCGTGGTCGAGCATCGCGCTGAGCATCATCGTGTTCCTGCTGGCGTTCTCGTCGATCCTCGGCAACTACTACTACGGCGAGTCGAACATCGAGTTCATCAACCCGAACCGCGGCGTCCTCACCGCGTACCGGGCGCTCGTCGTGGTCGCGGTCCTGGCGGGCTCGGTCGTCGGAGCCGACCTGGTGTGGAACTTCGCCGACGGCGTGATGGGCCTCATGGCGCTCACCAACCTCATCGCGATCGCGCTGCTGTCGGGGATCGCGTTCCGCCTCCTCAAGGACTACACGGCGCAGCGCAGGTCAGGACGCGATCCTGTCTTCACGCGCGACCGGCTGCCCGACGTCACCGGGATCGCAGTGTGGGAGGACGAGCTCACCGTCACCGGTCCGATCGACCTGCGCACCAAGCGCCGTCAGAGCGAGAAGCACCGCGACCACCTGCACAACGCGCCGCACGTCGACTGACACGTCGGCGCCACCGCGTCAACCCCGCAGGCCGCAGCAGCGGCGCGCTCTAACGTGGGGGCGTGAACACCGCCACGAGGCGCGTCGCCCGTGACGCCGAGGCGAACCCCGCTCTGCGGACGCTCGCGCGCGCCGGCTACGCCGCGGACGGGCTGGTGCATCTGGTCATCGGTGCGATCGTGCTGGTGGTGACCTTCGGCGGCGACGGCGAGAGCGATCAGACCGGCGCCTTCAAGGCGGTCGCCGCGGCGCCGCTCGGCTTCGTCGTGCTGTGGGTGCTCGCCGTGGCGCTGTGGGCGCTCGCGGCGTATCACGTGTTCGAGGCGATGCTGGCACGCGGCGACAGCACCGCGAAGAAGTGGGCGCGCCGGCTCGGTGAGTTCGGTCAGGTCGTCGCATTCGCCGCGCTCGGAATCATCGCCGCGGGCGTCGCGTCCGGAGCGCATCCGAACAGCGAGCGGTCGGTCGAGACGCTGAGCGGAGACCTCATCGCGACTCCGGGCGGTCCGTTCCTGCTCGGAGCCATCGGCCTGGGCGTCGCGATCGCCGGGGCGTCGTTCGTCGGCATCGGGGCGACGCGGCGTTTCCACGAGCACACCGACGTCCCTGCCGGCGCACCCGGCACCGCGGTCACGGTACTCGGCGTCGTCGGCTACATCGCGAAGGGGATCGCGCTCGTGATCGTCGGCGCGCTGCTCGTCGTGGCATCCGTCACGCTCGACCAGGAAGTCGCGGGCGGCATGGACGGCGCCGTCGAGGCTCTGCTCGAACTGCCCTACGGCCCGTGGCTGGGCGGCGCGGTCGGCATCGGCCTGCTCGCCTACGGGCTGTTCCTGTTCGCCCGGGCGAAGTACGCCAGGCTGTGACCGGGCGTGCGCGGCTCGAGGCCGCGCACGCCCGGACCGGTACGCCTAGCCCCGGTAGACCTGCACGACCGACGGACGCGGCGCGTTGGGCGCGGAGCCCGGTGCCGTCGACCCGTAGTCGGGGAACCGCGACGTGGGGGCGGCGAACGTGCCGTCCTCGCCGGGATGCTGCACCGCGACGAACACGAGCCCCTCGCGGTCGTGGATCACCGGGCCGCAGGTCTCGGCATCGCGCGGCACCGAGAGGAACTGCTGCACGTGGCCGCGCTCAGGGCCCTCGAGCGGGACGAGGAACAGCCCGTCGTTGTAGCCGATCGTGCTCGGCGCGCCGTCGGTCGAGATCCAGAGGTTGCCTGCCGAGTCGAAGGCGACGTTGTCGGGGCACGAGATCGGCGAGACGAGCTCCTTCGGGAACCCGGCGAAGTACGAGTTCGCGAACACCGCCGGGTCGCCGCACAGCAGGAGGATGCTCCAGCCGAAGGTCGTTCCGGCCTGACCTGCGGTCTCGGTCATCTCGATGACGTGGCCGTAGCGGTTGCCCGTGATCGGGTTCGCCTCGTCGAGCGTCGCGGCCGATCGCGCCGAGTTGTTCGTCAGCGCGAGGTAGACCTTGCCGGTCGTCGGGTTCGGCTCGACATCCTCGGGACGGTCCATCTTGGTCGCGCCCACGGCATCCGCCGCCAGTCGCGTGTGGACGAGGACCTCTTCGGTCGAGAAGCCGGGGACGACGCTCTCGCCGTTCTGCGTCAGCGGGATCCACTGGCCCGAGCCGTCGAAGAGGCCGTCGCCGGGCAGCGCACCGGTTCCGAGGATCTCGTTCGCCGGCGAGTTGCCCGAGAACTTCGCCACGTACAGGTCGCCTTCGCTGAGCAGGTCCAGGTTCTTCTTGCGCGAGCCCGAGATCTTGTTCTTCGAGACGAACTTGTAGAGGTAGTCATTGCGCTCGTCGTCCCCCATGTAGGCGACGACCCGCCCGTCCTCGGCCACGATGACGTTCGCGCCCTCGTGCTTGAACCGGCCCATCGCGGTGTGCTTGCGCGGCGTCGACGCGGGATCCTGCGGGTCGATTTCGACGATGTAGCCGAACCGGTTGGGCTCGTTGACGTAGTCCGGGTTGTGCGCGTCGAAGCGGGGGTCGTACTTCTCCCATCCGGTGGAGGTCGACGTCGAAGCCGACGCCTGGTACCGCTTCTGCGCCGGGGTGTCGGCCGCCCACGCGAAGTATCCGTTGAAGTTCTCCTCGCCGGAGAGGATGGTGCCCCACGGCGTCGTCCCGCCGGCGCAGTTGCCGAGCGTGCCGTGCACCCAGCGGCCCTCCGGGTCGGCCGCCGTCTTGACGAGGTCGCTGCCCGCGGCCGGGCCGGTCAGCTCGAACACCGTCTCGACCGTGATGCGGCGGTTGCGTTTGCCGTCGACGACGTACGACCACGGCGCGCCGGTGCGCTTGCGCGTGATCTCGACGACCGCCATGCCCTGCGCCGCCTTGAAGATGTCGCCACGGCGCTGGAGCTCGGCCGGGTCGGCCGACGGCGGGAACATGATGCCGGGGTTCACGTACTCGTGGTTGCTCACCAGAACGCCGGTCTTGCCGCTCGGGTCGGCGACGACGTCGATGTAGTCGCAGTTGTACCCGAACTGCAGCGCCTGAGCCTCGGGAGTCTGGTTGTCGATGTCGAAGGCCGGCGCGCTCGAGAACAGCGGGTCGCCCCACCGGATGATCGGCTGCCACACGTAGCCCGCGGGCACGTGGAACTCGTCCACGAGCCGGCTCACCGGCGCGATCGGGTCGAACGCGAGTCCGCCCGTGGCGGGCCGCGCGAACGAAGCGCCGGCGCCGGCCGCGCCCGAAGCCGCCGCACCCGAGACCGGCGCCTGGCCGCGCAGGCCCCCGACCGCGATCGCGAGCGCGCCCGCGGCGCCCAGACCGAGCAGCGCGCGGCGCGACAGTGCCGCCGAGGCGATCTGCTGGAAGGACTCGTTCGACGACGAGTTGCATTCCGGTCCGAGGCACGCGTTGGCGCACTTGTACTGGCAGGTGGCCGCCAGGCGCTTTCCGCGCGCGTGCTCTGCCAGGGGAAGGGACCTGCGGAAACCCTCGATGATGCTCACGGTGCGTCCTCTCTACGTGTGACGATTCAGGTGCGACGGGCGTCAGCATCCTCGCCACCGGGTACGCCGCGGCGAACCGCAGGTGAACACCGCGCGACGCGCGCGTGAGAACGCCTTCATCCGGGCGGGCGGCGCTTCGTACGGACACGGCGAGACCGACGACGGATGCCGCGGGCCGGCGCCCGCGGCGGCGGCCGCACGCGCGGTGGGTCAGGCTGCGCGGGCGGGTCCCGTCGGTGCACTTCCGAGCTCGCTGACGGCACGGATCAGGCGGTGAAGGGACCCCACCTGGAACTGGTCGAGGTGCAGCACCAGGCGCGGCAGGTCGAGCCGGTCGCCGTCCTCCCGCTCCGGCCGCAGCGGCTCCCGCCGCTCGATGGTCCCGGAGGCGAGGAGCCCGCCGAACCTCTCGTTCAGCTCCGCCACCTCGGCATCGGTCGGCTCGGCCTTCAGACGCAGCACGAGCCGGCCGCCGACCCACCGCATCGAGTCGTAGTTGCGCCAGAAGTCGGTGATCCGCTGGGCCGCGGCCTCCACCGAGTCCGTCACGAGCACACGGTCGAAGTCATCGGGCGAGATCACGCCGTTGCCGACGAGCTCACCCTCGACGAAGCGCTGCAGGCCCTGCCAGAACGTGCCGCCGGGCTCGTCCAGCAGCACGATGGGCGTCGGCTCCGCCTTGCCCGTCTGCTGCAGGGTGAGCAGCTCGAACAGCTCGTCCAGCGTGCCGAAGCCGCCGGGCACGCACACGAACCCGTGCGATTCCTTCACCAGCATGAGCTTGCGGGTGAAGAAGTACTTCATCGCGACGCTGCGGGCGTTCTCGGCGATCACCGCGTTCGGCTTCTCCTCGAACGGAAGGCGGATCGAGACACCGAGCGACCGCTCGGCCCCCGCCCCCTCCGCCGCAGCCTGCATGATCCCGGGCCCCGCGCCGGTCACCACCATCCACCCCTTGTCGGCGAGGGCGCGGGCGACCTCCGCCGCGGCACGGTACACGTGCTGGTCGGGCAGTGTGCGCGCGGAGCCGAAGATCGTCACCTTCGGCACACCGGCGTACGGCGCGAAAAGACGGAAAGCCGCTCGCATCTCGGTGAGCGCGGCCGTGGTGATCTTGAGGTCGAGCCTGCTCGCCTCGTCGAGCCCCAGCCCGACCCCGGTCACGAGGATCCGCGCGATCAGGTCGACGTTCTCGGTGATCCCCGAGGCTGCGATCGTGGCACGCAGCTCCTCGGTGACGGGGTGCGGGACGGATCCGGTGTCGCTGGAGGCCATGATGCCAGCGTGCCACGGGCACGTCGCCGGCGGTACGCCACACCGGTCTCAGCGAGCGCCCTCGAGCAGCTCGGCGGCACGGCCGGCACCCCCGAGCGAGTGCAGCTGCGCGGCGACGCGGGACGCGGCATCCCGGAACGACGCCTCCGCCAGCACGCGATCCACCGCCGCGGCCACGGCCGCCGATCGCGGCGTACCGGTGCGCAGGTTCACGCCCGCGCCCGACCACGCGACGCGGGCAGCCACCTCGGGCTTGTCGAGGTCGCCGCCGGCGACGATGAGGGGGACGCTGTCGGAGAGGGCGGCGAGCGTGCTCCCCCAGCCGCCGTTCGTGATCGCCGCATCGACCTTCGGCAGCAGGTCGGCGAACGGCAGGAAGCCCGCGACCCGGGCGTTGGCGGGAACCGGGAACGGAAGCGAGTCCCTGCCGGCCACCCCCGTCGTCGCCACCGCGATCACATCGCGGCCCTCGAGCGCCTCGAGCGCTGGACGGATCAGGTCATCGGGATCGATGTTCTGCGTGCCCTGGGTGACCAGCACCACCCGGCGCCCCTCCAGGTCGCCCCACCACCCGGGGAGCGCGGTCGATGCGGACGGGATTCCGAACGAGCCGATGAACCGCAGATGCGGCGGACGGTCCGCGCGATCGTAGTCGAGCAGCGGCGACCCGCTCGCGACGATCAGGGTCGACGAGAAGACGAGCCGATCCATCGTGCGTCCGTCGGGCGTGAGCCCGACGCCGCGCTGCGCCTGAGCGATCGCCTTCGTCAGGGACCGCGAGATGACCGGC
This sequence comes from Microbacterium cremeum, assembly GCF_015277855.1. Lineage (NCBI taxonomy): Bacteria > Bacillati > Actinomycetota > Actinomycetes > Micrococcales > Microbacteriaceae > Microbacterium > Microbacterium cremeum. The sequence goes on from NZ_CP063812.1 coordinate 2,448,685, forward strand.
ACCAGGCCGCGGAGCACGGCGTCGCGGGCCCGCGTCACGGCGTTCGTTCCGGGGCGGATGCCCATTCCGCTGGGCGGTCCGGCCGTGCCCGGAAGATTCAGCGGGAGGACGCATACCGTGGCCCACGGCATCCCCTCCCGCTCGCTGAACAGCACGGCGCCGATCGAGGTCTCGTCGGCGGCGAGCACCTCCCAGGGCTCGCTCTTCCATTCCGCCTCGAGGTCGGTCACCTGCGCCGGCGCAGTGGCGATGAAGCAGTCGGCGACGTTCACGAGGAGCTGCCGCATGCCCTTCTTGCCGACGAGCCGCGGGAACGTCGCGGTGAGGTCGTTCTCGTCGAAGTCGGGCGCCTCGCGCCACGGCACGAGCCGCGCACCCGACGCCTCCACCCGGTCCCGGAACCGCGAGCCGGTGTGGACGCGAACGTCGTGGCCGCGTCGCACGAGTTCGCGCGCCACCACGGTCATCGGGCCGACGTGACCGGTGAACGGCATCGCACTGAGGAGGAATCGGCTCATGAGGGGTCTCCTTGCGCACGCTCGCCGCGACGCTGGAACCGCGCGTCGCGGATCCGGGAGTCACCCCGTACGACGAGGATGCCGCACCGACGGCCGGTCGCGCACCCCTGCCGCCCCTACGTCGACGACGGTGTCACGGCCGGACGGCGAGGCGGGCTACCGCTTCCGCGGCCGGCACGACCTCGCGGTCGCCGGTGCGGCGGTCCCACAGTTCGACCTGGCCGTCGGCCGCACCGCGGCCCACGATGACGATCCGCGGCACGCCCACCAGCTCGGCGTCGCCGAACTTCACGCCGGGTGACACCTTGCGGCGGTCGTCGTAGAGCACGTCGTAACCGGATGCCTCGAACTCGGCCGAGAGCGACTCCGCGAGCTCGAACGCCACGGCGTCCTTGCCCGTCGCCACCACGTGCACGTCGAACGGCGCCACCGACGCCGGCCAGATGAGGCCCTTGTCGTCGTTGTTGAGCTCGGCGATGATCGCGAGGATGCGGGTGACGCCGATGCCGTACGAGCCCATCGTGACGGTCACGAGCTTGCCGTTCTCGTCGAGGACCTTGAGCCCCAGCGTCTCGGCGAAGAACCGGCCGAGCGCGAAGACGTGACCGATCTCCATGCCGCGCGCGAGCTCGACCGGACCCGAGCCGTCGGGCGCGGGGTCGCCGGCGCGGACGTTCGCGACCTCGACGAACCCGTCGCCGGTGAAATCGCGGCCGGCGACGAGGGTGTGCACGTGCTTCTCGTCGATGTTGGCGCCGGTCATCCACGCCGTCCCGTCGACCACGCGAGGGTCGAGCAGGTAGCGGATGCCGGTGGCGGACTCCTCGCCGAGCACCGGACCGGTCTCGGACCACGGGCCGATGTAACCCTTCACGAGGAGCGGGTTGCGCTCGAAGTCCTGCTCGGTCGCCGGCTCCACCGCCGCGGGCGCGAAGGCGACCTCGACGCGCTTGTCGTCGACGTCGCGGTCGCCGGGGATGCCGACGATCACGAGCTCGCGGGTGCCGTCGAGGTGGGTCAGGGCGAGCACGACGTTCTTGAGCGTGTGCGCCGCGGTCCACTCGGTCGCACCATCGGTCGCCGGGCCGGCGATGCCGGATGCGGGCGCCTCGAGGTGCGCGTTGGCGTGATCGACGAGCGTCTGGATCGTGGGGGTGTTCGGCGAGTCGAAGATCACCGGCTCGCCGTGCCCGTCGAGCGGGAGGGCGTCGGGGACGACCGTCGTGAACGCCTCGACGTTGGCGGCGTATCCCCCAGCGGACCGGACGAACGTGTCTTCGCCGACCGGCGTCGGGTGCAGGAACTCCTCGGAGCGCGCGCCGCCCATCAGGCCGTTGTCGGCCGCCACGATGACGTACTCGAGCCCGAGCTTCTGGAAGATGCGCTCGTAGGCGTCGCGCTGCGCCTGGTACGAGGCATCCTGCCCCTCGTCCGTGTAATCGAACGAGTACGCGTCCTTCATCGTGAACTCGCGGCCGCGCAGCAGGCCTGCACGCGGACGCGCCTCGTCGCGGTACTTGTCCTGGATCTGGTAGATCGCCAGCGGCAGGTCCTTGTACGACGAGTACAGGTCCTTCACGAGGAGCGTGAACATCTCCTCGTGCGTGGGCGCGAGGAGGTAGTCGGCGCCCTTGCGATCCTGCAGGCGGAAGATGCCGTCGCCATAGGACGTCCAACGGCCCGACTGCTCGTAGGGCTCACGCGGCAGCAGCGCCGGGAAGTGCACCTCGTACGCGCCGGCGTTCGCCATCTCCTCGCGGATGACGGCTTCGATGCGCGCCTTGACCTTCAGGCCCAGCGGCAGCCACGTGAAGATGCCCGGCGCGGCACGGCGGATGTAGCCGGCGCGGACGAGCAGCCGATGGCTCGTGACCTCGGCATCGGCGGGGTCTTCGCGGAGCGTGCGGAGGAAGAAGTGCGACAGACGGGTGACCACGAGCGTCAAGTCTAGGGTGACGGGATGCCGCGGCCTCTCCGGGAGGGCCTGCACACCGCTGGGAGCCGTCCGGGGCGATGCCGGGACCTTCCGGACGCGAGTGCGGGGTCGCGTCGGCCGAGCCGCCGTAGCCTGGAGCGATGACGACTGTGCTGCTCACCGGCTTCGAGCCGTTCGGCGGCGATGCCGACAACCCGTCGGGCGAGGCGGTTCGGTGGGTCGCGGAGCGATGGAGCGGGCCGGAGGTACTCGTCACCGCCGTGCTGCCGGTCACGTTCCGGGGTGCGGCGCAGCGGCTGCGCGACCTCGTCGCGGAGCATCGGCCCGATGTCGTGATCGCCACCGGTCTCGCGGGCGGGCGCGCCGTCATCGGGGTCGAGCGGGTCGCGGTGAATCTCATCGACGCGCGCATCGCCGACAACGACGGCGCGCAGCCGGTCGACGAGCCCAGCGTCGCGGGTGCGCCCGCCGCGCGATTCGCGACGCTGCCGGTGAAGGCGATCACCCAGCGGATCGTCGACGCCGGCATCCCCGCCGAGGTCTCGTACTCAGCCGGCACGTTCGTCTGCAACCACGTGTTCTTCACGGCGCTCGAGGCCGCGGCATCCGGAACCCGTGCCGGTTTCGTCCACGTGCCGTGGTCGGTCGACCACGCTCCCTCCCCGGAAGTCCCGGCGCTCCCCCTCGCCGACATCGTGCGCGCGCTCGAGATCGCCGTACGGACGAGCCTCGACGTCGCCGTGGACGCCACCGCGACAGCCGGCACCCTGCACTGACGCGCCGCGGCTGCGGCCGGTCTGACGCGCCGCGGCTGCGGCCGGTCAGCGCGAGCGGCGGCCGAGGTGCAGCACCTCGCGCACCACGAGTCCCGCGACGAGCGCCCAGAACGCAGCGCTGACGCCGGCGATCGCGATGCCCGACGCGGCCACCAGGAACGTCACCACCGCGGGCAGCCGCTCGCCCGGGTCGTCGATCGCCTGCTGGACGGCCGACCCGAATGCACCGAAGAGCGCGATGCCCGCCACCGCGGGGATCACCGCCGCAGGCGCCACGACGACGAGTGCGACGAGCGCCGCCGACAGCCCGCCGAGCACGATCGCCGTCGCGCCGGTCGACACGCCCGCGACCCAGCGCCGCCGCGGATCGGGGTCGGCGTCCGGCGCTGCCGCGAGCGCCGCGCTGATCGCCGCCAGGTTGATCGCGTGGCCTCCCGCCGTGGCGCCGAGCGCGGTGCCGAGACCGGTCACGAGCATCGCGGGCCGCCACGGCACCTCGTAGCCGAAGCTGCGCATGATCGCGACGCCCGGCACGTTCTGCGACGCCATGGTCACCAGGAACAGTGGCAGCGCCAGTCCGACCACCGCGCCGAAGGTCAGCGTGGGCGCCGTGAACTCGAGGTGCGGCATGAGCAGCCGCGGGTCGATCGCGGCCCCTGTCGTGGCGACGTGGACGCCCACGACGACGGATGCCGCGACGAAGGCGAGCGGCACGGCCCAGCGCGGAGCGAGCCTGACGAAGACGAGCCAGGTGAGGATCACCGGGACGACCCCCCACGGGTTCGCGACGATCCCTGTGACCGGCGCGAGGCATAGCGGCAGCAGCACACCCGCGAGCATCGCCTGCGCGATCGACGGCGGAATGCGCGCGATCAGCCGCCCGAGCCGTGGCCACAGCGCCGTGAGCAGGATGAGCCCCGCGGTGACGAGGAAGGCGCCGACCGCGGCGGGCCAGCCGCCCTCGACCGCCCCGGTGGCGGCGAGAACCGCCGCCCCGGGCGTCGACCAGGCCACGGTGATCGGCATCCGGTATCGCCACGCGAGGACGATCGACGCGAGGCCCATCGTCAGGCACAGCACGAGCAGGCCGCTCGCAGCCTGGGCCCGCGACGCGCCGACGGCGTCGAGGCCGGTCAGCACGACGGCGAACGAGCTCGTGACGCCGACGAGTGCCGTGATGACACCGGCCACGACAGGACGCGACAGCGGCGTGCGCGGATCGGAGGCGGCGTCTGCGGGAGGGGCGGGCTCGGTCATGAGATTCCCGACCGTAGCGGATCGCGCGCCGCGCGCGCCTGCGCCAACCGCGATCGGGTGGCTCGCCGCTGCGCTGGGGCGGGGGTCCGCCCGCCGGGGACCGCCGCGTCGTGCGGGAGCGCGCTGGATAGGCTCGACCCATGCGCCGCACCGCACGACTGTCGCCGTCGGCGAACCAGACGGAGCTCGCCGCGGCTCTGGCGGACCTGCGGGAGTCGCTCGGCATCCCGACCGGCTTTCCCGCCGATGTCGATGCCGAGGCCCGGCGTGCGGCCGGCGCCCCAGGGGGCGATCTGCCCGATCTCACCGACGTCGAGTTCCTCACGGTCGACCCGCCCGGATCCACCGACCTCGACCAGGCCATGCACCTCACCGCGACCGCCGACGGCTTCCTGGTCCGCTACGCGATCGCCGACGTGCCGTTCTTCGTCGCTCCCGGCGGCCCGCTCGACGCCGAGACGCGGCGGCGGGGCCAGACGCTCTACGCCCCCGACGGGCGTGTGCCGTTGCATCCGCCCGTCATCTCGGAGGATGCGGGTTCGCTGCTGCCCGAGCGCGTGCGCCGCGCGTTCGTGTGGGAGTTCGCGCTCGATACCGACGGCGCGCTGCGTCACACCGACCTCACACGTGCGCTGATCCGGTCGCGGCGCGCGTGGAGCTACGCCGAGGCGCAGCAGGCGCTCCGCGACGGAACGGCACCCGAGAGCCTCGCACCGCTGCCCGCCATCGGACGAGCGCTCCTCGCACAGGAGGCTGCGCGCGGCGGCGCATCACTCAACGTCCCCGACCAGGAGGTCGTGCTCACCGAGCACGGGTACGGGCTGGAACGACGGATGCCCCTCCCCGTCGAGGACTGGAACGCGCAGCTCTCGCTGCTCACCGGCATGGCGGCCGCGCGCATCATGCTCGACGGCGGGATCGGCATCCTCCGCACGATGCCCCCTGCAGAAGCCGAGGCGGTCGCCGCCTTCCGGCATCAGACGCAGCTGCTCGGCCTGCCCTGGACGGAGGGCGTCGAGTACGGCGAGTACCTGCGCACGCTGGACCGCGACGCCCCCGCCGCGCTCGCCGTGCTCGAGGCCGCCGCGGCGCTGTTCCGCGGCGCCGGGTACGAGGCATTCGACGACGAGCCGCCGGCGCAGCCGCTGCAGGCCGCACTCGGCGCGCCATACGCGCACGTGACCGCTCCCCTGCGACGGCTCGTCGACCGCTGGGGTCTGCTCATCTGCGCGGCTCTGACCGACGGCGACGACGTGCCGGGCTGGGTGCGATCCTCCCTCGACGAGCTGCCGCGGGCCATGGCGACGAGCTCCGGGCTCGCGGGGCGACTGAACTCCGGCGCGATCGACCGCATCGAGGCGGCCGTGCTCGCCGATCGCGTCGGTCAGGAGTTCGACGCCGTCGTGCTCGCGCAGAACCCATCGCACACGCGCATCCAGCTCACGGACCATGCGGTCGAGGCATCCGTCGACGGCGTCTTCGGCGAGCCCGGCCGCGACGTGCGCGTGCGGCTCCTCGCGACGAGCATCCGCACGGGCACGCTCGCGTTCGAACCCGTCGGCTGACGTCCTGATCCCCTCGCGGAGGCGCATGCACGGCGGTCTCGCGGCTGCGGTGCGTCAGCAGCCGGGGCCGGAGGGGTGCTCGACGCAGGTGCGGTCCACGAGCGCGGTGCGCACCTCGACCACACGCACGGGGTAGTCCGCGGAGCGCGCCGTGACGACGCCTTCGACCGGGCGCCACCCGGTGCCGAAGTCGACCGCGGCTGCGTGTTCGATCGTCACCCCGGTCGCGTAGGTGCCGCGCTCGGCGTAGACGTGGCTCGTGCTCGTGGGAGTGAACTGCGCGAGACCGGATGCCTCCCACGACGTCCCCCCGGACGCCGCACGCAGCGTCGACCCATCGCCGTAGCTGAAGACGAACGCGATCGGAGTGAACCGCACGGTCACCGGGTAGCCGAGCAGAGTCCCGGTGAGCTGCTGTTCTGAGGCGGTGGCGACGAAGTTCGCGGGCATGCCGACCACTCCGAAACCGGCCGGTTCCCCACCGAGGGCGGGGGTGGCGGGGCGGAACGACACCAGATCGGCCAGCGTCACCACCGGGAACCCCGGATCGACGGGCTCCGCCGGCAGATCAGGCATGAGACACGACCCGGTCCCTGAGTCACACTGTCGTCCCGGATCGGGCCGGCTCCAGATCTGCGGTTCGCGTGTGTCGCCCGGCTGAGGTCCATTCCCCTGGCTCGCGCCAGGATCAGTGCGGCCACTCGCCAAGTGAACCTCGTCGCCAGTGTTCAGAATCTCCGGACAGCCAGTTGTCTGTGCCTGAACCGCGCCACAATCCGGGCCATTCTGAATCGGGCCGGCGAGCACCAATGCGAGCAGGAGCGTCAGCACTCGCCAATCTCCGCTACTTCGCTGCGTTCGATGGTGAGTGACTCGCCCGCAGGCACCAGGTATACGTGGAGGAGCGTCAGATCCGCACGCTCGGGGGACGTGACATCCTCCCCCTCACGGTCGAGCACCCGAACCTCTGCGGCGTTGATACACACCCTGAGTTCCACTTCGCCGGTTCTCGGTTGGGCCGCAAGGTGGTCGACGCGGTCCACTACGCCGTCGCCGACAGGCCGCAAGCCAGCCGCGTCGAGGTCACGTTGAGCCGCGAGTTCACTCTCAAAGGCACTTCCAGAAAGAAACGCCAACGGGTCAGGTTCGGACTGCGGGTCAGTACGCCGCGCGTTCACCGCGTCGATGTACGCCCGATAGGTTTCCTCCGCGGCGGCGAAGGCCTCTTCCTCACTCGAGAACACGGCCGTCGGCGTGGGCGTGGGCTCCGGCGTCGAGCCGAAGCACCCGGCCAGCGCGATGATCGAAACCGCCACCAAGGCGGCCGCCCCCGTCGCTCGCAGAATCACCCGACCACCGTAACCGGCCCAGGCGAGCCGGCCTGCGAGTTCTCCACAGCCCCCTCCGGCGACGCACCGATAGTCGTCCGATCATGGCGACTGTTATCGAGCTGTTACATGATTCGGATCAAGACAGACTCGAACACTACTTCGAGTGTCGGTGGTCGTTGAGAGCATGAAGTATGACGTTCTTCTCCGAGATGCAGGCGGCGCTGGATGCGCTGCGCGCGGCACTCGGGGACGATGTCGACGGCGTCGATGTGCCGTCAGCGGTGCGCGGCCTCGCCGATGACGGAGTGGTCTCGGTGATCGAGCACGCGACCGCTCTGGTGCGCGGCGCCGAGTCGGTGCGGATCGCGGCGTCGGGCACGGTGGCCGAACGCTCCACTCGTGACGCGGGCCACGATGGTCTGGCGCAGAAGCGTGGTCATCGGTCGCCGGTGTCGCTGATCCAGGACCTCACCGGAACCACCCGCGCGGATGCGGTCAAGCAGGTGCGGCTCGGTGAGGCGCTCGCGGCGGGAATGCTGCCCGCCGCGGAGGACTCCCCCGCGACCGAAGCGGACGCGGGAACAGGTTCTGACACGGATGCCGCCGAACCGGCCGGCGTGCCGTCGCGGCCCTGGCACGCCGTACTCGGCGACGCCCTGATGACGGGTGCTCTCACGTCGGCGCAGCACGACGCGATCCTTCGCGGGCTCGGCGAACCACCCGTCCCCGCAGCCGCCGCCGAGGCGGACTCGGCAGCCGAAGACGAGCCTGCCGTGTCCGCTGCCGACGACACCGCGTCCGAGGCTGCAGGGGTGCGGGCGGCGTGGGAGACCGCGGCGGTGCAGTTGATCGGTGAGGCGGGGGTGCGCACCGTGGAGGAGCTCGCGTCCGCGGCGCGCGCGATCCGTGACCTGCTCGACCCGACCGGCGCGCAGCAACGGTTCGAGCAACGGTTCGAAGCACGCTCGTTCCGCCGGTGGACCGATCGCGACGGCATCCGCCACGGCAGCTTCACCTTCGACGACGAAGGCGGCGCCTGGATCGAAGCGATCATCGACACCGCCCTGCGCCCCCGCCGCGGCGGACCACGCTTCGTCGACCCGGACGAGAAAGCCCGCGCCGAGCAACTCACCACCGACCCCCGCAGCAACGACCAACTCGCCTACGACCTGCTCCTGGACGTGCTACGCGCCGGCGCGCTCGCCGACACCGACACCGTGTTCGGGACACGACAAGCAGGAATCCGCATCGTCACCACCACCGCCGCGCTCGACGACGCCACCACCGGCCGGGCGGCGGTCGCGCTCCTCGAAGACACCGACACCACCCTCCCCGGCTGGCTGGTCGCCCGGCACACCTGCGACACCACCACCCGCACCATCACCCTCGACCCCGACGGGAACCCCCTCGACCTCGGCCGCGAAGCCCGCCTGTTCACCCCGAAACAACGCCTCACCCTCGCCATCCGCGACGGCGGATGCCGCTGGACCGACTGCGACCGACCCGCCAGCTACTGCGAAGCCCACCACATCGACCCCTACAGCGAAGGCGGCCGCACCGACATCGACCGCGGCATCCTGCTCTGCCGCTGGCACCACACCCAACTCCACCACGGCGGCTGGCGCATCACCCGCACCCACAAAGAAGACTTCCACCTCCACCCACCCCAGGGACACCGCAGCCAGCCCACCGCCCTGCCCGCCCGACTCACCCGCCGCTACGCCTTCGGCGACCTCCAACCCCCACCCCGAAGATTCCACCCCGCCGCCTGATCGCCCGTCGACTACTCGCCGCGTCCCGTCGCGCCCCACTGCTCCATCGCGGCACGCAGGTGCGACGGAGTGAGCATGAACAGCGGCTCGATCTCCTCCCACCCGGGTTCTTTGACGCGGCGACTGAATGCCGCATGCTCGGCGTCCACCGGGTTCGACTCGTCCAGCCCGCCCCCGCCCTCACCCATGAGCGCGAAATGGTAGATCCACAACGAACCGTCGGCCTCGCGATGCCGGAACGTCGCCTCGAACACCGCCCGCTCGGCAGGGAGCGTCTCGAGGCATTCGTCGTAGCGCGCCGTCAGCGTCGCCATCCACTCCTCGAGCTCGCCCTCCATGCCGTCAGCCACCCGTGCCCGGCTCAGCTCCAGCCGCAACCCCGGCGGAACCGTCGTCGGCATCGCGAACCCCGCGAAGTCACGAGGAACCGGCCGGAAGGGAATCCTCGGCACCGCGTCATCGGTCATGATCAGAACCCTCTCACTCCGAACGACCGCCGTCCCCGCCGTCAGCCGTCGAGGCCGTCGAGGCCGTCGAAGTCCGCCAGCGCCTCCGCGATCATCCGATGACCCTGCGCCTCGAACGGCGCGTCGCCCACCTGATACGCCCACGCGGCGGTGCCGATCGCCTCGCGAAGACGCACGAGGAGCCATTCCGACGGATGCCGCGGATCGCAGCCGTAGCCGTCGAGGAAGGCGTCTTCACACGCCGGCGCGGCTCGCCACTCCTGCGCCGCGAGGCGCGCGAAGTCGGTCACTGCGGGCCGGAACGCGAAACGCCCGAAGTCGATCACCCGCACCTCCCCCCGCTCGACCAGCCAGTTGCGGGGCTGCCAGTCCCCGTGCGTCGGCACGAGCGGCGCACCCACCGGCGGCAGCGACGCGAGAGCGAACCGCAACCTCGCCTCGACGTCGGGCGCGATCGCGTGGGCCGAGTCGAGCCAGGCCATCGCGCGGCGCGTGGCCGCGGCATCCGTCCCCTCCGACGGGCGGCTCACCTGGTCATGGAACGCGCGGAGCAGCTCGCCCGCGCGGCGATGCACAGCCGGGTCGGTCGCAGCGGGCGTGCGGTACGCCAGCTCGCCGGGCAGCCGATCGACGACCAGGATGCGTGCGTCGTGGTCGAGGTGGAGCAGCCGCGGCGCGCGGCCGGCCGACGCCCACACGTCCACCAGCCCAGACTCGTACGCCTCCGCCTCACGCCCGAAATGGTGGTTCGCCGGCGCGGTCGCCTTGACGACCACCTCGCGCCCGCGATCGCGCGCGTGCAGCACGACGGTGTCGACGAGGTTCCAGCTGAGATCGGCCACGACCTCGGCGCCCGGCATCCACCCGGCCAGACACGCCCGCTGGTCGACGGTGAGGCGATCCACGCCCGGGCTCAGGACGTGACGACCTGCGCGGTTCCGACCGGCGCGCTCGGCCCCATCTCGTCGGCGATGCGGTTCGCCTCCTCGATGAGAGTCGCGACGATCTCGGACTCGGGCACCGTCTTGATGACCTGGCCCTTGACGAAGATCTGGCCCTTGCCGTTGCCGGAGGCGACACCGAGGTCGGCCTCACGCGCCTCGCCGGGACCGTTCACGACGCACCCCATGACGGCCACGCGCAGCGGCACGGTCATGTCCTTGAGTCCCTCGGTGACGTTGTCGGCCAGCGTGTAGACGTCCACCTGCGCGCGACCGCACGACGGGCACGAGACGATCTCGAGCTTGCGCTCACGGAGGTTCAGCGACTGCAGGATCTGGTGCCCGACCTTGACCTCCTCGGCCGGAGGAGCCGACAGCGACACGCGGATCGTGTCGCCGATGCCCTCGCCGAGCAGGATGCCGAACGCCGTCGCCGACTTGATCGTGCCCTGGAACGCCGGGCCCGCCTCGGTCACGCCGAGGTGCAGCGGCCAGTCGCCCCGCTCGGCGAGCAGCCGGTACGCCTTGACCATCACCACGGGGTCGTTGTGCTTGACCGAGATCTTGAAGTCGTGGAAGTCGTGCTCCTCGAAGAGCGACGCCTCCCACACCGCGCTCTCCATGAGCGCCTCGGGGGTCGCCTTGCCGTATTTCTCGAGCAGCCGCTTGTCGAGCGAGCCCGCGTTGACCCCGATACGGAGAGACACGCCCGCGGTCTTGGCCGCCGCCGCGATCTCGCCGACCTTGTCGTCGAACTGCCGGATGTTGCCGGGGTTCACGCGCACCGCCGCGCACCCGGCGTCGATCGCCTGGAACACGTACTTCGGCTGGAAGTGGATGTCGGCGATCACCGGGATCTGGCTCTTCGCCGCGATGATGTGGAGCACGTCCGCGTCGTCCTGCGACGGCACGGCCACGCGCACGATCTCGCATCCCGACGCCGTGAGCTCGGCGATCTGCTGCAGCGTCGCGTTGATGTTCGTCGTGGGCGTGGTCGTCATCGACTGCACGCTCACCGGCGCGTCGCCGCCGACGAGCACCTTGCCGACCTTGATCTGACGGCTCTTGCGGCGGGGGGCGAGAGTTTCAGGGACCTTGGGCATCCCGAGATTCACGGCTGGCACGCCATAGAGCCTACGCGCGAGTCGTGGGCGCCGGCTGGCCGGGGGCTGAGCGGATGCCGAGGCCGAGGCATCCGTCGTCTCGCCGCGTCGCGCAGACAGTGTAAGTTTCCCGCCATGAGCCTGAGCCACCATCTCGGACGCATGACCGGCAGGAACCCGGACGAGGCGCACCGCGGTGCGACACCGCTGGAGCTGCTGTTCGACCTCGTGTTCGTCGTCGCCTTCAGCCAGATCGGCACGCAGGCGGCGCACTATCTCGAGCTGGGGAACGTCTCGACGGCGCTCACCGGCATCGCGTTCTCGACGTTCGCGGTCACGTGGGCGTGGATCAACTACTCGTGGCTCGCGTCGGCGTACGACACCGACGACGCGTTCTTCCGTATCGCGACGCTCATCATCATGGTCGGCGTCCTCATCGTCGCCCTCGGCGTACCCGATGTGTTCCATTCGATCGACGAGGGGCTCGTCTTCGACAACACGGTCATGGTCGCCGGATACGTGGTGATGCGCATCGCGACCGTGGCGCTGTGGATCCGCGCCGCCCGGCACGACGAGAAGCGCCGCAAGACCTGCGTCGCGTACGCCGTGAACGTCTCGATCGCCCAGGTGGGGTGGATCGCGCTCATCTTCCTCAACCTGCCGCTCGGGATCACGCTCGTCCTCACGACGCTCCTGTCGCTGTTCGAGCTGGCCGGCCCGTACTTCGCCGAGAAGCGGTACGGCCCGACGCCCTGGCACGCGCACCACATCGCCGAGCGCTACGGACTCCTCGTCATCATCACGCTCGGCGAGGTGATCCTCGGCACGATCCTCGCGATCTCGGCGGTGATCGAGGAGGACGGCTGGTCGGCCGAGGCGGCGCTCGTCGCCTTCGGCGGCACGGCGCTCGCGTTCGGCATGTGGTGGAACTACTTCGCGATCCCGTGGGGTGAGGTGCTCAAGCATCACCGCTGGCGCGGGTTCCCGTGGGGCTACCTGCACCTGTTCGTCTTCGGATCCCTCGTGACGGTCGGCGCAGGGCTCCACGTCGCGTCCTACGTCATCACCGACCACGCGCACGTGGACGCCACCTTCGCGGTGCTGAGCATCGCGATCCCGGTGCTCGTGTTCGAGACGTTCCTGTTCGGGATCTACGCCCTCACCGTGATGCAGTTCGACCCGTTCCACGTCTGGCTCTATCTCGGTGCGGTCGCCGCGCTGGTGGTGAGCGTCATCGCGGTGTCGCTCGGCGCCTCGATGGGCGTCGCGCTGCTGCTCATCGCGTGCTCCCCCGCCGTCGTGGTCGTCGGGTACGAGACCGTCGGCTGGCGCCACGGCGCCGAGATGCTCGAGCGCGCGACCCGCTGACGCCCGCCCGGACGGGCTGAGCACGTGTGGTAGGTTCGGCGCATGTCCGCGAACCTCTCCTGGTGGCTCACCGCATAGGCGGTGGGTTTCGCGCGACTCAGACCGCCTCCGGGGCGGTCTTCTTTTTCGTAAGGGACGCCTCCCCATGACGAAAGAACCACAGCCATGACCGGGCCCGCCCACCCCTCGCTTCGAGAGATCGCCGCTCGCGGCATCCCGTTCGCCCTCATCGCCCGCGACGGCGCGACCGTCGAGCTGCTCACCGGCGACGTGGTCGACGTCGAGCTGCTCGGCGACATCCCGCTGCTCGACGAGGCCGGCACGCCGCGCGAGGTGCTCGCGCTCGTGCCGTACCGGCAGGTGCGCGAACGCGGGTTCGAATGCCACGACGACGACGCGCCGCTTCGCTGCCTGATCGTCGGCGAACGGCTGGCGATTCCGCGCGACGAGGCACTGGCCCAGCTGCCGGCGGCGGCGATCCCGCTCGAGAGTCCCGGCTTCGACATCTCCGACGACGAGTACGCCGACATCGTGCGACGCGTCATCACTGACGAGATCGGCCGTGGCGAGGGCGCCAACTTCGTGATCCGGCGCGATTTCACCGCGGGAGTGCCGACGGATGCCGCCACCGCGGCGCTGACGTGGTTCCGGGCGCTCCTCGAGCACGAGCGGGGCGCCTACTGGACCTTCGCGGTCGTGACCCCCGGCCACGTCGCGGTCGGCGCCAGCCCCGAGGCGCACGTCAGCGCCCGCGACGGCGTGGTGACGATGAACCCGATCTCGGGCACGTTCCGTCACCCCGACGGTGGGGCCACCCGCGAGACGCTCACCGAGTTCCTCGAGTCGACGAAAGAGACCGAAGAGCTGTTCATGGTCGTCGACGAAGAGCTCAAGATGATGAGCGCGGTGTGCTCCGACGGCGGCCGGATCACGGGACCGCACCTCAAGGAGATGTCGCGCCTCACCCATACCGAGTACGTGCTCCGCGGGCGCAGCCGGCTCGATCCGCGCGAGATCCTGCGCGAGACGATGTTCGCCCCCACGGTCACCGGATCGCCGATGCAGAACGCGTGCACGGTGATCGCCCGTCACGAGCAGACGCCGCGCGGCTACTACTCCGGCGTCGCGGCCCTGTTCACGCCGCGCGAGGCGCAACCGGGTGACGCGGCGGACACGCAGTCTGGGGCCGGTGAGCCGACGCACGACCTCGACGCTCCGATCCTCATCCGCACCGCGTACCTGCAGGGCGGACGACTGCGCGTGCCGGTCGGCGCGACGCTGGTGCGCCACTCCGACCCGTTCGGCGAGGTCGGCGAGACCCACGGCAAGGCCGCGGGCGTGCTCGGCGCGATCGGCGCTGTGCCGCGCGACGCGGGGTCCGAGCCCGTCGTCGCGGAGTCCGAGCCTGTCGTCGCGGCGATCGCCGCCGATGCCGTGGATGAGGACGCTCCCGCCGCCGAGCCGCGGCGTCTCGCCGACGACCCCGCGATCTCGGCGCTCCTGTCGTCGCGCAACGCGCGCCTCGCAGAGTTCTGGCTGAACCCCCAGGGCACCGGCGAGGCCGGCCCGTTCGCCGGTCGCACGGCGCTGGTGGTGGACGCCGAAGACCGCTTCACGACCATGCTCGCGCACCAGCTGCGCCACCTCGGCCTGCACGTCGAGATCGCGCCGTGGAACGAGGTCACCGACGAGCAGATCGACGATGCAGAGCTCGTCGTGTCGGGCCCCGGGCCGGGCGACCCCCGCGACCCGCGGAATCCGCGCATGCGCCGCATGCGCGAGGTGGTGGCCCGCCGCCGGGCGACGCACCGGCCGCTGCTCGCGGTATGCCTGAGCCACCAGATCCTCGCCGACTCGCTCGGCGTCGAGCTGGCGCCCCTGGCCGCACCGCATCAGGGACTGCAGAAGACGGTCGACGTGTTCGGGACTCCGGCATCCATCGGCTTCTACAACACCTTCACCGCGCGCGTCTCGCCCGGGACCACGGAGGTCGGTGGCGCGGAGGTCGCCGCGGATGCCGCAGGCGACGTGTACGCGCTGCGCGGGGCCGGTTTCGCCTCGGTGCAGGGCCACCTCGAGTCGATCCTGTCGCGCGACGGCATGACGACGCTCGAGCGCCTCGTCGCGCACGCGCTGACCCCGTCCCCGGCTCGTTGAGCGAGGCGCGCTCGACGACCTGAGGCAGACGCAGGCGGGGCGGCGAGCCACCCGGGGGTGCCGATGTGGTCCGACGTCGACGGACTCCCCGGGAAGGTCAGAACAGCGTGATCGGGTTGACGATGTCGGCCAGGATCAGCACGCCGCCCATCGCGATCAGCGCGACCACGACGATGAACGTGAGCGGCACGAGCTTGGTGGCGTCGACCGGCTTGGGCGGCGGGAGGCGGAAGACCTTCGCCCACATCCGCTTGATGCCCTCCCACAGCGCCACGGCGATGTGCCCGCCGTCCAGCGGCAGCAGCGGGATGAGATTGAACACGAACAGCGCGAGGTTCAGGGCCGCGAGCAGCTCCAGGAAGCCGGCGACGCGATTGAGCACCGGCGCGTCGGCGGCGGCGACTTCGCCCGACAGCCGCCCGGCTCCGACGATGCTGAGGGGACCGTTCGGGTCACGTTCGCCGCCTGTCACCATCGCGACGCCGGTATCCCACACCCTGACCGGCAGCTGGAGGATGATCCCCGAGACGGCGCCCGCGCGCTCGACGGCCAGCTGCGGGCCCGCCCAGATCGGCTGGCGCACATACTCCACCGTGGGACGGATGCCGACGAAGCCGACCTCGCCCGTCGTGGTGGTGCCGTCGGGCGCGGTGATCGTGCCCTCGATCGTCGCGGGCACCACGGTGAGGGACTCCTGCACGCCGTCGCGCTCGACCACGAGGACGAGCCGATCGCCCTGCGACTCCCGGATGATGGCGGACGCCTCGGCGAAGTCCGCGACCGGCTGCCCGTTCACCGAGAGGATCTTGTCGCCCGGCTCGATCCCGGCCCGCTCGGCGGGAGCGGTGGGGTCGTCGGCGGTGCACTCCGACGTCGAGGTCGCCGGCACGCACTCCGACAGAGCCGAGACGGTCGTGGTCGCCGTCTGCACACCGATGCCGGTCAGCAGGATCGCGAAGAGCACCATCGCGAACAGGAGGTTCATGACCGGTCCGCCGAGCATCACGACGATGCGCTTCCAGACGGGGAGGCGATAGAAGACGCGCCGGTCGCCGTCGCCCTCGAGCGTCTCGTCGTTGGCGTCCCTGGCGTCCTGGACCATCGTGGCGAAGAAACCGCCGCCGGCGCGACCGGTTCTCGCGCTCGACTCCTGAGCGTGCCGGAGGGCCGGCGACGGCGGGTACATCCCCGCCATCGAGATGTAGCCGCCGAGCGGGATGGCCTTCACGCCGTACTCGGTCTCGCCGATGCGACGCGACCACAGCGTCGGGCCGAAGCCGATCATGTACTGCCCGACGCGCACCCCGAACTTCTTCGCGGGCCACAGGTGCCCCAGTTCGTGCAGCGCGATCGACACGGCGAGCCCCACGACCATGAGGACGACACCGATGACGAACGCGAGAACTTCCACACGCACACGCTACCTGCGCCGGCCTTTGAGTTGGGTGTGACCGTGGTGCCCGCGCCCACTCGATAGGCTCGACCGAGGAGGAACCGTGACCCCACGCCATGTGCGCGCTCTGCGAGGCGCCGCCGCGGCATGGATCGCGACGTTCGTCGCCGCCACGGCCCACACGCTCGCGGGCGGTGGTGCGCCCTCGCCCGCACTGGTCGCGGCGGCCGGCATCCTCGCGACGCCCTTCGCCGTCGCGCTCATCGGCCGCCGACCCGCCGCGTGGCGCGTGGGCGCCGCCGTGCTGGCGGCTCAGGCCTTCTTCCACGTCGCCTTCGCGCTGACCGCGGGGACGGACGCGACCGCGGTCTCCGCGTCGCACGACCACTACTTCGTCTCGGCAGGAGGCGGCGCGCTTCCGGCCTTCCTCGTGCCCGACGCGCCGATGCTCGCCGGACACCTCGTGGCGGCGGCCGCCACGGTCGTCGCGCTCGTCTCCGGTGAGCGGATGCTGCGAGCACTGGGCCGCGGCATCCGTTCGATGTTCTCGCGCGTCCGCGCGGTCGCCGCGCTGCCCGCCGCACCCCGTCTCGTCGCGGTGCCACCGTTCCCGGCTCGCGCCGCCGCGACCGTGGTGCTGTCGGACGTGTCGCGGCGCGGCCGCCGCGCGTCGCCGCCGCGGTGCGCTGAGCGCCGCACGCCACTTCCCCGGCCGCCGCCGTCGCGCAGCGGGCGGGTGTCTTCTGCATTCCCGTGCGCGCCGCTGCCGCTTGCCGCCGCGCGCACCGACGACGAAAGAACACCATGAACACTGTCCTCTCGACCACCCGTATCCGCCGCGTCGCCCTCGGCGGCCTCGCCGGCCTGGCGCTCGCCGTCGCCGCCCCGCTCGCGGCGTCCGCACACGTCCATGTCGATCCCGGCACCGCGAGCGCCGGCGGCACCGCGACCCTCGCCTTCTCGTTCTCGCACGGCTGCGACGGTTCCCCCACGACCTCGCTGGCGATCGACATCCCCGAGGGAGTCGGCAATGCGACGCCCGTCGTCCAGGGCGGCTGGACGATCCAGCGCGAGACGGACGCGGACGGCGTGCCCACGCGCGTCGTCTTCACCGCCGGCACGCCGATCGAGGACCACCTGAAGGCGAGCGTCTCGATGGACGTGCTGTTCGACGAGTCCGCGGCGGGCACGCCGATCGCCTTCCCGGTGACCCAGACCTGCGTCGCCGGTGAGACCGCCTGGACCCAGGTCGCCGCCGACGGCGAAGATCCGCACGATCTCGACGCGCCCGCACCCGTGGTCGAGGTCGGCGAGCCGGCCGCCGACGCCGGCCACGACGGCGCGGGCGACGGTCACGACGACGACGCGGCGTCCGACGACGCGGCGGCCGAGGCATCCGGAACCGCCCCCACGGGCACGACGGACGCCGACCCGGTCGCCCGCTGGCTCGCCGCGGGCGGACTCGCCGCCGGCGTCGCCGCCCTCGTGGTCGTCCTGGTGCGAGGCCGCCGCAAGGCCTGACGCATCGCGAGATCAGGTGATCTCGCCTGCGCAGGACGATTCCCCCGTGAAACGTCCTGCCTGCGCGAGATCACCTGATCTCGCGCGACCGGGGCGAAGCCACCGCGCGACCGGGGCGAAGCCACCGCGCGGGCCCGGGGCGAAGCCACGGTCCGCGCGTGGCGCACGGTGCGACGGGTGAGAAGATGGAGGCGCCATGCCGACCGACGCGCCCTCCTCCCTTCCCCCCGTGCTCCGCCCGGACGCGCCGCCGACCCACTCGCTCGCAGACCTCGCCGCACGTTTCGCGGTCGACGTGCGCGGCGACGTCAGCGCGACGACCCTCACCGGAGTGACCCTTGCGACCGCCGACCTGCGACCCGGCGACGTCTTCGTCGCCGTCCGGGGCGTCAACCGGCACGGAGCCGAGTTCGCCGCGGCCGCCGCCGAGAAGGGCGCCGTGGCCGTGGTGACGGATGCCGCCGGCGCCGACGTCGCCGCCGCGAGCGGGCTTCCGGTGGTCCTGGTGGACGACCCCCGCGCGCTCCTCGGCGAGCTGTCGGCCTGGGTCTACGGCACCGGCCGCGACGACGACCTGCCGCTCCTGTTCGGCACGACAGGGACGAACGGCAAGACGAGCGTGTCTCACCTGCTCGAGGGCATCCTCGGGCAGCTCGGCGCGGTCACCGGCCTCTCGTCGACCGCCGAGCGCCATATCGCGGGCCAGGTCGTCGTATCGCGCCTCACGACCCCCGAGGCGTACGAGATGCACTCTCTCCTCGCCCTCATGCGCGAGCGGGGCGTCGAGGCGGTGGCCGTCGAGGTGAGCGCGCAGGCGCTCAGCCGCCGCCGCGTCGACGGCATCGTATTCGACGTCGCGGGCTTCACCAACCTCACGCACGACCACCTCGACGACTACGCCGACATGCGCGAGTACTTCGAGGCCAAGCTTCCGCTGTTCCGCCCGGAGCGGGCGCGCCGCGCCGTCGTGTGCGTCGACTCCGAGCAGGGCGCCGAGGTCGTCTCCCGCAGCGAGGTGCCGACGGTCACGGTCGGCACGCCGGCGCTCGCATCGGATCCGGATGCCGCGGCCACCGCGGACTGGGTGGTCGACATCCTCGACGAGCGCCAGGTGGGCACCGAGTTCCGCCTCACGGCCCGCGACGGGCGGACGCTCACGACCCTCGTCCCCGTGATCGGACGCCACATGGCCGCCAACGCGGGCCTCGCGATCGTCATGATCCTCGAGGGCGGCTACGCGTGGGAGCGCATCGCCGGGGCTCTCGACGGGCAGCGCATCGAGGCGTACCTCCCCGGTCGCACCGAGCTCGTCTCGGGCGAGACCGGTCCGGCCGTCTACGTCGACTTCGGGCACTCCCCCGACGCGTTCGAGAAGACGCTGGCCGCGGTGCGGCGCGTGACCCCCGGCAAGGTGGTCATGCTCTTCGGCGCCGACGGCGACCGCGACGCCACCAAGCGCCACGACATGGGCCGCACCGCCGTGCTCGGCAGCGACATCCTGATCGTCACCGACCACCACCCGCGCCACGAGGACCCCGACTCGATCCGGGCGACGCTCCTCGAGGGTGCGCGCCGCGCGCAGCCGGACGCCGAGATCCACGAGTTCTCACCGCCGGAGCGCGCCATCGTCGAGGCCGTCGCGATGGTGGGCGACGGCGACGCGATCCTGTGGGCCGGCCCCGGCCACCAGGACTACCGAGACATCCGTGGCGTGCGCACCCCGTACTCGGCACGCGAGCTCGCCCGGCGCGCGCTGCGGGATGCCGGGTGGCCCGTGCCCGAGCCGCACTGGCCGGTGCCGTATCCGCAGCACGAGACCCCGGCATCCGACCCCCTCCGCCCGGCGTTCCCGGACGCCTGACGCGCCGCCGTCCTCACCGTCGCGGCCGGGGATCTCGGCCACGTGCCAGGATCGGCCGTCGCTCGACTCCGCCGAGGGGTCAGGAGGCCGCCGCGATGACCTTGTCGGCCGTCTCGCGCGCCCAGCGCTCGGCTTCCGTCAGCGCGTCGCGGGTGAGCGCGGCGGGCGCCTCGTGCGCGTCGACCACGCGTGAGACCGTGTCGACGATGCCGAGGAAGCCGAGCCGGCCCTCGTGGAACGCGTCGACCGCTTGCTCGTTGGCGGCGTTGAACACGGCGGGGTAGGTGCCGCCGGCTCGGCCCACCTGCTTGGCCAGGCGCACTGCGGGGAACGCCTCGTCGTCGAGCGGCTCGAACGTCCACGACGTCGCCGCCCGCCAGTCGAGGGGGCGCCCGACGCCGGCGACGCGGTGCGGCCAGTCCAGGCCGAGCGAGATCGGCAGCCGCATGTCGGGGGGCGAGGCCTGGGCGATCGTCGAGCCGTCGACGAACTCCACCATCGAGTGGACGATCGACTGCGGATGCACCACCACCTCGATCTCGGAGTACGGAACGTCGAACAGCAGGTGGGCCTCGATCACCTCGAGGCCCTTGTTCACGAGCGTCGCGGAGTTCGTGGTGACGACGCGGCCCATGTTCCACGTGGGGTGCGCGAGCGCCTCGTCGGCGGTGACGTCGGCGAGCGACGCGCGCGTGCGGCCGCGGAAGGGACCTCCGGATGCCGTCAGCACGAGCCGGCGGACCTCGTCGCGGTCTCCCGCCCGCAACGCCTGCGCGAGCGCCGAATGCTCCGAGTCGACGGGCACGATCTGGCCCGGCGCGGCGATGGCCGTCACCAGCTCGCCGCCCACGATGAGCGACTCCTTGTTCGCGAGCGCCAGCGTCCGGCCGGCTTCGAGCGCGGCGAGCGTCGGACCGAGGCCCACCGAGCCCGTGATGCCGTTGAGGACGACATCCGCCTCGACGTCACGGACCAGCTGCTCGGCCTCGACCGCTCCCAGCGCGGTGTGCTCGACACCCAGTTCCGCCGCCTGCGCGCCGAGCGTCTCGCGGTCCGAGCCCGCGGCGAGACCCACCACCTCGAATCGGCGGGGGTTCGCCCGCACGACATCAAGGGCCTGAGTGCCGATCGATCCCGTCGAGCCGAGGATGAGGACGCGCCGCATCCGGCCAGCCTATCGAGAGGCCCCCTACTCGGCGGGCTTGGCCTCGATGATCTCGACGACGAACACGAGAGTCTGCGCGCCGAGCTCGTGGGCTGCCGGGTCCTCGCCGTAGCCGCAGGCCGGCGGCATCGAGACGAGCACCTTCGAACCGACCGTCTGCCCCTCCAGCGCCCGCTGGAAGCCGGCGACGACACCGGTCGTCTGGAACTCGGCGGGCTCGCCACGCTCCCAGCTCGAGTCGAACACGGTGGAGTCGCTCCACTTCATCCCGGTGTAGTTCACCGTGACGGTGTCGCCCGGCTCGACGACGTCGCCGTCGCCTTCCTCGAGCACCTCGATCTGGACCTCGGCCGGCGGCTCGGTCGCGGGGATCGTGATGGTCGGCACGCCCTCCGCCGAGAACTCGACCGACGGGAAGTCGGCGCCCGGCTCGCCCACGGCGCACCAGTCGGCCGCGGGAGTCACTCCGAGCACGTCGATCACGTAGACGAGCGCGCCGTTGCCCGTGTCGGGCACGGTCATCACGATGCGCGTGCCTTCGGCTGCGCACCCGAAGAACTGGTCGGCGCCGGAGCCGACCGTGATCGGCATCGCGGGCAGCGGGGAGTCCCCGAAGCCGCCCGACTGCAGCGACTCGCCGGACGTCGCGTCGAAGACCGCGAGCGCGTACGAGACGTAGTCGCCGTCCTGGATCTCGGTGCCGTCGCCCTCGACCACGATCGCGCGCTCGGCGCTCTCGATCTCGAGGGGCGCCTCGAACTCGGCGGTCGCCGACTCGCCGACCTCGCCGCTCACGGTGACCGCCGCGGCAGTGTCGCCCTCGGGAGCCGCCACCGAACAGAGGTCGGTGGCCGACGTCGCATCAGGGGAGGGCGTCCCGGATCCCTCGGGTGAGCCCGAGCATCCTGCGAGCAGGAGGGCCGTCAGTGCGGCGGCGGACAGGGCGGCGAGCGGGCGAATGCGCACGTGACAACCTCAAGTCGATGGAAACGGAGCCTCCATCCTCCCCCATCTTTCCTCTGGCTGCGCTGAGAACGGCCATGCCGATACCGGAATGGAATCGGGAGTACCCTCGACGGGTGACTTCCGACCTCGTGCCCGGAGCCGACGACCCGGACGACGGCGCCGCCGTCTCCGCGCCCCCCTCGCCGCCGGTGAAGCGCATGGGCTCCACCTATGCGCTGGGGCGATTCGTGGTCGCGCCGCTCGCCCGGATCGTCTACCGCCCCCACGTCGAGGGTCGCGCCCACGTGCCCAAGACCGGACCGGTCATCTTCGCCAGCAACCACCTGTCGTTCATCGACTCGATCGCGATCCCCGTCGCCGCGCCGCGCCCCGTGCACTTCCTCGCGAAGTCGAGCTACTTCGACGGTTCCGGCCTCGGCGGCTGGGCATCGCGGCAGTTCTTCACCGCGATCGGCGCCGTCCCGGTGCAGCGCGGGGTCGGCCAGGCAGCACTCGACGCCCTCGAGCAGCAGCGCGCTCTGCTCGAGGACGGCAGCGCCGTCGCGCTGTACCCGGAGGGGACGCGGTCGCTCGACGGCCGCCTCTACAAGGGCCGCACCGGTGTCGCGTTCCTCGCGCTGCAGACCGGCGCGCCGGTGGTCCCGGTCGGACTCATCGGCACCGACGACGTCATGCCCGTCGGGGCCAAGATGCCGTCGCTCAAGCACCGCGTGACGGTGCGGTTCGGCGCGCCGCTGGATCTCAGCCACCACGGCTCCGCCGACTCCGGACGAGCACGGCGCCTCGCGACCGACGAGATCATGGCGGCGATCCACGCCCTGTCAGGCCAGGAGCTCGCGAACGCCTACAACGAGGTCCCGGCGCAGAACCCGATCGAGCGGATCAAGCAGGTCCTCCCCCACGAGCGCCGCTGATCCGGCCTCGCCCGCAGGAGACCCGCGAACGCGCGGGAATCCGCGGTCAGGGGGCGGCCGCGAGGATGACCGGCTCGTGCCGCACCGGGAAGCTCACCGAGTTCGCGATGAAGCACCACTCGTGCGCCTGCGCGTGGGCGGCGGCAGCGGCATCCGTCATCGACGCCTCGGCGACCGTCACGCGCGGCCGGAGCACCACCTCGCGGAAGGCGCCCCCGCCGCGGCCGTCTTCGACCATCAGGCCCGACGCCTCGTCCTCGTACCCGACGACCACCACGCCCGCCTGCACGCACGCGTGCAGGTAGGACAGCAGGTGGCACTCGCTCAGGGCTGCGACGAGCATGTCCTCGGGGTTCCAGCGGGACGGATCTCCCCGGAACGGCTTGTCGGACGACGCGAGCAGCGCCGGCTTGCCGTCGATCTCGATCGTCACCGCGCGGTCGTAGTCGCGGTATCCGCTCGTCCCGCTGCCGCGGTCACCGGTCCACGTCGTCCGGACGGTGTATCGATGCTCGCCCCACATGTGCACAGTCTGTCATGCGGGACCGGCCCTCCCGCCGCGGTAGGCTGGCGGAGTGCCGCAGACCTTCGCCGCAGCCGACGCCGTCGAGCTCGCCGTCGTCGAGCGCAGCGGTTTCGTCGAGTCGCGGCACGCCGGCATCGCCCTCGTGCTGGCCGCCGACGGGACGATCGCGCAGAAGCTCGGCGACCCGTCCGCACTGATCCTCCCCCGCTCCAGCCTCAAGCCGCTGCAGGCCCTCGCGTGCCTCGCGGCGGGCGCGCCGCTGGAAGGCGAGCGCCTCGGGCTCGCAACCGCGAGCCACTCGGGCACGGATCGTCACGTCGCCGTCGTGCGCGACATCCTCGCCGCCGCCCAGCTCGGCGAGGACGCGCTCGCCTGCCCGCCGGCGTGGCCGGGCGACACCGCCACCCGCGACGAGATGGTGCGCGAGCTGGGCCGGCCCCAGCGCATCCGCATGAACTGCTCGGGCAAGCACGCCACGATGCTGCTGACGGCCGTCGTGAACGGCTGGGACCCGTCCGGTTACCTCTCGCCCGAGCATCCGCTGCAGGCCCACATCCGCGACGTCGTCGAGCGTCTGGTCGGCGAGAAGGTCTCGGCCACCGCGATCGACGGCTGCGGCGCCCCCGTGTACGCCATCACCCTGTTCGGGCTCGCGCGCGCCATCCACCGGATCGGCAACTCCTCGACCTCGTCGCCGTTCGCGCTGCACCGCAGCGCGGGCGCGATGGTCGAGGCGGTGCGGGCGAACCCGTGGACGATCGACGGCCCCGGCCGCCCCGACACGGTCGCCATCGAGCAGCTCGGCGTGTTCGCTAAGGGCGGCGCCGAGGGCGTCATGGTGATGGTCGCACCCGACGGCACCACGGTCGCGCTGAAGATGCTCGACGGCAGCGGGCGCGCCGCGACCGCGGTCGCGCTGCGGCTGCTCGAGCGGCACGGCGCATTGGCCTCCGCGGACGTGGACGCCGCGATGACGAGGCTGAATCTCGCCGTGACAGGCGGCGGACAGGATGTCGGGGCCATCCGCCCCGCTTTCTAGAGGCGCTCCCACCAGGAGCCCGAGCGCTCCAACGGCGGAGCGGAAAGGATCACGCGATGAGGATCAGTGTCCCCACCGAGGTCAAGAACAACGAGTATCGGGTCGCGTTGACGCCGGCGGGCGTCCACGACCTGGTGGCGGCGGGCCACGAGGTGATCGTGCAGCGCGGCGCCGGCGAGGGATCGTCGATGCCGGATGCCGAGTACGAGGCCGCCGGCGCGGTGCTGCTCGACGACCCGGCCGAGGTCTGGGGCCGCGCGGAGCTTCTGCTCAAGGTCAAGGAGCCGATCGCAAGCGAGTACGGATACTTCCGCGACGACCTCGTGCTCTTCACCTACCTGCACCTCGCCGCGGACCGCCCGCTCACCGAACGGCTGATCGCCGACGGCGTCACGGCGATCGCGTACGAGACGGTGCAGCTCTCCGGCGGCGGCCTGCCGCTGCTCGCTCCGATGAGCGAGGTCGCGGGACGCTTGGCTCCGATGGTGGGCGCATCCACGCTCATGCGGTCCGCGGGCGGCCTCGGACTCCTGATGTCGGGCGTTCCCGGCACGCGCCCGGCAGCCGTGACCGTGATCGGCGGCGGCGTCGCCGGCGCGAACTCGGCGTACATCGCGGCCGGCATGGGCGCGGACGTGACGATCTTCGACACGAACATCCAGCGACTCCGCTTCCTCGACGACCACTTCCAGGGCCGCGTGCGGACCGCGGCGTCGAACCCGCTCGACCTCGACCGCGCCGTCTCGTCGGACGTCGTCATCGGGTCGGTGCTGATCCCCGGCGCGAAGGCGCCGAAGCTGGTCACGAACGACATGGTGGCGCGGATGCGGCCCGGGTCCGTGCTGGTGGACATCGCCGTCGACCAGGGCGGCTGCTTCGAGGACACGCATCCGACGACGCACGCCGACCCGACGTTCCCGGTGCACGGCAGCATCTTCTACTGCGTCGCCAACATGCCCGGCGCGGTGCCGAACACCTCGACGTCGGCGCTGACCAACGCGACGGTTCCCTACATCCGCCAGATCGCCCGGCATGGCTGGAAGGACGCGCTGCGCGCGGACGCCGCCCTCGCCGCGGGGCTCAACGTCGTCGGCGGCAGCGTGGTCACCGCCGGCGTCGCGACGGCGCACGGGCTTGCGCTGGCACCGCTCGAGGCGGTTCTCGCCTGACGCGGCCGGAGACGCACCCGCGGGCCTCAGGCCCCCGGGTGCGTCTCCGCGTCGGTCGCCGGCGGCTCACGCGCTCCTGTCGGGCAGGCCCGCTTCACACGGCACGGTCGCCACGCTCGGCGGGGTTCGCGCCGGTTCCCGGCGCCTCGGCGCCCGCTCCCGGGAGCACGATGCGCTTCGGATCGGCACCGGCGCCCATCAACCAGGCGCGTCCGCGGCCGGGTTCGCAGTACGGCGGCACACCGCGGAAGCCGGCCAGGACGCGAAGCTCGGCGGCACACGACGAGTCGACGACGAGGTCGTGGTCGCCCCGCACATCGGCGAGCACACGCCAGTGCCGCTGCCAGTCGTCCGGCTCGCCCACCACCACGACAGGTGCGGGCGTGCCGGCGACCGGCTCGGCGACGTAGGCGTCGAGGTCGCGCACCACGACGCCACGGCGCTCCCACGCCGCCAGCGCGTCGCGGCACGCCGGCGATCTCCGCGCGACGAATCCGGTGAGCGCAGCGCTCGGCAGCCACGGTGCGCTCTCCCGGCGCGTACCAGGCCCCACTCGCGGCGCCAGCGCGATCTGCACGACGCGGCCGTCGAGGCGTCCGCGTCCGGCGGGGGCGCCGGGTTCGTGCGCGGAGGGATCGCCGCCCGCCGCGGCATGGTCGGTGCGGGTCGGGTAGGCGAGGATCAGCCGGCGCGGGAAGAGATCGGCCAGCCGCGACACCGATCCGGCGAGCCGATGCGCCGCCGCCACCACGACCGCACCCGAGTCCGGGGCGCACCGCACGATGTGCTCGATCCGCTCCGCCATCACCTGCGCATACTCGGGAGCGAATCGCGGGACGGTCCCATCGAGGTCGTCGATCACGACGACGGCGCCCTCGGGCAGTCGCGTCGCGGCGAGCCCGGCCACGGCATCCCACATTCCCTCGAGGTCGCGCGGCACACGCACCAGGCGAGCGCCGGCCTGTGCCGAGACGACGTCCAGCACGTTCGAGACGCCCGATCCCGGACCGCCCAGCACCAGGAGCGCCCGGTCGGCGGTCTGCAGGGCCACGATCGGCTGCCGCTGGCGCTCCGGCTCGTCCGCCAGGCCGAGCAGGAGCGGGCGATCGCCGACCTCGTGCGGTGCCCCGCCCGCGAGACCGCGCGACGGCTCGCGTCGCGCCGCCTCGCCGGCCTCGTCGCGCGCCCGATCGACGAGGTCCTCGAGCGGCAGGCGAGCCGGAAGCGCGGGCAGCCATGGGCGCCGGGCCTCGCGGCGCCCCGTGCGCGCCGACGCGGTGGCGACGTCGTCAGGACCCGACAGCGCGATGGTGACCTGCTGCGGCGCGCTGTCGCCGGCGCGACGCACCAGAGCCCTGCCACGACCGTCGACCCCTCCCGGCAGCAGCGCGGCCTCGTCCGTACCGAGCAGCGCCCGGCTGTCGGACGGATCGGTCACACGCAGACTGATGCGCAGCGGGCAGTTGGCGAGAAGGCTCTCTCGGATCACTCCGGCCGCGCGTTGGGTGCCCAGGACGAGGTGGATGCCGAGCGCCCGGCCCCGAGCGGCGACGTCGGCGAAGAGGGCGTGGAGCTCGGGATGGTCGCCGAGCAGGGCGGCGAACTCGTCGACGACCACCACGAGCCGCGGCAGCGCGACCCGGGGATCGTGGATGTCACGCGCTCCGGCTGCGGCGATCGTCGCCTCGCGGTGGCGCAGCTCCGCACGCAGGCTCTCGATCGCACGCCGGGCGCCCGCGCCGTCGAGGTCGGTGATCACGCCTGTGACGTGCGGGAGGGCCATGAGGCCGTCGAACGCGGTGCCGCCCTTGAAATCCGCGAGGAGGAACGTCACATCGTCGGCGCTGCGCGTCGCGCACAGCGCCAGGATCCACGTGATCAGAAGCTCGCTCTTGCCGGAGCCGGTGACGCCGGCCACCACCGCGTGCGGACCGTCCGCCACGAGGTCGACGACGGCCGGTTCGCCGCCGGCCACACCGATGGGCACCGCCAGCCCGGGACGGCCCTCGGCGGGCGACGCCGCGAGCAGCGGCGCCAGCGCGACCGGCTCGCGACCGCTGCGCACCAGGCCGAGAATGCGCTCGGCACGCGCCGCGAGCTCCGCGGCGATCACCTGCGCCTGGACCTGCCCGACGCCCTCGACACGCAGCAGGGTCGTCTCGCCGCCGTGCTCGAGTCGTGCGGCGTCGGGCGAACCGACGGTGAGCACGGCGGCGCATCTCGGCGGCAACGGCTCCCCCGGACGGCACCGGGCGATCGCGATGTCGGCGTCGGCGGGCACGCGGCCGCCCGGGGCGACGACGGCGAGGCGCGTTCCCGCGTGCGCCGCGCGATGGGGCAGCTCCTCGGCCCAGCTCAGGTCGCCGTCGAGCGGACCAACGAGACGCAGCTCGCCCGGTGCGAGCGCCAGGCACAGCTGCAGCAGCAGGGCGCGCTGGACGGCCGCCGCCACCGTCTCGCCGCCCACCACGGCGATGCCGGCGCCGATCGGGGCGACGACGGGGGCGCCGCTCACCCGGCCGGCCCGGCGGCGCACGGCAGCGGCATCCGGGTCGCCTTCCCCGCCGGTGACCCGCACGGAGCTCCCCCGCTCCCCCTCGCCCACGACGAGCGCGGCAGCGCGGTCGCCGCGCCAGATGTCGTCGTCGCGGGCGAGGAACCGCGCGACATCGGGATGCCGCGCCCACAGCTGCGCACGCTCCGCCTCGTGGCGCGCCGTGACCGCCGCCGACACCCGTTCCCGGGCGCGGGATGCCTCGGCCGCCGCGCGCCGCGCGTCACGGCGTGCGCCGCGCCGGGCGTCGAGCATCGTCCCCGCCGCGATCAGCGGCCCGAGGAGCGCCAGCCACAGGGTGAGCATCGACCCGGTCACGAGCCACAGCGCGACGGCGCCGACGACGGGCACGATCGCGGCGATGATCGGGAACGGCGGTCGCGGCGGCGGAGTCCAGGCCGGCGGAAGCGTCAGGGGCTCGTCGTCGGACGGCCCGCTGAGCGAGTCGATGGTCAGGGAGTCGCGGAGCGAGAGCACATCTCAGTCCACCGCTTCCGCCCCTCGGCGCGCCGCCCCACGATCGCGGATGTGGACAACCGGCGTCGAACGACGCTCAGTCGTCGGCTGTGGAGGAGTCGTCGGCTGTGGAGGACTCGTCGGCCCCGGCGGTGCGGCCCACGTCGAGCACGACGATCGTGATGTTGTCGCGCCCCCCGTTCTCGAGCGCCGCCTCGAGCATCGCCGACACCGCTTCGGCGGGATCGGGATTCTCGTCGAGGAAGTGACGGATGCCGTAGTCGGTGAGCTCTTTGGTCAGCCCGTCCGAGCAGATCACGAAGCGGTCGCCCTCGACGACGTCGAGACGCACATAGTCGGGCGTGACGCCCTCGCTCGGGCCGACGGCACGCGTGATGACGTTGCCGTACGGGTGGTTCTCGGCCTCTTCGGGGCTGAGCCGCCCCGCGGCCACGAGCTCTTGCACCACCGAGTGGTCCGTCGTGATCTGGATGATCGCCCCGTCGCGCACGAGATAGACGCGGGAGTCGCCGATGTTCAGCGTCACCCAGTGCGCGGCGTCGCCGGAAGTGTCGAGGAAGAGCCCCGTCACGGTGGTGCCGGTGCCGTCATCGGTGGCTTCGGGATGCGCCGCGATGTCTTTGACGGCGCGGGCGAGCGCCTTCTCGATCGTCTTGGGCGTCACCGTGCCGGCGTCGGCGACGGCGCTCAGCCGCTCGATGGCGCGCGCGCTCGCGATCTCGCCACCGACGTGGCCACCCATTCCGTCTGCCACGACGAAGAGCGGGAACGATGCGAAGACCGCGTCCTGATTGACCTCGCGGCGTCGTCCGGTGTCGGTCACGGCCGCCCACGACAGTTCGAGTTCGCCACCCGGCACCGGGACGGTGCGTGTCTGGGTGGATACCTCGGGCACGCGTTGTCCTCCCCGTCCGCGGCGTCAGGACCGGTCGGTCCCGCGTCCTCACATACTAGTGGCTTCCCCCGCCGCGCCCGCGGGCGCGCCAGGCCGGACGGCGCTTCAGACTCTCGCGCCGGGGTCCTCCGGGAGCGGGAACAGCTCGTCGATCCGTGCGAGGTCCTCAGCGGTCGGCGTCCATGCCGCCGCAGCCGCGGCGTTCGCACGCACCTGCTCGGGACTGGTCGCGCCGGCGATCACGCTGGCGAGCGGCGGGCGTGCCAGCATCCAGCCGAATGTCGCCTGGAGCATCGTGATGCCGCGCTCGTCGCAGAACGCGCGATACGCCTCGATCGCCTCCCACGGCGCCTCCTGCCACACGTGCCGGCGCTGGCGCATGATGCGCGAGTCCGCCGGCGCGTGGTCGCGCGTGAACTTGCCGGTGAGCAGGCCGTTGTGCAGCGGGAAGTACGGCAGGAACCCGAGACCGAACCGCTCGACCGCCGGGAGCACCTCGCGCTCCGCCGCGCGCGCGAGCAGGCTGTAGTGGTTCTGCGCCGAGACGAAGGGCACCCCCGCGCGCTGCGCGGCCACGTAGTGTGCCTCGGCGATCTGCCAGCCGCTGAGATTGGAGTGCCCGATGTAGCGCACCTTCCCCTCGCGGACGAGATCGGCGAGCACATCGAGCGTCTCTTCGATCGGCGTGTGCGGATCGGGCGTGTGCAGCTGGTAGAGGTCGATCCACTCCGTCTGCAGACGCGAGAGGGATGCCTCGACCGCGCGCCGCACATACGTCCGGGAGGCCTTCGCCCCCGATGCCGGGTAGCCCATGTCGCGACCGGAGTGCCCGAACTTCGTCGCCAGCGTGACCTGGTCGCGCCGCCCCTTCAGCGCCTCGCCCATGAGCGTCTCGGACAGTCCCGGGTCGCGACCGTACATGTCGGCGGTGTCGAGGAACGTCACGCCGGCATCGATCGCGGCATCCAGCACCTCGCGCGTGCCGTCGATGGTCTCGGTACGCGTGCCGGGCCGGCCGAAGTTGTTGCAGCCGAGGCCCACGGCGGAGACGAGAAGACCGGAGGCGCCTATGCGCCGCAGCGGTACGGAGGAGGTCATCCCTCCACGCTAGCGGGGTGCCGGCGATGCGCGCGCCGCACGAGAACGCCACGGCCCCTCACCTGCGGGGTGAGGGGCCGTGGCGATGGTCGTCTACTGCTTCGGCTCTTCAGCCGGCGGCTCGGTAGCCGGCGGCTCGGTAGCCGGCGGCTCGGCGGCCGGCGCCGAGGGCGCCGCGGGCGGCGGCGTCACGGGCGGCGTGGTCGCCGCCGGAGGCTGAGTGACCGGAGGCGCGGGCGGCGCCGGCGGGGTGTAGCCGGCCGGCGGCTGGTAGCCCGCAGGGGGCTGGTAGCCGGCCGGGGGCTGGCCCGCCGGAGACGTCGCAGGGTTCGCGGGGTACCCGCCCGCGGGCACCTGGCTCGGGACGCCCGCCCACACCGTGTTGTCGGCGAGGAAGTTGCCCGCCCACGGCGCGGCCGGGATCGCGGTGTTCCAGCGCGACCGGTCGAACGCGTTGATGCCCAGCCACACGATCGCGAGGAAGAAGTAGAGGATGAGCCAGACGGCCTCCTTCTGCAGCTTCAGTCCGACGCGCCACGCAGCCAGCAGCGTGTACACGAACGCCGCCATGCCGATGAGCCAACCGAGGACGGGGACCCATCCGAGGACGACCGCACCGCCCCACAGGATCAGCAGCCACCACGGGTTCAGGTCGCCCAGCTTCACGAAGATCAGCGTGTTGTAGACCGGCACCCACGCGCGCCAGCGCCCTTGCACACCGGCCTTGTCGAAGATCTTCATGAGGAACCATGAGCCGATGACGTAGGCAGCCACCAGGAAGAGCAGGAAGAACGGCAGAAACACGAGCCACGCGAGCGCGACCCCGACGCCGTAATCGTCGTCGTACATGATGGAGCGACCTCCGAATGTCGATGCAGGACGTGTTCGACGTCCACGGGGCCCCTGCCCCGCTCGACACATGCTATCGAGGCGTTCAGCAAACTGTCAGCATTCACCCCCGGTTTCGGGGGATGGCCCCCCGCGCGCCGGGTGGATACCCTGAGCACAACCCCTCGACCGAAGGAGCCGCATGAGCGATCCGAATCCTGCAGCGCCCACTCCCCCGCCGCTGCCCGAGCAGTCCGCCGCCGACGCCGCCCGCACCGTGGACGCGCCATCGGGTGCCCGCGCCGCGTACTCGCCGGCGGACGATCCCGACGACACCGGCGTTCCCACCGTCGGAGGCGACGTCTCGCAGGTCGGGAAGGGCTTCTTCTCCGCGCTGTTCGATCTGTCGTTCCGCACCTTCATCACGCGCCGGCTCGCGAGCGTCTTCTACCTCGTCGGCCTCATCGCGATCGGCATCGGCTTCCTGGTGTACTTCGTCAGCGGCCTCCTCGGGGCCATCAGCGTGATGCCCTTCAACGTCGGGGCGGGCATCAGCGCTCTCATCGCCACGATCATCATCGTGCCCGTGCTGACGTTCCTCGCGATCGTCCTGCTGAGGTTCGTCATCGAGGCCGTCGTCGCCCTGATCGCGATCGCCGAGAACACCGAGCGGACCGCGCAGCACACCCGGCGCTGACCCGCTCAGGCGAACAGTTCGAGCTCGCCCCGCGCGTTCTCGCGCACACGGAATCCTGCGGCATCCGCCCACCGCACGAATCCCTCGCGCGAGGCGACCCGCGGGCGGTCGCCGGCGAGACGGCGCACCAGCACGCCCTTGGTGTGCTTGTTGAAATGATTGAGGGCGCGTACGGCACCCCCGGGCCCTTCGGCGACCACGCGCACATAGAGCGACGGGATGCCGGCGGGCACCGGCCCGAGCGCCGCGTAGGCTTCCGAGCGCAGATCCAGCACGAATCGGGGCGCGAGCGCGTCGAGCGCCGCGGTCACGGCATCCGCCCACACCCGCCGCAACGGCGGCACGTCCGGCAGCGCGGTCGACGCGCCGAGCCGATACGCGGGGATGCGGTCGAGCGCGCCCACCGGTCCGAACGGCGCCGAGTGGATCAGCACGTGCGCACCGAGCCACCGCCGGGCCGGCGCGTCGAGAGACGCCGCGTCGAGGGCGTCGAAGAGGACTCCGACGTAGCGGTCGACCGCGGCCATCGTGGGTCCTTGACGCAGCGCCGCGTTCACGGCGACATCGCCGCGCTGCGTCGCGCCGAGCTTCAGGACGCGCACGGCCGCGTCCTCGTCGGCGGACAGCGCCACGAGGGCATCGACCACGGCCTCGCGCTGCGGCGCCAGCGACGGCAGCGCAAGACCCGCGACGTCGAGCGGCGCAGGGGTGCCCCCGGCCCGCTTGGTCTCGGAGGGCGGCAGAAGAATCAGCATCATGCTCCCGAAAACGCGCGTCGGCCGGTTCCGTGAGGAACCGGCCGACGCGTGACAGTCGTCGTCAGGCGATCAGCGCCGCGTTGCCGGCGACGATCGTGAGGTCGTCGCCCTCCATCGAGAGGAAGCCGTCCTGCGCGTTGGCGATGATCTTCGAGCCGGAGGTCTCGGTGATGCGCACCTGACCCTCGGCGAGGATCGCCAGCACGGGCTCGTGCCCCGGCATGAAGCCGATCTCGCCCAGCACGGTCTTGGCGACGACGAGCGACGCCTCTCCCGACCAGACCTCCGCGTCAGCGGAGACGAGGCTCACCTTGAGCGGCATGTCAGCCGTTCTCCTTCTGGATGCGCGCCCACGCCTCTTCGACGTCGGAGATGCCGCCGACGTTGAAGAAGGCCTGCTCGGCGACGTGGTCGAAATCGCCCTTGACGATCGCGTCGAACGACTCGATGGTCTCCTTGATCGGGACGGTCGAGCCCTCGACGCCGGTGAACTTCTTCGCCATGTAGGTGTTCTGCGAGAGGAACTGCTGGATGCGGCGTGCACGCGACACGACGATCTTGTCCTCTTCGGAGAGCTCGTCGACACCGAGGATCGCGATGATCTCCTGGAGTTCCTTGTTCTTCTGCAGGATCTGCTTGACGGCGGTGGCCACGCGGTAGTGGTCCTCCCCGATGTAGCGCGGGTCGAGGATGCGGCTCGTCGAGGCCAGCGGGTCGACCGCGGGGTACAGACCCTTCGACGCGATCTCGCGCGAGAGCTCGGTCGTCGCGTCGAGGTGCGCGAAGGTGGTCGCCGGTGCCGGGTCGGTGTAGTCGTCGGCGGGGACGTAGATCGCCTGGAGCGACGTGATCGAGTGACCGCGGGTCGACGTGATGCGCTCCTGCAGGATGCCCATCTCATCGGCCAGGTTCGGCTGGTAGCCCACGGCGGACGGCATGCGGCCGAGCAGGGTCGACACCTCGGAGCCCGCCTGCGTGAAGCGGAAGATGTTGTCGATGAACAGCAGGACGTCCTGCTTCTGCACGTCGCGGAAGTACTCCGCCATCGTCAGTGCCGACAGTGCGACGCGCAGGCGCGTCCCCGGCGGCTCGTCCATCTGACCGAAGACGAGGGCGGTCTTGTCGAAGACGCCCGCCTCCTCCATCTCGTGGATGAGGTCGTTGCCTTCACGCGTGCGCTCGCCGACACCGGCGAACACCGACACACCACCGTGGTCCTGCGCGACGCGCTGGATCATCTCCTGGATGAGGACGGTCTTGCCGACGCCCGCGCCGCCGAAGAGGCCGATCTTGCCACCCTGCACGTACGGGGTGAGGAGGTCGATGACCTTGATGCCGGTCTCGAACATCTGGGTCTTCGACTCGAGCTGGTCGAACGACGGCGCCTGACGGTGGATGCCCCAGCGCTCGGTGACCTCGATGGTCTCGCCCGGCTCGGCGTTGAGGACGTCGCCGGTCACGTTGAAGACGCGACCCTTGGTGACGTCGCCCACGGGAACCGTGATCGGGCCACCGGTGTTGCGCACCTCCTGGCCGCGGACCATGCCGTCGGTCGGCTTCAGCGAGATGGCGCGCACGAGGTCGTCGCCGAGGTGCTGCGCGACCTCGAGTGTGATCTCGGTCGACTCGTCGTCGATCGTGATCGTGGTCTTGAGCGCGTTGTAGATGTCGGGGAGCGAGTCGTGGGGGAACTCGATGTCGACGACCGGGCCGGTGACGCGCGCGACGCGCCCGACCGCGGTCGCGGTCTTCTCAGCGGTGAGGCTCATGGCTTCTTCTCTTTCGTGTGGTCTGTTGCGCAGTGCGGGATGCCGGACGCCGGGCTACTTGCCGGACGACAGCGCGTCGGCGCCGCCGACGATCTCGGCGATCTGCTGAGTGATCTCGGCCTGACGCGCGTTGTTGCGCAGGCGGGTGTAGTCGGTGATGAGCTTGTCGGCGTTGTCGCTCGCCGACTTCATCGCCTTCTGGGTCGCAGCGTGCTTCGCGGCCGACGACTGCAGCAGCGCGTTGAACACGCGGCTCTGGATGTACACCGGGAGCAGGGCGTCGAGGACGACCTCGGCATCCGGCTCGAACTCGTACAGCGGGTACACCTGGGCGGTGGCCGACTCCTCCGCCTCGACGACCTCCAGCGGAAGCAGGCGCACCGTCTCAGGAGACTGCGTCATCATGCTCACGAAGCGGTTGTAGACGAGGTGGATCTCGTCGACGCCGCCATCGTCGCCGCCGCGGTCGTACGCGTCCAGCAGCACCGCGGCGATCTCTTCGGCCGTGCTGAAGTGGGGGGTGTCGGTGTCGCCGGTCCACTCCGCCGCGCTCTGCATGCGACGGAACTGGAAGTAGCCGACCGCCTTGCGGCCGACGAGGTAGAACACCGGCTCCTTGCCCTGCTCGCGCACCAGCTGCGCGAGCTCCAGGCCCTCGCGGAGGATCTGCGAGTTGAACGCGCCCGCGAGGCCGCGGTCGGACGTGAAGATCACCACGGCCGAGCGGCGGATCGTCTCGCGTTCCACGGTCAGCGGATGATCGACGTTCGAGTGCGTCGCCACGGCGGAGACGGCCCGCGTCACGGCCCGCGCGAAGGGCGAGGAGGCGCGCACGCGCGCCATCGCCTTCTGGATGCGCGAAGCCGCGATGAGCTCCATCGCCTTCGTGATCTTCTTGGTCGTCTGAGCAGTGCTGATCTTCTGCTTGTAGACCCGGAGTTGTGCGCCCATTGTCCCTGTCCGGTGTCGCCTTAGCGGCGGCCCTTGACGATCTTCTCCTGGTTCACGTCTTCCGCCTCGGCGGCTGCGACCTCTTCGTGGCCCGGCTTGCCGATGGCCTGGCCCTTGCCGGCCTGGAACTCGAGGATGAACTCGTCGGTCCGCTTCGCGAGCTCCGCCACCGTGTCGTCGTCGAGGACGTTCGTCTCGCGGAGCGTGTCGAGGATCGTCGTGTTGCGACGCAGGTAGTCCAGCAGCTCGCGCTCGAACGAGAGCACGTCCTCGACCTCGATGGTGTCGAGCTTGCCGTTGGTGCCTGCCCAGATCGAGACGACCTGCTCCTCGACCGGGTACGGCGAGTACTGCGGCTGCTTGAGCAGCTCGGTCAGGCGCGCACCGCGGGCGAGCTGTCGGCGGGATGCCGCGTCGAGGTCGCTCGCGAACATCGCGAAGGCCTCGAGCGAGCGGTACTGGGCGAGCTCGAGCTTGAGCGTTCCCGACACCTTCTTGATCGACTTCACCTGGGCGTCACCGCCGACGCGCGACACCGAGATGCCGACGTCGACCGCGGGGCGCTGGTTGGCGTTGAAGAGGTCGGACTGCAGGAAGATCTGGCCGTCCGTGATCGAGATGACGTTGGTCGGGATGTAGGCCGACACGTCGTTCGCCTTGGTCTCGATGATCGGGAGACCCGTCATGGAGCCTGCGCCGAGCTCGTCCGACAGCTTCGCGCAGCGCTCGAGCAGACGCGAGTGCAGGTAGAAGACGTCGCCCGGGTAGGCCTCGCGGCCCGGCGGGCGGCGGAGCAGCAGCGAGACGGCACGGTACGCTTCGGCCTGCTTGGTGAGGTCGTCGAAGATGATCAGGACGTGCTTGCCGTCGTACATCCAGTGCTGGCCGATGGCCGATCCGGTGTACGGGGCGAGGTACTTGAAGCCGGCCGGGTCGGAGGCGGGGGCGGCGACGATGGTGGTGTACTCCATCGCGCCTGCGTCCTCGAGCGCGCCCTTCACGGCCGCGATGGTCGAGCCCTTCTGGCCGATCGCGACATAGATGCAGCGGACCTGCTTCGTGGCGTCGCCCGACTCCCAGTTGGCCTTCTGGTTGATGATCGTGTCGATCGCGATCGCCGTCTTGCCGGTCTGGCGGTCGCCGATGATGAGCTGGCGCTGACCGCGGCCCACCGGGATCATGGCGTCGATCGCCTTGATGCCGGTCTGCAGGGGCTCGTGCACGCTCTTGCGCTGCATGACGCCGGGCGCCTGGAGCTCCAGGGCGCGACGGCCCTCGGTCGCGACGGCGCCGAGGCCGTCGATCGGGTTGCCGAGCGGGTCGACGACCCGGCCGAGGTATCCGTCGCCCACCGGCACCGAGAGCACCTCGCCGGTGCGGGTGACCGGCTGACCGGCCTCGATGCCCGAGAACTCGCCGAGCACGACGACGCCGATCTCGTGCTCGTCGAGGTTCAGCGCGAGACCCTGGGTGCCGTCCTCGAACGTGACGAGCTCGTTCGCCATGACGCCGGGCAGGCCCTCGACGTGCGCGATACCGTCCGCGGCGTCGATGACGGTGCCGACCTCGGTCGCCGCGGCGCCCGAGGGCTCGTAAGCGGCGACGAAGTCCTTCAGCGCGTCACGGATGACGTCGGGGCTGATAGAGAGATCTGCCATTGTTTTCCTTCGTTCATGGGGCCTCGGCCCCGAAATCTCCGCGGGAGGCGGGAAGTCTGTCTAGCCGGCGAGTCGCTGGCGGAGGTCGGCCAGGCGCGCCGACACGCTCGCGTCGATCACGTCGTCGGCGATCTGCACCCGCATGCCGCCGACGACGGTCGGGTCGACGACGGTGTTGAGGGTGACCTTCGCGCCGTATCGCTTCGACAGCGTCGAGGTGAGGCGCTCGGTCTGGGCTGCGCTGAGCGGAACCGCCGTCACGACGGTGGCGACCGTGCGACCGCGCTGGTCGGCGACGAGCCTCGTCGCCCGCGCGAGGACCTGGCGCACGCGCCGCTCACGCGGATGGCGGATGAGGGATGCCGCGATCAGCGTCGCCGCCTCGCTCGCGCGTCCCTTCAGCAGCGACTCGACGAGCTCGGCCTTCGCGGCCGAATCGCCGATCCGGCTTCCGAGGGCGAGCTCGAGCTCGGGATTGTCGGCCACGGTGCGGGAGAACCCGAACAGCTCGCCTTCGACATCGGCCGAGGCGTCCGCGATGGCGGCTGCCCGCACGGCGAGCTCGTCGATCCCGTCGGCGAGATCGCCGGCGCTCGACCAGCGCTGCTCCACGGCGGTGGTCAGCAGCGACGCCGTCGTGGGCTTCACCGACGCGCCGAACACGTCGGCGACGACCTTGCGCCGCGCATCGGCGGGTGCCGAGGAGTCGGCGAGCGCGCCGCTCAGCTGCGACGAATCGCCCACGGCGCGCGCCACCGCGAACAGCTCGCGGGCGACGTCGAGGTCGACTCCCGACGCGGCGGTGAGCGCCGCGGTCGTCGCCGCCTGGGCCTGAGTGGTCGCGCTGCCCATTACGCCTTGGCTCCTTCGGATGCCTCGAGCTCGGCGAGGAAGCGGTCGACGACGGCCTGGGCCTTCTTGTCGTCGGTGAGCGTCTCTCCGATCACGCCGCCTGCGAGGTCGAGGGCGAGCGTGCCCACCTCGCCGCGCAGCGACACGAGCGCGGACTGACGCTCGGCCTCGATCTGGGCGTGAGCCGTCGCCGTGAGGCGGGCGGCCTCGGTGGAGGCGGACTCCTTGGCCTCGGCGACGATCTTCTTGCCGTCCTCGCGGGCGGCGTCGCGGATCTCGCCGGCTTCCTTGCGCGCATCGGCGAGCTGGGCGGTGTACTCCTCGAGAGCCGCCTCGGCCTTGCGCTGCGCCTCGTCGGCCTTCGCGATGTTGCCCTCGATGGCGGCGGAACGCTCGTCCAGCAGCTTCTTCATGCGCGGAAGGGCGACCAACCAGAAGATCACGAGGATGACGACGAAGCAGACCGCCGACCAGATGATGTCGTACCAGGCGGGGATGAGCGGGTTGTGGGCCGCCCCTTCCTCCGCCGCGTACGCGACAAGAGCGTTCAGCATCCTGTCTCCTTAAGACTGGTTTCGGCGATTACTGGAAGATGAAGTAGGTGGCGATGCCGATGAAGGCGAGCGCCTCGGTGAAGGCGATACCGATCCACATGAGCACCTGCAGGCGGCCGGCGAGCTCGGGCTGGCGCGCCACGCCCTCGATCGTCTTGCCGACGACGATGCCCACGCCGATGGCCGGTCCGATCGCGGCGAGGCCGTAGCCCATCGTCGCGACGTTTCCGCTGACCTGGGCGAGAACCGTAGTTGCGTCCACGGGGGTGTTTCCTTTCGGTTGTGGGCGGTCCTGTGATTTACAGGTTGGGGACCGACCCGCTCAGTGCTCTTCCGCGACCGCGAGCTGGATGTAGACCGCGGTGAGGAGAGCGAAGACGTACGCCTGGAGGACGGCCACCAGGATTTCGAACAGGGTGAAGATGAAGCCGAACGCGAGGCTGCCCGCGCCGAGGAGCGACCACCAGCCGCCCATGTCGAAGATGAAGAACTGCGTGGCCGCGAAGAAGAGGACCAGCAGGAGGTGGCCGACCATCATGTTCATCAGGAGTCGGAGGGTCAGCGTGACCGGCCGGATGATGAACGTCGAGATGAGCTCGATCGGCGTGACGATGATGTAGATCGGCCACGGCACGCCCGACGGGAAGAGCGAGTTCTTGAAGAAGTTCTTCGGGCTCTTCTTGATGCCCGCGTAGATGAACGTGACGTAGCTCACGATCGCCAGGGTGAGCGGGACGGCGATGATGCTCGTCCCGGCGATGTTCAGGAACGGGATGATTCCCGTGATGTTCATGAACAGCACCATGAAGAAGATGGTGGTGAGGATCGGCAGGAAGCGCTGGGCGTCCTTGCGGCCGAGGAGGTCCTCGCCGATGTTCACCCGGACGAAGTCCAGGCCCATCTCGACCAGGCTCTGGAACCGCCCGGGCACGACCCGCATGCGCCGAGTGCCGAGCCAGAAGATCAGCACGACCGCGATGGTCGCGAGGATCTGGATCAGGTTGATCCGAGTGACCGGGATGACGCCGAAGACGTTGAAGAGCACTTCAGGGAAGAACTCGTCGATCGAGGGCCCGTGGAACTCCGGAGGGGCGTCCGCGGCAAAGGGGGCGATCAGGGTCGCAGCTTGAGTAGTCAGCGCTGGCTCCAGCTTCGGGGCATCGGTCGAGAACCGTTGCGACGATGGTCGGTGAGCGTCACTCCGCAAGCGCTCGCAGAGCGAGCGGGCGGGCGCTCGACCAGCCTATCAAACTTGAGAGGTCGCTGAATCCGCCCGGCGGGCGCGCTCACGGCGCGGGATCCGGGTCGCTCGTGCGGTCCCCCGCGTCGGGATCGGTCGGCAGCTGCACGTCGCTGACGTGCGGCACGCGCATGCGCAGCAGCACCACCACGTCGACCAGGAGCGAGGCGAGCACGCTCACCACGACCGCGACGAAGAACACGGTGGGCTCGATCCACGGCTGATCGCGCAGCAGCAGCAGCGCGACGATGAAGACGACGAACTTGAGGATCCATCCGCCGAGCACGATGGCGAAGAACAGCGGCACGTAGAGCGCGTCGCCGTACCACCGGTTCGCGATGAGGATGCTGGCGCCGGTGATCGCGAGGAACACGGCGGCGACGAGCACGCCGACGAGCGCGCTCCACAGGCCCGCCTCGCCGGCGACGAGGGAGCCGACGACGGCACCCGCCACGGCGAGCACGGCGGTGACGGCGCCGGACCACACCAGGACGGTGCGCAGGATCGGCGTGCTGGAGACAGGGCTGGGGGTCATCGGGCGTTCTCCGGGGAGGGTTCGGGGTCGGGCGCGCGCTCCGGCGCGGCCGCGGGAGCGGCGTGCGCCGCGGAAGCGCGGCGTGCGGGCGGCAGCGTGACGACGAGGCATGCGGCCACGCCGACGACGCCGTACACCACGCCGAAGAGGTAGTCCCCCGGCCATTCGAGGGTCGTGCCGATGTACATCAGCAGCACCGACAGGCTCACCAGCGCCGTCCAGGCGTAGAAGATCAGCACCGCGTCGCGGTCGGAGTGGCCCATGTCGAGCATGCGATGGTGCAGGTGCTTGCGGTCGGGCGAGAACGGCGACTTCCCCCGGCTCATGCGCCGCACCACGGCCAGGCCGAAGTCCAGCAGCGGGAGCAGCACGACCACGACCGGCAGCAGGATCGGGATGAACGCACCGAGGAGCTGCGAGCGGCCGAACTGGTCGTTGTCGCCGAGCATGGCGGGGTCGAAGTTGCCGGTGATCGAGATCGCCGAGCATGCCATCAGCAGGCCCAGCATGAGGGCGCCGGCGTCGCCCATGAACAGCTTCGCCGGGCTCCAGTTCATCGGCAGGAAGCCGATGCACGCGCCGATGAGCACGGCGGCGATGAACGACGACAGATTGAAGTAGTTGCTGGCCCCGGTGTCACGGAACACCATGTAGGAGTATGCGAAGAACACCGCGTTCGCGATGAGGCACACGCCGGCGACGAGTCCGTCGAGACCGTCGATGAAGTTGACCGCGTTCATGGCGACGACGATCGCGAACACCGTGAGCGTGAAGCTCACCCAGCTCGAGAAGATCGTCATGCCGCCCACCGGCAGCGTGTAGATCTGCAGCTGGCCGAACCACGCGATGACGCCTGCGGCGAGGAACTGCGCGCCGAGCTTGATCATCCAGTCGAGGTCCCACAGGTCATCGAGCACGCCGATCACGACGATGATCAGCGCGGCGCCCAGCAGCGCGTAGATCTGCTGCGGATTGGACCAGATGATGGCGAAGAACGGATGCTGCGCCGAGACGGCGAACGCCGCCAGCACGCCGAGGAACATCGCGATCCCGCCCAGCCGGGGCGTGGGCGTCGTGTGCACGTCGCGATCGCGGATGCCGGGGTACAGCTTGTATCTCAGGCTGACGCGCCAGACGACCCACGACAGGACGAAGGTGACGGCCGCGGTCAGCAGGATCGTGAAGACGTACTGCTTCACGGGCGGTCCGGCTCCGCGGGCGGAGCGGCCTCCTCCGTGACGGACGTCGCCGGCTCGCCGCCCGCGTCGGTCTCGGCGCCGGGATCGGGCTCGAGCAGGTCGCCGAGCACCTCCCGCAGCCGGGCGCGGTCGACCGCGCCCTCGCGCAGCACGCGCACCTGCGGCTCCGCACCGCCCACGAGACTCGTCGCGTCGACGATCGTCGACGCGACGCCGGTCTTGGACGGGCCGTCGCTCAGGTACACCGCGACGCTGTCGCGCAGCATCTCCTGCGCATCCTCCGCCGTGATCCCGGCGGCCATGCCGGTGAGGTTCGCGCTCGAGACGGCGAGTGGCCCGGTCTCTTCGAGCAGCTCGAGGGCGAGGCGGTGCGCCGGCATCCGCACCGCGACCGTGCCGCGGGTGTCGCCGAGGTCCCACGACAGCGACGGCTGCGCGGGGAGGACGATGGTCAGCCCGCCCGGCCAGAACTCCTCGACCAGCCGCTCGACGGGCTCGGGCACTTCGGCCACGAGCGCGCGCAGCGTGGCGAGCCCGGCCACCAGCACGGGCGGCGGCGACTGCCGACCCCGTCCTTTCGCAGCGAGCAGGCGCGCGACCGCCGCCGCGTTGAACGCGTCGGCGGCGACGCCGTAGACGGTGTCGGTCGGGATGACCACGAGGTCGCCGCGACCGATGGCCTGGCGCGCCTGGCGCATGCCGGTGAGCAGCTCAGCCTCGTCACGGCAGTCGAAGATGGGGGACATGTCGCCCACAGTCTAATTGGACACCGGGCCGGCCCCACGGCTCGCCTCGGCCGGACGCGGCGAGGGAAGCGAGATCTGCCGCCCCCGGGGCTCAGGGACGCAGGGCGGTCGTCGCCCGATCCCGCATCGTCAGGTCGGGGTGGGTCGCCGCGGCGCGCCAGCCGTCCGCCGCGAGGATGCCGCGGATCGCCTCGCCCTGCCACTCGCCGTGCTCGATCACGATCGTCCCGCCGGGGTGCGCCAGGCGCAGACCGACGCGGCTGAGCACGCGGACCACGTCGAGCCCGTCCTCTCCCCCGTACAGCGCGGCGGGCGGATCGAAGAACCGGACCTCCGGGTCGCGCGGGATCGCGGCATCCGGAACGTACGGCGGGTTGGACGCGACCACCGCGACCGTGCCGTCGAGCTCGGGGAACGCGTGCTCCAGGTCGATGAAGGCGAGGCGCGCAT
This sequence comes from Microbacterium cremeum, assembly GCF_015277855.1. Classification (NCBI taxonomy): domain Bacteria; kingdom Bacillati; phylum Actinomycetota; class Actinomycetes; order Micrococcales; family Microbacteriaceae; genus Microbacterium; species Microbacterium cremeum. The sequence goes on from NZ_CP063812.1 coordinate 2,491,691, forward strand.
TGCCGGCGCCGACGCGCGCGAAGTTCTCTTTGGTCCACACGAACGCGTCGACGGAGTTCTCGGCGGCGAACACCTGCGCGTGCGGCACCTCGGTCGCCATCGCCAGCGCGATCGCGCCGCTCCCGGTGCCGAGATCGACCGCGACAGGGGCTTCGGATGCCGCGACCCGCAGCGCGTCGATCGCGAGCTGCGCGACGACCTCGGTCTCGGGCCGCGGCACGAACACGCCCGGGCCCACACGCAGCTCGAGGTGGCGGAACGGTGCGACGCCGGTGATGTGCTGGAGCGGCTCGCGGGTGGCCCGGCGCTCCACGAGCTGCTCCAGGTGCCGCACGTCGTCCGCCGAGACGGCGTCGCCCCGCAGCGACGCGGCTTGCACTCCCCCGCGCGTCACCCCGAGGACGAACGCCGCGAGGAGCTCCGCATCGACGACGGGATCGGCGATGCCCGCTGCGGCCAGTCGTGCTGCGGCATGGCGGAGCGCCTCGGCGACGGACGGTGCGGCGGAGCTCATGACGCCTCCACTCTATGCGGCGATGCCGGCGCCACGACGCGGCGTCCGGACTCGCGACCGCCGTGACGATTCGTCATACAAGGACTCACGCCGGGCACCGCGTCCTAGGCTGGGGGCCATCTGACGTGACCCTCCCGAAAGGCCGATCGACATGCCCGGCATCCACTCCGATATCACCGCTGCTTTCGGCAACACGCCGCTCGTCCGCCTCAACCGCGTCACCGACGGCGCCGGCGCCGAGGTGTACGCGAAGCTCGAGTTCTACAACCCCGGTTCGAGCGTGAAGGACCGTCTCGGCATCGCGATCGTCGATGCGGCCGAGGCCTCCGGCGCGCTGCAGCCCGGCGGCACCATCGTCGAGGGCACGAGCGGCAACACCGGCATCGCGCTCGCGCTCGTCGGCGCGGCGCGCGGCTACAAGGTCATCCTCACGATGCCCTCGTCGATGTCGGTCGAGCGCCGCCAGCTGCTCAAGCGATTCGGCGCCGAGCTCGTGCTCACCGACCCGGCCGGCGGGATGAAGCTCGCGGTCGCCGAAGCCGAGCGCATCACCTCCGAGACGCCCGGGGCGATCCTGGCGAAGCAGTTCGAGAACGAGGCGAACCGCGAGATCCACCGCAAGACCACCGCCGAGGAGATCTGGCGCGACACCGACGGCGAGGTCGACATCTTCGTCGCCGGCGTCGGCACCGGCGGCACCATCACCGGTGTCGGCCAGGTGCTCAAGGAGCGCAAGCCCAGCGTGCAGGTCGTCGCCGTCGAGCCGTCCGCGTCGCCGCTGCTGTCGACCGGGACGCCCGGTCCCGCGAAGATCCAGGGCATCGGCCCGAACTTCGTGCCGCCGATCCTCGACACCGAGGTGTTCGACGACGTCGTCACCGTCGAGTTCGACGACGCCATCTCGACCTCGCGCGAACTCGCCGCGAAGGAGGGCATCCTCGTCGGGATCTCCAGCGGCGCGGCCGTGTGGGCCGCCCTGCAGCTGGCCGCGCGTCCCGAGAACGCCGGGAAGAAGATCGTCGTCGTCACGCCCGACACCGGCGAGCGGTACCTGTCGACTGCGCTCTTCGAGGATCTGCGGGAGGATTGAACCCGCACGGCGGCGCGACGCGCGATCCTCTGGGACGCTAGGACCAGTTCGGACGCCGTCGCGCCGTCGTCGCATCCCGGCCTGAAAAGGAGCGTTCGTGCCCGGCATCCATCCCGACATCACCACCGCGTTCGGCGAGACGCCGCTGGTGCGCCTCAACGCGCTCACCGAGGGGCTCGGCGCGGAGGTGCTCGCGAAGCTCGAGTTCTACAACCCGGGCTCGTCGGTCAAGGACCGCCTCGGTTATGCGCTCGTCCAAGCGGCGGAGGCGGCGGGCGAGCTGGTCCCCGGCGGCACGATCGTGGAGTCCACGAGCGGCAACACCGGGATCGCGCTGGCCCTCATCGGTGCTGCGCGCGGCTACCGGGTGATCCTCACGATGCCGGCATCGATGTCGAAGGAGCGCCGCACGCTGCTGAAGGCCTACGGTGCCGAGCTCGTCCTGACCGACCCGTACAAGGGCATGACCGAGGCGGTCGAGACGGCCAAGCGGATCGCGGCCGAGACGCCCGGCGCCGTGCTGGCCCGCCAGTTCGAGCACGAGGCGAACGCCGCGATCCACCGCAGCACCACGGCCGAGGAGATCTGGCGCGACACCGAAGGCCGCGTCGACTGGTTCGTCGCCGGTTCGGGCACCGGCGGCACGGTGACCGGGGTCGGGCAGGTGCTCAAGGAGCGCAGCCCCGAGACCCGGATCGTGCTCGTCGAGCCCAAGGACTCCCCCGTGCTCACCGAAGGGCGCGCCGGCGGCCACCGCATCCAGGGCATCGGCCCGAACTTCGTGCCGGACGTGCTGGACCGCTCCGTCGTCGACGAGATCTTCGACGTCGAGTTCGACGACGCGATCCGCACCGCGCGCGACCTCGCCACGCGCGAGGGCATCCTCGCGGGGATGTCGGCCGGCGCCGCGGTCTGGGCCGCCCTCGAGATCGCGGCACGTCCTGAGGCCGAGGGCCGGAGGATCGTCGTCATCGTGCCCGACTCGGGCGAGCGATACCTGTCGACCGCGCTCTACGAGCACCTGCGCGAACCGGAGGCCGAGAAGAAATGAACGAACGCATCGGATTCGTCGCCCGCGTCCGCGAGGACGTCGCCGCGGCGAAGCTGCGCGACCCCGCCGCTCGCAGCGGCCTCGAGATCGCGCTGCTGTACCCCGGGCTCCACGCGATCTGGTCGCACCGGCTGTGGCACGGGCTGTGGACGCGGGGCGCGCGCTTCATCGCCCGCGCCGGCTCGCAGGTGACGCGCTGGCTCACCGGCATCGAGATCCACCCCGGCGCGACGATCGGCCGTCGCTTCTTCATCGACCACGGCATGGGCGTCGTGATCGGCGAGACCGCCGAGGTCGGCGACGACGTGCTGCTCTACCACGGCGTGACGCTCGGAGGCCGGCAGCGCGAGGGCGGCAAGCGCCACCCCACGATCGGCGACGGCGTGGCGGTCGGCGCGGGCGCGAAGATCCTCGGCCCGGTCACGATCGGCGCAGGCTCCGTCGTCGGCGCCAACGCCGTCGTCACCAAGGACGCGCCGGCCGACAGCGTCCTCGTCGGCGTCCCCGCCAAGCCGCGGTCCCGCCGCACCGGCGAAGACACGCGCGCCCTGCTCACGACCCCCGAGTACGTCATCTGACGGGTTGCGCCGGGCCAGGCCCCTGTGCGACGCATGGCGCGTCGCCTGCGGTCAGGAGTCGCTGCCGAGGGCGGCCAGCCGCGCCTCTTCGTCCGCCTGGATCGCGGACTCGATGATCGGGTCGAGCGCGCCGTCCATGACCTGATCGAGGTTGTACGCCTTGTATCCGGTGCGGTGGTCGGCGATGCGGTTCTCGGGGAAGTTGTACGTGCGGATGCGCTCGGAGCGGTCCATGCCGCGGATCTGCGACTTGCGCGCATCGGATGCCGCCGCCTCGAGCTCCTCCTGCTGCTTGGCGAGCAGGCGGGCCCGCAGCACGCGCATGCCGGCCTCGCGGTTCTGCAGCTGGGACTTCTCGTTCTGCATCGACACCACGATCCCCGTGGGAACGTGCGTGATGCGCACCGCGGAGTCGGTCGTGTTGACGGACTGACCGCCCGGGCCGGACGACCGGAAGACGTCGATCTTCAGGTCGTTGGGATCGATGTGGATCTCTTCCGGCTCGTCGACCTCGGGGAAGACCAGCACCCCGGTCGTCGACGTGTGGATGCGCCCCTGCGACTCGGTGGCGGGGACGCGCTGCACGCGGTGCACGCCGCCTTCGTACTTCAGGTGCGCCCACACGCCCTGGGCGGGGTCGCTCGATGAGCCCTTGATCGCGACCTGGACGTCCTTGTAGCCGCCGAGGTCGGACTCGTTGCGCTCGAGCAGCTCGGTCTTCCAGCCCTTCGACGCGGCGTACTGCAGGTACATCCGCAGGAGGTCCGCGGCGAACAGCGCCGACTCGGCGCCGCCTTCGCCCTGCTTGATCTCCATGATGACGTCGCGCGCGTCGTCGGGGTCTCGAGGTATCAGGAGCCGTCGCAGACGTTCCTGCGCGTCGGCGAGCCGCGTCTCGAGCGCCGGCACCTCCTCGGCGAACGCCTCGTCCTCCCGGGCGAGCTCGCGCGCCGCCTCGAGATCGTGGGATGCCGCGGTCCAGTCCTCGTGTGCCTTCACGATGCGCGACAGCTCGGCGTAGCGCCGGTTGACCCGCTTGGCCCGCGCCGCATCGGCGTGGACGGCGGGATCCGACAGCTCGACCTGGACCGCGGCGTGCTCCTCGATCAGCCCTTTGACCGACTCGAACATCCCGGGATCATGCTTCGACAAGGCTCAGCGGATGCTGTTGTCGTGCGCGTGGCTGTGACCGCCGCCGTGGGCGTCACGGGCAGGCGCCGGGATCGACTTCTGCATCTGCACGAGGAACTCGACGTTCGACTGCGTCTCCTTGAGCTTGCCGAGCACGACCTCGAGGGCCTGCTGGGGCTCGAGGCCCGCCAGCGCGCGGCGCAGCTTCCAGGTGATCTTGACCTCGTCGGGCGAGAGCAGCATCTCTTCGCGCCGGGTCGACGACGCGTTGACGTCGACCGCCGGGAAGATGCGCTTGTCGGCGAGCTGGCGGTTCAGGCGCAGCTCGCTGTTGCCGGTGCCCTTGAACTCCTCGAAGATCACGTCGTCCATCTTGGAGCCGGTCTCGACGAGAGCGGTCGCGAGGATCGTGAGCGATCCGCCGTTCTCGATGTTGCGCGCAGCGCCGAAGAAGCGCTTCGGCGGGTACAGCGCCGACGCGTCGACGCCGCCCGTGAGCACACGGCCCGAGGTCGGTGCCGAGATGTTGTAGGCACGGCCCAGGCGCGTGATCGAGTCCAGCAGCACGACGACGTCGCGGCCGAGCTCGACCAGGCGCTTGGCGCGCTCGATGGCGAGTTCGGCGACCGTGGTGTGGTCCTCGGCAGGGCGGTCGAAGGTCGAGGCGATGACCTCGCCCTTGACCGTGCGCTGCATGTCGGTGACCTCTTCGGGGCGCTCGTCGACGAGCACGACCATGAGGTGGACCTCGGGGTTGTTCGTCGCGATCGCGTTGGCGATCTGCTGCAGCACGATGGTCTTGCCGGCCTTGGGCGGGGCGACGATGAGTCCGCGCTGGCCCTTGCCGATCGGGGCGACGAGATCGATGATCCGCTGCGTGAGCTTCTCGGGCGCGGTCTCGAGGCGCAGGCGCTCCTGGGGGTAGAGCGGCGTCAGCTTGCCGAACTCGACGCGGGTCGCGGCATCCTCGACCGACAGGCCGTTGATCGCGTCGACCTTGACGAGCGCGTTGTACTTCTGGCGGCTGGACTGCTCGCCCTCGCGCGGCTGCTTGATGGCGCCGACCACGGCGTCGCCCTTGCGCAGGTTGTACTTCTTGACCTGGCCGAGCGAGACGTACACGTCGCTCTGGCCGGGCAGGTACCCGGTGGTGCGCACGAACGCGTAGTTGTCGAGCACGTCGAGGATGCCGGCGATCGGGATCAGGACGTCGTCCTCGCCGATCTCGGTCTCGAACTCGTCGGTGGTGTTCTGACCGCGGCGCTTGTTGCGCTGACGGCCGCGCGCGCCGCCCTGGGCGGGCTGGTCGTCGTCGGCCTGCTCGGGCTTGGCGGGCTCGGCCGGTGCCGCGGCCTGACCGTTCGGACGGTCGCCGTTCTGGCCGGTCTGCCCGCGGTTGCGGTTGCGGTTGCGGCTGCGGTTGCGGCCCCGGCTCGGGGTCTCGGCACCGTCGGCCTCGGTGGACTCCGTGGCCTGGCGGCCCTCGTCACCGGTCGCCTCGTCGGTGTCGCCGACGGTCTCGGCGGGAACCTCGACGGATGCCGCGGCCTCGGCGTCGTCGGCGGGTGCCGCCTTGGCCTTGCCCGCCTGGGCACGGCCGCGTCGCGCGGGACGCTTGGCGGGCTGGGTCTCGGCGGCCTCGGCAGACGCTGCGGGCGGCTCGGCGGACTCGGCGGGAGTCTCGGCAGCCTCGGCGGGGGCCTCAGCGGCCTCGGCCGGGGCCGCGGGGGCCTCCTCGGCGGCGGCGGCAGCCGGCGCCGCGTCGCCGCTCTTGGCCCGGCGCGGAGCCCGCTTGCGCGGCGCCTTGGCGACCGGGGCCTCCTCGGCGGGGGCCTCGGCCGGCGCCTCTTCGGCGACGACCGCCTCTGCGACCGCCTCGTCGGCGATGGCGTCGGCGACGACGGCTTCTGCGACGGCCTCCTCGGCCGCGGCCTCGGCCGCGAGCGCGGCATCGACAGCCTCTTCGGCGACGGCCTGAGCCGCCTCGGTCTGCTCGTCGGCAGCGGCGGCGACAGCCTCCTCGGCGTCGGCCACGATGGCCTCGACGACCGCCTCCTCGGCGACCTCGTCGGCCGCCTCGGCTTCTTCGACCGCCACTTCGGCGACCGTCTCGGCGACGTCGGACTGCTCGACGGCGATGCCTGAGTTCTCGACGGCCTCGGGCGCTTCCGCGCGCTCGTCGGCCGGAACGTCGGCGTGGATCTCGGAGATGGACTCCACGAGTTCTCCCTTGTGAAAACGAACGGGTTGTGCACGATCGCACGGCGCGGGATGGGGGCGTATGCCCATTCGACCGGTTGTCAGGCCCGTCGAATCACCCGCCGACGGGGTGAGGGACCGCGAGGGTACTCAGCGGACGTCGGCAGGTCAGAATGCCGTGCGGTGGATTCGCAGATTTGCGACGGAGGCCAGATTCACGAGTTACGTGGAACCCTCCGCGTACTCCCTCACTGTACCACCCTTGAAGTCTACGGCGAGCATCAGCGCCTCCCACGGGGTGTCGGTGACGGCCGTCGCGAGGGCGGCCGCCTCGAGCCGGCGGCCCGGGCCGTCGGCGAGCACGAGCACGCTCGGCCCCGCGCCCGACACCACCGCCGCGAAGCCCTCCGCCCGCAGCGCGCGCACGAGCCGGTCGGTCTCGGGCATCGCGCCCGCGCGGTAGTTCTGGTGAAGTTTGTCTTCCGTGGCGGCCTGCAGGAGTTCGGGGCTCTGCGTGAGCGCGGCGATCAGCAGCGCCGAACGCGACACGTTGAAGACGGCGTCCTCGCGGGGCACCTGCATCGGCTGCAGGCTGCGCGCGAGCTTCGTCGACATCGTGAACTCGGGAACGAGCACGAGCGGGGACACGCCGCGGTGCACGAGCAGCTTCTTGTGCTGCGGCCCGTCCTCGTCGACCCACGCGATGGTGAGGCCGCCGAAGAGCGCCGGCGCCACATTGTCGGGGTGGCCTTCGAGCTCGGTCGCGAGGCGCAGCAGCGTGTCGGGCCCGAACTCGACGTCGCCGTCGAGCAGTCCCTTCGCGGCGAGCAGGCCCGAGACGACGGCCGCACCCGAGGACCCCAGGCCGCGGCCGTGCGGGATCACGTTCTTCGCGACGAGGCGCAGCCCCGGCATCCGTCGCCCGACCGACTCGTACGCGTAGGCGATCGCGCGCACGACGAGGTGCGACGCGTCGCGCGGCACGTCGGCCGCGCCGGCGCCGTGGACCTCGATGTCGAGCTCGCCCTCGCGCAGAGCCGTCACGTCGAGCTCGTCGTAGACGCTCAGCGCGAGTCCGAGGGTGTCGAAGCCCGGCCCGAGGTTGGCGCTCGTCGCCGGCACCCGCACCACGACCCGGCGGCCGGGTGCCGGGACGACGGCTGCGTTCACGCGTGCGGTCCCTGCACGTCGACCGGCTCGGCGACCGCGGCGGGGACGAGATCGAGAACGGATGCCACTTCCGAGGTCGTCGCGTCGACCACGGTCGGCTCGACCTGCGAGCCGTCGGCGTTGCGCAGCGCCCACTGCGGGTCCTTCAGGCCGTGGCCCGTGACGGTGAGCACGACGCGCGCGCCCTTCGGCACGATGCCCGCCTCGACGCGGTCGAGCAGGCCCGCCACGCTGATGGCTGATGCCGGCTCGACGAAGATGCCGACCTCGCCGGCGAGCAGCTTCTGCGCGGCGAGGATCCTCTCGTCCTCGATCGCGCCGAACCAGCCGTCGGTGGCGTCGCGGGCCTCGAGGGCGAGATGCCACGAGGCCGGGTTGCCGATCCGGATCGCGCTGGCCACGGTCTCGGGGTCCTTCACGACCTCACCGCGCACGAGGGGCGCGGACCCGGCGGCCTGGAAGCCGAACATGCGGGGCACGCGCGTCGACACACCGGAATCGGCCTCTTCCCGGTAGCCGCGGGTGTACGCGGTGTAGTTGCCCGCGTTGCCGACCGGGATGAAGTGGAAGTCGGGGGCGTCGCCCAGCTGCTCGACGACCTCGTACGCCGCGGTCTTCTGACCGTCGATGCGGTCGGGGTTGACCGAGTTCACGAGGTGCACGGGATAGTGGTCGGCGAGCTCGCGGGCGATCTCGAGGCAGTCGTCGAAGTTGCCGCGGATCTGGATGAGCCGCCCGTTGTGCGCGACGGCCTGGCTGAGCTTGCCCATGGCGATCTTGCCCTCGGGAACGAGCACCGCCGCCGTGATGCCGGCGTGCGCCGCATACGCGGCGGCCGAGGCCGACGTGTTGCCGGTCGAGGCGCAGATCACGGCCTGAGCGCCGTGGTCGATCGCGCGCGACACCGCGACCGTCATGCCGCGGTCCTTGAACGACCCGGTCGGGTTCATGCCCTCGAACTTGACCCAGACGTCCGTGCCGGTGCGCCGCGAGAGCGCGGGTGCGGGGAGGAGCGGCGTGCCGCCCTCGCCCAGTGTCACGACGGTCGACGTGTCGGTCACGCCGAGGCGGTCGGCGTACTCGCGGAGGACTCCGCGCCAGACATGTGCCATTTCAGTTCCCTTCCACACGCAGGACCGATACGACGCGCTCCACGACGCCGCTCGCGGCGAGGCGGTCGACCGTCTCGCTGAGGTCCTGCTCCAAAGCCTTGTGAGTGCCGATGACCAGCCGCGCGATGTCGGCCTCCTCGCCGGCGACGGTCTGCTCGACGGTGGCGATCGACACGCGGCCCTCGCTGAGGATGCCCGCGACCGTGGCGAGCACGCCCGGCTGGTCGTCGACCTCGAGCGTGATCTGATACCGCGTGGTCACGCGCCCGATCGGAACGATCGGCAGGTTCGCGAGGGTCGACTCCCCCACGCCCACGCCGCCGGCGATGTGGCGGCGGGCCGCCGAGACGACATCGCCGAGCACCGCCGACGCGGTCTGCACGCCGCCGGCACCGGCACCGTAGAACATCAGGTTGCCGGCGGCCTCCGCCTGCACGAACACGGCGTTGTTCGCCCCGTGGACGCTCGCCAGCGGGTGGCCGCGTTCGATGAGCGCGGGGTACACCCGCACCGAGATCGACTCGGTTCCGTCAGAGACCCGGTCGTCGAGCGGGCGCTCGGCGCCGTATCGAGACACGCCCTCCCCGCCGTTCAGCCGCTCGCACACCGCGAGCAGCTTGATGACGTAGCCGGCGTGCCGGGCGGCGTCCATCATCGACTTGTCGATGCCGGTGATGCCCTCGCGGTGCACCGCGTCGAGGGGCACCGTCGTGTGGAACGCGAGGCTCGCGAGGATCGCGGCCTTCTGCGCCGCGTCGTAGCCCTCGACGTCGGCCGTGGGGTCGGACTCGGCGTAGCCGAGCCGCTGCGCGTCGGCCAGCACGTCGCCGAACTCGGCACCCTCGGCGTCCATGCGGTCGAGGATGTAGTTGGTCGTGCCGTTGACGATGCCCATGATGCGCTGCACGCGGTCGCCGGCGAGCGAGTCGCGCAGCGGCCGGATGATCGGGATGGCCCCCGCGGCCGCCGCCTCGTAGTACACCTCCGCACCGACCTGGTCGGCGGCGTCGAAGATCTCGGGTCCGTGCGTGGCGAGAAGCGCCTTGTTCGCGGTGACGATGTCGGCGCCGGAGTTGATCGCCTGCAGCACGTAGGCACGCGCCGGATCGATTCCGCCCATGAGCTCGATGACGATGTCGGCGCCGAGGATGAGCGACTCCGCGTCGGTCGTGAAGAGCTCCCGCGGCAGGTCCGCGTCGCGCTTCGCGTCGACGTCGCGCACCGCGATGCCCACGAGCTCGAGGCGGGCGCCGGCGCGATCGGCCAGTTCGTCCGCGTGCTGTCGCAGCAGCGCGGCGACCTGGGAGCCCACGGCTCCGGCCCCCAGCAGTGCGACGCGGAGGCGGCGGTAGTCGGTCATGCGATCCCTTCCGTCGGAGCTTGTCCGGGCGTGCGCCCATCGTCGAGCGCGGGCGCGGCGTCGATGCCGACGTCGCGCGCGAGCAGATCGTCGATCGTCTCGCCGCGCACGATGACGCGCGCCACGCCTGCGCGCAGCGCCACCACGGGCGGCCGCGTCACGTAGTTGTAGTTGCTCGCGAGCGAGAAGCAGTAGGCGCCCGTGGCGGGCACCGCGAGCAGATCGCCGGGCGCCACGTCGGACGGCAGGTACTCGGCATCCACCACGATGTCGCCCGACTCGCAGTGCCGGCCGACCACGCGGGCCAGCACCGGATCGGCGTCGCTCGTGCGCGAGGCCACGCGCGCCGAGAACTCGGCGCCGTACAGCGCCGGCCGCGCGTTGTCGCTCATACCGCCGTCGACGCTGACGTAGAGCCTCTCGCCGCCGGCGTCGAGCGCGACGGGCTTGGTCGTGCCGACCTCGTACAGGGTCACGCCCGCGCGTCCGACGATCGCGCGTCCGGGTTCGAACGCCAGATTCGGAACCGGGATGCCGCGCACCTCGCACTGGCGTGCGACGGCGTCGGCGATGCCGACCGCGAGTTCCTCGATCGGTGTGGGGTCGTCGACCGATGTGTAGGCGATGCCGAAGCCGCCCCCGAGGTTGAGCACCGGCAGTTCGCCGCCCTCGCGCAGCTCGGCGTGCAGTGCGACCACACGCGCCGCGGACTCCTCGAAGCCGGCGGTGCCGAAGATCTGCGAGCCGATGTGGCAGTGCAGACCCACCAGGCGCAGCCCCGAGAACTCGCGGATGCGCGCGACCGCGGCCGGGGCATCCGTCAGCGTGAAGCCGAACTTCTGGTCTTCGTGCGCCGTCGCCAGGAAGTCGTGCGTCTCGGCGTGGACCCCGCTGTTGACGCGCAGCAGCACCGGCTGGGTGGCGCCACTCCGCTCGACGATCGCACCCAGGCGCTCGATCTCGATGAGGCTGTCAATCACGATCGATCCGACGCCCGCCTCGACCGCCTGCTCGAGCTCGGCGACCGACTTGTTGTTGCCGTGGAAGCCCAGCCGGGACGGATCGGCCCCCGCCGCGAGCGCCACGGCGAGCTCGCCGCCGGTGCACACATCGACGGCCAGCCCCTCCTCGGTCACCCACCGCACGACCTCGGTGCTGAGGAAGGCCTTGCCGGCGTAGTACACGCGCGCCTGCACACCGTGCAGGGCGGCAGCGGCGCGGAAGGCGTCGAGCGTGCGCCGCGCGGTCTCGCGCACGAGATCCTCATCGAGCACGTACAACGGCGTGCCGAAACGCTCGCGAAGCTCCGTCGCCGGAACGCCCCCGAGCAGGAGCACTCCCTCGTCGTCGCGGCGCGCCGTCGCGGGCCACACCTCGGGGGCGAGCCCGTTCACGTCGTCGGGCACCTGCAGCCACGCGGGAGCGGCGGAGCGGGTGTGCGGGTCGGCGGACACGGTGGACCAATCGGTGGGAGCTTCGGCGCGGTGGTCGTCCGGGAGCCCGGAAGCGGACCGGATGCCTCGGCCGGAGGGGTCACGCGCCGGGCAGTCCTTGAAGTCTAGGGCACGCGGCATCCGTCGCCCGCGTCGTGTGACGCCGCGAGTACGGCGTCACGCGCACGTGCCCTTCTCACGCAGTGACGGGTCGCTCGTGATGGCGCCGTCGACGTCGAATCCGGCCACGAGTTCCTCGCCGGCGACGGTGACGTCGGTGAGGGTCACCCCCGCCGGCAGGTACTGCGCGACGCACACCGTCCAGTCGCGCAGTACGAGGTCGGCCACCTGGCCGAACTGGTTGCGCAGCGCGTCGGCGCCGACCTCGGCGCCTGCCAGCTGGAGCGACGCCGGTGTCAGCACGATGTCGCCGTCGACCGCGGTGGGAGTCAGCGCGACGCCGATCGGCACGCCGACGCCGAACAGCTGGAGCTGCATGCTCATGGTGACGGCAGGGGCGTCGATGCCGACGGTGTCGGCCGGGAAGCCCTCGATCGTCGAGACGAGGCCGCGCAGCTGCTCCTCGTCGAGTGTGACGGTGGCGGTCGCGCCGCCCATGGCGCCGCCGCGGATCGGCACATCCTGGACGGTGACGCTCACGTCGCCTACGAACTCCCCCACCTCGACATCGTCGGAGGCCACGGTCAGCTCGTCCAGGGTGCCGCCGACGAGCTGGGGAATGATCGCGCCGGGGATGTCGACGTCGATCGGCTGGCTCGCGGGCAGCGAGAGCTGCGACCGCACCTGGTCGCGGACGACGCCGGTCACGATCTGGCGCGCGATCGCGTCGGCCGCGAACCACGCGACGATCGCGAGCGCGATCACGATGCCGAACGCCACCAGCCACGGCCACACCCGGCGCCGCGGCGCCTCGGCGTGCTCCCAGTCCGGCAGCGGCAGGGTGGGCTGGGTGTCGTCGGCGCTCATGTCGTGCCCTACATCCTCTCGGGTGCGCCCACGCCGAGGAGATCGAGACCGTTGCGCAGCACCTGCCCGGTGGCGTCGTTGAGCCACCTCCGCGTGCGGTGCACCGGCTCGACCGGCTCGTCGCCGAGCGGGATCACACGGCAGTTGTCATACCAGCGGTGGTAGAGCCCCGCCAGCTCCTCGAGGTAGCGGGCGACCCGGTGCGGCTCGCGCACCTCGGCGGCGAACGCGACGATCCGCGGGAACTCCTGCAGAGCGCCCAGCAGTGCCGACTCGGTCTCGTGCGTGAGCAGCTCGGGCGCGAACTCGGTGCGATCAACGCCCGCCGAGGCGGCGTTGCGCGCCACGTTGTGCGTGCGCGCGTGCGCGTACTGCACGTAGAACACCGGGTTGTCGTTCGTGCGCTTGCGGAGGATCTCGGGGTCGAGCGTGAGCGGCGAGTCGGCCGGGTAGCGCGCCAGCGAATACCGGAGCGCATCGGTGCCGAGCCATTCGCGCAGGTCGTCGAGCTCGATGACGTTGCCCGCGCGCTTGGAAAGCCGTGCCCCGTTGACCGACACGAGCTGCCCGATGAGCACCTCGATGTCTTTGTCGGGGTCGTCGCCGGCCGCGCCCGCGAGCGCCTTCAGGCGATGGACGTAGCCGTGATGGTCGGCGCCGAGCAGGTAGATCTTGTGCGCGAAGCCACGGTCCCCCTTGTTGAGGTAGTACGCGGCGTCGGCGGCGAAGTAGGTGTACTCGCCGTTGGAGCGGCGGATGACGCGGTCCTTGTCGTCGCCGAAGTCGGTGGTGCGCACCCAGACCGCACCCTCCTCCTCGAACACGTGGCCCTGCTGGCGCAGCCGGTCGACCGCCTCGTCGACGAGGCTCGGACCGCCGTCCTCCGGGGCGGCGTGGAGCGTGCGCTCCGAGAACCACACGTCGAAGTGCACGTTGAACTTCTCGAGCGACGCCTGCAGCTCGCCGAGCTGGAAGCCGTAGGCGAGCTCGGTCGCGACCGCGAGCTGCTCTTCGCGGTCCAGACCGGTGATGCCGGGCTGCTCGGCGACGACCCGCGACGCGAGCACCTGGATGTACGACCCCGAGTAGCCGTCCTCGGGGGCCGGCTCCTCGTTGATCGCGGCGACGACCGACCGGCCGAAGCGCTCCATCTGCGCACCCGCGTCGTTGATGTAGAACTCGCGCACCAGCGTGGCGCCGCTGGCGAGCAGCAGGCGCGCCATCGAGTCGCCGAGCGCCGCCCAGCGAGTGTGGCCGATGTGCATCGGGCCGGTGGGGTTGGCGCTGACGAACTCGAGGTTGATCGTGTTGCCCCGCTGCGAGTCGTTCGTGCCGAACGCCGCCCCGGCGTCGACGATGGTCTTCGCGAGCGCGCCGGCGGCCGCGGCATCCAGGCGGATGTTGATGAAGCCGGGCCCGGCGACCTCGACGCCGGCGATGCCGTCGACCTGCGCGAGGCCCTCGGCGATCTGGGCGGCGAACTCTCGCGGGTTCGCGCCGACCGCCTTCGCGAGCTTCAGCGCTGCGTTGGACGCCCAGTCGCCGTGATCGCGGTTCTTGGGGCGCTCCAGCGGCAGGTCGGCCGCCGTCAGTCCCTCGGCCGCCCCGGGGCGTCGCGCCTCGGCGAGCGGGGCGACGACGGCGAGCAGTGCGGCGGAGAGGGCTTCGGGTGTCATAGCCGCACCAGTCTAGTTGCGCGCCCGGTGGGCCCCGTCCGGGAGGATCGCGTGGGCGCGAGCGTTTCGTCTCGATCGCTGCGCCCCGCACCCCCCGGTCGTCGAGCGAGCGAAGCGAGACGAAACGTCCCACACCCCGCCCCCCGGTCGTTGAGCGAGCGAAGCGAGACGAAACGTCCTGCACCGCGTCGCACGCCGGTTCCGTCGCGCGGCGGGTCAGGCGAGCTGCACGAGCTCCGCGAGCTGGTCGGGTGCGGGATCGGATGCCGCGTCCAGCGGCACCAGCCGGGCGTCGACGCGCAGTCGCTTCAGCCCGACATAGCCGCCGTGATAGCTGAGGAACGCGCAGTCGGCGGCATCGCGGCCGGTCGCGATGCGCACGAGCGACCGGCGGTTCGCGAGACGCGTCGCGTCGATCGCGTACCACGCGCCGTCGAGGTACGCCTCGGCGACCGCATGGAAGTCCATCGGACGCAGCCCCGGCGCGTAGCACGCGGCATAGCGGGCGGGCATGTCCATCGCCCGCAGCAGGGCGATCACGACGTGTGCGTAGTCGCGGCACACGCCCTGGCCGGTCATCAGGGTCGTCACCGCGCTGTCGGTCCCCTGGCTGAGACCGGGCGTGTAGGTGGTGCTCGTGGCGACGAACTCCGACACGGCGGCGATGAGGTCGTGACCCGACAGCCCGTTGAACTGGCGGCGGGCCTGCTGGAACACCTCGTCGGACTGGCAGTACCGGCTCGGGCGGAGGTAGGTGATGGTCTCGAGATCGCTCGTGCGGTTCGCCGCGGCCGTCCCGTCGACGGTCGCCTCGTAGCGGACCTCGAGCGTGCCGGGCTCGCCGGTGAGACGGTGCAGCCGGCTGCCGGACTGGTCGACGATCTCGGTCGGCGTGTACACGCGATCGCCCTGCGTGAACGTCAGCCGCTCGTCCGAGACCGGTGCCGCCTGAGCGACGGCGATCTGGAAGATGAGGTCGACGGAAGCCCCCAGATCGAGGTCCATCTCGGCGGTCACGACGCGTTGCACCGGAGTATCCTCGCACGCGCCGACGGATGGTTCGGCCACGGTTCTCAGCGACGCCGCCTGACACGCCGACGGCACGGCCGATCCTCAGGTTCTCCCCGTGTTTCCGCGTGATCGCGCCCCATGGCGATCGACGCAGCCGGCGTGACTTACCCTCTATGCATGCACGTGCCCGGTCGCCTCCGCGGACGGCGGCCGGGGCCACGCGCCCGGGGCCTCCGGCCGGCGCCTGAGCGTCCGACGGCGTGGGCGTGGGGATGGCTCAGTCTCGCGGGCGCCGCGCTCGCCGTCGCGGCCGTGTGCGCCGTGAGCCTGCTGCGTCCGTGGGCCGCCACCGAACCGGCGGTTCCGGCATCCGTCGCCGCCGACTCGGGACCGGCCGCCGCGATCGCGCCCGCCCCGCTCTCGCTGCCGGATGACGCGCGCGTCCTCGTGTTCGGCGACTCCTGGGTCTACGGCTCGGCCGCGACGACGCCGTCGCTCGGCTTCGCCTACCGCCTGGCCGACGAGCTCGGCGTCGAGACCCTCGTCGACGGGGTGCGCGGCAGCGGCTACCTCAAGCCGGGCCTCGGCGGCCCGGCGTACGGCGAGCGCATCGCCGCGCTCGACCCGGCCCGTGAACCGGACCTCGTCGTCGTCGAAGGCTCGATCAACGATCGGCGCCTGCATCCGGACGGATACCGGGATGCCGTGACCGCTGCGTGGGACGCCCTCGCGGCCCGTTTTCCCGACGCCGACATCGTGATCCTGGGCCCCGCCCCGCAGGTGCTGCCGGTCGAGGCGGCGACGCGCCGCATCGACGACGACCTCCGGGCGCTCGCCGCCGAGCGGGGCTGGTGGTACCTCTCGCCCATCGCCGAGGAGTGGATCACCGACGCCAACTACCTCGACGTCATCGACACCGGCCCGATCGGCCGCGACCACCCGTCGACCGACGGCCACGCCTACCTCGCCGTGCGTCTGGCCGAGGCGATCCGCGCCATGAGCGCCCCCTCCGACATCGTCGCCGACGCCCCCCGCGACGGAGAGCTCGTGAGCCCCTGAAGTGAACGGGAGCCGCAGGCAGGGGTGGTAACCTCGATCGGCACGCCTCCGTAGCTCAGGGGATAGAGCGTTGGTTTCCGGTACCAAAGGTCGCAGGTTCGATTCCTGTCGGGGGCACCATACGGGACAAGGAGTCGCGGGGCATTCAGCCCTCGCGGCCCCTCCGCATCGCGCAGGGCGTCACCACGCCCTCACGAGAGTTTAGAGTGCAGGGGTGGAGCACCCCGACGCACAGGCCCGGCCCGAGGCGGCCGACGCCACCCCGGTGCCGTGGGCACCCGAGCGGGATGCCGCAGCGCCGGTGTTCGCACCGCGGGCGAAACCCCGAACTGGCGTCGTCGTGGCCTGGTGCGGCGCGGCTCTCGCGGTGATCATGCTCGCCGCCGGCGGGGCCTTCGTGCACGTGTCGGCGAACGAGACGTTCGACGTCGCGGAGGTGCGGCTGGAGCGCGCCGCCGAAGCGGAGGCGTCGGCGCATCACTCGCTGACCGCCGCCCGGTCCGCGGCGGAGCGCTCGGTCCTCTCGGGTGAGCAGATCCTGGCCGCGGCGACCGACGAACTCGTCCATCCCGACGCGCGATCGGCGCTCGGCGAAGCACTGGCGACGATGTCGGCGGGCGCCGACGACGCGCGCGAGGTGCTCGACGACCCGGTCGACGACGCCGGCGCCCGCAAGCCGCTGTGGCCATGGGAGCTGTTCGCCGAGGCATCCGCCCTCGACGAGCGCGCGAGCGCGGCTGGCGCGTCGGTCGACGACTTCGCCGAGATGGAGAGCATCCTCGAGGTCCGGCACGAACAGCTGACCGAGACGGCGGTCGCCCTGTACGCGTCGACTGTCGCCGCCGCGGACGCACTCGAGGCCGCCCACGTGTCGGCGCGCGCCGGCGCCGTGCTGGACTTCCGCGACGCGGCCGATCGGGTGGCGCAGCAGCGCCACGTCGGGTCGGACGCGGCCGTCGCGTTCTCGCTCTACGCCACCAGCGCGCAGACGCTCGCGTCATCGGCGCAGTCCGAACTGGCCGAGAAGGCCGGCCCGCTCTTTGCGACGCGCCTCGAGATCGAGGCGTACGCGCGCTCCATCGCCGGCGGCGTCGTCCTGGACTTCGACTGGGCGCCGGTCGTCGCGGGCACCGGCGGATCGCGGGGCATCGGAGGCACGGCGACGTGGGACTCGGCCCGCGGCGGATCGTCCACGATCACGCTCTCGCACTCCGTCGCCGAATGGTGGCCCAACGCGGACTCGCGCGCTCTCGTGGCGCACGAGGTGGGTCACGCGATCACCTCGAAGTGCCACGACAAGTTCGACTCGCAGAACGCCGATGCCAACGAGGAATGGGCGACGGCGTGGGCGATCAGCATGGGCCACACGGCCGAGGGCAACGGCGTGCAGGCGTACGGCTACCCGTCGCAGGAGATGATCGACCTCGCCGCCACGTGCCGCTGACGGCCGCACGCCGCCGCCCGCGGGCCGTCTACGCCGTCGCCGATGGCACGGCGGGATCTCCGACGATCTCCGCCAGGAGGCCGCGCACCCGCTGCTCGATGTCGTCACGGATCCGCCGGACGTCCTCGAGCGGCCGGCCCACCGGGTCGTCCAGATCCCAGTCGAGGTAGCGGCGCCCCGCATAGACGGGGCAGGCGTCTCCGCAGCCCATGGTCACCACGACGTCCGCCGCACGCACCGCCTCGTCGGTGAGGGGCTTGGGGAACTCCCCGCCCAGCGGCACGCCGATCTCGTCCAGCGCGACGACGATCGTCTGCCGCACGTCGCTCGTCGGGGCGGACCCGGCGGTGCGCACCGAGACGCGTCCGCCGGCGAGCTGGCGCAGGATCGCGGAGGCCATCTGGGAGCGGCCGGCGTTCTGCACGCAGACGAACAGCACTTCGGGCGTCTCGAGCGTGGGGCCTCCCGTCTCGGCGCGCACGGCGGCGCGGCTCAGCGCCTCGAGTCGTGTCGCCGCGAAAGCCGCCGTCCGAGACGCCAGCCGCGGCGAGGAGGACCCGCGCGCCAGCAGTCGATAGCTCTCGTCGACGCAGCGCGCGATCGTCTCGGGGCCGAAGATGCCGCGAAAGCGCACGGAGAGGTCGCGCGCGATCCGCTCGAGGTCGGGCTGCGCCGGATCCGCGGCGGGGCCGCCGATCACCGCGTCGACGCGATCCGCGCTGCGCGGCGCGATCGAGTACCAGACGCGCCGTCCCTCGGGGTGCCGCTCCACGATCCCGTCGTCGAGAAGAACGCGCATGTGATGGCTCACCGTCGGCTGCGTCAGCCCGAGGGCGTCGGCGGTCCGGCCGACCAGCACGCGACCGTCGCCGGAGTCCCTGATCAGCCGGAGGATGCGCACGCGCGTCGGATCGGCGAGCACGGTCAGCGACCGCTCGTCGACGCCAGGGTCCATAGACCGCAGTCTATCTACACCGGTTGCTCCGGGAGCCCGTTGCGGGCGCTCCGCCGCTCGATCAGCACCGTGTCACGCCACCGCCCGGCGTGCGGTCCGAGCATCGACTGCGCGATGCGCTCCCGCCGTCCCACGATCCGGAATCCCGCCCGCTCGTGCACGCGCAGGCTCGCGGTGTTCTCGGGGAACACGCTCGACTGGATCGTCCAGTACCCCTCGGCCTCCGCGCGCTCGATGAACGCCGCGAGCAGGAGCGCTCCGATGCCGCGCCCGCGCGCGCCGCGGTGCACGTAGACCGAGTGCTCGATCACGCCGCGATACGCGGGGCGGGACGACACCGGCGACGCCGCGGCCCAGCCGACGATGCGGCCGTCGTCGTCGTGCGCGACCAGACGCGGCGTCGCGACCTTGCCGGCGTCGAAGTCCTGCCACGCCGGCGTGCGGGTCTCGAACGTCGCCTCGCCGTCCTCGATGCCCTCTCGGTAGATCTCCTCGACAGCGGGCCAGTCGCCCGGGTTCATCTCTCGCACATGCATCAGGAGCAGCATCCCCTGGCGCTCGATGAGTCGGTCGAGCACACGCCGGTCGCCGGCAGCACGAGTTCCACGTTCGCGGCGGCAACGGCATCCCCCGCCATCCATGCCGTGACCGAGCGCACCTGTTCGTAGCCCGTCGCGAGGAGGAAGGTCGGGGCGCGCCCGTAGGACTTCATCCCGACGATGAAGAAGCCGGGCTCGGGATGCTGCAGCTCGCGGAACCCGTGCGGCTCGACCGTGCCACACGAGTGGACGTTGGGGTCGATGAGCGGCGCGAGGCGCTTCGGCGCCTCGACCACCTCGTCGAGCTCGAGGCGGATCTCGCGCAGGATGCCCAGGTCGGGGCGGAAGCCGGTCGCACCCACGACCGCATCGGCGCGGAGCGTCTCGAGCCGTCCATGACGCCGCCCTGTCAGCTCCACACCGTCGTCGACGCGGCGTCCGCGCACGATCTCGAAGCCGTCGACCATGGTGATCAGGCCCCCGGCAACGGCCCGGTCGACCCGGCTGCCCAGTCGCGCCCGGTCAGCCAGCTCGTCATCCGGCGACGACGACACGCGGACCGCCTGCGGGTTGCGGATCACCCACGTGACGGTGGTGCCCGGCTCCTCGCGCGCCAGCTCGACGAGCGCGAGAAGCGTGTTGGCGGCCGAGTGTCCCGCCCCGACGACGAGCGTGCGGCGCCCGGCGAAGACCGCGCGCTCCCGGCCGAGGACGTCGGGCAGCGCCGGCAGGACGCGGTCGGCGATGTCGGCGAACCCGAGCGGGTCGAGCCCGCTGGAGGAGAGGGGGTTGGGGCTGCGATACGTCCCCGACGCGTCGATCACGGCGCGGGCGGCGACCTCGGCGATCTCGCCGTCGGCGGTGCGCACTCGGACGGCGAACGGGGTCGCGGCGCGGGCCCGGGTGCGGGTACGGTCCATGCCCTCCCGCGCCACGGCGACGACCTCGGTGCGCAGGCGGATGCGCGAGGCGATCGCATCGACGTGCGACAGCGGCTCGAGGTAGCGCTCCACGAGCTCGCGACCGGTCGGTGCCGCACCGGGCTCCGGATGCTGCCACCCCTGCTCTTCGAGCAGCCGGCGCGCGGCGGGGTCGACGAGATGGCGCCACGGTGAGAACAGGCGCGTGTGACCCCACGAGCGGACGCTCGCAGCGATGTCGGCGCCGGCCTCGAAGATGACGAAGTCGAGGCCGCGTTCGAGAAGATGGGCTGCCGCGGCGAGTCCGATGGGCCCCGCGCCGATGATCGCCACGGGGAGCGTTGCGAGACGGTCCGTGTCGGCGACGCGCGGGGTGAGGTCGAGCAGGGTCACAGCAGCCTCCTGGCATATCGATGAACTTCGATGCACGATTCTGGTCCGCTGTATCGACAGTTGTCAATATCGACTACCATCGATCCATGCCCACCGTGATCGAGGTCGCCGACGTCAGCGCCGGATCGTGCTGCTCCCCGCTCGTCCGCGAGCCGCTCAGCGCCGAAGAGGCCGAGCAGCTCGCGGTCACGATGAAGGCCTTGGCGGACCCGGCACGGCTCCGGCTGCTGTCGATCGTCGCGGCGTCCGAGAACACCGAGGCCTGCGTCTGCGACCTCATCGAGCCGGTCGGCCTCAGCCAGCCGACGGTGTCGCACCACCTCAAGATCCTCACCGCCGCGGGTTTCCTCACCCGCAGCAAGCGCGGAACGTGGGCGTACTACGCCCTCGTCCCCGGGGCCCTCGACCGCGTCTCGAACCTCCTCGTCGGCTCGTGAGGCGGATGGTGCGCGCCGCTGCCGGCGAACTGCTCGGCAGCGCCGGCCTCGCGACCGTCGTGGTGGGATCGGGCATCGCCGCCCAGCGCCTCTCCCCCGGCGACACCGGGTTGCAGCTGTTCGAGAACGCCTTCGCCACCGCGCTCGGCCTGACCGTGCTCATCCTCGTCTTCGCGTCGGTGTCGGGCGCGCACTTCAACCCCGCGGTGACGCTCAGCGACATCGTGCTGCACCGACGCTCCTGGTCCACGGCCGCGGTGTACCTGCCGGCCCAGGTGCTCGGGTGCATCGCCGGTGCGGTGCTGGCCGACGTGATGTTCGCCGTCCCCGCGGTGTCGTGGAGCACCACCGACCGCGGCGGGCTGCCTCTCCTGCTGTCGGAGGTCGTCGCGACGGCGGGCCTCGTCGTCGTGATCTTCGCGCTCGTCCGCACCGGTCGCTCGGCGCTGGCGGCGCCGGCGGTCGGTGCCTACATCGGAGCGGCCTACTTCTTCACGTCGTCCACGAGCTTCGCCAATCCGGCGATCACGGTGGGGCGCATGTTCACCGACACGTTCGCGGGGATCGCGCCGGCCTCCGTGCTGCCGTTCATCGGCGCCCAGCTGGTCGGCGCGGCGCTGGGCACCGCCGTGATCATCCTGCTGTTCCCGGCCCGACAGGCGGTCGCCGAGGGGTCGTGAAGCTCGTGTGACGTCGCGACCGGTCGGACACGCGACGCGTCCCGCATCGGCACGCCTTGTCAAGGCCGTTCCGCTGCTTTCCCGGTCATCGCATGCTGAGGCTCACCGCCTCGCGGCGGTGTGCAGGTCCTCTGGCGCGCGGGCGTCGAGCGCGCGATCATGAAGGGACGGGGCTGGGGGCATTCCTCTCGAGCGGACCGTCGCTTCGTTCTCCTTCAGCCTCCGCGCCGGAGGCGCATCATGGGCAAGCTGATCTACGAAGGAGCGGTCAAGGTCGACTTCGACGACCGGACGCTCGCGCACCTGCAGCTGGTGATCGGCACGAAGCTCAGACGCGGCGAGCCGTTCCATTTCACGTGGCGCGACGACGCCAGCATCGGCGACGGACGCACGACGATCTGGGTGCACCCCCGGTGCTCGCTGGTCTACAAGTTCTACGGCAGCCGCACTCCGCGCCTCAACCCGGCCTGGATCGACGCCCTCGCACACACGGCCAACTCGCCCGCGGGGCTGTACCTCGTGCCGGAGCCGCCGCAGCCGCCGGCGGCGACCGAACCCGCCGACGAGCACGAACTGCTGCGCTGAACGGTCGGCTCGCCCCGCTCCCGCACGGGTACGCCGCACGCGCGCCGTTGTCAAGGCATTGGGCGGACTCGCGGAGGCGGTGGGACCCTGTGCCCAGGCGACGGGAGCGGTGATGAAGCGAATCGACATCTACTACGGCGGCGAGCACTACAGCGTCGGCGGGCGGGATCCGGGGGACGTCACGGCAGAGATCCTCCAGGGGATCGCGTCCGGTCCCCGCTGGCTCGAGGTGAACGACGGCTGGGGCGAGGCCCGCACTGCATACCTGCTGCTCTCCGCCGGGGTGCCGGTGGCCGTCGTTCCCATCCCCGACGAATACCCCGGTCCGGCGCTGGACGGCGACGACACCGGCGCGGACGCGGACTGAACGGCCCGCCGGCTGCTCACTCCTCCGCCTGCGACAACGGCTGCACGGCAGGGCCCTCCAGCACCCGCCCGTCCGGCGAGAACCGGGAGCCGTGGAGCGGGCAGTCCCAGGTGCATTCCGCGTCGTTCCACGACACGATGCCGCCGAGGTGGGTGCACACCCCCGACACACGGCGCGTCACCCCCGCGACCGTCGACTCGGCGACCGGCGACATCCCCCGGCGGACGACGCGCCCGTGTCGGTCGGCGGGCGCCTCGCCACTGACCGGTGCGACGCCGGCGCGCACCCAGTCGGCGACGAGATGACCCCCGACACTCGCATTCGCCTGCACGGCTTCGCCGAAGTCGGCCATCCCGGCGTGGTGGGAATCGAGCGCGTCGGCCCACGGCTCGTGGCGCTCGAGGATGCGTCCCGCGACGCGCAGGGCCGAGGCGACCGCGTTGGTCATCCCCCACTTGTCGTACCCGGTGGCCGCGAGGATCCGCCCGCTCGTCCTCGGCAGCACGCCGGCGAACGGGAGGTGCGAGACGCTGCGGTAGTCCTGCGCCGCCCACCACGTGCGGCGGCGGGCGCCCGGCCACGACGAGCGGGCCCATTCGTCGAGCTCCGAGAGCAGGTCGCTCGTGCGCTCCACGCGTCCGGTCGGATGCGCGCCGGACCCGAGCGTGAGGACCCGCGCGCCGCCGAGGTCGTCGCACCGTATCGAGCGCGACGGCTCGTCCAGCGAGAGGAACATGCCCTGCGGTACGGCGGCCTCGCGCGGGAGGTCGTAGGCGACGACGAACGACCGGGACGGCACGAGGGTGGCGAACAGCAGGCCGCGGTCGAGGGGGACCGCGCCGGTGGCCAGCACCAGGGTCGCGCACCGGACCTCGCCTCGCGTCGTCTTCACGGTCACGCCGTGATCGTCCACGTCGGCGTCGGTCAGCCGGCACCCCGTGACGATCGGCACGCCGTCAGCGCGCAGCCGGCGGGTGAGCTCGGCGAGGAGCCGCACCGGGTGGAGCTGGAACTGGCCGTCCAGGCGCAGTGCGGCCACCACGTCGAAGGGGACGCCGAATTCCTCGCGCGACGGGCGATCGAGGCGCTCCACCGGGATGTCTGCCGCCTGTGCCGCCGAGAGCTCGCGGTCGATCGCGGTGACGCGGTCGCCCGAGACGGTGTAGGTGACGGCCGGCCGGGCCGCGATGACGCCCTGCACCGGGCGGAGCTCGCGCTGCACCCATTCCTGCGCGGCGCGATTGGACTCGACGTACGCCCGGAGGATCTCGTCACCGGCGTGCGAGCGGATCCGCGAGAGCACGTCGCCCTGCAGGAGGCTGAGCTTGCCCGTCGTGTTGCCGGTGGTGACGGCGCCGATCGAGCGCGCCTCGACCACCGCGACCCGCATGCCCGCCCGATGGAGCATGGTGGCGACCGCCAGCCCCGTGAGTCCGGCGCCGGCGACGACGATCGTGCTGCCCTTCGGCGGTGCCGACGGGTCATCGGGGATGTGCGGGGCCGTCTGCCGCCACAGGGATTCCATCTTCCCTCCTCCCGCCGACGACGTTCGAGGCATCGTCGGCCGGTCATCGGGACGAGTGTCCCGCGCCGCGCAGTGGGAGTCGACGGGGTTGACACCCCCGGTGGGCACGGGTACCCGGCGGACTACCCGGGAGCGTCCGCGAGCGCGACGATCGCGGCCCGGTTGGTGTCGAAGACCGGCTGATCCGAGAGCAGTCCGAGCTCCTCCAGTCGCGCCTTCGCCGTCGCGCGGACGCGGCTGAACGCCAGTTCGACGTCCTGGTCGCGCAGCCACTCCTCGAGGCCCTCGAACGCCTCGGCGCCGGTCACGTCGACGTCGGTGACCGCCTCCATGTCGATGACGACGTGCCGCACGGGCTCGCGGGCGGCACCGACGGCGCGCTTGACGGCGGAGGCGAAGACGGCCCCGTTCGCGAAGAACAGGGGGGCGGCCAACCGCACGACGATGACGCCGGGAGCGGTCGTGGTGCCGGCGGGCGCATCGTCCAGGAGCGACTCCTTCGGATCGCCCTCGAACGCGAGCACGTCGATCGCCGGGTTCGCGGCGCGCTTGGCCAGGTTGACCAGGGCGAGCACGAACGCGACGAGGATGCCCGGGATGGCCCCGACGAAGAGCGTGACGAGGAAGCACGTCGCCCCGACGGCGAACTCGAAGCGGTCCATGCGCCACAGCTGACCGAACTCCTTCACGCCCAACAGCGGCAGGATCGCCACCGCGACGACCGCGCCGATCGCCGGGGACGGGATGTCGGCGAGCAGCGCCGTTCCGAACAGGAGCAGCAGGAGCGTGCCGACGGCGAGGACGATCGACGGCAGCTGCGTCCGCGACCCCGCCTGATCCATCGCCGCCGTCCGCGACGTCGAGGATCCGACGGCGAAGCTGCCCTGAGCGCCCGCGGCGATGTTGGCGAGGCCGAACGCGAACAGGTCTCGGTTGGCGCGGAACGGATAGTGCCGCTTCTCGGCGTACGACCGCGAGACGAGGAGGCCCTCGGCGGTGGTGACCAGGGTCAAGGCGATCGCCGACGGCACGAGCGCCAGCCACGTCGTCCATTCGATGACCGGCCACGTGAACGACGGTGCACCCGCCGGCACCTCCCCGAGCACCGCGATGCCCTTCTGATCGAGGTCGGCGATCACGACCACCACCGTCGAGACGACCAGCACGACCAGCGCCCACGGCACCTTCGGGAGCAGTCGCCGCCCGCCCAGCAGCACCGCCACCGACACCGCGGCGACCGCGAGCGACCACGCGTTGAAGGTGCTCATCCCGGTGACGAGCTGCGAGATCTTGTCGACGAACTCGCCGCCCGATTCGATGCTGACGCCCAGCATCTTCGCGATCTGGCTCACCATGATGTCGAGCGCGAGACCTCCGACGAAGCCGATGAGGATCGGCTTCGAGAGGAAGTTCGCGAGGAATCCGAGCTTGAACACCGAGAGCAGCAGGAACATGATGCCGCAGATGATCGCCTGCGCGAGCGCCAGGGTCGCGTAGTTCGCGCTCCCGGCGGCGGCGAGGCCGCCGATCGACGAGGCGACCAGCGCGGCCGCCGCAGCATCGGGCGATGCGACCACCTGACGCGACGAGACGACGAGCGCGTAGACGACCGTCGGAAGGATGAGCGCGTACAGGCCCGCCGTCGGCGGGAGTCCGGCGATCTGCGCATAGCCGATGTTGAGCGGGATCGCGATCGCGAGGAGCGTGACGCCCGCGGTGAGTTCGGTGACGAGGTTTCGCGCGGTCAGGCCTGCGAGGGGTCGTTGCATTCCGGCTCCCGTGTGAAGCATGGGGTCCGGCGAGGATGGACCCACGTACACCATGGCACGGGTCGGGCGCCGCACGCGCACGCCGTCACGGGGCGCGGCGCACATGAAGATCGCCTCGGTGCCGAAGCATCGAGGCGATCGTCAGTGCGATGTTCGGTTTCTGTGTCCGGTTCCCTTTCGGGTTCCTCGTCTCCGTTTTCTCTTCGCAGGACTGAATCTACTCAGGGCCGACCCGTCGTCAAGAGTTCACGAGGAAGTCATCTCGATGTCAGGTTGAACGTGAGGGAACCGTCGACGGATGCCGCGGCATCCGTCGACGTGCTCACTCGTGTCCGACGAGCTTCAGGCCGACGACGCAGCCCACGAGACCGAGGATGAGCAGCAGCTTCACCACCGAGAACGCCTCGGCGCCGGTGATCATCGCGTACGCCACCGTGAGCGCGGCGCCGATCCCGACCCAGACCGCGTACGCGGTCCCGGTGGAGATGTCGCGCATGGCCCACGCCAGGCCGCCCATGCTGGCGATGAGCGCGACGCCGAACACGACGCTCGGCCAGAGCTTCGTGAAGCCCTCGGACTTTCCGAGCGCCGTCGCCCAGACGGCTTCGAGCACACCCGAGAGGATGAGGATGACCCACGACATGACCGTGCCTCCTGGCCAGTCTTGTCGCGCACCGGGTACTGATCCCTCGTCCGGGGGTCCGGTCGGGACCCGCGGTCCAGGCTAGCCGACGTCCCTGCGCAGTCGCTGGGCAGCCGTCACACCAGGAACAGCCCGTCCAGGGCTCCCGGGTTGTGGGCGTGGACGAGCACCAGGAAGACGACGGCGTCGAACAGCAGATGCACGGTCACGACGTACGCGAGCGAGCGGGTCTTCATGAAGATGAAGCCCTGCAGCAGCGCGAACGGGATGGTGAGCAGCGGCCCCCACGCCTGATACCCGAGCTCCCACAGGAATGAGACGAACACGACCGCCTGCAGGACGTTGGCCTGCCAGTCGGGGAAGTGCCGCCGCAGCAGCGCGAAGCACGTGCAGATGAAGAACAGCTCGTCCCAGATGCCGACGCCGCCGACGCCGACGAACAGCCGCGCGATGAGATCGGGGGTGTCGACGACGGGCCAGTTGAGGTAGACCCCCGACGTGATGAAGTAGAACGGCAGGATCAGCCATCCGAGCACGAGCACGGCCACCAGCCACGTCCACTGGAACGCGGTCCACCGGCCGCCGCCCCGCCACGGGAAGCGCACAGCGTGATCGCGGTACGCCCAGCGCGAGATCGCGTACGGCACGGCGACCGCACCGCCCAGCGCCACCGCGAACCGGAGGATCGAGAGGTCGTCGAGCTCGGCCTTCAGCGGGATCGCGCTGACGATGAGCAGACCGGCGGCGATCAGCGAGAGGTCGCGCACGAGCGAGGGGGGACGGATGCCGGAGACCGGCGCCGCACCGGAACCCGAGGGTCCGGCCGCAGCACTCCGCGCCGTCCGGTCCCGTCGCCGCTCGGCCACGAGCGCCAGCGCGAGGCCCACGGCCAGCAGCGTCCATCCGATCCACGCCACCCGCACGACGAAGAATGCCGGCGCGGCCAGGCACACCAGCAGCGCGGGCGCGAGGCGCCACGTCCAGGACGGGCGGACCAGGGCGGGGGCGGCAGTGGAGGAGGCGGGCATGGTGCCTTCGGGTCAGCGGTCGAGCGGGTGGGCGATCTCGTCGGCCGGCATGCGGGCGACGAGGTAGGCGATGGTGCCGAGGCCGAGCGGGATGACGCCGGCGGCGATGAAGATCGTCTCGATCGGCACGACCTGGGCGAGCGGGCCGGCGAGCGCCATCGACAGCGGCATGAGTGCGAGCGAGACGAAGAAGTCGAGGCTCGAGATGCGGCCCAGCATGTGCCGGGGGACGCGGCGCTGCAGCAGGGTGCCCCAGATCACATTGCCGTAGCTGAAGCCGAAGCCGACGACGAACAGGCACAGTGCCATGACCCAGTACACGTGCGTGAGACCGACGACGGCGAAGGGCAGGGTGCTGACACCCCAGACACCCATCATCACCGTGAGATAGCGGCGCGGGAGCCTCATCGACGAGACCACGATGGAGCCCACGACCCCGCCGACGCCGTAGATCGCCAGGAGGAAGCCGAACCACCGTGGATCCTCTCCGATGCGGTCGCGCGTGAGGAAGGGCAGCAGCACCTCCTCCGGCCCGATGAAGACCAGCACCCAGCCGGTGGCGAACAGCAGCGTCCACAGCAGCCAGGGCGTGCGGACGGTGAATCCGACCGCCTCGCGGAGATCGTGGAGCACGCCGCGCACGCCGCTCGGAGCCTCCCGGTGCTCGCCGTCCGTCGGCGGCGGCTCGGGGCCTACGAAGAGA
The DNA here is from genome assembly GCF_015277855.1 of Microbacterium cremeum. Classification (NCBI taxonomy): domain Bacteria; kingdom Bacillati; phylum Actinomycetota; class Actinomycetes; order Micrococcales; family Microbacteriaceae; genus Microbacterium; species Microbacterium cremeum. Next base: position 2,520,050 of record NZ_CP063812.1, read on the forward strand.
AGGAGCACCAGGGCGAGCGCGTGCGCCGCGACCACGCCCCAGGCGGCGTGCGCGGGGGCGAGGACGGCGGCGACGATCATGCCGGCGGCCGCCGGCCCGGCCGCCTGCTGCAGGGCGGGACGGATGGCGCCCTCGAGGCCGTTCGCCGCGAGCAGCTGCGCCGGAGGGAGGATGCGCGGCAGGATCGCGCTGTAGGCGGGGAAGAAGAACCCCGCACCTGCGCCCAGCACGAACGCCACGATCGCCAGATGCGGGATGGTGGCGACGCCGAACGCGCCGGCGACCGCGACCGAGGTGATCGCGAGGAGGTTCACCAGCTCGACGACCCGCAGCAGCATGCGGCGCGGCACGCGGTCGGCGGCGATGCCGCCCGGGATCGCGCACAGGAGCAGCCCGACGGCGTTCGCGGCCGCGACGACCGAGAGCTCGACGGGGCCGCCGCCGGCGCCGATCACGGTGTAGACCATGACCACGGCCCACATGCCGGCGCCGAAGATCGAGAGCACGACGGCGCCGAAGAGCATGCGGAAGTCGCGGTGCGCGAGAGGCCGTACGAACCGCCACCGGTCGCGCGGCGGACGCGCGGGCGACGATTCCGCCGTACCGCCGGGAAGCGGCAGCGGCCCGGTCACGGGGCCCTGGACGCCGCTCATGAGCGGCGTGCGCGGCGGTACGACAGATCGCGGATGTCGCGGCCGACGCGGGAGCCCTTGCGCTCGAACGCCGTCAGCACGCGGCCCTCGAAGCGCGGCGCCCACTCCCCCTCGAAAGCCGGCTCGAAGTCGGGGGCGGCCGACAGCACGTCGCGCATCTGCAGCGCGTAGTCCTCCCAGTCGGTCGCCAGGCGCAGCATCCCGCCGTCGCGCAGCGCGCCCGCCGCGACGCGGGCGAAGTCCGCGGTGACGAGCCGGCGCTTGGTGTGCTTCTTCTTGTGCCACGGGTCGGGGAAGAAGACCCAGAGCTCGTCGACGGATGCCGCGGGCAGCAGGTGCTGCAGCACCTCCGGCGCGTTCGCCTCGACGAGGCGCAGATTGCGCGCACCGGCGCGGTCGGCGTCGAGCATCGTGCGGGCCAGGCCCGCCTTGAACACCTCGATCGCGAGGAAGTCGTCATCCGGCCGGGAGGAGGCGGCGTGGACGATCGCGTGCCCCTGACCCGAGCCGATCTCGACGAGGAGCGGCGCTTCGCGCCCCCACACCGCGACCGGGTCGATCGCCGAACCCGGGCGGATGCTCGTCGAGGCGACGTCGCGCGGCGCCTCGATCACGTAGACCGGCGCGAGCTCGGCCCACGCGCGCTCCTGCGCCTCCGACATCCGTCCGCTGCGGCGCACGAAAGACACCGGGCGATCGCGGAACGTGCGAGGCCCGGAAGTCGGTGCGGCGGAGTCGGACACCCCACCAGGCTACCGACGCCTACTGGGTCACGAAGTCGATGAGCTCTTCGACGCGGCCGAGGAACGCCGGCTCGAGGTCGCGATAGCTCTTCACCGAGGCGAGGACGCGCTGCCACGCGCGGGCGAGGTCGGCCTGGTCGCGCGCCGGCCAGCCGAGCGCCCGGCACACGCCCACCTTGAACTCGATGCCGCGCGGCACCTCGGGCCAGCGCTCGATGCCCATCGAACGCGGCGTCACGCACTGCCAGACGTCGATCCACGGATGCCCGACGATGAGCAGGTGCGCGCCGTGCCGGCCCCGCGATATCGCCTCGGCGATACGGGTCTCCTTCGAGCCCGGCACCAGGTGGTCCAGCAGCACGCCGTAGCGTCGCTGCGCCGAGGGCGGCTCCTCGTCGAGCGCCGCCTGCAGCAGATCGACGCCCTGGAGGTACTCGACGACGACCCCCTCGGCGCGCAGGTCGTCGCCCCACACCTTCTCGACGAGCTCGGCATCGTGCCGCCCCTCCACGAAGATGCGGCTCGCCCGCGCGGTGCGGGCACGCGAGTCGGGTGCCGCGAACGAGCCCGACGCCGTGCGCCGCGGTCCGCTGTGCGCGGCGACCGGTGCCGGCGGGCCCAGCACGACATCGCGTCCCTCGATCAGGAACCCGGGCCCGAGCGGGAACAGCCGTCGCCGCCCGACGCGATCCTCGAGCTCGACCATGCCGCCCGACACGCCGACCACGGCACCGCAGAAGCCGTCGTCGGCGACCTCGACCACGAGATCGCGGGATGCCGCCACCCGCGGCAGCTCGCGCACTCCGTGGCCCTTCCATCCCGTGGCCAGCACATCGGCGCCGTAGCGATCGTCCATCCTCGTCCTCCGGATCGGCAAGGCTACCGGCACGGGCGCCGGGTAGCCGGCAGCGACCCGCGGCCCGTGCGAGCCGGACCTCGGGCTACCGTCGTATCCCCGCGCCTGCATAGACTCGCGTGTGGGGAAACCCCGAGTCCCAGAGGGGGGATCGATGCCACTGCGCCGAACGGCAGCGCTGGTGTCCGCTGCGGTGGTCGCGGTCACGGTGATGGGGGCGGCGGCCGTCTCGGCCACGCCTCCGGTCACGCTCGGCTCGGGCTATGTGCTCGACGATGCGGGCGTGCTGTCCTCGTCGGAGGAGGCGCAGGCGCAGGACCGGCTGGACGCGCTGAAGACGCAGACCGGGCTCGACCTGTGGGTCGTGTTCGTCGATGAGTTCACCGACCCGGCCGACTCCGAGAGCTGGGCGAACCAGACCGCCGACGACAACGGCCTCGGCGTGACCCAGTATCTCCTCGCGGTCGCGACCGAGGGACGGCAGTACTACCTCTCGGGCTCGTCCGAGGGGCCGGTGACCTTCGACCAGCTCGCGACCATCGAGCAGCAGCGGGTGCAGCCCGCCCTGAGGGCGGAGGACTGGCTCGGCGCCGTCGACGGCGCCGCGGACGGCCTGACCGATGCCGCCGGCGGCGGCTCCGGCGCGGTGGACGACGGGGCGTCCGGCGGGGGCGGCTGGCTGACCTGGCTCCTCGTGATCGCCGTCGTCGTGGTGGCCGTGGTCCTCATCGTGGTGCTCGCCCGCCGTCGTCGCGGCACAGCGGGCGCGGTCCCCGCGGGCGGCGCCGGCGCGCCGCAGCCGAGCCTCGAAGAACTCGAACGGCGCGCGTCGTCGCTCCTCGTCGAGACCGACGACGCCCTGAAGACCAGCGCGCAGGAGCTCGGCTTCGCCAAGGCACAGTTCGGCGACGCGGCGACCGCCGAGTTCGAGGCGGCGATCGCCTCCGCCCAGCAGGATCTCGACGAGGCGTTCACCCTCAAGCAGCAGCTCGACGACGCCACTCCGGACTCCCCGCAGGACACGCGTGCGTGGAACGAGCGGATCATCGCGCTGTGCGAGGAGGCCAACGCCCTGCTCGACGAGAAGGCCGAGGCGTTCGACGAGCTGCGCAAGCTCGAGCAGAACGCACCCGAGGCGCTCGCACGCGTCCAGGACGCACGGACGAAGGCCGCGGCATCCCTCGAGGCCGCTGCCGCGCATCTGCAGACCCTGCGCGCCTCGTACGCGCCCGAAGCCCTCGCGACCGTCGCGGACAACCCCGAGCAGGCTCGCCAGCGACTCGCGTTCGCCGACGAGCAGCTCGACGCCGCGCAGGCGGCGATCGGCGCCGGAGACGGCGGCGAGGCCGCCGTCGGCATCCGCGCCGCCGAAGAGGCGGTCGGCCAGGCGACCCTGCTCGAAGACGCGATCGACAAGCTCGCGAACGACCTCGCCGAGGGCGAGCGCAGCGCGGCCGCCCTGGTGACCGAGCTCGAGGGCGACATCGTGGCGGCCTCGGCCCTGCCTGACCCCGACGGCCGGATCGCGGGCGCCATCGCCGCCACCAGGCAGCAGCTCGACACCGCCCGCGTACACCTCAGCGGTACCGCCAAGCGGCCGCTCGTCGCCCTCCAGAGCCTCGAGGCCGCCAACCAGCAGATCGACGCCCTGGTGCAGGGCGTGCGGGATGCCGCGGTCCAGGCTCAGCGCGCGCGTCAGATGGTGGGGCAGCTCATCCTGCAGGCGCAGGCGCAGGTGTCGGCCGCCGAGGACTACATCACCGCGCGCCGCGGCGCCGTCGGCGCGCAGGCGAGGACGCGGCTCGCCGAAGCCGGGGCCGCGCTCGCCCGCGCGCAGGCACTGCAGGCCGGCGACCCCGAGCAGGCCATGCAGCACGCTCAGCGCGCCGATCAGCTCGCCGGTCAGGCCATCCAGGCGGCGCAGAACGACGTCGGCGCGTTCGGAGGCGATGGCGGCGGCATGTTCCGCGGCGGCGGCCAGTCCGACGGCGGCGGCATGCTGGGTGCCGTACTCGGCGGCATCGTGCTCAACTCGATGCTCGGCGGCGGCCGGTCCTCGGGCGGATCGAGCGGCGGGCTGGGCGGCATGCTCGGCGGCGGCGCATCGCGGTCCTCCGGCAGATTCCGGCCCGGCAGCTTCGGCGGCGGCGGCACCCGCAGCCGCCGAGGGGGTGGTCGCTTCTGAGCCGCCCGTGCTCCACCGGCCGGCCGAGACCCGCGGCACGGCATCCCGAACCCGATCCACCCTCATCCGAACTCCGATAGGCCTGAACTCCGATAGGAAGGAAATCCGATGGCGAAGCAGTCCATCTTCGGTCGTATCTCGACGCTCCTGAAGGCGAACATCAACGCCCTCCTCGACTCCGCCGAGGATCCGCAGAAGATGCTCGACCAACTGGTGCGCGACTACACCAACTCGATCGCCGACGCCGAGTCGGCCATCGCCGAGACGATCGGCAACCTGCGCCTGCTCGAGCGCGACCACCAGGAGGACGTCCAGGCGGCCGCCGAGTGGGGCAACAAGGCCCTCGCGGCCAGCCGCAAGGCCGACGAGCTGCGGGCGATCGGCCACACCGCCGACGCCGACAAGTTCGACAACCTCGCCAAGATCGCGCTGCAGCGCCAGATCAGCGAGGAGAACGAGGCGAAGGCCATCGCCCCGACGATCGCGTCGCAGACCGAGGTCGTCGCGAAGCTCAAGGACGGCCTCAACGGCATGAAGCAGAAGCTGGAGCAGCTGAAGTCCAAGCGCTCCGAGCTGCTCGCGCGCGCGAAGACCGCCGAGGCCCAGACCAAGGTGCACGACGCGGTCAAGTCGATCGATGTGCTCGACCCGACCAGCGAGCTCGGCCGGTTCGAAGACAAGGTCCGCAGGCAGGAGGCCCTCGCCGCCGGCAAGCAGGAGCTCGCCGCGTCGAGCCTCGACGCGCAGTTCAACCAGCTCGAGGACGTCGGGGAGCTCACCGAGGTCGAGGCGCGCCTGGCCGCGCTGAAGACCGGCGGCTCGTCGCAGGCGGCCATCGGCAGCTGACGATCGAGCACGGAGGGCGTCGCATCCGGGATGCGGCGCCCTTCGGCGTTCGCGGACGGAGGAATCGCCGACGGCGACCTGGGCGCCGGTCGTGCGCGAAGATGAGGGGATGACGCGATACCTGGTGGTTCCGCAGTGGCAGGGAAGCCCGTCGTCCCGGGCCATGCAGCTCATCGACGGGGCCCAGGCCATCGCCGGGGATCTGCCGCGGACGGCCACCACCGTGCTCGACGTGCCGATGGAGGCCGGCGAGTCGCAGGGCAGCGGCATCCATCGCCTCACCGCGCTGCAGCGCATCCACGGCATGATCGCGGACGCGCTGGACGGCCACGACGAGCCCGTGCTCACCGTCGGCGGTGACTGCGGCGTGGCCCTCGCGCCCATCGCGCACGCCGCACGTCGCGCCCCGAAGCTCGCCGTCGTGTGGATCGACGCCCACCCCGACCTGAACTCGCCCCGGTCCTCGCCGTCGGGCGCGTTCGCAGGCATGGTGCTGCGCGCGGTGCTCGGCGACGGCGATCCGGGACTGTCGCTGCCGGCCGGATCCGTCGACCCCGGCCGCGTCGTGGTCGGCGCAGCGCGTTCGTACGACGACGACGAGCTGGCCGCGGTGGCAGACCTCGGCATCGCGACGCTCACCGTCGACGAACTGCGCGATCCGACATCGCTCGCCTCCGCCGTCGCGGCGACGGGCGCGGACGCCGTGTACATCCACATCGACATCGACGCCCTCGACCCGGCCGAGATCGCCGGCAACGCGCACCCCGAGCCGTTCGGGGTGACCGTCGGCGAGCTGACCGCCGCGATCGCCGAGGTGCGGGCGGGCACGCCGCTCGCGGGCGCATCGCTCACGGGCTACTCCCCCGCCTCGACCGCCTCGGCACACGAGGATCTCGGGGCGATCCTGCGGGTGATCGGCGCGCTGGCGTGAGCCCGATCCCCCCGCCGCCGCGAGGATGGCGTGCCGCGGCGGAGCGAGCCGTGCTGCGCGGCCGGCGCATCGACCGGTGGATCCCCCCGTTCCTGCTCGACTCGCCCGTCAGCCGAGCCGGCTACTGGTACGGGTGCGCGGTCGGCTGGGTATGGGGCTCGCTGTGGAGCACGGGCCGCGTCGAGAAGCGCGAGGGACTGTGGGTGTTCCGCGGCATGCCGCGCTGGACGTTCCCGCGCGGGGGCGTGTGCGTCGGGGGCTGCTTCCTCACCGGCGACGGCCGCGTCTCCGCGGCGCTGCTGCGTCACGAGGCGGTGCACAAGCGTCAGTGGCAGCGGTACGGCTTCCTCATGCCGCTGCTGTACGCGCTCGCCGGCCGCGATCCGCTGCGCAATCGCTTCGAGATCGAAGCGGGCCTCGAAGACGGCAACTACGTGCCGCGGGGCGCTGCCTGACCGGCTGTCACGCCGCGGTCGCGGCGGCGGCCCGCCCGACCCGGGCGACCTGGCGCCCGAGCGCGATCACGACGGCGAGGGGGAAGACGATCCAGAACAGGTTCGGGAGCACCGCCACCATGAGGAACCCCGTGATGTCGCCGCGCTCGAGCGACTGCCGTGTCATCTCCAGGCCGCTCGAGGCCTCGACCAGGAAGTAGATCACGGTCTTCCAGAAGGTCGCGACCGTCACGATCAGCCCCACGACGACGCCCGACCATCGGCGTGCGTGCAACAGCGCCCACACGATGAAGACCACTTCGACGAGGTTCGCCCAGCTCTGCGCGCTGCCGAAGGCGTCGAACTGGCCGTAGCGGTGGTCGAACGTGCCGTAGAACACGTGACCCGGCCAGAACGCCGCGAGCGGGCCGCCGTCGTGCGACAGCGGCCCGAGCAGCACGTAGCAGGCGTCGTAGGTCTGGATGACCGCCGAGATCGTGAGCCACACGATGACCCACGTCGGCATCCGGAGGTCGCGCGGGTCGACGGAGAGGGAGGCCGGGGCGGCAGCGCGCTGCGTCATGGGCACGACTGTACCCAGTCGGTCGCCGTCAGGAGCGCAGCGACGCCTCAGCCCGCGACGCCGAGCCGGTAGTGCTCGGGGGCGTGGATGGACTCGCGGCCGATGCCCAGCTCCACCAGGTGATCGACGATGTCGGCCGTGCCGAGGTAGCCGCCGAGGAGGTGGATGCGCGTCTGGTCGTCCTCTTCGCACAGCATCTCGTCGGCCCACGCGATGACGGCGCGCGAGAGCGCCTCACCCGAGGCGCAGCCGCGACCGGTGCCGGGGGCGCCGCTGCGCTGCGAGCGGTCGAGCCACGTCACGACCATGCGGCTGGGGGCCGAGATGTCGCCCTGCCACGAGGCGTCGGGCACCTCGATGAACACGCGGCCCGTGGAGCAGATCGGCAGCGTCGCGAGCACGGCTTCGAGCTCGGCGAGCGAGGACTCGTCGGCCGTGATGAGATGCTGCACGCGCGTGTGCCGCGAGGAACGGCACGCGGATGCGTTGTGCTCGATGTTGTGGACCATGACACGTCCACTATACCGCGAAAGAAGGGTTGCCTTACCTCAGCCCGTCACGAACCGACTCCGGCTCACACGGGCCGCAGCAGCACGCGACGCAGCTCGACGACCTCGTCGTCGCCGAGGCCGTGCGCGCGGAGGTAGTCCGCCGCCGACCCGTAGCGATCGGCGACCTCGTCCAGGAGCGCCCGCATCACGGGGGCGGGCGAACGCGTCGCGAGGTCTTCGAGATGCACGGCCTCGGGGTGCATCGACCGCAGCAGCTGCACGATCGCACGGTTGCGCCTCTCGGGCAGCAGTCCCTCGGTTCGCGCGTAGTCGCCGACCACGGCCTCGGGCTCCACACCGGCCGCCGCGAGGGTGAGGGCGACCGTCACGCCGGTGCGGTCCTTGCCGACCGTGCAATGCACCAGCACGGGCTGGTCGGCGAGGATGCCGCGCACCACGTCGACGACACCGGCCGACGAGTCCTCGACCAGCCGCCGATACATCTCGTCGAGGCCGATGTCGTCGGCGAAGAACGACTCGACCGAGCCCAGGAACAGCGGAACGCGCTGCACGACGACCTCGAGCCCCTCGATGCGGCTGGGCTCGAAGGCGACCTCGGTGTCGGCGCGCAGGTCGATGATGCGTCGCAGGCGCAGCTGCTCGAGCGCACGCGAGCCGGCGTCGTCGAGGCGGGCGAGGTTGCCGGAACGGTAGAGCACGCCATGGCGCGTCACCGCGCCGCCCTTCGCGGGCAGTCCGCCGACGTCGCGGAGGTTCATCGCCCCGGAGACGTGCGGGTCGCCCGGCGCCAGCGGATCGTGGTCGCCCGGACTGTCGGCGCCCCGGCCCGGAGGCGTGGGGACGGCTACCACGCCGTGCCCGCCGCGGCGTCCGCGTCCTCGCCGGCCAGGTCGTCGCGCGGAGGCACGTCGTAACGGCCGGCGATCGCGATGCGGTTGAACGCATTGATCGAGACCAGGATCCAGCTCAGCGCCACGTACTCCTGCTCGCTGAGGATGCCGCCGACACGGTCGTAGACGTCGTCGGGCACGCCGTCGTCGTGGATGAACGCGAAGGCCTCGGCCAGCTCGAGGCCGGCCCGCTCGCGCTCGGAGAACACCCCGGAGTCGCGCCACACCGGGACCTGGGCGATGACGTCGGCCGAGACGCCGGCCTTGACGGCGCGGTCGACGTGCATGCGGACGCAGTAGGCGCAGCCGTTGAGCTGCGACGTGTGGATCTGCACGAGCTCCTTGAGCCGGTCGTCCACACCGTTCGCCGCCGCGATCCCGCCGACGGTCTGCGAGAACGCGGTGAGCGCCTGGTACGCCGGCCGCGCGGCGCGCGACAGGTGCACGCGGTGTTCATGCTTCATCTCGCAAGCCTACCGAGGGCCACTGCGCGCGCGGCGGGTCACCTCGGGGGTGAGAGACAATGGCCGGGTGAGCGAACCCACCGACGAGTTCTCCTTCCTCTCCGCCCAGGCCGCCGAGGCCGGCATCGACGCCCCGCTCCCCCGCGGCGAGCGCCTGACGCTGCCGCTGGCCGGCGGCCGGACGCTGAGCGCCCTCCGCTACGCGCCCGCCGACGCGATCGCGCCGACGCCGATGGTCACCTTCCTGCACGGTGCGGGGCTGAACGCGCACACGTGGGACACCACGATCCTCGCCCTCGGGCTCCCCGCCCTCGCGATCGACCTGCCGGGGCACGGCGACTCGTCGTGGCGCTCCGACGCGGCGTACGTCGCGCGCGTCCTCGCACCGGACGTCGCGGCGGGCATGGACGCCTGGACCGACGTCCCGCAGGTGCTCGTCGGGCAGTCGCTCGGCGGCCTGACGGCGGCGGCGGTGGCGGCGTCGCGACCCGACCTCGTGCGAGAGCTCGTCGTGATCGACATCACGCCCGGGGTCGACTCGAACGCCGGGCCCACCCAGATCCGCGAGTTCTTCGCCGGCTCCGTCGACTGGGCGTCGCGAGACGAGCTCGTCGACCGCGCGCTCGCATTCGGGCTCGGCGGCGGCACCCGGCGCAAGGCCGAGCGCGGGGTCTTCTTCAACTCGCGCGTGCGCCCCGACGGCCGCGTGGAATGGAAGCACCACTTCGCCCACCTGGCGAACGCGATGGCCGCGTCGCCCGAGACGGCCGCCGCCGGCACGAGCGGGCAGGACGCCGTGAGCGCCGTGCTCGGCGAGTCGGGCTGGGAGGACCTCGCCGCCGCGACGGCCCCCACGACCCTGATCCGTGGCGCGCGCGGATACGTGACGGATGCCGATGCCGAGGAGTTCGCGCGGCGCAATGCCGAGGCATCCGTCGTCACCGTCCCCGCCGGGCACAACGTGCAGGAGGACATCCCGCGGGAGCTCGGCGAACGCCTGCGCACGCTCGCCGCCGCGGACTGAGCCCTCCGCCGCGGCACGGAAGCATTAACGCTTCTGTTTCGTTCCTGGTAGCGGGTTCTCGCACCACGTCGCGATATCCCTAGGCTTGACTACCGCACCGGCCGCCGCGAGGCCCGTCGCGCCGCCGGCGCCCGCGCAGCACGCGGGACCCTCCCGAAAGGACCTTCATGCTCCGTCGCACCGTTCTCGCCTCCGCCTCCCTCCTGGCGGCGGGTGCGCTCCTGCTGACCGCCTGCAGCGGGGGCGCCGAGCCCGCGCCGACCGTGACCGGCGAGCCCGACCCCGACGCGTCGGTCGCGATCCGCCTGGTGCTCGAGCCCGGGAACCTCGACATCCGCCGGACGGCGGGAGCGGCGCTGGACCAGATCCTCGTCGACAACGTCTACCAGGGGCTGGTCGCCCGCACCGCCGAGCAGGAGATCGTCCCCGCGCTGGCGAGCGACTGGACGGTCTCGCCCGACGGTCTCACCTACACGTTCACCCTGCGGGAGGGCGTCGCCTTCCACGACGGTCAGCCGCTGACGCCGCAGGACGTGGTGTGGTCGCTGACCACGCGCAAGAACACGCCGGAATGGCGCGACTCCGCCCGCCTCGCGAACGTCGAGACGATCGAGGCCGAGGGACAGGACATCACCCTGACCCTCACCGAGCCCGACTCCAGCCTGCTGTGGAACCTCACCGGGCGTGCCGGCATCGTCCTCAAGGAGGGCGACACGGTCGACTACAACACGGCGGCCAACGGCACCGGCCCGTTCGTGCTCGAGCGGTGGCGCGAGGGCGACAGCATCACGTTCGCCCGCAACGACGCGTACTGGGGCGAGCCGGCACAGGTCGCCGAGGTCGTGTTCGACTACATCCCCGACAACCAGGCCGCACTCGGCGCTGCGCTCGCCGGCGAGGTCGACGTCGTCACCGGCTTCGACGCGAACCTGCGCGAGCAGATCGAGGCGAACGGCGAGTTCGCGCTCGAGCTCGGCCAGTCCACCGACAAGGGCACCCTCGCGTTCAACCAGACCTCCGGACCCCTCGCCGACGTGCGCGTGCGGCAGGCGATCCGCCAGGCGATCGACCACGACGCGATCATCGAGGCGCTCGCCTCCGGCCAGACGCAGTACGGCCCCATCCCCGAGCTCGACCCCGGCTACGAGGACCTCTCCGACGTCGCTCCCTACGACCTCGAAGCGGCGCGCGCGCTGCTGGAGGCGGCGGGCGCGGACGACCTCGAGCTCACGCTGACGATCCCGAACTTCTACTCCACGACGATCCCGCAGATCCTGGTGTCCGATCTCAACGAGGTCGGCATCACGCTCGAGGTCGAGTCCGTGGACTTCTCGACGTGGCTCAACGATGTGTACATCAACCAGGACTACGACCTGAGCTTCGTGCTGCACACCGAGGCGCGCGACTTCGAGAACTGGGCGAACCCCGACTACTACTTCACCTACGACAACCCCGAGGTGCAGGACCTGTACGCGCAGTCGCTCGCGGCGACCGACGAGGAGGAGGCGGCCGACCTGCTGCAGGAGGCCGCGCGCCTGGTCGCCGAGGACCACGCCGCCGACTGGCTCTACAACGGCGCCTCGGTCGTCGCGGTCGGCACTAACATCACGGGTATGCCCTCGATCAACGTGAACGAGCGCCTGAATCTCGCCGAGATCGCCAAGAGCAACGGGTGATCCGGTACGCGCTGATCCGGCTCGGCCTGCTCCTGCTCGGGCTGTTCGTCGCCAGCGTGCTCATCTTCCTCACCCTTCGCGTGCTGCCCGGTGATGTCGCGCAGCTGATCGCCGGTGTCAACTCGAACCCCGAGCAGCTCGCCGCGATCCGCGAGCGGCTCGGGCTGAACCACCCTCTGCCCGCGCAGTACCTGGACTGGATCGGCGGCGTCCTCCGCGGCGACCTCGGCACGTCGCTGCTCACCGGCACCGCCGTCGTGGACGAACTGGCCGAGAAGGCGCAGGTGACCGTTCCCCTCGGCATCCTCTCGCTCGTCATCGCGGTGCTGATCAGCGTTCCCCTCGGGGTGCTGTCGGCGATGCGGCGCGGCCGCGCCGACGGCACGGCGCTCAGCGTCGGTGCGCAGACGCTCGCCGCGGTTCCGGTGGTGTGGGCCGGCATGATGCTCGTGGTCGTGTTCGCGGTGTGGCTCGGGTGGCTACCCGCGCAGGGCTTCCCGCGCGCCGGCTGGGCCGATCCGTGGGCGGCGCTGCGGTCGCTGATCCTCCCCGCGCTCACGATCGGGATCGTCGAGGGGGCGATGCTGCTGCGTTTCGTGCGCAGCGCCACGCTGCAGGCGGTCGGGCAGGACTTCGTGCGCACCGCCGCGGCGAAGGGGCTCACCCGCGACGCCGCGCTCATCCGCCACGGCCTGCCGGTCGTCGGGCTGTCGGTCATCACGGTGCTCGGACTCCAGGTCGCCGGAATCATCGTGGGCGCCGTCGTGATCGAGCAGCTGTTCTCGCTGCCCGGCATCGGTCGCATGCTCGTCGCCGACGTCGGCGCGCGCGACCTGCCGAAGGTGCAGGGCGAGCTGCTCGCGCTCACCGGCTTCGTGCTCGTCGTCGGCTTCGCCGTCGACCTCGTCCACCGCATCATCGACCCCCGGCAGCGGGAGGCGGCATGAGCGCTCCGACGTCCTCGAGGACCGTGATGACGGATGCCGCGTCCGCGGCGCGTTCGAAGGCCCCCGGCCGCCGCCGCTCGCGCTGGGCGTGGCTCGGGCGGCTGTGGGCGCTGTCGACCGGGCGGTTCGGCCTCATCGTCGTGGGCGTCGTCGTCGTCACGGCGATCGTCGCGCGGTTCTGGACCCCGTTCGATCCGCGGCACGTCGAGATCTCGAACCGCTGGGCCGGCCCGGGCTGGCCGCACGTGCTCGGCACCGACGGGTCGGGGCGCGACATCCTGAGCCTCGTCATCGCGGGCGCACGCACGACGGTGTTCGTGGCCGTCGGCGCGGGGATCGTGGCGACCGTCATCGGCATCGCGCTGGCCGCCCTCGGCGCCCTGACCGCCCGATGGCTGCGCGAGTCGGTCGCGGTGCTCGTCGACATCCTGATCGCGTTCCCGGTGCTGATCATCGCGATGATGATCTCGGCGGTGTGGGGTGGGTCGCTGTGGGTCGTGATCTGGGCGGTCGGCATCGGGTTCGGCGTCAACATCGCGCGTGTGACGCGGCCCGAGCTGCGCCGCGTGCTGCACAGCGACTTCGTGCTCGCCGGCCGCGCGGCAGGCCTCTCCTCCGCGCAGAACCTCTTTCGCCATCTGATGCCGAACGTCGCGCCGGTGTTCATCGTCCAGCTGTCGTGGGGCATGGCGGTGGCGGTGCTCGCCGAGGCCGGCCTGTCGTACCTCGGCTTCGGCGCGCCGGTCACCGAGCCGTCATGGGGCCTGCTGCTGGCCGAGCTGCAGCGGTTCATCACCGTGTATCCGCTGTCGGTGGTGTGGCCGGGGCTCGCGATCACCCTGACCGTGCTCGGCCTCAACCTGCTCGGCGACGCCTTGCGCGAGGCGACCGATCCGACCCTGTCGCGCAGTCCGTTCGCGACCAGGCGAGCGCGACTGCACATCCCGGAGGTGGTCGCATGAGCCTCGAGGTGCAGGGCCTGACGATCGCCATCGACGGCCGCCGCGTGGTCGACGACGTGTCGTTCGCCGTGCCCGACGGCGCGCGCGTCGGGCTCATCGGCGAATCCGGCTCCGGCAAGTCGCTCACCGCGCTCGCGATCCTCGGGCTCCTGCCCGACGCCGCTCGCGCCACCGGCAGCATCCGCTGGAACGGCCGCGAGATCCTCGGCCTCGCCGACCGCGAGCTCGCGCAGCTGCGCGGCGACGAGATCGGCATCGTCTTCCAGGAGCCGCGGACCGCGCTCAACCCGATCCGCACGGTCGGGCGCCAGATCGCCGAATCGGTGCGGATCCACGAGGGACTGTCGAAACGGGATGCCGCGGCGCGCGCCGTCGCCGAGGCGGCCCGCGTCTCACTCCCCGACCCCGAGCGCATCGTCGCGCGGTATCCGCACCAGCTGTCGGGCGGCCAGCGCCAGCGGGTCGCGATCGCGATGGCCCTCGCGTGCCGCCCGCGGCTGCTGATCGCCGACGAGCCGACGACCGCGCTCGACGTGACGATCCAGGCCGAGATCCTCGACCTGCTGCTGTCGCTCGTCGAGGACGACGGCATGTCGCTCGTGTTCATCACGCACGACCTCGCGGTGCTGTCGCAGATCGCGACGCACGGCGTGGTCCTCGAGGACGGGCGCGTCGTCGAGGAGGCGCCGGTGTCGCGGCTGCTCACGGCTCCGGCATCCGTCGTCACGCGAGGCCTTCTGCGCGATGCGACCGCCACCCTGTGGCGCCCGGGGGGCTCCCCGTGACGACGCTGATCCGCGCGCGGGGTCTGACCCGGCGCTACCCCGCGCCGACGGCGCGGCTGTTCGGCCCGCGGGCCTTCACGACGGGGCTCGAGGATGCCGACATCGACGTGCGCGAGGGCTCCGCGGTCGGCATCATCGGCGAGTCCGGCTCGGGCAAATCGACGCTGGTGCGGCTGCTGCTCGCCCTCGACGCCCCGACCGCCGGCACGATCGAGTTCGACGGGCGGCCGGTCGATGCGGGCGCCTCCGCGCGATCGCTGCACTGGCTGCGACGGCAGACGGGGATCGTGTTCCAGGACCCCTACGCGTCGCTCGACCCGCGCATGAGCGTCGGTCGCATCGTCGGAGAGCCGCTGTGGGCGCTCGGGATCGAGGGCGACCGGCGCGCGCGTGTGCGCGAGGTCCTGGAGGACGTCGGCCTCGAGCCCGATATGGCGGAACGGTTTCCGCACGAGTTCTCGGGCGGGCAGCGCCAGCGCATCGCCCTCGCCCGCGCGATCGCGCACCGCCCGCGCGTGCTGGTCGGCGACGAGCCGCTGTCGGCGCTGGACGTCACGGTGCGCGCACAGATCCTCGAGCTGCTCGGCGAGCTCCGCGCACGCGACGGACTGACGCTGCTCCTGGTGTCGCACGACATCGGCGTGGTGCAGAACCTGTGCGACGAGGTCATCGTGATGAAGGACGGCCGCATCGTCGAAGAGGGTCCCACCGAGAAGGTGCTGCTGCAGCCGCAGGTGTCGTACACGCGGCGCCTGCTGGCCTCGATCCCGGTGATCGACCCCGGCGTCGGCGGTCGCAGCTAGGTTCGGAGCATGGCAGCCGCGATCGTCCCCCCGTACCTGCTCGCTCGCATCGCCGCGGTGCAGGAGCCGGAGTGGGCGCGCGCCGCCGAGGCGGCGCGCTCGACGCTCGCGGTCCCGCGCCACTACCGGCCGACGCGGTCCCGTCTGCGCCTGTCGATCGAGGACGACGGCACCCTGGTGGCGGAGACCACGCCGGCTCCCGACCGCGCGATCGCCGACGCGCAGCGTCGCGAGTCGCTCCCGGGCGTCCGGGTGCGGGGCGAGGACGACCCGCCGACCGGCGACGACTCGGTCGACGAGGCCTTCGACGGGCTCGGTGCCACGTTCGACTTCTGGTGGGACGCGTACCAGCGCGACAGCCTCGACGGTGCCGGCGGCGCGCTGCTGGCGACGGTCCACTACGGGCGCGACTACGACAACGCCTTCTGGAACGGCGAGCGCATGGTGTTCGGCGACGGCGACGGCGAGGTGTTCACCGGGTTCACCAACTCCGTCACCGTGATCGCCCACGAGCTCGCCCACGGCGTCATCGAGGACGAAGGCGGCCTGCTGTACCGCGGCCAGTCGGGCGCGCTCAACGAGTCCCTCGCCGACGTGTTCGGAGCACTCGCCGAGCAGCACCACCTCGGGCAGACCACCGGCGAGGCGTCGTGGCTCATCGGCGCCGAGATCTTCACGGATGCCGTGCAGGGGCATGCGCTGCGCTCCCTGGCCGCCCCCGGAACGGCGTATGACGACGACGTGCTCGGCAAAGACCCGCAGCCGGCCCATATGCGCGACTTCGTGCAGACGCGCGACGACAACGGCGGCGTGCACATCAATTCCGGCATCCCGAACCACGCGTTCTATCTCGTCGCGACGGCCCTCGGCGGCCGCGCCTGGGAGCGGGCCGGGCTCATCTGGTATCGCACGCTCACCGGCGGCGACCTCACCTCGACGGCCGACTTCATCGCGTTCGCCCGCGCCACCCTCGCCGCCGCCGCGGCGGAGTACGGTGAGAAGTCGGAGGAGGTCGACGTCGTCCGCGCCGCGTGGACGGGCGTCGGCGTGATCGACGATGGCGAAGGCAGCACACCGCCGCGGCGGTGACCACGACGACGACCCGGCCCCTGCGCGCCCGCCGCTGCCGGGTTCCGCGGACTCCGCGGACTCCGCCGTTCCTGCGGACGAGCCCGCCGTCGAGGTCGACGTCGCCCGCACCGGCGGCTTCGCGGGGATCACCCGCCGTTGGACGGCGCAGCCGCCCGAGACCGAGGCATCCGAGTGGATCTCGCTGATCGATCGGTGCCCGTGGGACCGCGCACACCGCCCCGGCGAGACGGACGACTCCCCCGAGACCCGGCGCATGCCGGACCGGTTCGTGTGGTGGATCCGCGCGTCGTGGACCGGCGCCGATCCGCGCGAGGCCGAGCTGCCCGAGGACGAGCTCACCGGAGCATGGCGCGAGCTCGTCGACGCGGTGCGCGAGTGGAGCCGCGCGGTCGAGGGCCCCGAGCGCGGCGCCCGGTGATCAGCGGCCGAAGAGGCCCTTCTTGGCCGGCTTGATCGACTTCTGCAGGTAGATCGTGCCGAGCCACCGCCCGAACTTGAAGCCGACGCGGCCCATGCGCCCCACCTCGACGAACCCGAGCTTCTCGTGGAGGGCGATCGAGGCCTCGGCGCCCTTGTCGCTGATGACCGCGACCATCTGCCGGACGCCGGCCGCCTGGCACGCGTCGATCAGGGCGACCAGCAGGGCCCGCCCGAGCCCTTTGCCGGTCGCCGCCTGCCCGAGGTAGATGGAGTTCTCGACGGAGTACCGGTAGGCGGACTTGCTCGACATCGGCTGGACGAGCGCGTACCCGAGGATCTGCCCGGTGGGCGACTCGGCCACCAGGAACGGCAGCCCGAGCCGTTGCAGGTGCTCGAACTTCTCGCGCCACTGCGCGATCGACCAGATGTCTTCGTCGAACGTGACGACGGAGTTGGTCACGTAGTAGTTGTAGATCTCGCGGATGTCGGGGATGTCGCGGTCCTCGGCGGGGCGGATGTCGAACGAGAAGTCCCGCTCCGGCTCGGGCCGGCGCCGCAGGTGCCGCGGCAGACGGCGGCGGTCGCGGTCGTATTCCTCCTCGAGCATGGATCGTCCTCCTACGCGCGCATCGCGACGTCGGCGGTCGCGGGCAGAGCCCAGTCGACCGGTTCGGAGCCGAGGCCGGCGAGCAGCTCGTTCGCCCGGGAGAACGGGCGCGAGCCGAAGAAGCCGCGGCTCGCCGACAGCGGCGACGGGTGCGGCGACTCGATGATCGGCGTCGCGCCGAGGAGCGGGCGCAGGCTCGCGGCATCCTTCCCCCACAGGATCGCCACGAGCGGCCGGTCGCGGGCCACGAGCGTGCGGATGGCGTGCTCGGTCACCTTCTCCCAGCCCCAGCCGCGATGGGATGCCGGCGCCCCCGGCGCGACCGTCAGCACGCGGTTGAGCAGCATGACGCCCTGGTCGCTCCAGGCCGACAGATCGCCGTGCGGCGCACGCGGGACGCCGAGGTCGGACTCGAGCTCCTTGTAGATGTTGTCGAGGCTTCGCGGCAGCGGCCGCACGTGGGCATCCACGGCGAACGAGAGCCCGATAGGATGCCCCGGCGTCGGGTACGGATCCTGCCCGACGATCAGCACCTTCACGTCGTCGAGCGGCCGCTGGAAGGCGCGCAGCACGCGGTCGCCTGCCGGAAGGTAGCGACGGCCGGCAGCCACCTCGGCGCGAAGGCGCTCGCCGAGCGCGGCGATGTCGGGCGCAACGGGCGCGAGGGCCTGCGCCCACCCGGCGTCGAGGAGGCCCGCGTCGGCGAGCTCGGGCAGCGTCATCGCCATGGCTCGTCCGCCGGAGTGCGCGAGTCCCCCGTGCGAGGCGTCGCGGTGGTCGTCATGAGGAGCTGCGCTCCGCCGTCGACGGCGGTCGACTCGAACGCGACCGCGATCTCGGCGATGTCAGCGAGCGAGTCGACGTGCGTTCCGCCGCACGGGATGCGCGCCGCGCCGCCCGGCAGATCGCACACCCACGAGCGGCGGTCGGCGAGGGTGTCGCCGTCACGGTCCACCCGCACGGGAGCGCCCGACGCCAGCCATGACGCCAGCTGCGCCTCGACGCGAGCCGTGAGGCCGCCGAGGTCGTCGAGCGCCGCCGGGTCGAAGCCCTTGCGGCGCAGCGACTTGCCGATGCGGTAGAGGTCTTCCGATCCGCCGGGGAGGATCCGCGACCGCTGGATGGCGAGCGCGTCGAACGCGGGCGCTCCGAGCGGGTCCAGCGGCGCGTCCTTGCGCCATGCGCCGGCCAGGGCGGCGTCGAGAGCCAGGGCGGCGAGGTGGCATGCAGTATGCCCCGTCGACAGCGCCGCGCGATACGCGGGGTCGACGCGGACCTCGGCCTCGTCGCCCTCGGCGACGGGTCTCCCCTCCACGACATGGGCCACGACGAACGTCCACCCGGGCGTGCCGGTGCGCACGGGCACCGCGGTGCCGAGGACCAGCTCTCCGTCCTGGGCCGCACCCAGGACGGCGTCGACGACGGGGATCTCGACGCCGCGGACGACCAGCACGCCGCGGTCGGCGGGCTGGTCGGGCCATGCCGTGTCGACGGGGTGGAACGCGGTCTCGTCGAGCACCACCGCGGTGCGCCCGTCGCCGGCGTCGGCGACGTGCACCACCGTCCCGTGCGACGCCACGGCGCCCGTGGGATACGTCACCCTGGTGCCGGACGCCGGGATCACGAGCTCTCCACGCCCCGGGGGCGCAGCGGCCCGCGGGCGAGAAGGTGCTGCGCGGACTGCGCGACAGGCCGCATCGTGACGAGGTCGAGGTTGACGTGCCCGGGGGCGTTCAGCGCGTACGCGATGACGTCGGCGACGTCGTCGGCGGTGAGCGGATTCTCGACGCCCTCATACACGCGGTCGGCCGCCAGGCTGTCGCCGCCGAGGCGATTGAGGGTGAACTCGGGCGTGTGCACCATGCCGGGCGCCACCTCGACCACACGGATCGGCTCGCCGTTGAGCTCGAGGCGCAGCACGTGGGCGAGCATCCCCTCGGCAGCCTTCGCCGCGTTGTATCCCGAGCCGCCTTGATACGGGGTGAACGCCGCGGTCGAGGTCACGAACAGCGTGTCGGCGTGGCCGTCGGATGCCGCCGCCTGGCGCAGCTGCGGCAGCAGCGCGGCCACGAGCCGCTGGGCCGACAGCACGTTCACGTCGAACATCCACTGCCAGTCCTCGACGCGTCCGTCCTCGACGCGCTCGGTGCCGCGGGCGCCGCCGGCGACGTGGACGAGCGCGTGGAGCGGACCGGACCCGGCGAGGAACTCGGTGAGCGCCTCGACATCGGCGTCGGACGTGAGGTCCGCGGCGAAGGCCACCGCCCCGGTCTCGGCTTCCAGCTGCGCGAGCCGGTCAGCGCGGCGTGCCACCGCCACGACCTCCCACCCGCTCGTGCGCAGCGCACGCGCTGCCGCCTCTCCGATACCCGAGCTCGCTCCGGTCACCACCGCACGTCTGGTCGCCATGCCTCCACGCTACCGAGCGCGCGGGCGCGATCGTTACGTCACATTTCCCCCGCGTTGTTGACAGCGGCGCCGGGTCCGTACTGTCGGACACGGCTGGGGGCGAGGGCTTCCGGCATCCGATCCCTCAGGAGCACGCACATGTCCGCACCCGAGAACTGGCGTTTCGAGACCAAGCAGATCCACTCGGGGGCGCAGCCCGACCCGGTGACGAAGGCCCGCGCGACGCCGATCTACCAGACGACGTCGTACGTGTTCGACAACGCCGACCACGCCGCGAACCTGTTCGCGCTCGCCGAGTTCGGCAACATCTACACGCGCATCCAGAACCCGACGCAGGCGGTCGTCGAAGAGCGCCTGGCGGCGCTCGAGGGCGGCACCGGTGCCCTCCTCGTCGCGAGCGGCCAGGCGGCCGAGACCTTCGCGATCCTCAACATCGCGCAGGCGGGCGACCACTTCGTCTCGTCGAGCTCGATCTACGGCGGCACCTACAACCTGTTCAAGTACACGCTGGCCAAGCTCGGCATCGAGGTCACGTTCGTCGAGAACCAGGACGACCTCGAGGAGTGGCGCCGCGCCGTGCGCCCCAACACGAAGCTGTTCTTCGCCGAGACCATCGGCAACCCGAAGATCAACGTGCTCGACATCCGCGGCGTCGCCGACGTCGCACACGAGGCCGGCGTGCCGCTCATCGTCGACAACACGATCGCGACGCCGTACCTCATCCGTCCGTTCGAGCACGGCGCCGACATCGTCGTGCATTCGGCCACCAAGTTCCTCGGCGGCCACGGAACCGTCATCGGCGGCATCATCGTCGACGGCGGCTCGTTCGCATGGTCGCAGAACGTCGACAAGTTCCCGGGCCTGACCGAGCCCGACCCCTCGTACCACGGCGCGTCGTACACGACGGCCGTCGGCGACGGGCTGGCGTACATCATCAAGGCGCGCGTGCAGCTGCTGCGCGACCTCGGGTCCGCGATCGCGCCGCAGAGCGCGTGGCTGCTCATCCAGGGCATCGAGACGCTGTCGCTGCGCATCGAGCGCCACGTGCAGAACGCGCAGGAGATCGCGGAGTGGCTCGAGAACCAGCCCGACGTGGCGTCGGTGAACTACTCGGGCCTGCCCACGTCGCCGTGGTACGCCGCCGCCAACCGGTACGCCCCGAAGGGCGTCGGCGCGGTGCTGTCGTTCGAGCTGAAGGGCGGCGTCGAGGCGGGCCGCGAGTTCGTCAACTCGCTCACCCTCTTCAGCCACCTCGCCAACATCGGCGACGTCCGCTCGCTCGTCATCCACCCCGCGTCGACGACGCACTCGCAGCTCACGCCCGAGCAGCAGCTCACCACCGGCGTGACGCCGGGCCTGGTGCGCCTGTCGCTCGGCCTCGAGAACATCGACGACCTCAAGGCCGACCTCGAGCAGGCCCTCGCCGCCGCCCGCCGCGTGTCGGAGGCCGCTCGCGCCTGAGCCCGTCGGACGACACCGGAAGCCCCGGCCCCGCGCTCCCCGGAGCACGGGGCCGGGGCTTCCGTCACGCGTCCGGATGGCGTGGCGCCCGCGCCGTGACGGCTTTCGCGGGGTGTCTGGCAGCCGCGAGCGGCGCGCCCGGAGCCACGCGCGTCGTATCGTGAACGCGTGCCTGCCATCGACGACGCCGCGCGCATCGCCGCGTACTACGACGACTTCGGGCGCCGCTGGGCGCACGGCACCTCGCCGCTGTACGAGGAGTGGTCGCTGGGCATCGCCGCCGACGCCGAGCTGATCGCCCGCATCGCGGAGCTCCCGCATCGGCTACAGCAGGCCAACCTGCTGTTCGCGGCGGCCCGATGGGAGGGCGGCCCGCTCGCCCCGTACGCGCAGTGGCGTGAGTGGCTCGTCGCCCACTGGGACCAGGTCGTCGAGACCGAGCACGCGCGCTCCACCCAGACGAACGAGCCGAACCGCTGCGCCACGTGGCTGCCGCCGCTCTCGCGCATCGACGGGCCGATCGCGCTGCTGGAGGTCGGCGCGGCCGCGGGGCTCTGCCTCTATCCCGACCGCTACGGCTACGAATACTCGGGGCCGGGCGGCACGCGCGTGCGGGAGCCCGCCGCCGGGCCCTCACCGGTGCGTCTGGCGTGCCGCGTCGACGACGACGCCTCGATCCCGGACGCCGTGCCCGAGGTCGTGTGGCGCCGCGGCATCGACCTCTCCCCCATCGACCCCCGCGATCCGGGCGCCGTCGAGTGGCTCGCGACCCTCGTGTGGCCGGGGCCCCGACCACGACGCGCGCGTCGCCCGGCTGCGCGCCGCCGCGGCGGTCGCGGCATCCGACCCTCCCGAGATCATCCGCGGCGACCTGCTCGAGACGGTGACGGATGCCGCGGCCGCCGCGCCCGCGGACGCCACCGTGGTGGTGTTCCACAGTGCGGTGATGCTGTACCTCGATCAGGACGGCCGTCAGCGGTTCGCCGACATCATGGCGGGGCTCGGCCGCGCGATCGGGCGGAAGGTCGTGTGGCTCTCGAACGAGACGACCGGGGTCTTCCCGCAGGTCGATGCGCGGCTGCCCGCCGGGCTCGACACCGCGCACCGGTTCGTGCAGACCGTCGACGGTCGCGCGATCGCACTGGCCGGCCAGCACGGAGCGGTCTACGACACGAAGCCGCTCAAGGTCTGACGGACCCGCACCGCGTTTCGTCTCGCTCCGCTCGCTCAACGACCGGAATCTCCCCGGTCGTTGAGCGAGCGAGCGCCAGCGAGCGAGACGAAACCCGCCGAACCGCCTCACTCACCGACGGAGACTCCCCGGTCGTTGAGCGAGCGAGCGCCAGCGAGCGAGACGAAACGCGCCGAACCGGACTCCGGACTCCGCTTCGCGTAACACGCGACTGCTCCGGCATCACGCACGCGAGAATGGTCGGATGGACTGGCAGACCTCCGAAGACACCGTGCCCAGCGCACCGGTGACGGAGGCGGATGCCCGTCTGCTCGGCGGCCGCCCGCCCGCGACGGGGGCGTGGCGCGACGGGGACCCCGTCGGCGACCGGCACTTCGCGGCGTTCGGCCCGTTCCGCACCGAGGGCGGCGCGGAAGTCCCCGGCTACCGCATCGCGTACGAGACGTGGGGCGAGCTCAACGCCGCTCGCGACAACGCGGTGCTCGTGCTGCACGCGCTGACGGGCGACAGCCACGTGCGCGGACCCGCGGGCCCGGGGCATCCCACATCGGGCTGGTGGGACGACATCGTGGGCCCGGGCGCACCGATCGACACCGACCGCTGGTTCGTCATCGCCCCGAACATGCTCGGCGGATGCCAGGGGTCGACGGGTCCGGCATCCATCGGTCCCGACGGATACGAGTGGGCCTCGCGGTTCCCGCACCTCACGATCCGGGACCAGGTGGCCGCGCAGGTGCGCCTCGCCGATGCGCTCGGCGTCGACGAGTGGGCCGCGGTCGTAGGCGGCTCGATGGGCGGCATGCACGCGCTGGAGTGGGCGGTGTCGCACCCCGGGCGCGTCGCCCGTGTCGGCGTGCTCTCGGCGCCGCCGGTCAACACCGCCGACCAGATCGCGCTGAACTCGGTGCAGCTCGAGGCGATCCGCATCGACCCGCGCTTCCAGGCGGGCGAGTACTACGACGCCGCCGACGGCGACGGCCCGACGCGCGGCCTCGCCCTCGCGCGCCGCATGGCGCTGCTGAACTACCGCTCGCCCACCGAGCTCAACCAGCGGTTCCAGCGCTCGTGGCAGTCAGGCGTCAGCCCTCTCGGCCACGGCGGGCGCTTCGCGGTGGAGTCGTACCTGGACTTCCACGGCAACAAGTTCACGCGCCGCTTCGACGCGAACTCGTACATCACGCTGGTCGAGGCGATGAACTCGCACGACGTCGGCCGCGACCGCGGCGGCATCGAGGACGCACTCGCGCGGGCGACCGCGACGGCGCTCGTGCTCGGCATCGACAGCGACCGGCTCTTCCCCATCGACGGGCAGCACCGCATCGCACGCGGCATCCGCAACACGCTCGACGGCGACCGTGCCGTCGTGCTCTCGAGCGACTTCGGCCACGACGGCTTCCTCATCGAGACGCACGCGGTGGGCGCGCACGTGCGCCGGCTGCTGGAAGCCTGAGTCAGCCGCTGCGCGTGTAGCGCCACGGCAGCGAGCCGATCTCGAGCCGGTGCCGCGCGGTGCCGGGCGCCGAGGCATCCGGATCGTACTCCGCGTCGTCCTGCCACAGCAGGAGAGGACCCTCGCCGCCGCGGCGCGCGACGGTCTCGAAGTGCTGCACGCCGGCGAGGCGCGCGGTCTCGAGGATCGACCCCGCATCGGGATGCTGCGAGAGCCCGTGCAGCGTGACCCACGTCGGCGGGTACAGGGTGAGCTCACCCCGGCCGTGCCGCGCGAGGGCGTCGGCCGGGCGCAGCCATTCCGCGGCGACCGCCTCGTCGGCCGACAGCTCGATCGTGCCCTCCGGCTCCGGTGCGACGAAGAACCAGGTGCGGATCCGCAGCGCGAGTCCCGGCGGCGGATCCCAGACCGACAGCGTCGCCAGCGCAACCGGATCGACCGCGATCCCGATCTCTTCTCGCGTCTCGCGCACGCCCGCACGTCGGGCGGCATCTTCTTCCGGCTCGCCGGCGACGCCGCGATCGGCGTCTTCGAGCTTGCCGCCCGGGAACACCCACGCACCCGCGAACGAGCCGCGATCGGGCCGTTCGATGAGCAGCACCTCCGGCCCCGCGGCGGCGTCGCGCACGAGCACGACGGTCGCGGCGACCGGGATGCCGGGGTCCGACGCATCATCGGCGGTGCGCGGTCGCGCCCCTCCAGCGCGTCGGCGAGCGCGCGCGTGGCCCGGTCGGGCGATCCCGCATCCGCGGAGCTCACCGCGGCGACCTCCCGCCGCGGCCGAACCCACCGGCCGCCGCGACGACGTCAGTCCTGCTCGGCACCGGCACGCTGGGCATCGATCGCGGACTCGAGACGCTCGATCTTGCCGTCGAGCTCACCGGTGTAGCCGGGACGGATGTCGGCCTTGAGCACGAGCGAGACGCGCGAGCCGTACGGCTGCACCGCCTCGGTCGCGCGCTTGACCACGTCGAACACCTCATCCCACTCACCCTCGATCTCGGTGAACATCGAGGTGGTGCGATGGGGCAGACCGCTGTCGCGGACGACGCGCACCGCCGCGGCGACGGCGTCATGCACGGATCCGTCGGCGTTGCCGGTGCCGCTGGGGGCGACGGAGAAGGCGACGAGCATGGGGAACCTCCGGTTGTTGTCGGGTCAGGGAATGGGTGACGGTCCGGGCTCGCCCTCGACGTCGCGCCGGTGCGCGTCGCGGAGCCTCTGGGAGCGGGGGCCCGGACCCGGCCGTACCCGTACGCGCGCCAGGCGTACGACCGACCAGGCGAAGAGCGCGACGAGCAGCACGTTGCGCACGACCAGCAGACCGACCGCGGCGGGCGTGAGCCCGAGGATCCCGTCGTACCAGAACGGGAAGATCAGCTGCGTGAGGGCCAGGATGACGAGCGCGAGCGCGGCCGGGGCGATCCAGCGGCGGCGGTCGATCACGAGACCGATCACGAGGGGCGTGATGACCCACGTCATGTACTGCGGCGAGCCGACCTTGTTCAGCACGATGAAGCCGAGCACGAGGGCGAGCGCGAGGGCCGGGAAGAGCGCGGCGAACCCGGCCCTGCGCCAGGCCTTGAGCGCACCGAGCGCGGCGAGCGCCAGCATCCCGGCGATGAGGACCGGTGTCATCGCGGCGATGACTCCTTCGACCCCGGGCCCCGTCACCTGGAAGGTGATGAGCTCGTCGTCGTAGACGACGCGTGCGCCGGGGACGCCGGCGGCCGCGAGCAGCATGTAGACGGTGCTCACCGGAGCCTCGATCTGAAGACCGCGAGACGTCTGATCGCCGACGAAGCCGAACAGGTGAGGGCCGCCTCCGGCGACGAGCACGCCCGCCACGACGAGGGCCGAGACCGCCACCGCACCGCCCACGACGGCCAGCCGACGCCTGACGGTGATCACCGCGGCGGCGAGAAGGGCAGCCGGCCACACCTTGATCCACGTGGCGACGGCGAGCAGCACCGAGCCGAGCCACGGTCTCCCCACGAGCCACAGCGATCCGGCGACCGCGAGCGGCACGGTGAACCCGTCGAGGCGGTACATGCCGACGCCGCCGAGCGCCAGGAGCGCGGCGAGCCAGAACCACCCTGCGAGCACGCGGCCCCGCGAGCGCGCTCTGCCGACGAGGACGCCGAAGGCGACGGCATCGGCGGCCGTGACGATGAGGCCCCACGCCAGGGTGTAGTCCACGGCGCTGCCGGGCGCTCCCGCCAGCAGGATCGGAATGTACGCGAGGAGCGGGTAGACCCAGTCCTCGGTGATCCCCGGAACCGCCTCGCCGCGCAGCGCGCGGGAGGCCCACCACCGATAGAGCTGGTCGACGTCCCACGAGGCGGCGTGATCTCCGACGAAACCGAGCAAGACGACCACGGCGTGCACGAGCGCGAACCCGATCCACAGCCAGACGCGTCTCGACACCCTTGCCATCCTATGGGCGGCCCGCGAGGCGCCCTGCGTCGACCTGCGTCGGCCTGCGTCGGCCTGCGTCGGCCTGGGTCGGCCTGGGTCGGCCTGCCTCGGCCTGGGTCGGCCTGCGGAGCGCGGCTCACGCCCGCGCGAGCACCTCGCCCACCGCTCGCGGCAGCGCCGCCGCGACATCGAGGGCGGTGATCGGGCCGCCGGCGGGACCGAGTGCGGCCGTCGCCAGCCGCGCCGCCCGTCCGTGCAGCCAGGCACCGGACGCCGCGATCGCGGCGAGGGATGCGGCATCCGTCGTCCTCCCGTCGGCCACCCCACCCGCCACGAGCGCGCCGATCGCTCCCGCGAGCACGTCGCCGGTGCCGGCGGTCGCCAGCCACGGCGATCCCGACTCGACGGTCGTCGCCCACCCGCCCGGAGCCGCCACCACCGTCGCCGAGCCCTTCAGCAGCACGACCGCGCCCGTCGCCTCGGCGGTCTCGAGCGCCGCCGCGAGGCGATCGCCGCCGGCCGCCGGGAGGCCCAGCGCCCGCCGCAGCCGCGCGTGCTCGCGCTCGTGCGGCGTGAGGATGCGCGGCGCCGTCGCCTCGGCGGCGAGATCGAGCGCGCCCGCGTCGACCACGACAGGGTCGGTGTCCGACAGCAGCGCCCGCAGCGCCTCGGATTCCGCCGGGCCGCGGGCGGCGGCATCCGTTCCCGATCCGATCACCCACGCCTGCACGCGGCCGTCCGCCGCCACCGTCTCGGGGCGCCGAGCGAGCACGAGCGCGGTCGGCTGCGAGGGCCCGAGGTAGCGCACCATGCCCAGACCCGTCCGCCAGGCGGCCTCGACCCCCAGCACCGCCGCCCCGGGGTACGCCTCCGAGCCCGTCCGCATGCCGAGCACCCCTCGGGAATACTTGTCGTCGGCAGCGGTTGGACGCCTGAGAGCGTGCGCCGTGTCCGGCATCGTCCATGAGCCCGTCATGGCGCCACAGTACTCGTCAGGCCACCACTGGAGACCCCTTTGAGCCAGCTGTTCACGCCCCTCTCGCTGCGCGACATCACCGTGCGCAACCGGCTGTGGGTGTCGCCCATGTGCCAGTACAGCGCGGTCGAGGGGG
This sequence comes from Microbacterium cremeum, assembly GCF_015277855.1. Classification (NCBI taxonomy): domain Bacteria; kingdom Bacillati; phylum Actinomycetota; class Actinomycetes; order Micrococcales; family Microbacteriaceae; genus Microbacterium; species Microbacterium cremeum. Next base: position 2,547,505 of record NZ_CP063812.1, read on the forward strand.
TGCCGCAGGAGTGGCACCACACCCACCTCGCGCAGTTCGCCTCGGGCGGCGCCGGCCTCGTCATCGCCGAGGCCACGGCGGTCTCGCCCGAGGGCCGCATCTCGCCCGAAGACACCGGGCTCTGGACCGACGTGCAGCGCGATGCGTGGGCGCCGATCGTCGCCGCCATCCGCCGCCGCGGCGCCGTGGCCGGCGTGCAACTCGCCCACGCCGGACGCAAGGCCTCCACGTGGTCGCCGTTCTCAGGACGCCGCGGCTCGGTGCCGCACGGCGAGGGCGGGTGGAGCACCGTCGCCCCGTCGGCGATCGCCTACGACGGCTACGCCGAACCCGTGGCGCTCGACCGCGACGGCATCGACCGCATCGTGGCGCACTTCGCGGCCGCCGCGCGCCGCGCCGTCGAGGCGGGTTTCGAGGTGCTCGAGGTCCACGCCGCGCACGGCTACCTCCTGCACCAGTTCCTCTCTCCGCTGTCGAACCACCGCGACGACGAGTACGGCGGATCGCTCGAGAACCGCGCTCGCCTGCTCCTGCGGATCGTGGAGGCTGTGACGGATGCCGCACCCGCGGCCGCGCTGATCGTGCGGTTCTCGGCGACCGACTGGGCCGACGGCGGCTGGGATCCTGCGCAGACCTCGATCGTGGCGGGCTGGGCGGCCGGGCGGGGCGCGGACTTCTTCGACATCTCCAGTGGCGGCCTGGTCGCGCACCAGCGGCTCACGACGGGACCCGGCTACCAGGTCGGGCTCGCGGCGCAGGTTCGTCGCGAGACGGGCACGCCGGTCGCCGCGGTCGGCATGATCGACGACGCCGCCCACGCCGAGCGGGTGCTCGCCGAGGGCTCCGCCGATGCCGTCCTCGCCGGTCGCGAATGGCTCCGCGACCCGCACTACGGCCTCCGCGCCGCGACCGAGCTGGGCGCCGACATCGACTACTGGCCGCCGCAGTACCTCCGCGCCCGGCGCTGACCCGGCGCTCAGTAGAGGCGGCGGCGGGTCGCGTCCTGCACTTCGCCGATGAGCTCCTCGATGATGTCCTCGAGGAAGAGCACCGCGGTGGTCTCGCCGGCGTCGTCGCGCACCTGGGCGAGATGGCGTCCGGCACGGCGCATGACGGCGAGAGCGTCCTCGAGGTCGGTCGACTCGAGCACCGGCACCATGTGGTGGATGCGCTTGGTCGGGATCGGGCGCGCCACCTCGGTGTCGGCATCCGGCCCCTCGGCGGCACGCAGGACGTCTTTCAGGTGCACGTACCCGACCGGCGCGCCCGCCTCGTCGACGATCACGTAGCGCGAGAACCCGTGCTTGGCGACCGCCCGCTCGATCTCGGCGGGCGTCGTCGTCTGCGGCAGCGTCACCAGCGCCGAGAGCGGCACGGCGATGTCGGCCGCCTTTTTGTCGGTGAACTCGACGGCCGCCGCGAGGGTTCCGGCGGTGTCGTGCAGGACGCCCTCGATGCGGGACTGGTTCACGATCGTCGCGACCTCCTCGAGCGTGAAGGTCGAGGCGGCCTCGTCCTTCGGCTCGACGCGGAACAGCCGCACCACGTGGTTCGCGATCCAGTTGAGCGACACGATCACCGGGTGGAAAAGCCTGGACACCCACACCAGCGGCGTCGCGAGCATGAGCACCGCGCGGTCGGGGACCGAGAACGCGAGGTTCTTCGGCACCATCTCGCCGAACACCACGTGCAGGTACGACACCAGCACCAGCGCGACGATGAACGCGACCGTGTCGACCGCGCCCTCCGACCACCCGGTGAGGCCGAGCGGCGCGGCGAGCAGATGGTGGATCGCCGGCTCCGACACGTTCAGGATCAGCAGGGAGCAGATCGTGATGCCGAGCTGGCTCGTGGCCAGCATGAGCGTCGCGTGCTCCATGGCGTACAGCGCGGTCTTGGCCGAGCGCGAGCCCTTCTCGGCCAGCGGCTCGATCTGCGAGCGGCGCGCCGAGATGACGGCGAACTCCGCCCCGACGAAGAAGGCGTTCGCGATGAGGAGCACGACCAGCCATGCGATTCCGGCCCAGTCGCTCATCGGCGGTCACCCCCTTCCGTCGCGGCACCGTCGTGCGGCATCGACGTGGGCGTGAAGCGCACCCGGTCGACGCGACGGCCCTCCATGCGCTGCACCTCGATGGCTCCGTCCTCGAGCTCGATGCGGTCCCCGACGACGGGGATGCGCTCAAGCTCGCTCATGATGAACCCGCCGACGGTGTCGTAGACGTCGCCCTCGGGGATGCGGATGCCGGTGCGATCGAGCACCTCGTCGGGCCGCAGCTCGCCGGGGAAGATCACACCGTCCTCGACGCGCACGATGCCCGCGCGGCGGCGGTCGTGCTCGTCGAGCACCTCGCCGACGATCTCCTCGACGAGGTCCTCGAGCGTCAGCACGCCCGCCGTCCCGCCGTACTCGTCGACGACGACCGCCATCTGGTACCCGCGGGCCCGCAGCTCCGACACGAGCGCGTCGAGATGGACCGCCTCGGGGAAGCGCACCGGCTCGGTCGCCAGCGCGGCCGCTGGAACGTCCGCCCGCCGCTCGCGCGGCACTCCCACCGCGGCCTTCAGGTGCACGATGCCGATGATGTCGTCCATGTCCTGGCCGTAGACGGGGAAGCGGCTGTGCCCGGTGCGGCGTGCGAGCTGGATGACGTCCTCGGCGGAGTCGTCGGCGGCGAGCGCGTGGATGCTGGGGCGCGGCGTCATGACGTCGGCGGCGCTGAGGCGCGCGAATGTGAGGCTGCGGTCGAGCAGCGATGCGGTGTCCTCCTCGAGCACGCCCGCGCTCGCCGAGCGCCGCACGAGGCTCGACAGCTCCTCGGCGGTGCGCGCCCCCGACAGCTCCTCCTTGGGCTCGATGCCCACCGAGCGCAGCACGCCGTTGGCGCTGCCGTTGAGCACCACGATCGCCGGGCGGAAGACCGTCGTGAACGCCACCTGGAACGGCATCACGAGCTTGGCGGTCTGCCGCGGGATCGCGAGCGCGAAGTTCTTGGGCACGAGCTCGCCGATGATCATCGAGAAGATCGTGGCGACCGCGACGCCGATGACCGCGGCCACCGGCACCGACACGCCCTCGGGGATCCCCCACGCGGCGAACGCCGGCGCGAGCAGGTTCGAGATCGCCGGCTCCATCGTGTATCCGGTGAGCAGCGTCGTCAGCGTGATGCCCAGCTGCGCGCTCGAGAGGTGCGTGGAGGTGATCCGCAGCGCGCTGATGGTGAGCGAGAGCCGACTCTCGCCCGCCTCCTGGCGGGCTTCGAGGTCGGCGCGGTCCAGGTTCACGAGCGCGAACTCGCTCGCCACGAACAGACCGGTGCCGATGGTCAGCAGGAGCCCCACGCCCAGCATGACGTAGTCCATCACGCGTCACCCCCGTCCATGCGGGAGTCGGGTCGGTGGGGCGAGCGTCTGCAACTAGGAGGGTCGTCCATCGTGCCGAACAGTCTACGACAGCGCCCGGAACCCGAGAGCGGGCGGATGCCTCGGCTCGAGGCATCCGTTCTCGCCCCGGCGGTCTGGGTGTGGCGCCACTTTCCTGTCGTGGCGCCATCCTCCTGACCCGGCCGTCTGGGCGCGGCGCCACTCTCCTGCCGCGGCGCCAGACCCCTGACCCGCCCCTCGGGTGCGGCGCCAGACTCCTGCCCCGGCCGTCTGGGTCTGGCGCCACTTTCCTGTCGTGGCGCCAGGTTCCTGCCCCGCCCCTCGGGTATGGCGCCACTTTCCTGTCGTGGCGCATCAGATCTGGTGCGCCCTGACAGGAATGTGGCGCCGGGCCGCGGAGGAGGTCAGCGCCACACCAGCCCGGCGGGCGGCCGCGCGAGCCGGGACGGCAGCCCGGCGCCGGACAGGATGTCGTACAGCAGCCTCGGGTCCTTGTGAGCGGGGGTCCGCCACCGCGAGAACGCCCTCACCGCGCGCTGCAGTTCGTCGCCGCGATCCTTCTCGGCGACGAGGACCTCCTCGGCGGTACGGCCGTTGCGCAGTGCGGAATCCAGGTACTTGCCGACGCCGTCGAACTCGGCGGCGTGGTCGAACTCCTCGAAGTAGTAGTCGACGTCCGCGAGCCTTCCGCTCGGCAGCTCGAACCTCTTCTGCAGCACCGGCGCCGGGAACCCCAGCCGATCGATCAGCACCCGGCCCTCGCTCTCGCGGACCGAATCCGAAAGGTCCGTCGAGAACTCGAGTGCGGCGCGCACCCTCGCGCTTCGCCGTGGATCGCTGCTGAGTGCGTCTTCGATCTCCGCGAGGGTCGCCAGGGGCCCTTCCTTTCGGCGCGCCCACCGCACCTGGTCGAGTGCGATGACCCCGGCGGTGAAGGTGCCGATGCGCGCCAGGTCGAGCGCGGTCTGCGCAGGCGTGGTGATGGCGTGGCCGCGCCATTCGACGGTCGCCGCATCGGCGTACGTCGTCGTCCGGCGGCGGAAGGCGCCCGAAGAGCGCCCGCCACCCGTTCGCGGCACGAGCACGTCGACCATCGCCGGCCACGCGCCGATCAGGTCGATCCCCCACACCGCGGCCGCCGCGAAGTGCGACGCCACCACCGGGCTCTGTGCGCGGTCGACGACCTCGACCACCCGCACGTAGTGGCGATCGATCGGCTTCAGCGCCCGCCACGCCTCCCCCGGCACGTACGACCCCGGCGCGATGCGAACGTACCGGCCCTCCGCGAGCTCACGCGCGAGCCGGCGGTCGTTGGTGGGTCGACCGTCGCGGTCCCGCCGCCGGTGGAGGGTGATCGTGGGTTCGGTCCTCGGCTGCACACGACCACGATCTCGCGCGGCCTCTCCGCGACGCACAACGCAGGCGACATCGGTGGAGAAGTCGTCGCAGCCGCCCGCTGTGGAGGAGCCGCGGCATCCGTCGTTCGCGTGTGCCTGCCGAAAGGCGGCGCCCGTTTCCCTGTCCAGCGCCCGATCTGCGCCGCCGCTCGGGTGTGGCGCCAGTTCCCTGCCCCGGCGCCAGTCCCCTGCCCCGCACCGTGGGGCATGGCGCCAGATTCCTGCCGTGGCGCATCAGATCTGGTGCGCCCTGACAGGAAAGTGGCGCCGCGCCGCTGGTGGCGCCACGCCTCATGGGTATGGCGCCAGATTCCTGCCGTGGCGCATCAGATCTGGTGCGCCCTGACAGGAAAGTGGCGCCGCGCCGCTGCCGACGGCGCCGCGGGCGCACGCGACGGCCCCGCCGCGGCCGCCCCGCCACTGCGGGCCCGACGGCGGCACGAGCCGGCGGGACGGCGGCACGCGCCCCGGGCACGAGCCGCGTGACAGTGACGGATGCCTCGGCCCGAGGCATCCGTCACCGGCTACCAGCTGACCGGCAGCGCCTTGCCCTCTTCGTAGCCGGCGGCCGACTGCAGGCCGACGCGGGCGCGATCGTGGAACTCGGCGACCGTCGAGGCGCCGGCGTACGTGAACGACGAGCGCACGCCGGACGTGATCATGTCGAGCAGATCCTCGAGGCCGGGACGCAGCGGGTCGAGGTAGATCCTCGACGATGAGATGCCCTCGGCGAACAGCTCCTTGCGGGCGAGCTCGTACGGGTCGAGCCGGCCGAAGCGCTCGTGCACGGCCTTGGTCGACGCCATGCCCCACGACTCCTTGTAGGCGCGGCCGGCCTCGTCGACCTGGAGCTCGCCGGGAGCCTCGATCGTGCCGGCGAACCACGAGCCGATCATGACGGATGCCGCGCCCGCCGCGAGCGCGAGTGCGACGTCGCGGGGGTAGCGCACGCCGCCGTCCGCCCACACGTGGGCGCCCATGATCCGGGCCGCCTCGGCGGCCTCGAGGACGGCGGAGAACTGCGGGCGGCCCACCGCGGTCATCATGCGCGTCGTGCACATGGCGCCGGGGCCGACGCCGACCTTCAGGATCGTGGCGCCCGCGGCCACCAGATCGTGCACGCCCTCGGCGGTGACGACGTTGCCCGCGGCGATCGGGATGCCGAGGTCGAGGTCGGCGACCGTGCGCAGCGCGCGCAGCATGCCCTCCTGGTGGCCGTGCGCGGTGTCGACGACGAGCACGTCGACGCCCGCGGCGGCGAGCGCCTTGGCCTTGGCGGCGACGTCGCCGTTGATGCCGACGGCCGCGGCGACGCCGAGCCGGCCCGACGCGTCGACGGCCGGGCGGTAGAGCGTCGAGCGCAGCGCGCTGCGTCGCGAGAGGGTTCCGACGAGGTGCCCGTGGTGCAGCACGCACACCGTCTCGGCGTCGGCGGCGACGATCACGTCGAACGCGTGGCGTGCGGTCTCGATGTCGTCCGCGTCGACGGATGCCGCACGCCCGCGTGCGAGGTCGCCCAGACGCGCGTCGGGTAGCGCCGTGCCGAGGCGCGTCGCGGGAACGACTCCGAGGATGCCGTCGGCGTCGATCGTGCCGGGCGTGGGGCGCCCCGGGAGGGCGTGGGGCGACTCCGCCACCACGATGCCGTGGCCCTCGGTGGGCGGGAGCAGCCGCGCGGCATCGGCGACCGTCGCCTCGGGCGGCAGCACGAGCGGCGTGTCCCAGATGACCGGCTGGGCCTTGACCCAGCGGATCGCGGCGTCGAGCTCCTGCAGCGGCATGTCCTGGGGCAGCACGCCGAGCCCGCCGCGGCGGGCGAGCGTGGCCGCCAGTCGCGCGCCGGTGACCGAGTTCATGTTGGCGGAGACGAGCGGGATCGTCGCCGGCGTGCCGTCGCCCGGGGCGAGGTCCACGTCGAGCCGGCTGGTGATCGCCGAACGGCGGGGGACGAGGAAGACATCCGAGTACGTCAGATCGACGTCGGGCGATGCACCGTAGAACTCCATGACCTCCAAGGGTAGTGACAGTTCCTGTACGGGAAATGATGCACGTTCTTTCAGCTCGGCAGGCGGCAGAGGCCGGGACCGGCCGCCCAGACTGAGCTAGGCTTAACCGACGCGTGTGCAGGCCTCAGCAGCCCACGCGCTTCCCCAGAACTTCACCGATGAAAGCAGGCGATTCAGCGTGTCGAGCCAGGTGACGGGCGTCGGGGTTTCGAACGAAGGAGAGTTCGGAGCCAACGAGTGGCTCGTCGACGAGCTGTACGAGCAGTTCAAGATCGACCGGAACTCCGTCGACAAGGCGTGGTGGCCCATCCTCGAGGCCTACCACCCGGTCGACGGCACCGCAGCAGCCGCGGGGACGGCGGGCTCGGGCTCTCCGGCCGCGCCGGCTCCCGCAGCGCCGGCCCCGGCCGCCGCCCCGGCCCCGGCGACGGCGTCCGAGCCGCACCCGGTCACCGCGCCGATCCCCGTCATCGGCGCACAGCCGGTCGCACGCACGACGGCACGCCCCGCGGCGCCGCAGCCGATCCCCGCGCAGGCGCCGAAGTCCGCGCCGTCGCCCGCCGAGTCCGCGGCCGAGGATCGCGTCACCGCCCTCAGGGGCCTGCCGAAGACGCTCGCCGCCAACATGGACGAGTCGCTCACGGTCCCGACGGCGACGAGCGTCCGCACGGTCCCCGCGAAGCTGATGATCGACAACCGCATCGTCATCAACAACCACATGTCGCGCACGCGCGGCGGCAAGGTCAGCTTCACGCACCTCATCGGCTGGGCGATCATCCAGGCGCTCAAGGAGTTCCCGAGCCAGAACGTGTTCTACGCCGAGATCGACGGCAAGCCGTCGGTCGTGGCCCCCGCGCACGTCAACCTCGGCATCGCGATCGACCTGCCCCGCCCCGACGGCACGCGCGCGCTGCTGGTCCCCAGCATCAAGCGTGCCGACCAGCTCACCTTCGGCGAGTACCTGACCACGTACGAGGACCTCGTCTCGCGCGCCCGCGGCAACAAGCTGACCGCGGCGGACTTCCAGGGCACCACGATCTCGCTCACGAACCCGGGCGGCATCGGCACGGTGCACTCCGTGCCGCGCCTCATGAAGGGCCAGGGCTGCATCGTCGGCGCCGGCGCACTCGAGTACCCGGCCGAGTTCCAGGGCGCGAGCGAGAAGACGCTGGTCGAGCTGGGCATCGGCAAGACGATCACGCTCACGAGCACGTACGACCACCGCGTCATCCAGGGCGCCGGCTCGGGCGAGTTTCTCAAGAAGGTGCACGAGCTGCTCATCGGGCAGCGCGACTTCTACGAGGGCATCTTCGCGGCCCTGCGCATCCCCTACGCGCCGATCCACTGGGCGTCCGACATCAACGTCGACCTCGCCGAGCGCGTCGACAAGACGGCGCGCGTGCAGGAGCTCATCAACTCCTTCCGCGTGCGCGGCCACCTCATGGCCGACACCGACCCGCTCGAGTACGTCCAGCGCACGCACCCCGACCTCGAGATCGAGAGCCACGGGCTGACGTTCTGGGACCTCGACCGCGAGTTCGTCACGAACGGCTTCGGCGGCAAGCGTCAGATGAAGCTGCGCGACATCCTCGGCGTCCTGCGCGACTCGTACTGCCGCACCATCGGCATCGAGTACATGCACATCCAGGATCCGGGGCAGCGTTCCTGGTTCCAGCAGAACGTCGAGGTCAAGTACCAGAAGCCCGGACACGACGAGCAGCTGCGCATCCTCGACAAGCTCAATCAGGCCGAGGCGTTCGAGACGTTCCTGCAGACGAAGTACGTCGGGCAGAAGCGCTTCAGCCTCGAGGGCGGCGAGTCGCTGATCCCCCTGCTCGACGAGATCCTGCAGGGCGCCGCCGAGGCGGACCTCGACGGCGCGGCGATCGGCATGGCCCACCGCGGCCGGCTGAACGTGCTGACGAACATCGCGGGCAAGACGTACGGCCAGGTGTTCCGCGAGTTCGAGGGGTCCATCGCGATCGGCTCGAAGAGCGGCTCCGGAGACGTCAAATACCACCTCGGCACCGAAGGCACCTTCGTCGCCGACGGCGACGGCGGTCAGGAGCTGCCGGTATACCTGGCCGCGAACCCGTCGCACCTCGAGACGGTCGACGGCGTGCTCGAAGGCATCGTCCGGGCCAAGCAGGACCGCAAGCCCATCGGCAGCTTCTCGTGGCTGCCCATCCTCGTGCACGGCGACGCGGCCTTCGCCGGCCAGGGCGTGGTCGTCGAGACGCTGCAGATGTCGCAGCTACGCGGCTACCGCACGGGCGGCACGATCCACGTGGTCGTCAACAACCAGGTCGGCTTCACCACGACGCCGCAGGACGGCCGCACGTCGGTCTACGCGACCGACGTCGCCAAGACCATCCAGGCGCCCGTGTTCCACGTCAACGGCGATGACCCCGAAGCGGTCACGCGCGTCGCGCAGCTGGCGTTCGCGTACCGCGAGCGGTTCCACCGCGACGTCGTCATCGACCTGGTGTGCTACCGCCGCCGCGGTCACAACGAGGGCGACGACCCGTCGATGACGCAGCCCCTCATGACGAACCTCATCGAGGCCAAGCGCTCGGTGCGTCGCCTGTACACCGAGGCTCTGGTCGGTCGTGGCGACATCACCGAGGAGGAGTACGAGCAGGCGAAGCAGGACTTCCAGAACCGGCTCGAGATCGCCTTCGCCGAGACCCACGCGGCCGAGACCGGCTCCTCCCCGGTCGTCGAAGCGGATGCCGCGGAGCTTCCCGTCGCCGGCGAGCCCGAGACGACGGGCGTCTCGCGCGAGATGGTGCACCTCATCGGCGACACCTTCGTCAACAAGCCCGACGGCTTCACGGTGCACAACAAGCTGCAGCAGCTTCTCGACAAGCGCCTCGACATGAGCCGCAACGGCTCGATCGACTGGGGCTTCGCGGAGTTGCTCGCATTCGGGTCGCTGCTGCTCGAGAAGACGAACGTCCGCCTCGCCGGGCAGGACTCGCGCCGCGGCACCTTCGTGCAGCGTCATGCGGTGCTCCACGACCGTGCGAACGGCCAGGAGTGGATCCCGCTCACGAACCTCAGCGAGGACCAGGGCCGGTTCTGGGTGTACGACTCGTTCCTCAGCGAGTACGCGGCGATGGCGTTCGAGTACGGGTACTCCGTCGAACGCGCCGACGCGCTCGTGCTGTGGGAGGCCCAGTTCGGCGACTTCGCGAATGGCGCCCAGTCGGTCGTCGACGAGTTCATCTCGTCGGCCGAGCAGAAGTGGGGCCAGCAGTCGAGCGTCGTGCTGCTCCTCCCCCACGGCTACGAGGGCCAGGGCCCCGACCACTCGTCGGCGCGCATCGAGCGGTATCTGCAGATGTGCGCGCAAGACAACATGACCGTGGCGCGCCCGTCGACGCCGGCGTCGTACTTCCACCTGCTGCGCCGTCAGGCCTACGCGCGCCCGCGCCGCCCCCTCGTCGTCTTCACGCCGAAGGCGATGCTGCGACTGCGCGGTGCCACGAGCAAGGTCGAGGACTTCCTGACCGGCAAGTTCCAGCCGGTGATCGACGACGACCGGGGCATCGACAAGCCCGCCGTGAAGCGGGTGCTCCTGCACTCGGGCAAGATCCACTGGGATCTGCGGGCGGAGCTCGACAAGAACCCGAACCCGGCGATCGCCCTCGTGCGTCTCGAGCAGTACTTCCCGGCTCCGGTCGACGAGCTCAACGGCGTCCTCGAGTCGTACCCGGACGCCGAGCTGGTGTGGGTGCAGGACGAGCCCGAGAACCAGGGCGCCTGGCCGTTCATCGCGCTGGAGCTCTCGCAGCACCTGGGTGGCCGTGCGATCCGCCGGATCTCGCGCCCGGCTGCGGCCTCGACGGCGACGGGGTCGCCCAAGGTGCACGCGGTCGAGCAGGCCGCGATCATGCAGAAGGCGCTCACGCTCTAGCCGAAAGCCCCGTGGTCTCGGGCGACGTCAGAGCTCGAGAGGAACGATCCCTGCGCGCTCGAACGCGGCGGCCGCGGCATCCGTCGACGCGTCGCGGTCGGTTGCCACCAGGCCCAGGCGCGTGCGCCGGTCGAGCAGGTCGTCGACGGTCAGGGCGCCTTCCACGGCGACGCCCCAGTGCAGTTCGTGCGCGGTGACGCCGCAGGCCCCGCCCGGGCCGTCGGGCAGCGCCGCGAGGAAGGGCGCCTCGGCGCCGTAGCGCCGGAGGAGGCGGGGCGGCGCGACGAGCTCGCCGAGCCGGGCCCGCGGCCAGGCGCCGACGAGGGGCAGCGTGCGCGTCGGCGAGGGCCGTGACGGCAGTCCGGGGTCGCGCCGGATCACGGCGTCGACGGCATCCTCCGCCATGCGACGGTACGTCGTGAGCTTGCCGCCCACGACGCTGAGCAGCCCCGACGCGGACTCGATGATCGTGTGGCGACGCGAGAGGTCGCTCGTGTCGTCGCCGTCCGACGCCCCCGCGAGCAGAGGCCGGAGGCCCGCGAAGGTGGCGAGCACGTCGCTGCGCTGGAGCGGCCGCGCGAGCACGGTGTTCACGACGTCGAGCAGCGTGTCGATCTCGCTGTCGGTGGCCTCTGCGACGTCGGGCAGCGGTCCGTCCGCGGGGACGTCGGTGAGACCGATGTACGTGCGGCCGTGGACGGCGGGGAGCGTGAAGACGAACCGGCTCGACGACCCCGGCACCGGCACGGTGAGCGACGCGTCGGAGCCGCCGAGCAGCTCGGTCGACACGACGAGGTGCGTGCCGCGGCTCGGCCGGAGTCGAACGTCGGGGTCGAGTGCGCCGGCCCAGACACCCGCGGCGCTCACGACCGCCCGCGCCTGCACGGTGACGGTCGCACCCGAGACGCGGTCGCGCAGCACGGCGCCGGCACCGTCCGCCGAGAGCGCCTCGACGCGGGTGAGAACGGATGCCCCGTACCCGGCCGCGGTGCGGGCGACCGCGGTCACGAGCCGGGCGTCGTCGATGAGCTGCCCGTCCCATCCGCGCACACCGCCGCGCAGGGCGTCCGCCCGCACGGCGGGCACGAGGCGCAGGGTCTCTCCGGGGCCGATCGGTCCGGGCGTGCGCAGCACAGCGCCCGGCGTGCCGACGAATCGGCGCAGGCCGTCGCCGAGCCCGTATCCCGCGCCGACGAGAGCTCCGCGGCCGGCTGCGCCGGGGGCGTACAGCGGGACGACCTGGGCGAGCGCACGCGTCAGGTGCGGCGCGGTGCGCGTCAGCAGGATGTGGCGCTCGGCGGCGCTCTCGTGCGCGATACCGATCTGGCCCGAGGCCAGATAGCGCAGGCCGCCGTGGACGAGCTTGGACGAGAACCGGCTGGTGCCGTGCGCGAGGTCGTGCTTCTCCACGAGGACGGTGCGCAGACCGCGGCTCGCGGCGTCCAGGGCCACCCCGACGCCGGTGATGCCACCGCCGATCACGAGCACGTCGATCTCGCCGGCGTCGGCGAGCGCGTCGAGCTCGCGCGCGCGGCGCCGAGCCGAGAGCGCGGAGGGATGCGGCGTCCGGCCGATGACCTGCACCCTCACATGATGCCGCACCGCCCGCCTCCACCCCGTCTGCACAGCGGGCCCGTTGCCACCGCCGTCGACCCCGGGCTCGGAACGCAGGGGACGCGGAGCGATGGGATACTGGCGCGATGCCGACGACGCCAGACGATGCGACGCACCCTCGTTCCACCGATGAGCCGCCCGTCCTGCCTCCGACGACGCCGCCCCCGCCCGGCGGCCCGAGCGGGCCCGTCGCGGTACCGGCACCCCGGGCACGCTCGGCCTGGGACGCGTGGGGCGACGAGCCCGCCCAGCTTCCGGCCGCGGCGCGGGTGATCGCCAAGACGGTGCTTTCGGGCAGGCCCCACCCGGTACCGCGCCGGCCCCTGCCGACGCTCACCCCCTCGCGCCTGGACGACGACGATCTCGCCGCGTTCGAGGCATCCGTCGGCACCGGCCACGCCACCCGCGGCGACGGCGTGCGCGCCCTCCATCTCGGCGGGAAGAGCACACCCGACCTGCTGCGCCGCCGCCTCGACGACCCCCAGGCAGCGCCCGACGCGGTCGTCTCGCCCGCCGGCCACGACGAGGTCGCCACGGTGATCGCGCTGTGCCGCGACCGCGGCATCGCCGTCGTGCCGTTCGGCGGAGGCACCTCGGTCGTCGGCGGCGTCGACCCCGATCGCGGCGACCACCGCGCGGTCATCGCGCTGGACCTCACGCGAACGGCCGCACTGCTCGACCTCGACGAGGTGTCGCTGCTCGCGAGCTTCGGGGCCGGCACCACCGGACCTCAGGCCGAGGAGCTGCTCGCAGAGCGCGGGTTCACGCTCGGCCACTTTCCGCAGAGCTTCGAGTACGCCTCGCTCGGCGGCTTCGCCGCGACGCGCTCGAGCGGCCAGGCCTCACGCGGCTACGGGCGCTTCGACGACCTCGTGCACGGCCTGCGCGTCGCGACGCCCGCCGGCGAACTGCGTCTGGGCACGGCGCCGGCCAGCGCCGCCGGACCCGACCTGCGCGAGCTGGTGCTCGGCTCGGAAGGCGCCTTCGGCGTGATCACCGAGGTCGCCGTGCGTGTGCGGCCGGTCGCCGCCGCGACGGCCTATGGAGCGTGGGCGTTCCCCGACTTCGAGACGGGCACCGCGGCGCTGCGCGAGGCGACGCAGCGCGGCATCCGTCCCACCGTGCTGCGGCTGAGCGATGCGAGCGAGACGCGCGTGAACGCCGCGATGGGCGGGCACCTCTCGCGGATGCGCGGATGCCTCGCCATCGCGACGTTCGAAAGCGCGAGCGGCACCGAGGCCGAGGCGACGCGCACGGCGGTGGACGCGGTGTTCGCCGCCCACGGCGCGACCGCACGCGGGGAGGACCCGGCGCGGTCGTGGGAGCGGGGGCGGTTCTCGGCGCCCGCGCTGCGCGATGCGCTCCTCGACATCGGGGTCCTCGCCGAGACGCTCGAGACCGCGACGACGTGGGCGCAGCTGCCCGCGCTGAAAGGCGCCGTCACCGATGCGCTCATGACGAGCCTGTCCGCGTCCGGCACGAGGCCGATCGTGATGTGCCACATCTCCCACGTCTACCCGTCGGGCGCATCGCTGTACTTCACCGTCGTCGCCGCGCTCACCGGTGATCCGCAGGCGCAGTGGATGACGGCGAAGGATGCCGCGTCCCGCGCGATCGGCGCGGCCCACGGCACCATCACCCACCACCATGCGGTCGGCCGCGACCACCGCCCCTACCTCGAGGCCGAGATCGGGCCGCTCGGCGTCGAAGTGCTCCGCGCGGTCAAGGCCACGCTCGATCCGACCGGGATCATGAACCCCGGCGCCCTCGTTCCGCCGATCGCCGAGCGGCAGTGAAGGTCGCGCTCCTGGTCAACCCCGCGGCGCGGGGCGGCTCGCACACCGGTGCGGCATCGACGGCGGCGGAGCGCCTGCGCGTCCACGGCGTTCAGACGGCCATCATCAGCGGCGGAAGCGCGGCCGAGTCCTCGTCGCTGCTGCGCACCGCGATCGGCGTCGGCGTCGATGCCGTCGTGGTCGCCGGCGGCGACGGCACCGTGAACCTGGCGCTGCAGGAGGTCGCCGGCACCGGCATCCCCCTCGGAATCGTCCCGGCGGGCACCGGCAACGACTTCGCCGAGACGCTCGGGCTGCGCGAGCTCGACGCCGTCGCGGCGGCCGACGCGATCGCGAGCGGGGCCACGCGCCGTGTCGATCTCGCGCGTGTCACGCGCGACGACGGGACCACGGCGTACTTCGGGTCGGTGCTCGCCAGCGGCTTCGACTCCAAGGTCAACGACCGCGCCAACGCGATGCGGTGGCCGCGCGGCGGATCGCGGTACACCCTCGCCCTCCTGGCCGAGTTCGCGAGGCTCGCCGGCATCCCCTACGACGTGCGGATGGAGCTCGCCGACGGCACGATCGAGCGCGTCACCGGCGACCTGGTGATGGCGACCGTCGGAAACGGGCGCCACTACGGCGGCGGCATCCCGATCTGTCCCGATGCCGACCCCGCCGACGGACTGCTCGACGTGCTGCTCGTGCGCCCGGCCGGACGCGCGCGCCTGCTGCGTCTGCTCCCCCGCGTATACCGCGGCACGCATGCCTCGGTGCCCGAGGTGCGCATGGCGCGGGTGCGGGGGGTGCGCCTCGCGGCGCCGAGAGTGACGGCCTACGCCGACGGCGACCCGATCGGGGCGCTGCCGCTGTCGATCGACGTCGTGCCGGGCGCGCTCACCGTGTTCTCACCGGTGGGCTGAACCGAGCGGTCAGTGCGCCGCCTGCACCGCGCGCAGCTTCGCGAGCACCTGGTCGCGCAGCTCCTCCGGGGCGGTCTCCTTGCATGCCCGCGCCACGACCTCGGTGAGGGTGCGCGCCACCAGGGCCTCGTCTCGGCAACCCGGGCAGTTCTCCAGATGCTCGGCGATGTCGGAGTGCTCGGTCTTGCAGACCTCGTTGCGCAGGTACTCCTCCAGGTCGCGCCGCGCCTTGTCGCAGCCGCAGTCGGTCATTTCTTGCTCCTCGTGGCGGCAACGGTCATGCCGCGCTCTCTCGCGTAGTCGGCCAGCAGTTCACGAAGCATCCGCCTGCCACGGTGCAGGCGGCTCATGACTGTGCCGATGGGGGTCTTCATGATGTCGGCGATCTCCTGGTAGGCGAAGCCCTCGACGTCGGCGAGGTACACCGCCAGCCGGAAGTCCTCGGGGATCGACTGCAGTGCGTCCTTCACCACGGACGCCGGCATATGGTCGATCGCCTCCGCCTCGGCCGAGCGCGTGCTCGTCGCGGTGGTCGATTCGGCGCCGCCGAGCTGCCAGTCCTCGAGATCGTCGATCGTGCCCTGGTAGGGCTCGCGCTGCTTCTTGCGGTAGGTGTTGATGTAGGTGTTGGTCAGGATCCGGTACAGCCATGCCTTGAGGTTCGTCCCCTGCGTGAACGTCCGCCACGACGCGAACGCCTTGACGAACGTCTCCTGCACCAGGTCGGCCGCATCGGCGGGATTGCGCGTCATGCGCATGGCGGCCGCGTACAGCTGGTCCATGAAGGGCAGCGCCTGCTCTTCGAACTGCGTGCGCGCAGCCGCGGCCTCATCGGTGTCGTGGGCCCGGTCGATCGAGTCGCTCATCACGCGCCAGTCTACGGGGGCTGTCTCCAGGCCATCCGAGACGTCGCGCGCGGGCGCCTCGAGGTCGAGGCGGTCGAGGGTTGCGAACATCCTGCTCCGGTTCGGTGTCGTCGATCCCGGCCGGTGGGGACGGGGTTCGTTAGGGTAGAACCCGATGACAGCCGACGGGTATTCCCCAGCCCCTGCGACCGAGGCGCGCGAGCCCTGGCACGCCCCGACGGCCAGTGGTGCCCTCCATGCGACGGTCACGGTGCCCGGCTCCAAGTCGCTCACCAACCGAGAACTCGTCCTCGCGGCCCTCGCCGACGGGCCGAGCCGCCTGCTCGCGCCCCTGCACTCCGACGATTCGGCGCGCATGATCGACGCGCTGCGCGCGCTCGGCGTCGGCATCGAGCTCGTGCCGGGCACCGGCGCGTACGGCGACGACATCGAGGTCACGCCGGTGTGGCCGCTGCACGGCGGCACCGATCTCGACTGCGGTCAAGCCGGGACCGTGATGCGATTCGTCGCGGGTCTCGGCGGATTCGCCCGGGGCGATGTGACCCTCACGGCGCACGAGAGCGCGCTCCACCGGCCGATGGGGGCGATGATCACGGCGCTGCGCGATGTGGGTGTCGACATCGACGACGGCGGCCGCTGGGCGCTCCCTTTCATCGTGCGCGGACACGGGCACGTGCGCGGCGGCGAGGTCACGATCGATGCGAGCGCGTCGAGCCAGTTCGTCTCGGGGCTGCTGCTGTCGGCTCCGCGCTTCGACGTCGGCCTGCACCTCGTGCACGCGGGCGATCGCCTCCCGAGCATCCCCCACATCGACATGACGGTCGAGGCGCTCGCGCATCGCGGCGTCCACGTCGAGCGTCCCGGCACCGGCGAGTGGATCGTGCCGGCGGGGCCGGTGCGCGCCAAGGACGTGGCGATCGAGCCCGACCTGTCGAACGCCGCGCCGTTCCTCGCGGCCGCGATGGTGGCCGGCGGCTCGGTGTCGGTCACGGGGTGGCCCGCGCACTCCACGCAGCCGGGAGCCATGCTCACCGACATCCTCGCGCTCATGGGCGCACGCGTCGTGCGCCGCGGCGGCGCCCTGACGGTGACAGCGGGGTCCGGCATCCAGGGTGTCGACCTCGATCTGTCGGCAGCGGGCGAGCTGACCCCGACGATCTTCGCGCTGGCGGCGTTCGCCGACTCGCCGTCGACACTCCACGGCATCGGCCACATCCGCGGCCACGAGACCGATCGCATCGCCGCCCTCGTCGCAGAGCTGCGCGGTCTGGGCGGCGAGGCGCACGAGCAGCCGGACGGCATCCGCATCGTGCCGCGCCCGCTCCACGGCGGCACGTGGCACGCGCACCACGACCACCGGATGGCGACGACCGGCGCCCTCATCGGGCTCGCCGTGCCCGGCGTCGAGGTCGACGACATCGGCACGACCGCGAAGACCATGCCCGAGTTCCCGCAGATCTGGCAGCGGATGCTCAGCGGCGACGGCGCGCTGTCGCAGGAGACGATGCGGGCCTCGTGAGTCGGCGCGTGAGGATGGACGAGACGGCTCGCGACCACGCGGCGCGGATCGGACACACGCCGTGAGCTGGCTCGACGACGTCGACGACGACGACGATGAGTACGACGAGGCCGACGTGCGCGTGCGGCCGAATCCGAAGGCGAACCGGCCACGCACCAAACGGCGCCCCGCACACGCCGACGCCAAGATCGCGCGCGTGCTCGGCGTCGACCGCGGCCGCTACACCGTGCTCGTCGACGAGGACCTCCCCACCGAGCGGACAGTGCTCGCCACGCGTGCTCGCGAGCTGCGCAAGATGCCGATCGTCACCGGCGATCGCGCGCGCGTCGTGGGCGACACCTCCGGCGCCGAGGGCACGCTGTCGCGGATCGTCGGCATCGAGCCGCGCACCTCGCTGCTGCGGCGCAGCGCGGACGACACCGACCAGGTCGAGCGCGTCGTCGTCGCCAACGCCGACCAGATGCTCGTGGTCGTCGCCGCCGCCGACCCCGAGCCACGCCCGAGGCTCGTCGACCGATACCTCGTGGCGGCGCTGGATGCCGGCATCCGTCCCCTTCTCGTCGTGACGAAGACCGACCTCGCCGACCCGACCGAGTTCCTCGCGCACTTCGAGGGACTCGACCTCGAGGTGTTCACGAGCGGCCGCGACGAGATGCCGCTCGACCGCGTGGGATCGGCGCTCACCGGGCACTCGACCGTGTTCGTCGGCCACTCGGGCGTGGGCAAGTCGACGCTCGTGAACGCGCTCGTCCCCGAGGCCAGGCGCGCCACCGGACACGTCAACGTGGTCACCGGCCGAGGGCGGCACACGTCGAGTTCGACGGTGTCGCTGCGCTACCGCGGCGAAGAGGGCAACGGCTGGGTGATCGACACGCCCGGCGTCCGGTCGTTCGGGCTCGGCCATGTCGACACGGCGAACATCCTGCGCGCGTTCACCGACCTCGCCGAGATCGCCGAGGAGTGCCCGCGCGGCTGCACCCATCTGCCCGACGCCCCGGACTGCGCGATCGTCGAGGCGGTCGAGGCGGGCCGGCTCGGTCCCGGTGGTCCGGCGCGTCTCGACTCGCTGCAGCGCCTGCTCGAGACCTTCGCCGAGAAGGGCCAGCGCTCCGGCGCCTAGGCTGGAGGGGTGACCACGCAGCGCCTCGAACCCGGTTCCCTCGCCCCCGCCTTCACGCTCGTCGACCAGGACGAGCGGTCCGTGACGCTGAAGGACCTGCGCGGCGGCCGTGTCATCCTCTTCTTCTACCCCGAGGCGATGACGCCGGGCTGCACAACCGAGGCGTGCGACTTCCGTGACAGCCTCGCGCCGCTGCAGGCGGCGGGGTACACCATCCTCGGCATCTCCCGCGACGAACCCGAGAAGCTCCGTCGCTTCCGCGAGCGCGACGGGCTCACCTACGACTTGCTGAGCGACCCCGACCACAAGGTGCACGACGAGTACGGCGTGTGGGGCGAGAAGGTGAACTACGGCAAGACGTTCATGGGCGTCATCCGCTCGACCTTCGTCATCGACGAGCAGGGCCGCGTCGCGCACGCCCTGTACAACGTGCGGGCGACCGGCCACGTCGCACGCGTGCGGAACCTGCTCGGCGTCTGACCCCCTCCGGGTCCGCCCGCCGCCGCACTCGCGCGCCCTCGCGCGCCCTCTCGCGCCCTCGCGCTCCGCACTGTCACTTCGCTCCGCGCTCACTCCCCGATCCTCCGCTCCGCAGTCACCTTCCGCGGCGCACAGGCCCCGTGCAACGCAAGAACCGACTGCGGAACCTCCGCCGCGCACGCTCGCGCGGGTCGCTCCCCGATCGCTCCGCAGTCAGGATTCGCGGCGGAACAGCCGGGGTGGAGCGCAGAAAGTGACTGCGGAGCTGAAGGGGGTGGGTCAGGGGCGCGGGGCGGCCGTGGGGCGCGCGGCGAGCACGAGCAGCACGAGCGCCACCAGCGCGGGGACCGCGAGTCCGATCGCGACGGACGGAACGGCGAAGGCGCCGGTTGCGGCGCCGAGCGCGACGGCGAGGACGAGCAGCTGCGTCACGATGCCGCCCGAGCGGCCCCAGGACTGACCGAGCCAGACCGCGACCGCGAACGCGAGCACCGCCGCCGCTCCGACGAGGGTCAGCACGAGCAGCGCGAGGGCGCTCTCGAGCGAGCCGGTGTCGCCGGTGACGAGCGCGGTGATCTGCCAGGCGACGAGCGCCACGAGGCCGAGGCCCTCCAGCGCCACGAGCACCGCGGCGAGGCGCCCGGACACGTTTGTCCGCATTCTCCGTCGACTCCTTCCGTCCCGCGGGGGCGGTTTGTGTGAACCCTCCAGGCCACTGGGCGAACACCCAGCCAATACCGCACAAACCCGCCGGTGAACCCTTGATTCAGGTAAACCGCTATGGGACGATTGGTGAAGCCGTGTGCTCCCACAGCGACGTGGGGCGAGCAATCTCGCACTTCCCACAGGGTATCGGACCCGAACCGGCCCTTTCTTTCCCCACACCATCTGCACCAAGGAGCACCACCATGGACTGGCGCGACAAGGCCGCCTGCCTGACCGTCGACCCCGAACTGTTCTTCCCCGTCGGGAACACAGGTCCGGCCGTCGACCAGATCGAGAAGGCGAAGTCGGTCTGCGCCCGGTGCACCGTCACCGAGATCTGCCTCCAGTACGCCCTCGAGACCGGTCAGGACTCCGGCGTGTGGGGCGGTCTCTCCGAGGACGAGCGCCGCGCTCTCAAGCGCCGCGCCGCCCGCGCGCGCCGCGCGTCCTGACGCCCGTCGGATCACTGCAAGCGCCGCCGAGCGTTCAGGCGACGCGGCTCGAGGTCGAGGAGTGAACGGATGCCGCGACTCGCGGCATCCGTTCACTCCTTCCGGACTCAGCTCGAGGAGCGCCCGATGTAACGCAGCGGGATGTCGATCGTGACCTCCGTGCCGCTGCCCATGATCGTGTGCCAGTCGATCGTGCCGCCGAGCTCACCCTGGATGAGCGTGCGCACGATCTGCGTGCCGAGACCGCGCCCGACCTGACCCTCGGGCAGACCCGACCCGGTGTCGCGCACCCGCACCTCCAGCCGGTCGTCGGAGCGCTCCGCGACGATCTCGACGTCGCCCTCCTGCCCGGCCAGCCCGTGCTCGACGGCGTTGGTCACGAGCTCGGTGAGCGCCAATGCGAGCGGTGTCGCGTACTCGCTCGGGAGCGTGCCGAAGCGGCCGGAGGAGTGCGTGCGCGCGCGGGTGTTGGGGGCGGCCGCGACCTCGGCGACGAGCTTGAGCACCCGGTCGAAGACCTCGTCGAAGTCGACGTTCTGCGCGAGTCCTTCCGACAGGGTGTCGTGCACGACCGCGATCGCGGAGACGCGGCGCATCGCCTGCGTGAGCGCCTCTCGGGCTTCTTCGGAGTGCGACCGGCGGGCCTGGATGCGCAGCAGCGACGCCACGGTCTGCAGGTTGTTCTTGACGCGGTGGTGGATCTCGCGGATCGTCGCGTCCTTGGTGATGAGCTCCTGCTCCTGGTGGCGGATCTCGGTGACGTCGCGGCAGAGCACGATCGCGCCGATGCGCGTACCGTGATCGCGCAAGGGGATGGTGCGCAGCGACACGGTGACGCCGCGCGCCTCGAGGTCGGTGCGCCACGGCGCGCGCCCGGTGACGACGACCGGCAGCGACTCGTCGAACTGGCGCTTGGCGGGCAGGATCTGCGTGACCACCTCGACGAGCGACTCCCCCTCGAGCTCGTCCTCGAATCCGAGCCGGTTGAACGCCGACAGGGCGTTCGGGCTCGCGAACGTCGTGATGCCGTCGACATCGAGCCGGATGAGGCCGTCCGACGCGCGCGGCGCGCCGCGGCGCGGCGAGGTCGGCGCGGTCAGGTCGGGGAACTCCCCCGACGCGATCATGCCGAACAGGTCGTCGGCGCAGTCGTTGAAGGTGATCTGCTGCCGCGACGGCGTGCGCGCCTCGCCGAGGTTGGTGTGGCGCGTCATCACGCCGATCGCCTGGAGCTGGCCGTCCGCCCGTCGGGCGACGGGCACGGCGCGCACGCGTGTCGGAGTCTCTTCGAACCAGTCCGGCGACGCCGAGTCGACGATGCGGCCGGCGTGGAACGCGTCGCGCACCTGCGTGCGCCACTGCGGCCGGACGCGGTCACCCACGATGTCGCGGTAGAACAGCGTCGCGGCACCGCTCGGCCGCGCGTGCGCGACCGCGACGAACGAGTCGTCGGATGTCGGCACCCACAGCACGATGTCGGCGAACGCCAGGTCGGCGAGAAGCTGGCCGTCCCCCGCGAGGCGGTGGAGCCACTCCACGTCCTCATCGCTGGAGCGGCCCTGGGCGTAGACGAGATCGCTGAGGGTCGACACCCGACCAGCCTAGGTGTTCCGGCCTATGCCGCCCGGCTCACGCAACCGGTTCGGCGGCGCGCGCAAGGACACGCGCACGTCGCGCGCGCCCCGGCTTGCGGCCGGCGTCGCCGACCGGCGGAGTCTGGGGCGCGGGGACCACCGCTTCACCGGCGAACCGCCGGATCGCGAGGGTCAGGGGCGACTTCGGCGCGACGTCGGCGATGGTGCGCGCCGACAGCAGCGCAGCGTCGGCGGAACGCGGATCCTGAGGTAGGAACCAGACGTCGTCGATGCCGCCGAATCGGTCGAGGGTGCGACGCACCTGCCCGCGCGCGTCGATGCCGAGCGCGCCGGGCCGCAGCCGGTTCGCCACCA
The DNA here is from genome assembly GCF_015277855.1 of Microbacterium cremeum. NCBI lineage: Bacteria > Bacillati > Actinomycetota > Actinomycetes > Micrococcales > Microbacteriaceae > Microbacterium > Microbacterium cremeum. Next base: position 2,569,614 of record NZ_CP063812.1, read on the forward strand.
CGGCGACGGGAGTGACGCCGACGGTCGCGCGCAGCTCTGAGAACGCGCGGAGGAAGCGCGCGACGCCGACGGGATCGGCGCCGGCCACCGCGACGATCAGATCGGCGCAACGCAGTGCGGCAAGCGTCGCGGCGTTGCGCCGGGGAGCACCGAGGTCGCTCATGATCTCTTCGTCGCGCTCGAGCGAACCCGCGACGTCGACCACGATGTAGTCCGCCCACTCGCGACAGGCGGCGAGAGCGCCGGTGACGCGCCGCTCGCTCAGCTCCGGCCACCGCGACGGCCGGTTGATGCCGGTCAGCACATCGACGCCGGTGCGTCCGAGCGGGATCGCGATGCGCGACAGCTCGCGCGCATCGAGACCGCCGAGCTCCGCCTGCCGGCACGCCGCGGCGAAGCCCGGCCCTTCGTCGGCGAGCCCGAGGGCCAGCGCGATGGACGGCGCGTGCGTGTCGGCGTCGACGAGGCCGACGTGCCGCCCGCCGCGTGCGAGCTCGACCGCCAGCTCGGTCGCGACCGTCGACCGGCCGGGAGACCCCGCTGGTCCCCACACCACGATGACGCGCGGCTGGGGCCGGGTCTCGGCGGCCGGCAGCGCCGGCCGGGCGGCCAGCGTCTCGGCGATGCGCCACGCCTCGGCGTCGCGGTCGAGCGGCGCCTCGAGGCCGCATGCCGCCGCCAGGCGCTCCGCTGCGGCGCCGTCGCACAGCGGGAGGATCCGGGTCCCCGCTCGATCGCACAGCGTCACCAGGTCGGGCGACACCGTGCTGCGCGCGACCTCGAGCACGAGCGCGTCCGCGCCGGCCAGCGCCTGGAGCACGTCGTGGGCGTCAGGCTCCGGCACCTCCTCCGACAGCGAGACGAGCGGGGCGGATGCCGCGACCACCGCGACGACGTCGATCCCCTCGCGCCGCAGCCCGTCGGCGAGCGGACCGCCATGGTCGACCGCGACGACGACCCTCACGAGCCCGTCCCCGTCGGGACGACCGACAGCGCGGCCTCATCCGCCATCGCGGCGAGGGTGGCGGCGACATCGGCGCGCGGGATCACGAGCTCGAGCGCGGCGGCGCCGCCGCCGATCATCGAGTCGTCCCGCGTGACCGAGACGACGGTCGCATCGGCGACGAGGATGCGCGGCTCGTCGTACGCGCCCCGCTCGAGGGGCGGCGCGGACCACACCTCGACGACGGTGCCGGCCGTCACCGAGGCCGGCACGTCCACAGTGCTGCGGACGACCACGCTCGTGGTGCGCGCCGAGTCGGCCCCGCCGACCGATGCCGTGGGCACGAGCTCGCCCGAGGCGATGGTGCGCGTGGCGACCGCGGCGTCGCCGAGGTCGTCGGGAGAGAGGTAGGTGTCGGCGAGCGGGCCGAGCGCGACATCCACGATGCGCAGGTCGTCGGCTGCGATGACCTGGCCGGGAACGATGGTGCGGGCCGCCGCGTACACCGGCACAGTCTGGCGCGCCGCCGCGACGACCAGCCACACTCCCGCGACCGATGCGACGACCAGGAGGATGCCGAGGAAGAACCTGGCGTCTCCCCAGAAGGCGCGGCGCGGGGCTCGGGCGTTTTCGATGGCGCTCATGCGTCCATCGTGACCCAAACGCGCTCGAGGGCACGTTCATTATCCACAGCCACTGTCACGCCGAGCCCCCTCCTCCTGGGCGGGTCCATAATGGGGGCATGTCCGATGACCCGACGTCCGACACGCGTCTGCTGGCGCCCGCACAGGTGGGCGAAGTGCTCGGCGTGTCGGTCGACGAGGTCATGGCGCTCGTGATGGACGGGCGGCTGCGCGGGATGCGTGTCGGCGCACCCGCCCGCTGGCGCATCGACGCCGCAAGCGTGTCGGCGTATCTCGACGAGCAGGCCGAGGAAGCCCGTCGCATGGCGCTGTGGCGCCAGTCGCAGACCGCCAGCTTCCCCGAGCTGTGGGGCACCGGCTTCGTCCGCAACCCCGACTGAGCGACCCACCCGGATCGCGGGGCGGCCGAGCGGGCTGCGGTGCCTGCCACCGCGGTGAACCCGGGCCGTCAGGGCAGCAGGGGCGCCGCGTCGGCGCGCACCCACGCGATCGACGCGAACGGCACGATCCGGTAGCCGGTCACGGCATCGGCGCGGCGCGGGGCGCCCGGCTCGTGCAGCGCGATGTCGAGGTGGTCTGCCCCCGCGCGGTCGATCGTGCCCGTGAGCACGCGTCCGACCGTGAGGTGCACGGCGACGCCGGCCCGACGCCGCACGAGGTCGCGCAGCACGAAGCCGAAGGTGAGCCTGTCGGCGAGGGCCGACCGCGCCGGCGCCGGCCGCGCAGTGCGCAGGAGGTCGGCGTGCGGCATCCCGATCGCCACGAACGAGCCGAATGGCACGAGGACCGCGCCGGAAGGCCCCTCCGAAGGCGACAGCGCCGCCCAGTCCGCCCCGACGCCGGTCACGTGGGCGCGCAGGGTCGTTCCGTCGCACAGGTCGAACGACGCGGCCGCCGGTGCTCCCTCCCGCGCGACGAGCAGGGTCAGCCGCTCCACGAGCTGCACGCGCGAGAGCCGCAGCCGTTCCGCCTCGGTGTCGAGCGCCGCGCGCTCGGCCTCCCATTCGGAGGCGAGTTGATCCTCGAGATCGTCGAAGAACCGGTCCCAGCGCACTCCGCGAGAGTAGAGCACATCCCGGCGACCGCCCCGGAGTTATCCACAGCTACGGCGGCGTCGATTTTTCTGAGAGTTCGCCGTGTGTTCTACTGTCCCCAAGACATCCCCCACTGTCGAGATAGGCAACCATGGCAACGACGCCCGCGGGATACGCCCGCGCTACGAACGCGTCCCGGCACGTCGACCTCTCCGAGTTCTTCGCACCGCAGCGGACGCCCTCCACGGCGCTCCCCCCGCCGGAGCCCTTCCTGCGAAACCTGACGCTCGGCGTCCTGGAGGTCCTCGCCGGAGTGCGCGAAGTCGATCAGCTCGCACGCTGGCTCACCGAGGACCCGTACCGGAAGCTGGTCACGCGCTCCAACCTGGCCGCCCGCGCGCGCAGCGCGCGCGGAATGCCGGCCAAGCGCCCGGTCCACGCGATCCTCTCGGTGCACGAGTCGTCGCCCGCCGACGGCATCGTCGAGGCGGTCGTGGTGGTGCGCGGTCCGGCACGAACCCGCGCGCTCGCGGTACGGCTCGAGGGCATGGACAGGCGCTGGCGCGCGACGTCGCTCGCCCTCCTCTGACTCTTCAGACGTGCGAGCGGGCCGACCCCAACGTCGTGGCCGGCCCGGTCGTCACTTCTTCTCGTCCTCGTCGATCAGCGCGAGGAGCGACTTGAGCGCGTCGCGGATCTCGTAGTGGTCGTGCTGGCCGGCACGGCTCTCGGCCGAGATCACGCCCGATCGGTGCACGCGCCGGAAGTCCCCGACCGGGAACGAGTACGCCCCCTTGGACTCCTCGTTCTCGCGCCGGTCGACGCCGAGGTGCCAGTGCGAGAACTCGGTCCAGCCCTCGCGCTCGATGAACGCGTTCTCTTCGTCGGGGGACGGAGCCGCCTCCGACCAGTCGTCCCGCTCGTCACGGACGACCTTGCCTTCGCGGATGAGCGCCCGCGCATGCCGCAGCGCAGGCTGGTGCAGTTGGATCGCCATGCGCGCGAGAGTATGCCGCTGCCGTCGCCGCTCGCGAGGGGCTTGACGGATGCCGCGATCTGCGGCATCCGTCGTCTCATTGCTTGTACGACGCGAGGAAGTTGCCGAGCCGCTCGATGGCCTCCGACAGCACGCGCGCCTCGGGGAGGGTGACGATGCGGAGGTGGTCGGGCGTCGGCCAGTTGAAGCCGGTCCCCTGCACGAGGAGCACATGCTCGGCGACGAGGAAGTCATACACCAGCTTGCCGTCGTCGTGGATCTCATGCACCTCGGGGTCCAGGCGCGGGAAGGCGTACAGGGCACCCTGCGGCTTGAGGCATGTCACGCCGGGGATCCGCTCGAGACCTTCCCACGCGGCATCCCGCTGCTCGTGCAGCCGGCCGTCGGGCGCGATCAGCGCGTCGATCGACTGCACGCCCGACAGCGCCGCCTGCACGGCGTGCTGTGCGGGGACGTTCGGGCACAGCCGCGTCGAGGCGAGCAGCTGTATCCCTTCGAGGAAGCCGGCCGCGTGCTTCTTCGGACCCGTGATCACGAGCCAGCCGGAGCGGTAGCCCGCCACGCGATACGTCTTGGAGAGCCCGTTGAACGTGAGGCACAGCAGATCGGGGGCGAGCGTCGCGAGCGGGATGTGCTGCGCGTCGTCGTACACGATGCGGTCGTAGATCTCGTCCGACAGCAGCAGCAGCGAGTGCTCGCGCGCCAGCTCGACGATGCCCTGGAGCACCTCCCGCGTGTACACCGCGCCGGTGGGGTTGTTGGGGTTGATCACGACGATCGCCTTCGTGCGCGGCGTGATCTTCGCGCGGATGTCGTCGAGGTCGGGCTGCCAGCCGTTGGCGTTGTCGCACAGGTAGTGCACCGGCGTGCCGTCGGCGAGGCTCGTCATCGCCGTCCACAGCGGGTAGTCCGGCGCCGGGATGAGCACCTCGTCGCCCTCGTCGAGCAGCGCCTGCATCGTCATGGTGATGAGCTCCGACACGCCGTTGCCGAGGTAGACGTCGTCGGGGTCGAACTGCGGGAACCCGGGGACCTGCTCGTACCGCGACACGACGGCCCGACGAGCCGACATGATGCCCCTGCTGTCGCTGTAGCCGTGCGCGTGAGGCACCGCCTCGATCATGTCGCGCACGATCTGGAAGGGGGCCTCGAACCCGAACACCGCGGGGTTCCCGGTGTTGAGCTTGAGGATGGTGTGTCCCTCGTCCTCGAGCCGGTCCGCCTCGGCCAGCGCCTGTCCGCGGATCTCGTACAGGACGTTCTTGAGCTTGCTGGACTGGTCGAGAGTGCGGAGAGGACTCATCGCCTCAGGATATCCGCGGCGCGCCGAGGCCAATGGACGGTCCGTGGCCCGCGCGGCGCCGGGCGCCCCCGCTCGAAAACAGGTGATCTGGCGGAGGCAGGACGTTTCGAGTGGGAATCATCCTGCCTCCGCCAGATCACCTGATCTCGGAGAAACTCTGGGCGGCCGCGGCGCCGCGCGGCAGCCGGGCTACTTGCGCTTCTCGGCGGCGCGGCGCTGGGCGCGGTTCTGCGGAGCCTGCTGCGGTGGCTGGGCCGCGGCATCCGTCCGCTGACCGAAGGCTCCGCGCTGCGCTTCCGCAGCCGGCGCCTGGGCGGGCGCCTGCGCCGGCGACGCGGCTGCCGCGGCGGCAGCGGCCTGACGCAGCCGCGTGGTCGCTGCCTGCTGCACCTGGCCGCGGTCGTTGCGCACTTCGACTTCGCCGGCGTCGTTGGATGCCGAGTACTGCAGTCGCTGCGTCTCGACAGGCTGCGCGCCCAGGCCCTTGGCCTCGACCTGCGTGACCGCCTCGCCCTCGCCCTGGCGACGGACCTCGACCTCGAGGTTGTAGAGGTAGCCGACCGACTCCTCCTTGATCTGCCCCATCATCGCCTGGAACATCTGGTAGCCCTCGCGCTGGTACTCGATGAGCGGGTCGCGCTGGGCCATGGCGCGCAGGCCGATGCCGTCCTTGAGGTAGTCCATCTCGTAGAGGTGGTCGCGCCAGCGGCGGTCGAGCACCTGCAGCACCACGCGCCGCTCGAGCTCACGCGTCGCCGCCTCGCCGAGCGACTCCTGGCGCTTGTCGTACGCGATGCGGGCGTCCGAGAGGATCTCGCGCTTGAGTCCCTCGGCCGTGATCCCGCCCTTGCGACCGGATGCTTCGGCGACGACCTCTTCGATGGTCACGCCCACCGGGTACAGGGTCTTCAGCTCGGTCCAGAGGGCGTCGAAGTCCCAGTTCTCGCTGTGACCCGATCCGGTGTGGTCGTCGATGACGGCGTTGATCGCGTCCTCGATGAAGTGCTGGACGCGGTCGGCGATGTCGTCGCCCTGCAGGATGTGGCGGCGGTCGGAGTAGATCGCCTCTCGCTGCCGGTTGAGGACGTCGTCGTACTTGAGGACGTTCTTGCGGATCTCGGCGTTGCGGGCCTCCACCTGGCTCTGCGCCGACTTGATCGCGCGCGTGACCATGCCGGACTCGATCGCGACGTCGTCGGGGAAGTTCGTGCGGGCGAGGATCGCCTCGGCCGCGCCGGACTGGAACAGGCGCATGAGGTCGTCGGTGAGGGACAGGTAGAAACGGCTCTCGCCGGGGTCGCCCTGACGTCCTGATCGACCGCGCAGCTGGTTGTCGATGCGGCGCGACTCGTGGCGCTCGGTGCCGAGCACGTAGAGACCGCCGGCCTCGATCACCTTGGCCGCCTCGCCGGCCACCCGGTCTCGCACCGCCTCGTAGACGGCGTCCCACTCGGCCTCGTACTCGTCAGGAGTCTCGACCGGGTCGAGACCCTTGGCCTTCATCTCCTGCACGGCGAGGAACTCGGCGTTGCCACCGAGCATGATGTCGGTGCCGCGGCCGGCCATGTTGGTGGCGACGGTGACGGCGCCCAGACGCCCGGCACGAGCGACAATCTCGGCCTCGCGCGCGTGGTTCTTCGCGTTCAGGACCTCGTGCTTGATGCCCTTCTTCGCGAGCAGGCGCGAGAGGTACTCGCTCTTCTCGACGCTGACCGTGCCGACGAGGACGGGCTGCCCGTTCGCGTGGCGGCCCGCGATGTCTTCGACGACCTGCGCGAACTTCGCCTGCTCGTTCTTGTAGACGAGGTCGGGCATGTCCTTGCGGATCATCGGCTTGTTCGTCGGGATGGTGACGACGCCCAGCTTGTAGGTCGACATGAACTCCGCCGCCTCGGTCTCGGCGGTACCGGTCATGCCGGCGAGCTTGTCGTAGAGGCGGAAGTAGTTCTGCAGCGTGACGGTCGCGAGGGTCTGGTTCTCGGCCTTGACCGGCACCGCCTCCTTCGCCTCGATCGCCTGGTGGATGCCCTCGTTGTAGCGGCGACCGACCAGGATGCGTCCGGTGTGCTCGTCGACGATCATGACCTCGTCGTTCATGACGACGTAGTCCGCGTCGCGCTTGAACAGCGCGAGCGCCTTGATCGAGTTGTTCAGGAACGAGATGAGCGGCGTGTTGGCGGACTCGTAGAGGTTGTCGATGCCGAGGTAGTCCTCGACCTTCTCGATGCCGGGCTCGAGCACGCCGATCGTGCGCTTCTTCTCGTCGACCTCGTAGTCGACGCCGACCTCGAGGGTTCGGGCGATCTTCGCGAACTCCACGAACCAGCGGTTCGCCTCGCCCGAGGAGGGCCCCGAGATGATGAGCGGTGTGCGGGCCTCGTCGATGAGGATCGAGTCGACCTCGTCGACGATCGCGAAGAAGTGGCCGCGCTGGACCAGGTCCTCCTTGCGCCACGCCATGTTGTCGCGCAGGTAGTCGAAGCCGAACTCGTTGTTCGTGCCGTACGTGATGTCGGCGTTGTACTGCTGGCGCCGCACCTCGGGCGTCTGCCCGGCGACGATGTTGCCGGTCGTCATGCCGAGCGCCCGATAGATGCGGCCCATGAGCTCGGACTGGTACGACGCGAGGAAGTCGTTGACCGTGACCACGTGCACGCCCTTGCCCGCGATCGCGTTCAGGTACACCGGGAAGGCGGCAGTGAGCGTCTTGCCCTCACCGGTCTTCATCTCGGCGATGTTGCCGAGGTGGAGGGCTGCGCCACCCATGAGCTGCACGTCGTACGCGCGCTGGCCGAGCGTGCGCTTGGCCGCCTCACGGACCGCCGCGAACGCCTCCGGCATCAGCTGTTCGAGCGTCTCGCCTGCTTCGTGGCGGGCCCGCAGCTCGGCGGTCTCGCCCCGGAGCTCTTCGTCGGTGAGGTGTTCGTAGTCCTCTTCGAGGGCGCCTACGGCCTTCACGACCTGCTGGAGCCGCCGGAGGATGCGACCCTCACCAGCGCGAAGCAGTTTCTCGAGGGGGTTGGCCACGGAGTGTCTCCATCTTCAGGCAGTCGGGTGCGGCGCGTCGGCGCCGGTGCCGCCCCGGGCGCATCGCCCCAGGCATACCTGCCTATGTTATCCACCCGTGACCTTGGCGTGCGCTGGATGTGCGCAAGCATGGACACATGAGCGCGATCGGGGCGACGCGACGGCGACGGATGCCGCGCCACTGGGCCGCTGCGCTGATCGCGGCGGGCGCCCTCGCGGTCACCGCATGCGCCTCGCCTCCTCCGGCCGCGCCCGTGCCGCCGCCGTCGGATCCCGCCTCGGCGGTGGACTGCTCCGCCGAGTGGGACGTCGGCTGGGGCGCGATCCCCGCCGACTTCGAGCCGGTCGCCGTGTACGTCTGCGACCCCGTGCTCGAACTCGCTCCGAGTGTGGATCCCCCGCTTGTGCTCGCCGACCCGGAGATCATCGACGAGCCGCCCCCGCCTCCCGCCGAGCCGGACCCGGCACCGGCACCGGCACCGGCGACTCCGCGCCTGCTCGAGGGCGACCTGCCGGCGCTCCTGGCCGCATTCGCCGTGCCGAACGACCCGAAATGGCCCGGTCCGTGCTCAGCCATCGGCGTGGTCGTGCCCGATGTCTGGCTCGTCGACGCCGACGGCTGGGCGATCCGGCCCGCGTACCCGGTCGACGGCTGCGGGCTCCCGAAGCCCGGCGTCACCGACGCCCTCGCGGAGTTCACCCCGGCCGACTGACCCGCTCGGCCCGCGCCGGCGCGCCGGGTTGCGGCATCCGTCGTGCTACCGAGTATGTATATACTCGGCAATTACATACCCGGTATAGCCCAGGAGATGCTTCATGTCGGTACGTCAGAGCCTGCTCGCGATCCTCGATCAGGGGCCGTGCTACGGCTACCAGCTGCGGGCGGAGTTCGACCGCCGCACCGGGTCGACGTGGCCGCTCAACGTCGGGCAGATCTACAACACGCTCGACCGTCTCGAGCGTGACGGGCTCGTCGAGAAGCGCGACGTCGACGAGCACGGGCACGTCTACTGGCAGATCACGGATGCCGGAGCCGCCGAGGTGCGCGAGTGGCTGGCCTCCCCCGTCCAGCGTTCGCAGGGCACGCGCGACGAACTCGCGATCAAGCTCGCGATCGCGGCCACCCTGCCGGGCGTCGACGTGGCCGACATCATCCAGACGCAGCGTCGTGCGTCGCTCGCCCAGCTGCAGGAGCTCAACCGCGCGAAGTACGCGGGCGCGAACCCCGACGGGCCCGAAGAGCTCGCGTGGTCGCTGGTCGTCGACTCCATGATCTTCGCGGCCGAGGCCGAGGTGCGCTGGCTCGACCACACCGAGCAGCGCCTCGCCCTCCACCCCGACCACGCCATGACGCTCGAGCTCTCGACCGACAAACCCAAGCGCGGCCGGCCGGCGAAGGCCGAGGCATCCGCATGACCGACACGGTGCTGCGCCTCGTCGGTGTCACGCAGCAATATGGCAGCGGCGCGACGGCCGTCTCTGCGCTGTCGGGCGTCGACTTCGAGGTGCGGCAGGGCGAGCTCGTCGCGGTGATGGGTCCGTCGGGCTCCGGCAAGTCCACGCTCCTGTCGATCGCCGGCGGACTGGCGACCCCGACCACCGGCGAAGTGGTCATCGAAGGCGCCTACCTCAGCGAGCAGTCACCGAAGCAGCTCGCACAGTTGCGGCGCCGGTCGCTCGGGTTCGTCTTCCAGGACTTCAACCTCATCCCGACCCTCACCGCCCTCGAGAACGTCACCCTCCCGCTCGAGCTCGACGGCTTCCGCTCACGGGTGGCGCGCCGCGCCGGCCGCGACGCCCTGGCGTCGGTCGGGCTGGCCGAGAAAGCGGACTCGTACCCCGACGACCTGTCGGGCGGTCAGCAGCAGCGCGTCGCGATCGCCCGTGCGGTCGTCGGCGGCCGACGCCTGATCCTGGCCGACGAGCCGACCGGCGCCCTCGACTCCGTCACCGGCGAGATGGTGCTGAAGATGCTGCGGGCGCGGGTGGATGCGGGCGCCGCCGGCATCCTCGTCACCCACGAAGCACGCCATGCGGCGTGGGCCGACCGCATCGTGTTCCTGCGCGACGGGCGCATCGTCGACGAGTCCCGCCGCGACGGTGCCGAGACCCTGCTGACGGGCATGCGATGACAGAGGTGCTGGACGCGCCGGCCGAGGCATCCGCTCCTCCCCCGGCATCGACGGATGCCGCGCCCCGGCGCCGCGGTGCGGGTCTGGGCCGGTGGCGTGTCGCCGCGCGCCTGGCGCGGCGGCAGGTGCGGCGCGCGTGGGCCTCGAGCGCGCTGGTCGCGACACTCGTGGCGCTGCCGATCGCGGGGATGTCGGCGTTCGTCGTGTACTCCGCGAGCAGCATGCCGACCCCCGAGGAAGAGATCACGGCGGAGCTCGGGCAGATGCAGGCCTGGATCGAGCCCGTGGGTGTCCCGGACGCCGGGTTCTGGCAAGTGCCAATCGATCCGACTTGGCACGGCTATCCGATCGGGGCCGACGATGCCATGACGATTCCCGAGGGCGCGCCGCTCGACGATCCGACGACAGTGCTGCCCGCGGGCACCGAGGTGATCGCGATCGCGCAGGGGCGAGCAGCGGCACGGACTGCGGACGGGTCGACATCTCTTCCTGCGTGGGCGGGGGCGGCCTGGGACCCGCGCTTCGCCGGTGCGTACGACCTCGTCGAGGGTGAACGGCCGACGACATCCCGCGAAGCGATGGTGACGCCCGCGGCACTGGACTATCTCGGCATCGAGATCGGCGACGCGCTGGCGCTGCCCGACACGACGCAGGACTACACCGTTGTGGGCACGCTCAAGGCCGCGCAGCTGGCCGACGCCGACGCGGCGCTGTTCCTTCCCGCGTCGGCGCAGGATCTCGTCGGGGGGACGACCCGTTGGTACCTGCCCGAGCGGGAGCTGCCGTGGGTCGACGTGCAGAGACTCAACCAGGAGGGTGGCGTCGTGGCGCTCTCGCGCGCCGTCCTGCTGGATCCTCCCGTCTTCGAGAACCGCTACTACGCGTCGGCGATGCCGATGGGCTGGTGGTCGACGATGTGGCCGCTCGTGCTCATGCTGACAGTCGCCGGGCTCTTCGCGGGCTATGTCGTGGTGATGCTCGCCGGCGCCGCGTTCGCTGTCGCCGCGCGGAGACAGCAGCGGGCGCTCGCGGTCGCGGCCAGCGTCGGCGCCGATCGCCGCGACCTCTCGCGCACGATCCTGCTGCAGGGCACCTCCCTCGGTCTCGTCGGCGGTGCGATCGGAGTGCTCTCCGGTGTCGGCATCGCCGCGCTGGTCATGGCCCTCACCTCCGACGGCAGGGCGACGCAGTTCTGGGGCTTCCATGTGCCGTGGGAGCTGCTCACCGGGATCCTCGTGTTCGCGGTCGTGGTGGGCGCCGCCTCGGCATGGATGCCCGCGCGTCGCGTCGCGCGCACCGATGCACTCCAGGCGCTGCGCGGCGCGAGACGGCCGCAGAAGCCGATCGCGTCGCGCCCGGTGTGGGGCTCGATCCTGCTCGTGCTCGGCGTGGCGATCACGCTTCTCAGCGCGTTCGCGGTCGCGACGATCAACGCGACGAGCGCCTTCGGATACGACTCGCCGATGCGCTACATCCCCGCGTATGGCATCGTCGTGGGGCCGATCGTCGCGCAGTTCGGCATCCTGATGTCGGGCCGGTGGCTGCTGTGGGTGTCGTCGCGCGGGCTGTCGCACGTGGGCGCCGCGGCCAAGCTCGCGTCGAGGGATGCCGCCGCCAACGCCTCGCGCACGGTTCCGGCGTTCGCAGCGATCGCGGCGACCGTGTTCATCGGGGTCTTCGCGCTGGGCCAGTCGTCGATGCAGACGGCACAGTCCGCGCGGATGTGGTTCTACCAGGCGCCGGTCGGCAGCATCGCGGTCTCGTTCTGGCCCGGCCCCGGGTCGACGACCGGCACGCTGACCGGGGACGAGGCCGAGGAAGCGGCCGCGGCCGCGACTCAGCTCGCGCGCGACGCGGACGCCGACGAGGTCGCGGTGCTGTCGCGTCAGCAGCGGGCGTGGTCGTACGCGAGCCCCGACGCGGTTCCGGACGATCTCACGTTCACCCTTGCGGTGCTTCCCGAGGAGTACCTCCTCGACCCGGAGGACGGTTCCTTCCAGTCGTCAGGGCAGGATCCCAGCAATCCGCTCTCGGTCATCGCGCCGGATGACCTCGAGACCGCGATCGGGGTCGAGCTGTCGGCATCCGACCTCGCCGCGTACCGGGCGGGCGCGGCCGTCGTGCCGGACGCCCGCTTCGTCACCGACGCGTCGATCACGGTCGAGACCTATGAGGCCGTCGACCAGTACGAGGGGCGCGTGCCCGACAACATCTTCGAGCATCACCCGGACTCCCCTCCGTTCGCAGACCCGTTGGCCGCGGAGCGGCTCGACGCGATCGTGGTCGACGCGCCGCTGCAGCCGGTCAGCATCGCGATCGCACCGCACACCGCGGAGCGCCTCGGCATGACGCTCGCACCCGAGCGTGTGGTGGCCTCGACGCAGGAGCCGCTGAGTCAGCGTGCGCGTGATCGGATGCAGTCGCAGGCGGAAGGCCTCAGCACCAACGCCTACGTCATCTCGCCGTACGCCGAACTCGGGCCGCCGAGCGACGCCGCATGGATGGTGCCGCTGCTCACCGCCGTCTCGGTGCTCGTGCTCGGGGCGAGCGCCGTCGCGCTCGGGCTCGCGCGGTTCGAACGCCGGCCCGACGATGCGACGCTCGCCGCCGTCGGCGGCACGCGTTCGCTGCGGCGGCGCATCGGGTACTGGCAGGGGCTCATCATCGCCGGGTTCGGAACCGCGGCCGGTGCGCTCGCCGGAGTCCTTCCACCGATCGGGTTCTCGATCCAGTCCGGCGGCGTGCAGCTGCTGTCCGACATTCCGTGGTGGCTCATCGCGAGCCTGGTCGTCGCGCTCCCGCTCGCGATCGCGGTGGCGAACTGGCTCGTCCCGCCGCGGCATCCGGATCTCACCCGCCGCACGGTGATCACGTGAGACGAATCAGCCCCTGCCGGACATTACATAGTGAACGGCCTTCACTATGTACCCCACGAGAGGACGTGACATGAACCCCATCGTGCCCGCTGTGGACCCCGCGGCGATCGCACTGCCGCCCACGCAGCCGATCGACATCACCGAACTCGCCGCGCAGAGCATCATCCCCCGCTGAGCCCGCTCAGCCCGCGCGGCACCGCGGCGAGCAGGCGACGGATGCCGCGGCCACGGCCGCCAGACCCTCGCGGCTGCACAAACCTGTCACGGCGCACCAGATCAGAGGCGCCACGGCAGGAAACTGGCGCCACGCACCGGCGACGGATGCCGCGACCACGGCCGCGCGACCCTCGCGGCTGCACAAACCTGTCACGGCGCACCAGATCGGAGGCGCCACGGCAGGAAAGTGGCGCCACGACGAAAAGTAGCGCCGCGACAGAGAAGGGGTGCCGCAGCAGGAAACTGGCGCCACGCACCGGCGACGGATGCCGTGGGCGCGGCATCCTGTCGTCTCCCAGGTCGTACGCACTACCCTTAAGCGTGACTTCCACGGATTCTTCCATCGAGGCAGAGGCTCAGGCCGAGCCCGCAGCGATGACGTTCGCCGATCTGGCCCTGGGCGAGCCGGTGCTCAAAGCCCTCCGCGAGATCGGCTACGAGACCCCCTCCGCCATCCAGGCCGCGACCATCCCGCCGCTTCTCGCCGGACGCGACGTCGTCGGGCTCGCGCAGACCGGAACCGGCAAGACGGCCGCGTTCGCACTGCCGATCATCGACCGTCTCGACCTCTCGCAGAAGGCGCCGCAGGCGCTCGTGCTCGCGCCGACGCGTGAGCTGGCGCTCCAGGTCTGCGAGGCGTTCGAGAAGTACGCCGGCCACCTGAAGAACGTGCACGTGCTGCCCGTCTACGGCGGCCAGGGCTACGGGGTGCAGCTGTCGGCGCTACGCCGGGGCGTCCACATCGTCGTCGGCACGCCCGGCCGCATCATCGACCACCTCGAGAAGGGCACGCTCGACCTCTCGGAGCTCAAGTACCTCGTGCTCGACGAGGCCGACGAGATGCTCAAGATGGGCTTCGCCGAGGATGTCGAGACCATCCTCGCCGAGACCCCCGAGACCAAGCAGGTCGCGCTCTTCTCGGCCACGATGCCCGCCGCGATCCGCCGCATGTCGAAGCAGTACCTGCACGACCCCGAAGAGATCACGGTCAAGGGCAAGACGCAGACCTCGGCGAACGTCCCCCAGCGCTACCTCGTCGTGCAGTGGCAGCAGAAGATGGACGCCCTCACGCGCATCCTCGAGGTCGAGAACTTCGACGGCATGATCGTCTTCGGCCGCACCCGTTCGATCACCGAGGAGATCGCCGAGAAGCTCCGCGCCCGCGGCTACTCCGCCGCCGCGATCAACGGCGACGTCGCCCAGCCGCAGCGCGAGAAGACCGTCAACCAGCTGAAGTCGGGCAAGCTCGACATCCTGGTGGCGACCGACGTCGCCGCCCGCGGGCTCGATGTCGAGCGCATCTCGCACGTCGTCAACTACGACATCCCCACCGACTCCGAGTCGTACGTGCACCGCATCGGGCGCACCGGCCGCGCCGGGCGCTCGGGCGACGCGATCAGCTTCGTGACACCGCGTGAGCGCGGTCTCGTCAAGATGATCGAGCGCGCGACGCGCCAGGAGATGACCCAGATGTCGCTCCCCAGCGTCGATGAGGTCAACGAGACGCGCCTGTCGCGGTTCGACGACCGCATCACCGCGGCGCTCGGCGACTCCGAGCGCATCGATCGCTTCCGCGACATCGTCGCCCACTACGTCCGCAACAACGACGTGCCCGAGGTCGACGTCGCCGCAGCGCTCGCGATCGTGGCGCAGGGCGACACCCCTCTGCTGCTCGAGCCCGACGCCGAGCCCGAGGCGCCGCGCGAGCGCCGGGAGCGCACCGACCGCGACCGCGGCGACCGCCCCGACCGCGGTGATCGCCCGGAGCGTCGCGCTCCGCGCGAGGGCCTGGCGACCTACCGCATCGCCGTGGGCAAGCGCCACCGCGTCGAGCCGCGCCAGATCGTCGGCGCCCTCGCGAACGAGGGTGGGCTGCGCCGCGACGACTTCGGTGCGATCCAGATCATGCCCGCCTTCTCCCTCGTCGAGCTGCCGGCGAATCTGTCGCGCGAGACGCTCGACCGACTCTCCGACACGCGCATCTCGGGGCAGCTCATCGAGCTGCGCCCTGACGCCGGCCGCCCGCAGCGGCGCACCGACGGCGAGCGCAAGCCGTACCGCGACGACCGCGGCCCGAACCGCCCGAGCTTCCGCGACGGCGGCGACCGCAAGCCCCGTTACAAGCGCGGCGACGGCTGAGGCATCCGTCCCTCCCGAACCGCGCTCAGGTGGCACGACACGCCGCTTCGCACACCCCAAGCCGCGTGTCCCGCCACCCGAACGCCGGAACCGCACGTTCACGCGGCGACGGCTGAGGCATCCGTCCCTCCCGAACCGCGCTCAGGTGGCACGACACGCCGCATCGCACACCCCAACCCGCGTGTCCCGCCACCCGAACGCGCCGCGCGCGGCGACTCACGACGCTGTGCGCGAACGCGCGCCCCGCGCGTCCGCGCCCGCCAGCTTGCTCCCAGCCGCGCCCGTAGGATCGATCCATGGCCGGATTCTGGGGCAAGCGCAAGCGTGAGCAGGAAGAGCTGGACGCACAGGACGCGGATCTCGCGCGCCATGCCCAGAAGTCTCTGGTCGCCGCCGACGAGCGCATCCGCCTGACCACCGACGAGCTGGCGTTCGCCGAGGCCGAGCTGGGCCCCGGCGCCACGAAGGACCTCCGCGACGCCCTCGACGCGGTGCGCACGCACCTGCAGGAGGCCTTCCACCTGCACCAGCTCAACCACGACGAGATCCCCGACACCCGCGAAGAGCTCCGCACCCGCAACGCTCGCATCGTTCAGCTGTGCGAATGGGCCGAGGACCTGCTCGACGACCGCACCGAGGCGCTGGCGACGCCCATCGAGCGCGCCCGTCGCGCCCCCGAGATCATCGCGAAGGTGAGGGCGGATGCCGCACGCCTTCGTCTGCGCGTGCCCGATGCCCGCTCGACCGTCCAGCGCATGGGCGCACGCTACTCGGCGCACGCGCTGGCGCAGATCGAGGCGAACCCGGCCGAGGCCGAGCAGCTGCTCGGGTTCGCCGAGCACAGCGCCGGTGTGGCCGAGCGGCGCCGCGAGGCGGGTCAGCGCGAGCAGGCCAACATGGCGCTCGAGGCGGCGATGGAGTCGGTGCGCCGCGCCGAGACCCTCCTGGACGCCGTCGAGACGTTCGAGGTCGAGGCGCTGCGCGCCGAGTCGACGCTCGCCGCGATCGTCGAGGATTCGCGCGGTGACATCGCGGTCGCCCTGAAGGAGCCGCACTCCCCCGCCGTCAGCGCGGCGATCGGCGAGCTGCAGGCCGCGCTGGCCGCACTGCCCGCCGCGGGCGTGAACACCGACCCTTTCGAGCAGTTGTCGCGCCTGCGCGAGGCGAACTCCGCGCTGGACGAGGCGATCGCGGTCGCCCGCGAGCGCGCGGCCCGGCCGATCCCCCCGCTGGAGCACGTGCGCCACGCGATCGACGACGCCGACCGTCAGCTGGCGGTCGCCCGCGACGTGATCGCGGGTCATCGCGGCTGGATCGGCGCCGATGCCCGCACCCGCCTCGCCGAGGCGGAGCGCGTCCGCACCGACCTCGACCGCTATCTCGGCACGTCCGCCGCCGCGGCGACCTTGATCGACGAGGACCACCGCGAGCACGCGTTCGCGATGGCACGCCGTGCCGCCTTCCTCGCGAGCGAAGGGCTGCAGCTCGCCCAGCGCGACATCGACACCGCCCGCCCGCAGCCCGACCAGTGGGGCGGCGGGTACGGCCCTCAGCCGGGGTGGGGCGGCGGCCGCCGAAGCGGGGGTGGCGACCTCATGGGCGGCATCCTGGGCGGTCTCGTGATCGGCAGCATCCTCGACGGCATCTTCGACTGAGACGGATGCCGCGACGGACGCGATCTCGCGGATCCGGCGTATCAGGCACGAACCCGGCCGACTCTCGTTCCCCGGTGGGGTCACCCAGACCTCGCAGGGGAGGAAAGTCCTATGTTGAAGAAGTCCATTGCCGCCGCCACCCTCACGGTGGGTCTCGTGCTCGGCGGAGCGGGCGTCGCGTCGGCGCACGAATGCTGGATCCCGGATCGCAGCGACCGGGGAAACGCCGGGTCTACGAACTCGCAGAACTGGGCGACGCTGTACATCTCCGAGCTGTTCGCGAGCGCCCACGAGTTCCTCGGCGGCGCGCCGCTCACCCCCGCTCAGGTCGACGAGGCCGTCGCAATGGCCGAGGCCGCCGGCATCCCGACGTCGCTGACGACGTTCACGCGAGACACGCTGCCCAAGGGCAAGGGCGGGCCCGACCACTCGTCCGATGGCAAGGGCATCGACCATTTCTTCCACACATACGAGGCTCAGCTGGTCGAGATCTTCCTGACGGTCCAGGCGGGCTGAGCGTGCGACGACGGATGCCTCGGCGCGCCGTTCACGCGCGAGCCGGGGCATCCGTCGTCGTGGACGAGCTCAGATGCCGATGACCTGCAGCCCGTCGGCGACGATGCGGCCGTCGTGGATCACGGTCCGGTCGACCCCGCGGTCCATGACAGCGCTCGTCGGGGTCTCGCCGTCGACCAGCACGAGGTCGGCCCGGTCTCCGGCGGCGACGCCGGGCCGGTCTCCCACGCCGCCGACGCGAGGCGACGAGTGACTCATGATCGACGCGCCGCCCACGGTCGCGACGGCGAGCGCGAGTTCGATGTGATCGTCGCGCCGGAACCCGTTGACGAAGGCGAGCTGCCACGTGCGGTCGAGCATGTCGCAGTTGCCGTAGGGGCTCCAGTAGTCGCGCTGGCCGTCTTCGCCGAGCCCGACGCGCACGCCGGCTTCGGCGAGCTGCACGAGCGGGAGGTGACCGCTCGTCGAGGGAGCGATCGTCGCCATCGCGATGTCGAGCTCGGCGAACTCGTCGACGAGACGCCGGCTCACGGCCTCCGACACGGAGCCCAGCGCGTACGCGTGCGACAGCGTCACCTTGCCCTGCATCCCGAGGGCGCGAGTGCGTTCGAGCACGAGCTCGGTGCTGAACACTGCGAGCTCGCCGGGCTCGTGAAGGTGGATGTCGACCTCGACCTGGTACTTCTCGGCCAGCCCGAACACGATGTCGAGGTGCGTCACGGGGTCGCGATCGAGCTGGCAGGGATCGATGCCGCCCATGACGTCGGAGCCTTGCCGGAGGGACTCTTCGAGATACTCGACGGTCCCCGGCTCGCGCAGGATGCCCGCCTGCGGGAACGTCATGATCTGGACATCGGCGTGGTCGCGGAACCGCTCCTTCGTGGCGACCACCGACTCGAACTTCTCGAGCCTGCAGTCCACATCGACCTGCGCGTAGGTGCGCACGCGGGTGGTGCCGCGCGCGATCATCCGCTCGAGCGTTCCTGCGACGATCTCGGCGTGCGGGACGTCCGTGTCGCGCCAGTGCGCCCGGTCGTTCAGCATCATGCCCCACACGCCCGGCGCACCCCCATCCTTGCCGACGGCGCTGTGCGGGCGGAACGGAAGCCCGATGCGAGACGAGTCCAGGTGCACGTGCACGTCGCTGAACGACGGCAGGAGGAGTCGTCCGCGTCCGTCGAGGTCGTCGGGCTCGGCGACGGCCTCTGGGGCGTGCGGGCGCACCGCCGCGATGCGGTCCCCGTCGAGGACGACGTCGGCGGAGTCGGCGCCCCAGGGGCGCACGTTTCGGATGATCACGCAGGTCCTTCCGGAAGGGATGCCGCATCGCCGGGCATCGGCGGCTCACGCCCGCGAACGAGCGGAGGGTGCGGCCGCGACGGCCGCACCCTCCATTGTCGGTCCTCGACTCAGGACGCCAGCTCGTCCGGCTGCGCCTGCGTGGTCAGCGAGATGACGCCGTAGTCCCAGCCCTTGCGTCGGTACACGACGCTGGGGTGGTCGGTGCGGGCGTCGATGAAGAGGAAGAAGTCGTGGCCGACCAGCTCCATCCGATCGACCGCCTCCTCCACCGACATCCACTCCGGGTGGAACTCCTTGGTGCGGATGACGACGGGCGTGTAGCCCACTTCCTCCTCATTGCCGGTCACGATCGGGATCTCGCCCGTCGCGACGGCGCGCAGCACGTCGAGGGACGCCGGCTGCAGATCGATACCCTGCAGCGAGCCGCTTCCCTTCTCGAACTTCGCGCCTCGGGGGTGGTTGCGTGCGTCGACGCGCTTGTCCTTCGCGCGGCGAAGCTGTTCGCACAGCTTGTCGACAGCGAGATCCAGTGCCGCGAACTTGTCGCCGTCCGTGGCCTCCGCCCTGATGACAGGCCCTCGGCCGTTCACCGTGAGCTCGACCGTGTCGTCCTCCATTCGCCCGTTGTGGTACGCGCGGTGGGTGACTTTGACATCCACGCGCTGAGCGCGCGGAGCGAGGTGCTCGATGCGGACGGCCTTCTCTTCGACGACACTGCGGAAGCGATCCGTGATCCCGACTCCCACGCCGACGATGCTGGTTTCCATCCCTGACCTCCTTGTTCCGGTCCCCCCGGCCAAGGGCGGACCATGAGTCGCCTTGTGCCCCCCACCGTAGTCGGGCGTTCCGACTCTGTCACCTGTGAGTTTGCGATCACGTCGGTATCGGGTCACCGGGTTCGGCCAGGATGCCGCGGCGTGGCGGCGACGGTGACCGCCGCGACGACGTCGGCGCCCGCTGCCCGCAGCGCACGCACGGCCTCGGCGAGCGTCGCCCCGGTGGTGACGACGTCGTCGACCACCACGACGCGCCGGCCCGCGGCATCCGGCGATCCTCGCAGACTGCCCGCCACGTTGCGCCGCCGGCTCTCACGATCGAGACCCCGCTGGTCGCCCGTGCGTCGCGTGTACGTCAGGAGGCGGTGCGGGCGCCGGCCCGCGCGACGGATCAGCAGGTCGGGCACGCGGAAGCCTCGGCGGCGGTACGAGGCTCGTGCGGTGGGCACGGGCACGAGGCGCGCGCCGTGCGCCCCGGCACGGGCGAGCGCGACCTCGAGCGCCGGGGCCAGCGCCCGGGCCAGCCCCGTACGGCCGTCCTCTTTGATCGCCCGCACGACCCGAGCGGGTGTGCCTTCGAAGGCCAGGGCGCTCCAGAGCGCGACCGTGCCGCCGGGCACCTCGAGCGTCCAGTGCGTGGGCCTCGGCTCGAGCGCGAGGATGCACGCCTCGCACAGGGCGGTGTCGGGCTCGTCGCACCCGGCGCACGCGACGGGCAGGAGCAGCGCGAGCGCGTCGGCGCAGGCCGCACGCACAGCGAGGAAGAGGGCTCGTGACACGGACCCACCCTGTCGCGCACGGACAGGCCGGGCCGCGTGATGCCGCGAGTCGGTGGACAACGAGCCGCGCAGGGTCGCTGGGGAGGAGCCTCTGCGCCTCCCCGGCGATGCCGCTACTGCGGGGCGCCCTGCTGCGTCGCCAGCACGAGCACGCCGGTCATGGTCGGCTGCCACGTGACACCGCGCTTCACATACAGCGTGCCGTCGGCCGCCCGCAGGCGCAGGCTCGACAGGCCGTTGCCGCCGGCGATCGACGACGAGTCGGCGGGGGCGGTCGTGGACGCCGACGGACCGCCCACCGTCTGCTCGAGCACCGTCCACCCGCTCGCGTCGCCGGCGAGCACTCCGATCGTCGCGTCGTCGATCCAGGTGACCGCGCTGGCCGGAGCCCCGACGATGGCGAGCTGCAGCGGCGTGCCGAGAGCGATCGGCAACCCGTCGGAGTCGCGCACTACGCCGGCCACCCACAGCATGGTCCGCCCGCCCGCCGTGACCGTCGCGGTGAGCCGCGTGCCGTCGCGCGACAGCGCCATCGCGCTGATGGCCGTCGCTCCGGGCCAGGCGTCCTCGATCTCGCGCATCTCCCCCGACCGCAGGTAGACGCGCAGCGCCGCGGGCTCCTCGCGCGGAGCACTCCAGACGTTCCCCTCCGGATCGACCGTCGGATCGACCAGTCCGGGGCGGTCGTCCAGCGGCTCCATGTCCGTGCCGTCTGCGTACACGCGCACCACCTCGCCGCCGGCCAGTCGCACGCCGGCGATGTCGCGGTCGGGCGCGACCTGGATCGCGGCGGGAGCCTGCTCGAGCTCGACGAC
Organism: Microbacterium cremeum; assembly: GCF_015277855.1. Lineage (NCBI taxonomy): Bacteria > Bacillati > Actinomycetota > Actinomycetes > Micrococcales > Microbacteriaceae > Microbacterium > Microbacterium cremeum. Next base: position 2,590,768 of record NZ_CP063812.1, read on the forward strand.
CTGGGCCGTCAGCCCCGGGATCGGCTCGAGCTCCTCGCCGACGAGGAACCCGAACCCCGCCTCGGTGTACACCAGCGGCGACGCGGGCAGGCGCGTCGAGCGCGTCTCGACCGGCTGCGCCGTGAGGGGCGTGGTCGCGGTGCGCATCTCGACGTCGAGCACGCCCGCCGCCGCGAGGCTGGCCTCGAGCTGCGTGAGCATGCGGTCGAGGGTCTCGCGCCCGGCCGCGGCGGCGTCCTCGGTGAGCTCGACCTGCGCGACGCCGCCGTCGTTGAGCACGAGCTGTGCGGTGACCCCGTCGGGGAAGGCGGTGACGACGGATTCCACGAGCCACTCGCTCCGCGGCTGATTCACGAGGGCGCGGCTGATGCGTGTCTCGGCGTTCCCCGTCGGGAACCACCGCACATCGGGCACGAGGTAGTCCCACGTCGGATCGAAGTACATGATCGGGTACCGGTGGAACACGCGGGGGAACTGGTCACGGTCGACCACGACGCCGTCGGGCGCGTCGGTGATGCGCCATTCGCCGTCGGACTGCTGCCTCAGCGTGAACGGCAGGCTGCGCTCGGCGAGCTCGGCCCGCTCATAGGCTCCGCGATCGTCGACCGTCGCGACGGCGTCGTACGAGAAGTCGACTGCGCCGCCTTCGGACTCCGAGTACGTGCGGTCGGCGGCGATGTCGACGGTGACGCTCGCTTCGGGATCCCACTCGCCACGGAACCCGGGTGCGAGGAATTCGCGGGCGACCGACCACTTGCCATCGGCCCCCGGCCCCGTGCCGGCGTTGATGAACCCCTCCACGATCTCGGCGGGCGACGCCCCCGGCTGGGGCAGATTCGGCAGGAACACGAAGTTCTGCGACTCGTCGGCGGTCGTGCCCCTCGCGTTGCCGTACTCGACGGGTCCGCTCGTCGCGAACCCGCCGCACGCGGTGAGCACCAGCGCGCTCAGCGCCACGACGGCGGCCAGGATGCCGCGCCGCGCGGTCATGGCGCACCTCGCCGGTTCGCGGCATCCGTCGTCGTCACGCGCCCGTCGCGTGCCGTCGTGACGCGCGGCACCTCGATGGGCTGCGTGAGGCCCAGCTCGTCGGCAGGGGCGGTCCCGTCGTCGCCCGGATCGATGGGAAGCGGGGACGGGCCGCTCAGTGGCGCACTCGTGCGCGGAAGAGTGAGCACGAAGTTGCTGCCGCGCCCGATCTCCGACCACACCGCGAGCTCGCCGCCGTGCAGCTTCGCGTCGCCGAGGGCGATCGACAGTCCGAGGCCCGTGCCGCCGATCGTGCGCTTGCGCGAAGGGTCGGCGCGCCAGAAGCGGTCGAACACCCGCTCCGCGTCGTCGGGGGTCATGCCGAGGCCGTAGTCGCGCACGCCGATCGCGACGGCGTGCTGATTGCTGTCGACGCTGACGACGATCGGACGACCTTCGCCATGTTCGATCGCGTTGCCGAGCAGGTTGCGGACGATGCGCCGCACCCGGCGGGGGTCCATGTCGACCGGCGAATACCCGCCCGGAGCCACCAGCCGCACGTCCGAGCCATGCTGCTCGGCCAGCTGATGCATCGAGCCGATGACGTCTTCGGCGAGGTGGGCGAGACTCGTGGGCTCGAGCTCGAGCTGGACCGAGCCCGCGTCGTAGCGGCTGATCTCGAGGAGGTCGGTGAGGAGCACCTCGAATCGCTGCACCTGGGCGTTGAGCAGCTCGGCGGCACGCGCCGTCGCCGGGTCGAACTCGTCGCGCTGATCGTTGATCATGTCGGCCGCGAGGCGGATGGTGGTCAGCGGCGTGCGCAGCTCGTGCGAGACATCCGAGACGAATCGCTGCTGCACCAGCGACAGGTCGGCGAGCTCCTTGATCTGCGACTCGATGCTGTCGGCCATCGCGTTGAACGAGCGGCCGAGGGTGGCCAGCTCGTCTTCGCCGCGCACCGGCAGCCGCACGCCGAGTTCTCCCGCGGCGAGGCGTGCGCTGGTGTCGGCCGCTTCGCCGACCGGGGTCGTCACCGAGCGCAGCACGAACCACGCGATGCCGCTGATGAGCAGCACGAGCCCGATGCCGACGATCCACAGCGTGCCCTGCACGAAGCCGAGCGTCTGCGGCGCGTTCGACAGGTCGTACCCGAGGTACAGCTCGTACGACGCGACGCCCGGCACCTCGAGCTGCTGGCCCACCAGGATGCCGGGGACCGTCTCGTCCGTGCCGGTGGGAAGCGCGATCGACTGCCAGAACTGCCAGTCGGGGTCGTCGCGGACGCTCGTGCGTAGGCCCTCGCCGAGGACGTCGTAGATCGCGCTGAAGTCGGAGCTGACGTCCTGCGGAGCGTTCGGCACCGGTGGCCCGATGCGGAACGCTGCGACGAGCTCCGCCGAGGAGCGCTCGCCGAGCGTGCGCATCGCCGAGTTCATGACGTTCTGCAGCTGGGCGGTATCGCTCTGCACCGCGGCGTCGAGGGTCGCCTGCGCGGCGGTGCGGGCCTGCGCCGCGTCGGCGAGGACCTGATCCTTGCGCGAGACGAAGAGGTCGTTCTGGATCGCGAGCGCCATCCACACGCACGCGACGAGCACCGCGAACGCGGTGAGCCCGAGCGTCACCAGGATCGTGCGGAAGCGCAGCGAGCGGCGCCACAGCGTCGCGATGTTCCCCGGCCAGGCGCGCCACAGGCGCCAGCCCGTCAGCGGCGTGCGGGTGGCCGTGATCCCCGTCGTCGGAGCCGTCACGGCGGGGCCCGTTCGCCCGGTGGTCGTGCGCGCGCTGCCGGAGCCGCGCGGAGCGGGCGTGGGGGCGGCCTTCACCGCAGCCTCACACGACGGCGCCCGCGCGGTAGCCGACGCCTCGCACGGTCGTCACGATCTTCGGGTTGTCGGGATCTTTCTCGACCTTGGCGCGCAGCCGCTGCACGTGCACGTTCACCAGGCGCGTGTCGGCCTTGTAGTGATAACCCCAGACCTGCTCGAGCAGCATCTCGCGCGAGAACACCTGCTGCGGCTTCGACGCCAGCGCCACGAGCAGCTCGAACTCCAGCGGCGTGAGCGCGATCGGCCCGTCGCCACGACGGACCTCGTGCGCTGCGACGTCGACGGTCAGGTCGCCGATGCGCAGCGTGTCGTTGGTCGGCTGGCTCGAGGGGCGCAGGCGCGTGCGGATCCGCGCGACGAGCTCCTTGGGGTTGAACGGCTTGACGATGTAGTCGTCGGCGCCCGACTCGAGGCCCTTCACGACGTCGGCCGTGTCGGTGCGGGCCGTCAGCATGATGATCGGGATGCCGGACTCGGCGCGGATGCGCGTGCAGATCTCGATGCCGTCCATGCCCGGGAGCATGAGGTCGAGCAGGATGAGCTCGGGCTTCTCAGTACGCCACGCCTCGACGGCCTGGGCACCGTCGGCGCAGAAGACGGTGTCGAAGCCTTCCGTGCGCAGCACGATGCCGATCATCTCGGCGAGGGCGGTGTCGTCGTCGACCACCAGGATGCGTGAAGTCATCGCGCGCGTTCGTTCCTTTGCGTCAGGCACGGACGACGGCTCGCGCCGTCCCCATGCGCTCCACACAGAGTAGTCGACCCTCCCTGGAGACGGGCCGAGCCCCGGCCGTGACCCCGCCGAACGCGACGGGATCGATCACGACGCGCTCATGCATCGCGTCTGCGGTCGCATCGCCGACAAGCGGGTTCTGCGTCTGATCCGCGGGATCCTGAGCGTGGGTGTCCTCAGCGAGGACGGCGTGAACAGGGACACGTTCACCGGCACCCCGCAAGGCGGGGGTTCTGTCGCCGCTGCTGGCGAACATCGCCCTGTCCGTGGTGGACGGGCATTTCCAACGCAAGTGGGATGCGCTCGGGCCGCAATGGGCGCGCACGAAGCATCAACGCGCCGGGGGCGCGACGATGAAGCTGGTCCGCTACGCGGACGACTTCGTCGTCCTCGTCCGCGGCACCCGCGAGGGTGCCGACGCGCTCTGGGACGAGGTCGCCGCCGTGCTCGCGCCGATGGGTTTGCGCCTGTCGGTCGAGAAGACGATGGTCACGCACATAGACACCGGGTTCGACTTCCTCGGGTGGCACATCCAGCGCCGCCGAATCAGAGGTCAGGGCGGGAAGACCGCGATATACACCTACCCCTCCCGGAAGTCTTTGGCCTCCATCAAGGACAAGGTGCGGACGCTGACCCGCCGGGCATCCCATCGAACGCTCGCGACCTGCTGCGCCGACTCAACCCGGCGTTGCGGGGCTGGTGCGCCTACTTCCAGCACGGCGTCGTGAAACACGTCTTCAGCTACATCGACCACTACGCCTTCTGGCGGATCGTCGGCTGGCTGAAGAAGCGACACCCCAAGCTGAACATGCGCACCCTCGTCAGGCGGCATCTGCCCCGGTGGCAGATCCGCGCCGAGGGGATCGAGTTCTTCCGCGCCAGGCAGGTCCCGGTGACCCGCTACCGCTACCGAGGAACCCGCATCCCAACCCCTTGGGCGATCGCCACGGCGTGACCACATGGAGAGCCGGATGCTCAGGAATGGCACGTCCGGTTCGGAGGGCAGCCAGCAGAAGCCCACCCGGCGCAAGCCGGACAGGGCGCTGCTGGCCGACCCTACACGTATGTCTGGACGTGGTCCGGATGGGTCTACGTCGCGTTCGTGTTCGACGCGCACTCCCGCCGCATCCTCGGCTGGCGCGCTGCGACCTCGATGACGACCCCGCTGGTGTTGGACTGCCTCGACATGGCGCTCTGGACGCGCCGCCGCGAAGGCGTCGCCGGGTTCGCCGGGCTCACGCACCACACCGACGCCGGATCGGTCTATACGTCGATCGCCTTCACGGACCGGCTCATCGACGAGGGCATCGACGCGTCGGTCGGGTCCGTGGGCGACGCGTATGACAACTCACTCTCTGAATCGAAGATCGGGCTCTTCAAATCCGAACTCATCCACCACGAAGGCCCCTGGCGCGACATCGACCAGGTCGAAGCAGCGACCGCGTCCTGGGCGCTGTGGTTCAACACCGAACGCACCCGCGGCTCGATCGACGACCTCACACCCCTCGAAGTCGAACAACTAGACTACGCTCACACCGAACCGGTCGAGAGCCGGCTGACACCAGCAATACGCTCTCCGAACATGCCGGGGCGAGTCACGTTGGTCGACGCCGACCAGCTGGTGGGCGCATCCGCGGCGGCGTCGCTGGTGACCGGATGCCTCGACCTCATCGACAGTTCATGGCGCTGGCCGTCCTTCTGGGGATTCATCCAGTCCCAGACTGAAAGCAACGGCAGCACGGTGCGGTGCGAGGACGGCACGTGGTCGACGTCCGGTGGCGTTCAGGGCGCTTGCTCCTGGCACGGCGGTGTCGGCGACTGATTCCTAGCCCGGTGTCGATCTGCAGCCTGGCTGGGATCTACCCGAGAACCTCACACTTGGGCGACGATCGCGACACACACCGCGATCATGGCTGCACCAAGGACCGTAAGGCAGGCAGCGAGCCAAAAAGCCACCAGTCTGTGGGACCCGGAGCGTCTCACCCCGGGAACGAGTCGTCCAGCGCGCCGCCCCAGAATGAGCCCGACCTGCCCCGCGACAAACAGGCCAATCCCAACGACATCGACCACGGGGTAGGCAGCGAGTGCCTGCGAGAGGAGTGCGGCGTCTGAACCCCACACGTCGCGAGCACCAAGAATCGCGATAAGGGGTCCTCCGAAGGCGACCCAAATTAGTGGTGAACTTTCCGGCTTGCCTTCAAGAGGTCGCCCGACGCGTCCGAGCGTTCCCACCAGTTGTGGGCGTACCCAAGCCCAGATCTGGCGGTGCCATCCGATGAGGAGCGGCCCCAGAGAGAAGATCAGCAAGAGAAGCATCGAAAGAGCAAGCACTCGCACATTCATGGTCCGAACACCCACATCGCAGAACAACCTCCGCCTAAACCAACGCTGAAGCCAAGCCCCTCGCTCAAAGCACCGGTTCCGACGTCATTCCCGCGTGAGTATGACGCACCGATGGGACCCCAAGCCGCGGAACAGCCGACCTCCTGCTGGATTCCACTCGACGGCCCATGAACATACGAGCCACCGACCGTGAGCGTAGCTGATGATTCGGGCCCAAAACCGATGCCAGCGATCAAGCCACCCTGGTAACCAAACTGGCCACACACCGCGAGGCAGCCGGTTAACGTGACGCTACCCACACTTCCGGGTCGAACTGAGAACAGCGGCCCGGCTGGCCTTCGCATCGGTGGGCTCGACGGTCGCGAGGATGGTGTGATCCCTCGCGGACTCTTTCCTATCCACAATCCGCCGTGTTCCTTGCGCAGGGCGGGATTGAGCTGATAGGTCGGGTCGTTCCAGTTCCTAGCGCCCAGCGAAGTGATCTTGTGCCCAGATCGAATCCACCGTTCGGCCGAGTCAGCGGTCAATTTCCCGGTCAGATCGTTCTTGTTGATGGGGTCCGTCGGCCAGACGTAGTCGTTGTCGACGCCACCTTCGACGGGGTCGACTTGCAGGAACCGGCCGAGGGCGGGCACGTAGAGGCGGGCACCCATCTCGACCACGGCGGTTGATCCGACCGACTCGGCGGGTTTGAGTGCGCCCTGGTGCCAGCCGGTGTTGCCGTGCAGTTGACCTGCGTCATCGGCGGCGGTTGTGCCGATGGCGAGGGTGACCGGGTCGAGGGGTTGCCCGTACGGGTCCCACAACTGATTGGCACCGTTGCTGGTGCCGGTGCGGGTGAGGATGGTGTGTCCGAGCAGGCTCGGGATCGACAACACCGTCGGCCCGGTCCCGACCTTCGACCACGACACCCCACCGGGCAACCCGATCGTCCGGGTCATCGTGGATCCCACCACCTGCCCCCAGGCGGCATCCCCAGCCCCGGCATACAGGCACTTCGTGGTTACTGCGGGCGCGGCGCCGGCCGGGTCGACGGTGCGGGAGATGACCCGCCCGGTGACATCCCGCACGATCACGACGGTCGACCCGTCGTCGTAAGTGGTGCTGATGTGCCGGTTCGCGGCGTCGTAGGTGAACTGCATGTCAGCCAGGCGGGTGATGTTGCCGCGGACGTCGTACTCGATGTCGGCGGCAGCGAGCCCGTCGCTGACCGTGTTCGCGCCCGCGACCGGGTCGGTGACGGTGCTGCCGGTGAGACGGTCCGCCCAGTCGTAGCAGTACTGGGTTGTCGTGGTGACCGGGGTGCCGCCGTCGCCCGGGGTATAGGTGTCGGTGACAGCGGCGCGGTTTCCCGACGCACCCGCGGCGGTGTTCACACCGCACCCACCAGTGCCGGCGAAACTGTAAGTCAACTCGTGCCCAGGGATGCTCGCGGTCACCAACCGGCCCGCCGCGTCGTACCCATACGTCGCCGCATGCGTGGTCGCGCCCCGGGTGAGGGTGTGCTGCACGATCCGGCCGGACTGCGACCTCGCGACGGTGTCAACCAACGCCTCTGCGCCGACGGTCCACTGCTGTCCCGTAGTCCGCAACGCCGCATCACGCGTCACCGCGGTCAACGCGACCGCGCCGCCGTACGACACCGACTGCAGCAACTGCTGTGCGTCGTACGTGACCGCGGCCAGCTCCACCCCGTTGAGCTTGGAGGAGATCACCTTCCCGTCCAGGTCATACCCGAACGACGCGGTCGAGGCGGACTGCCCGGGCGCCGCGGTGGTCACCGTCGCCACCCGGCCGGTGCCCGGCTCGTACGTGGTGGTTGTGACCGTTCCCCACGCGTCGGTGCTGGAGACGACCCGGCCCAGCAGATCTGTGACCGTGGTCACGGTGCTGCCGTCCGCGTTGGCCGGAGCGGCGCCGGTGAATGCTTCCACCTTCAGCCCGGCGGTGACCGGTGTGTGCTGGGTGGTGACGGTCTGGGTGGCCACGCCGGCGGGGCCGGCGATGCTCTGGCTGATGCTACGGCCGCGGGTGTCGTAGCTGGTGCATGACCATGCCGTGTCGCCCGATGTCTTCGTTCCGGCAACCCGACCCCACAGGTCGTACACGTACTCCGTGACGATGGCGCCTCCGGCGGCCGGCGTGGGGCCGGTGGTTGACTTCAGGCCACCGAACTGTTTCGTCCCGGCAGGCACACAACTCTGCCCCGCCGGCGCGGTTTCGAGGTCGCCGTAGTACGCGCTGGTGGCCGCAGCGGTCGTGGGGGCGCCGGGCGTGGTGCCGGCGGGCAGGGTGCGGGTGAGCCGCCGCAACCACCCCGCCCCACCGGGCTGCTCGAAACTCACCTTCGTCTTCAACGCCAACCCGGACGGGTCGACCGTCGACTCCGTCGCCTGGCCCAGCCACGGGTGCTGATACCCGAACGACGCCGTCACGGCCGGAGCTGCCGCCCCGGTCACCGTGGTGCTGTCATCCGCGGTGGTGGTGGTGGTCAGACCGTAGTCGGGGCGCAGCGCGCTGCCGGGAACGACGGTGTATCCGGTGTCGGTGGACTTCTTCCACGCCAGTTTGAGGGTTGCGCTGCTGGTGCCTTCGAAGTACTCCACTCGGATGCGGCGGGTGAGGTCGGCTGCGTCGACCTGGATCACGGGGCTCTGCGTGGCCGTCGGCGACTGCGGGATCCACCGGTCGATCTGGTTGGTGTCGTCCAGCCATACCCGCACCCCGTCGTCGCTGGTGACCTGCAACGTGTAGCTGCCCGGAGCGGGGAAGGTGAGAAGACCTGTCAACCGCAGCGACCAGTTGTCCGCCGGGACGGGAGCACCCGGAGAATCAGCCCACGTGGCGTCTATCCGGCCGTCGCTGGTGCCGATGCCGTGCGCGAACTTCACAGGCTTCCCTGACAGGGTGCGGTTGCTGTAGTAGGTGGCCTGCAGGCCTGCCAGGTTCGCATCGTAGGTCGTGGCGGTGTGGGCGGGCAGGATGCCACACCCCGGCGCCCCGGCCGGGTCGGGCACGGGGCGGCCATCGCCGCTGAAGCATGCCCCGGGGGCCGGGCCGTACGCATCGGTGAGCCGGTCGGTCTGCGAGTCGTACACGCTCGTCGTGGTCGCCCCGGCGGAGGTGGTGGTGGCCAGCGGCAGATCTTTCTGCGGATGCCAGGCCTGCTCGCTCCACACGCCGAGCGGGCTGGTGGTGCGCACCTGACGCCACGCCGAGTCGTACGTGACAGTGGAGACAGCCCCCGACACCGCCGGGTTGCTGACGGTGGTGTATGCCAACTGCCCGCCCTGCGCCGGGGCGTAGGCATATTCCTTCTTCAGCCGGGCACCGTTCTCGGATCCGTCAGCGGCGGGAAGGGTGACGCTACTCACCCGCCCGTCGGCCGCGTACGCGATGTCGATGGTGGGAGGCGCGTACCCGGTGGGCTCGGGAAGGCTCAACAGGTAGTCGCTGGTGACCGAGTCCCGCACCGCAGTGAGCTGGTCGCCGGACCAACCGAACCACGTCCGCTCCCCGCCCGGGTCCTCGATCAGCCACAGCTTCCCGGCGGAGTAGTACAGCGACGTCATCTTGCCGAGATCAGCGCCCGAGTCGGGGTACTTGAGCTGGCACAGCATGCCGACCGGCGCCGGCTCATATGTCGGCGGCAGCGTGGGGCATGCTGTCAGCGCCGCGTTCTGATACACCAACGCGATCTTGCGGTCATAGGTGGTCCCGTTCTTGGAGACCGGGTCAACGATCTCGGTGACGACACCTTTGCTGTAGATCAGCTGCGGGCCGGCCGGCTTCAGCCCATCCACGACCGGGGTGGCGGACTCGACGCGCCCGTTCCCATCGAACTGGTACACCGTGCCGTCCTCGTCGGTGAACACCACCCGACCGTTCCCATCGAGCGACACCACCCCGTACTCGCCCGCCGGGGCGGTGTACCCGCCAGTCGACGCGCGGGTATAGGTGTGCGTGCGGCCGGTGAGATCGGTCAGCACCACCGCGGACTGCTCACGGACGGCGGACACCCACGCCGACCCAGCCCCGGCGATCGGCGAGGACGAAGACCATCCCTCAGGCAACACCTGCGGGGTGGTGAACAACCACTGTGTGGGGACGACCTTCGCCGGCTCGCTGTCGTTGACGTCGTCCACCATCAGCTCCAGATTCGCGGCGCCGACGCCCTCGAAATACTCCAAGTGAATCGGGACAGAATCGCCGGACAGGTTGACGTTCCCGCTCCACGTCGTCGTCGACCCATGCACCCACTTGTCGATCAGCTTCGACCCGTTCACCGACAGCACAACACCGTCGTCGTGACGCAGCCCGAACCGCCACCCGGTGGACTGGTGCGGCACCCTGATGAACCCCACCCATTTGGCCATGAAGTAGTCGCTCGCGATGCCCGCTCCCGGAGACCCGGTGCCCCAGTTGAACCCGACGGTCTTGTCAGTGCGCACCTGAATCGGCTGCTTCCCGCTGAAGGTGTACCCAGCCGGGGTGGACGGCGGGTTTCCCAGACTGTCCAGACCGCTGTAATACCAACCCACCAGACCCTGATCAGCGCCCGCGACATGCTGGGAGTTGTAGCTGAACGACATCCCCATCGGCCCGCCCAGGGTACTGACCGTCGGCGACGAGTACGACAGGTTCACGTTTCCGTTCGCCAGGTTCACCGCCACCGGGCCCGCAGTGTCGAACGGCGAAGGACCGGTCGCGCCCAGTCGCAGATCGACCTTGATCTTCTTCGACCACGCCGGATTCGCGTTCTTGCTCAACCCATCCGATGGCTGCACCACCCACGCATACACGCCGCCGTCGCGCAGCACCCCCGCCGGCACCGTCCATCTGGCCTTCCCGTCGGAGCCAGCAGTCACCGGGCCCGACGTGTACACGGCCCCGGACTTCCCATCCATACCCGTGGCGATCTTGAACTCATACGTGATCGTCGCCCCAGCAGGATGATTGTCCGGATCAGTGACCGCATCCACCTGCAACGTCGGCGTCACCGTGGTCACCGTCGCCGGAAGCGGGTCCGACCCGGGCGTCGCGGTCTCCGCCGGAGGTGTCGGCGGCACCCGGTTGGTGGTGAACGACCACACCCCGCTCAACCGCTCCGTCGACTGACCCAGCCACCCATGATGCGCGTCACGGATCCGAACCCGCCAGTAATACTTGGTCCCCGGCTGCAGCACACTCTCTGGGACTGTCGCAGTCGTCGCCGTGGTCCACCCGCCCGTCCACACCGGCGAGGACATGTTCGAGTTCGCCGACACCTCTACCAGGTAGTTCTTCACATCCGAGTGCGGCGACGACTCACTCCCGCTCCACCGCAGCACCGGGGTCAGCGACGCACCAGTCGACCCATTCCCCGGCGTCCCCGCTCCCGTCGTCAACGACACCGAAGGCCAACCCCAGTAGTCCACATACAACTCGGTCCGGACCCGCTTATGCGTGTAACTGCCCCCCTCCGAACCACGCGTGATGAAAGTCACCCCGGTGTCCCCCACCTTGAACCGGTTCACCAGATGCTGCGCCAACGCGGTGTCCCCATACCCCGCGGTCCACGCATCCGCGCTGCCCAGATTGAAGTTCGCGATGTCGGTGCCCACACAGTTGTAACCCAAACAGGTCGCCCAGTTCACCCATTGCGGCTGCACACTCGTCGTCCCCAACCCGTCATACACATACCGCAACGACGCGTTGCCGATGAACTGCCCCGGCGCAGCACCGTACGGATACGAGGTCAACGCCCGCCAAAACACATTCGTGTTGTTCTGGCGTGTGTTCCCGGTATGCGACTGCCCGTCATACACCGCACCATCGGACTTGAACGACTTCACATACGACGCCCCCGTCGCCAGCGTCGGATCCACGAACACCGGGAACACGCGATCCTCCGCGGCAAGCCACGCCGGATCAATCGCGAGCGTGTACCGCCAGGACCCATCCGCTGCCTGCGTGAGCGTGGGAGTCGGGTTGATCACCACATCGGAGGACTCCTCCTTCACTCCGGAGGAGTCCCACGCCACCGGCGTCGGAATCGCGACCACCGTCTCACCAGCGGCATCGTTGAGCAGCACCGCACCGGCCTCATCCAGCAGCGGGGTGAGCGTGCCCGGGTCGAGCACCCAACTCCACGACGCCTCCCCGGCGGGCAGTGTGTGCAGGATCAGCGTCTCTTTGACCTGTGTCCGCTCGACCTCATACTCCAGGTCAACGCCCGGCCGAACATCCTCGTACACCACACCGTCACGCTCATCATCGGTCAGCTCCTCCGCATCCGCACCCTCGAACCCGACCGGGGTGAGCGTCACGTCGTAACCCTGGTGGGTGACCGCGACGAGATCAGCGTCGTCGGCGTTCGCGGCGAACGTCGGCTCGAGCGGGTGACCCGCTACCTCGAACCCGTCCCCGGTAGCAGTGACCTCGGTCGAGATCGGCACCCACCGGCCCTCATCGTTGAGGTAGTTCTCCGGCTCCGGCGAAACCCGGCGCACCACCGACCCATCCTCCCGGCGGAAGATCGTCCACTGCTCGCCGCGACGCACCACGGTCAAACCCTCAGTGTCAAGCTCCGACTCCGACGACACCGGAATTGGCACGGTCGTCAGATCCGCAGGCGGAAGGGCGACCGAGGCCGTGTCGGGCACATCGACCAGCACCGCGGTCGCCTCGTCGCCTTCCGGCTCCTCGCCGACCGCGACAGGCAGCCCCAGCAGGTCGACCTGATCACCGTTCAACTCACCGCCATCCGGCACCGGCACCGCCTCCAGCGGCCGAAACTCGGCCACCACCCACCGCCCCGCGAGAACATCCCCCAACGCAGGCGACACCGGACTCACCACCAGCACCACCGTCAACAACACCGAAACGACAGCAGACCGGCCCAGTCGCGACATATGAATCCCTTTGCATGAGCGAACGGACCCGGTTGGCGCGGTCGCTAGCGATGAGATTAGAGTCGCCGCCGGCGTTGGACGATCACGAGTCGATAACGAAAGCCAGAGCCTCACTCCGAGACTCGCGCGTCGTTGCAGACCATGACGATCGTCCCGGACTCGTCGCGTCGACCTGGGGTGCGGATCGGGACCACGCGCTCCGGAACAGCGACGCGGAATGCGTCCGCTCGTGTGAAACGATAGGGATCCGGCCGGACGCCACCGCGCGCCCGGCTCGACGCCGCACGATGGAGAGGGGATCCCGTGACCGCCCACCCCGCCTGGACGCCGGCATCCCGTCCCGGGATCATCCCGCTCCATCCGCTCGGGTTCGGCACGATCCTGGGGCGCTCGTTCTCGGCGCTGCGGCAGAACCCCCGCGTGCTGCTCGGCTTCGCGCTGATCGTCCAGACGCTCGCGTACATCGTGGTGCTGGCCGGCATCCTCGCCGTGGCGTGGGCGACGTTCTCGCGGCTCGACACGCTGCGTCCGGGAACCGAGGAATACGACACCGTGATGGCGGGGTCGATCGCGCTCGTCGCGGTCACCGGCATCGTGCTGTCGCTCGCCGCCGGCGCGCTGAGCGTCATCGTGCAGGGCATCGTCGTCGTCGAGGTGACCCACGCGGCGGTCGCCGAGAAGCTGTCCCTCGGTGCGCTGTGGCGACAGATCAAGCCGATCGTGTGGCGCCTGATCGGCTACTCGCTGCTCGTCATCCTCGCCGTCCTCGCGCTCGTGGTGCTCGTCGTGGCGGGCGTGATCGCCGTCGCGGTCCTCGCGCCGCCGGTCGCGATCCTGCTCACGGTGTTCCTCTTCATCGCGGCGGTCCCGCTCACCTGGTGGCTCATGATCAAGCTGCTGCTCGTGCCGGCAGCGATCATCGTCGAGCACGCCACGATCCTGCAGGCGCTATCGCGCTCGTGGACGCTCACGCGCGGCAGGTTCTGGCCGGCACTGGGCATCATCCTGGTCATCGGCGTCATCTTCGCGACCGTGGCCCAGGTCGTGAGCATCCCCTTCTCGTTCCTGTCGGTCGGGCTCACCACGATCATCGCCCCGACGGGCGATCCCGAGCCGAGCGCGATCATCGGACTGATCGTGACGGCACTGCTCACGCAGGCGCTGACCCTCCTGCTGCAGTCGGTCGCCGTGGTCGTGCAGGCCACCGCGACCGCGATCATCTACATCGACTGCCGCATGCGCCGTGAGGGGCTCGATCTCGACCTGCTCGCGTACGTGGAGCGACGGGATGCCGGGGCCACGGGCCTCGCGGACCCCTATCGCGAGCACATCGGCCGTGCGGTCGCCCCCCGAGGATGGGCCGGTGCCTACGGCGCGCCCGCCTACGGCGCGCCCGCCTACGGCGCGCCGGGCGCCTATCCGGGCGCACCGCCGCCCTCCCCCGCCGCGTACCCGGCGCAGCCGTATGCCGCGCCGCCATCGTATCCGGCGCAGGCGCCGTTCCCGGCGCAGCCCGCGTACGCCGCGCCGCCGCACTCCCCGTCGCCTCAGGCGCCTGCGGCGCCGGCATCGCACGCCCCGCAGTCGCCCGTCGCGCCCGCGCAGCCCGCATCGCCTGACGAGGGCGTGCCGCAGACGGATGCCTCTGCCGAAGCTCCGCCGGCGCCGACCAGGTGGACCGCGCCCGGCGCCTCGCCGGGCGACGACCGAGAGGCGCCGTGGGCTTGATGCTCGCCTTCCCGGCGCTCGGGCGCGCCGCCGACGCCGTCCCTCCGCTGACTCCGGACGGCGACGAGGCACGGGAGTGGGCGGAGCAGGAGCTGTCGGACCCCGCGTACGACATCGCCGAGCCCACGCCGTTCGACCGCATCGCGCGAGCCATCGGTGACTTCTTCGCGACCCTGTTCAACCCCGACATCTCGGGCGCGTGGGGGTCGACGTTCGCCCTCGTCGCCGCGATCGTCGTGGTCGTGGTGATCGTCGCGGCCTTCCTCATCTGGGGAATGCCGCGGGCGTCGCGACGCGCCGCCGCCCCGGCATCCGTCCTGTTCGGCGAGGCCGAGCAGCGGTCGGCGGCCCAGTTGCGCGCCGAGGCCGACACGCATGCGCGCGCCGCCGAGTGGCACGCCGCGATCGTGCTGCGCTTCCGCGCGCTCGCTCGAGGGTGCGCCGAGCGGGGCGTGGTCGACCCGCCGCCCGGCGCCACGGTCCATGCGTTCGCCCGCGCGGCGGCGCGGGTGTTCCCGGCGCTGGGCGACCGCGTCGAGCAGGCGGCGACCGTATTCGACGACGTGAGGTATCTGCGCCGGCCCGGAACGGCCGAACTGTACGCGATCGTCGCGTCGGTCGACGACGCCGTCGCGGCGGCGCGGCCGGTCGTGCGCGAGGAGGTCCCGGCGTGAGGGTCGGAGGCACGGCGGCGCAGATTCCGGCCGGCACGCCGCTCGAGCAGGCGACGGGCCGACGCAGCGTGGCGGATCTGCGACGCCGCACACCGAGGCCCGCCGCATGACCGCGGCGACGACGCCCCGCGAGGCGCCCACCACCGTCCTCAGCCCGCGCCGGGGACGCCGGGTCGCGACCTGGATCGTGATCGGGCTCGCCCTGCTCGCGATCGGCGGGATCGGCGCCGCGATGTCGACGGCGAACCAGTGGGCCTCCCGCGGCGCCCTCGACCCGGCGTCGGCGGGTCCGTCCGGAACGCGCGCCCTCGCCGAGGTCCTGCGCGACCACGGCGTGGAGGTCGTCGTCGCGCGCGACCGGCAGACTGCGACCGAGGCACTGCGCGCCGCGCCCGCAACCCTCGTCCTGCCCGACGCCCCGGCCCTCTCGGACGACGCCGTGGCGCAGTTGGCGTCAGCGGCCGCCGACGTCGTGCTGATCGAGCCCCGCGCGCGCACGCTCGACCTGCTGCTGGACGGATCGGAGCCGGCGGGCGCGGCATCCGTCGAGGCGGTCGATCCCGCCTGCGCCCTGCCGGACGCCCGCCGCGCCGGCCCGATCGCACCCGGCGCCGTGTACGCCGCGGGGGTCGAGGTGATCGGCTGCTACCCGAGCGGCGACGCGTACGGCCTCCTCACCGCCGGGCATTCCGGCGGCGGCCGTGTCGCAGCCGTCGACGGGCGCGCGCTGTTCACCAACGAGCACCTCGCCGAAGAGGGGAACGCCGCACTCGGGGTCAACCTCCTGGGTCGGCATCCGGTCGTCGTCTGGTACGTGCCGAGTCCCGGCGACAGCGACCTCGCCGACGCGGATCCGTCGCTCGGCGAGCTCACGCCGCCGTGGGTCAGCCCCGTCATCGTGCTGCTTCTGGTCGCGGGGATCGCCGCGGGCATCTGGCGCGGTCGCCGGTTCGGGCCGCTCGTGGCCGAGCGCCTGCCCGTCACCGTCCGCGCGTCCGAGACCACCGAAGGACGCGCACGCCTCTACGCCCGCGCCCGCGACCCGCTCCACGCCGCCGACCAGCTGCGGATCGGCACGCTGCGCCGCCTCGCCCGGCTGCTGGGCCTCGGACCCGCCTCCTCGGCGCCCGAGATCGCCGACGCCGTGGCCGGACGCACCGGGCTCGACCGCGGCGCGGTGCGCGGCATCCTGTTCGACGACGACCCGCGCAGCGACGCCGACCTCGTGGCGCTGACCACGAGCCTGCGACACCTCGAGGACGCCGTGCACGCCGCGGTGCGCCCGTCGACGAGCTCCGCACCCGGAACCAGCTCAGGAACCGAAAGGACCCCTTGATGAGTGAGCCCCGTATCGACTCCGAGGCGCCTCTGGCCACGCCTCCCGACGACGCCGCACTGCGTGAGGCGATGAACCGCGTGCGCATCGAAGTCGGCAAGGCCGTCATCGGACAGGACGGCACGGTCACCGGCCTCCTCATCGCCCTGCTCGCGCGCGGCCACGTGCTCCTGGAGGGCGTACCCGGTGTCGCCAAGACGCTGCTGGTACGCGCGTTCTCGACGGCGCTGGGCCTGGACACCAAGCGCATCCAGTTCACGCCCGACCTCATGCCCGGCGACGTGTCGGGGTCGCTCGTCTACGACGCGAAGGCGGGCGAGTTCGAGTTCCGCGAGGGTCCGGTGTTCACGAACGTGGTGCTCGCCGACGAGATCAACCGCACCCCGCCCAAGACCCAGGCGGCTCTCCTGGAGGCCATGGAGGAGCGCCAGGTCTCGACCGACGGCGTGACCCGGCCGCTCCCGGAGCCCTTCCTCGTCGCCGCCACGCAGAACCCGATCGAGCACGAGGGCACGTACACGCTGCCCGAAGCACAACTCGACCGGTTCCTGCTGAAGCTCGTCGTCGACGTGCCGGCACGGGATGCCGAGCTCGCCGTGCTGCGCCGCCACGCGAGCGGATTCGACCCCCGCGACCTGGCCGCCGCCGGACTGGGCCGCGCGGCGAGCGCCGACGAGATCCGCGCGGCGCAGCGGGCCGCGGCATCCGTCACCGTCTCGGACGACCTGCTGGGCTATGTGGTGGACCTCGCACAGGCGACGCGCCGCAGCCCCTCGGTGCAGGTGGGCGTGAGCCCGCGCGCCGCGACCGCCCTGCTGGCCGCGTCGAAGGCGTGGGCGTGGCTGGGCGGCTACCCGGCGATCACGCCCGACCACGTGCAGACGATGCTCGTGCCGACGTGGCGCCACCGCATCCGGCTGCGTCCCGACGCCGAGCTCGAGGGCGTCTCGGTCGACGCGGTGCTGGGCTCGGTGCTGCAGCAGACCCGCGTGCCGATTTGACGCGTGTCGGATCAATGCGACGAAGGCGCGTTGATGCGATGCGGGTCAAGATCGAGTAGCGAGCTCTAGCGAGATCCCAGCGGACGAGGAGACTTTCACCCATGTACGTGACCGGCCGATTGCCGCTGCTCCTCGTGCTCGGAGCGGTGCCTGTCGTGCTGCTCTCGGCGGCGGGCATCGACGCCTGGCTCGCCGCCGCCGGGTGGGTGCTGCTGTGCCTGCTCGCCGCGCTCGCCGACGCCGCGACCGCCCCCGACCCGCGGCTCGTGGGCATCTCGCGGTCCCAGCCGCGCCGCACGCTCCTCGGACACGCGGTCGTCGCCGAGCTGACGCTGCGCAACACCGGCCGGCGCACCCTGCGGGGCCGCGTCCGCGACGCCTGGCAGCCGACGGCCGGCGCGCCGGCCGGGTACCCGGCGATCGCGATCCCTCCCGGTGAGAGCCGCACGATCACGGTTCCGCTGCTCCCCCGCCGCCGCGGCGAGCTGCGGTCGGAGTTCGTCGCCGTGCGCTCGGACGGTCCGCTGCGGCTCGCCGGGCGCCAGGCCCGCCTCGATGCTCCCGGCGTGCTCCGCGTGCTGCCGCCCTTCACCGCGCGCCGGCATCTGCCGTCACGACTGGCGCGGCTTCGCGAGCTCGACGGCAACACGAGCGTGCAGGTGCGCGGGCAGGGCACCGAGTTCGACAGCCTCCGCGAGTACGTCCGCGGCGACGACGTGCGCTCGATCGACTGGCGGGCCACCGCCCGCGCGAGCACGACCATGCTGCGCACGTGGCGCCCCGAACGCGACCGCCATGTCGTGATCGTGATCGACACCGGTCGCACCTCCGCGGCCCGTGTGGGCGACGGAGTGCGACTGGATGCCGCGATGGAGGCTGCTCTCCTGCTCGCCGCCCTCGCGTCGCGGGCCGGCGACCACGTCCACCTGCTGATGTTCGATCGCGTGATCCGTGCCCGCGTCACGCGCGTCGACGGTCCTTCTCTCCTGCCCGCCCTCGTGGATGCGATGGCCCCGGTCGAGCCGCAGCTCATCGACACCGACTGGGACTCCGCGTCCGTCCAGGTGCGCAGCCTCGCCTCGCGCCCGTCGCTGGTGGTGCTGCTCACCGCGCAGGACGCCGCCGAGGCGGCCCGCGGCTTCCTCGGATCGCTGCCGGCGCTCGTGCGCGACGCCCACGTGCTGGTCGGCACGGTCACCGGCGATCGTGAGAGCCCTCCGGCGCGTCCCGACGCCGACGACGCCTACCGTGCCGCGGCGATCGCGCGCGCCGACCGCGACGCCGAGATCGTCGCCGCGGCCATCGGCCGCGCGGGCGCCGAAGCGATCGCCGACTCCCCCGAGAACCTCCCGCCGCGCATCGCCGACCGCTACCTGGCGCTCAAGGCCGCCGGCCGCCTCTGACGGGTCCGACGCGGCGGCGGCTACGGCATCCGGCAGCCGTCGAATCGACGACGAACGCCTGAACACGCGGCGAAACCTCGGCGCGTCCGGCGCCAGACGCGGACACTCCGCCCCCGCTTCCTGAGAATCGGCTGTGGATGCCGCTACTCTCGCGACGAGGAAAGGAGTCCGCCATGTCGGATACCACCATCGAGCCGACCACCGTGAACCGGCTGGTCGCGGAGGCTCTCGGAACATTTCTGCTCGTCTTCGGCGGTGTCGGCGCCGCGCTGTTCGCCGCGAACTTCCCGGCCGGATCGGAAGGGAACCCGCTCGGCATCGGGTTCGTGGGCGTCGCGCTCGCCTTCGGTCTGACCGTCGTCGCCGGCGCCTATGCGTGGGGGCCGATCTCGGGCGGCCACTTCAACCCCGCCATCACGCTGGGCCTCGCCGCAGCCGGCCGCTTCGAGTGGCGGAACACGATCGGCTACCTCATCGCGCAGATCATCGGCGGTGCGCTGGGTACGACGATGATCGTGCTGATCGGTCTCTTCGGTCCGGGTGACTGGCTCGCCACCGCACAGGACGGCGGCTTCGCGTCGAACGGCTTCGGCGAGCTGTCGCCCGGCGGGTTCGGCCTCGGCGCGGCGATCATCGCCGAGATCCTGCTCACGGCGATCTTCGTGCTGATCATCCTCGGGGTGACCCACTCCACGCGCGGGACCGCTGCGCTCGCGCCGCTCGCGATCGGCCTCACACTGACTCTCATCCACCTGATCTCGATCCCGATCGACAACACGTCGGTCAACCCTGCGCGTTCGATCGCGTCGGCGATCTACGGCGGCGCGGGTGCGCTCGGCCAGCTGTGGGTGTTCATCGTGTTCCCGATCGTGGGTGGCATCATCGCCGGCCTCCTGCACCGCGCTCTGTTCGAGCCGAAGGGCACGCTGCCCCCGGTTCGCGCCGAGGGACGCGTGAAGTAGCCCGACCCGATCAACAGAAGAGGCCCGCCCCCGGAGGGAACGGGCCTCTTCTGCGCGCGGCGGGACTCAGACCAGGTCGAACCGGTCGAGCTCGGTGACCTTGCCCCAGGCGCGGACGAAGTCGCGCACGAACCTCTCGTTCGCGTCGTCCGAGGCGTACACCTCGGCGAGGGCGCGCAGCTCCGAGTTCGAGCCGAACACGAGGTCGGCGCGCGTGCCGATGCCGACCTTCTCGCCCGAGCCGTCCTTCGTGCCGAGGAACGCGTGCGCTCCCGGGTCGAGCGGCTTCCACGTCGTGCCGAGGTCGAGCAGGTTCACGAAGAAGTCGTTCGTGAGCACCCCCGGGCGCTCGGTGAGCACGCTGTACTCCGAGCCGTCCCAGTTCGCACCGAGGGCGCGCAGACCGCCGACGAGGACCGTCATCTCGGGCGCCGACAGCGTCAGGAGGTTGGCCTTGTCGAGCAGCAGGTACTCGGCCGGCAGTTCCGCGAGCGGACCGTAGTAGTTGCGGAAGCCGTCGGCGACCGGCTCGAGGTAGCGGAACGAGTCGACGTCGGTCTGCTCGAGCGAGGCGTCGGTGCGACCCGGGTGGAACGTCACCTCCGCCTCGACTCCGGCATCTTTCGCGGCCTTCTCGACCGCGGCGTTGCCCGCGAGCACGATGAGGTCGGCGAGCGACACCTTCTTGCCGTCGGTGCGGCCGTCCTCGAACGCGGCGCGGATGCCCTCGAGCACGCCCAGCACCTTGGCCAGCTGGGCCGGGTTGTTGACCTCCCAGTCCTTCTGCGGCGCGAGACGGATGCGGGCGCCGTTGACGCCTCCTCGCTTGTCGCTGCCGCGGAACGAGGATGCCGCGGCCCACGTCGTCGAGACGAGCTCGGCGACCGTCAGGCCGGAGTCGAGGATCTGCGCCTTGAGCGCGGCGGCGTCCGCCGCGTCGATCAGCTCGTGGTCGACCGCCGGCACCGGGTCCTGCCAGATGAGCTCCTCGGCCGGGACCTCGGGGCCGAGGTAGCGGGCGATCGGGCCCATGTCGCGGTGGGTCAGCTTGAACCACGCGCGGGCGAAGGCGTCGGCGAAGGCATCCGGGTCCTCCGCGAAGCGCTGCGAGATCGGACCGTAGATCGGGTCGAAGCGCAGCGCCAGGTCGGTGGTGAGCATGCGGGGCTCACGGCGGCCCTCGGAGTGCGCGAGCGGCACCATGTCGGAGCCCGCGCCGTTCTTCGGACGCCACTGGTGCGCGCCGGCCGGGCTCTGGAACAGCTCCCAGTCGTACGCGAACAGGATGTGGAAGAACTCGTTGTCCCAGCGGGTGGGGTGGTACGTCCACGTCACCTCGAGGCCCGACGTGATGGTGTCGTCGCCCTTGCCGGTGCCGTGCGAGTTCGCCCAGCCGAGGCCCTGCTGCTCGATCGAGGCCGCTTCGGGGTTGTCGCCGACGTGCGAGTCGGCTGCCGCGCCGTGGGTCTTGCCGAAGGTGTGCCCACCGGCGATCAGGGCGACGGTCTCTTCGTCGTCCATCGCCATGCGCGAGAACGTCTCGCGGATGTCGCGGGCCGCCAGCAGCGGGTCGGGGTTGCCGTTGGGACCTTCGGGGTTGACGTAGATGAGGCCCATCTGCACCGCGGCGAGCGGCTTCTCGAGGTCGCGGTCGCCGGAGTAGCGCTTGTCGTCGAGCCACGTGGTCTCGGGACCCCAGTACACGTCGTCGTCGGGCTCCCACACGTCCTTGCGGCCGCCGGCGAAGCCGAAGGTCTTGAAGCCCATCGACTCGAGCGCGACGTTGCCGGCGAGGATCATGAGGTCGGCCCACGAGATCGACTGGCCGTACTTCTTCTTGACCGGCCACAGCAGACGGCGAGCCTTGTCGAGGTTGACGTTGTCGGGCCAGCTGTTCAGCGGGGCGAAGCGCTGCTGCCCCGCGCCGCCGCCACCCCGGCCGTCGGTGACCCGGTAGGTGCCGGCCGCGTGCCACGCCATGCGGATCACGAGCGGGCCGTAGTGGCCGAAGTCGGCGGGCCACCAGTCCTGCGACGTGGTGAGGGCCGCTTCGATGTCGCTCTTGACGGCGGCGAGGTCGAGCGCCTCGAAGGCCGCCTTGTAGTCGAAGTCCTCGCCGAGCGGGTTCGCGACCGCCGGGTTCTTCGCGAGGATCTTCAGGTTCAGCTGGTTCGGCCACCACACCCGGTTCGCCGAGCCCGCGGTCGGGTGCGGCTGGGCGGTGTGCACGACCGGGCAGCCGCCGGCCGGCTGCGGCTCTTCGGTGACGGTGACAGCCTGGTCGACTTCGGTCTCGCCTCCGATGCCGGTGGCGAGGTCGTCGTGATCGGTCATTGTTTTCCTTCCTCGGGAATCGAACGGGACGCAGGAGAGCTTCAGCGGGCGGATGCCGGTGCGGCGGCGCACGCGGGGCAGACGCCGTAGAACGTGACCTCGGCGACGTGCAGCGTGTAGCCGAGCGCATCGGAGGGCGTGAGGCACGGCGCTTCGCCCACGACGCAGTCGACGTCTTCGACGGCCCCGCACACGGAGCAGATCAGGTGGTGGTGGTTGTCGGCGACGCGGAGCTCGAACAGGCCGGGGCGACCGGCGGGCTCGATGCGGCGGACGAGGCCCGCGTCGACGAAGTCGCCGAGCGCGTTGTAGACCGACTGCAGGCTCGTGCCCGGCAGTGATCGGCCGACGATCGTGTAGACCTCGTCGGCGCTCGCGTGCGCGCGCTCGCGGAGCGCTTCGACGACCGCCCGGCGGGGTTCGGTGACCCGCAGCCCGGCGCCGCGCAGCCGGTCGGCGGCGTCGATCGCGGGAGTGTCGGTCACCCTCCGATCCTAGCGTTGTTTTGAGTCACTCAAAACAAGCCCGAATGCCGCAGCGGGCACACCGGGGTCGGTCAGCCGGCGACGAGGGTCGGGGTGCCGGCCTCGTACTCCGTCAGATCCCCCGTCTCGCCGAGCAGGTGGGCTCGGCGGCCGACGACGAGCATGTACACGAGGAACAGCGCGAGCGCCGCCGCCCCGATGCCGATCTTCACCGGCCAGGGCCAGGGCTGCGCCGTCACGAAGCCCTCGATGAGACCCGAGACGCCGAGCGCGAAGACGAGCCCGATCGCGACCGTGGCCAGCGCACGCCCCGCCGCTGCGAGCGCCTCGCCGCGCCGCCTCGGGCCTGGTGCCACCCACGCCCAGAACACGTGCAGGCCGGCCGCCGCGGCGACGAAGACGCTGGTCAGCTCGAGCAGCCCGTGCGGAAGGATGTAGAGCACGAACACGTCGGCGCGATCGAACGCGGTCATGACCGCCGCGGCCGTCCCGACGCCGACGGCGTTCTGCACGAGCACCATCACCGGCCAGATGCCCGTGATGCCGAAGAGCACGCACTGCGCGGCGATCAGGGCGTTGTTCGTCCACACCTGGCCGGCGAAGACGGCGGCGGGGTTCTCGCTGTAGTACTCGGTGAACTCGTTCTCGGCGTACTGCTCGAGCTGCGCGCGAGACCCGAGGCTCGCCACGAGCGCGGGGTCGGCCGACACCCACACCGCGACCGCGCACACGACGGCGATGAACCCGAGCGCGATCGCGAGCGTCGTCCATCGCAGGCCGTACAGCGCGGCGGGAAGCTGAAGCGCGAAGAACCGCGGGATCTGGCGCAGCACGTTCTCGGGGGTGCCCGTCAGCCGCAGCCGCGCGCGCGCGAGCATCGTCGAGACGTAGTCGCTCTGGATGCTGCGCCCGGCCGAGGTCTTGGCGTCGGCGAGATCGGCCGACGCGGCGCGGTAGCGCGTCACGAGCTCATCGACCTCGGGCCCGGAGAGGTGCCGCGCCCGGCTGAGCTCGTCCAGCCGCGCCCACTCGTCGCGCCGTGCGGCCGTGAGCGCCTCGAGGTCCATGTGCTTCACTGTACCCATGCCCGAAGGCCGCGCCGCGATCGTCGACATCCACCAGGACGAGGTGCTCACGGGCGAAGCCGTCGCCCTCGACGTGCAGCCGCTCGGCTACTTCATGCGCGCGCTGGGAGTGGTCATCGACATGGCCGTCGGCGTCGCCGTGCTGCTGCTCTTCGGGTGGGCGATGGGGTGGCTCACCCTGGCGGGGGCGGTCGATCCCGCCGTCGTGCCGATCCTCACGATCATCGTGATCGTGCTCGTGACGGTCGTGATCCCGACGGTCGTCGAGACCACCACGCGCGGCCGGAGTCTCGGGCGCCTCGCCGTCGGCGGGCGGATCGTGCGCTCCGACGGCGGCGCGGCGGGTTTCCGCCACGCCTTCATCCGCGCGTTCGTCGGCGTTCTCGAGCTGTGGATGACCCTGGGCGCGGTCGCCGCGATCGTCGGGGCGTTCACGCCCCGCTCGCAGCGCCTGGGCGACCTCGTGGCCGGCACCTACTCCGAGCGCACGCGCACGCCGCGGCTGCCCGAGACGGCGCTGGAGGTGCCCCCGGCGCTCAAGCACTGGGCCGCGATCGCCGACGTCGCGCGCCTGCCGGAGCGCTTGTCGCGACGCCTGGCGCAGTTCGCCCGGTCGGCGCCCAACATGGAGCCTTCGGCGCGCGCGCGGGTCGCGGCATCCCTCGCCCGCGAAGCCGCCGAGCATGTTTCGCCGGTGCCCTCCGTCGACCCCGAGACGTTCCTCATCGCCGTCGTCGCCGTACGGCGCGAGCGCGAGCTGCGCGCGCTCCGGCTCGAGACGCGACGCGCCGACGCCCTGGCCGCGCCGGTGTCGGGCCCGCCGCGCGGATTCCCCGCGCGCTGACCCGCCCACGTGCCACCCCGACCTCCCGCGAGAGTGCAGCTGGCGGACGAGAGCGAGGGAGGTTGCCTATCCCTCGTCCAGGAGTTGCACTCTCGCGGATCCGGTGCCGGTGAACGGCTCGGGCCCGCTCAGTAGCGGTAGTGGTCGAGCTTGTAGGGGCCGTCGATCGGCACGCCGATGTAGGCGGCCTGCTCCTCGGTGAGCGTCGTCAACTCGACGCCCAGCGCACCGAGGTGCAGCCGCGCGACCTTCTCGTCGAGCGTCTTGGGCAGGGTGTACACCCCGACGGGGTAGTCCTCGCGCTTGGTGTAGAGCTCGATCTGCGCGAGCACCTGATTGGCGAACGACGCGCTCATGACGAACGACGGATGCCCCGTCGCATTGCCGAGGTTCATCAGTCGCCCCTCGCTCAGCACCAGCACGCTGCGTCCGTTCGGCAGGCGCCACTCGTGCACCTGCGGCTTGATCTCGACGCGCTCGACCCCGGGGACCGCAGCGAGCCCGGCGATGTCGATCTCGTCGTCGAAGTGACCGACGTTGCCGACGATCGCGAGGTGCTTGAGCGACTGCAGGTGCTCCGCCGTCACGACGCGCGTGTTGCCGGTGCCGGTGATGACGATGTCGACCTGCGGCGCGACATCCTCCAGGCGCGCGACCTGGAAGCCGTCCATCGCCGCCTGCAGCGCGCAGATCGGGTCGATCTCGCCGACGATGACACGGGCGCCTTGACCGCGCAGCGCCTCGGCGGCCCCCTTGCCGACATCGCCGTACCCGGCGACGAACGCGACCTTGCCGCCGATCAGCACGTCGGTGGCGCGGTTCAGCCCGTCGGGCAGCGAGTGCCGGATGCCGTAGGTGTTGTCGAACTTGGACTTCGTCACCGAGTCGTTGACGTTGATCGCGGGGAAGAGCAGGTCTCCGGATGCCGCGAGCTCGTACAGACGGTGGACGCCCGTGGTGGTCTCTTCGGTGACGCCGAGCAGGCCCTCGGCGATCCGGGTGTAGCGCTGCGGGTCGCGCTGCATCGAGGCGCGGATCGTGTCGAGCACGATGCGCAGCTCGGCTGAGTCGCTCGGCTCGGCCGCGCGCACGGCGCCGGCCTTCTCGAACTCCACGCCCTTGTGGACGAGCAGCGTCGCGTCGCCGCCGTCATCGAGGATCATGTTCGGTCCGTCGAAGCCCTCGGCCGACCAGTCGAAGATGCGGTCGGCGAGGCGCCAGTACTCCTCGAGGGTCTCGCCCTTCCAGGCGAACACCGGGATACCCGCGGGCGCCTCCACGGTGCCGTCCGGGCCGACCACGACCGCGGCGGCCGCTTCGTCCTGCGTCGAGAAGATGTTGCAGCTGGCCCACCGCACCTGTGCACCGAGGGCCACGAGTGTCTCGATGAGCACCGCGGTCTGCACGGTCATGTGCAGCGACCCCGCGATGCGTGCACCCTTCAGCGGCTGCGACGGACCGAACTCCTCGCGCAGGGCCATGAGCCCCGGCATCTCGTTCTCGGCGAGGCGCAGCTGATGCCGGCCCGCTTCGGCGAGCGAGAGGTCGGCGACCTCGTATTCGAGGCCTCCGGCGGACTCAGCGGCCGGAACGTGGGCAGGCGTGGCGACGGGCGTGGGGGTCGGCATCCGCCCATTCTCCCACGACGGCTCAGGCGCGGAGAGTCTCGTGGCGCACGACCACCCAGCCCTTGGGCACCGACAGGCGGTCGGTGTGGATCGCGCAGAGGTCGTGGGCGTGAGGGTCGCCGCCGGCACCGAGCGGACCGATCGCGGCCATCTGGTCGCCGTAGTCGTAGGTGAGGGTCGTGATGGCCTCGCGGGCGCAACCGACTTTGGAGCAGACTCTCTCGCGCATCGCCATGACGCTACCGCGCCCGGAGGACACTCCCGCGGATGCCGCGCCGCAGGGCCGCCGCGTTTCGTCGCGGCGGCGGAGCGCCCTCGCGCAACGACCGAGACGGCACCGGCGACCTAAGCTGGGTCCATGGCGTGGCGGAGGGCGAAGATCAGCGAGCACGCGCCGCGGCGCGCGGATCGGCACGGCCGGCACGGCCGCGTCGGGCGCAGTCCCGTCGTGCGCCCGCCACTCCCCCCGCTCGACACGCGGGTCGACCGCTTCGACCTCGCGGTCGGGACAGCCGCCGAGTTCCTCCGGTCGGCGTGGCCGGAGCTGCGCGCGGTGCGCTTCGAGGTCGCCGACATGCCCATGGCCACCGATGCCGGCGGCATCCCGCGCTGGACGGTGCTGCCCGAAGAGAAGCGCATCATCCTGTACCGCTTGCCGATCGAGCGCCTCAGCCACCTGCACCGCGACGACGACCTGCATCGCCGCATCATGGTGGAGAGCGCCGTGTTCCGCGCCGCCGCCCAGTACCTCGACCGCGATCCCTGGGACCTCGGTCCGGAGCGCTTCAGATTCTTCTGACGCGACGCGTCCCCCGCCGTCCAGGACCCGCGCCGTGCGCTGATGCGGTCCGCGTCACGGGTAGACGATGATCTGCGGCGCCGCCGCGTCCGCCGGCCACACCGGGAAACCGGCGAGCGCGCTGTCGCCGGTGAACGACAGCGACGCGTGCACGGGCGACGCGGGCTCGATCAGGTAGACCGTGCGCGACGACAGGCGCGCGGTCATCGCGCCGTCGGCGGGAACGGTGAGCTCGAGCCGGAACGCGCCGTCCTCGGAGGTCACCGCGACCACGACGGGTTCGTCGGCCGGGTTCACGACCGTGAGAGTGGGCGGCGGTCCGCTGGGCACCGCGAACAGGCTCGGCACCGACACCTCCGGCGCGGGGGTGTACCACGCGAAGTCGGCGCCCTCGTCGAACCCCGTCGCCTGCCAGACCGCCGCGAGCACCGGCGCCGAGGCTTCGACCTCGACCGTGTACGAGCCGACGGCCAGCCCATCGAGAGCGAGCTCGAGCGGCTTGCCCTCCTCGAGCGGCACCTGCTGCGGTTCGAGCGCCGGCTCGGCGCGGCCGATCGCGGTGACCGTCACGGTCGCGTCGGTCGCCGCCGACGGCGCCACGATCCGCAGCACCGTGGCCGACTGGGTGATCTCGGGTTCGGCGGGCGTCCCCGGCCGGGCGGATGCTCCGGACTCCTCGCTGCGGCCGGTGACGCTGACCCCGGTGATCGTCTGCGTCGGGGCCGGGCGCGGGACCGCACCGACCTGGTCGACACCGCCCGGCGTCAGCGTGCGCATGATGCTCGCCTGCAGCGACGCGTGGATGGGGGCGCCGACGGCGGACACGCGGATGACGGGGCTCGCCTCGTCGAGCGCGATCCCCGCCAGCGGCACCACCCGCTGCGTGCCGGGGGCCACCACGATGTCGGAGGCTCCGGGCGGGACCTGCGGCCCGCCGACGCCGAATACCGTGAGCTCCACCGTCGCCGGCACGGTGCCCGGGTTCGCGAGGAGAACGAGGTCGGCGGCGCCGGTCAGGCCCGACCCGCCGATGAGCCACGATTCCAGCAGCGGCGGGCGGCACGAGGACGCCGCGAACCCGGAGAGGTCGTCGGCGGTGACCGTGGCGGCGCCGGCCGCGGCGACGTCGACCCGCTGACGGTCCTGCGGGGGCGCCGTGAAGACCAGCGGTCCGGGGCCGACGGCGGGCACCTCGAGCTGCTGCTCGGCGGGAGGGGGCGCATCCACGCTCACGCCGCTCGTGACGGACTGCGGCGCCGCCGTCACCACGGAGTCGGCATCCGTCGGATCCCGGCCGATCAGAAGCAGCCCGCCGTCGCACGCCGCCACCGAGGCCGCGGGCGCCGGGGTCGCCGCGACTCTGACCGGATCGCGGGTGAGGGTCGGCCACGGCACCGACACCGCGGTGACGACGGCCATCGCCGCCGCGATGGACACGACCGTGCCGATCAGCATCCTCGTGCTGGTCGTCGCCCACCGGAACACCCGTCGATCGCTCATCGGCCCTCCTGCCAGTGCGGCCCGACCACGCGCGGTGTGCGACGCGCGTCACGCCGAGTCGCCGCGGTCGGAAGCGCCAGCAGCAGCGCGATGCCGAACACGACGAGCTGGCCGATCGCGATCGCCCGCGAGAGGGCGGCGACGGATGCCGGCTCCCGCGGTCGCGGCGCGATGTCGGCGATGACGCGCCACAGCTCGCCCTTGGCCGTGTCGCCGACGACGACGAGCGTCTCGCGCTGGTTGAGCGCGGTGGTCGCCGACAGCCGCATCATGCGGGCGGTATCGGACTCCGGGGGCGGCGAGGGGGCCAGGAGGATGAAGCCGACGCCGAGGTCGGCGAGCTCGGCCACGGCGTCTTCCGCGGCCGAGGTGACGAGGTCGGCGGCGAGGTCGGCCACGGCGTCGTCCTGCGGCGTGGCGCGCGTGCGGGTCGCGAGCATCGTCGTCTGCCCGCTGAGGGTCTCGCTCGCCCCCCACACGATCTGGGCCGAGACCCCCGAGACCGCCTGCGGGGTCAGCACCAGCGTGCCGACGTCGGGGTCGTCGCGCCCCTCGGCCGCCACGAAGGCCGGCAGCGTGCTCGCCGGGCCGTTGGTGATCGTCGCGCGGTTCTGCGTCATCGCGGTGAGCGAGGGCACTGCGAGGACGACGACCCCCGCGCATACGACGGCGGCCGCGACGCCGCGCACGACGGCGGCCCGCGGCGCGAGACCGGCGTCGAGGGTCACGAGCGCCGCGCCGAGCGCTCCCAGCCACGCGAGGCTGAGGCCCGCGCCGGGCCAGAGCGGGACGGCGATCGACTGCGCGAAGGCGACCGACACGCCGACAGCGGCGAACGCGGTGCCCATGCCGAGGGCGGTGACGACGAGGAGGGATGTTCCGACCGCCCAGCGCTGCGTGAGCGGCGCCGCGAGGGCGAGCAGCGCGATCGGGACGGTGAGCAGCGGCACCCACCACGTCGGCCCCTCCGGCAGGAGTGCCGTCCACCCCGCGAGGTCGGGGGTCGGGATGCCGGCGACCAGGAGGGCGCGTCCGACGGGGTCTGGGGCCACCTGGGGCCCCGCCCACGGTACGCCGGGGTCGGCCAGAAGTCCCCACAGCCGCGACTGCGCGAACGCGTTCCACACGAGCGGCGCCGCGAGCGCCAGCGAGGGCACGACGGTCCACACGATCCGGGCAACGCCCCGCCCGGCGCGCAGCGCCACGGCGAGCAGGATCGCGGTGGCCCACAGCACCCCGAGGGCGGGCGCGAGCGACGGGGCGGTGGCGACGACGGCCGCGAGGATGAGGGATGCCGTGCCGGCGGCCGCCCACGACCGATGCGCGACGGATCCGGCGACGAACAGCCAGGGCAGCAGGAGATGGAGCAGGACCCCCGTCGGCCGGCCCTGGGTCAGCGCGACCAGCAGTGCCGGCGAGAGCGCCCACACCGCGCCGCCGAGCAGTCGCAGCGACGATCGCTCGGTCACGCGGGTCGCGGCGAACCAGCCTCCCAGTGCGGCCAGCGGGAGCGCGAGGATCCAGAGTGCGACGAGCGCTCGCGACGGCTCCCACGGGGCGAGCGAGCCCAGGAGCGCGATCACGGCGGCGAACGGGTCGGCCGGCCCGATCGTGTCGGGCCCGAGCACGCGCTGCCCGAACGCGGCCTCGTCCCACAGCCGGCCGACGGTGCCGGCCAGCGGCTGCAGCGCACCGCCGCCGAGCACGGGCCAGGCGAGCAGGGCCGGGAAGGCCGCGACAGACACCACGAGCGCGCCGAGCACGAGCCACGCACCGCCGCCGGTGAAGAAGTGCAGATCGCCGCGACGGTGACCGCCGACTCCCGCGTCGGGGTCGTCGTCGAGCCTCTCGCGCATCTCTGCGCCGGTCGTCCGCAGCGGCGCGAGCTGCGCCCACGACGCGCTGCGCGCCGCGGCGATACGGCGGCGCGCCCGCACCAGCGGGACGATCCGCACGAGCACGACGGCGGCCGCCGCCCACTCCGGGCCGATGCGCGCCGGCTGCTTGCGCACGAGGTCGACGAGGGTGCGCCACAGCGCGAGCGGCAGCAGCGAGAGCCAGTGCAGCGGCACGGCGAGCGCCGGCGCGTAGGCGAGCCGCCGGTGCAGCTGCGCGACGCGTTCGGCATAGGTGATGCGTCGGCGGCGCTGCGGCGTGGTCGGCGTGGGCAGGCCCGCGGCCCCGTCGCCGGCGGTGGCGACGAGCGCGGCCGGCACGAGCGAGACGCGGGCACCCGCGAGGCGGGCGCGGACGCCGAGGTCGAGACCTTCGTCGGCACCGGCCAGGGCGCGATCGAGCCCCTGCAGTCTGTGCCAGGCGTCGGTGCGGATGAGGATGCCGCGGACGTCGGCGCCCAGCACGTCCTCACGGGCGTCGTGCTGGCCCTGGTCGAACTCGCCGTCGGCGAGCGGGACGGTGCGCCCGAACCGCGTCATGCCGACGCCGAGCGACACGATCTCGGCCCGGTCGTCCCACCGCACGAGCTTGGGGGCGACGAAGGCGACGGACGGCGAGAGCTCGAGCGCGCCGACGAGGCGCGTCAGCGCATCGGGCTCGGGCGCGGTGTCCTGGGCGAGCAGCCACACCGCGTCGCCGTCGATGTGCGGCGTGACGAGGGCGGTCGCCGCGGCGAAGCCGGTCGATGCCGGGGCCTTCACGACGGACTCGGCGCCTGCGGCATCCGCGATCTCGAACAGTCGGTCGTCGCCGCCGCACACCACGATGGTCACGACGTCGGGCTGTCGCGTCTGCTCCGACAGCGCCGCCAGCGTGCGCTTGAGGTGGAACCCCGTCGGCGTACGACCGTCGGGACGCACGACGACGACGGCGTGCACTCGATCAGACGTGGCTTCGGGCATGGCTCGGCCAGCCTAGGCGGGCGCGCGCGTCACACCGAGGCGTACGCGCCGGACGCGGCCGGATCCCCCGACCGACCGCGATCCCGCGACGTCACCCGGCTCGGCGCTTGAGCTTGCGGCGCTCGCGTTCGCTGAGGCCGCCCCAGATCCCGAACCGCTCGTCGTTCTGCAACGCGTACTCGAGGCACTGGTCTCGAACGTCGCACGACGTGCAGATGCGCTTGGCATCGCGCGTGGAGCCGCCCTTCTCGGGGAAGAACGCCTCCGGATCGGTCTGGGCGCACAAGGCGTCCGTCTGCCAGGAGAGCGGATTGTCTTCTTCCGCCTCGGTATTGCGGCGAACCCCCGGAACCCCCAGCTGAACCGGATCGACGAACCAGTCGCCGGGAACGCCGGAACGGTAATGCGAAACCGTCATGTCGTTCTCACCCCCCGTGATCCTGCTCCACGCTGTCGCGTGTACGGATAATTACACCCGTGTAGTTCACCGAGGTCAAGTCGCAGATACTAAAGCCTCAACCGGCTCTTGAACTTTCACGACGCGCCGACGGCGTGTCGCGCTGTCGTAACGGTCCGATGAGAATCCCCTCACGCACTGCGCGAGACGCCCGGGAGCGCCACGAACAGCTCACCCTCGCCCGAGACGCCGAGGGTCTTCTCGTCGGGCGTGACCAGCGCCGCCTGGCCGGGCGCGAGCGTCACCGATCCCGCCGCCGCACCGCCGGTGAGCGTCACCGATCCCGACGTCGCGAGCGCGATCGCGGGTCCGGTGATCGGCAGCGACGCCGTCCCGGCGCCCGGCGTCACCGCGAGCAGCGAGAAGTCCGCGACCGGTACGTCGTAGCGTCGCACGCCCCCGCCGAGGGCGACCGGCAGGAGCACCGGCGGCACCCCCGTCGTGTCGTCGAGCACGGCGACGAGCTCGGTCGCGTCGACGTGCTTGGGGGTGAGGCCGCCGCGGAGCACGTTGTCGCTGGCGGCCATGATCTCCACACCGAGTCCTTCGAGGTACGCGTGGAGGACCCCGGCGGGCACGAACAGCCCCTCGCCTCGCCGGAGCGTCACCAGGTTCATCAGGAGCGCGACGACGATCCCCGGGTCGCCGGGGAAGTCCTGGTCCAGCCTGCGGGCGAGGGCGAGCTCGTCGGCGAACTCGGGGACGTCGGCGGCGACGGCTGCGGCGATGACCTCGCGCGCGGCGCCGGCCCCGTCGGCCAGCAGCCAGCCGATGATGCCCGAGGGCGAGGCATCCGTCGCCGCCAGCTGCTCGCCGAGCGGCGCGGCACCGTCGCCCAGCGCGGCGACCAGGCGGCGCGTGGCGTCGAGGTCGCGGACGCCCGCGAGTGCGCGGAACGTGTCGCTCAGCGCCACGATGAGCTCGGGCTTGTGGTTGTCGTCGCGGTAGGTGCGGCTCGAGGCGTCGCGCGGGATGCCCGCCGCCTCCTCGCGCGCGAAGCCCGCCTCGGCCTGCGCCTTCGACGGATGCGCCTGGATCGAGAGCGCGGATGCCGCGGCCAGCAGCTTCAGCAGGTAGGGCAGGGGCGCATCGATACCGGCGGAAGGGCCTTCGTCGGCGATCCAGTGGTCGAGCGTGCGACCGTCGGGCGTCTCGGACGGGTCGCCGGGGTGGTCCCCGAACCAGACCTCGGCTTCGGGGCGCCCCGACGGCGCGCGGCCCACGAGATCGGCGATGAGCGAGGTCGAGCCCCACGCATAGTCGCGCGGGTCGTTGGCGAGCGGGATGAGCATCCGCCCAGCGTACGGCGGGATCGGCGAGCGGGCGAAGCCAGACGAGACGCCCTCGGTTCGTTGCGGTGCGCCCCGGTACCCTGAGAGCGATGGCCGTCTACTCGAAGCACCCGGCATCGGCACCGCCGAGCCCCCCGGTCCGTGAGAAGACCGGCCACCTCATGCTGCGCGGCTGGTGCATCGTGGTGCTGTTCATGTCGCTGTCGGGCGTGGCGTGGGTGCACGCATTCGGCACGGTGATCGCCGGCACCCTCACGATCGCGGGCGGCGTGCTGTCGGTCGCGCTGTGGGCCGTCGTCCGGCCGCCCGTGCAGTGGCGCCGGCTGCCGTGGTTCGTGGTCGCGTACGTCGCGTGGGCGACGCTGTCGCTGACGTGGTCGGCGTGGCCGCAGACCAGCGCGCTCACGCTGCTGCTCCTGTACATCACGACGCTCCAGGCCCTGTTCATCGGCAGCGTCCTGACCTGGCGCGAGCTGGTGCGCGCCGTCGCGTCGGCGCTCAAGTGGGTCATGGGACTGTCGATCCTGTTCGAGCTGTGGGTGTCGGTGTTCATCGGCGCGCCGATCCTCCCCGGGTTCGTCGTGGGGAAGGCCGACGACCCGATCGAGTACTGGTCCCGCAACAACCTCTTCGACTTCCCCGGACGCATCCAGGGCATCATGGGCAACGCCAACCTGCTCGCGCCGGTGGCCCTGCTCGCGATCATCGTGTTCGCGATCCGCTTCGCGGCGGGCGCCCCTCGGCGGGCGCTCCTCATCGGGTGGATCGCGCTCTCGGCGTTCCTGTTCGTGCGCGCGTCGTCGGCGACGTCGTTCCTCGCCGCGGCAGCCGTGGTGGTCGTACTCGCGACCGTGCTCCTGATGCGCCGGGCCACGAGGCCCGGCGAGCGCACCAAGTACTACATCGCGTACGCGGTCGTCGGCGTCGGCGGGCTCCTCACGCTGTGGCTGCTGCGCGACACGATCTTCGGCGCCCTCGGGCGCAGCGCCGACCTCACCGGACGCGAGCGCATCTGGGAGGCGGTCCTCGGCCGCGCCGCGGAGCACCCGTGGGTCGGGTGGGGCTTCGCGACTCCCTGGGCGCCGTGGGACCCGGCGTTCGACGGATGGGTCACCGACCACGGTCAGACCGTGCTGCAGGCCCACAACATGTGGATCGACGTCGCGATGCAGCTCGGCATCATCGGCGTCGTGCTGCTGGCCCTCATGTACCTCGCGTTCGTGTGGCGGTCGTGGTTCTTCGCCGTCGACCGTCCCCGCTGGGATCTCCGCGACGATCGTCCGTACTCCGCCGTGACGCTGCTGCCCACCCTCGTCGGCGCCATCGTGATCGTCCAGGGCTTCGCCGAGTCCACGCCGCTCCTCCTCTGGGGGTGGCTGTTCGTCGTCATGCTCGGAGCGAAGATCAAGCAGTCGCCGCATGTCGGAGTGGGCCCCGCCGAGCAGAGCGCCGCGATCGAGCGCGGCGAGGCCGTCGACGGCGACGAGCGGACGAAGCAGGGCGCGTGACCGGCCAGGAGCGCTCCTCTCACCCGGCGCAGCCCGGGTGGATCGGCACACTGCTGGTCTCGGCATCCTTCGCCCGCGCGCTCACGCTCGCCGTGCTGGCGGTCGTGTTCGCGGGATTCGCGATCGAGCGGATCGCCGGGCAGGTGACCTACGTCACCATCGTCACGGGCCTGTGCGTGTTCGGCGGAGCCGTGCTGGTCGCCCGCCGGCAGGAGATCTCACTGCTCCGGCTGCTGCCGACCACGGTGATCGCCTTCATCGCGTGGGCGTTCGCGAGCATCTTCTGGAGCCAGGACCCGAGCACGTCGCTGTGGAGCTGGATCTCGATGGCCGGCATCGCGTTCCTCGCCGTCGTCATCGGCCACATCCGCGACACGCTGCAGACCGTGCGCGCCCTCGGCGACGTGCTGCGCGTGCTGCTGGCGACGTCGCTCGCGGTCGAGGTGCTGTCGGGGGTGCTGCTCGACATCCCGTTCACGTTCCTGGGTGTGCAGGGCAACCTCGGCGAGCTCGGGCCGGTGCAGGGCATCTTCGGCACCCGCAACATGCTGGGGTTCGTGGCGGTGCTCGCCGTCATCACCTTCCTCATCGAGTACCGCACGCAGTCCGTGCGCCCGGGGCTGTCGGTGGCCTCCGTCGTGCTGGCGGGCGGACTCGCGGCGCTCAGCGACTCCCCCACCGTCCTGGTGCTGGCCGTCGGCGTCGGGCTCGCCGTCGCCGCGCTGGCGCTCGTGCGCCACACCCGCCCGGAGCGGCGGCGGGCGCTGCAGTGGACCCTCGGCGCGCTCGTCGTCGTCGGGGTGTTCGTCGGCTACGTGGCGCGGCATCCGATCATCGCCCTCCTCGGCGCCGGCAGCGACTTCTCGATGCGCGTCGACCTGTGGAACTTCATGGTCGACCTGACGCGCTTCCGGCCGGTGCACGGGTGGGGCTGGTACGGACCCTGGGCCCCCGGCGAGTTCCCGTTCAACGCCCTCAACGCGCGCCTCGACGCATCGCATGCCACCGGGCTCAACGCGTACTTCGACGTGCTGCTGCAGCTCGGCTGGCTCGGGCTGGTGCTTTTCCTCGCGCTCGGCGGCCTCGCGCTCGCCCGCTCGTGGCTCGTGGCCAGCGAACGGCGCTCGGTCGTCTACGCCTGGACGCCGCTCATGCTCGTCGCGCTGCTGGTCGACTCGATGTTCGAGAGCTTCACGCTCACCGGCCTCGGCTGGATGATGCTCGTGCTGTGCGCGGTGCGCGCCGGGCAGTCCCGCTCGTGGCGCGAGCGCCTCGGAAGCGAGACGGATGCCGGGGACCAGGGCCTTCCCCACGCCCAGGGGACGGAAGGAATCCCAGGGTAGGCTTCTCTCCGGCCCGACGCCTCGGCGCCCGTCGACCCCGTCCCCGGAGATCCGCCCTGTGACAAACGACCCGACCGCCGCGCAGTTCGACCCGGCGTCCGCCACGATCGCCATCGTCACCTACAACCGCTCGGGGCTCCTCACGCGCCTGCTCGGCAGCATCGCCGCCATGGACCCCAAGCCCGGGCACGTCGTCGTCATCGACAACGCCTCGACCGACGACACCGCGGACGTCGTCGAGTCGTACCGCGAGCGCCTCGAGGGCACGACGATCGTCTACCGCCGCATGGAGACGAACACGGGCGGGTCTGGCGGCTTCAGCGAGGGTATGCGCGTCGCGTACGAACTGGGCTCCGAATGGATCTGGCTCATGGACGACGACGTCGAGGTGCTCCCCGACGGTCTGGCTCGCATGGGCAAGTGGACGCCCCGGTTCAAGAGCATCCAGGGCCGACGCTACGACTACGACGGCAGCGCGTTCTACTGGCAGTATCGCGTCGCCGAGCCGCTCGCCATCCCTATCCCGTTCGCCCCGGCGGCGTTCGACGAGTCGGGCTACAAGCCCATGAATTCGGGGTGCTTCGAGGGCATGTTCATCCACCGCGACATCGTGCAGCAGATCGGCCTCCCCGACCCGCGGTTCTTCATCTACTGGGACGACCAGGTCTACGGCTGGCTGGCCTCACGCAAGACAACGTCGGTCGTCGTCGAGGACTTCGTGCTGCGCCGCACGCGCGAGATCAAGCAGTGGGACATGGGCGTGCGTCACATGAACGCATCGAGCAACGCGTACCGGTACTACATCATGCGCAACCGGGCATACATCAAGAAGTACTATCGCGCGCTCGGCGTCTACAACCCCGTCCTGTTCGGTCTCGGCACCGCCCTGACGTTCGGTAAGGAGCTCATCCGGCTCGTGTTCGTCGAGCGGACCGTGCGCGGCACGTCGAACCTCTTCCGCGGGCTGAAGGACGGGCGCAAGATCGCGAAGGATGCCTCGTGGCAGCCGATGCCCCCGCTCGTGACGGCCACGGCCTGAGCGACCCGTCACACGCCGCCCGCCGCGGCCTCACTCCCAGGAGTTCCATGCGCATCTCAGTCATCGGCTGCGGCTATCTCGGTGCTGTGCACGCGGCCGCCATGGCCTCGATCGGCCACGAGGTCGTCGGAGTCGATATCGATGAACGCAAGATCGCCGAACTGGCCGCAGGTCGCGCACCGTTCTTCGAGCCTGATCTGCAGCAGATCCTCGAAGACGGCATCGGCTCGGGACGCCTGTCGTTCACGACCGACATCGCCGCAGTCCGGGGCGCCGCGGTCCACTTCATCGGCGTGGGAACCCCGCAGCAGGAGGGCGGGTACGCCGCCGACCTGACATACGTCGACGCGGCGGTCGATGCCCTCATCCCACACCTGCGCCCGGGCGACATCGTCGCCGGCAAGTCCACCGTCCCGGTCGGGACGGCCGCACGGCTCGCTGACGGCATCGAGCGCGCCGGCGCCACGCTGGTGTGGAATCCCGAGTTCCTCCGCGAAGGATGGGCGGTGCAAGACACCATCGATCCCGATCGCCTCGTGGCAGGCGTACCTGCCGGCGCCTCCGGCGAGCACGCGGCCGAGGTCCTGCGCGAGGTCTACCACACGGCGGTCGCCAAGAAGACGCCGTTCATCGTGACCGACTACGCGACGGCTGAACTGGTGAAAGTGGCCGCCAACGCCTTCCTCGCCACCAAGATCTCGTTCATCAATGCGATGGCTGAGATCGCCGAGGTCACGGGCGCAGACGTCACCCAGCTCGCCGACGCGATCGGGCACGACGTCCGGATCGGTCGCCGCTTCCTCGGCGCCGGCATCGGGTTCGGGGGCGGCTGCCTGCCGAAAGACATCCGGGCCTTCTCCGCTCGAGCGGAAGAGCTGGGCCGCGGCGAGTCCGTCAGCTTCCTCCGTGAGGTGGACGCCATCAACATGCGCCGCCGTGATCGTGCCGTGGAACTCGTCGTCGCCGCGCTGGGCGGCAGTGTGTTCGGGCGGAGGGTCGCCGTCCTCGGCGCCGCCTTCAAGCCGCACAGCGACGACGTGCGCGACTCCCCCGCCCTCGATGTCGCGGTGCGGTTGAAAGGTCTCGGCTGTGATGTCGTCGTGACCGATCCGGCCGCCGTGCCGAACGCGGCGCGGATCCACCCGCAGCTGACCTACGCGGACGATCTCGACGACGCCCTCCGGGGCGCTGACGCCGTCATCGTGGTCACGGAATGGGATGAGTACCGTCGCCACCTCACCCCGGAGCACGCCGCGTCGCTGGTCGCGGGAAGGATCGTGGTCGATGGGCGCAACTGCCTCGACGCCGCGGCGTGGCGCGAGTCGGGATGGTCCTACCACGGTATGGGGCGCCCCTGAGCCTTCGAGCGCCGCTCGGGTGGTCCGCTGCGGGTCAGCCCGTCGGGTAGTCGGCGTTGTATCGCTCCAGCACCTCGTCGATCGGGGCATCCATCGCCAGGCGGTGCTTGTCGAGGTAGAGGCCGCGCGTGCAGAAGCGCCGCAGGTCGCGCTCATTGTGACTGACGAAGAACAGCGTCCTGCCGTCCGAGAGCAGCTCGTCGATGCGGCGGTAGCACTTCTCTCGGAATGCCTTGTCGCCGACCGCGAGCACCTCGTCGACCAGCAGGATCGGCTCTTCGAGCTGCGAGACCACCGAGAACGCCAGGCGCACCTTCATGCCGTTGCTGAGGTGCTTGTAGGGAGTGTCGACGAAGTCGGCCAGCTCGGCGAAGTCGATGATCCCATCGAAACGACGTGAGACCTCTGCCTTCGACATCCCGTGAAGCCCCGACGTGAGCCGCACGTTCTCCCGCACCGTGAGGTCACCGACGAAGCCGCCGGTGATCTCGATCAGAGGAGCGACGCCGCCATGCACGGTCACCGTGCCTTCGTCGGGGAGCAGCACGCCGGCGACGAGTTTCAGCAGTGTCGACTTTCCCTGGCCGTTGCGGCCCACGACACCGATCGACTCCCCCGGCCTCACATCGAAGCCGACATCGCGCAACGCCCAGAACTCGCCCGGCTTGGAGCGCCGGGACGAGTCCGCGAACAGATCCTTGATGCTCCGACGACCACGGCGGTTGCGGCGGAAGCGCACGCCGAGATCGGTCACCTCGATCGCGAGACCGGATGCCGTCATCAGAGCTCCTTCAGCATGGGGCGCTCGAGCCGACGGAATGTGAAGATGCCGAGAGCGAGGAACAGGAACGACATGACGGCGCTCACGCTGACCACCCACGGGTCCCACTCCTGCGGGAAGAACCCGACACGGTACAGAGCGAAGATGCCGGCGAGCGGATTGAACGCGGCGAGCGTATCGAACGGCGCAGGCAGGTCCTCGACGCCGTAGATAACGGGCGAAGCGTAGAAGAGCGCGCGAAGGATCAGCTTCGTCGTGCGTTCAAGGTCGGTCCACAGGACGCATAGCGGAGCGACGAGCAGCCCGAGGCCGACGAGGAGGACGGTCTGCAGGAAGACGGCCACGGGGAACCAGAGCAAACCCCAGTTCAGTTGCGCGGGGGTCTCGCTGAACTGCGAGATGACGATGAACAGGGCGAGCACGGGTATCGAGCAGAGGAACTCGATCCCCTTGGACAGGACGATCCGATTCACCCAGATGGTCCGTGCGATCGCCGTGGAACGCACGAGGCGCGCGTCCTTGTTGAACGCCCGCGTGAAGTCCGAGACCGCCGCGTTGAACCACACCCACGGCAGCAGGGCGGTGATGAGGAACACGATGTACGGCGCGTGACCCACCGGGCGCTGGAAGACCTGCGTGAACACGAACCAGTAGATGGCGCTCATCACGAGCGGATCGAGGATCGACCACAGGTATCCGAGAGCGCTTGTCGAGTATCGGACTTTGAGGTCGCGCGCCGACAGCAGCCACAGTGAGTGGAGGTAGCGCCGGGGCGATCCGGGGGCGCCGACGGCAGCAGTGCTCACGCTGACGATTCTATGCGGGCAGGCGGGGAGTGACCCGCGGCGTCACGGTTCGAGCACGTCGACGGTGACGTCCACATCGGTGCACAGCTCGGCGAAACTCTCGGGAAGCGTGGGATCGCTGGTCACGATGCGCACCGGGGCTGCCCACGCCCGGACGGCGTCGCACGCCTGCTCCTCGTTCTCAGGGTCGAGGACGTATGAGTAGTACCGGATCGGCTCCTCGGCCGTGCGCGATTCGAGCTGCAGCAGCCAGCTGTTCAGGAAGCGATCCGAGGACGGGTCGAGGTACGACAGCGCGAGCGTCCGCTCCCCCGGCTCGGCGAGCTCGAAGAGGGTCTGGGCGGCGGGTGCACCGCTGGCGACTCCGGTCTCCGCGGCGATCGCCACGGGTGTGAGTGCCGACGAGATCCGGTCCGGCGGCACGAGCCACATCAGTGAGACGGGAACCGCGATGGCGACGATCGCGGTGCCGGCCGTCGCGAGTCGGCGGGCACGGAGTCCTGCCATCTCTCCGGCGAGCGCCGCAGCGAGGATGACGAGAAGGAGGGAGACGAGCAGCCACGCGAACTTCGCGGGGTAGTAGCCCCACAGACTTGCGGTGCCTGCGCGCTGCCACATGAGGTAGCCTCCGGCGACGGCTCCCGCCGCGCAGACGACCGCCACGCCGACCAGCTGATGGATCTGATTACGCTGGACCGCGTTGAGGACGGCCACGCCGATCGTGACCGTCACGATCACCACGACGTGCGACAGCTGCAGAGCCATGATCCCTCCGTCGACGGCGAGCGCCGCGCCATCGCGGCGCAGGT
Source organism: Microbacterium cremeum (assembly GCF_015277855.1). Lineage (NCBI taxonomy): Bacteria > Bacillati > Actinomycetota > Actinomycetes > Micrococcales > Microbacteriaceae > Microbacterium > Microbacterium cremeum. The sequence continues at coordinate 2,631,562 of NZ_CP063812.1, forward strand.
CCGGGAGGGTCACGGCGAGCACATAGACCACGACGGGTGCGACGGCGAGCAGGATGAGCCCGAATCCGCGCGCGCCCGCCCGACCTCGCGGAAGAGCCGCCAAGCGGGCCACGAGCGCCACGGCGGCGAGAGCGAAGGGGACGAACGCGAGCGGCGCCCAGGTCGCCAGTAGCGCAACGGTGGCAAGACTGAGCACCGTGGCCGCGGCAATGGGCACCGTACGAGCTTCCAGCCACGCGAGCCAGGTGGCGAGCAGCAGCACCAGCGCGAGCGTCGCGTTGTAGAACCCGAACTGTGCGGCGAACCCGAAGGTGAACCAGCTGATGGGGATCACGGCGGCGATGCCCGCCGCCGTGATCCGCGCTGCACGCGCGCCTCCGTGAACGCTTCGTGCTCCGATCATCGCAGCGAGCAGCGCGGCGGCGAGCGTGGCGAACAGCCAGAACGTCGCGAAGCGCGACATGTCGTGGGCGAGGAGATCTCCAGGTGCCACGTCACCTCGCCCGACGGCGATGGCCATCGCGAGCAGACCCGGAGTGAGCGGCGACGGGTTGGGATGCGCGATCGCGTCGAGACCGCCGTCCTCCACCATGATCCGTGTCGTCACCAGATTCCAGACGGCATCGTTGTGCATCGCCCACTCGAGGTTGCCCGACGTCAGCGTCAGAGCTGCCACGATCGCCATCAGCCCGACCGGCACCGCGAGAACCGGGACGCCGACCCGCAACGCCCGTCGACCCACCAGGCGAGGCTGTCTCGCCAGGCCGAAACCGACCAGTCCAGCGAGGCCGATCAGGCCGAAGAGGACCGCGGACCCGGTGACCAGGCCGATGCCCCATCCTGGCGTGAATCGGACGACGAGGGCTGTCGCCGTCGTCGTGACGATGACCCCGGCGGCGAGCGCGAACGGCCACGATGTCCGCTGGCCGACTGCGAGCGTGACACAGAAGACCGCGGCCGCCGGCGCGAGCCACGGCGTGACCCCGGCCGCGAACAGCACGACCCCCGCCAGAAGGAGCGCGCTCGCGCACACGACCCAGATCCGCCGCGCGCGCAGCACGTCTTCAGCCACCGGCACTCCCCTCATCGCCCTGTCCGTGGTGCGGTCCGCACCTGCAGCCGCTCGCCGATCACGAGAGCCGGTTGTTCCACATCGACAGCGCCGACCCGATGGCCATGTGCATGTCGAGGTACTGATAGGTGCCCAGGCGTCCGCCGAACAGCACGTCCTTCTCCCCGTCGGCGAGTTCACGGTAGGCCAGCAGCCGGGCGCGGTCCTGCGGCGTGTTGACCGGGTAGTACGGCTCATCCTCACGCGACGCGAATCGCGAGAACTCGCGCATGATGACCGTCTTGTCGGCCGGGTACCGGTCGGCGCGCTCGGGGTGGAAGTGCTTGAACTCGTGGATGCGGGTGTAGGGCACATCCGCATCGGCGAAGTTCATCACCGCTGTGCCCTGGTAGTCCCCGACATCCATCACCTCCACCTCGAAATCGAGCGTGCGCCACGACAAGGCGCCCTCGGCGTACTCGAAGAACCGGTCGACAGGACCCGTGTAGACGATCGGCACCTGTCCGACGGTACTTCGCCTGTTGAGAGGCTGCGACTCGTCGAAGAAGTCGGTGTCGAGCCGCACCTCGATGTTGTCGTGGTCGGCCATCCTCTCGAGCCACGCGGTGTAGCCGTCGGTCGGAAGTCCTTCCCACGTGTCGTTGAAGTAGCGGTTGTCGTACGTGTAGCGGACGGGGAGCCGGCTGATCACATCCGCGGGGAGATCCTTCGGGTCGGTCTGCCACTGCTTGGCGGTGTAGTCGCGGATGAACGCCTCGTAGAGCGGGCGTCCGATCAGTGCGATGCCCTTCTCCTCGAGGTTCGCCGCCTCTTTCGCGTCGAACTCGCCGGCCAGCTCGCGGACGAGCGCGCGTGCCTCGTCGGGCGAGTACGCCGCCCCGAAGAACTGATTGATGGTGCCGAGGTTGATCGGCAGCGGGAAGACGACCCCTCGGTGGTTGGTGTACACCCGGTGCACGTAGCTCGTGAACGTCGTGAACCTGTTGACGTACTCCCACACGCCGGGATTCGACGTGTGGAAGAGGTGCGCGCCGTATCGGTGCACCTCGACGCCTGTCGTCGGCTCGTCTTCGCTGTACGCGTTTCCGCCGATGTGACGGCGCCGGTCGATCACGGTGACCTTGCGACCGGAGGCCGCGGCCCGCTCGGCGATCGTGAGGCCGAAGAAACCTGAGCCGACGATGAGGAGATCCATGAACAGCCTTCGGTGAGTGGTCAAGGTGCCGGCTCGGCGCGCCCAGGCAAGTCTAGCCGTGCGGTGCGGCCGACTCCGATGGGCGAGGATGGAGAGGTGGACATCGACATCTGCGTGCCGTTCTGGGGGGATCCGGACACCTTCATCGCGACGATCGATTCCGTGCGAGCGCAGACCGATCCAAGTTGGCGGCTCACGATCATCGACGACTGCTATCCCGGTACTCGCGTCGCCGACTACGTGGCCGCGCTCGATGACCCGAGGGTGCGCTACCGACGCAACGAGCGCAACGTCGGCATCACCGAGAACTTCCGGCGCGCCGTGGCTGCGGCTGAAGGCTCGCATGTCGTCGTCCTCGGATCGGACGACATGCTGCTCCCCGGCTTCGTGGCGCACATGCGCGAGGCGATCCGTCTCCATCCCGACGTCGACGTCATCCAGCCCGGAGTCCGGGTGATCGACGCAGAGGGCGCGCCCGCCCGATCGCTGGTCGACACGGTCAAGAAGCGGCTGCTGACGCCGCGCACGCCCACGACGCTCCGTGGGGAGTCGATGGCTGCGAGCCTGCTGCGCGGGAACTGGCTGTATTGGCCCTCCCTTGCGCTGCGCACGGACACGGTCTCGGCCATCGGGTTCCGCGATGACCTTCCGATCATCCTCGATCTGGCTCTTCTCATCGACGTCGCGTTCCAGGGCGGCTCGCTGCGCTACACCGGCGTGGAGTGCTTCGCCTACCGTCGACACGGAGAGAGCCTTTCGCAGACGACCCTGCGCGACGGCTCCCGTTTCGACGACGAGCGGCGCTTCTATCGCGACACCGCGCGACGCGCGGCGGACCGCGGCTGGACCCGCGCGGCACGTGCGGCCCGCGTACGGCTGATGTCGCGGCTCCACGCACTCAGTCAGCTTCCGCCAACTCTCAGGCGCGGGAACGCGCCGGCTCGGCAGGCGACGTGGCGCCTCGCGTTCGGTCGCTGATGGCCGTCGGTCCGGGAGAGGTCTCTACCGAGGCGGTCGCCCGGACGAAGCGGATCGACGCGATGAGCATCGCGACGAGAAGACCGCCTGCGACGAGCCCAGTCGCTGCGGTGGTCGCAACCCCCGCCGATGCGAACGTCGCCAGAGCACGCAAACCCTCGCGAGTGATGCGATAGAGAGAGTCCTCGTATACCCCGATGTACTCGCGGAAGACACCCAGCACCGCCACGCCGGCGAAGACCGCAAGGAGAATGACGCCAACCGCGGTTCGCTTTCTCGTCGGGACGGCGCGATACCAGGCGACAGCGCTCAACGCGATCATCGCAATGATGATCACGAAGAAGTACCGCCCCTGAAGTCCTCCCGCGATCTGCGTCCGCACATAGTGCCGCCACGTGTTCACGAAAAGCATGGCGGAAAGAAGCAGCGGAAGCGAGGCGAGAAAAGCCATCTGCATGCGCTGGCCCTTCGGCCCATGCGAGGCGAACCCGGCGACGACCATGAGGATCGCCAGGACGGTCAGAACGTCCGTGAGTGGCTCGGGAAGCCCGAACTCCAGCCGACCGAACGCTCCCCAGAAGCTCTGAGTCGCCCGGTCCCACATGAGTTCCATGAAGGCGACGATGTCGGGACCAGTGCCCTCAGCCCACGGGGCAGTCGGACGCCCACCCGCCAGACCACTGGGTTGCAGATCACGGTACAGCACGAGGTTTCGCACCCACCACCATCCGCCGATCGCGCTGGCGACAACCGTCGCGACCACCGCGCGCGCGACGCGTCGGCCACGCGAAAGGTCCCGCGGCCACCACAGGAGCACGGCCACTGCGAAGGGCGCGAGCGGAAGCGCCGTCCCTTTCGTTAGCAGCGCACCACCCAGGGCTAGCCCCATGCACAATGGCGCCCATATGCGCCGCTCACCGGTCATGACCCGGATTGACAACCAGACAACAACAGAGGACAGCGCGACCACGAGTCCGTCGCTGGTCACGGCGCTGGTGATATGCGCTAGTTGCGGTACGGCGAGGAGCGCCGCCGCCCCGACGATCGCTGCCTTGGGCGAGCGCGTCAGCCGTCGCACCGAGTCCCAGACGAGGAGCGGAAGAGGCGCCAGCCATACGATGCCGGCAAGACGCAGCGCGAGGATCGCATGATCGATCCGGCGGTCCTCATAGTCGATCACCCGCAGGACTCCGGCGCCGTACAGGTAGTACAGAGGCGGGTGCTGAGTCATCTGATCGATGCCCTTGTGGAGTCCCGGATAGGTCGACATCAAATCGCCGAGCGTTGCCCGGTTCGCTGCCGGAACGTCCGTCTGCAGACGCGCCTCGCGCATCGCCTGGCTCATCCGCGCTTCGCCGGGCGGCGGCCAGTCCAGCCCGCCAGTGAGTCGGACAGCGCTGTTGACGTGCGCCTGCTCGTCCGGCGCGCCGAAGATAGGGGTGAGCATCGCCCACAGCATCATCATCGCGATGAAAGCCGCAGTGATCAGCGCGACGACAACCAACTCTGGCCGCCTGGGGCGCGAGAGCGGCGCGGCAGCGTCAGCCGCCGAGTATCCTGCGCTCTTAGACGCTAGGTTTCTTGCGTTCACGTGAGTCCTGTGTCGCGGTTCGTGGCTCCAACATCCTCGCGGTGTGCGTCGTCGATCTTAGGCGACCCGCGGTACTCCCGTGAGGCCATGGCGTCGGTGCTGGTCTCCCTGCCGGTGCCGATGGCACGCACACCGCCCGACGCGTGCGCCGCAGTGAAGGCGGCCAGCCCCGCAGTGGCTGCCCCCGCTGCGAGCCAACCGACAGATAGCACTAGCACCGCGGAAGCCGGCCATGCGCTGGCGTCGATCATCGCACGCCAGCCGACACTCCCCCACCTAGTCTGGAATGCGAACATCACCCCGTACACGGCAACTCCGAGCGTTCCGACGACGGTCAGACCCGACGCGAGGGCGCGCGCAGACCGGTCGAGGGGCACGACCAGTACCTGCCACGCGAGCGCTGCAACGAGTGCATACACTGCGATGGCGGGGAACAGATACCGCCCCTGGATGCCGACGATGCGGCCGGTGCTCCAGTACACCTCCCACGCATGAAACGAAATCAACGCGACTGTCAATAGGGGCGCAATCGCCAGCAACACCACGATCCAGCGGCGTGGGGAGCGAACGAGCACCAGCACAACGCCCGCGACGAAAACCGTGGTCAGTCCCAGAACGACGACCGTAGGAAAGTCGAGAGCGTGGCGAATCGAACCCCAGAATGTCCGCACAAGCTGTGTCGATGCGCGCCGCACGAAGTCGAACAGGTCGTAGTTATCGAAAGGGACGACCGTCCGACCGGAGCCTGACCTGCTCGACTGAAGCTGGCCAAAGACCAGGAGGTTTCTCAGCCACCACCACCCACCGATGATCACAGCTGCAGTGGCGGCGACCGTCGCAGGAAGAAGACGACGCGGCCACGAAGCGGAAGGCTGGCGGAACCCGACGACGAGGAGACCGATGACCACCGCAGGTGCGGCAGCTAGCATCGTTCCTTTAGTGAGGAGCGCCAGTCCCAAGAGGAGTCCACTGCCGGCGGAGAAGATGAGCTGACGTCGAGAACCGGGCGATGCGGTCATGGCGCATGAGAGGAAGTACACCATCGCGCTGCCGACGAGCACGGCGAAGGCGTCGTTGGTCACCAGACTCAGCACGTTGAAGAACTGCGGCACAGCCAGGACAGCCGCGATCCCGATGATCGCGGCGAGCGACGACGAGGTGACACGGCGGATCGCACTGAGCGCAAACACAACTCCCGCAGTCACGAAGAGTACTGAGATGAGTCGCGCGCCCGCGACCAATTGGTCCCAGCGCCAGGTCTCGCCGCCGAGCGCCGTGAGCGCTATCGCCACGATCGCGTAATACGTCGGCGGATGCTGAGTCATCCAGTCGGTTGCGCGAACTCCGTCCAAACCTGGGCCGTCTAGCGGAACTATTTCTGAGCGCTCCTCCGGCGCCGGGAGCTCGTCCAGCGCAGGCGTCCCTCTGCGAGGGTTCCCCGCTTCCTGGAGCGCTACAAACGTTCCCTCCACGAACGGGGCCGTTTCAGGCGGTGGCCACCCCCCGCCCTGCATGAGGCGAAGAACAGAGTTGAAATGGGCAGGCTCATCGACAGTGGACAGCGGCGGAGTGACGACAGACCACAGAGCGAGCAGCGAGGCAATAGTGACAACGACCGCCACGAAGCCAGCCCCGGCCAGTCGCGTGGACCAGGAGGTGGTGACCGATGTCATTAGGCACCGGGTGCCGGCCGCGACCCGACGAGCTCCGCGATGAGATCGGCCTGCATGACGGACCGCTCCTTCACGGCGGGCAGGTTGCGGTCGAGCTTGTCTTTCACGGCAATCCGATTGCGCTCAAGCGCATGGAAGCGCTCGGTGAGGTACTCGCGCGACAGACTGTCGTGCCCGAACGCCCACTCCTCAAGTTCGAACATCTCCAGGACCTCGCGGTACTTGTGACTCCACCCGATCACGAGGGTGGGAACAGCCATCGCTAGCGAAGACACCATCGCGTGGAAGCGACTCGCGATGAACAGCCCGCATTGACCGATGAGATAGCGCAGCTGCTGCGACGACAACTCGCGATCGATGAAGAGCAGATCGTTGCCGAGGCGCAGCCGGGCGTGGATCTCACGGCACAACGGGAGGTCATTGTTGTGAGTCTTTTCCGTGCCGGTCCTCACACTGTGGGGGATGAGGAGGACGCGCTTGCCCTCATCGCGCACTTGCTCGATGAAGTCTGCGATCTGACCGATGTAGTCTCCTCCGCGCGCGTCCACCTTGCGCTGGAGCACCACGCTCGGGCACACCCCTACGACGTCCTCATCGAAGAACGACAGATCGATGTGCCGGTTGATCTCGTACCGCTCTGTCCCGCTGAGCTCGAGCGAGAAAGCGAAGTCGGCGCCCGCGACCGTGTTGCGCAGTCCGAGCCCGTCGGCGTATTCGTGCGTGATGCGACCGCGCGTGACGATCCGATTCACCTTCGGCAGAAATTTGCGTGAAGCCCAACGGTTCACCCGGCTCGTGAACGGCCCGATCGCCTGTGCGCACTTGAATACGGGTGTGCCGACGTTGAGCGCAGGAAGGATTGACGCGACGTTGTAGAGGAGGAACTTCTCGCGGCCGTCAGTGAATGTGATCCCACCCTGGTCCAGCAGAACGTCGGACTCTACGATCGCTTTGACAGCGCGGGAACGCCTTCGGATTGTCTCCCGCAAGAAGGGAAGAACGCGGTACGCGAGCGCGAGCGTGTTGATCGTGACGCCGAGCTGACGCGGCGCGGCCGGGACGATCTCGAGGTTGGAGTACACGTTCTGTGCGGCATCCTCTTCGGGGTACATGCTGAGCAGCGTGAACCGCGGTTCGACCAGACGCTCCCCGAGGGTCTGGATAGCTGCCTCCAGCATGGCGGCAGCACCCTTATTGCCCGAGAGCGCCGAGCCGACGACCGTGATGCGAGGGGAACGTGTCATGGGCGGTGCTCCTTGGGGACCATGCGGCGAGTGGTGACGTAAACAAGGGCGACAAGACCGTCGCCGACAGTGCTGAGCAGCCGAGCGAGCAGACTGATCACGATCGCCTCCGCCACCGGGATGTACTGACTGAGGATAAGGACGATGACGGCCTCTCTGACGCCGAGGCCACTCGGCACGAAGAACGCAAGGATCCCGATGGCACCGGCAAGCACGTAGGCGGCGGCGAATGGGAGCCATTCACCAGGACCGATGGGTGACACGGTCATGGCGATTAGGACGAAGCCGACGCCGTTGAAAATGCGCGGCCCCATGAACTCGATGAAGAAGCGCAGTGTCGGGATGCTGCCCAAGAAGTACTCTCTCGGGACGTCCTGCTTGAGCACCCGCTTCGCCGTGCGGTTTACCACGCCGCGAAAGAACGGTGCGTACATCACGAGAGCGATGGGCACGAGAAGCAGAAGGGGGACGATAAGCACCGCCGCGTTCTGCCCGAACAGCTCGGGGCCCAGACTCAGTACGAGAATCACCACGGTCGGCACGATCGAGGCGAGCTGGAGAAACACGTTCTCATAGACGAACGTGATGATGACGAGAGTCCGGCTGAGCTTCCTCTTACCCGCCCAGATAACCTTGTTGACAACCGAGCCGACCTGGCCGGGTACGTATTTGAGCAGCCACGACAGGCACTGCACCGCGATCGCTTCGGCAGAGCCGACGCGAGCACTCGGCTCCAGGGTGCGCAGCATCCTTGCCCATACGAGCCCGGTCGTGGGGACGGCGGCGGCGAAGATGACGATCGAGACTACCCATAGGGGGTTGAAAGTCAGATGCTCTGCGGCAACTTCCGACCAATTGTTCGCAAGGGTGACAGCAAAGAAGTACCCTACGACGCCGATGACCACGACGGCCGCCGCCCAGCGAAGACCCCGCCCTCGGCGACCGCGACTCCTGGAGTCCGCGTCCGTAGCGTGCATTTCAGTTGTACCGGCGGAAGGTGTCGAGTTCCTTCTTCTGCGAGTACGGCACGAGGCCTTCCGGGTGCGCGAAGCCAACGGCGATCAGCATCACGACACGGTCACTGAGCGCCAGGCCCAGCTTTTTCTGCATCTTGCGCTCCAACGGCTCGAAGTCGGGCCAGTTGATGACCGAGGAGCTAAGGCCGAGCGTCTCGAGGGCAAGCATGAACTGCATGGCCGATAGCGCGCTGTCCACGTAGATTGCGTGGCGATCGCGGGGACTGAAGTACGATTCAAGCTTGCCTACGACCACGACAATCGTCGGGATGTTGTGGCCGTAGCCAGCCGTCCCGAACGGGATGGATGCGATCGCACGGGCCTGATCGGGATCATCGAACACCCGGAACTCGTACGGCAGCCGGTTGCACGCGGTCGGTGCCTGGCGGGCGAGCAGCAGCGCCTTGTCGATGAGCTCGCGCGGCACCGCGCGGTCCTCGAACCAGCGCACGCTCCGACGCTGCGTTACGAGTTCCTCGAGGTCGTCGTACTCGATATGAGAGAGCGCACGCTTCACGTACGGCACTTTGCCGGTGAACTCTCCCGGGTAGGCTGCGCGCTCGAACCGCTCACGCGCGGCCTCGACGGTGGCGTCGTTCCCCACTGCGACGCGAAAGTACTCGGTCAGCACGTCGTGCGCCCAGGCCATCTCGCTTTGTTCCATCGTGCCCGGCGCTGTGCGACACTGCGTAACGGCTTCCTCGTAGAACTCGATCGTCTCGGTGATGTAGTCGCGCGCAAAGACATCGCGACGCGGCCGCATCACGAGCCCCTTCTCGAGCCGATGGATGTTCCGGCGGAGCTCGACGTGGGTCAGGCGATCGCGATGCTTGTTGCGGTAGTAGTCTCGACGCCCGCGCAGCACCGCCGACTGCTCACGGTTGAATGTGACGAAGCTGACGAAGTACCACAGGTGCGTCAGCGCTCGACTCGACCCGAAAGTCTCAAGGGTCGCCCGATTGACAGTTTCGTAGACACGACGAATCCACGTGATGGCGAGCAAGTTCTTCGCGATGCGCTTGAGCGTGTTCAGCACACAGGTCTCCTGAGGTTCGACGAGAAGGCGCGGGTCACTGCGGCGTCGAAGGTGCGCCCACTGCGGGGCGGGGCTCCGAAGCATCCGACTCGTGCTCATGAGCGATCTTGGCCGGTTCGTCCGGGCCTGACCGACCGTGGTTCAACACGGCACGCACCGCGACCTCGCTGATGGTAAGCGAGGGGTGCCTCGCGGCATCTCTCGGGCTCACGCCATTCGGATCGAGCTGGCGATCGGGCGCGTACTGCAAGAGTTTGACTCGCTCGAGCGCGTCTTCCATGAGCGTACGGTTTGTACGGAGCATGTCCGAGATGACCAGCAGAGCGACGCTGAGTAGCGCGCCGACAAGCATCGCCGATCCGAAGATCAACGATTGAACGTGACCGCCAGCGGCACCGACCCACGTCAATACCAAAAACCTGCCGAACGGGATGGCGGCGCCGATCCCGAAGCAGATCGCAAGGGTCACGAACACCACATGCGGCTTGAACATCACATAACTGCGCATGATCGCTTGGGCAGATCGTCCCATGTGCTGGTAGATGCTCTTGAAGAGGCGGGACTCGCGTGTCTTCGGGTTCGTCGTGATGGGAACGCTTGCGATGCGAAGACGCTTGTTCCCTGCCTGGATGATCGTCTCCATGCAGTAGCTGAACTGCGTCACCACATTGAGCCGGAGGAGCGACTCGCGCGAGTACGCCCGGAAACCGCTCGCGGCGTCGGGAAGATCCGTTTCCGCTGCGAAGTTCACCACGCGGCTTCCCGCCGCCTGCATGAGCTTCTTGAAGGCCGAAAAGTGCGCGATCGTCTTGGTCTGCCGGTCGCCGATGACGATGTCCGCCTCGCCGTTGAGAATCGGCTGCACCAAATCGCCGATGCGCTCCTGCGGATACTGGTTGTCGCCGTCGGTGTTGACGACGATGTCGGCGCCGTGCTGCAACGCATAATCGACGCCGTCTCGGAACGAGCGTGCCAAACCCATGTTGCGCGTATGGAAGACGAAGTGCTCGACGCCCCACTCACGCGCCACTTCGATAGTGCGGTCGGAGGAGCCGTCGTCGATCACGAGCACGTGGATCTCGTCCACGCCCTCGATGTGCCGAGGGATGGACGCGAGGACGGACGGAAGGGTCGCTTCCTCGTTAAGGCATGGGATCTGGATGAAGAGGCGCATAGGGATCTGAGGTTGTCCGGGCGATCGCGGAGTCGCGGAGCGTGGCCGGCCCCTCAGCATCTTAGCCGAGGCAATGCTGCGAACAGCCTGCCAGGGCCGCCTCACCGCGGCGCGTTGCACACGCGGATTATCCCGGGGCGGGCGTCGACCGTGCGATGGCGACCAGATGCACGAGCAGTCCCGCGATCGGGGCCGCCACCAGCGAGAACAGCGCGCGGCTCTCGGGACCCGCCGGGAGGAAGAACAAGAGGGCGACCGTAGCGGCGGCCGCCACCACCCACCCCGCCGAGTACGGAGCATGGCGTCCACGGGCGAGGAGCGCTGGGCCCGTGATACACAGACAGCCGACCAAGACGGCGCTCGCGACGACAAGTGCGCTGGTCACGCCGCTGACACCGTACTGGCCGTTGGAGATCCAGGCGACGGCCCACGGACCCACGAACCATCCCGCACCCACCGCAAGCACGCCGACACCCGCCGCCAGGAGGAGGTAGTGCCGCAGGCGCCGCGGTGTCTCCCGCTCCGCATCGCGGAACCTGACAGTGAGGAAGCTCTGTAGAGCCATGACCGGGATGATGAACGGCGCGCGCGTGAGGGTGACCGCGAGGGTGATCGACGCGACGGTGGCCGCAGGGGCATCGGCGAGCGCGATACGGAACAGCAGCGGCATGCCGGTCACCATGACACCCGTCGCTGCCGCCGCAACGACGGTATGGCCGGCGTTACGGGCCATACGCATGGTTCCGACATCGAGTGCGTAGGAACCGACGACGCTTCGGCGCACCGCCATCCAGACCGCGACCACAGCAATCGCGAACGGAAGCGTGATTGCGAGCGCGACGACTTCCAGGGGAAGGCCCAGGAGGAGCGCGACGACCACTGCACACCCGCGCAGGACGGCATCCGTGACGATCAGCGCCGCCACCGCGGTGAGCCGGTGGGTGCCGTAGAAGAGCCCGGTTGCGACCGAAGTGAGGACATATCCGAGAAGACCTGCAATCAGCGGCGGCGTCAGGCTCTCGGATCCCTCCCCGAACGCAACCGGTCCGAGCAGCAGTCCGACGGCGGCCGCTGCCAGGAGCGCCGCCAGCGCCGCGACGGCGGTAAAGGGCCGCAGGCTCTGTCCGGGCCCGGCATTCACTGCGGGGCGAGTGGCGCGCGCGACTTCCTGTTGCACACCTCCCACGGCGGAGCCGAGCAGGTACATCGTCGACCAGAAGGCACTGAACGACAGATACGCCCCTGCGTCGGGAAGGAGGGCCGCAGCAAGGAGCTGGATCGCGTAACCGCTCAGACCTGCGACGACGGTCGCCCCAAGGACGAAGACGAGCCCGTTCGAACGCCGGTCACTGCTGGTCGTCATCGGCCGTCTGATCCGGCGCGTTGCGTGGGGTCCCCTGGGATGCCGAGGCGAGTCTTTCCACGTCGGCCCGCAGAATCGCCACCTCTTCCGCGACTCGACGGATCTCATCCTCTGCGGTCGACAACTCCCACGACTGGTGCAGCGTCACCGCGATCAGCAGCGCGAGCGCGAGGATGAACAGGAGATTGGCCGGGACCTCGACACCGAGGAGGTCGGCGAGGCCGTTCAGGAGCGCGGGGAACAACGTCAGAACGAGGATCGCGAGGCCGATCACCAACCACAGCAGCGCGTACTTCTCACGAAGACGGCGGGTCAGCAACAACCACAGGATCAGTGCGACGACGGCGAGCGCGAAGCCGACGCCGAGGAAGGTGATCACGACCGCACCTCCTTTCGAAGCACGCCGCGCATGAGCGCGAGTCCGAGCGCGAAGATGGAGCGCAGAAGGTAGATGGTCGACCCGATGGGCCCCTGGCTGGGCTTTCCGTGCATGCGCGGACGCATCGCCACCGGCACTTGGGTCACGGTCAGACCTGCATGCATCGCCGCGACGAGGGAGTCGATGGTGTCGCCCAGGTACTCAGCCGGGTAGTAGGTGACGTACTGATCGATCGCGCGCGCGTTGGCCGCACGGAACCCACTCGTGGCGTCGGTCAACCGGACCCCCGCCACGCGGGAGAGCACGGACGCGAGGAAGACCATCGCCCACCGCCGAGGGCCCCGCGCGTCGTACGTGCCGACGTCGGCGAACCGGGCACCGATCGAGATATCGGCCGTCTCAAGTCCGGCCACCACACGCGCGATGTCTACCGGGTTGTGCTGTCCGTCGGCGTCCACCTGGACGGCACGCGTGTACCCGTGCCGTCGAGCGTAGGTGAAGCCGGTCTTCATCGCCCCGCCGACGCCCATGTTGAAGGGCAGAGACATGACGGTCGCTCCCGCTGCCCGCGCAACCTCCGCAGTCGCGTCGGTAGATCCGTCGTCGACGACGATCACGTCGTATCCCGCGCGCGTTGCAAGGATCTCACGCACCGTGTGGCCGACGTTGCTCTCCTCGTTCCACGCGGGGACGATGACCAGCACGGTCCCTGTCTGTTCTGCCACGGTGGTCAATCCTATCGACTCCCCCGAGCGGCCAGAACGGCGCGCGCCGCGCCAGCGACTACGATGGCGAGGTGGGATCAGAGGACTTCCGAGCGCGGCGATGGCTGACGATCATCGGGACTCCGCTACTGGCGTTCATCGTTCTGGCCGCCTGGGCCTTCGCGTCGCCGGTGGGATCCAGCCCCGACGACGACTTCCACCTTCCTTCCATCTGGTGCGGGATAGGTGAGCGGCCGGGCCTCTGCGAGACAGTCGACGACAGCGCCGCGCGATTGGTCCCCATTCCGATCGTCAACTCCACCTGCTACGCGTTCCATCCCGAAGAAGACGCAGGATGCTGGGACCCCTCGCTCGAGGGACTGACGAAGGTCGAGCGCGCCAACGTCGATGGTCTCTACCCTCGCCTTTACTACACGGTGATGTCGGTGTTCGCCAGTCCCGACATCCAGCTGTCGGTGATCATGATCAGACTCGCGAACTCGGCGTTCGCCGTTGGGCTGCTCACGGCCCTTATCCTTGCCCTCCCCCGACGCATCCGTCCCGCGGTGGTCGTCTCTGTCCTCGCCACGGCGGTTCCGCTCGGGGTGTTCATCTACGCGTCGACAAACCCGTCATCATGGGCACTGCTGTCGGCGACGACTGTCTGGGCGGCGCTCTTCGGGGCGACGCAGACCAGCGGCCGACGACGTTGGGTCCTGGCCGTGCTCGCGCTCTTCGGCGCCGTGATCGGTGCCGGCGCGCGAGCTGATGCCGCGATCTTCGCCGTCTACGGAACCGCGATGGCCCTGCTTCTCGGCCTGCGCAGTCTGCGAAACCTCCGCGATCAGCTGATTCCGCTGGTGACGGCGGCGCTCATCATCGTCACGAGCGCCGGCTTCTACGCCTCCGCCCGCCAGGGCGGTGCAGCCTTCGGTGGGCTGGATCCCGCAGCGGGGCGCCTGACGCTCGCACAGCATGTCTCGAACTTCCTCGAGGTGCCTTCGTTGTGGATCGGAGCACTCGGGCAATCGAATCTCGGCTGGTTCGACACCCGTATGCCATCCGTCGTGTGGGTCCTCACGACCGCCGTCTTCGGCGGCGTCCTGTTCGTCGGGCTGAAGGGCGGCTGGCGGCGCCGCACATTGGCAATCGTGCTCGCTCTGGTGGCCATGTGGATCGTGCCCTTCGTCATGCTCGCCCAGTCCAACGCCGTGGTCGGCGCGACGGTCCAGCCGCGCTACCTGCTGCCTCTGCTGATCATTGCCGTCGGGGTCTCGAGCCTGCGGGCCGACGCGGAGGAGGCGTGGGGCGGCGCCCGCTTCTGGCTCGCCGCAGCCTCGTTGTGGGTCGCTCTCACGATCGCTCTGCATCAGAACATCGCCCGCTACACGTCCGGTTCAGAGGGCGACTCCGTGGACCCCGGCGCCGGCGGGGAATGGTGGTGGGACGGCGTCCCCTCCCCCATGGTCACGTGGGTCGCCGGGTCGCTCGCGTTCGCCGGCATGCTGGTGGGGCTGTGGCTCCTGAAGAAGAGAACGTCACGGCGGGTCGAGGCCACTCCGTTCGCAGACGGTGACGCTGATCCCGCCGTCGCCGGCACTCCCACGGTCACCGGGTAGGGTAGACGACCCCGTCACGCACGCCGCGCAGGAACGCAGCCACTTTCGTCCGGCGGTTCTCTTCGCGTAGCAGCACCTTGATCCACGCCTTCGTCGTGAAGCCGAGGTCTTCCCAGAACCAGCGGCCAGCACCGAATCGCTTCAGGACGATCGTGCGGTTGCGGGCGGCATAGTAGTGCCGCAATGGCGAGTAGTTCGACAGGAAGATCCGCCGTCCGAACAACGTCGTCGCGGCCGAGTCGCCGAACCGGTGGTCGAGCACGGCGTCGAACACCTTGATGTTGCGGTAGCCGTATCGGCGAGCACGTAGACAGATGTCGTGGTCGACGTAGTCGATGAACAGCGGTTCGTCGTGCAGCCCGATGGCATCTACCAGTGCGCGTGAGAACAGTGACCCCGAGCTGATGAGCACGTCCACCTCGCGCATGCCGTCGCCGCTTTCACGCCGGTAGACGACACCCGTCGCCTGCGAACGAAGCGCAGGGCCGATGACGCCAGCCGTTCCGCCGGCATCACGATGCGCAGCGAGAAGGCGATCGATCATCCCATCGGTGACGGTGCTGTCCTGGTCGAAGATCCACACGAAATCGGCCCCACCGGCGAACGCGGCCCGCATTCCCGCGTTGAAGCCTGCGGCGACGCCCACATTGCCACCGGGCTCGATCACGGTCACGGCATCGTCCTGCGCGAACTCGGCCAGCACCGCACGACCCACTTCGTCGTCCGGCGAGTTGTCCACCACGACCACGTGGTGGGTCTGCCGCGCGAGTGCCCGGACGTTGTCGACGATGTCGTGCTCCGGGTGGTATGCGAGAACCACTCCCGTCACGCGTGGTCGCTTCTCGCTTCGCTCCATGTCATCGCCTTTCACAGCGGACGTCCGGTCGCCAGGCGCTCACGCAGGTAGTCCCAGAAACGGGGTTTGACGTCCACCAGCTTCAGATACTGGTTCGACTCCTCGGACGTGAGTTCCACATCGGTCTCGACCTTCTCGACGCGCCATCCTCGTGACGCCGCGAACGCACTCGCCCACAGATCCTCGATGAAGCCCCAGCGGGCGGGGAGTCGCGAGAAGAAGCCGCGCTCGTGCACCAGAGCCGAGTCGCAGATCGAGGCGCCCGTACCAACGTACGTCGCCCGCTCGCCGGGGCGCGCCTCCACTCGCTCCCAGTAGGTGCCGAGAATTCGGAACGCCCACCAGCCCGCGTAGGTGCGGGGCCGATACGCATCGATCAGATCGCGCACGACGGTGGTCGACACGTCGAGGTCGTCGTCGATCATGATGAAAGGCCGGGAGGAGCCGCGTGGCGCGATGGCGCGGGCAGCGATGAAACGAGCGATGCCACCGATGTTCACGCGGCTGCTGACGTACTCGACGCTGGAGATGGCGCCGAATGTGGGGAACGCCCGAAGCTCGGCCCGGTAGTGAGCATCGTTTCGGGGCTTGTTGTTCCACAGGATCAGTCTGATCGGGGGCGCGCCCTCCTGTGCTGCCAGCTGCTCGAGCGACCGGGCAAAGCGGTCGGGCCGTCCCCAGAGGCACATGATCACGGGGATCGCGTCTTCGCGCGGTGTGCCGACGGCGCGCCGCGGCCGGACACCGAACGCCACGAGAGCCGACACGACCAGGCGCCACCTGACGCGCACGCTCACGCGGCGGACTTGCCCGACTCGATTCTCCAACGCGGCGCGGATCCGTCGTCCTGCGGTCGCTGCGCGGCGGGCCAGCGCGCGCGGCGCGCGCGGAAGACGGCGCACGAAGCGCGCGAGGTGCGAGCGATTCATCGTCGGTTACGACGGCGCGCCACGGTCGATGAACTCCGGCGCCATGTGGACGATGCCGGCGCTCTTGGCATAGTGAGCCACGTTGAATGAACACGCGAGTCGGGCGTCGTCCAGGTGCCTTCCCGCTTCGTCCATGAGGGACACGTTCACGAAATACTTTCCGGTGCCGAGACGGGCGTCTGAGAGCCGGAACTCGACCGTCCGCTCGCCGACGAGCGGAGACGGGGTGGCACCGAGACGGTCGCTGGTGGTGCCATACACGGCCGTGCCCAGAACCGAGTCGATCTGGATCGCGAGGCGCCAGCGTTCGACGGGAACCGCGGATTCGAGGTCGACAGCGATCCGGATGTCGCTACCCGGAACAACCTCGCCCTGCGAGTTGCCGCCGACGACGTCGAGCCGGGCTCCGACGATGCGCGGAAGCTCACCCTCGACCGACTCCTCGGGGTGGGCACCGACGTCCTCTGCGAGTCGGCGCTCGTCGAGGATGTCACGAAACCGTGCCACCGCGATATCCGGGTCGCCGTCGTAGACGACGGTGCCCGCGTTGAGCAGCACCGCACGGTCGCAGAGCTCGGTGATCTGCGCGAGACCGTGACTCACGATGATGATCGTGCGTCCCTCGGCCTGGAACGTCTTGATCTTGTCGAGGCACTTGCGCTGGAACGCCTCATCGCCAACCGCCAAGACCTCGTCGACGAGGAGGATGTCGGGGTCGGTGTGGACGGCGACGGCGAAAGCGAGGCGGACGTACATGCCGGACGAGTAGAACTTCACCTGCGTGTCGATGAATTCGCCGATGCCGGAGAACCCCAGGATCTCGTCGAAGCGCGCGTCGGTCTCCTCGCGGCTGAGTCCGAGAACCGACGCATTCAGGTAGACGTTCTCGCGGCCCGTCAAGTCGGGGTGGAAACCGGCGCCGAGCTCCAGAAGCGCGGCGAGCCGTCCGCGTCGCTGGACACTTCCGGATGTCGAATCGATGATCCCACCGATCACCTTTAGAAGCGTGCTCTTGCCCGACCCGTTGTGGCCGATCAGACCGACGGTGGTGCCCGCGTGGATGTCGAGGCTCACCTCACGCAGTGCCCAGAAATCGCGGCGGTGCGCGCGGCCGGCGCGGCCGAGTGTGACGATGCGCTCTTTGATCGAAGAGTCCTGGCGCACCGTGAACCGCTTCGAGACGCTGGTCACCCGCACCACTTCAGGCGCGTCGGTGCGGTGAGAGCTGAGATCGGTCATGGCGCGGTCACATCTCCTGTGCGAAGTTGCCCTGCAACCGCAGGAACACGCGATGGCTGATGAACAGGATGACCACCCCGATCACGAGAGCCACGATGAGGCGCAGCAGGAGATCCGTCGGGTGCGGGGCGGATTCACCGGCCACCCAGAAGGCGCGCTGGAATCCGATCACGGCGAGGGTGAGCGGGTTGTTCGTGTAGACGTCCAGCAAGAACGGCGACTTGATGAGGTTGGCCACCATCTCCCACGAATAGACGATCGGGCTAGCCCAGAACAAGACCATCGTGCCCAGTTCGACCAGGTACTGGACGTCACGCAAGTACACGTTGAGCGCACCGAACAGCAGCCCGAACGCGGTGCCGTAGACAATCAGGACGGCGGCCGCGGGAAACACGTAGAGGATTTCGGGATGCAGTGGCGGCTTGCCGACGAGCAGCGTTGCGACGATCAGCACTGTCAGCTGGATGAGGAAGTTGAAGATCGCGGATCCAACGCTGGCGAGCGGAAACACTTCGCGCGGGACATATACCTTCTTGACAAGCCCGCTGTTCGCCAGGATCGAGCCGGTGGCGCCTGTCAGTATCTCGGTGAAGAGGCCGATCGCGGTGAGGCCCGTGAAGATATACACGGCGAAATCGGGGATGCCGCGCGCTGCTTGCAGGAACTGGCCGACCACGACGTAGTAGATGGCGAGCTGCATCAGCGGCCGGGACAGCGACCAGAAGAATCCGAGCGTCGAGTCCTTGTACTTGGCCTTGAGGTCGCGCCGCACGAGCAGATCGAGCATCTCGCGATGCTTGAACAGATCGCCTGCCGAGGCCCACACATCACGTGGGTGCAGTCCGGCTGCCGCGCCGACCGGCACCAGCGGCATTGCCTCGATACGAGCGAAGCGCTCGGCGGCGCTCGAGTCAAACGAACTGGACATCCTCACGATCCTACTGCCTGGATGCTGAACACCCACCGAGCCGTGCCTGGTCAGCGCTTGCGGATGCGACGCAGTCCCCGCGCCGCGCGCCCGATGACCGTGTCGCGTCCAGCTACGCGGCGCAGGGCCGCCCCGGTCCCAGGATGGTGCAGCCGGAGGTACATTCGGGCGAAGTCGATGAGACGACCCTCTCCGACGTTGCCCGCCCCGCGCAGATAATGGATGGCATCGACGGAATCGCCCGGAAGGGTCGCCGAGAGCTGGTCCAGCTTGTATTCCAGCGCAGTGTGGCTGATCGACATGTACTCCCCCGTCGAGACGGTTCGCACGTGGTACCCGAGCTCCCCCGCCGCGTACGCGGGCATCCGCTCGAGGATGTGGGCGAGGCCACCGTCCTGATACGCGGCGGCGCCGCCGAAGTCCGCGTAACTCCAGTCGCGCTCCGCGAGCAGGCGCAGAGCCCGTGGCCGTGCGACGAACATCGAACCGAACGGCGCGAGCGGAGAGACGTCGTCGAGGGGCACATGGATGCCGAGGTCGCGGCACACGTCGGCGACGCCCGACTTGTTCGCCCACCACGCACGCCCCATCGTCGGGTAGCCGATGTGGATCATAGGGGGGAAAACCAGTCCGAGACCAGGCTCCTTCTGGAACAGCCCGATCAGGTTGGCCGTGTATCCGGGGCTGTCGAGGAGGTTGCGGAACTGCTGGTCCTTGAAGTGGCGCCCGATGTTGAAACCGTCCTGCGGAGTCTTCTTGGAGTGCACCTTCACGATGAGGTCATAGTCGTCGCTGAGCAGGATGTCGCGGCATCCGATCAGGAAGGCGCTTTGGTCGCGCCCGTCGTTCGAGGCGACCACGCGCACCTGCACACCCCGGCCCTCGCGCGGCCGCAAGTCGATCTGGGCGTGAATGAGCGCGGCGCGCGCGTCATCCGGCGTCGTCACGATGAGGTCGTAGTCGCCGGGCAGCGTGTCGAGGCGCTCCAGCATCTCTCGGGTCATGTCCGGGTAGAAGATGTGCGCGATTGCCGCCACCCGCAAGGGTCGCGAGGGGTCATACGATACATCGACGTCCGGCAGCACTTCGAGCATCCCGGCATCCGCGTTCAAGATCTTCGGCGCGACGTTCCGAGCGAGATTCTGCCAGAACACTTCCATCGGGTACCCGTATTCTTCGACCCGCTCCGCGAGCTCGCGTCCGATCACCGCGTGGCGGTCGAGAAACGGCGGGTAGTGGAAGAACGGTCGCCGCTTGAGCAGCGGACAGCCATCGGCCAGGAGCAGATCGGCGTTGAAGAGCGCGGGGTGGTCGGTCGGATAGTCCGAGGACGGGAAGGCCACCCCGTGGACGAATCCGAGAGACGCGAAGTGCTGCGTGAAGACGGCCTCGTGCTTCAGCACGGCATCGAAGTAGTCGGGCATCTCCGGCAAGTCCCGCCAGTAAGCCCGCCAGTGCTCACTCATGAACATGTCTCGGCGCACAGCGATCCAGAACGACTGCAGGTGGTAGTGGAGGACCCCGGTGCCGGTGAACGGGTTGGGCTCTTCCCGAGCGTGGTCCGTCATCCCCCAGAAGTGCAGGGGCTCCGCGTCCATCCGCTCGAACACAGGCCGGAAGGGTCGCACCGGCCCGAACCAGGTGTCGTTCGTGAACACGATCTCGTCGAACTCGCCGATGCGATCACCGAGGTGGGCGAGGGCGTCCTTGTGCGCCCAGATGTCGTATCCGTGATTGTCGCGCACCACGATCTCGTCCGACACCGCCTCGAGCGCGGCCCGTCCCTCGTCGGAGAGCCGTCCGTTGACGACGACGAGGGTGTGTGCGACATCGTCGCGCACACCCTCGAGCGCGTGAGGGATGTAGTCGTCGACGCCTCCCCTACGATCCCAGACGACGTACACAAGGAGACGGCGTCCGCCATCGGGAAAAGCGCGAGCGGTCGCCGACCAGGGCGCGGGACAGGTCACAGGTCAGCGGTTTCCTTGCTCGAGCGCCGTCAGCAGATACGCCCCGTACCCGCTCTTGATGAGAGGCTCCGAGCGCTCGCGCAGTTCTTCATCCGAGAGGAACCCCATCCGCCACGCGACTTCTTCCGGGCACCCGATGGACAACCCTTGTCGCTTCTCGACCGTTCGGATGAAGTCCGTGGCCTCCGCGAGCGAGTCGAAGGTGCCGGTGTCGAGCCAGGCAGTGCCGCGCGGGAGCAGCTCGACCCGCAGGTCTCCGCGCGAAAGGTAGATCTTGTTCACATCGGTGATCTCGAGCTCGCCTCGCGGTGACGGCTTCAGGCTCTTGGAGATCTCGATCACGTCGTTGTCGTAGAAGTAGAGTCCGGGCACCGCGTAGTGGCTCTTCGGCCGCGCAGGCTTCTCTTCGAGCGAGACGACCTTGCCCGCGGCGTCGAACTCGACCACTCCGTACGAGGAGGGATCATCGACCCAATAGCCGAAGACGACACCGCCCGTGAGGTCGCTGTACTGGCGCAAGCGGGTTCCCATGCCCTGCCCGTAGAAGATGTTGTCGCCTAGGACCAGCGCGACGGAATCGTCACCGATGTGCTGCTCGCCGAGGATGAAGGCCTGCGCGAGCCCGTCGGGGGACGGTTGGGTCTTGTACGTGAGCGAGATGCCGAAGCGCGACCCGTCACCGAGCAGCCGCTGGAACTGCTCGGAATCCTGCGGAGTTGTGATGATGAGGATATCGCGGATTCCGGCGAGGATCAGCGTCGACAGGGGGTAGTAGATCATCGGCTTGTCGTACACGGGCACGAGCTGCTTCGAGATGCCGAGGGTGATGGGGTGCAGACGGGAGCCGGTTCCGCCTGCCAGGATGATTCCGCGCATCTGACAAGTCTCCCCGATGCGGCCCATGCTCTCAAACTCGGACTGCCCGGGACGGCCTCACACCGGGGACTGCGAGAAGTCGACGAGCGCGTCCAGAACCCCACGGAGGGCGGCTGCCGCTGCGCGGCGCGCCGACGCATGACCGTTCTCCCGGATCTCCCGCCACACGTCGTCGTCCGTCAGCGCGGCGGTGAGTGAACTCCGGAGCTGATTCTCGTCTCCGCGCGCGAACAGGAGCGAGTTGTAGCCGTCGAGGACCTCGTGGGCGAGCCGGCCGTCGATCGGCGCCAGGAACACGGCGCCGAGAGACATCAACGCGAACGGCAGCAGGCTGGACTGCTGCTCCGCGAACAGGACGACAGCGCGAGGGCGGTGCTCGGCCACCTCTGCCGGACCGGCGACCGAATCCACGTGCGTCGCTCTTGCCCCGAGCGAAGCGCACAGCTCGTCGACCAGCACGCGTTGCCTCGCGGACGCCGCGATGGTGACGACAACGTCGTCGGCATGGTCGGAGAGCGCGGGCGGCGCCAGCGCGGGCGCGACCCGACGACCGGTCTCCCATGCGGCCTCGGCCTGGAGCTGCGCGGAAGTCCACCGGTTGGGCGAGATGTAGTCGAACTCGGGCCGGTAGCCCGCGACGATCCTGGCCTGTAGGGAACGGTCGGCACCGTGGAAGATGCTTTCCATCGCGGGCAGCAGATATACCGGCAGCGAGCCGCCCAGGGTCGCGAGCCAGGCAGTCGAGGCGGCGGTCCAGTCGCACGCGACGACAACGCGCTCCCCGCTGGCCAGCGCTTCGATCGTGGGCTCGTGAGGATCGGCGCTCGGCACCTCGCGGACGGCGACGACGCGACCCTCACGGCGCAGCTCGTCGGCGAGCAATGCGACATACTCCCGCCAGATCGGCTCGGACGCGGGACCGACCAGAAAGTCGACGGGCGCGTCATCAGGCAGCCGCCGCGCGAGGAAGCGCTGCTCCCATCGGCGCCAGAATCGTCTCATCGAGGCGAGTTCACGTTGTCCTTGGCTGTAGCCGCGCGATGCGGACTCGTGGTGAACGAGCATGGCGGCCGGCTGATAAAAGCAGCGGATGCCCCGCTCCCACGCGCGGAGGCCGTAGTCGACGTCTTCGAAACCGAGCCAGAACTCGTCGTCGAGGTAGCCCGTCCGCTCGAACGCCTCTCGCGTGATGTAGACGCACGCGCCCGAGATGGATCGGTTGTACCCCGCCACGTTCGCGGTGGGCTTGGTCGCGGGAGCGCCGACATGGAGGTGACCGAACCACTGCGGAGCGAGGATGCGTGCGTAGTAGGTGCCTCCGTACTGGATGCGACCACTGGGATAGACGAGCTTCGGGCTCACCATCCCGATTTCAGGGTCGAGTGCATAGGCGCTGTACTGCAGAGCCTCCAGCCAGCCGGGCTTGGCCACGATATCGCTGTTGAGCAGGACGATGTCGTGGCGGGCCCGCCGCATTCCCTCGTTCACCGTTCCCGAAAAGCCCAGCCTGGCCTCCTTCAGCACGACCGTGACCCGATCGTCCTCGAGCGCCTTCAGCTGTTGGGCGACGATCGGATCGATGAAATCGTCGACGATGATGACCTCGTAGTCTATGTGGGCGCATGTCTCTGCGATGCTCGCCAGCGCTTCGGTCAGCAGCGGGAGATCGTTGTAGCTCGGAATGACAATGCTCACCGGGCGCCCGTTAGCGCGGAACCACGTGACCATCTCGTGATTGGCCACGATCCCTCGCGTGTTGAGAGTATAGGAGCGCTCGACCCGCGCCGCCCGGACGCGGCTCCTCCACTGATCAGGCAGCTTCTCGATGACGCGACGCGCGATTCGGCGGGGGAAGTTCGGCATATGACGGACACGATCCACTCGATTGAGAACGGAA